>AMWX01000001.1 GCA_000307935.1 SAR86 cluster bacterium SAR86E
TTTGTTTTCCAGAACTTTCACTTGTTGGCGCGCAACTCAGCCTTAGATAATGTAATGTTGCCATTAAAATATGCAGGTGTAGAAAAACAAGTTCAAACAAAAAGAGCAAAATCAGCATTGGAGCAAGTGGGTCTCGAAGAAAGAATGGAGCATCAACCATCAGAATTATCAGGAGGTCAACAGCAAAGAGTTGCCATAGCAAGAGCTTTAGTAAATAACCCATCAATACTTTTTGCAGATGAACCAACTGGCAACCTGGACAGCCAGACAGGCCATGATGTAATGAAGCTTTTTCACAATCTTCATGAAGCTGGGCAAACTATCATTTTGATTACTCATGAAAATGAAGTTGCAGCTGAAGCCGAAAGAACTATTTTTATAAAAGATGGATTAATCGAATCAGATATAATTAAGGAAGCAGTATGAAATTTTACTTTAAAAAAATATTTACATTAAGTTTGATTCTGGGTCTTACCTCAGCATGTGGAGGAGGTAAAGAAGAAGAAGAGTTTAAATTTTATGCCTTAAAGGAAGCTGGGTCTCAGCAACTTGAGCTGACCGTTGAGGCATCAGGAACAGTAGAGGCAATTTCTTCAATTGAAATTAAATCAAAGGCATCAGGTCAAATACTCTATCTTGGAGCTGAGATAGGTGACTATATTGAAGAGGGAGTGGTCCTTGCGAGAATTGATCAGAGAACACCTACTAATACTCTTGCACAAGCAAATGCTGATTTAGAGGTAGCCAAAGTCAGATTGATGAATGCACAAAATCAATTTGAACGCTCTGAAAGGCTCCACAATGAGGGAAACATTTCAGATAAATCTTTCGAAGATGCCCAAGAATCCTTTTCATCTGCAAGAGCTCAGCTAGTGCGTGCTGAAGTTTTCCTTGAGAATGCAAAAATAGCTCTTGATGATACAAGTGTAAGATCCCCTATTGCTGGGACAGTGATTAGCAGGCCTGCTGAGGTAGGGCAAGTGATCACATCACCAACTAGCGCTGTAGGCGGCGGAACTCTTTTAATGGAGATGGCAGACCTTAACAATGTTCGAGTGAGAGCATTAATTGATGAAATTGATATTGGTAAAATTACCATTGGTCAAGAAGTAACCCTTAAAGTATCAGCTTACAGAGATAAAAAATTTGTTGGAGTTGTTTCAAAAATAGAGCCCATGTCAAAAATCGATCAAAATGTTACTACTTTCCCTGTGCTAATTGACATTGAAAACAAAGATAATCTTCTATTAATAGGTATGAATACAGATGTTGAAATTGAGATCTTAAACGAATCAGTTGATCTTGCTTTGCCGGCTGGCTCATTAAGAACAAGGAAAGATGTTGTTTCTGTTGCTCCGCTATTAGGTATTCAAGAGAGTGATCTAAATAATTTTCTTTCCGAAAAAGTGGCTGGAGAAAACTTTGATAGGTACATAGTTCTTAAAAAAACAAAGAAGGGGGCTGTGCCGGTCTGGGTCAAGGTTGGAAAAACAGATCTTAATTATGTTGAAGTAAAAGAAGGAATAATAAAAGAGGAGGAAGTGTATGTTCTTCCAAGCGAAGGGTTGATTAAGTACCAACAAAAATTCTCTGAAAGGGTAAAAGGTAGATTTGGTTAGAGTATGATACTGCAAGAATCAGTTTCAACAGCTGTAGATGCTATTAGAGCAAATCTGCTTAGGTCATTGCTTACAACTATTGCTATTGTTATTGGAACAGCCTCTGTGATTGCGATGGTTGGAATCGGCTCAAGTGCTCAACGAGCGATTGATGATTCAATTACTAACCTTTCAGCAAGAACGCTATCAGTTTATCCATCAAGAGGAAGAGGCTCTCAGAAGGTTAATGCTTCCCCTTTAGTTATCAAGGATGCAGATGCCTTGATTAAAGATAAAGAAATTAATTGGAGAGTATCTCCAGAGATAAGAGGCAGCAAATCTCTTAAATATGGAAATGAGAGCATCAGCATTTCAGTAATTGGGGCTAGAGATAATTATCTGAGTATCCAAGGCTATGAAATAGAACAAGGTAATTTTTTTGTCGAAAGAGATGATCTTGCAAGAAAAAGAGTTGCAGTTATTGGTTCCAGTGTGGGCTCAGAGCTTAAAACTTCTTCCAGAGCGCTTGTGGGAAAATCTGTCGACCTAGGCGGGGTTACATTTAAAATTATAGGAGTTATCAAGTCTGAGGGTTCCTCTGGTTGGTCAAACCCTGATGAACAGATTTATATCCCACTTTTTACAGCTTCAGATAGAGTATTTGGTCGGGATAGAGTGGACTCAATCCGTGTTGAAGTTCCAAACACCTATTCTCCTGAAGAAGCTATGATCTCTATTGAGAGGGTATTAAGAAGGGAGCATGATATTGGTCCCGGTGAAGAAAATAATTTTCGTATCAATGACTGGTCTCAGTTTACTGACTTACAGAAACAAGCCACTGCTATTTTTTCATCATTGATTATAGGAATAGCAGGTATCAGTCTTTTGGTTGGCGGAATAGGCGTTATGAATATCATGCTTGTATCAGTCACAGAGAGAACTCGAGAAATTGGCTTAAGAAAAGCCTTAGGAGCAACTCATCAGGCTATTTTGCTTCAATTTATTATTGAGGCAGTAACCCTTTGTATTATAGGAGGAATAGCGGGAGTGCTTTTTGGCTCCTTTTTATATTTGCTAGTTACACTTTGGCAAGACTGGGTTTTTACATTGCCCTTTACCGCAATTATCGGATCAGTCACATTTTCAGCTTGTGTGGGGTTATTTTTTGGAATTTGGCCCGCAAGAAAAGCTGCGCAGCTTGAGCCAGCCGTTGCTCTACGTTACGAGTAATTAAAATGAGGATACTTCAGCTGCTCCCTGAACTGAAAATAGGTGGAGTTGAGAGGGGTACAGTTGATCTCTCAGAATATCTTGTTAAAAATGGGCACGTTTCATGCGTAGTATCTGCTGGAGGTTTTTTAGTAAATGCCCTCGAGGAGCATGGAGCAAAGCACTATCAACTTCCCATTGCCAAGAAAAATTTTACAGCATTAAGACAGGTAAAAAATCTGCAATCAATTTATTCTGAATTTAAACCAGATATTATTCATATCAGATCAAGGTTTCCTGCCTGGATAAATTTCTTTGCTTTGAAAAAGCTAAAAAATATCACACCTAAAATTATTACAACTTTCCATGGGTTATACAGCAAACCTTTTTATAGTAAATCCATGTCTTATGCTGATGAAATTATTACTATTTCCCAAACAGTTACTGATTATGTAAAAAAAAATTATGAAGTTAAAGAAAGTAAGATTCACTTAATATACCGAGGTTGTGATCTAGATGAGTTTAATAATTCTCCAGTTCCAAGTAAGTGGGCAGACCAATGGTATAAAGAGTTTCCTCATACAAAAAATAAAATACTTTTAACATTGCCCGGAAGAATTACCGGATGGAAAGGAATTGAATTTTTTATAGATTTAATTGATCAGCTGCCAAATAGCGATTTACATGGCTTAATACCTGGTCCAGTGAGCGCAAATAAAAATCGCTATTATCAATCTCTTCTGCAAGAAATTAATAAAAGAAATCTTAGTGATCAAATTACATTTTGTGGAGCTAGAAACGATATAGCTAATATTTATAAGATTTCAGATATTGTTTTGAACTTATCCTCAAAACCAGAGCCTTTTGGTAGAACAATTATTGAAGCAGCTGCATGCGGCACTCGTGTTATGGGTTGGGATAGGGGAGGAGTCAAAGAATCAATCGGCGCTATTAATTCCCAAGGTCTTGTTTCTTATGGTGATATTGCTCAGTTCGTTAATAAAATACCTATTATGCTCAATGAACAAGCACCTGTTTCAATTCCAAATATTTTCACTAAAGAAAATTTAGCGCTAGAAACATTACGCGTATATGAAAAAACATTACTGAATTAATTTATGTTTTCAGTGATTGCTTGATTGCTTGAAGATTGAGCTGTGGCAGCAAGGGAATCATCTCCTCAAGAAGCGCTCCTAATTCTCGCACACTTCCAGCCTCACATAAAAACTCTCTAGGTATTAATTTGGATATTTCTGGTAATTGAGTTCCCAAAATTGGGACCTCATTTTTTATTGCTTCCTGAAGCAAGGAAGCATTTTCTTTTTCCAGGCTAGGGACTATTAGGCCTTTCGCCACTCTTAGCTTTTCTGCAATGAGCTTATCTGATGGAATAGAATTAATATAAACAAGACTTTCTAATTCCAAAGACTTGATTAGTTCATTTAAAATTTTTTCTTGCGATCCGGACCCAATAATCTCTATGGGCTCATTCACCCCGACCCAAGAATGAATTAGTAGATCAAACCCACTTTCTTTTTCTAGGCTTCCAATGGCAAGTATGTCTCCGCTCTTAGATATTTTTGATAGGTCGGATTCACTCATAATTGATTTTTAATTCGATTTAAAATTTTGAATGATAATTTTTCTGCTTCAGCCAATGGTTCAAGTCCTTCTTTAGGCGATTGAATTTGTATTACTTTCACACCTCCATTTTTCTTAAACGTGCTCACTGTTCCAACATTTTTATTAGAAACTAAGTTATTCATTACATTTCTTATTTTTTTACTTCCAAAAATTCTTTTATATTGAGGATCTTCTATCTGCATCAAGTATGTCTTGCCTTTAGATGACAGTGACTCAAAAACTAAATTAGAGCTATCAGGAGTTACAAATTTAATATCTGCAGTCTGAAGGGTGGGTTTAAAATCTTTCGATTTGTAATCCTCTACATCTATAAAAATAACATTATCTAGGCCGATCACAGCGCCTTTAAGAGCCTGAGAAAGTGAAACCGGAGTTCTTCTTGAATTAAAGATTTTAAATTTATATTTAGGATGTATATCTAGAATGTAGACAATCTCATTTATTAAAGTTTTCTCATCTAATTTGTAATGATTGCTTGAACCACCTATAGCAATAATTCCTGTGTTAGTTTGGGTTTCTAAAAGTGAAGTTTCACAAATTGAACCCTGAAAAGTCAGCACATTAGATGCTGGCTTGAAGAAATTAAAATCATGAGCAGGAGCACAAATAAGATCAAATTTTTTTAATTTATATGATGGCTTGAGTATGGCTATAGCAAATGTCTTAAAGTTTCTTGAAAGTGTTTTTTTCAATGCCAATATCTTTGAGTATGTTTTACTGCCAGCGCCTATCAATAAAATAAGTTGATCTTGATTAAAGCTTGTTAGCAGAGATGCTGATATTTCTTGATCCAATCTAACAACATGCACCTCAAATTCGATATCCAGGATCATTGAATCAAGCAATGATTTTACTTGATTAATATGACCAACTTTAGAATCTTGAAACCACAATACTTGCATTTATTTATTTACCTAAATTTTTGATACTATTAAACCATTATTTCATTGAATTGATGGTAAACCGGTCTCCAATAATTTTATCCTTATGAATTCTGTTGAACAAATAGCACAAGATTTAATTTCTCAGTATGGTGATGATGCTCAAGCCATAGCAATGCTCAGAGCAGCAGAATTTGCTGCAAGCATGAATACTGAGGAATGGAAGATTTGGGAAGCTGTTTTAATTCAAATAGAACAAATAAATGCTAACCCATCAATCAATTGAGTAAAATCAAGCGGGCATGGCAACCCGCTCTAGTTGGTTTTAGGGAAATTTAGAGGAAAATTTTTACCAACATGTTTCTTTGACTCACTCATTGATTAAAAGTTCCCAAGAAAGTTAATAATTTTCAATGGTATTTAATCCAAGCAAACATGTTTAAATAAAAAATTGAAGCCATACCAATGCCAAAACCAAGAGGCAGTTTTGTTTCTGTTTTTATTTTTAAGATATGCAAGGCTAATGTAAGAGATGAGCCCATTAAAAGAATGGGGCCCAGGGAAGATGCACCAAAAACAGATCCAATTCCACCTAAAAGAAGAAAATCTCCTGAACCAATTCCGTCTTGAGATCGAATTATTCGATACAATAAATTTATACTAAACAATATTCCGTAGCCAAGTATCAGTCCAAGCAGCGCATCAAGAGATATTGTAAAAATTTCCCATTTAAAATTTATTATTATTCCAATAATAATAAGTAGGAAGCTTAGAGGAGTCGACAGCAATAGCTTTTGAAAATCTATAACTGACTGAATATATAAAATAAATACTATTGCAAGCATTGCAGCACTTATAAAGTAGCTAGAAAACGTTATGTGAGTAAAATACAAGACTAAAAAAGCCATCAGGCACTCATTCACAAAATACATAATATTAATTTTCTGGTGACAGTTTTTACATTGGCCTCGTGCCATGATGAAGCTTACAAAAGGTAAAAGCTGCCATATAGAAAGCTGTTCTTTGCAATTCGGACAAAATGATCTTGGTTTAATAATTGAAACTTCTTTTTCAGACAATGGAAGTCGATAAATAAGCATTGAAGCAAAGCTACCAAGCGAGCCACCCAAAAGGATCAGTGTAATATTAAAAAGGAAAAACTCCATAGAAGAAAATTATTTTTTCTTCGCTATCCAAAAACATACAAGCAGCAAACCAATAGTTGGGATTGCATACAATGAAATTATGAAAAGCTTGTCAATCATTTTAATGTCCCATTGCTTTTGAATCAGGCCTTCTTGTGTCGCCAAACCCATAGTAAAGATTATTTTTTATTTCAATGCTTTCTAGCGAGGTCCCTGGGCCAGAAAAATAAATTTTTTGACCAAGAGCCTCAATATCATTCGCATGGTGAATATCAAAACCAGTTTCAAGCATCAAGATATCTGGTTTCCATTGATGATGTATTCGAGGGGCAACTGTAGCATCTGAGATTTCCATTTTAAAATCAAGCGTGTTAATTAAAAATTGCAAAACAGTGGTAATAATTCTTGAGCCACCTGGCGAGCCAGTAGCATATATAGGTCTACCATCCTGAAGAATTAATGTAGGGGTCATAGAGCTTAGTGGTCTTTTGAAGGGCTCTATTTTATTAGCCTCATCACCAACAAGGCCAAATTGATTTGGAACACCCGGAGCTGATACAAAATCATCCATCTCATTATTCATTAGGATGCCAGTATCATTAATAATGATCCCAGAGCCATAACCAGAGTTAAGTGTGTAAGTGTTAGAAATAACATTTCCATGTTTATCTGCAACTGAAAAGTGAGTCGTATCCAGGCTTTCATTTTGCATGGCAGCTCCAGGGAGAATTTTATCTGAAGCAGTTATAACGTTTAACTTAATCCTTTTGCTTATTTCTGTTGCATAAGCTTTACTAATTAAGGTTTCAACCGGAACATCAAAGAAATCTGGATCACCCAAGTATTTCGATCTATCAGCATATGCATATTTCATAACTTCTGTTAAGAGTGCTGCGTATGTCGATGAATTATGCCCCAAAGATACTAAATCATGCTTTTCTAGAATATTTAACATCTGTATTATGTGGATGCCTCCAGAAGAGGGAGGGCCCATGGTTACGATCTCGTAATCATCATAGTTTCCTTTTACAACCTCTCGCCAAATCGGTCTATAATTTTTGAGATCTTTTTTAGTTATTAATCCGCCATTCTCTGACATGTGCTTATCAATTTTTTCTGCTATCTCTCCCTCATAAAAGCCTTTAGCTCCATTGGCAGCTATTATTTCTAAAGTTTTCGCAAGCTCTGGTTGTTTTAAAAGTTGATCCATTTTGATTGGATAGTTAGGATAAAAGATCCGATGAAAATTTTTGTATTGACTCAATTTTTGATATCTTTTGTTGAGCGCATCAGCCATAAATGGCGATACTACAAATCCGTCCTTAGCTAGCTTGATTGCTGGGTTCAACAATTCACTCCAAGCCATGCTGCCAAATCTTTTGTGAACCTCCCACATTCCATAAACTGTTCCAGGAACACCGATTGATAAAATCCCTTGAGTGGCTCTTTTTCTATCCACCGATCCATCTTGTTGCAGGAACATATCTTTCGTTGCTAAAGCTGGAGCAGTTTCTCTGTAGTCAATACTTAGAGTTTCATTTGTCTTACCGTCAAACATCACCATAAAACCACCGCCACCAATATTGCCAGCCCTTGGCAAGACAACAGCTAATGCAAAGGCAACAGCAATTGAAGCATCATATGCATTTCCGCCCGCAGCAAGAATTGAATGACCAGCTTCTGTTGCAAGATAGTGTTGCGAAACCACCATTCCATTTGCCCCAATCTCAGGATGAACAATAGCCTTAGAATTAAAAAAAGAGGATTCTATATTAATTGGTATGAGCAACAATAATTTAAAAAAAAGTTTCATCACTATGTTAGTAATCCTCCATCAACTCGCAAATCAATGCCGTTAATATGTATCGCATCCTCTGAGGCCAGGAAAGCAATTGTGCTAGCTATATCATCCGGTGATCTATTGATGCCATCAACTGGCATAATTTTTTTAAGCAACCTAGTATCAATATCCTTGGGCAGGTTAGGGCTTGTAGACATTGGAGTTTCAATGGAAGCAGGGCACACACAATTTACATTAAGTCCGCGCAAACCATATTCGACTGCTAAGGTCTTGGAAAAGGCGCTAATACCTCCCTTGGAAGCGCTATAGGCTGCTGTCCAAGCATGAGAACCTAATGCGGCTGTTGAAGATACATTTACAATTGATCCTTGAGATTCTAGCAACATTGGTATGGCCAAATTACACATAAAAAATGTTCCAGTTAAATTAATATTAATAATTTTATTCCAATTTTCTAACTCAACCTCATGAGAGTTATCAAAGCGCAAAACTCCAGCAACATTTATGAGGCAATCAAGTTTCTTGAAATCTTCTTTAATCTCATTAAAGCAAATTTTTGAATTATCATATGATGAAATATCTAAAACTTTTGTTTTAGAGTAAGAATTTGAAAGCATATTTTTTGTTTCAAGAAGCTGTTCCTCATTTATATCTACCAAGATTGAGGTTGCACCTTCCTCATCGAATCTCACCGCTGTCGATCTTCCAATCCCAGATCCCGCCCCCGTGATAAGCACAATCTTATTTTTAAATCTCTTCATAGTTTTATAGAGTTATGTATTTTTACGCAAGCTGCTCTTCTGCAAATACTTTAGCCCATTTGTAGTTAGCTTTACCATTTGGTGCCCTCTGAACCTCTGGCGCAAATATAATAGTTTTTGGGAGCTTATATCCGGCAAGACGATCTCTAGCATTGTTTATAAGACTAGCTTCACTAATTTCTTTATTATCAACGGTTGAAACAACGGCAACTATTTTTTGTCCAAATCTTTCGTCAGGTAGACCCACAACCAAGCAATCAAACACATCTTTATCTTTCTTGAGAGCTTCTTCTACCTCTTCTGGATAGATTTTTTCGCCAGCAGAATTTATGCAGTTACTTCCTCTTCCCAGTAAAATAATTGATCCATCTTTTTCTATTTTTGCATAGTCTCCGGGAAAGCTATATCTAGTTCCTTTATATTCTCTAAAAGTTTCAGCTGATTTTTTTTCATCTTTGTAATATCCAATGGGGATCATTGAAATATCTCCGCTAATACCAAGTAAACCCATATCATCAGACCCTGGTACCACAAGATCACCATCATCCTTTAAAACTATCATTCCAGGGTTTAAAGTAAACTTTGCTGTATCTGGTGTGCTTTCTCTTGTGCTAATCGATGCGCCCATACCACCTTCAGTTGAACCCATAGTATCCATCAAAGTCATGTCATGGTGTTCAAGCAAACCTGCTTTGACTTCTGCGCTCCACATTACACCGCTAGATGTAATTTGTTTTAGAGAGCCCAAGTCATAAGTTTGACCCTCATCTTTCGCTTGATTTAAGGCATCTAACATTGGTCTAGCAAATGCGTCACCAACAATGATGATATTAGTAACATTGGCTCTAGAGCATTCAGTCCAAATTTTGTGAGGATCAAAACCCAGTCCTGGGATGGTCACCACTGTCCCGCCAAGATTATGAGGTAGAAAACAGCCAAGCCACATTCCAGTTCCATGCATTAAAGGACATCCCACTAGATTTACAGGCAACTCATTTTTTTTGTGCAAATCTTTTACATATTCAGTGAGATTGTTCATGTCATCTGGCACTAAATAACCCATCGCTTTTACAGTTTTAAACATGCCTGAGATAAATTCAGCTTGATTGTACATAACCCCCTTGGGCATACCAGTTGTTCCACCTGTATACAGCATGTATACAATATCTTCAGGTCTATCCCATCGTTCCATAGGCTCGTTCTGATTCAAGATGTTGCTATAACTTAGACTTTCAGAAACCAATGAATCGGCCCCATCCTCTACTTCTATCCAGGCCTTTATGTTGGGTAAAGAATCTTTAATAAGATTAATTTGATCACCATAACAGGCTTGATAGAACAGAGCCTCACAATCTGAATTATCTAATAAATAGAGCAACTCATCAGCTTTATACCTGTAATTAACATTTATGGGAGTGCCGCCAATTTTAAAAATAGCAAATTGGGCTTCAAGGTATTCATTTGAATTATGAAGATATAGCCCTGCTTTAGAATGAGCTTTAAGTCCTGCTGTAGTTAACGTAGAAGCTAATTTTGCAGCCGTTAACTCATATTGCTTCCATGTTTTCTGCTGATCACCGCAGATAATTGCAGTTTGATCAGGAATAATTTCAGAGATATTCTCCCAAATGCTTGCAAAATTTAAATTCATAAATTAACCCCCTGTAGTTGTAATATGCTGGCCCACTCGTCTTCCAGAGAATATGCAATCAGCAATTGAAAGACCGGAAACATATATATTTGAACAAACTCCAACAGCAGTTCTTCCTGCCGCATAAAGTCCTTTAATTTCATTCCCCTTCAGATTTAATACCTCTCCCGAGCTTTCGTTTACCATTAAACCACCTAAGGTAAGGGTTGTTAGCGGAGCCAGTTTTGAATCAATTGAAATATCCATAATATAGAAAGGACCATGAAGTTCTTTTACGTCATTGGCTCCTTTTCCAAACCTGCATGGGCTCAAGTCTCGGGCAGATTGATTATAGTTTTCTATCTCTGCAATGAGGTTTGAGGAATTGATATCATATATTTTAGCAATTTCCTCAAGAGTATTTTTCTTTCTTGCATTAAAATACATGAGCATTCTTGCCATATCTCTTTGAAAGGGCAGAGCTTCCGCAGCTTGTTCTTTAGCTATCTGAAATAATTTTGCATCTAAAATTAGATAGGCTTTACCTTGATTATGCTCACACATTGCATCTCCAAGCGTTGCACCATAAACCATTTCATTGCAAAACCTTTGCCCATTTTTGTTAACAACCACACCATGAGCAAAGGCTAATGGTGGATTTAAAAATCTCCATGCTGTTACTCTATTCATATGATTTGTTTTTCCTCCAACGCTCTGACCAAGCCTGATGCCTGACCCCTGATCGTTTGACGTGCCTAGAGGCATCCCATCATAATATTTAGGAGCATACTCTTTGACCATCTCTCGATTAAAGATAAAGCCTCCTGTTGATAGGCAAACTCCCTTTTTAGCTCTAATGTATTTTACTTCTCGGAAGTTCTTTTCAATCTTTTGGGCCCTTGAGATATAAAACCCTCCTAAAATTTGTAGAAACTTTGAGCCAGGATATGAAGGTGGAAGCAGCATTTGAAATAGCTCCCCTTTATTAATTAGTTTTTTATGTTTCTCAGCAAGTTTTCCAGAGGGCAACATTAAAACTTTGATGCCTACGACTTTTCCTTCAGCTGTCATTAGCAAAGACCTTGCTTCTGTTTGAGGGTAAAGCTTTAAACCTTTCGAAATAGCAGATTTTTTAAGAGGGTAAAAAATTGTTCCACCAACACCAATTGGACGAAAAGGACCTTCTTCAAAGCCCCTGTGGCCTCTTGGTGCTGGAATTGCATTTTCCATATAACTTGGCACCAATGAATTATCTGAATGATAAAGAAAATAACCTGCACCTGGATAGCTAGTTTTTATCTCATAATAGGATGGATCAAATTGAACGCCATTATCCATAAGCCACTGAGTATTTTCAGGTGATGTATCACAAAATCTCTTTAATGTTTCCTTTGAAACAATATCACCCGTTTCTTGGATGAGATAATTAAACATGTTTTCTGGGGAATCCTCTACGCCTGCTGCATTCTGAATGGGAGTACCACCTCCTGCATAAAAAACTCCGCCACTTTTTGCTGTCGCACCTCCACCAGATGTTTTATCAATAGCTATGACGCTTAAATGATTATCAAGGGCTTCATTGGCTGCTGCAACGCCAGCTCCACCCAAGCCAGCAACCACTAGATCAGCTTCATCATCCCAAGAAAATAAATTAGGATCATTAATAATTTGTGGCGACTCAACCTCAGATAGCCAAAGGTCGTTATTGGGATTAATTTCAGTTTCCAGCATTTAAATCTGCCGTTTTTCCGCCATCTACTACTAAGCTTGAGCCTGTAATGAATGAGGCATCCGAGCTTAATAAAAAAATAATTGGTTGAGCGAGTTCATTTGGCTCAGCAATCCTTTTTAAAGGAATTGAATCTATGGTCGCTTGCATCATTGCTTCGTCAGGAATTGCTCTTTCAGTAGCCGGGGTTAATACTGCGCCAGGAATAACGCAGTTAACTCTAACAAAGGGAGCTGCTTCAATCGCTGAAGCTCTGCTAAAGTTAATAAGTCCAGCTTTAGCAGCTCCATATGCAGACATATAAGCGACCCCCTTCAAACCAACAACAGAGGCAATATTAACTATTGACCCTTTCTTTGCTTCTTTCATTAAAGGCAACACTGTTTTAGTAGTTAGAAAAACAGCATCCAAATTGGCTTTAAAATTAGTTTTCCATGCAGCGAGATCCATATCAACAATCCTGCCAGTATGAATGGATGGAGCATTATTCACCAACCCATCAATTCTCCCAAATTTTCTATGAACTTCCTCAAGCGAGCTTACAATTTCAGACTCGTTACTTACATCTAAATTATGAGATAAAACTTTATTTGAAACTTTTTTTAATTCGTTTTCTGCAGCATCTAATTTCGCTTTATCTCGCCCAGTAATTACAACTGTTGCTCCATTTTTTAAGGACTCTTGAGCAGTAGTAAAGCCTATACCTGCACTAGCTCCAGTTATATAGATAACCTCATCATTAAATTTCTTTTCCATGCTCCCCCAATGAAAAAATTTTATATTTCTATTTTAAATCCGAGCGATAAGTACCAATAGTCATCCATGTTTTTCATGTGATATGGATCTGATTTGTATCCAAGAGCAACCCCATATCCGAGTTGTTTATAGGATGAACCATACTCAACCTTGGTATTAATCTCTCTGCCGCTAGGTTTTAGATTAAGATTAAGAGAATTAAATAAGACTTCTTTTTCTTTTGTTCTGTAATACGGAACATCGATAGCAATATTTCCTGATTCAATTCTAATTGGCTGGTTAACTGTAAAGGTAATTTGATCATTTAATCCAAAGATTGATTGTCTAAAAAAGCCTATGCCAAATGAAGAAGATCGCAATTTTGTAATGGATTGAATCATTCCACTGCCATTAAGTGAATCTTCAGCCTGCCCTAAGTACATAGAGCTAAAAAATTTACCACCAAAAATTCTTGCGCTTCCAGTCAAGCCAATAAATCTAGTTAGTTGGTTATCTGATCCGTTCAGCGCACCCGAGCCACTAAGACCGTTACTTGAATCATTTTCTTTAAGAAGACCCATTTGCAAGGACGGAAGAGCTCTTTTAGGCTGCAGCTCAATTAGGGCAACAGTGCTTGAGTTCCTTTCACCAAAGATTTCATTTGATTGAAATTTATTTCGGCCGTTTGAAAGAGCAAATGCCATGTCAAAACTACTATTCAATTCTTTTATTGAACCAAAGGATGTTCCTGACGCAGTAAAATTTAACCAGGGATTATTAAACTTAGGGCGAAGTTGATTTTTGTTTCTTAGCTCATGATCTTGAAAAATACCCAATGTCCAAGCAGCATTTATACCTTGGCTCATAAAAGTATTTTTATCATGGTTAAAATAGGCAAAATATTCTTTGTTTTCAGTCTTGGTTTTTAGTAAATGATCAGGAACAACTAATTCATTGCTGTGATTGCTGAAATTTGCAAAGCCGACTTCAAAAAATGTGTCATTAGTAGTATGAGTTTGTGATGAGAGAGCAAGCATTTCATCAAACCCATGCAGGTTACGCACTTGATTTCTGTAGTCTGAAACAAGCCCGTTTAGTGAGTGCCTGAAGGGTGCATGCAACTCATCGAAGAATATAACTGTCTGATTGCCAATGCTCCTTGAAAGAGCATCTCCAAAGGCAGGATTTGTTAAATTAATGGTTGTTGATTCTGCAGATGTCATTGGGCCATATAAGTTCTGGCTTAACATAGCACTCATCTGACCAACGGGTGCTGTGGCTGCATCTAAATCCATCAAGCCCTGGCCATATATATCTTTATCTGCGTAGACCCCATCTTTGTTAGCAGTGGCAAAAAGCCTAGATACAATTTCGGTATTACCCAATTGGCCTTCAAAATGACCTGCAATAACTGCAAGACCTCCTGAAACAAACGGAGCAGCGAAGGAGGTGCCACCAGCTGCAGCGTAGCAAGAATTATCTACGATGCAGTCATTGTAGTCAGGGTCATTTACATCATTTGTGTAGATCCCTGCATCTTCTGCAGATGTTGGATAGGCAACATTAACGCTCCCTCCAGGCGCTGCTATACAGTAGTCTTGAGCAACTCCGCACCTGCTAGAAAAATCACTGATTTCTCCATCATCGTCAATAGAAACCACTGCGATTGAGTGACCTTGAATTTCCGGGATGAAGTGAGCCATACCTGGTAATAATTCAGGACTGGAATAATCTACACCTTGATCCGCATACCCGCCTGCATTTCCGGCAGCCCAAACATAAATAGTTTTGTCTGCATCGGCTGTTCCCACTTGAGACATTTCAGCAATGGTTAGAGGAAAAGCATTCCTTACTTGAGTTTCGGTATAGTCAATGATATTTCCTGAAAACCCATAGCTGTTATTCACAATGTCAACATCATAAAAATTATAAAAGTTGAAGAGTTGACTAAAGAAACTATCAATGCCGGTGAAATCCTGTTCAGGAGTAACATTTCCATCTCCATCAGTTCCTCCAAGATCAACAGGATCATAATCATCATCAGGTTCGGCTAGTTGAATGGCAACAAATAATACATCTGCATCAAATGCAACTCCATGCATTGGCGATTTTGCAGATTTATCTAAACCACCAGCTGCGATAGAAGTCACCATTGTCCCATGTCTCTTTTGGCGGGTATTTGGCTTGTAGTTATCGTATTCAAGATCACTGTTTGGAGAAAGCCTAGTTTCTTCAATTTCTAAATGAGTTGGGTCAAGACCAGAGTCAGTTATGCCAATGGTAATGCCTGAACCAGTGGCTCCTCTTGCATGAGCACCGGATGAGTTAATCAACTCTAAACCCCAATGACTTCGGTACTCATAGTAACTCTCGAAGTCAGCTTTAAGTTCCTGAAAGGAAGGCTCTGCAGGGGGAGTTGGAGGAGTTGGATCAACAGACACTGTGGGTGTTGGTGAAGAGCCTCCACCACCACCACCTCCACATGCTCCAATTAAAAATAATATAACTATTAAAGTTCTGTTTTTAAGCATAATGGTTTAGGATTATTTAAGTTTTTTTAAGATATCATTATGACAGATAAATACAATCAAATCCTAGAGTCCTTGACTGCTCCTGATCAGGTTTTTGCCTATGCAGAAGAACAGCATTTATCGGGAGTAACATACAGAGAGTTTATTAACGCACCTCACACACTGGCAGCTTTTTTTGAGTTTGGATTAATGTTTCCTGAGTGGGAATTCATTGTTTTTCAAGATGAAAGATACTCATATCAAGATATTCACACTAAAGCAGCACAAATGTCTAATGCTCTTAAGGAAGCAGGCATTCAAAAAGGTGATCGAGTGGCGATATGCATGGCGAACAATCCTGAATACATAATTTCTTTTATGGCCATTACCTCAATGGGCGCAGTATGCGTGCTATTAAATTCATGGTGGGTTCCAGATGAGGTTAGCTATGGCTTAGATAATTCTCAAGCTAAAATTTTAATTGCTGATCAAAAAAGACTGAGAGGCTTAGAAAGGTTTACTGATCTCAAAAAAATAATTGTTAGACCTGAAAATAATCAGGATGAGTTTGAGGACTTTAATAGTTTTATTAACCTTCATGCAAAATCATTTTCCGAGGACACTTTAGACAGGCATGACAACGCTACTATTTTTTATACCTCTGGATCAACAGGCTATCCAAAAGGAGTCCTTTCTACTCATAGAAATATTTTAGCCACTCTTTTTAGCTGGGCTCTAGTCACCACGCTTAAGAGAGAGGTGGAAGCTGGTGAAGGTGAAAAACCAGCAGATAGCGATGCTGCTCCTGCAAATCAATCTGCAATCTTGCATTGCGTGCCTTTATTTCATGTTACAGGCAGTCACTCAGGTTTTTTAATGAGTATTATTGCTGGTAGAAAAATGGTCATGATGCCTAAATGGGATGCTGGTGCTGCATTAAAATTAATTCAAGATGAAAAAATTGGGGCAATAACTGGTGTTCCAACCCAAACCTGGGATTTGCTCACGCATCCAGATAAAGATAAATATGATCTTTCAACTTTTAAAGAGCTCAGTGGTGGCGGAGCTCCAAGACCTCCTGAGCATGTTAAAAAGCTTAAAGATGGCTTCAAAGATAGCGAACCATCAATCGGTTATGGTCTTACAGAAACGAACGCTGCTGGAACATTAAATTTAGGAAAAGATTATCTGTTGCATCCTGGTAGCTGTGGTCGAGCAATTCCCCCGGTTACTGATGTTGCAATAATTGATAAAAATTGGAACTTTCTAGTCGAACCAAAAGAAGTCGGTGAAATTGTTATCAAGAGCCCAGCAAATATGGTTGGTTATTGGAATAATGAAAAAGCCACAAAAGAAGTATTCAATGACGATGGTTGGTTTAAATCAGGAGATCTTGGGTATATAGATGATGGCTTTGTTTACATTGTAGATAGAGTCAAAGATATGGTAATTAGGGGTGGAGAGAATATTTCCTGTATTGAGGTTGAAACTGCAATTTATAAGCATCCATCTATTAAAGAAGCAGCTGTTTTTGGAATTCCAGAAGAAAGACTCGGAGAAAATCTTTGTGTTTCTATCTGCCTGAAACCTGGTTCAAGCCTGAGGGAAGATGAGTTAAAGGAGTTTCTTGAGGACAAGCTAGCATCATTCAAAATACCATCACTAGTTACAATTTCACATGAGGAGCTCCCGAGAGTTGCCTCAGGTAAATTTTCAAAAAATGAATTGCGTGACATCTTTGTTTCAAATATGAAAAATGCAAGTAAAGATTCTTAATCTTGCATTACTAAGACTTTATAAACTGAGAATAATTCATTAAAGTCTGTATATGTCAGCAACAATTCTAATAATTGAAGACGAACCAGATATTCGCAAAACCATTGAATACAATTTAAAAAAAGAGTCTTACAAAGTTTTGCAATCAGCATCAATTGCTGATGGTGAGAATCTAATCAATCAACACAAGATCGATGCAATAATACTTGACCTGATGTTACCTGACGGTTCAGGCTTAACACTGTGTAGAGATATTAAGTCAGAACCTAAGACCAAAAACATTCCTGTTATTATCTTAACCGCTAAGACCGAGGAAGTTGATCGTGTAGTAGGTTTTGAGTTGGGAGCAGATGATTACGTTACAAAACCCTTTAGCGTAAGAGAGTTGATTCTGCGAGTTAAGGCAATTTTAAAAAGAGGCGATAAAGGTGTCACTAGCGACCAATCTGATACCTGCTCATTTGGAAGTCTTGATTTAAATATAGAGGCTCATCAAATCTTTGTAAATGGTAATGAGGTTCCGTTAACTGCTCTTGAGTTTAAACTGTTAAAGCACTTAGCTGATCGTCGAGGTAGAGTTCAGACCCGCGACCAGCTGCTTGAAGATGTTTGGGGCTATAGTTCTCAGGTTACAACAAGAACAGTTGATACTCATATTAAACGATTGCGAGAAAAGCTTGGTGAAGTTGGAAACTATATTCAAACTATTCGTGGTGTTGGTTATAGATTTTCTAGAAACCCTGACTAGCTAAACATGGGAATTCGAACCCGAATATTTTTTATCACTCTTTCATGTTTGTTTGCGGGCATAACCTTGTCCTTTATTGTCGCTGAAAGAGATCTATCTATTAAGCTTCAAGAACAAATAGAAACAGAGCTCTCAAGACAAGCAAAAATCTTAAGAAAATCAATATCTGACTCATCCTTAAAAAATAGCCTCATCTCTTTAAAACAGCTTATCGATGAATATGCTTTTGCATCTGATTCAAGAATAACGATCATTAAAAAAAATGGCATAGTTACTGTTGATTCTGATGTTGATTTAGAAAGTATTCCTGCTTTAGAAAATCATAAAAATAGACCTGAAATCATTGAAGCTTTTGAATCCGGTATGGGCTCAAGTAAACGATTTAGTTCAACCGTTCAAAAAGAAATGTTTTATTTTGCTTTGCGGGATGACTCTAATAATGAAAGTCAGGTGATCAGGATATCTGTACCCTATGAAAATCTCGATCAGGTTATAACTTCACTAGGAAACTCTATATCGTTAATTGTGGTTGTGGGGTTAATTGTTGCGATTCTCGCAAGTATCTTGGCTGGTGACTACATAAGATCAAGTTTTGTGGAGCTAGAGAGGGCTGCGTCTGAGATATCTGCTGGAAGTTACAAGAAAAAAAACTTTGCATCCTTGCCGACAAAACGCTCAGATGAAATCGGCTCGATGGCGCGAAATATATCTACAATTTCCTTAAACCTAAAAGATCAAATCTCTCTAATTGCAAAGCAACGCGATCAGTTTGGGTTAGTCCTTGATGGACTGGGTGAGGGAATTATGGTCTTGAAGGAAGATGGTGAAATCACTTATAGAAATGATCAAATCCTTCAAATATTTGATCTTGATGAAATACTCAATAAATCAATCCATGATCTTAATATTCAGCCACTAAGTCATATGTTTAAAAAAGCTCTAAAAAAAGGAAAATATGATTCCGAGTTTGAAATAGACACAGAGGAAGATTCAACTAGGTGGATCTTAGCTCATATGAATAAAGCAAAAGCTACAAAAGAATTAATTCTTGTTGTGCACGAAACCACTCAACTTAGAGAGATGGACTCTATGAGAAGAGACTTTGTTTCCAATCTATCTCACGAACTTAGAACACCTGTGAGTGTTATTAAAGCAAATTCAGAAACTTTGCTTGATGGCGCTTTGGAAAATCCAAAGGACGCAAAAACTTTCTCAAAAGCAATTTTGCATAATGCTGATCGTTTAAGTGAAATGGTCACATCTTTAATAGACTTATCTAGAATTGAATACGGCGATTTAAAATTTGTTATTGAAAGTCTTGTATTGAATCAAATAATTGAAACCGTTATTTCTTCGTATTCAACAATGGCTAAAAGAAAAAATATTCAACTTTTATTTAATAGGCAAACAGATATTGAGGTCACGGGAGACTCTAAGGCAATAGAGAGGGTGCTAAATAATTTAATAGATAATGCTTTTAAATATAGCCCTGAGGATTCTGTGATCGAGGTTCAAGCCAGGAAACAGGGAGATTTTGTAAAAGTATCTGTTATGGATGCTGGCATTGGCGTACCTGATGAAGAAAAAAGATTTGTGTTTCAACGATTTTATAGAACAGCTAAAGCTAGAGCCAATGAAAAGCAAGGAAGTGGTCTTGGTTTAGCCATAGTAAGAAACCTGGTAAATAATCTTAAGGGCGAAGTGGGGGTTGAAAGCAGAAGAGATGGTGGCTCTGAATTTTGGTTTACGGTTCCTGTTTCTGAATAGTAATTAATAAAAATTAGTCATTGCTGACTCTATCTAACTCAAAACTTGCATAGTTTTTGTTGCCTTAAATCAATCTTAAAAGTGAGCTACACTATTAGGCTGACTTTAAAGAATTCATGAAGATAAATTATATTTACATAAAATACTTTTTTATAGCTGTGCTATCTCTTTATGCTGTTTATCAATTAATTATTTTAATAATGATGCTTTCTGCAAGACCTAATGTTCCAGAGCTAACATTTCAAGAAATCGATGAGACCATTGTTACAACTTCAATAAGCACAGATTTACCTAAGCCTATTAGCGAAGCAACGGACTTTGATTTCAAGGTTGTGGGATATCGCGCAGGTCAAACAAGATCATCTGTAATAGTCCAGAAAAAAAATAAATCTTTTGTGGTTCAACAGGGTGAATTGCTAGAAAATAAGTATAAATTAATAAAGGTTGATAATGAATTTGCTATTTTTGAGTATTCGGGTCAGTCTTACCAACTTAAAACAAATTTATTAAATGAAAATTAAACAGAAAATTATTAATTCTTTTGCATTATTTTTTTTAATCGCATCTATTTCTGATGCAAAAGCTCAAGAAACTTTTACATTGAATTACTCAAATGCAGATTTAGCTGTTGTAACACAAGACATTGCTAAGTTTGCAAATAAAACTCTTATATTAGACCCAAGAGTGAAAGGTCGAGTCACAATCTTTTCAGATTCAATTCTTACATCAGATCAGGTATGGAGTGTGTATCTCAGAACAATTCAGGCTCAGGGTTTTACATCTATTGCAGATGGAAACATTATTAGAATTGTTCCTGAGAATGAAGCTACCAGAGATCAGAATCAAGTCAGAAATAGTGCTGATATGACCACCAAAATCTTAACTTTAAAGAATCGATCAGCTGGAGAAATAATTACGCAACTAAAACCAATTACAGGTAGGCAATCTCATCTCTCAAGTATTCCATCAATAAACTCAATTTTACTTGTTGATAAGAAATCAAATGTTGATCGAATAGAAAAGCTTGTTCAAACCTTGGATCAAACAAATTCTGCTGAAATAGAAATTATCAAGCTTAAAAATTTATCAGCTATTGAAGCGGTTAGGATTTTAGAGAAATTGAGAGCGCAGAACAATCCAACCTTAAATAACTTTGTAGCAGTTCCATTTACTCCCTCAAATTCTGTAATTCTCTCAGCTGACTCAGCAGTAACTAAGAATATTTTAAATACTCTTCAGGCTCTTGATCAAGATGCTCTTTCGGGAGGTTCGATTAATGTAATTTATTTGAAGTATGCAAAAGCAGATGATGTAGCAGCAATTATAAATTCTGTTTCATCAAGATTTTCTAGTGAGGATTCTAGCAAACCTATTATCACCTCTCATAGGGAAACAAATTCATTGGTAATCTCGGCAGAAGAATCCACATTAGATGTTATAAGAAATTTGGTAGCTAAGTTAGATATTAGACGTGCTCAAGTTCTAGTTGAGGCAATCATTGTAGAGTTATCAGAAACAGCCGCAAGAACTCTTGGAGTTGAAACAATTTTTACTGGTGAAAAAGGCGGCGATATTCCTGTTGGCTTAACACGATTTTCTGATGGAGGACCTGATTTGTTGGCTATTGCTGGCTCACAAATAGAGACTTCTAATGCTTCGCTTAGTTCTAATGCAACAGCCTCATTACTCAATACACAAGGTCTCATTGCGGGATTGGGGGATCCAGGTGGCAGCGATAATTTTGTTGGTATTATTCGAGCAATTGCTGAGGATCAAAATTCTAATATTCTATCAACCCCATCTATCATTGCGATGGATAATGAACCTGCTAGCCTAGTTATTGGCCAAGAGATACCCATCACAACAGGTGAAAGTTTGGGCTCCAGTAATGCTAACCCATTTCGAACCACCTCTAGACAAGAGGTTGGAATAAAGCTTTCAGTTACTCCGCAAATTGATGAGGGTGATTCTGTTATATTGGAGATTAAGCAAGAAGTTTCAGCGGTTGCTGGACCTTTAACTGGGACCACTGACCTAATTACCAACAAAAGAAGCATAGAAACTACTGTCTTGGTAGACAATAATCAAATCATTGTCTTGGGCGGTCTTATAGATGATGATTTGCAAGAAGATGTCTCCAAAGTTCCATTGCTTGGTTCTATTCCTGTTTTGGGTAAGCTATTTAGCTCCTCAGCAAAATCAAGAGTACAAAGAAATTTAATGGTTTTTTTACGACCCACAATCCTTACCGAATCGACAGATATCTCATCATTATCAAATGAAAAATATAATTTTATTAAGGCAGAAAAACTACTGAAAGATCCAGATAGCAAACCTTTAATTGATCTTACCGTCGAATAAATGATTGAGAAATCAATGGAATCGATCCCCATATCTTTACCATATGAATTTGCAAAAAGTATGCGAGTTCTTTTATTGCAAAAGGAAAATAAATCTCATATTTATTCAGAAAAAAATCTTTCTAAATTTTTATATCAAGAAATAGCAAGGTTTCTATTAGATGATTTTAAAGTTCATCTTTGTTCTGTTGGAGAATTTGATCAATTGCTTACAAAGCATTATTCATTATCTGAGGATGACTCTGAAATAAGTACAGAATTATCTGAAAATTTTGATTTGCAGTCATTTGCTAGCGCTCTAGCCCCTACAGAAGATTTATTAAGTGGTGCTAATGATGCACCGATCATCAAACTTATTAATGGCGTTATTAGCCAAGCTATTAAATCGAGAGCATCCGATATACATTTCGAACCCTACGAAGCTAATTTCATTGTTCGTTATAGAATTGATGGAATCCTCAAAGAGGTTTTAACGCAAGATGCTCGTCTTTCAGCTCCAATAATTTCACGCCTTAAAATTATTGCCAGGCTTGATATTGCTGAAAGAAGGAAACCTCAAGATGGGCGCGTATCATTGTCACTGGGTTCTAAAAAAGTTGATGTAAGAGTCTCGACACTCCCTTCATCATATGGAGAGAGGGTGGTGCTAAGACTTCTTGATAAACAATCTTCAAAAATAGAAATTGAAGATTTGGGATTGCCTGATCCAATACTATCTACATATAAACGATCTTTGAAGTATCCCGAAGGAATTATTTTAGTTACTGGTCCCACAGGCTCAGGTAAGACCACTACTCTATATTCAGGGTTGCAGCACATCAGCGATACATCTCAGAATATTTTGACTGTTGAAGATCCAATTGAATATACATTACCAGGAATAGGTCAAACCCAAGTGAACACCAAGGCTGGGTATGATTTTGCATCAGGTCTCAGATCCATTCTTCGTCAAGATCCTGATATTGTGATGGTAGGTGAAATTAGAGACATTGAGACTGCTAAGATTGCAATACAAGCATCTCTTACGGGACATCTTGTTCTGTCTACAGTTCATACCAATAGTGCAATAGGTGCTATTGCTAGGTTACGGGATATGGGTATTGAATCTTATTTGCTAGCCTCTAGTCTGCGCCTTGTTATGTCGCAAAGATTGGTACGAAGACTTTGTGAAAAATGCAAAGAAGCCATCCCAGTCCCAACTATTGCTGAGGAAACCTTCCAAACCTTAAAGGGAACTGAAATTTATTCGAGCAATGGCTGCTCAGACTGCAATCATACTGGATTCAAGGGTCGTGTTGCACTGTCCGAGGCCATAACAATAACTCCTGAATTAAAAAAACTTATTCACGATGATGCATCTGAGGCTGATTTGGCATCAGCAGCATTTCATAATACTGATTCAATACAATCTTCCTCTTTAGATCTTTTAGTCAATGGAGTGACAAGCTACGATGAATTGATGAGGTTACAAAGCGATGTCAACATATAAGTATTCTGCGCTCGATGAATCTGGAAAAAAAACCTCAGGTTTTATAACTGCACATAGCGAAAGAGAAGCCAGGCAAGTTGTTAAATCTATGAATTTAACCCCGTTGAATGTCTTATCTGTAAACAAAAGATTTTCACGAAAATCAAAAGTTCCTCAAAAAGATTTACTTTTTGCTACAAGGCAGATATCTACATTGCTCGATTCGGGTGTTCCACTAGATGAAACCCTTCAATCAATATCTAAAGAAGTTGAAAATAAAAATCTTTCCTCTGCACTTCAAAGTATAAGAGATGAAATTCTGCAGGGAAAAAGAATTGATATTGCGCTTGGAGGATTTCCTTCAATTTTTAATCAAACATATTGCTCATTAATAGGTGCTGGTGATACCTCTGGAAATCTCAGTTCAGCATTTAACAATTTAGCCAATTACCAAGAGGAATCTGCCCAAATAAGGCAACAAGTAATATCTGCCATGACATATCCTGCTATTCTTCTTCTCTTTTCAATAGGCGTCGTTTTTGGGTTATTGACATTCGTCATGCCTCAAATTGTGGATCAATTTGTTAGAGCGGGTGCCACCTTACCATTTTTAACTGAATTTTTGATGTCAGTCGCGAAATATTCACCTTTCATACTTTTAATGTTATTTATATTAAGCATCATGATTCTACTGGGTTATAGAAAGCTGATGGACGACGATTTAACAGCAATAAAAATTCATAAAAAATTTTTAAAAATTCCTATTTTAGGCAGCTTTTTCTTGAATGCTGAGGTAGAAAAGTTTTCTAGCATTATGCATTTAATGATGAAGTCTGGTTTAAATCTAGATCTTGCTATGGAGCAAGCCAGCTCTGTAATTTCAAATAAATATATTGCAAGTACTATCAAGCAATCAAGAGAAGATTTAATTGAAGGCAAAGACTTTATTTTATCATTACGAAAAGCAAAAATATTTCCTTCTTTATTTATTCAATTGCTATCAAGTGGTTACAAGTCTGGCAACTTAATATTTATGTTTGAAAAAGTTACTCAGTACATGAAGCAAGAGATTGAAAACAAAAGATCAGCCGTGCTTTCATTGCTTGAGCCTCTTATCATTATTTTAATGGGCGGCGTTATTTTACTAATTGTTTTAGCAATTTTAATACCTATAATGGAGATGAATACAATCTCTCTAGGGTGATGATTATGAAAAATAATAATCCAGGCTTTACACTAATTGAACTTATGGCAGTGATAGTAATCATGGGTATTTTAGTGACCATTGTAGCTGTAAATGTCTCACCATTTTTACAAAGAGCAAATCTTGAAAAGACTAGGGCAGATATTGCACAAATTGAAAAAGCACTGGAGCTATATAAGTTTAATGAGATGTCTTATCCGTCTACAGATCAAGGGCTTGAGGCTCTGGTATCGCCTCCAAATGATCTTAAAAGACCTTTTCTTTATCCACAAGGAGGTTACTTAAACTCGCTACCTCAAGATCCTTGGGCGCGTGAATATCTATATCTTCAACCAGGCCTTAAATCTAAAAAGTTTGATATTTACTCATATGGAGCAGATGGTGTTGAAGGAGGTGTAGGTGAAAATGCTGATATAGGTAATTGGTTGACAGAACTTTGAATAATTCTCCAGGCTTTACATTGCTTGAGTTATTAGTAGTCATCACACTTATAGCCCTGGCATCAACCATCGTTTTAATGAATACAGATATTTTAGATGACTTTGAAACTAATGAAATTTCAAGTTATGAGAGCTTCATTACTTTTCTAGGTGAAGAAAGCGCGTTAAAGAAAAAAAAATTAGCTTGGTTTGTTGGTAATAATTCTCAATCTGTCATGTATCTTAAAGAAGGGAGCTGGGTTGATTTAGAACTTCAAAAAAAATTATTTCCAGAGATCAATTCTAGCGTTACATTTAAGGATTCTGAGGGCCAAGTTTTTTCTTTTATTGAGAACAGATCTTTACCTTTTATGATTTTTAACCCAATAGGGCATTCATCAGGGGGGATTATTGAGTTTTACGATGACGCTTCTCCTGTCAACTTGGTGATTAATCAATCCCTTCAATTTTCATATATTCTAAATTGAATAAGCAAGGATTCAGCCTTCTAGAAGTTGGCGTGGCCTTGATTATACTCAGCATGTCTGTCATGGCAGTATTTCAATTTATAAGCTCAACAACATATTCAGTTTATTCATTAGAAAATAGAACATTTGCTAGAGAGCTAGCAAATAACAGACTATCTCTAACTCAAACAATTGAACCTCTTAATGGTTCTATGCAACCTTCAAGAAGAGGCGAAGCAGAATTTGGTGGCAAAAAATTTTATTGGACAGAGGAATTAAACGATACCTCTGAAGATTTTTCTGAGTTAACCATTAGAGTTGGTCTAGATGAAAACCAAACTATATATCAGCTCCAAACCTTTATAGAAAAAAAATAATGCTCAATAGAGGATTTACATTGTTAGAGGTTTTAATATCAATAGTAATACTCAGTATTATTACAATCGTTACCTCGTCCTTTCTGCAGTCTTCAATCCAATCTCGTGAGGATATCGCCATTAAATCCAATCAAATACAGAAAATTAATTTCATCTCTACAACTCTGCGATCTGACATTATGAATGCAGTAAATATAGATATAACTGATTTTCGAGGCTTGAGTCTTAAGGCTAAATTTAAAGGTGAAATTGGTTCAAATGGTTTCATTTTTATAACAGAATTAGAATCAGTTAATGAAATGGGGAATTCTCTTGCTAGGGTTGAATACATGTTTCTTGATAATGTATTTCTTAGGAGGCAATATTTTTCTCCTTCGCCTGCTGATCCTAATGAGTACATTGAAACTATTTTGTTTGAAAATATTGATTTTGCTCAACTTGAATTTTCTGATGGCAAGAACTGGTTTCTCAGTTGGCCGCATAATGAAGTCACATCAAGGGAACTGCCAAAGCTTGTTAAAGTATATTTAGAAAAAGAAACAAGCGAAAGTTATACCTGGATCATTCCTAATTATCTTTCTAGGACATATGAATAAATCTGGCGTTGTTTTAATAACTACCTTGCTTATTGTGATGATCATGTCAGTAATTAGCATGCAAATCAGCAAAAGCTTTATGCTCTCACTTCAGCGAGAAGCATATATGGATCTTTCAAATATAAGCTTTCAACTACTTTTGAGTGCTGAGAAAAAGGCAGTTAAGGATCTTAAGGAGCAGTTAAGTCGCTACCAAACAACACTATTATCATCAGATCCAATTTTACAAAATAGCTTATATTATGAAATTGATAATTCGGTTCTTGAGGTAAGCTTTAGAGATGCATCCAACTGTTTTAATCTCAACAGTATTTTTAATCCCAGGCAAGGGAAGTATGAGATTAATAAAGCAAATTATGATTGGCTTAAGAGATTTACAAGAAACAAAGGAGTCGATGAAAATGATATTGAATCATTTGTTGATCAATTAATTGATTGGGTTGATCAGGACAATCAACCCAGAAATTTTGGGGCAGAGGATTACTTTTATACCGGCCCTTCGAGCCAGGTTAAACAATATACTGCAAAAAGATTTTTGAATAGCTTATCAGAAATAACAGCATTTCCTGTGATGAGTAGATTAAATTTCCTTCAGTTAACCGAAGGTTTGTGTGTTTTGCCGTTTACAAATAAACAATGGATAAACATCAATACTTTGAATATTGAAGATACCTTGTTGCTTGCTGCATTTATGAAAGAAAATAATTTTGAATATGTTAAGAGCATTATCATAGATATGCCCGAGGAAGGCTATTCGAATACTGAAAGTTTTCTTGATAGATTTCAGGAAAATGAAAATTTACCACCAAAAATTTTAAGCTTAGATTCTCATCTTTTTGAGATAAGATTGACACTTATGGAGGAAAATCTATTCGCTGAAATGAAAACCCTTGTTATATTAGATGACTCTAACAAGGCGCGAGTATTAAGAAGAAACTTTAATTTATAACTAATGAAAAAATCATTTATTCATTTTGATCATTACGACTTATTTGAAATAAGCCTTTATCAATACGAGAATGATGAATTAAAATTCTATTCTACAAACCTTGATGAACTCAATAGCTACCTTAACGGAGACGCTGAAACAATAATCTTTATACCTTCTCATTTTTTTGGTTTTAAGCATTTTGTTAATTCATTGAATCTTAAAAAAGATATTTTAAAAGCAAATGTTTTAAATGATATCGAGGACAATATTGTAAGTGATATTTCAAAACTTAAATTTGTCTATGATGATGTCAATGATTTGAGCGCTTGGATTGATATAACAATCATTAATCGGCTCAATCAAAAATTAAATCTTATGGCTGGAAATTTTATTATTTTGCCTGAGCATTTATTGCATTATGATGGCTCGATTTCTTTCCTTGTAATAGCTGAAAGATTCTCAGCAAGTTTTAATGATTTTTCTGGCTTCTCTGGAGCTCTGGATTCATTCGATCAATATGCTTCTATCTTGCATCAGAGTGAATATGATCCATCAAATTTTAATATATATACCACTGAACCCACTGAAATCCTTCCGAAATCTATTCAGGAAAAAGCAGAGTCTGTTGAGATTCGTAAACTGCATCTTAATTTTAATAAAGAAAAATTTATAAATATAAATTTGTTTGAACGCTCAGTTTCATTTCAATATTTAAAATCAAAAATGGAATTAAGTCATTTTGATCATGGTTTAGTTTTGTCATCTCTCTTAATAATTTTTACTCTTCCCATTCTGACTTTAAGTGTCCAAAAATCAATTATTGACTCATATAAAGACAATACAGTTAAAATCTTTAAAGAGCTTAATCCAAACTTTGTTAGGCTGGTTAATCCAAGGGCTCAAATTGATGATTTAACAAAGAATGTACCATTTGCAACTCAACCTCCATCAGAAAACTTAGAATTTTTACCATATGTAGAAAAGTTAACCGATAGCTCAATTAAAAAAATTAAGATTAATTTAAGCAAAAAAACTATTAATGTTTCCTTGGAGAATTTATCTTCCTTAAAAATGAGGGCATTAACTGAATTAATGACCCAATTTTCTATCACCATTGATAGCACTAACTTGGTTGAGGAGAGTAATTCACTCTCCGGCACATTGATCATCAATTATGATATATAAACAAATACATACTTTTTGGTCAGATCTTGCCTCTAGAGAACAAAAGCTCCTTGTGTTGCTCATAGCAGTGATTATCTTAGGACTTTCATTTTCCTGGTTACTTGCCAATTCAAGCAATATCTCAACTAACAGCAAATTGATTAAGCAAGAAAAAGCTAATTTTGAATATGTTCTTGGCAAAGCTACTAATTATTCAACTTTTTTAACTCAACAACAGCTTGAAGTTAATTTCCCAGATCTACCAAGTTATTTGGAAACAACTTTTTCTAAACTCAAGATATCTAATTTTAATCTTGAGATTGCAACGGAAAAAAACATATTAACTTTTACAGATCCATCACTAATGAAAATTACTCAATTTTTAGATGAAATTTCAAGTCATCCAAGTCTAAGAATTGAGGTTATTGATATTAGTACGTCTGCAGAAATTTACTCTGTTCGCATTGAATATACTGAAATTTAACTTTCCGTAAAATTTTTTTAGGTAATGCTTACCTTGTTTGAATATATTTCATGGAATAGCTTTACGGCCATTGAATCGGAAACACCCCATTTTGATGAGGTGATTGATTCAATTTGGAGATTTGCTGTTATTACTTGAAAGATTTCAAGGGCACAATCAATGACATCAGCGCGATCAGGAGAAAAACTATACTTTTTTATTTTTTCACCGGTACTGAGCAATGAAATTTCATGAACTTTTTTATTAAATTCTTTAATGGTCATTTCTTTTTTCTTGCTAGCTTGCAAGAAGGATTTAATATTGCCACCTATACCAATTAATTTTTTTTTAGGTTTTACTGACTGCAACCATTCTTCCATTCTTTTCCACTCTGATTGTTGATCTTTTTGAAGCATATTCCTAACTGCACCGAGCTGAAATGATCTAATTTCTATTTCATGATCTGTTCTTATAAAAAACTCTGTACTACCTCCGCCAAGATCAACAAAAATTTTTTTATTACCGGTATTACTTTTAGGATGAAATCTAATTAATTTAGCCTCCTCAAGTCCAGAAATAATTCGCAATGGATGATGTATTGCCGTTTCAAGATATCTTCTTGCATCCTCCGAATTAGCTGTATCTCTAAATGCTGAAGTTGCAACAATTTCATATCGCTCTATTTTGTTCCTTTTAAAAATTTCTTCGTATTCCTTGATTGTTTGAATGACTAGGTCAAGTTTTTCATTGCTAAGTTTTCCATCTCTAAAAACCTCATCTCCGAGCCTAATTGGTGATCTAATACCTTCAAGAAACTCAATTGAGGTCGGAGTTGTTTTAAAAATTTTAGATTTAATAGCATTAGTTCCAATATCAATTGATGCGATTTTCATTTACTCATCATCCATGTATTTGCTTAAAACCTTGTATTGCTCATAGTCCAAATTGTTGAACTCAACGCCCTCTAATAAGACTTTATAGTTATTAATGTTTTTAGACCAAGTTAGAGGTTTTAGAAGTTTTTTCTCCTCGTAATCTGTTTGGTTCAGCAAGAATCTTAATGCAGTTAAGCGCGCAATCATTTTATTATTTGCATTGATTGCAATCCATGGAGATAAATCAGGAGAGGTCTTTTCAAACATTTGTTCTTTATAAAGTGTAAAAGCATCCCATTTAGTCACGATGCGCTCATCATTAGGAGAGAGCTTCCAATACTTGAGTTCAGAGTGCTTGCGAGCCTTCATTCGTCTTTTTTGTTGATCTTGCGATAGTGAGAAATAAAATTTAATTATCTCAACACCATCATCAATAAGGTTTTGCTCCCATGGGATTACACGATTCATGAAATCTCTGTATTGCTTCTCACTGCAATAGCCCATAACTGGCTCTGTTAAAGCTCGGGTATACCAAGATCTATCTAAAAAGGCGATTTCACCTTTTTTGGGAATTACTTTTTTCCAACGTTGAAACCAATGTGAGGATTCCCATTTTGTTGGGATGCCAAGATTTACATACTTAAAGTTTTTTGGAATTAAGTATTGAGTAAAAAATTTATAGGCAGAGCTTTTACCTGCAGTATCTCTTCCTTCTAAAACTATGCAAATTCTTCGTTTATTTTTAATCACATCTTCTTGGAGTTTAAGCAGTTCAATTTGCAATCTTCTTTTCTCAAGTTGATAGGACTTATCATTGAGTTTTTGATATTCCTTTTGATCAAATGAAACAAGCATAAAATTTATTAGAGACCCTATCCCTTAAAGAATGTATAAATGTCCATTGTATCTTGAGATTGTATTGATAAACCTATGAATAATAAAAATTTATAATAAGCTCATAAAAGTATTAATATATTCCAATGCGTAATGATTTAGAAAAACGTGTTCAAGAGCTAGAGGATATTTTAGCTATCCAACATTTGAAACATGCTTATCTTAATGCATGTGATGCAAAAGATGTGCCGGCTATGATTGAAACCTTTGTGATCTCTGATTGCAAGATTGATTATGGCCCAGTTGGCTCTTTTACAAATAGAGATGATCTAGCAAAAGTTTTTCAAGAGATCGCATGCCATGACTACATGCTTGAATCTCATCATGCTCATAATCCAATTATTAAAATTATTGATGCCAACCATGCAACTGGTCATTGGTCCCTTGCTTATAATTTAATTAATACTGAAAATTCATCAATCACAACCTTACAGGGTGAGTATCATGACGTGTATCAAAAAATTGATAATCAGTGGCTGATTAAAGAAACAACATTTTCTGGTCGTTCATCTTTGAATTTGCAAATAGATGAAGAATTACTAAAGGTAATTTTTGCAGGCAGCCCTTAAGCGGGTGTTGCAATGCAGCTTAAAAGATACGCATTAGCGGCGCGGACTGCTTCATTCAGACCTACATCCGTAAGTCCCGAATTTTCTTTAGTGTTCAATGAGAGGATAGAGATAATAATTTGAGTCACCACCAAAAAGACTCCCGATTTATTAAACATATTGGGTAGGCCTACAGATTTTTCTATGTGTTGCAAAATTGTTTCTGCTATCTCATGCAGATCTGAGCTCAAGATAGGAGGGGAGACAGTGTTTTCAAGGATTAGTTTTTGTGCGCCTGAATGACTTTGAAAGAATTCAATAATCGAGATAACACATTCTTTCAAACACCCTAAATAATCACCCTCTGAATTTTTGGTTAGATTTTTTTTAAGATGGGAATTGCAATCCTGAATATATCTCTTAATTAGGGCTTGCTTGATTTCATCTGGAGTTTCAAAGAATTTATAAGTAGAGGTGCGTTTTAAATCTGCAAATTCAGAAATTTTTGCAATTGTTAGAGATTCAACGCCTCCTTCGCTCAATAGATCATTGGACGCATCTAATATCTTATTAATACGCTCTATGCTTCTTTGTTGCTTGGGTTTTTGCATGATTTCTTATTATCGACATTTGTTGTGAAAAAAACAAATAAATGTAGCACTTATCAATAAAATGGTGTATTGTGTCATTTGTGTGACATTAATGTGTCGCACAGGAAACTAGAATTATGAATACAAAAAAAGTACTTAAGCAGCAGGGCTTGCTACCAAAAACATCCAAATTTAATGAAATGCAAATGTTTGGATTTCTATCTATGTGGGTTGTTTTATCCGCTGTTATATTTTTCTCTTAAAAAAATATTCCTTTTAAATTAGTGCCAATCATTGTGATGGGCTAATGGTGTCATTTTGACGTCATTTGGTTCATTGAAATGTCACATAAATGAAATTTAGTTTCCATATAAACCTAGTTTAATTAACACCATATTTAATTACTTAATCTATTTAATATGGAAACCTTATTTTTAGAACCTTACACAATATTACTTATAGCTGGTTTCATCGGCTTTTTTATGGCTTTTGGCATTGGAGCAAATGATGTTGCTAATTCCATGGGTACTTCAGTTGGGAGTAAAGCAATCACAATTAAGCAAGCAATTATCATTGCAGCAATATTTGAGTTTTTAGGTGCTTTTCTTGCTGGTGGCGAAGTAACATCAACAATTAGGAAGGGTATTGTAGATCCTCAATTATATGTTGATGAAACGAATATTTTTGTCATTGGAATGTTATCTGCGCTCCTGGCAGGAGGCACATGGTTATATGTTGCTAGCTTGAGAGGATGGCCTGTTTCAACCACCCATACTATTGTTGGTTCAATCATTGGTTTTGTTTTAATCACTAAAGGTGTTGATGCCGTTTCATGGTCGAAAGTAGGCAATATAGCTATGAGCTGGGTAACTTCTCCATTATTTTCTGCAACATTGGCATTTGGTCTATATATTTCTGCTAAAAAACTTATTTTAGATAGATCAAACCCTGGTGAAGCAGCAATCAAATACATACCTTTTTATAGCTTTCTTGTTGCAGCAGTAATTTCCTTGGTCACAGCAAGGAAGGGTTTGAAGCATGTGGGAATAGAGTTTAGCGATAATGAAGTATATTTCTTTATTGCTATATTCAGCACGCTAGTTGGACTGGCAACAGCTTTTTTCTTAAGAAATAATAAAGAACAAATTATGAGAGAAGGCGGCATTGAATTTGCATTTGGATTGCTAATGATTGTATCTGCAAGCGCCATGGCATTTGCTCATGGTTCCAATGATGTTGCCAATGCAATTGGTCCATTGGCTGCTATTGTTAGTGTTGTTGATACTGGCGAAATTGGTTCTAAAGCAGCAATCAGTCCCTGGGTTTTATTTGTTGGTGCTATTGGTATAGTTTTCGGTTTGGCTACCCTTGGATCAAGAGTTATCAAAACTGTAGGCAGGAAAATTACTGCATTAACACCCAGCCTTGGATTTTCAGCAGAAATGGCAACGGCATCAACAGTGGTAGCTGCATCTTATTTAGGCTTCCCAATCTCAACAACCCACACTTTAGTTGGTGGAGTTATAGGTGTTGGTTTAGCTAAAGGAGCGGAACATCTTGATTTTGCATCAATCAAAAGAATTATAGCCTCATGGCTTGTAACAATCCCTGCAGGAGCTGCCTTTACTGTTTTATTCTACGTACTACTAAGGATTATTTTTGGAGTTTAAAGAATGGCTCTTAGGTCTATTTATGTTGCAGTTTTTATAATATTTGGAATTAACAATCAGCTTTACGCATCACATGATTGGTATGGCAAAGTATTTGTTGATTATCAATCTACTTCAAATGACATAAATGGTAATAAAACCGATGTAAATAATAATGCTTCAAGATTTGGAATCAAAGGCAGCTTCTTATTATCAGATAACTCTAAACTTAAGTTAGTTTATCAAGCAGAGTATCAATTTGATCCTGTTGATGGAAAAGCAAGAGGCGAGGATGGCACCTTAAAACAGCGTAATACCTTTATTGGCATTCAAACAAATCTAGGCATGCTTTTTGCTGGCAATCATGATTCAGCCTTTAAAAAATCTCAATTAAAAATAGACTTATTCAATGACCTGGCTCCAGACATTAAGAATATCTTGCATGGTGAAAATCGTCTAAAGGATTTTGTTGGTTATACCACGCCAAAGTACATGGGTAAGGTTTCTGCAACATTTAATAGCTTCAAGAATCCATCATTCTCAGGTAAAAAGTACAGATCTTACTCAGTCAATTTTTCTGGAGATCTCTTTCAAGCAGCCATTGGGATTGATGACTCAATGAGGGGATATGATTCCACAAGACTTAGTATTTTAATTCCATTAGATAATTCAAAAATCGGATTATTAAATCAAAAGACTAAAAATCTCTCATCAGGCAATACAAACAATGGCTATGTTATAAGTTTCTCAAGAAAAATTGGCCCAAAGGGAAGATTCAAAATTCAGCACGCCTCATCAAGTATGAAAATTGATTCAGGCAGGCACACAACCATCGGATATGATTATCAGCTGAGGAAATCTTCCAAGATTTTTACGTTCTATTCACAGCAGGAGTCCTCAAACAAAAGAAAGGCTAAGGATATTCTTTCAATTGGCATAGAGCACAAATTTTAAAAATTTAAATACTACAGCGTTGGAGTTACAATGCCAATATGTCTAAATTTATAAAACTATCCTTAATACTAAATATTTTCTTCTTCGTGGGGTGTTCCGATAATAGCTCTATCATTGCGATAGCAGAGACGGAGCCAGTTACAACAAGTGGCGATGCTGCAGATGACCCGGCAATAGTTATTAATTATAACAACCCACAGCAGTCAATAATTCTTGGAACTGATAAACGAGCAGGGGTCTATGCATATGATCTTTCTGGAAAAAAAATATCATATGCTGCACTGGGTGAAATAAATAATATAGATGTAAGACAGGTTGATAATAAAATTTATGTGGCTGCATCAAATAGAACAGCTAAATCAATTGAGTTTTGGGAATTTAATCAACAAGAATTTTTTAATAATCTTCCGCAATCAGACAATCTTTTCGATATTGCTGCTAGGTCAATGACCATTCCAACAAATATAGATGTTTATGGTATTTGCGCCGGCTTGATTGATGAAGTGCCAATCGTTTTTATTACTGAAGATAAAGGTCCGCGCGTTGAATTCTGGGTACCTCAAACTCGAACACTCATAGGTACTTTCAGCAATGGGGGCGAATCAGAAGGCTGCGTGTTTGATGATGAAAATAAGACAGTATTCATTTCAGAGGAAGAGGTGAATGGGGTTTTAAAAGCTTATAACTTAAATAATGAATTTCCATTTGAAATTCCTTTTATTGTAGATTCTCGAGAGGGAAATATTGGCGGTGATCCAGAGGGACTAACAATCTATAAAACTTCTGAAAAAGAGGGTTATATCTTACTTTCATCCCAAGGAGATAATAAATACAACGTTTATAATCGAACTTATCCTCACGAATTTATCACAAGTTTTACCATTGACGATGATCCAAAAGGTATTGATGGCACGTCAGAAACCGACGGCATTGATGTTACAAACTATAATCTAAGAGGAAAATTTTCTAAGGGTTTAATGGTCGCTCAGGACGGTTACAACTATGATGGGGAAGAGATGAAGAATCAAAACTTTAAAATCGTTTCTTTTAAGCCCATTCTTAAATCTATAAATAAAAGTAAGTAGTTTTTATTCTTTGGTTGACGATTCAATAAGTTCCGTTGAGTAGCCTGAATAAACCTCTATAAATTCTGGATGAGTCAAAATCCAAAATTCATTGTTTTCAATTTTCTTAAAAACAATGGTAGCTAAGTCTTCTGGAGTCATGCCTTCTTTAACGCCATCGGCAAGCCATTGAGCATTGTTCTTGGCGCTTTCGTGTTGATCAATAGAGGATTTATCAAGATCTAAGCCAAGGTGATCTCTTTCGATGATGTTGGTTTGAACCAACCCAGGGCAAAGCACAGATACTCCCACTTTGTCATTGTCTGCTAGGTCCTCGTGTAAGGTTCGGGTTAAGCCGACAACTGCATGCTTAGTGGTTGTATAGGGTGCCAGAGCAGGGCCAACGATGATACCTGCCATGGATGATGTATTGATAATATGACAACGCTCTTGGCTGGCAATCATCTCGTCAACAAAGAGATTTAAGCCATAAATTACACTCATTAGATTTACATCAATAATTCGTTGCCAGTTTTTTTGATCAGCTTTCCACGCTCGACCCTCTAAAAAGATTCCTGCGTTATTAAATAGGAAATGAACTTTACCAAACTCACCCTCAATTTTTTCTTTCGCTTTTGCAAAGTCTTCTAAGTTAGATACATCACACTGAATGGTCATGGAGGGACACTCTGCCATAAGGCTATGGGTCTCACTTAAACCATCTTCGTTAAGGTCCATTAAGACAACATTCATTTGAAGTTTTGCAGCATGCAATGCTAGGCCTCTGCCAATTCCACTGGCAGCACCAGTGATCAAAGCAGTTTTATTTGTAAAAATATCAGCTTGCAAGATACCCACCATCAATAGGGTAGTAGGATCCAGTAATATAAGATGCCTCGGATGATGCTAAGAAATAAATTAAGTTGGCTACTTCGTCTGAAGTTGCAACTCGATTCATGGGAATACGTTGCAGCATGTATTGCATGATGTTTTCATCTTTCATGAGTTCGGTATTCATGGGTGTATCTATGACACCTGGACCAATGGCATTTGCTCTGATGTTCATGGTGGCATAGTCTTGTGCAATTGACTTGGTCAAACCCACCACTGCATGCTTCGATGCTGCATAGGGTGCCTGGGCTGCACTCGCTCTTACTCCCATGATCGAGGCAACATTCACAATTGCTCCTGCATCTATCTTTTGCGCGGTTGCCAGTTTTAAGAACTCTCGACAGGCATAAAAAGTACCATGCAAATTAATATCGATGGTTCTGTGCCATTCCTCAACTGAATATTGATGTAAAGGGTTTAAGGCCGGGCTAATACCAGCGCAATTAACTAGCACATGAGCCGGACGATTATTAGCCTGTAAGTCGGCAAAAACCGTATCTATTTGGGCATGGTTAGTAATATCACAATGTGCAAAATTAACATTGCAAGTATCTGATTTTAGGTTATTTACTAATTGATCTCCTGCATCTTTATTGGCATCTAGTATCAGCACTTCATAGCCTTCATATAAAAATCGCTTCACTGCACTCAAGCCAATGCCTGAGGCACCACCTGTGATTACAGCTAATGGTTGTGTGTTTTTATCTGCCATGATCTTTCTATATAAAATTAAGTTATTCCATTGTATCTAACCAACTATAACGAATCAGGGGTTTACGAACAATGTTGGAATATTTATCAGAATCATTGACAAAAAAAAACCAGTTGATACTCGTTGATTGATGAATGTATTTGTAAGATAGTAAAATCTCAATCATGCATTCTGATAAATACATACAAGCTCTGGTAGACAGCCAATCTTTTTTTGAAATTCATCAAGAAAATGTTCTTGGTGTAGAAATGGATGTTTTTAAAAATCGACCTAGATCATTGGTTGATTTTATTGAGCTGTCTGCAAGTCATGGCGAAAAACCTTATTTGATCTATCAAGATAAAGTTATCAGCTTTACCCAGCATCTAACATTGGTAAAAAAAGCAGCTCATATTTTGCAATCACAACATAATGTTAAGCCTGGAGACAGAGTTGCTATTTATGCTGCAAATTGCCCTGAATGGATTATATTTTTCTGGGCTACTGTGAGCATTGGTGCGATAGCTTGCGGTTTGAATGGGTGGTGGAAAGGTTCTGAAGCTATCAAGGCCATCGATGCTGCCGATCCAAATATTATTGTTTGTGATCAAAAACGGTTTGATAGGATTGCTGATCAAGTAAAGCATCCAACCCTCATTTTTGAAGATTTAGATTTATCTTCATGCGCCGAAGAACTTCAGTCTTTCACCCGCATTGACGAAGATGAGTGTGCTTGTCTTTTATATACCTCAGGTACAACAGGAACACCGAAGGGTGTGATGACCTCGCATCGATCCATGATTGCTAACTCAACATTGCAAATGCTGCAAGGTGCTGCTGTTTCTCAGCATTCATCAAGCTATGGGATTGATTGGTCTAAGAATACACCAACCAGCTTGCTCACATCTCCTTTATTTCATGTTTCAGGTTTATCTGCGGGAGCTGTAACCAGCTTATTTGCAGGCTCTACAACCCTGGTTTATGACGGAAGATTTCTAGCAGATAAGGTAATTAAATTAATACAAAAATTTAGCGTTACTTCTTGGGGTGGAGCTGTTCCTACAGCGCTTAAGAGATTGTTGGATGAGGCTGAAGCAAAAAACTTAACTCTTGAGAGTGTATTGGTTGTTGGTGGCGGAGGAGCTCCCATGCCTCCTGAACTAATCGAAAGAACAAAAGGAGTTTTTCCCAATTCTGAGTATAGTTTTGGTTACGGTTATGGGCTTACTGAATCAGGTGCTATTACTATTATTAATTGGGGTGAAGCACTCAAAGCAGAACCTGCTTCACCAGGCCAACCAATGCCAAGCATTAAAATTGAATTAAGGGATGAAGAGGGTAAGTTAATTACGGCGAATTCCGTAGAAGGTGAAATACACATTCAGAGTCCATCGGTAATGCTGGGCTATTACAACAACCCAGAAGCATCTGCTGCTGCTCTGACCAATGATCGATGGTTGCGAACAGGAGACTGGGGCTACAAGAAAGGTTCGCTGTACTTCATCTCATCAAGACGGACAGATCTGATTTTAAGAGGTGCTGAGAATGTTTACCCTCAAGAAATTGAATTAATTTTAGATTCTCACAAGGATATTGAGGAATCAGCTGTGATAGGTATACCTCATGATGATTTGGGCCAAGAAGTGATGGCGATAGTATCGACTAAAAATTCTCAGTTGAGCGATTCTCAATTATCAGCATGGGTTGGTAAAGATCTAGCAGATTTTAAAGTGCCTTCAAAATGGAAAATGATTAATACACCTTTGCCTAGAAATGCTTCCGGAAAATTAATGAAACATGTTTTAATAGATACATCTAAAAATACAATGGTTGAAGAAGATGAGTGATTCAAAAGATTTGCTAAGAGCTCCCTTTGAGCTTGCGTATAACTATAAGCGCTCAAATGGGCCTGTAATGTCTAAGTTTTTTGAGGCTCTAGGAGAGCAAAAAATTTTAGGAACAAAAAGTAGTACTGGGAAAGTTTTTTCGCCCGCTGCTGAATTTGACCCTGATACTCATGAGTCTTTAAATGATATGGTTGAAGTTGGTCCCGGAGGATCAGTTGAATCGTTTAGTTGGATTGAAGCCCCACAAAATCATCATTTAATCAAAGAGCCATTTGCCTTTGCTTTAATAAAACTTGATGGAGCTGACTCCTCTATGCTGCACATGATTACGGATTGTAATGAAGCAGATTTGAGTATCGGTACAAGAGTGACAGCTGCATGGTCTGAAACTACAACAAAAAGAATTACAGATATAAAATTTTTTACTTTAGAAAAATGAGCACAGAAGATACACCAAAAGATTATTCGGAATCACCCATTAATTTAGAATATTTCTATACAGCTGGTTCAGCCACGACCAGGTTTTTAAATCAGGTTAAAGAAGGCAATATTGTTGGCCAGGGTTGTCCAAAATGTAAAGCAGTTTACGTTCCCCCAAGAGGGAGTTGTCCAAGATGTGGAGTTGCAACCGACATAGAGGTTCCACTGACTGATAAAGGCTGCATAGAATCATTTACTGTAGTGCACATTCCTATTCCAGGAAATCCTATCGTGCCTCCTTATGTTTGCGCGATGATTAGATTGGACGGAGCGAACATATCATTTTTACATCTTATTCAAGATGTTGATATTGAGAACATAAGAATAGGCATGCGCATTCAGGCTGTTTGGAAGCCTAAAGAAGAGTGGACTCATTCTTTAGAGAATATTAAATGGTTTGCTCCTATCGATGAACCAGATGTAGATGTTGCAACATTGAGGTTCCAAGAATCATGAAAAGAGTTGCCATCGTTGGGTATGCTCAACATCCAATATTAAAAAATGCGGGAGCGTTGAATGAGGTTGAGCTCATCATGCCGGTGGTGCATCAGCTATTTAATGATTTGGGTATCAGCCAAAAGGATATTGATTTTACCTGTTCTGGTAGTTGTGACTATCTTCAAGGTGCGGCTTTTGCCTTTGTGGAGGGTTTATCTGCTATTCAAACCAATCCACCAATTAAAGAATCTCATGTAGAAATGGATGCAGCATGGGCCATGTATGAATCAATGCTAAAAATTCAAATGGGTGATGCTGAGACAGCCCTGATATATGGGTTTGGTAAATCATCTCCGGGAGATTTGGATGCAATTATTTCTTTACAAATGGATCCTTATTATATTTCTCCTCTATGGCCTGACCGAGTTAGTTTAGCGGCTCTTCAAGCCAGAGTTCTGCTTGACCAAAATGTCATTACCTCAGAGCAAATGCTCGCTTCAGTTATTGAAGCAAGAGCTAACTCAAAAAATAATAAGAATGCCTTAATCACTGACTTAATTGATGAGGCAGATTATTTAAAGAATGAAATGGTATCCTCTCCATTAAATAAGTTAGATTGCCCACCAATTTCAGACGGTTCCTCTGCGATGATTATTGCATCAGAAGAAAAAGCTTATGAATTTACAGATCATCCTATTTGGATAGAGGGCATTGATCATAGAATTGAATCATCAAACCTAGGCTCTAGGAATCTTGCTACTTCTGACACTTTGCAAGCTTCAATGAACCAATTAAATTTAAAAAATATAAAGTTTGATGTTGCTGAATTGCATACCCAGTTTAGTCATGAACTACCTTTTTTAAAATCTTTATTAAATCTTCAAGATGTTCCAACCAATCTTTCAGGCGGTCCATTGGTTGGAAATGTAATGATGTGCGCAGGGCTTGATGCAATCGGCAAGACTTATGAGTCACTTAAAGACAATCAATTTACTCATGGCTTGGCTCACGCAACTTCTGGACCTTGTCTCCAACACAACATGTTAGTTCATTTGGAGACACAGAAATGATTCAAGCTGGCGTCATAGGAGTTGGGCAGACAAAATACGATGCTAAGAGACGTGATGTTTCCATGGCTGGATTAGTTAGAGAAGCCATAGACAATGCAATGTTAGCAGCCAATCTCGAATGGGATGCTATTGATGCTGTGATCTTAGGTAAAGCTCCAGATATGTTTGAAGGCGTCATCATGCCAGAATTATATTTAGCTGATGCAATTGGAGCTGTGGGCAAGCCTGTATTGCGAGTTCATACCGCTGGCAGTGTTGGGGGAAGCACCGCAGTGATTGCTGCATCGCATGTTTGTTCTGGTCAGTTTAAGACAGTGCTGACAGTAACTTTTGAAAAACAATCTGAATCCAATGCTACATGGGCCTTATCACCTAGATATCCATACTCTCCGCATATTAATGCTGGAGCCGGTGGTTACTTTGCTCCTTTCATCAGGGAATACATTCGTAGATATGAGGCACCTGAGCATATTGGTTGGAAAGTTGCAGCCAAGGATCGCCAAAATGCACTAAAAAACCCATTAGCTCATCTCCACATTCCTGGTATCGATGAAAAAATGGTAAGTGACACCCCCATGCTCTGGGAGCCTTTGCGCTATCTTGAAAGCTGCCCATCTTCCGATGGTGCATGTGCGATGGTCATTACCGCACAAGATCAAGTTGGCTCAAGAAACGTTGCATGGATTAAAGGTATGGCCGTCAGATCAGAAGGCACTTTGTCAGCCGGTAGAGATGAAGTAAATCCTCAAGCTGGAATTGATTGCGCAAAAGATATTTACAATCAAGCAGGTATTCAAAACCCATTTAATGATATTGATTGTGCTGAGATCTATGTCCCATTTTCCTGGTATGAGCCAATGTGGTTAGAGAACCTAGGATTTTGTGATTTAGGAGAAGGTTGGAAGCTAACAGATAAAGATGCAACTGCAATTGATGGTGAGCTTCCATTTAATATGTCTGGTGGAGTTTTATCCTCTAATCCAATTGGTGCATCTGGGATGATTAGATTTGGTGAGGCTGCACTTCAAGTCATGGGATTGGCAGAGGATCATCAAGTTGAAGATGCTAAAGTTGCAATGGGTCATGCATATGGCGGTGCCGCACAATTTTTTGCTATGTGGATTGTTTCATCAACACTTGACTAGTTAGGAGAATCTTATGAATACAGATCACGCAATAGTAGAAGAAAAAGGTCATATTATGGTGATCACACTTAATCGACCTGAAAAGCGGAATGCATTGAGCCCTGGGATGCTTGTAACTATTTATGAAGCTTGGAGAAAGCTTGATGAAGATCCTAATTTACGTTGTGCAGTTTTAACCGGAGCTGGTGGAACCTTTTGCTCTGGGGCTGATCTAAGCGCCATGAAAGATGGAAATGAAGATTCTGACATGATGGAGAGGCTTAAAGAGATTCCTGATTTACATTGGCAATCCTTGCTTAGACATAACAGACCAACTAAACCAATCATTGCTGCCGTTGAAGGCTTTGCTCTTGCTGGCGGGACAGAAATTTTACAAGGAACTGATATAAGAGTTGCTGGCAAAAGCGCAGTATTTGGTTTATCTGAACCACTCAGAGGCCTTTTCCCATTAGGTGGTTCTACTGTAAGACTGAGACGACAAATTCCATACACTCTTGCAGCGGAGGCTTTGTTAACAGGCAGGCGAATTTCGTCCGATGAAGCCTTAAGATTTGGCTTGATTGGTCACGTTGTAGAGGACGGAAGCGCATTAGAAAAAGCTATGGAGATTGCTGAAACTGTAAGTGAAAATGCTCCTTTGTCTATTCAGGCTATTGTTAAATCACTTCGTGAGATTGATGAAAGCTATACAGAGGCTGAGGCTTTAGAAAAAGAACTTGAAATAGGCCAACCAATTTTTTCTACAGAAGACATGATGGAAGGATTGACCGCATTTGCTGAGAAAAGAAAACCAAATTTTAAAGGCAAGTGAGTAAACTTTTAGTAGAAACCAATGAGGGTGTTCGTACCCTTATATTCAATCGTCCTGAGACGAAAAATGCATTTGATGCAGAATTATGGGGTCTTTTTAGAGACGCATTAAATTCTGCCAGTGATGATTCAGACATTTCTTCAGTAGTGGTCACAGGATCCTCGAATACTTTTTCATCCGGCGTTGATTTAAGCAGCATGATGGGAGATGGTGGCGCTGAATATGAAGAGCCCTTTGAAACCTGTATTGACGCATTGATTAATTTTAAAAAGCCGTTAATTGGAGCTGTTGAGGGCGCAGCTGTAGGAGGCGGCGCAACAATTCTTTTGCATTTTGATGCTGTTTTCATTTCTTCTAATGCAAAGATCAAATATCCATTCTCTGATTTAGGATTGGCTCCTGAAGTGGGCAGTTCTTTTTTGCTTTTTCAATCTCTCGGATATCAACAAGCTGCACAACTACTATTTGAATCTCAGCCAATAGATGGCAATAGATATCATGAGCTAGGTTTAGCTAAATATGTTGGTGAGGATTTTTTAGATAAAGCTTATAAATACGCTCATATGCTCAAAGAACAATCACTAAGTTCAATCATTGAAACTAAAGCTATATTGAAAGCATTCATGCAAGAAGATCTTGCTAAATCTAGATCCATGGAAACTGCTGCTATGAAAAAGCTATTTGGCTCAGAGGACAATATAAAAGCAGTAGAAAAATTTTTTGCCAAAAATAAAAAATAATTATGTCATTTGAAAAAATCCAACTCTTTTTAGAAACTAACCCTGAGTATGGGTGGGTGCTTGTTTTCTTCTTTGGTTTTATGGAATCAATGATTATTACTGGAAGCTTTATGCCAAGCGCTGTTCTTTTTTCTTTATGCATTTACCTTTACAACATTGAATTGCTAACTCTGCCTTGGATCTGCGGTATTGCCTTGCTTGGTTCGCACGTGGGTGATGTATGCGGATTTTTAGTTGGAAAATCTATTGGTCCACGCCTTCTTAGCTCAAAGTTTATGCAAAAACGCCAAAAACCTATTAATAAAACCCAAGAATTTTTAGAACGTTTTGGTCCCTATACTGTCTTGGTTGGAAGATTTATCCCGGCAATACGTCCCTTAGTTCCTTTTTTACTAGGAATTACTGATTTAAGGTTAAAAAGATTTTATGTGGCTGATGTCATAGCTTGTACATTATGGGCCATTGCTCTAGCCTTGCTTGTGGTATCAGTAGGCTCTATATTTAAATAATTATGATTACATTAATAATATTATTCTTATCCATTGTTGCGCTTTTATTTTTAGTACAACAACTATTAAAAAACTCTCCTCAAGGAAAATTTTTAAAATCCCTAAGAGACTTACTATTGATTGTCTTGGCATTAGGCATCACTACTGGTGTATTTTATGTAGGTTTTAGATTGATTCGATTTCTTATTTAGATTTATGGAAACACTTTTTACTAAAATTATTAACAAAGAAATTCCCGCAGATATTATTTTTGAGGATGATCTATCTCTTGTCTTTAAAGATATAAATCCGCAGGCCCCAACACATTTATTAATTATTCCTAAAAAACCAATACCTAAACTTTCAGATGCATCAGAGGAGGACAAAGAGCTTCTTGGTCATTTAATGTGGGTTGCAGGAGAGGTCGCTCGAGATCTTGGGTTAGATGAAACCTTTAGACTTGTTACAAATAATGGAGCTAAGGCTGGGCAAAGCGTTTTTCATCTTCATCTTCACCTGTTAAGCGGCAGACCTTTGCAGTGGCCTCCAGGATAAATAATGAGCATTGAAGAAAGGTTAGATAGACTTGAGTCTTTGGATGAAATTAGGCAGCTTGCTGCCAAGTACTCTGTAACTTTAGATATGCGTGATTTAGATATGCACGTTAATTTATTTGTCCCCGATGTAAGAGTTGGAAAAGAGGGCGCTGGCAGGCAAGCATTAAAAGAATGGGCTGATGCAACATTTAGGGATCAATTCACCGGCACCTCGCATCATATTGGAAATCACATCATCGATTTTGATTCCAATGATTCTGCCATTGGATTGGTCTACTCAAAGAATGAGCATGAAACTGAGACTGAGTGGGTGATTATGCAAATGTTGTATTGGGATTCCTACAGTAGAGTTGATGGAAGATGGCTTTTCAAAAAAAGACTGCCAATGTATTGGTATGCAACAGATTTAAACAAACCTCCTCTTGGTGATCAAAAAATGCGTTGGCCAGGTCAGGAAAATTATGAAGGATATTTTCATGACCTATTTCCTTCCTGGAAAGAGTTTTGGAGCAGCGAGTATATTCGTGACAATGACGTAGCAAAACCCGTCGAGGCTAATTCGTTTCTTAAGGCTCTGCGTCGTGACTCAAAGCCTGGAAAGTTAAGGGTTAAATAACTAAATAAGCTACAATGCCAAGTACAAAAACTAACCCACCTATGCCTAAAACAAATAGTCCTAAGCTTTTTATCGTTTGTGCATCATCATTCATTCACTCAGTATAACCACCAAATATTTCTATAATCAATAATGAATTCAGAAACTAGATTAACTTTTCCATTGGATGTTGTTCCAAAGTCTGGAACGCTGCACGCAATCAATGAGCATGTTCGTTGGATTAGAATGCCTTTGCCAATGTCTTTAAATCACATAAATCTCTGGGGGCTAGGTACTCAAGATAACCTAACTTTGGTTGATACTGGTATGCATCTTGATGACACTAAAAAAGCTTGGGTTGATTTAATAGATCAAGAAAAACTATCCATAAAAGATGTTGTGGTCACACACATGCATCCTGATCATATTGGTATGGCCGGTTGGTTTGTAAAAAAATTTAACACCACATTCAGCATGAGCAGAACTGATTATCTTCAGTGCCGCATGCTGTCGGCAGACACTGGTGATAATGTCCCGCATGAAGCTATAGATTTTTATACTCAAGCCGGAATGACAGAGGAGCAGATTAAATCCTTTACTGAGAGATTTGGTTTTTTTGGTTCAATCATTCATCCCTTGCCTCAATCATATAATCGACTCAAAGAGGATGATGTTATTTGTGTTAATGGTATTGATTGGGTAGCCATAGAGGGGCGCGGGCATACAATGGAACACTTATGTTTCTTTTCCAAGGAATTAAACATGTTTATAAGCGGTGATCAATTGCTACCAACTATCAGCTCACACGTTGGCACTTTTCCTACAGAGCCTGCTGCCAACCCAGTGGAGGATTGGATCTCTTCTTGTCATAAACTGATTGAAAAATTACCCGAAGATGTGTTGGTTTTACCTGCTCATGGAAGACCTTTTATTGGCGCGCATAAAAGATTGAATGCGTTAATCAATCATCATGAGCAATCATTAAATAAACTTCATGCTGTTCTCAAAACTCCAAAGAGAGCAGTTGATGTTTTTGAAGTTCTTTTTAAAAGAGAGATAGATGATTCTAATTTAATCATGGCAACAGGTGAGTCCTTGGGGCATTTAAATTGTTTGCTATACAGAGGCTTGATTAAAAAATCTTTTGAAAATAATCAATGTTGGTATGAGCAAAGCTAAACTCTCTGCAGAAGCCAAAGCATGGATTCTTTATGATGGAGGGAACTCGGCATTTGCAACTACTGTTATTGCTGCTTTTTTCCCAATATTTTTTAATGACTTCTGGGCTTCTGGGCTTGAGGCTGAGATCAAAACTGCATACCTCGGTTGGGGCCTTACGATATCTAATCTCGTTCTATTATTTACATCGCCATTTATTGGTGCGCTTACAGATGTTTCCAGAACAACAAAACTCCTTTTCACTGGGTTTGGCGCTATATCAATTATTTCTGTTGCTGTGTTGTACTTTATTCCAGCAGGATCTTGGCTTCAGGCTTTAATATTTTTTGGTATTGCTAATTACTGCTTTGCAGCAGGCAATACTTTATACGATAAGATGCTTGTGCAAGTTTCAGATGAAAGCAATATTGCCAGGATTTCTAGTTATGGTTTTGCATTTGGTTATCTTGGCGGTGGCCTGCTTTTCCTTGTCAATGCAGCTATGACAATCAAACCAGAGTTTTTTGGATTATCCAGTGTCGCCGATGCTGTAAGGTGGTCTTTTTTAAGCGTCTCTGTTTGGTGGACTTTATTTTTGATTCCTATTTTATTGAAAATTCAGGATAAAGGGGTCAATTTGCCCGGATCTCATTTCAAGCTTGCTTATTCAAAGGTGTTCAATACCTTAAAAACGGTCTCAGCAAAGAAAAATGTGTTTATATTTTTATTAGCTTTCTTTCTATACATTGATGGCGTTCATACAATTATGGCAATGGCAGCTGATTTTGCTTTGAATCTAGGCTTGCCTAGCAGCGATGTAATCATTGCGCTAATCTTGGTGCAATTTGTAGCTTTTCCAACAACTTTGCTATGGTCCAAGTTTGCTTATAAATTTGGTGATAAAAATACTTTGCTCTTTACAATTTCTCTTTATCTAATTGTGATTGGATACTCTGCATTTCTTTCAAATGCTATCGAGTTTTATATTCTAGCTTCAATGGTTGGAGCCATTCAAGGCGGCATTCAATCAATCTCAAGAAGTTATTATGCGACCCTAATACCGCAAGATGAATCTGGGGAATATTTTGGATTCTATAATATGTTTGGGCGTGCTGGCGCATTTATGGGGCCAGCCCTGGTTGCAATTTTTGTTACTTTTTTTCAAGACACAAGATATGGCTTGATACCTATAGCTGCACTGTTTATCATGGGCGCCATAATTCTTTTAAAGGTTAAAAGTACTAATGAATCTCTTCAGTCGTAACTCCATTATTCTCTATAGTTTATTGGGTTTGGTTAGTTTATTTTTAGCAGGCTTTATTCGAAATCTTTTACAATTTAATACTTGGCTAGAGGTCTTTATCACCTCATGCATCATCATCCCCATGTACATGTTCGCAAGAAAGATTTTTTCAAAATTTCTTCAAAATTGATGGAAGATTTATCTGAAGTCATTAAAAAACACTTACCTAAAATAAGAGATCAAAAAGAGGGTGAAACTACTCCTGAGTATCTTAATCACATTAATGTAGAAGTTGATAAGGCTCATGAGGATCTAATACAACTTAGTCCTTTTTATAAAATATCTAAAATTTTAAAAACTTCAAAGCCTCTTTCTTTAAAAGATATAAAAGAGATTTTTAATGAAGTAAAGAAGCATCAATCCGCTTAACTAAATAAAATTTACTTTCTAGGCCAGATTAATTCATTAGGTGTATGATTTATTTTATGAACTGGTACAGAATTAAAACATCTTTCATTGGCATCAAAAGATTGATAACCCTATCAAAGGAGGATAAGCAAGCCTGCATTGATGCATATAAATTTTTTCAGAGCATGCAGAATGGAGCAAAAACAAAAACAGAGGATGAAACTAAAGCTGTTGCTGCCTACTATAAAGTTTTAAATAATATGCTTTCAGTTTTTGATTTAGAGAAACTATATATTCCTCCTCAGCTTGACGACTCTTTAGGGCTTTATGGCAATCAGTTGCTTTGCGAGCAAGCTCTCTTAGCAGAATTAAACTTAAGTAACCCAGATGCATCTCACTTATTAGATATGGGTTGTGGAAGAGGCAGAATCTCTCACTATTTTGCCTCACTCACTGGTGGCCAAGTATCAGGATATAACATTGATCCAAATCAGATAGAAAATGCAGATGATTGGGCTAAAGAAACTAACATGAGTGATCGATTGCATTTTAAGGTTGGAGATCATCATAAGCCTTTAGAATATGACTCAGAAAGCTTTGATGGGTGCTTTTCATTTCAGGCAGTATGGCCTTTTTTTAAAGAAGAAGAGTTAGATAGTTGTGCCCAAGAAATGTTTAGAGTGTTAAAGCCAGGCTCAAGGTACGCTTGCTCAGAATACTTACTTTCACCATATTTTGATTGGTCTAACGAGGAGCATGCCAACTTACACAAGAAATATCTTCCAACCCTTGCTGCTACTCAGTCCATGTATCCTGCAGATGTATGCAAGGCACTAGAAAGAGCTGGTTTTAAAGTAATTTTATCAGCGCCCTCTAAGAGTCCTGCATGGCCGATATGCGAGCAAAAGCGAGATTTAATCCTAAGGGTTAGGAAAGTGATTAGATTTTTTCAACGAATAAAATTAATTCCTGCTTGGGTGGAGGAGTCTTTGGATTTATTACAAACCGGCGGGCAATCATGGACAGATGCAGAAAAAGCTAAGATTGCTGATTTAAACTGGAGAATTGTTGCCGAAAAGCCCGTTACTAATTTTTAGACAAAATTTCATTTAAAACTTTTGGCCTATCAGTAATAATTCCATCCACGCCAAGGTCAATTAATTTTCTCATTGTATTTTCATCATTAATAGTCCAAACATGAATTTTCAGACCAATGTTTTGGACATACTTTACAAATCTTTTAGTTACCAGTTTGATGCCATAGTGATATATAGGAACTTGCAAACAGTCCCCAGGAACTTTTTGATTGTATAGGCCAAAACTGGCTAATAAAAGTTTTAAAATCTCTTTAGGGCCCATGGAGAGACATGCTTCAGGAAAATCATTTCTAACTTTTTCAAGTCTATTGCTGCTAAAACTAGCTATGCAAATTCTATCAAAGGCATTTAAGTTTTTTATAACCATCATTGCTGGAAGGGCAACCTCATCTGTTTTTAGATCAATTTGAAATAGCGCATTTGGGAATTGGGTAAGTGCTGTCTCCAATTTTGGGATTTGATAGGATTCAAATAGTTTTAATTGCTCGATTTCATTGCTATGAAGAGAATTGAAGGCCACATCCATGCCCAAGAGTCTGATGAGATCATCATCATGGAAGATATATGGTATTCCATCGGCAGATAGCTGAACATCTGTTTCAATGTAAGAAGAACCAAGATCTAGAGCATATTTAAATGATTCTAATGTATTTTCAGGGGCTTCTTCGCTCCCGCCTCTATGAGCCGAAATTGAAACGCCGGATTGATTTAAATAAGGGTGAATTGTCATTTTATTATTGTACTTAGATTGGTGTAAAATCACTAAGTTCAATTCAAATGTTTGAATTATAAATATTGATAAATATGATCGAGCAAAATATTCTAATACAAGAGGGCATTAACTTGCTTTTAACTGGCATGGTTATTGTTTTTACTTTTTTAGTATTATTAATTATTTCAGTCAATTTATTGAGGCTATTATTCTCATCATCAACACAGGACAATGAGCTAAGTCATAATGCTAGGAACTCATTAGTTCAGGTAAATAATGAAACTCATCACAAGATCATCAAAGAGGTTCTCGGAGGCATTCGATCATGACTGAATCAAAAAAAATTGGTGTCACAGAAGTTGTTTTAAGGGACGCTCATCAATCCTTGCTTGCGACTAGATTTAGATACCATGATATGGAAGCTGCTTTAAAGAATTTAGATGATGTTGGTTTCTGGTCTGTTGAATCATGGGGCGGTGCTATTTTTGATTCATGCATTAGATACCTTGGCGAGGATCCATGGGAGAGAATTCGAAAAATTAAATCCATAATGCCTAATACTCCTCAGCAGATGCTGCTAAGAGGCCAAAATTTATTAGGTTATAAACATTATTCAGATGATGTAGTTAATAAATTTGTAGAGTGCTCAAAAAAGAATGGCGTTGATGTTTTTAGAGTATTCGATGCCTTGAATGACACTAGGAATATGCATCAGGCTCTGCAAGCTGTTATTGCTGTTGAAGGCCATGCTCAAGGCACAATCTCATATACAACTAGCCCTGTTCATACGATTGACTTGTGGGTTGATCTTGCAAAAAATATTCAAGATATGGGAGCTCACTCTCTCGCGATAAAAGATATGGCAGGTTTATTAAAGCCATATATTGCATTTGAGTTGGTTTCAAGGCTCAAAGAAGAACTTGAAATACCTATCCACCTTCATTGTCATGCAACTACTGGCTTTTCAGTTGCAACAGGCGTAAAAGCCATTGAAGCTGGTCTAGATAATATTGATACATCAATTTCTTCAATGAGTATGACATATGGGCATACTCCCACTGAAACAATGATCAGTATCCTTGATGGAACAAATAGAGAAACTGAATTAGATCTTGATAAGTTGATACCTATTGCTGAGCACTTTCAGGCTGTTAGAAAGAAGTATAAAAATTTTGAAGGCTCTCTTAGAGGTGTGGATGCTCGAATCATTGCTTCGCAGGTTCCGGGCGGGATGTTAACGAATCTTGAAAATCAACTTAAAGCCCAGGATTCAATTGATAAGTTTGATGAAGTTATTCAAGAAATTCCTAAAGTGAGAGAGGATTTAGGCTTTATACCTCTGGTCACTCCAACATCGCAGATAGTGGGCACACAATCAGTTATAAATGTATTATCTGGTTCTAGGTATTCAACGATTACAAATGAGGTTAAGTCTCTACTCAAGGGAGAGTATGGTGCAACGCCTGCACCAGTAAATAAAGACTTGCAGCAACAAGCCATTGGAGAAAGTGCTGTAATTACATGCAGACCGGCAGATCTGCTAAATGAAGATTTCCAATCATCTGCAGAAGATTTTAAAACAGCGATTGCTGATAAATCAATTTTAGCTGAAGCCTCTGATGAAAATATACTTATCTATGTGATGTTTCCAGAAATTGGACTCAATTATTTGCAGAACGTAGATAATTTAGATTACTTCGAATCTGAGCCGCTGGAGATCACGCAGCTAAATGATGCTTCATATTTGGTTAGAGTTGACGACCATGAATATTCCGTAACTTTGAAGGTAGATAATTCAGTAACAATTAATGATGGCTCAGCGCCGAAAGCTTCAACGCCTTCTCCAGCTGCTCCCACTGGTGCTGGAACCATAATTGAGGCCCCATTGGGTGGAAACATTTTTAGATTAATAGTCTCAGAGGGAGAATCTGTTCCTGTTGATTCAACAGTGCTCATTTTAGAAGCGATGAAAATGGAAACAGAAATAAAAGCTCCGACTGCTGGGGTTATAGGAAAGATTTTTGTTCAGCCAGGCGATACAGTTAAACCTGGAACTCCTTTATTTGAAATTATTAACTAATGAATTTTGAAGCTATATTTTCAAGTTTAGGCATCTTTAGTCTAAGTCTTGGGCAATCAATTATGCTTATAGTGGGTCTTTTGATTTTATATTTAGCAATTAGTAAAAAATTTGAACCTCTTTTACTTTTGCCCATCGGATTTGGAGCAATACTTACAAACATTCCGGAAATTGGACTAGCGCTTAGCCCGATAGAGAAATTAATTTACTTTTCAAATTCAGAGGAATTAGCTGGGGCATTGACTTTAGTTGTTCTTGGTGATGCCGAATCATTATCTGCTTTTCTTAAAACAGCTTCTCATTCCCAGTTATGGCTGTTGAATGAATATGCTGCTGAGCTTGGATACAAGCCAGGAATTTTAAATACTTTTTACTCAGTAGCAATTGGCTCAGGAGTCGCACCATTGGTAATTTTTATGGGCGTAGGAGCCATGACGGATTTTGGTCCGATGCTAGCAAATCCTAAAACTTTAATATTAGGTGCTGCGGCGCAATTTGGTATTTTTGCAACTGTTATAGGTGCCTTGCTCTTAAACGAGTTAGGAATAGTTTCATTCACCTTAAAGCAAGCTGCGGCAACTGGAATTATTGGCGGAGCAGATGGCCCAACTGCAATTTATGTTTCTTCAATATTAGCTCCGGAACTTTTAGGTGCAATTGCTGTTGCAGCATACTCATACATGGCTTTAGTACCTTTAATTCAGCCTCCGATAATGAGATTCTTGACCACAAAAAATGAAAGGACTATCAAAATGGTTCAATTAAGAGAAGTTTCTCAAAAAGAAAAAATTATTTTTCCTATCATTTTAGTTTTTCTTGTTGGCATGATGTTGCCCAGTGCAGCACCGCTAATTGGGATGTTCTGCTTTGGAAATTTGATGAGGGAATCGCTGGTTGTTGAAAGATTAAGCGAGGTTGTTCAAAATTCACTCATTAACATAGTAACTATTTTTTTGGGTTTGGCCGTTGGATCAAAACTAGCAGCCGATCAGTTCCTTACCCCTGAAACTCTTGGAATTCTATCGCTAGGTATAATAGCTTTTTCAATCGGAACAGCCTCGGGTGTTTTAATGGCAAAACTAATGAATATTTTGAGTTCAAATAAAATTAATCCATTGATTGGTGCTGCTGGCGTCTCAGCAGTTCCAATGGCTGCAAGAGTTGTAAATAAAGTAGGCTTAGAAAATGATTCTCAAAACTTTTTACTCATGCATGCCATGGGTCCAAACGTAGCTGGAGTAATTGGTTCTGCTGTTGCCGCAGGAGTCATGATTCAACTTCTAGCTTAATGCAATGGACCCCTTTAAAAACATTAGACCGTATACTGATGCTGAAGTAGCTGGAGTTCTTAAGTCTCTTGTAAATAATCCATCAGTTTTAAAAGCTTTAATAGGATTTCAGTTTCCTGGAATTCTTGCAAAAGCTCCTTTTGTAAAATTTATTGTTAAACAAAAACTTATTTCTCAAATAAAAACTATCTACACAATTGATGACTATCAAATGATTTTTAAAGATTTGATGGAGAAAGTTGTTAAAGAGTCTATTGCATCTTTTGAAGTAAACGGTCTAGAGAAATTAAATAAAAACGAAAATTACCTATACATTTCAAACCATAGAGACATTTCCTTGGATGCAGCTTTACTTGCGTTGCATTTGCATAAATCTGGTTTTAGGACATTTAACATAGCAGTGGGCAATAATCTCATGGAGGAATCTTGGGCCTCAGATCTCTTTCGATTAAATAAAAGTTTTATAATTCAAAGGTCTGGCGTAACTAAAAAAGAAATATATTCAGGTTTGTCACTTGCTTCACAATTTATTTATCAGAGCATCTTTCGGGATAATACCTCTGTATGGATTGCTCAAAAACAGGGAAGAGCAAAAGATGGAGTTGATGCAACAGATCCAGCTATGCTTAAAATGATCCACCTTACTGAAAGAAAATTACAATCTGAGGCTAGTTATTTTAATTCTCTAAAAGTTGTATCAGTTTCAATTTCTTATGAATACGATCCAAATGATAAATTAAAAGCCAAGGAATTAGATTTATCGCAATCAAATAGCGAGTATGTAAAAGAAAAGGATGAGGATCTTAAAAGTATTGCCAATGGCATTATTGGCATCAAAGGCAATGTGAGTATAAATTTATCTGAACCGATGAAATTTGCTGAGGCTGATGATTATCAGATGATTTCAAATAAAATAACTCAGTCGATAATCTCATCATATAAGCTGCATGCATCTAACTATGCAGCTTGTAATTTGTTAGGTATAGATTTTACACAAGACTCATACAGCTCCGAGGAAATTGCTGAGGCAGAAAAAGAGCTTAATCAAAGAGTTAAATCTTTGGAGATAGGCGCTCGATCTAAGTTATTAGAACAATACGCCAATCCCGTTATTAGAAAGATACAATCAACTTAGCCTGTATGATAAGCGCTTTCATTATGCTCGGTTAAGTCCAAGCCTTCATGCTCATTATCATGACTAACCCTTAAATCAGCTATTAATGATGTAATCTTTAAAGCAATCCAAGAAAAGACCAGAGTCCAAATACATATAACCACAACACCTTGGAGTTGAATCATAAATTGATCAAAGACAGATGGATCAAATCCTGCGGCTCCCGCTCCAAGAAAGCCATCTGGCTTTCCAATAAAAGCTAACATTAAAATGCCTAAAATTCCTCCAACACCATGAACAGGGAAGACGTCGAGTGAATCATCGATCTTAAAGAAGCCCTTGATCATTTGTGTCGCGTAGAAGCATATAAGACCAGCCAATAGACCAATGAGTAATGCTCCTTGAGGGCCAACTGTTCCAGATGCAGGTGTAATGGTTGCTAAACCTGCCACCATTCCAGTTGCTATACCTACAACTGTTGGTTTACCAGTTTTAATCCATTCAACTGTCATCCAAGTTAGAGCACCAACAGCTGCACTAATGTGGGTTACAAGAATGGCCATTGCAGCGTTTGAATCAGCAGCAACTGCACTTCCGCCGTTAAAGCCAAACCATCCTACCCAAAGCATTGCAGCACCCATTACTACCATGGGTCTGTTATGAGGAACCAATGAACCACCTGGAAAACCTTTCCTGGGCCCAAGCATCATGGCAGCAACCAAGGCACCAACACCACAGGTGGCATGAACCACCAGCCCACCTGCAAAATCAATTACTCCGATGCTTCCTAGATAGCCTCCACCCCATACCATATGACATGCAGGTAAATACACTAAAGTTACCCATAGAACGGTAAAAATACACATAGCACTAAATTTCATTCGCTCGGCGAATGCGCCCACCACTAAAGCAGGAGTGATCACTGCAAACGTCATTTGAAATACCACAAATAAGCTTTCAGGCAAAGTGCCTGATGCAGAATCTCTAGCTAGATTTGATAAGAAAAAAGCATCAGTTCCACCAATGATTGAACCACTTCCTGTAAAAGCTAAGCTGTACCCATAAATAACCCAAACCACCGAAACAATGCAACAAATTGCAAAACATTGCATCAGCACAGATAAGATATTTTGCGACCTAACCAGCCCACCATAGAATAGAGCCAATCCAGGAAGAGTCATAAACAAGACCAAGGCAGTAGCAGTAAGTATCCAGGCAGTATCTCCAGGATTTACTTCAGAGGAGAGGGCAGCCGGAGAGAGAATAGTGGCAAGCGCAATAAGACAATAGTTAAATAATTTCATTTTTTTCTCCTTGTTAAATGGCATCTGTGCCTGTTTCACCCGTTCTGATTCTTATAACTTCTTCAACATTGGTAATAAATATTTTCCCATCACCAATTTTTTCAGTATTTGCAGATTTAGAAATCACATCAACTATCTCATTAACTTTGGCACTATCAGCGATGATCTCTAATTTAATTTTAGGTAAAGTATCTATTGTGTACTCGGCACCTCGGTATAGTTCAGTATGGCCTTTTTGTCTTCCGAAACCTTTTACTTCAGTAATTGTTAAACCCTCTACGCCATAATCCAGAAGAGCCTGACGGACTTCTTCAAGCTTAAATGGTTTTATAATTGCGGATATCAGCTTCATTTTCTCCCCCATAAAAATAATATATTTTAATAGATGCAATTATCATGCCGATTTATAAAGCTATATTTGATACTTTTGAGGGTGTTTGTAAAAGAGTTTTATTTAATTTGCACTCTTTTGATGCAAAAAATAACCGCCAACATTTGTTGACGGTTATTATTATGAGTTATTTACTTAAACTCTGGGTAAGCTTCAACTCCGATTTCTGATGCGTCAAGTCCAAGAGCTTGCTCTTCATCAGTAGCTCTTATAGGTGTAACCATATTGATTAGGTAAACAGCTCCATAACTAGCTATGAAACCAAAACCAGCAATTGAAATAACACCTACCAGTTGAATCAAGAATGATGCTTCTGGATTAGTGAATGGGACAACCATAACACCAAAGATTCCAACAATCCCATGAGCAGAGATAGCCCCAACTGGATCGTCGATCTTGAGTTTCGAATCAAAAAACAGGATTGATGCGTATACCAATAGGCCGCCTAGGAAACCAATAATTACTGATTCTCCTCCGCTTGGAGCGCTTGGGCCCGCAGTTATTGCAACTAAACCTGCAATAGCTCCATTTATCACCATAGTCACGTCACTTTTTCCAGTCATTACTAGACTTAATACCAATGCTCCTATGACTCCGCCAGCAGCTGCCATATTGGTATTTAAGAAGACTTGGCTTACGGCTATTGCACTTGCTTCATCACTGATCACCAGCTCAGAGCCACCATTGAAGCCAAACCATCCCAACCAAAGAATCAATACTCCTAATGCTGCTAGGGGAATATTAGATCCAGGCATAGGGTTAATGGAACCATCAGTGCCATATTTTCCATTTCTTGCACCAAGCAATGTCACAACTCCAAGAGCTGCAGCAGCGCCAAGTAGGTGAACTGTTCCAGATCCAGCATAATCAGAATAACCAAGAACGCTTAAAAAGCCACCGCCCCAGTTCCAGTATCCTTGAACAGGATATATAAAGGCAGTTAGTATTACTGTGAAAATGAAGAAGGGTATCAATTTCATTCTTCCAGCAACAGCACCTGAGACGATTGACATAGCAGTGGCTACAAAAACAACCTGAAAAAAGAAGTCAGCTTGTTGGGAATAGTCCATTCCATATGCCATGCCTATTTCTTCAAGGGGCATGTCAGTGCTTAAACCCCAAGATGTAGCTATAGCTGGAAAAATTCCATATGAGATAGCTTCACCAGCTTCATCAAGCCCGCCAGCAATAGCGAATACAGCGTCCGCTGGATACATCAAAGCAAAGCCACATACGAGGTACATAACGCATGCAATTGAGAATAGGCCAAGATTTTTGGTAACGATTTCAGAAACATCTTTCTTCTGGACTAACCCAGCTTCAAGCATGGTAAACCCAGCGGCCATCCACATGACCAATGCTCCCGACATAATTGCGTAAAAAGTATCTAATGCAAATTTCATTTCTTCCATATTAATCTCCTTAATTAAATGGCTTCGTTGCCTGTTTCACCAGTCCTAATTCTGATGACATCTTCAACGTTAGTTACAAATATTTTTCCATCACCAATTTTTCCAGTCCCAGCTGTGGATGTAATGGTATCGGTGACTGTGCTAAGTTTCTCGTCCTCTACAAGGATTTCAAGCTTAATTTTTGGCAGTGTATCCACTGTATATTCAGCACCACGATATAGTTCAGTATGGCCTTTTTGTCGTCCATACCCCTTAACTTCAGATAGAGTTAAGCCTTCTATGCCAGCATCAACAAGGGCTTCTCGAACCTCTTGAAGTTTAAATGGCTTGATAATAGCAACAACTAGTTTCATGTTTTATAAACTTGCTGAAATTGAAAAGAAGATACCGTCCTCATCCGCACCGTATCCACCATCACTAAAGTCGTATGCAGTAATCCCGCAGTCAAATGACCCACATGTAAAACCATAGCTTACAGTTGTGTTATCACCGTAATCATCATATTCACCATAAGCAACTGAAACAGGGCCAAATGCATATGAAAATTCAGTGTAATCAGGGGCGCCATCTTGACCAGAAGCTAAAGTTACACCCAGATCTCCAAAACTTAAGCCTAGGTATATTTCTTCAAAATCAAGACCAGTTTGGTTTTCTGGATAATCAAAAGCAATATATCCAATATCAACACCAACTTCACCAAGCGAGAATCCATAACCCGCGTAATAATCTAATTCGCTTCCAGCTCCATCGTTAAAATTAACATTGGATCCCCAAATACCAGCATAAAAGCCAGACTCAGCTTCAAAGTCAAAACCGCCTTGAATCGCAGGCCCGTCACTTTGTGTCATTCCTCTCCAAACATAGTCTGAAGCGAAGGCAACATTTGCACTTACTGCTGCAAAAGAGGGCATAGCAAGCATACCTACTAGTAAAAACAACTTTTTCATAATTTCTCCTATAATTTTTTATGAAGTTATATTTTTGTTTATGCAATTATCGTGCCAATTCTATTTTAAGCTTTTAAATATAATCATTTTTTTAAATAGCTAGGTATAATTCTTGTTCTATTTAGGAGATAAAAAATGGAACTAAAAGATAAAGTTATAGCAATTACTGGTGGCGCATCGGGTTTGGGTGAAGCCTCGACAAGACACTTTGTATCTCAAGGTGCAAAAGTTATGATTCTAGATATTAATGATGATAATGCAAAAACCATATGCGACGAACTGGGTGATGATCATGTTAAATATGTGAATACCAACATTATGGAAGAGCAGCCAGTCAAGGATGCTATGTCCAAAATTGAAAATGAATTTGGTAAATTACACGTTGCAATAAACTGTGCTGGGACTGGATATGGAGCAAGAATTATAGGCAAAGATGCACCTCATCCGTTAGATCATTTTAAGTTTATTATTGATTTAAATTTAGTTGGAACATTTAACGTTATGCGTTTAGCTGCTGAGTTAATGGATAAAAATGAGCCAATGGAAGATGATGAGAAAGGAGTAATTATTAATACTGCTTCTATTGCTGGTTATGAAGGACAAATTGGGCAATCAGCATATAGCGCTTCTAAAGCTGGCGTTATCGGATTAACTTTAACTGCTGCAAGGGATCTTGCGAGACATGGTGTTAGAGTAAATACTATTGCTCCAGGTATATTTGATACTCCTCTGATGAAAATGGCGCCTGACAAGGTAAGGGATCCATTATTAGAATCAACTCAATTCCCTCATAGATTTGGCATACCTTCCGAGTTTGGAAAATTGGCTGCGCACATTGTTAAAAACACATATTTAAACGGTGAAACAATTAGACTTGATTCTGCTATGCGAATGAAGCCAAGGTAATGAAATACTCAGCGTATTATGTTGAGGAGAGTGCGGGTGCTTTTTCTACTTCCATATCTGAGCTAGAACTTGACAATCCACCAATAGGATTTGTCCAAATCAAGGTATCTCATTCATCCCTTAACTATAAAGATGCTTTATCAGCCTCAGGTAATAAAGGGGTCACGAGAAACTATCCGTTTGTTCCGGGAATTGATGCTGCAGGAACCATCACAGATGCTAATTCATCGCAATTTGGAGATGGGGATGAGGTTATAGTTACCGGTTATGATATGGGAATGAATACTCCTGGTGGGTTTGGTGAGTATATTAATGTGCCAGCTAATTGGGTCGTTAAAAAGCCAGAAAACTTGTCCAGTCTAGAGGCTATGTCCATAGGTACCGCTGGCTTAACAGCTGCAGCCAGCGCAATGAAAATTTATGAAACCTCACAAGCAATAGATCTTCCTGTATTGGTTTCAGGAGCTACCGGAGGAGTTGGTTCTATTGGAGTAATGCTGATGTCTAAATTAGGTAAAGAGGTTTCAGCACTAACGGGTAAACCTTCATCAGTTAATTTTCTTAAATCTATTGGTGCTAGCAATATAATCATGCGTGATGAATATTTAGAGGCTTCTGCCAAAGCTATGGAGAGGCCACAATTCTCTTCTGCGATTGATACTGTTGGGGGAAATATTTTAAGTAGAATGCTTCCTCAAATTTCACCTCATGGTGTTGTTGCATGCTGCGGAAATGTAGCTGGCATAGATGTTAATACAACAGTGTTTCCATTTATCTTAAGAGGTATTACCCTTGCTGGTATTGACTCAGCAGAATCACCCATAGAATTTAAAACAGCTATTTGGAATAAATTTGCTGGTGAATGGAAGTTAGATTTATCATCAATGATAAAAATTGTTACTAAGGAAAATTTGCAACAAGAGGTTGACCTTATTTTGCAAGGCGGCCAACAAGGAAGAATAGTCTTACAACATGGAGAATAATTATGTCCGATAAATATGATGAATATTTTGACTCACAGGAAGCTAATGAAGACAGCAAATCTGATTCAAGGGTCGCTCTAATACTGATCGCAGTTTTTGTTGTCGGTATGGTTTTTTGGGTTTCTGGTCAGTAATTAATCTGATAAAAACTTTTCTGCATCTAGTGCAGCCATACAACCAAATCCTGCAGATGTAATGGCTTGCCTGTAAATTTGATCTGAAACATCCCCCGCGGCGTATATACCTGGGATGCTGGTAGCTGTAGCCATGCCATCTGTTCCAGATTTGATAGTGATATAATCATTTTTCATCTCAAGCTGCCCCTTAAATATTTCAGTATTAGGGTGATGGCCAATGGCAATAAATACACCAGTTAATTCTAGTTTTTTATTTTCTTTACCGGTAACTATTTCAATCGAATGAACTCCTTTATCGTCTCCAAGCACTTCGTGTAATTGGGAGTTCCAATGCATATCAATTATTCCTTCACTTGCAGCTTCAGCAACTCTGTCACGAAGAATTTTTTCAGCTCTAAGTTCGCCTCGTCTATGAATAAGATGCACTTTTGAACAAATACGAGATAGATACAAAGCCTCTTCAGCAGCAGTATTGCCGCCTCCAACGACAGCAACTTCTTGATTGCGATAGAAAAAACCATCGCATGTTGCACATGCAGAAACACCTTTACCCAAAAATTCTTTTTCAGATGGTAAGCCCAGATATTTGGCACTGGCTCCGGTTGAGATAATAAGGGAATCACATGACCATTCTTGACTGCCTATTAATTTAAATGGTTTTTCAGATAGCTGTGTTTCATGAATATGGTCATTCACTATTTGGACATCAAATTGCTCTGCATGCTTTTTCATTCTTTCCATTAATTCTGGGCCTTGCAGTCCATCAGAGTCCCCAGGCCAATTTTCTACATCTGTAGTGGTTGTAAGTTGGCCCCCTTGTTCTGCTCCGGTAATTAATAATGGCTTGAGGCCAGCTCTTGCAGCATAAATGCCAGCACTATAACCTGCTGGACCTGAACCTAAAATAATGAGTTTATGATGTTGATATTCCATGCGTGAATTATAAGATAGAGACCTAATAAAGTGTTATCTTTTATAACTAAAATTGTTATATCTCAATATAATATATTTAAACGGAGCCAATCATCGTAAAAAAACTAGATCAATCAAACCCATCCGCTGGAACACTAAAGAATGTTCTTGCTTTTTTATGTTTGGGTACAGTGCTTTATATTTTTATCTCACTGGTATCATATTCGTCAGTTGATCCAAGTTTTTCAAGTCTTAGTTCACAAAATGGAACTGTAGAAAATTTAGGGGGTCCATTTGGAGCCTATTTATCAGATGCCTTATTTTCTGCTCTTGGTTTAGGCGCATATTTAATCTTGTTCATTGCATCTTATATAGCAGTGAGACTAATCTTTTTTTATCAGACCTCATCAAGACTCAATAAGATTATTAAGCTAGCTTCAATTTTGGTTTTACTGTCTTCGTTCTCAGCTTTATGTGAGTATTATTACTCTGGTGATTTATTTCCTCAATCCTCTTCAGGTGGGCTATTAGGTGCATTATTTTTTACAAGCCTTTCAGGGATATTTGGTATCGTTGGCTCATTAATTTTTATTATAATTTTCTTTTTGGCATCCATATCACTAACATTTTCATTTTCTTGGCTGCTTGTTGTCGATGGTATTGGCTCAGGATCAGTTTTGATTGCAAGAACATTGGGTGCAAAACTTAATAGTCTTTTTCAATTAATCCTCAAATATCTCAAGGAAATTGATCTATCAAAGCTTCGAAATAAAGAAACTGCATCTAAATCAAATAATCTTTTCAACGAAAAACCACGAGAACTTAATTTACCTAAACCATCGCAGGATGAACCAATTGTAAGCAAGCAAGAAAAGCCTATATCAGAGCCCAAACAAGAAACTATTAAGCCAGAGCCTGCCGCAAGCTCAACAGTCTATAAGGCTAAAGAAAAATCTGGATTAAGCGAGATGCCTTCAACAGATTTGTTGGATAGGGTTCTTGACGATGGATCTTCATTGAGTCAAGAGCAGCTTGAAGAGGTTGCAGATAAGTTAGAAATAAAGTTACTTGAATTTGGAGTTGAAGCAAAAGTTGTATCCGTGATACCTGGACCGGTTGTGACTAGATTTGAAATTCAGCCAGCTCCAGGCACTAAAGCGAGTAAAATAACAAATATTGCTCAAGATATTGCTAGATCTCTTGCTGTAATGAGCGTAAGGGTTGTAGAGGTTATTCCTGGAAAATCTGTAGTAGGGATTGAGATTCCCAATACAAACAGAAAAATGGTGCGCCTAACCGAAATTCTATCATCAGAAAAGTTTACTAATTCCTCTTCTCCACTATCAATGGCTTTGGGTCATGATATTGCAGGGAAACCTATAGTTGTAGATTTAGCAAAAATGCCACATTTACTAGTAGCGGGTACAACTGGCTCAGGAAAGTCTGTTGGCATTAATGCAATGCTTTTGAGTTTGCTGTTTAAATCTGATCCTGAAGATGTTCGTTTAATCATGATTGATCCAAAGATGCTTGAATTATCTGTTTATGAAGGAATTCCTCATTTATTAACACCAGTGATCACTGACATGACCGATGCATCAAATGGTTTAAGGTGGTGCGTAGCAGAAATGGATAGAAGGTATAAGCTCATGTCAGAGATGGGCGTTCGAAATTTAGCAGGTTTTAATGCCAAGGTCGCAGAGGCCATTGCAGCAGGAGATCCTTTGATGGATCCTTTTAAGGAAGATGAAGAAATACATTTAGAAGAACTTCCTTCTATAGTGGTGGTTGTAGATGAGTTTGCAGACATGATGATGTTGGTTGGAAAAAAAGTTGAACATCTAATTGCAAGAATTGCTCAAAAAGCAAGAGCAGCTGGCATTCATTTAATATTAGCAACACAGAGACCTTCGGTAGATGTAATTACTGGCCTAATTAAGGCCAATGTCCCTACGAGAATAGCATTTCAAGTTTCATCAAAAATTGATTCAAGAACTATTCTTGATCAGGGTGGTGCTGAGCAATTACTCGGAGCTGGAGATATGCTCTATCTTCCCGCAGGGCAAGGAGTCCCAGAAAGGGTTCATGGGGCATTTGTTGGAGATGACGAAGTGCATAGAGTGGTTGATAGCTGGAAACAAAAAGCTGAACCAAATTATTTAGATGAAATTACCTCTGAGCTTCAAGAAACTGGACCGATACCTGGTTGGTCTGATTCTACTGACTCTTCTGATTCATCTGATGAGGATGACGAACTTTATGATGAGGCGGTAAGTTTTGTCATTGAATCAAGGAGAGCTTCAATCTCAGCTGTTCAAAGAAAACTTAGGATTGGATATAATCGTGCAGCAAGAATCATTGAGGCAATGGAGGCAGCCGGTCTAGTATCTGAAATGGGAAGCAACGGAAGTAGGGAAGTGTTGGTGCCTAAACAGCAATGATATTTTATAAGGTATTATTATTATTCTTATTATTTATTCATGCCACATTGCAATCTAGCCCTTCTATTGAGTTACTGAATAGTGAATTAAAAAATAATTACTCGTTTGTTGAGAGATCCTTGAGTAAGAACAATTTAGAAATAGATGAGTCAAAGGGCACGATACATTTTGCACCAAATGAAATTACTATAAAAGTTTCATCTCCATTTCAAGAAATCTATCGTATAGATGAATCTAGTTTAGAAATCCATGATATTTTTTTAGATCAAAAACAAATTGTTGACCTTCAAGAATTAGACAGTTTATTTTTGAACATATTAATTAATGGGGTTAACCAAAATTCCACTCATTACGAACTAAGGTTAATAAACCCTCAAGGAATTGATATTGTTCCAAGAGATGGTTCGAATAAAATTAGCTTTATCTTTATGGGCAGCTCACTGAAATTAATTCGCTATATAGACTCTCTCGGAGTTGAGCACGGAATAGAGCTTACAAAAATATGATAAAGCTATTATTAATAGCATTAGGAGGGGGGCTTGGAGCATCAGCACGATTCTTGATAAATGAATCAATGAGATCCTATTATTTTTTTATGCTCCCAAGTGGAATCATTTTCGTCAATTTTCTGGGCTGTTTCCTTATCGGTATAATGATGGCTCAAATAACTGATCTAAAATCTAATCTTTATTTTTTTATTGTTGTTGGATTTCTTGGATCATTTACTACCATGTCAGCTTTTTCTCAGCAAACAATTGAAATGCTATACAATGGCAAGGAAATTAATGCTTTGATATATATACTTATTTCTGTTGGTTCATGTTTATTGGGAACCATCTTGGCATATTCATTTTTTAAAACTACTTAATAATGATTGATACAAACCTTATCAAATCTGAATCTGAGAAAGTCTCAGATAGACTTAAAACAAAGAATTACGAACTTGACTGCTCATCTTTTTTTACTTTGGAATCTGAGCGAAAAGAATTTCAAACAGCTGCTGAAGATCTTCAAGCCCAACGAAATCTTTTATCAAAAGATTATGGACTTTTAAAAAAAGAAGGAAAGGAGGATGCTTCACTTGCCAAAAGAATTGAAGAAACTAAAAATGAGCTAGAGAGCTGCTCTTCTAAGCTCGAGGAAGTGCAAGCTAATCTAAAAACTTTCCTTTTAGATATTCCCAATATTCCAGATACATCAGTCCCGAATGGTTCAGGTGAAGAAGAGAATCTTAAAGTACGAAGTTTTGGTGAGCCATTAATTTCTGGTAGCAAAGACCATTTAGATATTACAAATCTAATAGATACAGAGTCAGCAAATTTATTAGCTGGATCAAGATTTGCTGTTTTGGTTGGTAAAGTAGCAAAGCTTCAGCGAGCACTTATCACATTTATGCTCGATAGAGCAGAGGCACACGGTTATGTTGAGCATTATTTGCCTATGGTCGCAAATAGCAAATCTTTAACAGCTACAGGTCAATTACCTAAGTTTGGTGATGATTTATTCCAGTTAACGGAAGATTTTTATCTAATTCCAACAGCTGAAGTTCCCTTAACAAATTTATTTAGAAATAAAATAATCAATATAGATAATTTTCCAATCAAAATGACAGCTCATACCAGCTGTTTTAGGTCTGAAGCAGGAAGTTACGGTAAAGACACTAGAGGTTTAATTAGGCAACATCAATTTGAAAAAGTGGAACTGGTCCAGATTTGCCACCCCGATCACTCGTTTGAGGCACTTGAAAATCTTACTTCACATGCAGAGAATATATTGCAAGAATTAAATCTACCTTATCAGGTAGTGGAGCTATGCACAGGTGATTTGGGTTTTTCAGCCGCTAAAACCTATGACTTAGAAGTGTGGATACCAAGCCAAGAAACCTTTAGAGAAATTTCTTCTTGCTCTAACTGCACTGACTTTCAATCAAGAAGAGCTAAAATTAGATTTAAAGAGAATGGAGTAACAAGACTTGCTCATACGCTCAATGGCTCTGCATTAGCTGCAGGTAGAGCATTGATAGCAGTTATAGAGAATAATTATGATCAAAAGAGTATTATCAAAGTCCCCGAAGCACTTCAAGACTACACAAAGTTTAAACAGATAGAAGTTTAAAAAAAACATAAATGTTGCCTAATTGTTTCTTTTAAAAATTTGCAAAGAGGTATAAAATTCTAAAAACGTCTTAATTAATTTTTTTAGAGGGAAATTATGAAATCTTTGCGTAACTTGTTTATGGTTGCTGTCTTAATTGCTATTCCAGCATTTGGTCAGGAGCTCACTTCGGACATTAGTGGTACAGTCTTCTCATCAAGCGGCGAAACTGTAGCGAATGCGTCTGTAACTATTACTTACAAACCAACTAACTCAACAGTTTCTAAATCTACTGATTCAAACGGTAAGTTTAGTGCCAAAGGTTTAAGACCTGGTGGCCCATACAGCGTTGTAGTTACTTCATCTAGCGGTGCTCAAACTATTGACAACCTTCGACTAACTGTTGGTGATACTAGTAGATTAAACATTTTAGTTGAATCAATCGAGGATGTGGTCGTTGTTGCGTCTGCACTAGACGGCAAGGATGACATGGGATTTGCGACCAAGATCACATCAGATGATGTTCAAAAGTTCTCTTCAGTTACCAGAGATATAAGAGATTTTGTAAGGCTCAATCCATTCGCTATTGTTGATAGCGTCCAGGATGGAGAGTACTCAGGTGTAAATATTGCTGGATCAAACACTAAATCTAATAACCTTAAAGTTGATGGATCTTCATACAATGATGATTTTGGACTCAATGCCAATGGTTATCCCGGTCAATCAAATCCAATTCAACTTGATACTATTGATCAAATTAATGTAAGGGTTTCTCCAGTTTCAGTTGAATATGGTCAATTTGAAGGTGGTGTTATTGAGGTTGTATCAAAAGGTGGTACTAATGAATTTGAGGGATCTGTCTATGCATTTGATAGAGGTGATTCATATTCAGGTGATTCTGTAAGAGGCACAGAAGTCGATAGATCATTTGATGATACTTCTGAAGGTTTTACCTTCGGTGGTCCAATCATAAAAGATAAAGCTTTTTTCTTTGTAGCTTTTGAAACAAATGATAAAACAACTCCAATCAACTTTGGGCCTACTGGCTCCGGTTCGCCTGCTACCCAGCCTATAACAACAGCAGAAGTGGCTCAAATAAGAGCAGATACTATTGCAACTTATGGTTTTGATCCACTAGGATACACAGGCTCAAACACTTCTACACAAGAGAACTTATCAGCACGTTTCGATGTAGATATCTCAGATGTTCACAGATTACAAGTAAACTATAGAGAGTCAGAGTCCGAAGCTTTAAAGGGCTCAAATAGAAATAGCAGAGCTTTTTACTTTGCTTCTAGCGAATATTTAAAACCTGAGGTCACAGAATCTACGGGTATATTATTGGTTTCTAACTGGAATGATGCATTTACTACTGAGATTCAGTACAACAACAAATCTACAGATACAGGTCAAAGCTCTCCGATAGGTAATAACACCGCTAATTATAATATTGAAGATGCATTTGGTATGCAGGATATATATTTAGGTGTTGATGTATACCGAAGTGCTAATGATCTATATACAGAAAACGATACTTTAAAAATTAAAGGAACTTATACAGTAGGCAATCATGAGATTACTGCAGGTTATTCTGATGATACCTTTGATGTATACAATGTATTCATTGCTTTTCAAGATGGTGCTTATACTTTTGGCTCATATGATGATTTCTTAGCTAAGACTCCAAGAAGATATAGCGCATCAAATTCAAGAGTTGGTACTGAGCTCGGCGGAGCTGCTTCATTTGATTATGGTTTTGAGTCTATCTTTGTCCAAGATGAGATCTCAGTTTCTGATCAACTTACAGTTACTTTGGGTCTTAGATACGATGATGTTACAGGTAGTGCGCCCCCTAAAAATGCAGGCTTCCAAGAGACCTATGGATTTGAAAACTACGGCCTTGATGGTGGCTCATCTGCTTTATCATGGAGATTTGGTGCCGATTATATGTTCGATGATGGCAGTGCGCTGAAGCTGGTAAACGGAACATATACTACAAGATTCCCATTGGTATGGGCTTCTAATGCTTATTCAAATAATGGTGTTCAAACTGCATCATATTCAAGTTCAAATGCTGTTGAAGGTTGTGATCCAACATCTAATCCAGCAAACGTCACATCAACAATGCCTCAGTGTGTAAAAGATGCGATTGCTATTGCTCCATTGAGAGATTCTACAATTGTAACTCTCTCACCAGATTTTGATTGGCCAACAATGAAAGTATTAAATGTTACATATGAAAAGCCTATGGGTGATTGGTTTGTCGTGGCATCTTATTTGAAAAAAGACTATGAGCAGGCAGTATATAAAGTTCTAAACACAGGAGATGCATTGGTAGGGAATCAAGCTCCAATACCAGCCCTTAAGGCTCCAGATGGACGTCCAATTTATAACATGGATACGTATAATTCATTTAAAGTAGCGCTTAATAATCAAGGTGGTGGTAGCGCTGAAATCTTTACAATTGGTGCTTCAAGAGCCTTTAATGATGGCGCAAGCGAATTTTCAATTAACTATACTAATCAAAATGTTAATGAGATCACAGGTGGAAATTCATCTACTGCCAACTCATCATTTGGTAAGAGCCCGAACGTAAATCCTAATGCACCAAGACCTGGTACATCCGCATACGAGACTGAGCATAGATTGGTTGCAACACTTAAATCTACTCATTACTTCTTTGGTGCAGATAAGCCTACAACTTTCTCATTATTTGCTGAAAGAAGATCAGGCTATCCAATTTCTGCGGTGTTTGAATCAAAAACAGCAGATAGATCAGCTGCAAGATACCAAAGAGAAGCATTTGGTTTTGATGATGGTTTACAAGACGACAATTCTAACTTCTTAGTTTATGCTCCAAGTGGTATTAATGATCCTTTAGTTTGTTGGGTTAGTTGTACTAGTCCTGATTTAGAGTTTGCTGCTGATGCTATGAGAATGGTAAAGGCACTTAATCTAACACCAGGTCAAATTGCTGCTAAAGGTACAGCAAATGCACCATGGAATACGACCATTGATCTTAAGATTACTCAAATCCTTCCGGGTTTTAGAGATGAAGATGAGTTTGTTCTAACACTGGGAATTCAAAACCTTCTTAATATGCTAAACGATGATTGGGGTACAATCCGAGGAAGAGATTACACTGGAACTGTAGCGATTTTCGATGTGGATATGACTGAAGACTTTTCAAGATATATTCTTTCAGAAGGATCTGAATTTGATTTAAGCAATCCAGGGGATATTTATACCTCATTTAACGCAAGTTTATGGAGAGCTCAGTTAGGATTTAAGTACAATTTTAAATTCTAAGATTAATTCATCAGAAAAAGGCAGCTTAGGCTGCCTTTTTTTTGTTAAAATAAAATATGTCTTTTACCTCTATTCCATCATTCTCACTAGAATCTATAAAACGATCTGATCTTAAAACAATAAAAGACTTAACTGTTGCTCTTTCCACTCATGGTTTTTTTACAATTACCGAGCATGGCATCTCAGACGAAATTTTAACTAGTAGTTACGCCAAGAGTAAACAATTTTTTGACTTACCAACCAACAAAAAAAATAAGTACTCTCATCCTGAGATGGCAGGGGCAAGGGGCTATACTCCTTTTGGAAAAGAAACTGCTATGGGCGAAACTGTTCCTGATTTAAAAGAATTTTGGCACCATGGCCCTGAAGTAAATGAATCATTTGATTCCAGGATATCTCCTAATATTTCTGTTGATGAAATCTCAGATTTTAATAAAGAATTTGATCAGCTTTTTAAAGCTTTAAATGCCTTGGGTGAAGAAGTGTTGAGAGCAATTGCACTTATTTTAACTAAAGATAAAAATTTTTTTATTCCATGGGTAAGCAAGGGTAACTCAGTGCTAAGGTTAATTCATTATCCGCCAGTGCAAGATCAAACAAATTCACTGCGAGCAAGAGCGCATGAGGATATCAATCTCATTACTTTGCTTGTTGGAGCAGAAGAGTCTGGATTGGAGGTTCAAAACACCCAAGGAGAATGGATTCCTATTGAAGCTGAAAGCAAGTCTATTGTTTGTAATATTGGAGATATGATGCAATTAGTTACGCGAAACAAACTTAAAAGCACCACTCATAGAGTTGTTGACTACAATTTGGGAGAACCAAAATCAAGATACAGTATGCCATTTTTTCTTCATCCTTCTCCCAATATAGAACTATGCTCAATAGTTGATGAGTCTCCTGAATCAATAAGCGCACATGATTTTTTAGAAGAAAGGCTTAAAGCTATTAAGTTATACTAAGCCATGAACATTTCTTTTATTTTACAAATTATCATTGGCTTTATTGGCTTAGTATTGATTGCTATTCCTTTTTCTCAAAATAGATCCGCCATTAATTTTAGACATATTGCAGCTGCAATTATTTTACAAATTATATTAGCGATCGCTCTTTTGAAAATTCCTTTTATTGTGCAGATATTCGCCTATCTTTCAGACGGTGTAACTGCTCTTCAATCTGCAACTCAAGAGGGAGCTGAATTTGTATTTGGGTATCTAAGTAATGCTTCCAATTCACCATTTCAGAACAGCGGCACTGGCAATGCAATGATCTTTGCATTTCAAATTTTGCCACTCATTATAGTTATTTCAAGTTTGTCTGCGCTCCTATGGTTTTGGAATATATTGCCGCTAATTATTAGAGCAATTTCAAAAATTTTTGAAAAGTTATTTAATATTGGAGGTCCGATAGGGCTTGGTGCAACAGCTAATATTATTATGGGGCAAGTTGAGGCTCCGCTTTTGGTTCGTCCGTATCTCTCTAGAATGAGCGAAAAAGAATTACTCATTCTTATGACAGCTGGAATGTCGACTGTATCAGGATCAATAATGATTGCTTTAGTATCCATGCTTGCGCCTCAATTTCCAGACATTAACTTAATTCAGCATTTGGTATCTGCCTCAATCCTTTCTATTCCAGCAGCTATTATGTATGCAAACATTATGATTCCATCGTCCGATGTTACCAACTTTGATGGAAAATCAGTTCCCAAGGTTTATGAGAGCTCAATGGATGCAATCACACGAGGTACAAGAGATGGTTTAGATATATGCCTCAATGTTGGAGCTATCTTGATTGCATTTATTGCTTTGGTATCTTTGCTCAATTCATTACTTGAAATATTCGGTGGATTCATTGGTCTTTCAAACCTCTCTTTGCAACTAATTTTGGGTTACATATTTTTTCCCATTGTTTGGTTAATGGGTGTCCCATTATCAGAAACTCTTGCTGCAGCAGAATTGCTTGGTTTAAAGACTGCTTTAAATGAGTTTGTTGCTTACGGGGCGCTAGCAAATATTGAACCAGGCACCTTATCAGATAGATCTAAATTAATAACACTGTATGCATTATGTGGGTTTGCTAATTTTTCATCCGTAGGGATTCTTGTATCAGGCATTAGTGCGATGGCTCCAGAGCGTAAAAACGATCTTATTAAAGTTTCTCTAAAGGCCTTAGTTGGAGCAACGCTTGCTTCGTGTATGACTGGTCTCGTGATTGGTATTTTTTAGTTTAAATAAATTATAGAAATATTTAGAAACGCAGCAAAAAAAAGCCAAAGCAAGTAGGGTAAGTAGAGCGAGAATAACAAAGTCGAAAGCGAACGAAGCTGGCTCAAAATCTTTAAATTAATAACTAGTAAAAAAACAATATCTAGCAGAGCAATTATGGGTGCTTGAAAATAAAAAAATATCCAAGACCAAGCAGCGTTAAGTATTAACTGCAATATAAATAACTTCCATATTTTTTCTGATGCTTGAAAAGAAACAATAGCCATCAATAGATATAAAATCGGCCAGACTATTCCAAATACAAAGCCTGGAGGATTTAATGAGCTTTTAATCAGTTCATCATACCAACTATCTGAAGTTATATTGATATTTGCAATTGAGCCAATGATTGATGTCACAAGCACCAATGCAGGCAAAAGAAATTTCATTTGATTATTTTTTTTCAACAAGTATGGAGCAGATTGAATATCCGGCACCAAATGAGCAAATAATCCCTTTTTGACCTGGTTTTAAGTGATTGTATTTATGGAATGATATCAGTGATCCAGCTGATCCAGTATTTGCATATTCCTCCAGGACATTTGGTGCTCTTTCAGGAGGAAAATCATCTCCTAGAAGTTTTTTTACAACATAGGTATTCATATTAATATTTGCTTGATGGAGCCAATATTGTTCGATGTCTTGAGGGGCTAAATTATTTTCCTGCAAATGATCAGTTATTAAAGAGGCGACCATTGGCATAACTTCTTTAAATACACTTCTACCATTTTGAACAAATAAAAGTTCCTGTTCCGTATAATCTTTATTTTCAATAGCATTCATGAACCCAAAATTATTCCTGATATTATTTGAAAACTGAGTTTTTAATTTTGTACTTAGAATCTTAAATTTATTTGGAGATGTAGAATTTTTTTCAATAACAGCGGCTGTGCATACATCACCAAATATAAAATGACTATCCCTACTTTTATAGTTGTTATGTGCAGATGTTATTTCTGGATTAATGACCAATATTTTAGATGCTTTTCCAGAGGCTATATCTGAATATGCGTTGCTTATTCCAAAGGTTGTTGATGAGCATCCAACCATCATATCGTATGCGTAGCCCTCAATACCTAATTCATTTTGCACTTCTATGGCTATAGCAGGATAGGCTCTTTGAAGGTTCGCGGTAGAAACAATAACCGCATCAATGTCTGAGGCATTTAAGCGAGCATTTTCAAGAGCTTGATTGGCAGCAAGAACACTTATCTCTGCACACAAAGAAAGTGAGTCATCTGCTCTGGCTTCAATTATTGGCTTCATTATCCTAGGGTTAAGCAAGGAATCTTTATCAATTACATACCTATTTTTTATCCCTGAGGCTTTAACAATGAATTCTGTTGAGGAGGGCTCAAGAGCTTCCATAGATCCGTCAGCAATTTGTTGAGAATTATCTTTATTATAAATTTCTACATAGGAGTTAAATGATTCAACAAGTTCATCATTTGATACTTTGTATGGTGGAGTCCAAACCCCAGTTCCTGAAATATATATATCTTGCATGTAATTAACCCCAATCGTGTTATTTTATAGTCATATGGAAAAAATATCATTAGATGCAAACGATGGTTCTAATCTCCACTTTTATCTATCTCGCTCACTTAAAGTAAATTGTCTTGGCCTTATACAAATTTCACATGGCATGGCTGAGCATAAGGATAGATACTCTGAATTTACAAAATTTTTTAATGATCATGGTTATCACGTAGCTATTCACGATCATAGGGGTCATGGAACAAGAATTCTTGATAAAAAAATTGGCCATTTCTCAGATAAAGGTGGCTGGAATAAGGTTGTTAATGATTTGCTGATTATTCAAAAAGAGCTTATTAAAATATTTCCTAGCACACCACTGATTTTATTAGGGCACAGCATGGGTTCCTGGATAGCATTATCAGCTCTACAAAAAAATACAAATTATAATGCGGCGCTAATTTCTGGCTCTAGTTATCCCAATGCCTTGGAAACAAGTTTTCAAAAAATTTTACTGTCAATTGAAACTTTAAGATTGGGGAGCAGTGGTTATAGTAAAGTAATCCACGAATTAATATTCGGTGGTTTTAATTCTCAATTTAAAGATACTGCGACCTCTAATGATTGGCTATCTAGAGATGCTACCAGTGTTAAAAATTATACAGATGATCCATTGTGCGGTTTTATTGTTTCTAACCAATTATGGTCAGATGTTATTCATGGCATTCAAGAAGTTTTTAGTAAAGAGAATTTGTTACACATATCCCAACAAACTCCTATCCTAATATTTTCTGGTACTCATGATCCAGTTGGAGGCATGGGAAAGAATGTTAAAAAACTTAAAGAATGCTTCGATGAAAATAACCTGAAATCAGAACTTTATATGGTAGATGGGGCTAGGCATGAAACTCTTAATGAAATAGATAGGATGACATCCTATAATCATATTTTAGACTTTCTAAAAAAATATCTTTGAGGACTATATATTGGAATTAAATAATAAAGTATCTCTAGTGACCGGATCAGGCCAGGGGATTGGTGAGGGCATAGCTAAAACTCTTGCTAGGCATGGATCAAAAGTCTTGGTAGCAGATTTAAATGGCGATTCTGCAGCGAGAGTTGCAAGTGAAATAAATGCTATTAATCCCAGTAGTGCATCTAGCTTTGAAGTAGATTTAACAGACTCTTCAGCAATTGAATCCATGCTTGAATACTGCCTTAGTCATTTCAAACATTTGGATTGTATTTGTAATAACGCTGCCGCATCAAAAGGTATTGGTCCAGTAGAGAAATATACATTAGAGGAGGTTGAAGCAACACTTAATTTAACCTTTACATCATTATGGAAATGTCTGCAGTCTGAGATTAACTTTCTTAAATTTCAATCAATTCCCGCAACCATTGTAAATATTTCCTCAAATTCAGCTATAAAAGGTTATGCCTTTAATTCTATTTATGCAGCTAGCAAAGCAGCAGTAAACAATTTAACTCAATCAGTTGCAAAAGAGGTTGCAAGAAATAATATTCGAGTTAATGCAGTATCTCCAGGAACCATCAACACACCAGGCGTTATAAAATATTTTGAAGCAGAACCAAAAGCCAAAGAGATGCTAGAAAAATCATCTTTACTTAGAAGAATAGGTGAACCAAATGAAATTGGTGAGTTAGTGTCATTCCTATTGTCTGATAGGTCCTCATTCATTACTGGCCAAATTATTTCTGTTGATGGCGGATCTTCAATTAATTAACTCTTATGATTAAAAAATTATACGAATATCCAGAGCTTGTTCGTGTAGAAAAAAATGAGGTTAGATATTATCGAGACTCAAAAGAAAATTTAGTTCCTTCTGTAACTACAATTCTATCTGCAACAGGAGATCATTCAGGTATTGATGCATGGAAACGAAGAGTTGGCCCCATAGCCGCTCAAGCAGTTGTTGAAGAGGCAACTACCATAGGAACAGCTGTTCACTTGGCTATTGAAAACTATCTTAATGGAGAGGATTGGGAACAATTTACTGATGATAGGCTGGGGCTCATGGCACATCAAATAGCCAAAAGATTCGTTGATGATTGCCTTAGGGATATTGACGAAGTGTGGGGCCTTGAATCTGGGTTGGTTATAGATGGATTGTATGCTGGAACAGCAGACTGTATAGGTATTTTTAAGGGTCTGCCAACAATTATTGATTTTAAGACTGCTAAAAAAATTAAGCGAAAAGACTGGATTGAGGATTATTTTTTACAAGGTTCTGCATATGCAAATGCTCACAATGTTATGTATGAAACAAATATCGAGTCAATAGCAATTCTTATGGTAGACAGAGATCTTCTTTTTAAAGAGTTTTTAGTCAAGAATAAAGAATTCCAAAGCTACACAAATAAATGGAAACAGAGAATTATAGGGTACTATAAAACTCATGAAATCTTGGGGAGAGAATAAATGAATGATTTAAATAATAGGGTGGTGATGATTACCGGAGCAAGCTCTGGTTTTGGAAAAGAAATAGCAAAAATGTGTGTGGCAAAAGGAGCTAAAGTTGTCCTTGGGGCCAGAAGAGAAACTAATTTGGAAGAGCTTTGCAAAGAATTGGGCAATGATCACGCTACTTATAGAGTTACTGATGTTACCTCAAAAGACGATCTTCATTCACTAGCACAGCATGGAATTGATACTTTTGGTCAAATAGATTCCTTGATTAATAATGCTGGGGTTATGCCTTTATCGTTGCTTGAAAAGGGAAGAACAGATGAATGGGATCAAATGATTGATGTAAATATTAAAGGCGTTTTGTATGGGATTGATTCTGTTTACTCTCACATGCTTGAAAGAGAGTCTGGCCAGATTATCAATATATCTTCTGTTGCAGGAAAGAGAGTGATGCCCGGCAGTTCAGTATACTCAGCCACTAAGTTTGCTGTAAGAGCAATATCAGAAGGATTGCGATTGGAATCTGCAGGAAAAATACAAGTAACCTGTATTTATCCAGGTGCTTTTACTACGGAACTTGCATTTAGTATTAAGGATGAGTCAATGATGGAAGCTTTAATCGCAAGAGGTTTAGGAAATATTGCTCAACCTGCCGAGAGAGTTGCCGAGGCTACTATTTATGCTTTAGAACAAGATCCTGGTGTTTCAGTTAATGAGATTGTCATTAGACCAACCGCTCAAGAGGCTTAACAGAATTTAATGCAAAAGTTTTTTCTTTTTCTATTGGCATTTACATCCTCTTTTGTAATATCGGCTAGGGATTGTTTGGATGCTGATCTCATCCTAAAAAATGGATTTATTTACGATGGCTTGAGTGATCAGCCATTTACAGGAACGATTGCTTCCAAGGAATCAAAAATTATCTATGTTGGAAAGAATCTTGGTGAAATAGAAATTCAATGTTCTGCAGCTAGGGTTGAAGATTTAACTGGAAAATATATATACCCTGGATTTGTTGATGCACATGGTCATCTCAAGGGAATTGGTTATAGGGAGTTGACTTTGAATCTTCAGGAAATCTCCTCTCTAAAAGAAACGCTTGAGGTTGTAAAGAATTTTATAAAGGATAAAAAAAAAGATGAATGGATTATTGGAAGAGGGTGGATAGATAAGATTTGGCCAGAAAAAAGGTTCCCAAACCGTTATGACCTTGATGCTATCTCCACTCAACATCCTATTGCATTAGAGAGGGCAGATGGCCATGCTTTAGTAGTCAATTCAAAAGTTCTTGAACTTGCTGGGATTGACTCAGATACTCCCGATCCACAAGGGGGTTTTATTGAAAAGGATTTAAAAGGGCAACCTACAGGCTTGTTAGTTGACCTAGCGATGAGTTTAGCGTCAGATCTATTTCCGTCTCTTACTCGTGAGAATGATAAAGAAGCTTTTCTGCAGGGTATAAAAAGGAATGTTAAGCTTGGATGGACTCAAATTCATATTCCTGGCGGAACATTCCAAGATATTTCCGTCTTAGAGGAAATTAAAAATGAAAACAATCTCTTGCAGAGAATATATTTTATGGTGAGTGATGGTCAGCCAGCTGATAGATTGCTCGATGAGGGACCAATCATTGACCCAGATAACTTTTTAACTGTTCGGTCTATAAAAATGTATGCTGACGGAGCGCTTGGATCAAGAGGAGCTGCTTTATTGGATACATATTCTGATTATGACGGTAAAGGAGTTTTTATATTTCTTGAAGAACAAACTAAGCCTCGCTTAGATAAGGCCTTAAAACAGGGTATTCAAATTGGCACGCATGCAATTGGAGATCATGGTAATAGAGTTGTTCTAGATTGGTATGAGGAGGCATTTAACAAAGCAAAAGAAATAAATAATTCATTTAAACCTCCTAGATGGAGGATAGAGCACTCTCAGAATATCACTCCGCAAGATCAAAAAAGATTTAAAGATTTAGGAGTTATTCCATCAATGCAGCCTTCTCATGCAATTGGAGACCTTCATTTTGCCATTGACAGGTTAGGCTTAGAAAGAATAAACAATGCTTATGTCTGGAGAGATCTAATTAACCAAGGCCTTATTATTGCAGGTGGAACAGATGCTCCGGTAGAAATTGGTGACCCTAGAATTGAATTCTATGCTGCTGTAGCCAGAAAAGACACAAATGGTTTTTATGCCGAAGGCTGGAATTTAGATCAAAGATTAACTCGCTATGAAGCTCTGAAGATGTTTACTATTTGGCCCGCAATAGCTTCATTTCAAGAAAATGTTAAGGGAACTATTGAGGTGGGTAAGCTTGCTGATTTTTCAATATTTAACATGGATTTAATGACCATCCCTGAGGATCAAATTTTAGTGGCGAATAATATTCTTACTGTTGTTGATGGCGAGATTGTTTATAGACAGTAATTTTTTAGCTTTTCAATATTAAATCTGCACACTTTGCGCCAATGACATTACAAGTTGCATTGGTATTTCCCGAAATAATTTCAGGAAAAATAGAGGCATCAGCAACTCTCAGGCCTTGTAGCCCTTTAACTGTAAGATCATTGTTAACAACGCACTCAGTGCCTATGCCCATCTTGCAAGTTCCAACTGGGTGGTAAACTGAAAGCGCATCATTTCTTATAAACTCTTCTATATCTTGATCAGTTATACAATTTTTTCCTGGAAGTGTTTCTGTTGCGGAGAGATTTTTCATCACATTTGTTTTAAAAATCTCTCTTGTTCTTTTAACACCATCAATCATTACTTTTAAATCTTCAGGCTCCGAAAGATAATTTGCAACAATTTTGGGAGAATCATCCGCTCTACTTGATGTTAGCTCTAAATGACCTCTGCTCTTGGGTCGCAAGTTACAGACAGAAGCTGTAATCCCAGTAGAGGGTTTCATGGCACCATTTTTATTATATTTACCCGCACCTGGAGCAAAGTGAATTTGTGCATCTGGCCTGCTTATATTTTGATTAGTTTTAAAAAATACACCAATATCTGATGCGGGGTAAGTCATCAAACCATTTTTAGAGAAATAATACTCATAGAGATTATTAATCATTTTAAAAGGTGTCATCAATTCGCTGAAAGTATCTAAGTTTTTAATTTTACAGCTAATATTTACAGTTAAATGATCTTGTAAGTTTTGCCCGACACCAGGAATATCTTTTATGCAGGATATTCCATGCCTCTCCATTTGAGCTTTTGATCCAATGCCTGAAAGCATGAGGATTTGTGGAGAGTTGATACTGCCCCCTGATAAAATAACTTCAGATGTACAGGCGATGATATTAAAACCTTTAGCATTTTTAATTTTTACACCAATTGCCTTTTTCCCAGAAAATATTATCTTTTCAACTCTTGTGCTTGTTAATAAATCTAAATTAGGACGATCAAGTATGGGTTTTAAAAATGCATCGGCAGAACTGAACCTTTTTCCATTTTTAATGTTCACCTGATACCGGCCATAACCTTCTTGATCAGAACCATTAAAATCTTTATTCAGTTTAAAATTATTTTCTTTACATGCCTCTAGAAAGGCCAACGAAGCATCAAGATTCTTTTCATAGGTCTCAACCCACAAAGGTCCAAAATTCCCATGAAACTGATCTTGGTAATTTTGATTATTCTCTAGATTAATAAAGTATTTTATTAAATCTCTATATCCCCACTCTGGGTTACCTAGACTCTCCCAATTTTCATAATCTTCTGCTTGACCTCTTATGTATAGCATTCCATTAATAGAGCTACTGCCACCCAAAGTTTTTCCTCTAGGCCAATTAATTGCTCGGTTATTAAGATTTATTTCAGGTTCAGTTTCATAGCACCAACCATATTTTTTATTTTTAAACAAAGAACTCGCAGCTAAAGGCATTTTTATTGCGCTGAAATTATCCATTGGTCCAGCTTCAATTAATAGAACCGAGTTTTTAGGGTCCTCTGATAATTTATTTGCAAGCACACAGCCTGCACTTCCTGCACCAACAATGATATATTTATGACTAAATTTCATTAATGTAATATCACTCAGAGATTTTTATGCGTCAAGTAATAGCTATTGGAGGTGGAGGGTTTGGCAGAACTCAAAATTCGAATCACATAGAGCAATACATATTAGATCAAGCTCAAACTAACACTCCAAATATTTGTTTTATTCCTACGGCAACAGGAGATACAGATCCATATATTGTTAATTATTATTCAGTATTTTCTAAACTTGAATGTAATCCAACTCATATTAGTTTTTTCAAGAGAACTATTGATTTGAAAGAGCATATCCTCAATCAAGACGTTATTTTTGTTGGTGGGGGAAATACTAAAAGCATGTTAGCTGTCTGGAGAGATTGGGGTTTAGATACCATTCTAAAAGAAGCCTATAATCAAGGATGTGTAATGAGCGGGGTTAGTGCGGGCGCAATTTGCTGGTTTGAAAAAGGACTTACTGACTCGTGGGCTGATCAACTAAGAATGATACCCTGTATGAATTTTATTCCTGGGAGCTGCGCACCCCACTATGATGAGGAACCTGAGAGACGACCTGCTACTAAGAAACTCTTAGAGGATGGTTCGATTGAATTTATGTATGGTATAGAAGGAGGATCTGCATTGCATTTTAAAAACGAAAAACCTGAACTAGGCATTAGATTTAGTAAGAACAAGAAGTCCTATAAAGTTACATTAGAAAATAACTCTATCAAGGAATTACCTTATCCAATTGAGGATATACACCGATGAACTTATGGAGATTTATTAACCCTATCGTAGTATTTGTAGCTAAATCACCCTTACATTTTTTTGTTAGCCATCAAATTCTTATAATTAGTTTCAAGGGAGTGAAATCGAATAAGCAGTATCATGTTCCCGTTAGCTATCATAAGCACAGTTCTTCATTTACATGTGTTACTTTAAGATCAAATGTATGGTGGAGAAATTTAAAAAATTTGCATAATGTCGATATTTGGCTGAAAGGAAAGCTTACTAACACCGAGATTAATTTAGAATATTTAGATGATGCTAAGGTTGAAGCTGCCTTGTGTGATTTGGTTACTAATAATCCAATTGACGCATTCTTTGCTAAAGTTAAGCTTAACAAAGATGGTTCGCCTGATCCTATGGAGCTTCAAGCAGCTGCAAAATTACATACTGTTTTAAAATTCTCGCTTCACACATAGCTTTTCAATAAATGTTTCTTTTTCCATTTAAATAAGTTAATTTAATAATTACAAATTTAACTTTTTATAAATTATGTTTACAAGAATGGATCAAAGCACTGAGCAAGAATGGCAGCATATCAGTGAGCAACACATGCCACATATTTTTGATATGCCCAATAGAATTATTAATATGCTTAAAGAAGCTGAGCAACTAACTCTTGGTTTTGGAACAAATCAGCTTCACCACGCATTGCAGACTGCTACTATGGCTAGACGAGCAGGGGCTGATGATGAGATGATTTTAATCAGTCTCATTCATGATATCGGTAAAGTAATAAATGTACCCAATCATGGCCAGATTGCTGCTGAAATGATTAAACCGTATGTCAGTGAAGATGCCTATCATATCATTCGCACTCATCAAGACTTTCAAGGTGAACATTATTATCATTACATGGGAAAGCCTCAAGATTTACGTAAGCAATATGAAAATGAATCTTGGTATAAAAAAGCCACTGAATTTACAGATGAGTGGGATCAAGCTGCCTTTGATCCAGATTATAAAATAGATTCCCTTGAATCATTTGAGCCTCTTATAAAGCAATTTTTTGGGGCTCCGCACACAATATAGTTGATATTTAAAGTTTGCTATTCAAGGCTAATATTTGATCCTCAGGCGGCGCGTCTTCAAATTGTGCTATTGGGATTGCCTTCCTGATCTTTTCTGCACTATCTATCAAACAAACTTCACTAGTAGCTAAAGGCCCAGACTTGAATTTATTCGTATTCATACCTTCTTGCACCCATTTAATTAGCTGAGTATCTTCATTATTCACCTGTCTATTGATTCTCCAATTTAAGTATTGCGCTGCTTTTGTTTCCCTTCTTTCGTCAGGCAAGGCATAAGGAATTTCTCTGATCATAGTCGTATGAGCATTGATAGGTATAAACTGCATAAAATCCATTTGCTCTGGATATATGTCAAAGGCTAAGTTAGGCCATAACCTGTAATACAACCAGTATCGCTGCTTATCTTTTGGTAAGTGACTCATATGAGGTAGAAATTTATCATAGAGCTTATTGGATAAATTGTTTTTTCTTAAATTTAAGCCATCACCCCACATTTTATGAATGTAACCACCGTTTGGTGAAACCTCTAAGCCATAACTCTTACCAACTAATGCTGATAAACCAGGATGAGCAACAGGAATGTGAAGGGCATCAACATAGTTATCAGCTATTTGCTTCCAATTAACCTTTCTTGGGCGCATTGTGACTCTTCCTAGAGGTTTCATTTCTTCAAGTCTATACATGCTAATTTCATCCATGAATGGTTCAAATTGCTGGTGTACGCTCGGAATGGTTGAGGGCAGGAGCTTTATAAAGATAAATCCTTGAAATATTTCTATTTCTACTGTCTTTAAAGAATGATTATTTTTATTAAATTCTTTAAATTGATCTTCGTAAGGTACTTTTATTAATTTACCGTTAAAGTCATAACTCCATGCATGATATGGGCAAGTAATCTTCTCTTTACAAGAGCCTGTATCCTCATCTAAAAGTTTAGTTCCCCTATGCGCACAAAAATTGTGAAATGCTTTTACACCATCGTCTTTACCTCTTATTACAAAGACTCTCTCATTGAATATCTCAAATGTAAAAAAATCACCAGCATTTGGAATATCAGATAGATGGCAAACAAGTTGCCAATTTTTTAGAATCAACTCTCTTTTTTCTAACTCAAAAAAAGCATCACTTGTATAAGTCCATCCAGGCAAACTTTTTATAGTATTGGTCATTTAAAGCACTCTTTTAATGGGTCTAGTTAAGCAGGTTGGTCCACCTTCACCTTTACGACTAATCTCATCTCCCTTATATGTTCTGATCTTGCAGCCTGCCTCCTCTAATAGGCTTTGAACCTTAGGTAGTTTTTCAAGCATAATTATTTCTCTTGGGGCAGTAGCTAATACGTTACATCCCATTAAATGATACTCTTTCTCGTTTACCGTTATTAATTCAATGCTACGTTTATGCAACCAATCAATAAATGTTTGAGGCATCAATGGTTCATATATCAATGCTAGATCTTTATCTAGGGGTGAGATAATGGACATTAAATGAAGCACATCATCTGGATGATTTGGTTCAGGCAGAGGAACGACATGAAGGTCAACATCATTACCTAGTATTTTTTTTAGTTGCTTAATACCATCTTGGTTGGTTCTTGGGCCCAAGCCTACCGCCGCATGGTTTTTGTCAATCCAAATAAAATCTCCACCCTCTAAGGTACCTGGAGCTTTAATATCACCTGCAATACCACATCCAAGGTCTTTAAGTGATGAGTAATTAATCTTTGCTTCGGGTGTTCTTGATGATCGACCCATATTGCAAAGGATCAACCCACCTGGAGAGATAAGAATACTATCTCTTGTATAGATGCTATCAATTGTAAGATTGTGATGAGCATCTAAGTTTATGACATCAGTTCCACTATCAATGAGCAGTCGCTTGAAGAACTCAAACTCTTTCTTGGCTTCATCAAGTTGTGGTTTTGAATGAAACCTAAGCTCTTTCCATTCATCATTAAGCTTCTCATCACTTATGAAACTTGCAACAGGATCTCTCACAGCAACACTAGATAAAGAAGAATATTCGTTAAATTCACTCATTTTTATTTTAAAAATTTGTATATTGGCATGCCTATTATAATAAGAATTAAACAATAAAATACCATCTCTATACCAGCACCCCATATTGCAAATAATGCATATATCAAAGTTGCAAAAGCTAAGCCCATAGCTTTTATTCTATGGGTATTATCATCCTCTACTTGCAAAAATTTTAATTCAGCAATAGCACAAAAAGCATATGCTAGTAATGTTGACAGTGTAGAAAGCATAGCCATAAATATAAACGCATTTATTAGGCCTTTTGTATAGTTCAGAACAAGAAGCAGACTCACAAAAGAGCCGGTTAATAGATATGAAAAAATCGGGGTTCCAGTTTTTGAAAGTATGGAGAAGCGCTCTGGTAACAATCCATCTCTTGCAGCCGCTAACGAAAGATTGCCAGCTGTTAAGGTGTTTGCATTAAGCGAACCTAAAGTTGATATTAAAGCTCCAAAGGTAATCAATGTACCTCCAGCAACGCCAAGCACTTTTGTGGCTGCTAGTGCAAAAGGAGCTGTGGAGTTTATTAACTCATCAGCCGGAACTATTGATGCAATACTAAGACTCACTAAAAAATATAAAACAAGGATAGTAATTACTGATGCTATCAATACCTTAGGAATTGTTTTAGTTGGATTGATCACATTATCTGCTGGCATGGTAGCTGTTTCAATACCTATAAAAGACCACATGACTAATGTTGTCACTGTTGCCATTAAAGATATTGGATTTAGTGGAGTTGGATTAATTTCAGGAAGATTCGATGAATTAAAATTTGTAAATCCAATCATAATAATAAAAAACAATGGTAGAAGTTTTAAAATAGTGGATACCAGCTGAAACTTTGAACTTCCTTCCAAACTGCGAATATTTAACATTACAATCATCCACACTAACACCAATGAAAATATGAGGGATAAGGAAGGCGATTGAATGATCTGTGGAATAAAAAAACCAAGATAACCAACAAAGGCAATTGAAATGCCGGCAATTGCTGATACACATGCAATCCAATAAGTCCATGCAATAATGAATCCTGAAAATCTTCCTAATCCCTCATTCACATAAATGTATGGCCCACCGGTTCTTGGTATTCGCTTAACTAAACTAGACATGGTTAAAGCAACAAGAATGGATCCCATTCCTGCTATAAGCCAACCACTTAACCCAAGGAGTCCATATGGTGCAAGCATTGTTGGCATCATAAAAATACCTGACCCAACAGCACAGCCCACTGCTATTGACCAACCGCGCCAAAAACCTATTACTCTGCCTTGATCATGATCCATTTATTGATAATACACCCAAAGTTAACAATGCATATATTGACACGAATATTCGTTTCCAAGGCATTATTTACTTAAGTAATAATTATGGTTTTAACTTGTTGGCTTGATAGATTACAGCTTGATATAAAAATGGAGATAATATTATCCAGGGCAGTTGAGTCTGCAGCATAACGGTCCTACCATTTAGCTCAAAGATCGTAGGATTAAAATATTGACCAGTTGGTGCAAGAGGAGCCCATGAAAGTAATTTTCCTTCTGATAGTTGATCATGATAAAGAAAAAGCTCAACAAATAAATTTTGTGTTACACACCAAAGCAATAAAATAGAAAAAGCATACCAATTCCATGAAAGAAAAATTTGTGAGTTTTTATTGCTAAATTTCCACATTAGCCAAAGGCCTCCAAGAGATACAGTCCCAGCATCAGCCAGCGAGTTAAGAAACCAATTTAAATGCAGTGGGATCCAATTGTTTAATGCCATTGACCTTCTAAGATTCACAGCATCTCCATCAACCCAACCATATGTAAACCACAGCTCCCAGCCAAGTGCGCAAACCAAAAAAGACCCTAAATAAATTTTTGGGATCCAGGATGGAAGGTCTTTTTTGTAAGAAAGGTAAAAAATTAAAGGGGCGAGGGCGCTAACATATACTACTGTTATAACCCTCGCTTCCTCTAAAGTCACTGTTTTATAATGGGCGTCTTAAATATATCTGACTTGCTCCATCTTGGGTTACTAGCTCCCAGCCTTCTTGACCAAGCTTGTTAAGTTCAATCATAGACATTTCATATTTCCAATGAACGGCATCTTTATGAGCCAACTTAAATTCTTCTGTTTCTTCATTGGAATAACCCATTGAGGTAGAATTGCTGTGATCCACAATTTTGTATTCATATTTAGTCATTTTTTTCATCTCCTGCCGGATGGCAATAAGATGCGTTCCTTCAGTATTATTACTTACTTCCGTCCCAAGAAAAGGATGAACGATCCAATCATTCTAAACTTTTTCACTAGATAAAAAAAGGGAGCAATTGCTCCCTTAAATTTTTTTTTCCGTTAGTCAGCCTTGACCCACAATGGCAGAATGATAATCAAAAGAGCACTCAATAAAAACAGAGCACCTATTGGATTAGCCATAAGACCTGGATCAGCACTTGCCCATGTATCAACATAATTCTGGGCACCATCACTGAGCTGAGCAGATTCGCCAGCAGTTTCCATCGCTTTAGCAGCACCAATCACAACGGCACGATTAAGAATGACTATGTTTGTGACCCATGCCATTAATGTTAGACCAAAGACAGTCTGGATGATTCTTGGCAATGTTGAAACATTCTTATCAACCATGACAGATGTAAATCTAGCTCCAACCCAAATAGCAACTATTACAAATATACTGCTTATTGCTATACCAGTTCTCATTGAGGACCATAAAGCCCATACTTCGTTTTCCATTTCTCCCTCCCAGGAAATTATTAACTTACTTATTTATAACTAATTAATTTATATGAGTAAAGCAATATGACAACGATGACCATCATTAAAAAAATATGACAACTTATCATTTTTAGATATACTTTGTAGAATTCAATTAAATTACATAACCAAAGGACTCGTTTAGGTTAAATAAAGGGAGAGGCAAATGTTTCAAATATATAAAGATAAATCAGGCAAACATCGTTTTCGTTTAAAGGCAAAAAATGGTGAAAATATTATTTCATCACAAGCTTATGCCTCAAGAGCAACTTGCATGAAGGGCATTAAATCGGTCGCCAAGCACTCCATGGAAAAAGATAATTTTAAATCTAAAGAAAATAAAGGTGGCAAATGGAATTTTAATCTAATTGCTGGCAATAATAAGGTTATAGCTACCTCTCAAAGTTATGCAGATAAGTCATCTATGAATAAGGGAATTAAAAGCGTAATGACAAACGCTCCGAAGATGAAAATCTCTTAGGCTTTCTTATTCATTTTCTTTTGGTTAAATTTCAGCCAAAGGATAAATTTTAAACAAACGAGCTTTGATTTCTATATTTTTTTATAGAAGGCTTTACTAAATAACTTAAGAGTTATGCTTATTGCTTAATGTCAAAGAAACCTTGTCTTGTTACGCACTTATCAATCTGAACATCCTCAAGTTTCTCTAGTTCAAATTTAAGTAGGCGTAATTCGTTGACCTGGGGGTCTACACCTTCAGATTGGAAGCCAATGAAGTTTTTGCCAGTTTTTGGATTATTTGTACCTAAACCTAGTGCAAGAGAGTATGTGCTTCTATCGGATTCTTCAATTGCTCCTTCAGCTACTTCTACCAGCAACTCTTTCATTTTGTTTCTTTGAGCAGATAGCTCAGTACAGTCTAAATTTGTGTATGTTGGAAATTCTGGATGTAATGGACCACCTTCGGTAGTTTTGTAGATAGCCTGAGGTATAGCACATGAAAACATAAATGCGCTAGTAACAATTATAGCTAATGATGACTTAAAATTTTTCATAGTTAGTCCCCTGTAAACTTTAGTAAACATCTGAAAGTGACATATTATCACTAAAAATACTCAATATTGATATTTTGTTATAGATTTTTATATATTTCTTATTACCAATTGAGAGCACTAATCTTTAGAATTTATCTACGTTTTAAGCAGTTTGATTGGAAATGTAGATGTGGGCTCAATAAAGAGATAAAAAAATTTTTTACTTTTCATCCTTTTCTTTATTCAATTCCTCATAAAATTTGTTGAATAAACAAATATAAAATAACAGCAACAACGATAGCCAAAAATATTTTAACTATAGTAGAAATGGAATGTTGTAAAAATGCTTTGAACTTATTCATAAACTCACTTTTTATAATACACCGAATAGATTATTTTAATCTAGGCAATAAAAGTTACGCAAATCACTTAAGGGTTGTGCCCAGAAAGAGTCAGAATTGGAAAATGAAAAATTAGAATAAATGTTGCTAACAAAATGGGCAATGTCACATTTACTTATTTCCAAAAGCCTATAAAATGCATTATCCAAAGGAACGGAGAGATGGCAGAGCGGTTGAATGCACTGGTCTTGAAAACCAGCAAACCTTCGCGGGTTTCCAGGGTTCGAATCCCTGTCTCTCCGCCAGTCTAGTTACTTAGCCCAGAATATATTAGTGTCTTTAATTCTTCTCTAAGTGGATATTTATCCGACGGCATGTATTGAGTCATCAAAGTAGCGGTAACATTATTTTTTTGATCGACCCAGAAAATAGTACTAGCAGCACCACCCCAAAAAAACTCACCATCCACAGAATAGGAGCCTGCAACTCCAGCATCCATTATTGAGCCAACCGTAAGACCAAAACCAACTCCATTTAGACCAAAAGCCGCACCATCAGATAGTATCTCACTCGATAAATGATTTCTTGACATTAGACTCACCGAAGCCTTACTTAAAATTCTTACCCCATTTAAAGTACCACCATTTAACAACATTTCTGCAAATTTACTGTAGTCATCTATGTTGGAGACAAGTCCAGAACCTCCATCAAAGAGGCGTGATGAATTATTAAGGTAGGGTGATTCATTAAATGAATCTATGGCTCTTAATTCCTCTGAGAACATTAGTTCAGCTCTATTTAAGCCAGATGGAGCGACAACCTCACCATCTCTGCTAAATGCACCCGATGTGTAAAGAGTTGTAAATGAATCTTTATCGATTGGGTTAACTGAAAAACCAATGCTTTTAAGATCTAGTGGATCAAAAATATTTTGTTGCAGATATTCAGCAAATGTCACCCCAGAAACAACTTCGACAACACAACCTAAAACATCCATATTAATTCCATAAGACCATTTCTCACCAGGATTATGCAATAGAGGTGCTGATGCAGCGGCTGCTGCAAACTGACAAGTGTTTCCTGGAAATTTATTAAGTTCTGCATCCAATGCGCCAAAGAAATATGGTCGAATATTATATTTTCGATATATTTGATGAACTGGACCTTCGCCAGCCCAGCTATAGGTTAAGCCGCTAGTATGAGTTAACAAGTCTCTAATGGTTATTTCACGCTTGGGTTTAACAACGTAATCTTGAAAATCTAAATTTATTACCTTGGTATCCTTAAAAGCAGGTATGTATTTTGAAACTTTATCATTGAGTCTCAACTTTCCGCTTTCAACAAGCTGCATGATTGCAACTCCAGTTACAGGCTTGGTCATTGAATAAATTCTATAAACAGTTCCTTTGTCTGCTTTTACTTTGTTTTCAATGTCTGCCATTCCTTCGACATGACGATATATTTCTTTGTTATTTTGTTTAATTAGTATTGAAATATTGGGCAAGTTCCCGTTTTTTATGTATGTGTTGAAATGTTTTGTAATTCTATTTTTATCTTCGTTATCAAGAGATGAAGCTGTAATGTTGATAGAAAAAACAATAATGAATACTAACTGCCTAAAGAATGTCATAATTTTCACCTATAATTTATGTTTTACATTCTATTACAGTTAATTATCCAATGACATCAAAATTAAATTTATCAGAACCCCCTCAATTCCTTTCCATACTTGGATCAAAAGGGTTTGAGCTTTCAGAGGATAATGAATCAATAACCATGAATTTTGATGTAGGAGAAGAATTAACTCATTCAAATGGAACTATTGTTCAGGGTGGCTTTATAACTGCAATGTTAGATACCTCTATGGCTCATCTCATTATTTTTAAAATGAATGGCGAATATAATCCTTTAACCCTTAGTATTAATGTAACTTTCTTGGCTCCCGGCTCTCCAGGTCAATTTACTGCATCTGCCAAAGTTGATAAGTTGGGTAAAAGCATCTCCTTTACTTCAGCTAACTTACATCAACATGGCAAATTAATTGCGACTGCCACAGCAACAAATAAATTAGTCAAATTTTAATTTATGACAGATAAAGTCACGCATAAGAGGTCTAATCATTCGGCAGCAAAAAAAAGATATTTGAAGCTAATTGACAGTGTTAAACCCCAACATGAGTTTGATAATAAAAAAACTCCTTCTCCTCCTGATTACAATGATAAAAAATTTTGGGCTTCATTTTTAGGTGACGATGGCTTCCACCTACTGTCTCCAGATTGCAAGGAAATGAATGAAAAAAAAGAATTTGACGTTTTTTATATCCATCCAACAGGTTTTTTTGACCAATGTTGGAATGCTCCATTCGATGAAGAATCAGCTGCTTATGAAAGAACAAGTAGTCATTTAGCTAGCCAAGCATCAGCATTCGCTCAGTCATGTAATATTTTTACTCCTTATTACAGACAGGCTACATACTATTCATTTTTTGATATTGCCTCATCTGGATCTATGGCTCTTGATATTGCATATACAGATATAGCTAACGCATTTAAAGTGTATTTGGAAAAATATAATCAAGGCCGACCGTTCTTCATTGCTGGTCATAGCCAGGGAGCGCTACATGGACAGAGGCTTATTCATGAGCATGTCTCTAAAAATACATCAAGAGATTTATTTATTGCCGCCTACTTAATTGGGTATATTTTGCCAATTAAATATTTTGATGGTCTTTATCCAGATCTTTCCATTTCCCAGTCACCTAATGATCAACAAGTAATTATTTCATGGTCAACCGGAACAGAGGGATTTTCTAGAAGTCGAGCTAAATCTTTATTCTGGACCCCTAACGGTTGGAAAAAAGAAAAAATGGAACAACCATTAGTCTGTAATCATCCATTATCTTGGGATCAAAGAAGAGAATGGATAGAAGATGAATCAAATATTTCAATACGTTTAAAATCCAGCACCTTATTTCTTAATGACTATCATGCAAAATCTCACTCCCATGCAAAACTGTCTATTGATAAGATAAAAAACTTAAGTTTATTTGCAAGGCTCTCTCAAAATTATATGATTGAAACAAAAGGAACTTTGATAGATAAAGTCGCCTCGTTTACAGTTGATGGAGATTTACATAATCTGGATATAGCCCTTTTTTGGGGTTCTTTAAGAAACAATATTAGGGTTCGAGCAAATGCCTTTATTAAAAAATAGTTTTTTCTTTTTAGTAATTTTTCTTAGTTTTAATATTAAGAGTTATGAGGAGGGCTTTGCTTTAAATAATGAAATAAAAATTGCATACAGAGACTACGGACCAGAAACAGGTGAACCAATTCTATTAGTCACTGGTCTGGGCGCACAGCTTACTCTTTGGCCAGATTTTTTGATAGAAAGTTTACAGGAAAAAAATTTTCGCCCAATTGCTTTTGATAATCGAGATGTTGGATTGTCTACTAGATTTACTTCCAAGCCCTCTCAAACATTAAACTACATTAAATATTTTTTATTTTTACCTATTAAATCTGAATATTCGATTGAGGATATGGCTTCAGATGGAATTTCAGTGCTCGACCATTTGAATGTTGATAGATCACATATATTGGGTATGTCCATGGGCGGGATGATCTCTCAAGTTTTGGTGGCTCAATATCCAGAGCGAGTTAGCTCTTTTACGATGATATCCTCCACTGCCTCTACACCCAATCCTTTTAATGGACCAAAACTGAAAGTTACACGTCAATTACTTAAAAGATCTGCAGCTAAAGATGATATTGAAGGCAGGATTAATCAGTCAGTTAAATTATTTGAGTTGATTGGATCTCCGGGAAAAAATTATGATACTCAAGAGTTTCGGGAGAATATGAAATCTTATATACAAAGAGGAGGAGACGATAGTGGATTTGTTCGTCAAATGGCTGCAATTGTTGGCTCTAAAAATAGAAAAAAATTCTTACGTACTATTCAAACTCCCACAATAGTAATTCACGGTGATATAGATCCTTTAATCAAGGTTAGTAATGCTTATTCAGCTCATAAACTCATTCAATCAAGCGATTTAATAATAGTAAATGGCATGGGTCATATCTTGGATGAATTATCATATTCAAAATTTCAGAATCAATTGATTAAATTTTTAAAGAATAACTCAACAGATTCCATCTAATTCCATTATGTCATTCCATTTTCTACCTAATGTTTGCAATGCTGCCTCATGACAATTCAACCTAAAGAAAAATTTTTTTATGCTAGTGGCGCTATATCAAATGGGGTTAAGGCTGATGCCTTTACATTTTTTTTACTATTTTTTTATTCAAATGTTATAGGTCTGACACCTGGTTTAGCTAGCCTAGCAATATTTATTGCATTGATGGTTGATGCATTCACAGATCCTCTAATGGGAGCTATTTCGGATCGAACAAAACATCGATACGGTAGACGTCATCCTTATTTTTTGGTTGGGATGATTCCTATGTCATTGTCTTATTTTATGCTTTTCGCTATTCAGCCTTCCTGGGAACTATCTCAAGAGAATCTTTTTATATGGATGCTAACTTTTACACTTTTAACAAGACTAGGAATGACCATTTTTGAAGTGCCTCATCGATCTCTTGGAGCTGAAATGACTCGCTCCTACACAGAGAGAACATCAATATTTGCAACCAGGGAAATGCTTGGCTGGTTCGGTGGTTTATTTAATGCTTTTTTAGCTTATACAATTTTTTTTAAAGATACGCCTGTTTATATGCCAGGCACTAAAAATCCTGAGCCTTGGATTTATTATGGTATGACTGGTGCAAGTATTATGTGTCTTTCGGTATTGCTTACCTATTTTGGAACACTAAAGTATCGACATAACCCAGCAAATGAAGCTCAAGCTTTTAATTTGTCGCTAATTTTCCAGCAAATAAAAATCGCTTTAAAAAATAAATCATTTTTAATTTTTTTCTTTGGTTATTTATTTGTAGCAGTGGGTTGGGGTATGGGAAGCTCGTTGCAAATATACATGAATACATATTTTTGGGAATTTCCATCCACGATGCTAGCATCATATTTAGGCATATATCTTATTGCCACTTTAAGCGCATTTCTTATAGTCCCAATTTTGGTGAAGACCTTTGAAAAACGATCCATTTTGCTTTTAGCAATTAGTTGCGCAGCAATAATTCCTCCAATACCTATAATTTTATTTATAAATGATTTATTTCCAGCTGCAGGGACTTGGAGTCTTTTTTATGCAACCGTCCCATTTGTTTATATTGGAAATCTTTGTCTCTCTTCTAGCGCCATAGTAAGAGAATCAATGCTCGGAGACATCAGTGATGAGGTTGAGCTTGAAAGTGGTTTAGGTCAGCAAGGGCTAATGTTTGCTTCAAGTTCGTTAATAGGTAAGTTAAATACCGGATTAGGGATCTTAATGGCTGGACTTGCCCTTGAATTAATTAAATTTCCACAGGGCTCTGCTGTTACACCTAATGCTGAAAACATTTTTAATCTAGCAATGATTCAAGGACCCTTGGTTGCAGTATTTATGATTATCCCTTTTGGCATATTTTATTTCTATAAAATTGATAGATACAAGCACGAAGAAATTATTCACAAACTTAAATCACAGTAATTAATTTTGAAAGTTTGTATACTCTTCCAATGAATGTTGAAATTAAAAATACTTCCAAGCGCTTAAAACGAAAAGATTTAATTTTAGAGTCAGCAATAAATATATTTTCACAATATGGATATCAAAATACAAAACTTGAACAAATCACCGAATCTCTCAAGTTAACGGACAAATCAATATATTATTATTTTAGTAGCAAAGGTGATCTTTTCATTGAAGTAATTCTTTCAATTCAAGCTAAGTTAAATGCCCTCATTTCTGCAATTAACAAAGAAGAATGCGATCATCTGAGCAAAATTAAGCTTTACACCAATAAAGCGATGACCATCAATGGATTAACTCTTCTGATGCAACTGCCAAAATCGTTATCAGATTTTGCAAAATATGATGACATTAAAGAAAATGAATTTCAGCAATATGCACACTGGACCAATTGGTTTAAGAAGGGGCAGCTTGATGGATCTATGATTAACGGAGATCCAGAGGAACATCGTAATTTTTTATTTGGGTCATTATTTTATCTTCATCATTGGTATGCAATAAAAGATAATGAGAGTTATGCTCATATTCAACCATTTATTGAGCAAATGATTGATAGAATGTATTCAACAAAATTTCAGAGGTTGCAATGAAAATTCCACACTATATAACATTAATTTTATGGGCTTTGGGTATCGTTAATTTATTCGAACCATTTAACGGGTTCTTATTCTTTATTGCTTCAGGAGTTTTTTATTTATTGCTAATTGCTCATTTGATAGAATGTTACATCTTTAGAAATAAAATTCTAACCTCACAGGATTCACCCTTTGTTGCTTTCTCAATGACACTTTTATTTGGAGTTATTTACTTAAATTCAATTAAAGAATCCTAGCTGTGGAAGTCTTAGAAGAGGGGGGTAAAATCCCTAGGGGCTCAATGGGCGTCTGGACATTGGCCTGGCCCTCAATCATCACAAATCTTTTTTATGCAACCAGCTCAATAGTTGCGATTAAAGTAGTTGGCAATCTTGGTCCTGATGCTATTGCCGCAGCAGTAACTGGGCAAAGGGTAACCTTTATACTTCAAGCTGTTCTAACTGGTGTTTTAGCTGGATCTACAGCTTTAATTGCAAGAAATTGGGGGGCTAATAATAAATCTGAGGCTGGAATATTTTTTACAAGAACTGTTCAATTAGTAATATTTATATCAATAATATCTGCTTATTTAATTTGGCAGTTTGCTGAATCTCTTGTTATTTTTTTTGGTTTAAAAGATAAAGCTTTAATCCTATCCACCGAATATCTGAGAGCCATTTCACCTTTTTATATTGCTTTTGGTTGTGGAATGGCCCTGATAACTGCTCTAAGAGCTGTTGGAGATGTAAAAACTCCTTTGGTCATTGGAATGATCATGAATCTATTTGCAATTTTTTTTATGCTTGTTCTGGTCAATGGTTGGTTAGGTTTTCCTCAATATGGTGTCAAGGGCGCCGCCCTTGGTAATGGTGTTTCATTTATCATTGGCGCATCTCTTTTGATTGTCTTCTGGCTAACTAATCAACTACCTGTAAGGTATTTTTCTTTATTTAAATTAGACATATCAAGAGTTAAAGAAATTTTTCACTTTGGCTTACCAGCAGCACTTGAGCAAGTTATATTTCAGCTAGGCATCACAGCTTTTTTAATTTTAGTGGCTTATTATGGAACGGAGGCATATGCAGCATATGGTATCGGGGTGCAAATTCTATCATTCTCATTTGTTATAGGTTTTGGTTTTTCCATTGCTGGGGCAACACTAGTTGGACAACATTTGGGAGCAAAAGATAATGATCAAGCTAAAAGAGCTGGTTGGGGCGCTATGAGGCTCTCAATTCTATCAATGACATTCTTTGGCGTGTTGATTACTTTTTTTGCTGAGCCGCTGGCACGTTTCATGATTGATAACGATGAAGTTGTAAGATTGTCAGTAATTTTTATATGGTTACTTGGTTCTATGCAACCTCTTATGGCCATAGAATTTTCCTTAGGGGGAGCCTTGAGAGGTGCTGGTGATACCAAAACACCTCTTGCGATCACGCTTACTTGCTTGCTTTTTATAAGAGTTTTCTTGGCAGTTATATTTTTCTTGCTTGATGCAAGCATTGAAATAATCTTTTCTACACTTTTAGCAGACTACATTGTTAAAGGTTTTTTATATGTTGCTAGATTTCGATCTGACAAATGGATGAATTCAATGTCACTTAAGGAAGATCGCTAGCTATCCCTGGAATGACTTTTGCAATTCTTTGCCATAATTTTTTTTCATTCGCACTAAGATCTTTGGACCCAAGGTTATTTATAAAGGTTATAAATATTTCTTGTATATTTTCTTGAGTACTTTTTTGAGTTGAAAATTTATCTTGTAATAACCTTAGTGAAACTTCTTGCTTAAGTTTTTTATCTACCGCTGGAGTTTCAACTTGACCAATGATCTCCAGCATAATTGTTGCCTTATTCAACTCATCATTATTGTTTATGTACTGAGGTTTTTGGAGGACCCTAGAAATATCTTTATTAATTAATCCGCCCTTATCTTCACTTGCCTCGAGATATTTTGTAAGATTTTGATAGGCTTCTACCTTTAACAGAGTCGAAGCTTCCTTTTGTTTTTTTTCAATACTTTTTATATTTTTTTGGAGTTTTAAAAATTCAGGAGATTTTCTAATCTTGTTAAGATCTTTAAGTTTATTTTTAACATCGTGAATAGTTGTTGTTTCGCTTTGAATTCCTTCAGCTAATTCATTAAGTTGTTGTAGCTCCTCATCAGCTAAAGATTTCTCTGCCTCAAAAAATTTGTCAGCGGCTTGGTTTAAAGATTTCCATAAATTAGTTTCATTTTTCTTGCCAGCTGGTCCTATATCTTGATACTCACGTTTAATTTTTTTGAATTTTTGTATAGATGCTTGGTTATCTTCATCATCGATTAGTTTAACCTTTTCAATGAGCGCTTCTTTAAGTTTTAGGTTTTTATTTTCTTGCTGTTTTATTGCTTCATTAATTGGATTTCTTGCATTCTGATAGGCACTTTTTAGTTTTAAAAAGTCTTCATCTAAAACTGGAGCAAAGTTTTGCCATGATCGAAAAGTCTTGCTAAGGAATTTACTCATCTCTATAAGGCTAGGCCATTTTCCCTCGTTCGATTTAGTATATTCAATCAAACTGTTGATAAGTTTTTCTCTTTCAGCTGCATTATTAATTTTAACGACTTTTAATTCTTCATAATATTGAGCACAAGGTTCCCAAGCTTTATCAGTAAGATCTTTAAAAGCTATCCACTGTTCCCGACCTGCTGGTTTTGAAGTTTGATCAAGTAACTGCCATTTTGTTTGCAAGCCATGTATTTCACTTGCTTGTTTTTTAGGATTCTCATGAGGAGTTGATATTAAATTTTCAATTTCTTTAATTATTTCATTTCTCTTAGGGTTGGTAGCAAAGGATGATATGTCGTTAAAATATCTTGATTGAGCAGACATGAAATTAAACTTATGCCTTAGCTTGTTAGAAATTCTCCCTTGAGATTTAATCGATCTTGATACCTCATTCACAAGTTTTTGAGCTATACGAATTTCACCAGCCTCAAAATGTTGCTCAGCCTTATCTAATGATTCAAATAAAATTTTATGACTTTCCACAATAGTTACTTTTGATGTTTATAATTAACTCAAATGAGAAAAAGAATTTTAACAGGAATTACAACAACTGGTACTCCTCATATTGGAAATTATTTAGGAGCAATAAAACCTGCGCTGGAATTAGCAGGTCCTGAAAATGATTCATATTTTTTTCTTGCTGATTATCACGCTCTAATTAAACAAACAGACCCTACTGAAATTGAAAAAAGTGTTAAAAATGTAGCATTAGCCTGGCTATCATCAGGTTTGGATTGTAATCAGTCACATTTTTACCGACAGTCAGATATCCCTGAGGTGCACGAGTTGACTTGGATACTGAATTGCAGTGCTGCAAAGGGTCTTTTAAATAGAGCACATGCGTACAAAGCTCTTGTTGCTGAAAATGCTCAATCACAAAATGATGATGATAAAGCAATCAATATGGGTTTGTTTTCATATCCGGTCTTGATGGCTGCTGATATTTTAATATTTAGTGCTACCCATGTGCCTGTTGGACCAGATCAAGCACAACACATGGAGATGGCTAGAGACATTGCTGGTAAATTTAATCACACATACTCTAATGTGCTAACTATTCCAGAAGGCATAATTCAAAATGATATATCTGTTCCAGGCATAGACGGTAGAAAAATGAGTAAGTCCTATCAAAATATTATTCCATTTCTCTCATCAGAGAAGGTCTTACAAAAATCTATTGCAAAAATTGTTACAAATTCCTTGGAACCAGGTCAGCCTAAAGATCCAAAAAATTGTACTTTGTTTCAATTGTATTCTTTTTTTGCTAGCCAAGAGGACGTTGATTCTATGCATCAAGCATACAAAGATGGCATAGGATGGGGAGACGCCAAGAAAGAATTATATAAAGTTATTAATGATGAAATTATTCCTATTAGAGAGAGGTATTTAGATCTTAATTCTCAGTCAGACTTATTAAATGATTTGTTTTCTGATGGAGCTCGTAAGGTTAGACCTCAGGCTAAAGAGCTTGTTGCAAAGCTGCGTGAGGCTATAGGTATTTCAAAAGTTGAATAAGCCCTCAACTTGGCTAAAATTTGGTCTATTTTCTGTTGGCTTAGGTCAATCTTTTGCTTTTGTTTTGGTTCCGCCTTTAGCGAGAGATCTTGGTTTATCAGTAGTTGAAACTGCTACTATTTTTTCAATCTCGGCTGTTGCTTGGGCGCTGACTAGTGGCTCATGGGGCAGAGCATCTGATCGTTATGGAAGACGTAACATTGCTGTAATTGGTCTGATTGGATATTCCATCTCAATTATCGCCCTTATTACACCCTTATTTTTAGTAGAAAAAAATATTTTAAGTTTTGTTTATCTTTTACCTCTGTTAATTCTAGGTCGACTTATCAATGGTCTTATTGGATCCGCAACTAGACCTGCTGCATTTGCCTATGTAGCAGATACATCTAACAGGTCAAAAAGAACAAAAAAGTTTGCAAGATTAGAGTCTAGTTTTCTTATAGGAACAATTATGGGTCCTATGGTGGGTGGTTTTTTGTTTCTATATTCTAAAAGTTTACCATTTTATTTATTTTCACTTTGTGGTTTCATTGCTGCAATTGGCATTTTTATAAGTTTTCCAAAAAACAATTCTTTTGTAACAAAGACAGAAAAAGTCGTTGATAAACTCTCATACAAAGATAAATCAGTTTGGCCATTTTTACTTATAGCAGCATTGGCTTCCTTTTGTCAGGCCTCTTTACTGCAATCAATTGGTTTCTATATTACTGATGTTTTTTCCAATGAAAAAGACTTGCCTTTGGTAATCAGCTTAACTTTTACATTGCTTTCAATTTCTACAGTTGTTAGCCAATATATTTTTACCGACCTAAAACCAGTTGCCAATAATAAGTTACTCATATACGGAACATTTTTGATTTCAATATCATATATTTTTGCTGCATTTTCTTCATCAATAGCTTTGTTTTACCTAGCCATAATGGTTAATGGATTTGGATCTGGGATGTTTCGACCAGCCAATGCATCATCCTTATCCTTGGCACAGACTCCAGATAATCAAGGAAAGGCTGCTGGGTATTTGGGTTCTGTTATGCCCATTGGTCATATTTTAGTTCCGATAATTGCCATGCCAATATATCAGTATCAACCAGAATATTTATTTTTCTTTAGTGCCTCTCTGTGTTTTATTTCCTTATTATTTATAATAGGACATCCAATATTAAGAAATCATGAACAAGCCAGCGTTATTACTGATTAATCTAGGTACACCAGACTCGCCATCATACTTTGATGTCTTTAGATATTTAAGGGAGTTTCTTATGGATGCAAGAGTTATCGATGTACCAGCATTGTTGAGATTTATTCTTGTCACATTAATTATATGTCCCTTTAGATCCTTTAGTTCTAGTAAAATTTATCGTCAACTGTGGAATCTCTCTGGCGGAGTTTCTCCTTTACTTAAAAATACTGATGAGTTGACTAAAAAATTAAATCTACATCAGAATAAATACAATGTTTATTATGCTATGCGCTACCAAAAGCCAAGCATTCAAAATGCTCTAAACAAAATTAAAGAAACAAACCCATCAGAGCTAGTAATTTTGCCACTCTTTCCTCATTATGCATCAGCAACCTCTGGTAGTGTTTTTGAAAAGGTATGTAAGGAACTTTCAAAAGAGTGGGTAATTCCATCATTCAGATTTATAACTCAATACTATGATCATCCATCATTTATTAATGCTTGGGTGGAAGCTGCAAAAGATTTCAATCTCAGGGAGTATGACAAAATTATATTTAGCTATCATGGTCTGCCAAATTCACAGGTAAACAAGGTATACCAGGATAATCAATGCGATGGTAAGAATTGTGAGCACGAAATTAATTCTCTGAATCATTATTGTTATAAAGCTACAGTTTATGAAACTTCTAAATTAATTGCTGAAAAATTGGAATTGAAAAGAGATAAATATGAGGTCACTTTTCAATCACGTCTTACAAATAATTGGCTTGAACCATTTTCTGATGAAGTGCTTAAAGAGCTCCCTAAATCAGGTGTTAAAAAAGTATTAATATTTTCCCCTGCATTCACTGCTGATTGTCTTGAGACTGTTATTGAAATCGGTGATGAATACAAGGAAATATTTAAGGAAGCTGGCGGTGACACTCTTGATTATGTTCCGTCATTAAATTTTTCAGATGCTTGGGTTCAAGCTATTATAGATATAACAGGTTCAAAAAATTAGAGTTAATATGTTTAAGAATGATATTTTAAAGGGTAAAAAAATCTTAGTCACAGGAGGTGGAACCGGTCTAGGAAAAGAGATGTCTGAGCACTATGTCAAACATGGAGCTGAATTAGTTATATGCGGCAGAAGAGAGAGTGTTCTTGCTGATACAGCTCAAGAGTTTAAAGAAAAGTATGGAGCAAATGTTAGGTATCAACCGTTAGATATTAGATCGCCGCAGGACGTTGAAGATTTCATTGATGCTATCTTTATGGAAGGGCCATTGCATGGGCTTGTAAATAATGCAGCAGGCAATTTTATATCTCCAACTAAAGACTTGTCAGCTCGAGGGTTTGATGCAATAGCCAATATTGTATTTCATGGAACATTTTATGTTACTCAATCAGTAGGAAAAAAATGGCTTGAGCTAAAAATGAAAGGGTCGATTATTTCAATACTTGCGACATGGGTCTGGACCGGATCACCTTTTGTTGTTCCATCAGCAATGTCTAAATCGGCATTAAATACTATGACTAAATCTCTTGCAGTAGAGTGGGGTCCAAATGGCATTCGTGTTAATGCTATTGCTCCAGGCCCATTTCCTACAGAGGGTGCATGGGCCAGATTAAGCCCCAAAGGAGATTTAGATGATTCAAATTCTATGAGCACTATACCAATGGGCCGAGTAGGAGAAATGAGCGAATTACAAAATTTGGCCACATTTCTTATGGCTGATGGGTGTGAATATTTAACAGGGCAAACTATTGCTCTTGATGGTGCTCAATACCTCTCAGGTGGCGGAACATTCTCTCAACTTGCTAAAATGTCGGAAGATGATTGGTCTGAGATTAGAAACATGATTAAAAAAACAAACGATTCAGATAAGCAAAAAAGATCAACTTAAATTTTTTTTATTGATATTTTTTTATAACTGATAAACTAAGGTAAACATATAAGCAGGGGTAGTAATGGAACATCAACAAATGCAGGATATTCTGAATAAGCAGAAAGCTTTTTTTATTAAAAATGGTCCACCATCATATGATCTAAGAATTGATCGATTGAATAGAATGAAGACGCTGATCATGGATAATCGCTATAAGATAGTTGATGCATTGCATGCGGATTTTGGAGTTAGATCTAAAAATCAATCTATGGCAACTGATGTCTATACAATAATTCCCAGTATTGAGTACGCTAAAAAGAATCTGAAGAAATGGATGGCTGGGTCAAAAAGAAAGCCTAATTTTCCACTTGGCTTTTTGGGGGCAAAAGCCTCTGTAGATTACGAACCTTTGGGAACTGTGGGGATGATATCTCCTTGGAATTTCCCTATGTTTTTAACATTCTCTCCAGCCGCATCTATTTTTGCTGCTGGGAATCAAATAATGCATAAACCTAGTGAATATACTGAGCAATCAGCCAATTTAATGAAAGAGCTATGTGATGCTGCTTTTGATGAGGAAGAGTTTGCAACCATACTAGGTGGCCCTGATGTTGGAGCAACTTTCACTCAACAAAAATTTGATCATCTTCTTTACACTGGGAGCGGGGCAGTTGCAAAACACATTATGAGGGCTGCATCTGAAAATTTAGTACCAGTAACCCTTGAACTTGGTGGAAAGTCTCCAGTTATCGTTAGTAATTCTACTGATAGCGCTATAGCGGCAAAAAGAATTATGCTCGGAAAAACTATGAATGCTGGGCAAATTTGTTTAGCTCCAGATTATATTATGGTGCACTCTGACAAAAAAGATGAATTAGTGTCCGGTATGAAGGATGCAGTCGGTGATTTCTATCCAGATTTAAAACACAACGATGACTACACATCAATTGTCAACCAAAAGCATTATGATCGCCTTCAAGGCCTCTTAGAAGATGCAAAAGAAAAAGGTGCAGTAATTGATGAGATTAATCCTGCTAATGAAGATTTTTCACAACAAGAAGCTTTTAAAATACCCCCAACTCTTGTCATGAACCCAACAGATGATATGGAAATTATGAAAGAGGAAATCTTTGGACCACTTCTGCCTGTAAAAGAATTTACTGAAATTGATGAAGCCATCTCTTATGTCAATAAAAATGATAAGCCTCTTGGTCTTTATTATTTTGGCTCTAACAAAAGTGAAGAAAATCGTGTTTTATCAAGAACATCATCAGGTGGAGTTACTGTTAATGATGTTCTGGGCCATATACAGCAAGAGGATCTTCCTTTCGGGGGTGTTGGGCCATCTGGTACAGGAAGCTATCATGGAGAAGAAGGATTCAAAACCTTTAGCAATGCTAAAGCTGTTTATAAGCAAATTGGTTCAAGATTTGACAAGCTATTGTCTGCTATCCGTCCCCCATATAAGGGAGATATTGAAAAGGTGCTTAAGCAGATAACATAATTCTATGAACTCATTGCCTATTTACTTGGGCTACAAGTACTTTAGATCAAAGAAGGGTGCATTTGCATCTTTCACATCATTAATGGCAATTGCAGGATTGTCGCTAGGTGTTGCTGCTTTAGTTATTGTTCTTTCCGTTATGAATGGTTTTGAAAAAGAGCTTCAAACAAGAGTTTTAGGAGTAGTTCCTCAATTAATAATTCGTTCAAACGAACCTATAAATGACTTCGTAAATCTTATCAGAGATATCGAAACCTCAGATGATGTTCTCAGCGCTAGCCCATACATTGAAACACAGGGCCTCATGAGTGCTAATGATAGATCGAGAGGTGTTTTTTTAACTGGAATAATGCCTGAGCATGAGAATTCTATGTCGATTTTGCCCCAGTTCATTAAAAGTGGAGCTTTGAATGATTTATCACCAAAGCAGGGAGTGGTAATAGGCTCATGGTTAGCTAGATATCTTGATATAGATATCGGAGATTCTATCAATATTACAACAACAAATTTACGTTCATCTCTTTTGGGAACTTTTCCCAGAACAATTTCTTTAGAGGTTGTTGGCATCTTTGAGCTTAAAGCTGAACTAGATCAATCTTTGGTGTTGGTTCACCACGATTTAGCTGCAAACATTTTAAACATAACAACCAATTCAACTCAGGGGATTAGGATTAAAACTAATGATTTATTCAAAGCAAACTCTATTGGCTATGATTTATTAGAAAGTATGAACTTCAATAATGGAGATAATTATTTTACATCGTGGCAGCAAACTCACGGAACATTATTTCAAGCCATTAAACTTGAAAAAAGACTTATTAGCTTAATGTTATTTTTAATTATTACAGTTGCAGCATTCAATATTTTATCTACATTAGTAATGACTGTTAAAGCTAAAGAAAAAGAGATAGCCATACTAAAAACAATGGGTTGCTCAAATCTTGAGCTCACTCTTATCTTTTTAAACTTAGGCTTTATTATTGCCTGTGTCGGCACCATAGTTGGTTTGACTCTAGGTCTAATCATTACCCCTAATATAGATTCATTAATTAATTTTATAGAATCTCTTTCAAATAGAGCTTTGATGGATAGCTATTTTATAAATTATTTTCCATATGAATTTCGAATCACACAATTGCTCAATATTTGTTTGTCAGTTCTATTTATGAGCATAACTTTTTCATACTTTCCTGCCGCAAAAGCTGCAAGACTGAAGCCAGTGAATATCCTTCGCCATGAATAAGCTAAGAGCCGAAAACATATCTAAATCTTTTATTTCTGCTAGTCACAAGATTAATGTCTTAGCGAATATTTCATTCTCAATCAATGAGGGTCAGTCAGTTGGAATAATAGGTTCATCTGGAAGTGGCAAGACTACTTTTTTGCAAATTTTAGCTGGCTTGGATAATGCAGATGAAGGAAATATATACTTTAACGATATAAATTTATCAGCGAATGGTGATAAACAATTCAATGAAATGAGAAAAAATTTATTTGGTTATGCATATCAATTTCATTATTTGCTGGATGATCTTACAGTTTATGAAAATTGCAATTTAGTTTTTAAGATAGCTAAAAATTACAATGATCAATCTTCAAAGATCCTTCAAATATTGGATGAACTTGGAATCTCTCATTTGCGTGATAGTTATCCATATATGCTTTCAGGAGGGGAAAGGCAGCGAGTTGCTATTGCTAGAGCAATTGTTCACCAACCTAGGTTCGTAATAATGGATGAGCCAACTGGTAATTTAGATCAAGATAATGCTGAAATCATTCAAGATTTAACTATCAAATTATCAAAAAATCATAATATTGGAATAGTCGTTGCAACTCATGACTTGCAATATGCTGATAAACTAGACTGTGTATTTAGGATTGAAAAAGGGGATTTAAAGTCAATTTGAAATGAATAGTATTCTGATAGCTGGAGGATGGTTTATTTGGCCCTTGTTGGTGTGCTCCATTCTATTAATTTCAATTGTTCTTGAGCGGTTATGGTTTTTGCAACGAAGACTTATTGCTCCAAAAGGTTTGTTGAGGCAAGTTCAAAATTTAATTGAAAAAGAGTCTTTCCATTCTCACAATCAAGAAGAAATTTCTTCAACATCTCAGTTGGGTGATTTGCTTAAATATTGTTATCAGTATAGATCTAACTCCAGAGAATTCGTTGAAATTAAAGCTGAAGAAAAAGCATCTGAAATCAAGCTTATTTTAGAGAGAAATCTTTCCATGCTGAGTACTATTGCAAGCATAAGCCCTTTGCTGGGATTGCTGGGAACAGTTGTCGGCATGATAACTGTATTTAGTAATATTGATATTAATGGCTCATCCAATACAGATCTTCTAGCGGCAGGTATATCCGAGGCTCTCATTACCACAGCATTTGGTTTAATAATTGCAGTGCCAGCAATAATTTTTTTTAGATATTTTGAACAAAAAACCCTTATCTTGATGTCAGTATTGCAAGCAAATACTTCATTATTTTTGGATTTCTTATATAAAAAATGAATTTTTATAAACACAAAGAACGCTCCCTGACAATTGAAATCACTCCACTGATAGATATTGTTTTCTTGTTAGTTATTTTCTTTGTGGTTACCTCTAAGATAGAAACTAATCAGTACTTAACCTTGGATCTTCCGGAATCAAAGTCATTTTCATCTTCTATTTCCACTAATTCTCAAAATATAATTTTGCTAGATTCAGGTATATTGTTGGTAAATGATCAAGAGTTTTTGATTCAAGATATTGAAAAAGTTCTTGCAGGCGTGCTCCTTACATTTTCAAAATCAGAGGTTGTTATCTTATCCATTGAAAGCAAAGCATTTCATATGTGGGTTATTGAAATAATGGATGGCCTTCAACAACTTGGTTTTCAAAATGTACAAATTAAAACTTATACTGAAAACTTATGAGCCCCTTAAAAAGACTTTTCTCATATACCTTAAGATTCAAATTTTCATTTGCACTTAGTATTGTAGGGTTTATTCTTTTTGCCTCGGCGGATATTGCTGCAGTTGAGTGGATTAGACGTATTATTGAATATATTAATTCTGGCCAAGAAGATTTTAGTATTTATCTCGTACTAGCGTTAATTTTTATAGCATTTGGTCGCGGAACAGGTTTTTTTATTGGAAACTACTTCATGTCTAGGGTTGGTTTTGGAATTGTCCATGATCTCAGGTCTGAGTTATTTACAAAATTAATTAATTTACCAAAAAATTACTTTGATCAAAATCAATCGGGGCAGCTCATAAATAGAATTACTTTTACAACCACTCAAGTCTCTGGGGCAGCATCCAATGCTATCAAGACATTCGTGCGAGAGGGTTTCTTGTTGATAGGTTTACTTGGCTATATGTTGACTTTAAATTGGAAATTAACACTACTTTTGCTTGTGACAACTCCATTTATAGCGCTCATTGTATATGTAGCTGGCCGACGACTAAGAAAATTAGCAAAAACAATTCAAACCGCTATGGGTGATGTTACCCATCTTGCTTCTGAAGCTGTTGATGGAAATTTAGAAATTAAATCCTTTAATGCTGAGGATTATGAAAAGACAAGATTTTTTAGTGCCAATGCTTCTAACAAAAATCAAAACTTAAAATTAGAGGCAACTAGCAATTTAGCCACTCCTATTATTCAGCTTTTGGTCTCCGTCTCTTTATCCATTGTTGCGTATTTTGCATTAGGCTCCCAGCTAGGAATAGAACTTAATGCAGAGGATTTTGTTGCATTCATAACTGCAGCTGGGCTTATGGCAAAACCCATAAGGCAACTTTCTAATATCAATGCAGTAATTCAAAAAGGCCTAGCTGCAGCGGTTGAAATTTTTGATCAATTGGACGCAAAAGAAGAAGATGATGCAGGATCTGTTGAGTCAACAATTGTTGGTAATATTGAATTTTCAGATGTGAATTTTTCATACACCTCAAAAGAATCAGTGTTGAGCAATTTAAATCTTAAAATTTCTCAAAATGAAACCGTTGCCATTGTAGGGAAGTCTGGTTCTGGAAAATCTACAATTGCAAATCTTTTATCTAGATTTTACTCTGATTACAGCGGTTTAATTGCTATTGATGGTACTAATATAAAGGATTATCGCCTCTCATATTTACGTCAATCGATTTCAATTGTTAATCAGTCACCAACATTATTTAATGACACAATTGAAAAAAACATTGCTTATGGAATTACTGAAATTGATCAAGATAAACTAATCGAGGCAGCTGAAATTTCTGGCTGCAATGAATTCATCTCAAAACTTCCAGAAGGGTTTAAATCTGAAATAGGAGATGATGGTGTTCTTTTATCAGGTGGTCAGCGTCAACGGCTTGCAATTGCCCGAGCATTTTATAAAGATTCGCCAATCATTATATTAGACGAAGCTACATCTGCTTTAGATAATGAATCAGAATTAATAGTTCAAGAAGCGATTGAAAAACTTATCAATGATAGAACTACAATTGTTATTGCTCACAGGTTATCAACTATTGAAAATGCAGACAAAATATTAGTTCTTGAAAATGGATCGGTTATAGAAACCGGAACACATCATGAACTGCTAGAGAACGAGGGAGTTTATAAGAACCTATATCAAAATAAATTCAATGATGCTGAGACTCAAAATGGACTTTCAGTTAAATCTAAGAAACAGGAACATCTTCCAACATTCACTGAAGAGCCGACTGAACAAGGTTACTTGATAGATGCATGGTATAAAAGGAGTTTTTGGTTATATTTATTAGCTCCATTTACGTTTATTTTTTCGAGTCTTGTGAAAGCCAGAAAAAATTCTTACATCAAAAATCCTAAAAAGGTATGGATTTCAAAAGTACCAATTGTTGTTGTTGGGAATATTTCAATGGGCGGAACAGGTAAGACTCCTTTAGTAAAATTTATTGCGACAGAGCTTTCAAGCCGTGGCTTTAAGCCAGGGCTCGTTAGTCGCGGTTATGGAGGAAAATATTCAGGAACATATGAGGTTACTAATAATTCTACTTTTAAGGAGACTGGAGATGAGGCTCAAATTTTATCAAAGTTAAATATTCCATTTTTTATTGATAAAAATAGATCTAGGGCAGCAAGAAAATTGCAAGAAACCCATCAAGATGTTGACGTTATTATTTCTGACGATGGCCTACAGCATTATGCAATGGGAAGAGATATTGAGATAGCTGTAATAGATGGTGTAAGAAGACTCGGAAATGGCTTAGCTTTTCCTGCTGGGCCTTTGAGAGAGCCTAAATCAAGGTTAAAAGAAGTTGATTTTATAGTAAACAATGGTGGTCCAACCGAAGGAGATGAAATCTTAATGACATTAAGTCCAGCTAAATTTGTTCATTTAAATTCAGGTAAACAGTACTCTATAGATAAATGGCCTATGCATAATCAAATTCATGCAATTGCTGGTGTTGGTAACCCAAATAGATTTTTCGATCTTTTGCTTAGATTAGGTTTTGAGTTTGATAAAAATCCATTCCCAGATCACCACAAATACAACAAAAGAGACCTCTATTATTTGGATCATCTACCAATACTCATGACAGAAAAAGATGCTGCTAAATGCAAACACTTTAATAATTCTAAGATTTGGTATTTAACCATTGAATCTAAAATTGAATCACAATTTATTGATAGGCTTGAGGAGAAATTAAATGATAGATAAAGATATATTAAAGTTGATGGCCTGTATTAGATGTAAAGGTGAGTTGGCTGATCATGGCGATCATCTTGAATGCAGTATATGTAAAATTGGCTATCCTATAGAAGATGATATCCCAAGAATGATCGAAGAAAGAATTTTTGATTTAAATGGTTGATAGTTTTGTAATTATTGTTCCAGCTAGATTGGGTTCAACTCGTCTGCCTAACAAACCTCTAGCTATGCTTAATGGTCAAACTGTTATTTCTAGAGTAATTGATCTTGCCAAATCTTCAAATGCTGCTGAGATATTTATTGCAACTGATAGTGTTGAAATTCAAGACCATGCTGAAGATTGTGGTGCTGAGGTTGTCATGACATCCTCGCATCATATCTCTGGAATGGACAGAATTTCAGAAGCAGCAAATATAGCTAATCTCCCATTTAATATACCGATTGTAAACTTGCAGGGTGATGAGCCATTTATGCCTTTAGAAATTATTAATTCTCTTGCATCATTTATCAATGAGGATACCCCCATATCTACTGCGTGTATCAAATTTAAAAATGATATGGATTTTAATAGCCCTCATGAAGTCAAAGTTGTTAGAACAGTCTCAAAAAAAGCTATGTATTTTTCTCGCTCAGTCATACCAAACTCATTTACTGAGGATTACCATAATTATCTGAAACATCTTGGTATCTATGCATATACCAATGAAACTCTTCAAATGTTAAGCAAGCTAAAACCATCTGCAAATGAAGAATCAGAAAAATTGGAACAATTACGTTTTTTAGACAATGGATTTAATATTTTTGTCCAAGACTTTGATTGTGAAGCGCCAATAGGGATAGATACCCCTGAAGATTTAGACGCTGCAACAATCTATGCTAGCAAGCATGATTAATTATGATGATACCTAATTCTTTTGGTCTACAGGCAAGAGCAAAGAATTGCATTCTAATCAATTCCTTAGATGATTTATCTTTGCTTGAAACGATTGATGACGAGATATTGATAATTGGAGCAGGCACAAATGTAATTTTAAATGACTATTTCGATGGGACTGTAATCATGGTTAATATGCAAGAAATAGAAAAAGTTAATGGTTTTATTTCAGTTGGTGCAGGAGTTCCTTGGGCTGATCTTATCGAGTATTGTTTATTAAATGAGCTTTATGGCATCGAAAATCTTACACATATTCCAGGATCTGTAGGCGCAGCTCCTGTTCAAAATATTGGAGCTTATGGTGTTGAAATTAGCTCTTTTATTAACAACATTGAATGTTTTAATTTAAAAACTAAAAAGCCTGAAATGCTTAGTCACAACCAATGTCAGTTTCAATATCGAGATTCAATATTTAAATTAAAAGATTTTGTTATTTTAAAAGTTAATTTTGTATTTAATAAAAATTTTGAACCCAATTTAAGTTATCCAGCATTAAGTGAATATTTAAAAGATGGCTCTATTGATACATCAACTATAACGCCGAGAATACTCTCTAACTCAGTAAGAGCCATAAGAGACTCTAAACTTCCTGATCCAAAGATGGAGCCAAATGTAGGAAGTATCTTTAAAAATCCTCTAGTAAAAACTAACGATTTTGATCATGCTTTCTTAGACGGTCATAGATGGGAACAGGCTGATGGATATACAAAGTTAAGTGCCGCAAGATTGATTGAACTCATTAAATCTGAATTAATAATTCCTGACTCTTTAAACTTCTCCAAGGATCACTCACTCGTTCTTATCAACAATGGAGGAGCATCCTTCAATGAGGTAATAAATCTTCTAAATCAAATTCAAACAATGATATTTAATAAATTTAAAATTCAATTAGAAATAGAACCTGAGATTGTTGGTTTATGATATTTTTTTCAGCAGCTATTGCACATTTACTCGCTGTAATATCACCTGGTCCAGATACTGCTATTATCTTCCGGCAATCGTTCGCTAGGGGTAGGGCCCAAGGGATACTTACCGCTTTGGGTATTGGCTCTGGAATATTTGTACACTGTTTTTTTGCAATCTCAGGTATTTCCTTATTAATATATAGCTCTGAAGAAGCTAAATTTTTTATCAAATGCTCTGGAGCTTTGTATTTACTTTTCCTTGGACTCAGCTTTTTTACTTCAAAAAAATCATCTAAATCTAATGAGCCAAAAGTCTTATTTAAAAATTCCTTTGTCATTGGTTTGGTAACAAATTTATTAAACATTAAGGCATTCTTATTTACAGTATCTTTATTCTCATTCATAAATCTTGATTCAAATTCATTGATGTCCATAATTTACTTATTATATTTTCCATTAATAACTGCAGCATGGTTTTCATTTGTGAGTTATGCATTAACACATCAATCAATGGGTGACATATTTAACAAGCATTCTGATTATATCCAGTTTGCCTCTTCAGGATTTATTGCTGGATTAGGTTTAATAATTTTACTGCAAACTGTATATGAACTTTTCTGATCTTTTGGAATCTGTAAACTCAATTGAGGAAAAATATCCCCCAGTGCATCTTTGGAATCCAGATTTGTGCGAGGGCGTTGAGATGAAGATAGATAGAGAAGGAAATTGGTTTTATCAAGGTTCAATAATTGGCAGGGATAAATTAAAAATCTTATTCTCTAGAATTTTAAAACTTGAAGAGGGCAATTATTACTTGGTTACGCCTGTTGAAAAAGTACCTGTTATTGTAGATTTAGCTCCGTACATGATAGTTGATTATCAGATTGATTCAGATTATAAAAATATTATTTTAAAAACAAATTTAGATATATCTATACCTTTAGATCGTGAGCACAAACTAGAACTCAGGAAAATAGGTGGTGAGGATATTCCATTTGTTCATATAAGAAATAATATTGAAGGATTTATATCTCGCTCTGTTTACTATTCATTAATAGAAATAGCTCTTAAACAGGATGGTGGTTCTGGAGGTCAGCTATCACTTAAAAGCTTTGATTGCATATTTAACTTGGGTGAGATGGGCAATTAGCTCGATTGAACATCAATCCACTCATTTAAATAACCCTCAAGTATATCTAGCGGCAAAGCTCCTCTTTTGAGTACCTCATGATGAAAATCTTTAATATCAAAGTTATCGCCTAACTCAGATTCTGCCTTTGCTCGCAGTTGAAGTATTTTTAGTTGCCCAATTTTATAGGCAAGCGCTTGTCCAGGCCAATTTATATATCTATCAACTTCATTCATTACATCTTGTTTGGTTTTTGCAGAATTATCTAAAAAATAATTTATTGCATCTTGCCTAGTCCAATCAAAGTAATGCATTCCAGTATCTACAACAAGTCTAATTGCTCGCCACATGTCATAGGTTAGTTGACCAAATCTAGAATAAGGATCTTTATATAATCCTAGATCATATCCAAGTCTTTCACTGTAAAGTCCCCAACCCTCAACAAAGGCAGTAATCCCTCCGTATTTTCTAAAATTAGGTAAATCTAATTCCATGGCTAGAGCTATTTGAAGATGATGTCCAGGCATTGCTTCATGAACACTAAGGACTTCTATTTCATATTTTGGTCTTACCTCGGGTCTATATAAGTTTACATAGTAATAACCAGCTCTAGAACCATCTGCAGCAGGTCGTTGATAGTATGCTGTTGTAGTATCAGGCGCGCTTTCCATTGGAATTGGTTTTAATCCGTATGGCATGGATGGGAGAACTTTAAAGAGTTTTACTAATTCTGGGTCGATTCTTTTTGAGGTAGCTAAGTATGACTTAAATAACTCTTCAGATGTCTCATAGTAGAATTTAGGATTAGTCCGCAAATCATCTAGAAAAGATTCAAACGTTCCCTCCCATTTAACCTCTTGAATTATGGCATCCATTTCATCTCTAATTCTGGCAACTTCAGCTAGACCTATTTCATGAATTTCTTTTGGCGTTAGCTTTGTGGTTGTAAATTTTCTAGCTAAGAATTCATAATATTCTTTCCCATTCTTAATTTCTTTAATGCCGATTGAGGTTCTGCATGCTGGCAGATACTCATCCTTAAAAAATCTATGAAGTTTTAAATAAGCAGGAATAACTTTTGATTTGATAACCTTAATAGCTTGTTTTTGAATCTCTTCAGTTTCATTCTTGTTAATTGATCGATCCATCTCGAGAAATGTTCTATAGAAAGGACTTTCCTTTGGTTCAACAAAAGCTTGAAGCTCAATTTGTTTATAAACTTTTTGCATCAGAAATCTTGGAGGAACTATGTCTTCGGCAATACCTATTTTTCCCTTTTCAATTGCTGCATCGACCAATACATCTATTTTTGAAATCCGTTCTATCCAATCTAAATAGTGTTGCTTATTTCTGAGAGGAACGATGCTAGTAGTTTCATGCTGCAGCTGAATACCACCCCTATGACTAAATGGAATTAAAAAGGTTTTGTATGCATGCGATTCTATTGAATTTTCATACTGTTGCTTGAACAATAAGTAATTCACTTTATTGTCCTCAGTGAAATCACTTATATCTAATTCATCTAATTGATTGAGAATATTTAATTGATGAAGATGATCTGAGTAAATATTTTCTACTGAAGTATCAGACCATTCAGTATTTCTACTAAGATCACCCATGCTTGAAGCATAAACAGGATTATCATTAACATTTTTAGACCACTCTGAATCAAGCAAGGATTCAAATTTGCTTTGCGAAGACTCATGCGAGCAACTTACAACAAAAATTAATGCGGCAGTTAGCTTAATATTGCCCATTACATATTTGGGTAATTTGGACCGCCAGTTCCCTCAGGTGTTACCCAGGTGATATTTTGTGATGGGTCTTTAATATCGCACGTTTTGCAATGCACACAATTTTGCCCATTAATAACAAATTCTGGTCCTGAGTCTTTTTCAACAACTTCATAAACCCCCGCAGGGCAATATCTTTGAGCTGGCTCTGCATACATTGGAAGATTTTGCAGGATAGGGATAGAAGAATCTTTTAATGTTAGATGGCAGGGCTGATCTTCTTCATGATAGGTGTTTGATAGGAAGACACTACTCAATTTATCAAAGCTAATTTTTCCATCTGGTTTTGGGTACTCAATCACAGGCATATCAGCTGCAGGTTTTAAGCAAGCATAATCTGGTGTTTTATGATGCAAAGTAAAAGGTAAATTACCTCTAAAAATAAGTTGATCAATAGCATTAAAAGCTGCTCCTATTAGCGCACCAAATTTATGAAACATTGGACCAAAATTTCTAGATTTATAAAGTTCTGTATGTATCCAGCTTCCTGCAATCATTTCATCAAATTCCAAGATATCTCCAGAATCAATATTGTTAAAAATTGCTTCTGCAGCTAGCATTCCTGATTTCATTGCAGTATGAGAACCTTTAATTTTTGAGAAATTAAGTGTTCCTGCATTATCTCCTACCAGGACTCCACCTGGAAATTCCATGCTGGGAAGAGACTGAATGCCGCCTTTGATCAGAGCTCTTGCTCCATAAGTTAGTCTTTCGCCGCCTTCTAAGTATGGTTTAATTGATGGATGTGTTTTCCATGTTTGAAATTCATCAAAAGGACTTAAATGAGGATTTTCATAATCAAGAGGGACCACATAACCTAGGTAGACTTCATTATTATCAGCATGGTAAAGATAGGATCCAGCTGGAGTATTTTTTGCGCTAGGCCATCCATTGGTGTGTATCACCAATCCTTCTTCATGAACCTCATCTTTAATTTTCCAAACCTCTTTAAAACCAATACCATAGTGCTGTGGATCTTTATCCATATCCAATTCATATTTAGCTATAAGCTGCTTGCCTAGATGACCACGACAACCTTCTCCAAAGATTGTGTATTTGGCTTTGATATCTATGCCGGCTTCAAATCCAGGCTTTTGTTCGCCATTTAGGCCAATACCCATATCACCAGTTCGAACACCTACAACTTTGTCATTTTCGTAAAGAATCTCGTGGGCCGGGAATCCAGGGAAGATCTCTATGCCTAAATCTTCAGCTTGCGTAGCAAGCCAGCGACAAAGATTTCCTAAACTTGTGACATAGTTACCATGGTTATTCATAGGAGGCATAACAAAAGAAGGGATAGATATTCCAAATTTTTTAAAGAGAAACATTAATTTGTCTTTTTTTACTGGAACATTTAACGGGCAGTTTTTATCTTTCCAATCTGGAATTAATTCATTTAGGGCAGTTGGTTGAAAAACATTCCCTGAAAGAATATGCGCTCCAATTTCAGAGCCTTTTTCAAGCAAGCATATTTCTAGCGGTTTGTTATTTTCCTTGGACAGTTGAGCAAGTTTTATTGCTGCACTTAGCCCTGAAGGACCGCCTCCAACTATTACTACATCGTATTCCATTACTTCTCTTTCCATGAGCCAGCTCCCTCTTTTTTTAGTGGTAAAAAAACATTACAATTATATCCCTTACATAACTATCGAACGAATATTATTATATTAAAAATTGATAAATAATTATAACGAAATATAATAGTATCAAAATTAACGAGCCCTATATATGAAAATAGTAGTACCCATTAAACGCGTTGTTGATTATAACGTGAAAGTTAGACCTCTTGGAGATCAATCAGATGTTGATCTCAACAATGTTAAAATGGCAATGAATCCTTTCTGTGAAATTGCTATCGAGGAAGCCGTGAGGTTAAAAGAGGCTGGCACAGCAACTGAAGTTATAGCTGTAACAGTTGGTAAGTCAGACTCACAGGAGCAACTCAGAACTGCTTTAGCTTTAGGCGCGGATAGAGCAATATTAGTTGAAACAGACTCATTGCTTGAACCACTAGCAATTGCTAAAGCATTGTCAAAAGTTATTGAGGCTGAATCACCACAACTTGTAATACTTGGTAAGCAAGCCATTGATGGAGACAACAATCAGACAGGCCAGATGCTTGCAGCTCTATTAGATTACGGACAAGCAACTTTTGCCTCAGAAATTTCTATTGATGGGGATTCTGCTTCTGTTACTCGCGAAATTGATGGCGGTCTGCAAACTATTAAAATTTCACTTCCAGCCATTGTTACAACTGATCTACGATTGAACGAACCGCGCTATGCATCATTGCCTAATATTATGAAGGCAAAGAAAAAAGAATTAGATGTTCAACCTATTGATGCCATGGGTATTGATACATCACCTCGCATGGAATTACTTTCTGTTGAATTACCAGCAGCAAGACAAGAAGGTATAAAGGTTGAATCAGTTGAAGAATTAGTTGGCAAATTAAAAAATGAAGCAAAGGTGATTTCATGAGTACATTAGTTATAGCAGAGCACGATAATACCAATCTAAAGCCCGCAACACTTAACACTGTAGCAGCAGCAAATGTAATTGGTGGCACAGTCCACATACTTGTAGCAGGTAATTCTTGTCAATCTGTAGCCGATGAAGCTGCAGCTGTTGATGGTGTTGAAAAAGTTATCTTAGCTGATGATTCTGCATACGAAAATCAATTAGCCGAGAGCACAGCAAATTTAATTAAATCTATTTCAGGTGATTATTCTCATATTCTCGCTCCGGCCACAACTTTCGGTAAAAATGTTTTGCCTAGACTTAGCGCTTTGCTTGATGTTCAGCAAATTTCTGAAATCACTGAAGTTGTATCAGATGACACTTTTAAACGTCCTATATATGCTGGTAGCTGCATTGCTACTGTAAAATCTAGTGATGCAATAAAAGTTATCACTGTGAGAGCTACTGCTTTTGATCCTGTGAATGCAAGCGGTGGATCTTCATCCGTTGAATCAATTTCTGCTGATGGGGTTTCTGGCTTATCTTCATTTGTAAATGAAGAGATAGCACAGAGCGATAGACCGGAGCTTACCGCTGCAAGTATTGTAATTTCTGGTGGACGAGGCATGCAGTCAGGTGATAATTTTCATCTTTTGGAAACTATTGCTGACAAGCTAGGTGCAGCAGTTGGTGCTTCAAGAGCAGCTGTAGATGCAGGATTTGTTCCAAATGATTATCAGGTTGGTCAAACAGGTAAGATTGTTGCTCCAGATCTATATATTGCAGTTGGTATCAGCGGAGCCATTCAGCATTTGGCCGGAATGAAAGATTCAAAAGTTATAGTCGCTATTAACAAGGACGAAGATGCGCCTATATTCCAAGTAGCTGATTATGGTTTAGTTGCCGATTTGTTCAACGCCTTGCCTGAGCTATCTGAAAAATTATAAATTATTGATTTGCAGTTATATTTTTTCCCAGCCTGTTAAGATTTTGGCTGGCCGAACCGTTAATTAGTTCACATTCTTTTGCCAATAAGCAGTACCTCCATAGGACATAATCTTTATCTACCCCCATTCCCCCATGAAGGTGTTGGGCTGAGTAACTAATTTTATGACAGGCATTTCCAGCCCAAATCTTCGATACCAAGGCCTCGTTTTCACAATCAAGGTTAATATTTAGGTTTATAGAAGCTTGTTGATTTACAAGCCTGAGGCATTCAAGCTCTATAAAGCAATCTGCAGCTCTATGCGATACAGCTTGGAAAGTCCCGATCACTCTTCCAAATTGTTCTCTTTCGGACGTATATTTCGCTATCAATGATGTCATTTTTTCAGTCACACCTAATGCAATATAACTTCTCATTACCATGTTCAACTGAATAAGGTATTTCAAGGCCTCTAAACCTCTACCTTTTTCGTGAATAACAGATTCTACGCTTACTCTCACTGAATCTAGCTCAACTTTAAAAAGTGGGGAGTTCGCCGTGCTATTTAATTCTGTTAACTTTACTTGATCTTTATCGACTAAAATCAATAAAATACCATCGTTTGAGCTAGCCGAAATAAGAATTCTATTAGCAATTGAGGCTATTTCAGATAAATATTTCGTTCCCGTAATAACTATATGATTATTTTCTATTTCAGCTGTGGTAATTGGACTTTCAGGGTCTTGGTTAGCGGGTTCTAAAATTGCAGAGGTGTAGATTTCACCTGCAATAATTGAGCTGAGTATTTCATTGCACGATTCTTCTTTGCTAAATTTCTGAATTGTTTGAGCTACATCAGCCAAACAACCACTTAAACTTAATGGCGCAGCATGGTATCCAAGTCGCTCAAATAATATACCTAAATCATATAGATCTTCTCCACTACCGCCGTATTTTTCTTTTAGACCTAATCCTAGAAAACCATTACTAGATAAAAGAGAAAGTAAACTTTCATCATGCTTAAAGTCTGAATCATATTTTTTTAAAAGTTCTTGCGAGCAATGCTCGCTAAGGATCTTATCCAATGAATCTCTTATTTCAGTTTGATGTGATAGTTCAGAAAAATCCATTAGCGTGTCCTTGGCATTAACAATCCAGCCATGGCAATAATATCTCTCTGTACCTCATTAGTTCCACCACCAAAGGTTAGAATTGAAGCAGTTCTGTACATACGTTCAAGTCTTGCATTTAAGATTTTTAATTCAGAGTCATTTTTTAGAATGCTAAGCTCACCAATGATTTCCATCATTAGTCTGTAGGCCTCAATAAAAAATTCTGATCCATAGACTTTTGCAACAGATGCTTCAGCCATATTCAATTGGTCTGATTCCATAATCCATGTTTGTTTCCAGCAAATAAGTTTAAGAGCTTCAATGCCTGAGTGAACTTGAGCAAAGTTATGCTTAACCCACGATAAGTCACTCAAATATTGATCATTATTAATTTTTGTAGATTGTGCAGTTCTTAAGACATCTTTATAAAGTTCTTCTACTGAACCGTGATTAACGAGCGCTAGGCGTTCTAGGTTTAGTTGGCTGGTTATCAGTGACCAGCCCTGGTTGAGTTCTCCAACAAGGTGACTGTCTGGCACATGAATATTGTCATAAAATGTTGCATTGGTTCTTACATCTCCCAATGTATTTATCGGAGACATTGAAAATCCAAGATCATCTGTTGGAACAATGAACATTGAGATGCCTTTGTGATTTTTTGCTTCAAAATCAGTCCTTGTTGCTAACCAAATATAGTCAGAGAAATTGGCTAAACTTGTCCACATCTTCTGACCATTGATAATGTATCCATCTGCTTGTTTAACGGCTTTGGTTTGCAATGATGCTAAGTCAGTGCCTGAGTTTGGTTCTGAGTATCCAATTCCAAAAATTAACTCTCCTTTAAGAATCTTGGTTGCAATTTCTTCCTTTGCCCATGCTGAACCATGCTCTGCAATCATAGGACCAACAGATTCAGTCGTTAAAAAAGGGAAGGGGAAGCCAGTTCTCATAACTGTCTCAACAAAGATGTATTGTTCAATTGGACTTAGCTCCTTTCCACCAAATTCTTTTTTCCAGCTCAGGCCTATCCATCCATCTGAACCCATGGTTCTCATAGCTTTTTTAAATTCAGGCCCACCACCTTCGAAATGTTCTGGCTGATTGAGCTCTGCTCTGAGCTCAGGAGTAATTAAGCTTTTAAAATATTCTTGAAGCTCGTTTTGGAGTTTTGTCTGTTTTTGATTTAACTGTATTAACATTTCAGATCTTAGTATCTCATCTACATTTCTCAAGGCAATATCTTAGTGTATTATTTAGTTATGGCTAGCTATTCACGAACAATGGACTTTCTTCACAAAAAACTCTTGCAAGCTACTACAAAAGATCAAGAAGATAAAATAGTTGATTGGATGCTTGCCGAAGCGAAACTTAAGCAGACTTCAGAAAAAAATACTCAAAATATTACTTCTGCTAGAAATAAACCAGATAACATATTTTAGAATTTTACTATTTCAGCAATGCAATAACTTCTAAGTGTTGAGTATTGGCAAATTGATCGAAAATACCAATCGATTTAATTTTTCTTTCTAGCTTAACTATATCTCTTAGAAATGTTTCAGGATTGCATGAAATGTAAATCATGTTTTTAAATTGCTTTGATAGCTTGATTGTTTCATCGCTTAATCCTGCTCGAGGAGGATCAACTAAAATATGGCTGAATTTATAGGATTGGATGTCAATATTTTCCAATCTTCTGAATGTCCTTTCATTGGCAAGCGCAGATGCTGTTTCATCATCAGAGAGTCTTGCTGTTTCAATATTGGAAAGATTGTTTAATTTTATGGATTCTTTAAGCAGCCTAATTGAATGCCTATTATTTTCTGTAGCAAAAACTTTATTAAATTTTGATGCCAAGGGAAGTGTAAAGCCGCCACAACCGCAATAAAGTTCTAACAAGTCATTTGGTTCTTCTAGTTTCTTCTCAATGAATCCAATCATTAAAGGATAAAGGTAAAAATTAGGCTGAAAAAAAACTAAGTCATTTTGTAAGATCTTAAAACTAGAGTTAGCGTAATTGCAGTGCACTTCTAAATCTTCTTTCCCAATTAATATTTTTTGATTTTTACTTCTTCCAGTTATAGAGATGTTTTCTAGGCTATCTTGTATATCCTTCGAGGCTTGAATCCACTCTTCTTCAAGTTGTTTATGGTAAATCAGTGTGGCCAAAACTTTTCTTCCCGAGGTTCTAAAATTTATTTGAAACAATTTTTTTTGCAATACCTCAGAATCGTTAATTCTAGATAACAAATTTGGCATTAACTGTTGAATAGACGAATGAGGAATTGATGACTGATCCATGTATATCTTTTGCTTATTATTCACCATTGTGAAGTAGCTCTTACTGAAACCGAACTCGGCTCTTGCTCTGTAACCAGTTGCTGGTGATAAATAAATCTCAGGTTTAATATCAGTATGGATGGCTAGTTCGTTACAGAATTTAGACAACTTATTCATATCAAATTAATTGCGAGTATAATAAGACATATAAAAACCACATTTAAGGTTATAAATAGAATAATAAATTTGGGAATGCTGAGGTTGCTTAGATCATTTTCTAAATCTTTTGAGGTGCGAACACCCATTAACGAAGCTAATATTCTCTTGAGCCACATATTATGACAAGCAAGATTATCACAATTACCAATACTGCCGAAGATTATCTATCTAAGTTAATAGATGAAAAAAATGAGCCTGGCACGGCTGTAAGAGTTTTTATCTCTGATCCAGGCACCCCAAATGCTGAAACTTGCTTGGCTTATTGCAAGCCTGATGAGGTTGTTCCCTCCGATACTTTAATCTCAATGCCTAAACTGTCTGTATATGTTGAAGAGAGAAGCATTCCTTTTCTTGTTGATGCAGAGGTTAACTATGATATTGATAATTTTGGTGGCCAACTAACAATCAAAGCTCCAAATGCCAGACTGCCAAATATTTCTCCTGATAGCCCATTAGAAGATAGGGTGAATTATGTGATTTACAACGAAATCAATCCTATGCTTGAATCCCATGGAGGCGTGGTTAGTTTATTAGAAATTACGGATGATATGTATGCCATTCTTCAATTTGGAGGAGGGTGCCAGGGCTGTGGAATGGTTGACGTTACATTAAAAGATGGCATAGAAAAAACCCTCTTAGAAACTCTACCAGAATTAGCCGGTGTTAAAGATATGACAGATCATAGTCTCGATGAAAACGCATTTTATAAAGATGAGTCATAAACTGAAATGATGATCCCTATCTTCGGGTGATCAAAATAATGAGATTCGTTTTTAAAAATCCTTCTTTCTTCATCTAATAAATATTTTACTTTGCCAACCTCTATAGTTTTGATTTGATCGGTATTTGCCTGAGTTGTCTCTTGATTATGATTATAGATTTCATTGGAGTTTTTTATTTTGTCGCTAATCTTTATCTCATAACTCTTAACATCATCAGGAATAGAGTTTTTTAAAGCATCAAATTTTATTTCTCTTATCAAATCTGGGTTGTTGTCTGTTCTAAGATTACCTTCTAGATAAGCAATCACATCAAGATGCAAGTATCTACTTTTATAGAGCTTAATTAAAAGCCCATTATCATCAAATATCTCATGCACAAAAGGTGATTCATTTCTTTTGAGTGCAGGCTGTAGCCATGAAAGCTTATGTAGAATGCGATATTCTTTTCTTCGATCAAGCCTGCGATAAATATTATCCAATTGGTCCAAGCTTTGATGTCTTTCATACCATTTGCTTTCATTTATTTTCTTTCTTGATATTGGAGGGTCGCTGGCTTGTATTTGTTCCTTCTTATTTTTATCAATAATCAGCTGATCAATTATCAAATCAGTTTCGTCGAAATCAAAAGATTTGAGAATTGTCTTTTCATTTAGAACAATGTCAGGTTTCTTCAGCAAAGTGATGGTATTAAGATTTATCAGATTTATATCTTGTGGCTCAAGCTTTTCATTGCCAATTATTTCAAGCTGTTCAAAAACAATGACCTCAATCATATATTCTTCTGGACTCTCGCTTTGAGCAACAACACTTAAGCTAAAAATAAGTAATGATATAAAGGATCTAAACGAGCTCATTTAGCAACCCTGCAACGGCAATTCTTTTATCAATATTTTCAGATACATCAAGAGTTATTTTATTTCCATTATTAAGTTTTATCTTAGCTGATCCGGTTTGAATCAATCCAATTAATTTTTTATAAACTTGATCACTTAAATTATCATTAAAAGTAATCATTGCATTTTCTTGATTAGAGTAGATTTTTTTAATATCTGCTTTATTTGCAAGTATCCGTAATTTTGAACTTTCAATTAGATTGAATAAATCATCATTTGGCTTGCCGCATCGATCTTTTAGATTTTCTAGAATCTTATTAATTTCTTCATTACTTTTAGCATCATTTAAAGATCGGTAAATTCTTAACCTTTCGTTTGCAACTGGTAAGTAAGAATCTGGAATTAGAGCTCGATCATTAAAGTTTATTTCAGTATCTAATATCTTTTCTTCTTCATTCCCCCTTAGATCATTAACAGCACTTTTTAACATTGAGAGATACATGCTAAGACCTATGGCTTCAATATGACCGCTTTGCTTAACACCCAGGAAATCTCCAGCACCTCTAATTTCTAGATCTTCTTGAGCTATAAAGTAGCCCGATCCAAGATCTGAATATTTAACCAATGAATCAAGTTTTGCTTTAGGAGCTTTTTTTAGATCAGGGGTTGGAATTAATAGATAACAGTAGGCTTGGCGCATCGATCTTCCTACTCGACCTCTCAATTGGTGTAATTGTGAAAGTCCAAAATTATGAGCATCAATAACAATGATTGTATTTGCATTAGGGATATCTAATCCCATTTCAACTATGGTCGTGCATATAAGAATATCTATTGAATTTGAATTAAAGCCATTCATCGTCTTTGTAATATCTTTTTTAGTGAGTTTTCCGTGAGCAATATCAATACTTGCTTCAGGCACTAGATTTGAAATTTGTTTTTTAAGGCTATCCATTTTGGATATGTCATTCTGAACTAAGAAAACTTGGCCGCCACGAGCCAATTCTCTATCAACTGCATTTTTAATAATTTGTTGATTTTGTGTATTTAAAAAAGTTTTTACACTCAGTCTTTCTAAAGGTGGGGTATACAAATAAGAGAAATCTTTTAATCCTGAATATACAAGATTTAGGGTTCTTGGGATTGGAGTAGCAGACATATATAAAATATGCGTTGTTGATTGCCTAGATTTGATTATTTCTTTTTGCTTGATTCCAAATCTATGCTCTTCGTCAATGACCAAAAGCCCAACATTATCTAGAGTAATATCATTATTTAATAGCGCATGAGTGCCTATTAAAATATCAATTTTCCCATGCTTAAAATTATCATAAATCTTTATTTTATTTTTTGGAGATGTATGTCTACTTAAAAGGTCAATATTTACTGGGAAGTTAACAAATCTTTTTGTGAAGCTTTCTAAATGTTGTTTGGCCAAGACAGTGCTGGGTGCAAGAACCATTACTTGTTTCTTTGCATGTACAGCGACAAATGCTCCACGCATCGCAACTTCAGTTTTACCGAAGCCAACATCACCACATATAACTCTATTCATTGGTTTTATTAAAGCCATATCTTTTAGAATATCTTTTATGCAATTAACTTGATCGGTTGTTAGGACATAGGGAAAATCTTGATCAAATGCTTGATAAGCATTCTCTTCACAGGTTAATTGGTAAGATGTTGCTATTGATCGTCTTGATTCAATATCTAGTAACTCTGCGGCATGATCTTGGGCTTTAATTTTTGCTTTTTCTTTTTTAACTTTCCATTTTGCAGAGGATAAAGAGTCAAGACGGATACCATGTGTTTGCGATACTTGAAATTTAGAGATCAAATAGGCTTGTCTAATTGGAACATATAAAATTTCGTTTTCTAGGTATTCAATTCGTATGTACTCTTCTTCGCTGGAATTAGTTTTTAAGAGCTCTAAACCCTTATAAATTCCCACACCATAATCAACATGAATAACCAATTCCTCATCATGAAATGGGTTCTCAAATTTTTCAATAAGTGACTCTTGAACTACAGAGGCAGGTTTTGCATCTAGCATTTTAGAATTTGCAGTTCTATCTAAATTTAAATGAAAAAACTTTCTATCTTTACTAACAAATGATCGAGCGGGCAGGTGAATGCAGCTGTATATCCCATTGTTAGGGCTGAATGGTATTGTGGCAATTTGTGTTTTGTATTCTTTATTAATTTGATCTAATTTAGTTTGTTCTGTTGAAGTAATTAAAAGAGTGTCAATCTCTCCATTAATTTGCTTTTCGATCAAAATTTTTAATTGGGTTTCCTTTTGAAGCGAGTGATCAATAATTGGATTGTTATTAGTAACAACTATTTTCTTTGCTGATTCTATGAATAACTGTAACTCTTTAATTGTAAAGATATAGTCATGTGGTTTTAATATGGGTCTTGTTGAATCAATAGATTCTTCTATGTATCTTTCCTCAACAAAAGCTTTATAGGAGCTTAAAGATTGGTCAATACGTTCAGATGCGGTCAGATTAAATCCAGAAAAGTAATCAATTAAATTAGAGTTGCCTTCCTGGATAAGTGGATTGTATATTTCATATCCTTCAGGATATTTCCCCGAGGCTAAGCTTTGGAATATTTCACAATGTCTTTCATCATGGCTCTGAAAATAATTTCTCCATGCAAATTTAAAATGACCAATTGATTCTTCATCCAGGTTGATTTCTGAGCCAGTATATAACTTAAACTCAGATAATTTGCTTGTCATATTCTGTGTTTTTGGATCAAATTCTCTTATTTCGTCAATTTGATCTCCAAAAAAATCTACTCTAATAGGGTTAAGTTGAAATCCAGAATAAAAATCAACAACACCTCCTCTAACAGTGTATTGATTGATCGCACTTACTTTATCCACTCGTTCATATTTAAGTTTTTCTAAGCTGGTTGTTAAATCTTTGATGGTTAATGTGTCACCTATTTTGAAGATTTTTCTTGATATAAAAAAATTGTTTGATGGTAATTTTTCAAATAAATTAATGCAGCTAGTAATTATGATTTTGGTATTTGTCTTATCACCATTCAACAATTTAATTCTTTGTTGAATGATTGAATCTGCAGTAGAAAATCTATCATATGGAAGGATTTCCCTTTCAGGATAATATCCAATTTCATCATCATTCATGAACAACAGCAGTTCATTTTTTATCAATCTAGCCTCTTTATCTGAATCACAAAGATACAGAATCTTTTGATTCTGTATTTTTACAGATTGAGCTAGCTCTAATGCTATAGGTTCATGCTGTTTTTCTCTCATATCGTGCAGTATAATTTGCGCCTATTTAAAAATCTTTAAAAAACAGGAACACTAACATGGATATAAGTTTTTCAGAACAAGATCTTCAATTTCAAGAAGAGATTAGGGCTGGTTTAAATGGATCAGAGTACCCTTTACATGTAAGGGAGAAGCAACAAAAGGGTGTAGCTCTCTCAAAACAAGACATGATTGATTTTCATAAATTCATTCACAGCAAGGGTTGGATGGGATATAACTGGCCTGAAGAGTATGGAGGAACTGGCTGGTCTCCAGTGCAAATCTATTTATTTTTAAATGAACTTGCATTAGCTCAATGCCCGACAATTTTACCTTTTGGTTTAAGCATGGTTGGCCCAGTAATATATACATTTGGCAACCAGGAACAAAAAGATAGATTTTTACCAGATATTCTTGAATTCAATACATGGTGGTGTCAAGGATACTCAGAACCTGGCTCTGGCTCTGATTTAGCATCGCTGAAAACAAAGGCAGTTTTAGAGGGCGATCATTATATCGTTAATGGATCTAAAACATGGACAACTCTTGCTCAAAATGCTGATTGGATTTTTTGCTTGGTCAGGACTGAAACCACTCAGAAAAAGCAAGAAGGTATTTCTTTTCTTTTGATCGACATGAATACGCCAGGTATTGAGGTTAAACCGATTATTACCATTGATGGTGATCATGAAGTTAATTCAGTATTCTTTACTGATGTTAAAGTGCCTGCCGATCAGTTAATCGGAGAAGAAGGCAAGGGCTGGACTTATGCTAAATTTCTCTTAGCGCATGAGAGGTTTGGAATTGCAGGCGTGCCAGTCGTAAAAGTCCAATTAGAAAAATTAAAAAACATTACTTCTGATTATGACGATGCAAATTTGTCAAAAAAGATTGCTGAATTAGAAATCGACCTTGAGGCTTTAGAATTCACTGAATTGAGAACTTTAGCAGCAATTGCTGAGGGAGGTCATCCTGGTGCTGAGTCTTCTATCTTAAAAATTCGAGGGACTGAAATTCAACAAAGATTAACAGAACTGTTTGTTGAGGCTGCAGGCCAGTATATATTGCCATATGAGGGTCCTGATGGATTTGAATCAAATAAAACACCGGCTGGTCCAGATTATGCTAGCCCATCCGTTGCTCAATATCTAAACTATAGAAAAACTTCTATATATGGTGGAAGTAACGAGATTCAAAAGAATATTATCGCTAAAGCTATATTGGGAGTATAAACATGAATTTGAATTATTCTGACGAGCAAAACATGCTTCGCGAACAAGTGCTTAAATTCTGTGAAACAAACTATGATTTTATCGATAGAGAGAAAATTTTAGATTCTGATTCTGGTTATAACGAGGAAAATTGGAAGCAATTTGCCGAGTTAGGTTGGTTAGCTGTTCCGTTCAAAGAAGATAATGGGGGATTTAACTTTGGACCTATTGAACTTACTGTTTTGTTTGAAGAATTTGGTAAAGCTCTTGTAGTAGAGCCTTACTTAAGTTCTGTGGTTATGAGTGGCACTATATTGGAAGCTTCAAACATTCCAGAAAAGAGCGAAATTATCGAAAAAATTATTTCTGGTGAGCACCAAGTATCAGTTGCTTATGCTGAACCCAATGTTGGCTATAATTTTTTAGATTGTAATACAACATTATCAAAAGATGCAGATGGTTTTAGCCTTAATGGTTCTAAGTCGCTCGTATTAAATGGTGGAAACGCTAATAAATTTATAGTTCTTGCCACTCATGACAATGCTCCCGCCTTGGCTCTAGTTGAGGCTGATGTTGAGGGTTTATCTATTCAGAGTTTTAAAACTTTAGATGGCCAAACTTGTGGTGAACTTACTTTTGAAAATGTATCTGTTTCCTCTGAATCTATTCTGGCTCTTGGTGATGAAGCCAAGTTGTTATTTAATAAAATGCTGGATGTATCTATACTTTGTATTAGTGCTGAAGCGGTTGGGGCCATGACATCCTCATATATGAAAACCGTTCAGTACACAAAAGAACGTGAGCAATTTTCACAGCCTATTAGTAACTTTCAAGTTTTGCAGCATCGCATGGTTGATATGTTTATAGAAACTGAGCTCACCAAATCTTTAATGATCAAAGCAACACTCCAGCTTGATTCTGACGATCCAGAGGCTAGCAAGACTATTTCTGCACTTAAAGTTCAAGTTGGTAAAGCTGGCCGTTTAGTTGGGCAACATGCAGTGCAACTTCATGGTGGAATGGGTGTTAGTAATGAAATGTCTATTGGTCATTATTTAAAAAGATTTACAGCTATTGATTCAATGTTTGGAAATACCCAACATCATATTAATAAATATCAATCATAATAATTGATGACTGACCTCACAAAAAATCCTGACTTACGATCTCGAGAAAAGATCGATGATTACTTCGGCGATTGGAAGTGGAGAGAAGGTTTGGCAGAACTAATGGTTCCTATTGTAGGAAGGCTTTATCGGCATGGTGTTCATATAATGATTTATGGACAATCTCTTGTTAACAAATCACCCATAGATATTATGCATGCTCATAGATTTGTACGGCAGATTGAAGGAAATGAGTTAAGTGAATTAGAGACATATCCATTGCTTGAAAGATTAAGCAGCATGGATTTGCCAGACTGCGAAGTTGATATTGGTGAGTTAGCTATGAGGTGCGCTTTTTTTGACGATCTTCCAAACAATCCAGATTCCATTGACGATTTTTTACTGGAACAAATCAGCGCTGATGATATAGCAAGTAGAAGACCTGATAAACCACAAGATATTGTGCTGTATGGTTTTGGCAGAATTGGTAGATTGATGGCTAGAATGCTGGCTCAAACAACTGGTCCAGGAAATTATTTTAGATTAAGGGGTGTTGTGGTTCGAAAAACAGGTGACAACGATCTTGTTAAGCGTGCCAGCTTACTAAGAAGAGATTCTGTGCATGGAAGATTTGATGGCACTATTAGAGTTGATCTTGAAAATGAATTATTAGTTATAAACGGAAACCCAGTTAAGTTTATATATGCTAGCTCGCCATTAGACGTAAAATATTCTGACTTAGATATCCACTCTCCAATTGTCATAGATAATACTGGCATATGGCGAGATGAGGAAACCTTGTCGCAACATCTTTCTTCGGGTGCATCTAAAGTAATACTTACAGCTCCAGCAAAGGGGGATATTAGAAATATCGTTTTTGGCGTGAATGATTCAGCGTTAAAAGAATCAGATAAAATAATCTCGGCAGCATCATGTACAACCAATGCAATAGTTCCAGTGCTAAAACTCATAAGCGATAACTATGGCATCTCAAATGGTCATATTGAGACAGTTCATTCTTACACCAATGATCAAAATTTAATTGATAATTTTCATAAAGGTGATCGAAGAGGCAGGAGTGCACCTTTAAATATGGTTATCACCTCAACAGGAGCAGTAAAGGCAGTTTCCAAGGCAATACCTGAACTAAAAGATAAGTTAACTGGTAATGCAATTAGAGTTCCAACACCCAATGTTAGTTTGGCAGTGCTGGTTTTAAACTTAGATAGGTCTGTTGAAAGAGATGAGTTAAATAAGTTTCTTAAAACATCTGCTTTTGCCAGTAAATATAGAGAAATAATAGGCTATACCAATTCACCTGAAGCTGTATCTACGGACTTCTATTCAAGTCCTTATGCAACAATTATTGATTCCCAGGCAACAATTGCAGATGGAAAGCAAATTACACTATATTGCTGGTACGACAATGAGTATGGTTATACAAAACAAGTGCTAAATCTTACAAAAAAAGTTGCTTCCATTGACCTTCAGAGATTTCCTAAAGCAATTGAAGATTCAGTATAGAAACAGCTGATATTTCCATTTATAATGCACCCATCTTTTACTGAAGGGTAGTGTGATTAAAACCAAAAAAGGCCTAGATTTACCAATTTCTGGATCTCCATCTACGGATATAGATTCATCGACTGCTATTAATTCAATTGCGATGCTTGGCGCCGATTATGTTGGTTTAAAACCAACCATGATGGTTGATGAAGGCGATTCAGTTCAATCAGGTCAAAAGTTATTCGAAAATAAAAAAAATCCAGGTACTTATGTTACAGCCCCATCATCAGGAATTGTTAAGTCCATTAACAGGGGTGAAAAAAGAAGATTCTTATCACTCATCATTGAAACTGACGATTCGATTGATCCATTAACATTCGATCTAAACGACTACTCAAACTCAATTGAATTCCTTGTTGATAGTGGCGCTTTGGCATATTTTCGAACTAGACCATACAACAGAATGCCTGAGCCAAGTGAATTACCTTCAGCTATATTTATTAATGCCTGTGATACTAATCCACTTGCAGTTGACCCAAATGAATTAATTCAACTTGATCAAGATCTTTTTAATCAAGGTCTTGGCTTTATTGAATCTATTCATAGCAATATTAAAACTTTTTGTTCTTATCAAAGTAAGAGCTTTGATCAATCTGTATCAGGTGTAAGTTACAATCATTTTGAAGGCCCTCATCCTGCAGGGCTAGTTGGAACCCATATCCATTTTTTATATCCAGTAGGTCAAAATCGAACTGTCTGGACTATTTCATGGCAAGAAGTAATATCTCTGGGATATCTTCTAACTAACAAAAAACTACGTGCTGACAAATATATTTCTATTGGAGGACCCAATACTCACGAACCAAAAATTTTAAAAGTTAAATATGGGTCAAATCTCTCAGAAGCTTCAGCTGGAAAAATCTTGGATAATTCTAGAGTTATCTCAGGCTCTGTTTTGCACGGACATACAGGCGAGAATGTAATGAATTATCTAGGCGCATTTAATAATCAGATCTCAGTTTTACCAGATGAATCAAACGATATTCTATTTAATTGGGCTATGCCTGGCTCAAAACTTCATTCTAAGTTACCAGCCTTCATATCAAGCTGGATTAAACCTAAAGTATTTAAATTCAATGTTTCAATGAACGGTGGAAATAGAGCAATAGTTCCGGTGTCTTCATATCAAGAAATAATGCCTTTAAATATATTGACTACTCAGCTGTTAAAAAGCTTAGTTACTCTAGATATTGAGCTAGGAGAAAAATTAGGTGTTTTAGAGTTAGCTCCAGAGGACTTAGCACTAGCCAGTTATGTGTGTCCAAGTAAATATGATTATCAATCAATTCTTGATTCTAACTTAGATAAAATGTACGAGGAATTTAAATGAAGGCCTGGCTCAGATCTGTTAATGAAAGCATTAAGCCTAAATTTATGCCTGGCGGCGCTCAAGCAAAATGGTTTCCAATCTATGACGCCATAGAAAACTTTATCTTTTCATCAACGCATAAAACAACAAATCCGATTCATGTAAGAGATTCAATTGATATTCAAAGAATAATGGTAATCGTTTGGTTAGCTGCTTTTCCAGCAATGTTTTTTGGAATGTACAACATTGGTAATCAAACGCTAGATTACTTAACTCTTGTTGGTACGGCTAATACAAATGATTGGCACCATGTGTTAATTAATTTAGTTGGTTACTCGAATGATAGTTTCTTAACAAAAATGTGGATTGGGGCTGTTTATTTTGTTCCTATATATGCTGTAACTTTTGCAGTTGGAATTTTGTGGGAGATTCTTTTTGCTGTGGTTCGTAAGCATGAAATTAATGAAGGTTTATTTGTTTCATCAATCTTATTTGCTTTGAGTTGCCCGCCAGACTTACCTCTATGGCAAGCAGCAATGGGTATAACATTTGGAATTGTTATTGGGAAAGAAGTTTTTGGCGGAACTGGTAAAAATTTCTTGAATCCAGCATTAACTGGTCGAGCATTCTTGTACTTTGCTTACCCATCTCAACTATCTGGTGATAAGGTTTGGATAGCTGGTCTGTCAGATACTGGTATTACCCCCGAAGGATTTAGCGGAGCTACACCACTTGGATATGCCGCAGAGGGTGGTTTACAAGGCTTGACTGATAATTTTTCATGGTTTGACGCATTCGTTGGTAATATTCCTGGATCAGTTGGAGAAACGTCTGTCATTGCAATTGCTATTGCTGCAGTAATACTTTTAGCGACCGGTGTTGCTTCATATAGAATTATTTTAGGTACTTTCTTTGGAATGATAGTAATGACCTCAATTTTAAATATTGTTGGATCAGATACTAACCCAATGTTTCAGGTTCCTTGGCACTGGCATTTAGTTATAGGCAGCTTTGCATTCGGGCTAGTATTTATGGCAACAGAACCAGTTTCTGGCTCCGGAACTAATGCTGGTCGTTGGATTTATGGAGCCTTGATAGGTGTTACTGTCGTATTAATTCGAGTAATTAATCCAGCATTTCCAGAAGGTATGATGTTAGCAATTTTATTCGCTAATTTATTTGCTCCAGTTATCGACCATATGGTTGTATCAAATAACATTGCAAAACGTAAGAGGGCTCTTTCATATGAATGATTCAGTTTTAAAAACGCTTACAGTTTCATTTTTAGTTTGCTTATTTTGCTCTTTAGTGGTTTCGTATGCTGCTGTAAGTTTGAGGGATATGCAAAATCTTAATAAGCTCAATGACCAAAGAATCAAGATTCTTAAAACAGCTGCAATTTATAATCCAGACGAATCTATTGAATCTCAATTTACTCGTCTTACACCAAAATTTGTAGATTTTAGCACTGGTGATCTTTTAGATGAATATGGTGAATATGACCTCGACACATATGATCCGGTATATTTCTCTAAACAGCCTGAGCATTCAACTCCCATTCCGGCTTCAAAAGACATTGCAATTGTAAAAAATCAGGAAAATATTGGAAAAATATACCTGCTTAAAGATTCCTATAGCAACCTAGAAAAAATTATCTTGCCAATTAGAGGTTATGGTCTCTGGGGAACTTTGTTTGGTTATATTGCGATTGATAAGGATCTTAATACGATAAAAGGTCTTGAATTTTACGCCCATAAAGAAACGCCTGGATTAGGCGCTGAAGTAGATAATCCCAAATGGAAAGCCTTATGGGATGGTAAATCTATATATAAAAACGGTGAAGTAGAGATTGAAGTTATCAAAGGTAAAGTTGATCCAGCAAACCAAATGGCCTCTTATCAAGTGGACGGTTTATCAGGCGCAACACTCACGAGTCGAGGTGTTACAAACATGCTCGTTTACTGGTTTGGAGAAAGCGGCTATAAAGAAACATTAAAGAACATAAATTATGACAGTTAAGCAATACAAAGAAATTCTTGCAAAACCATTACTTGAAGAGAATCCTATTACCCTCCAAATACTTGGGATATGCTCAGCACTAGCTGTAACAAGCAATCTTTCAGTGACTTTGGTGATGTGCGTTGCCCTTACAAGTGTTGTATCTTTCTCGAATTTATTTATTTCTATTATTAGAAATTATATTCCCAGCAGTGTAAGAATAATCGTCCAAATGACTATCATTGCATCTCTAGTGATTGTTGTTGATGAGTTGCTTAAGGCATACGACTACGAAACAAGCAAAAAATTATCAGTTTTTGTTGGATTGATTATCACTAACTGCATTGTCATGGGAAGGGCTGAGGCTTTTGCTATGAAAGAGAAGCCATTTGTAAGTTTCTTAGATGGTTTAGGTAACGGCCTTGGATACAGCATTATCTTGATTGCAGTGGCCGTTGTCAGGGAGTTGTTTGGTGCAGGAACATTAATGGGGTATGAAATTCTACCGTTAGTATCTAATGGTGGCTGGTACCCAGCAAATAACCTTCTGTTACTTCCTCCAAGCTCTTTCATCCTAATTGGGTTAATGATTTGGGGCATTCGAGCATACAAGACTGATCAAATTGAACCAAACGAATATAAACTGTCTGGTCATGCAACAGCACCAGATTTATCTAAAAGAGAATTAAATGTTTGAACATTACTTAAGTATCTTTATTACAACTGTTTTTATAGAGAACATTGCTTTATCTGTTTTTTTAGGAATGTGTACATTCATAGCTATTTCTAAAAAAATTGATGCAGCTTTTGGCTTAGGTATAGCAGTTATAGTTGTTTGTTTAATCACAGTTCCACTGAACAATCTTATTTATAATTCAATTTTAAAAGAAGGTGCCTTGGCATGGGCTGGTTTACCCGAAGCAAATTTAGAGTTTGTGGGACTGATAAGCTACATAGGTGTTATTGCTGCTGCTGTACAAATACTAGAAATGTTTTTAGATAGATTTGTTCCGGCGCTTTATAACGCACTGGGTGTATTTTTACCCTTAATTACAGTAAATTGTGCAATATTGGGCGCATCTTTGTTCATGATTGAAAAGGATTTAAAATTTGGAGAAAGTGTCGTTTATGGTCTTGGTGCCGGTGTTGGTTGGGCAATGGCTATTGTTGTTTTGGCTGGTATAAGAGAAAAATTAAAGTACTCAGATATACCTGATGGTCTTCAAGGTCTAGGTGTTACATTTTTAATAGTAGGTTTAATGAGTTTTGGGTTTATGTCATTCGGGGGAATTTCACTATAGGTAATAATTATGCAGATTGATTTATTTTTAGGTGTTCTTTCTTTTACAGGCGTTGTCTTGTTACTCGTTGCTATCATCATTGCAGCGCGAAGTCAGTTGGTGAGCTCTGGTGATGTAACGATTGAGATTAATGGAGATGCTTCTAATCCGATTGTTGTTCCATCGGGCAATAAATTACTTCAAACTTTAGCTGAAAACAAAATATTTCTATCTTCAGCTTGTGGGGGTGGTGGAACTTGCAGTCAATGCAAATGCCAAATAGCTGAGGGCGGCGGCTCTATATTGCCAACCGAGGAATCTCATTTCAATTCTAAAGAGAAGAAGGATGGCTGGAGGCTTTCTTGCCAGGTTGCAGTCAAGAATGATCTAAAAATAACAATTCCTGAAGAGGTGTTTGGTGTCAAAGAGTGGGAGTGTGAAGTTGTCTCTAATGACAATGTTGCAACTTTTATAAAAGAGCTTGTTCTCAAACTTCCTGAGGGAGAAGAGGTTAATTTTAAAGCAGGTGGGTATGTGCAATTAGAGGCGCCTGCTTATTCAGATTTAAATTATAAATCATTTGATGTAGCTGAAGAGTATAGAGAGGACTGGGACAAGTTCAAAATATGGGATAACGTTGCAAATAATTCTGAGCCAATAATCAGGGCTTATTCAATGGCTAATTATCCAGAAGAAAAAGGGGTATTAAAATTTAATATCAGGGTGGCTAGTCCGCCACCAGGTTCATCTGACATACCACCAGGGGTAATGTCATCTTGGACATTTAACCTCAAGCCAGGCGATAAGGTTAGGGTGTTTGGACCATTTGGAGAATTCTTTGCTAAAAAATCATCAGCTGAAATGGTTTTTGTAGGAGGAGGAGCTGGAATGGCCCCAATGCGAGCTCACATCTTTGATCAGTTATTAAGAATCAACAGCGATCGAAAAATTTCTTTTTGGTATGGTGCACGAAGTCTAAAGGAGATGTTCTACGTGGATGATTTTAATAAATTGGCAGAAACCAATGAAAACTTTGATTGGCATGTTGCATTGTCAGACCCCCAGCCTGAAGATAACTGGGATGGATTGACAGGCTTTATACATCAGGTGCTTTTTGAAGGATATCTTAAATCTCATAAAGCTCCTGAGGATTGTGAGTTCTATATGTGTGGGCCACCAATGATGAATAAAGCATGCATAGATATGCTTATTAATCTTGGAGTGGAGCCTGAAAATATTATGCTTGATGATTTTGGTGGCTAAATAGCTCATTGAATCGTTTAACTGTTTCTAAATCAATTGCTCTCACAGTAGGGGCTATTTGTATAGTTTTTGCATATAACTATAATAAATCAGCGACATATAAAATTTCTGGGCCAATATATGGGACTTACTGGCAATTAGTTTCAACGGAATATATATCTGACCCTTTAAAACAATCCATTGAAGGCGAGTTAGCTAGAATTGATTTAATCGCTTCAAATTATAAAGAGTCATCTGAATTATCCAAAATTAACGCAGCTCCATTGGGTGAAGAAATTGATATTTCATCTGACATGTACTCTCTTTTAAGTTATGCAGAGCAACTCTATCAAATTACTGATGGTTTATATGATGTCACTGTTGGTTCTCTCGTAATTGAGAATGGTTTTGGCCCAGCAAATACAGCGAATCAAAACACCATTCCAGTATCTAAGGAAAGATTTGATTTAATTTCAAATAATAGAATTATAAAAAATGATAACTTTCAATTTGATTTGTCTTCAATTGCCAAGGGTTATGCTGTTGATTCAATTGCAAAGCTTCTTATTAATTCTAATAGAAATAATTTTTTAATTGATATAGGCGGCGAGATAATAGTTAATGGATCAAAGCATGGTGTTCCATGGGTTATTGGTATCCAGGATCCTTCTAGTCTTCAAAATCAATCTATTATTGAGATTTCAAGAACTGGTTTTTTGGCTGTAGCTACATCTGGTGAATACAGAAATACAAATATCAATGATGCAGGAGAAATTATTAGCCACACTTTTAATCCGATCAATGAAGAGTCGTTGCTAGATAAATCTTACTCAGTAACAGTAGCATCGGAAGAATCTTCAATGAGAGCGGATGCATGGGCTACTGCATTAAATGTGCTTGGTCCAGATAGAGGTATAAAACTTGCTAATAGTAATTCTGTTTCGGCAATGTACTTAATCGAAAAAGATAATATTATAATGAAATCTAAATACTGGAATTATAGTGATTGAGTTTCTTACAGTTTTTTTCTTGATAGCGATTTCATTTGCAGCAATTGCAATAGGCGTAATTGTAAAAAATAAACCTATATCGGGGAGTTGCGGGGGTTTAGCAAATATAGAGGATGGCGCACCCTGCAAAATATGCGGGCGCACCACCATAGGGGATTGTGAAACTAATTAAAACTGGTTCATTGTATTATCTTTACCAGAAGCTTTAAGAGCGGCTTCTCCTGCAAAGTATTCCTTGTGATCATCTCCCATATCAGATCCTGCCATGTTTTGGTGTTTTACACAGGCAATACCTTGTCGAATTTCTTTTCTTTGAACTCCCTCGACATAACCCAGCATCCCTTTGTCACCAAAATATTCTTTGGCTAAATTATCTGTAGACAATGCTGCGGTGTGATAAGTAGGTAATGTTATCAAATGATGAAAAATTCCTGCTTCTCTTGCAGCATCTGCTTGGAATGTTTGAATTTTTTTGTCTGCTTCTTTACCAAGCTGAGTATCATCATACATCTCATTCATGAGATCATCTCTGTTATAGGAAGACATATCATCTCCATTTTCGCTCATAGCATCGAATACTTGCTGCCTAAAGTTTAAAGTCCAATTGAATGATGGACTGTTGTTGTAAACAAGCTTTGCATTTGGAACCACTTTTTTGATCTCGTCCATCATTGCGCCAATTTGGCCAATATGAGGTTTTTCAGTTTCAATCCAAATTAAATCAGCTCCGTTTTGAAGACTGGTAATTGAATCTAATATACATCTTGCTTCTCCGGTACCTTCTTTAAATCTATAAAGGTTACTTGGGAGTCTCTTAGGTCTAACAACTTTACCGTTTTGATTGATTAAAACATCACCATGATTTAATTCAGATGGATCTAATTCCTCAACATCAAGGAAGGAGTTATATTGATCCCCAAGATCACCAACCTCATGAGTGATGGCAATTTGCTTAGTCAGACCAGCACCCAATGAATCTGTTCGAGCGACGATGACGCCATCATCAACACCCAGCTCTAAAAATGCATACCTAACAGCATTTATTTTTGCTAAGAAATCAGAGTGAGGCACAGTAACCTTACCATCCTGATGTCCGCATTGTTTTTCATCGGAAACTTGATTTTCGATTTGTATACAACAAGCCCCAGCTTCAATCATTTGTTTAGCCATTAAATATGTGGCTTCTTCATTTCCAAAGCCTGCATCAATGTCTGCAATAATTGGAACTATATGAGTTTCAAAATTGTCGATTTTTTCCTGAATTTTCGGCTTGTCAGTGTCTGAGGCATTATCAAGCTCTCTAAATAAGCCGCCAAGCTCGCGTGCGTCAGCTTGTCTAAGAAACGTATACAATTCCTTAATCAGCGAAGCAACAGATGTTTTTTCATGCATGGATTGATCGGGTAGGGGGCCAAACTCAGATCTTAGTGCAGCAACCATCCAGCCTGAAAGATATAGATATTTTTTATCGGTCGTACCAAAATGCTTCTTAATTGATATAAGTTTCTGCTGTCCAATAAAACCATGCCAGCACCCCAGAGATTGTGTGTATGCTGAAGTGTCTGAATCATAGGCATCCATATCCTTTCTCATTAAGGATGCAGTATATTTAGCAATATCGATCCCTGATTTAAATTGGTTTTGAAGCCTCATTCTTGCAGCGTATTCAGGCTTAATAGAACTCCAGTTTGAGCCACTGAACTCCGGAATGCTGTTTAGTTTTTCAACTTCAGATGTAAATTTATTTGTTGACATTAATATACCCCTATATGTATGTAGTGCATTTGAATTTATTGGGGTTAAATTGTCAATAATATTAAAAAATACTTTTAAATAAGCATTTATGGATAATATTAATGGTAGTTAAACTACAAAATTTATGATTTTGCTAATTTATCAGCAATACCAAGATAATTTAGGGGAGTTAGTTTGATTAATTTGTTTTTAGATTTATCGCTGATATTAAGACCATTAACAATGCTAAGATATGAATTCTTATCTATACTTTGGCCTCTAGTTTTAGCTTTAATCTCCTCATAGGCATTATCATATCCCTCTAGCTTCATAACAATTTGAAGCGCCTCACCAAGAACTTGCCAATTATCTGCTAATTCTGTTTTAGCAGTTTCTTTATTCGGTTGAATTTTACTCAAACCATTCAGGCATGAGCTAATTCCAAGATAGCTATATCCAAACCCAACACCAAGATTCCTTAATACTGTAGAGTCAGAAAGGTCTCTTTGAAGTCGAGATTTAGTTAATTTATCAGCAAAAAAGCTCATCATTGAATTTGATAATCCAAGATTTCCTTCTGAGTTCTCAAAATCTATTGGATTAACCTTGTGCGGCATAGTAGATGAGCCAACCTCACCTTCTTTTAGCTTTAACTTAAATATATCGTTGGCGATATAAATCCACATGTCTTGATTTAGATCAATCAAAATATTATTAATTCTTTGAATACAGTGAGCAATTTCAGCTATACCGTCATGTGATTCAATCTGAGTGGTGATGGGGTTTTGCTCAACCTTAAATAAAGATAAAAATTTATCTGTTTTGGATACCCAGTTTATATTTCCATCAGATAGATCTAAGGTATGGAAATTGCCAGTAGCACCTCCAAACTTTGCCATGGGCTTCATTTTCTTCAATAGATCTTTTTGTCTTACTAATCGCTGATGAAATACTTTTATTTCTTTTCCAATAGTTGAAGGGGAAGCTGCCTGTCCGTGAGTTCTAGCTAGCAAGGGGAGTGACGCCCATGACTTTGATTTAGAGTTTAAATCTTTTAAAAGAATATCCAATTTTTTAATATAGATTTCTTTAGCATCTCTTAGTAATACTGCGTAGGACAGAGAATTAACATCTTCGCTTGTTAATGCAAAATGAACTAGATGTTGATATTTTTTTAAATTAGAGAATTTGTCCATTTCTTCTCTGATAAAGTACTCCACGGCCTTAACATCATGATTGGTTTTGGATTCTATAGTTTTTATTCTTTTTGCAGACTTATTATTAAAACTTTTTCTTATTTCTAAAAGATTATTTTTTGCTGCTGAAGAGAGTGTTTTAAAATTTTTTCCACAGTGGGAAGTTAGGAAAATAATCCAATCAATCTCAATTTCAAATCTTGTTTTATTTAGATTAGATTCAGAAAAATTATTAGCAAGATCAACAATTTTTTTATTGTAACGATTGTCCAGTGGCGAAATTAGTTCTTGATGTTTCATAGGTTGAATTATAGCTAGTCTTTTAGAGCTTTTGCTATTATGCCTCCCCCCAAGCATTCATTGTCTTTATAAAGCACAGCTGATTGTCCAGGTGCAATAGCTCTTATTTGCTCAGAGAATTTTAATTTCACACCCTGATCCATAAAGTGCGCATCACACTTTACAGGTTTGCCTCTATGACGAACCTGAACCTCGCATTCTAATTTTTTTGGAGGAATTGTTTCATTTATCCATTTCATCTCTTCCATCAACAATCCATCACTCATTAAGAAATTATTAAATTCTCCCTGGCAGACATACACTTCATTTAATTCAATGCTTTTATCATAAACATACCATGGTAGTTCAGGCTTATCTTTTACACCGCCAACATTTAATCCTTGCCTTTGCCCTTGGGTGAAAAGAAGTGCTCCAGGGTGAGTGCCTACAATATTTCCATCTGAGTCTTTGATGTCGCCACTTTCAAATTTAATAAATCTTTTAAGAAAATCTTTTAAATTTCTCTCCCCTACAAAGCATATTCCAACAGAGTCCTTTTTATCGTAATTAATAAAGTTATTATTTTCTGCAATCTCCCTCACTTCATTTTTATTTAAGTTTTCAAGTGGGAATATACATTTAGCAAACTCTTTTCCTGTAACCTCATGCAAAAAGTATGTTTGATCTTTGTTAATATCTTTGGATCTCATCAATACAGATTTATCTTTTTGATGTTCTATTTTTGCATAGTGACCTGTTGCGATATGATCCGCACCAATCTTAATTGCATAGTCAAGAAATGATTTAAATTTAATTTCTCTGTTGCATAATATATCTGGATTTGGAGTTCTGCCTTTCTCATGCTCAGAAAGAAATTCTTTAAAGACTCTATCCCAATACTCATCACTAAAGTTTGCTTTATGCAAAGGTATATTCAATTGATCACAAACTTTTGACGCATCATTAAAATCTATTTCAGATGTACACACTTCACCTGGCTCATTCTGCCAATTTTGCATGAAAAGACCTTGAACTTTATATCCCTGTTTTTGGAGAAGATAAGCTGCTACAGAAGAATCAACTCCTCCTGACATACCAACTACAACGGTTTTATTGATATTTGACATAATTTACATTTAAAGCCTAATTTTAAAGGTTTTTTTAGAGTATAATTCAACAAATTTTTTATTATACATATTCGTTCGAGAGGGAAAATCATGGGTTATAAACATATTAAAATTCCAGAAGAAGGTTCAAAAATTACTTTAGAAAATGGATCCCTTAATGTTCCTGATAATCCCATTATCCCATATATAGAGGGCGATGGAATCGGGATCGATATCACGCCTGCAATGATAGATGTCGTTGATAGTGCGGTTGAACATGCATATGGTGGCTCAAAGAAAATTTCATGGATGGAAGTTTACTGTGGTGAAAAATCTACTAAAGTTTATGACCCTGATACATGGCTTCCTGATGAAACCATTGAAGCTTTAAAAGAATACATTGTTAGTATAAAAGGGCCATTAACAACCCCAGTTGGTGGAGGTATCAGATCTTTAAACGTCTCTCTTCGTCAAATCCTTGATTTGTATGTTTGCTTGAGACCTATACGTTATTTTGCGGGAGTACCTAGCCCAGTCAAGAATCCCTCGCATGTAGATATGGTCATCTTTAGGGAAAATTCTGAAGATATTTATGCTGGTGTAGAGTTTGAGGCTGGTTCGCCAGAATCTGATGCTATGGTTAAAGTTCTTCAAGAGCAATTTGGTGTAACACAAATCCGGTTTCCATCAGATGTTGGTTTAGGCGTTAAACCCATTTCTAAACAAGGCACCGAAAGACTCGTTAAGCAGGCTCTAGACTATGCGATCAAGAATGATCGTTCCTCTGTCACTCTCGTGCACAAAGGTAATATTATGAAGTTTACCGAAGGCGCTTTTAGAGATTGGGGATATGAATTAAGTGTAAACTCTTATGGCGGCGAGCTACTCGATGGAGGCCCTTGGGTAACTATCAAAAACCCAAATAATGGAAAAAATATAATTGTTAAAGATGTTATTTGTGATGCATTTCTTCAACAAATTCTTACAAGACCAAAAGAATATGATGTGATCGCTACTATGAACCTTAATGGTGACTACGTATCTGATGCTTTAGCAGCATGTGTTGGTGGTATAGGAATTGCACCAGGAGCAAATATTAGTGATGATTTGGCACTGTTTGAAGCTACGCACGGAACCGCACCTAAATATGCAGGCCAGGATAAGGTGAATCCAGGGTCTTTGATTTTATCAGCAGAAATGATGTTGAGGCATATGGGTTGGGTGGAAGCTGCAGATCTAATTATTTCTTCAATGGAAGCAGCGATTTCAGATAAGATGGTTACATACGACTTTGAAAGATTAATGGACGGAGCTAATCTAGTTTCTTGTTCTGGCTTTGCCAAGGAAATGATTAAAAGAATGTGAGGATTTATATGTCTTCAGAATCATCAAATGGCTCCAATGGTTTAGGCGATACCGGTACAGTTGTTCTAGAGAATAAACCGGATATCAAAGAACCTCCAATGTATCAAGTCGTCCTTCTGAATGATGATTTTACCCCAATGGAATTTGTGGTTTATATTCTTCAATCAATATTTGGCTATGAGCACGAAAGGTCAACTCAAATAATGTTGGCAGTTCATACAAAAGGAAAGGGCGTCTGTGGTATATTTCCTAAAGAGATAGCTGAAATGAAATCTCATGAAATAAATGAGATGGCAAAAGCCCATGAGCATCCCTTGATAAGTGAAATTGAACCTTTAACAGATTAATGTTTAGCAAAGAATTAGAACAATCAATAGCAAATTTATTTGATCAAGCCCAAGATCAAAATCTCGAATATCTGACTATTGAGCATTTGCTTTTAATGCTCCTTTCAGATTTTGAAGTTAGACAGGCCCTTGAAACAAATGAGGTAAATATTGCTACTTTGAGAGAAAATCTTGAAGAGCATGTGAGGGATAATACCCCTAATAAGGTTGATGCTAAAAAACCGGTGCAACCAACACTGGGATTTCAAAGAGTACTTCAAAGGGCTGTTTTTCACGTTCAATCATCAGGTAAAGGTGTTGTAAAGCCTATCAATTTACTAGTAGCTATCTTTTCTGAAAAAGAATCACACTCTGTTTTTTTGCTCTCAAAACAAGGTATTGGAAGACTCGATATTGTTTCTTATATTTCTCATGGCAAACCTGAGACCTCTCAAACTGAGGCTGATTCTGATTCCTCAGTTGAAGGGAGCGATAACGATACAGTTTCAACTAGTAATGAGTTAGAGTTTTTAATTGATTTAAACCATCTAGCAGAATCTAACAAAGTCGATCAGTTGGTAGGGCGCAAAGATGAGGTTGAAAGAATTATACAAATTCTAGCTAGGCGAACTAAAAATAATCCCCTGCTTGTTGGTGAGTCTGGAGTAGGGAAGACAGCTATTGCAGAAGGACTTGCCCATCTAATTAACTCTAAAGATACCCCTGATTTTTTACATGAATCAAAACTCTATTCTTTGGATATAGGGGCTTTGATTGCTGGTACAAAATATAGAGGAGATTTTGAAAAGAGACTAAAGTCAGTACTAAAATTCCTTGATGATCAAAACAACCCAATACTATTTATCGATGAAATACATACAATTATTGGTGCCGGATCAGCTTCTGGAGGTAGTTTGGACGTATCCAACTTATTAAAACCAGCTTTAGGTAAAGGCAAACTGAGGTGTATTGGATCCACAACATTTCAAGAATATAGAGGTGTTTTTAATCAAAATCAGGCTCTTTCTAGAAGGTTTCAAAAAATTGATGTATTAGAACCATCTGTAGATGAATGTATTCAAATACTAGATGGTCTTAAGACGAATTATGAAGATCATCACAATGTGAAATATTCTGGTGAATCTATAAATTCAGCTGTTACCTTATCTAAGCGCTTTCTAAACGATAGATTTTTACCTGATAAGGCAATTGATTTGATAGATGAAACAGGTGCTTTGTTAAATATTTCAAGGAAAAATTCAAAAAAAATAACCGTAAAACAGATAGATATTGAAAAAACTATTTCAAAAATATCTAAAATTCCTGAACAAACTATATCTAGCCAAGAGTCAATTAATCTCCAAAAACTAGAATCCGATCTTAAAACTGTTATTTTTGGTCAAGACACTGCTATTAAGAGTCTGGTTAACGCTATCAAATTATCTAGAGCAGGGCTCAGAGATGACAATAAAACGATTGGATCGTTTTTATTCGCTGGACCAACTGGAGTAGGTAAGACAGAAATTACAACCCAATTGGCAAACATGATGGGTATCGAGCTTGTGAGATTTGATATGTCGGAGTACATGGAAAGGCACACAGTCTCGAGACTGATTGGGGCGCCTCCTGGCTATGTTGGATTTGATCAAGGCGGCCTATTAACTGAGGCCGTCGTACAAAACCCGCATTGTGTACTCCTGCTTGATGAAATAGAAAAGGCTCATCCAGATATCTTTAATTTGCTTCTACAAATCATGGATTCCGGGGTCTTAACAGATAATAATGGGCGCAAAGCGGACTTTAGGAATGTCATTGTAGTCATGACAACTAATGCAGGTGCTGATTTGTTAGAAAAGAAAAGCATTGGTTTCAGCGATCAATCCAATGAATCTGATGCATTGTTATCTCTAAAGAAACTATTTTCTCCTGAATTTAGGAATAGGTTAGATGAAATTATTCAGTTTAACTATCTACCAATGAAAGTCATTCTATCAATAGTAGATAAATTTCTTACCAAGCTCCAAGCGCAGCTTGATGCGAGAAATGTAGAGTTAATTTATTCTAAAAAGGTTTTAAACTGGATCGCTGAAAATGGCTATAACAAAGAAATGGGTGCAAGGCCTATGGAAAGATTTATTACCAACAAAATTAAGAAACCTCTTGTTGATAAGGTATTATTTGGTGAGCTCAGCAAGGGTGGCCAGATCAAAGTTGATTTGGTTGCAAATGAAGTAAAATTCAGCGCTAAAAAGAAAACAGTTAAATCTAAAGCCTAACGGCCTCTAAAAGTAATTCTTCCTTTTGTTAGATCGTATGGGGTCATCTCAACTTTAACTTTATCGCCAGTTAAGATCCTGATGTAATGTTTACGCATTTTGCCAGAAATGTGGGCTTCGATTATATGATCGTTCTCTAATTTTACTTTAAAGGTAGTATTAGGGAGAGTTTCAATAACTTCTCCTTCAAATTCTAGGTTGTCTTCTTTTGCCATATTCGAGTATTTTACACTAAATAATAGAAGTTTAAGTTAATAAATGCTTAAGCAAAGCTAAATACTCTTGTGATCACTTTTTAATAAAATGAAACCTAAAATTTGGATTAATATAACTACACCAAATGAAAATATATTCAATGGGATGCCTAATGGCGCCAACTCATCAATGCCATTGCCAACAGGAAGTCCGCCATAAAATGGCATTAAAAATACAGATATCCAAAAACCAATTAAAAGACATGAGCTTAAAAGAGCTGCTAGAAACTCTCTTTGCTTAATCCATAATAGATATAGACCTAACATTGTAATTAGAGAATTGGTAGATAGTCGCCATACTTCGTGAACTCTTGCATGTGCATCCCAGTCCGGATTTAATAAATGTGTGGTGCCTATATCTATAAGCAGTGGCCCTAAGCCAGCAGCTATAAGTGCAATTGAGGTTAAATATTTACTCAAAACTAATCTTGATCATTGTTTGGCATCTTTCCTTTTACAAATTCAGGGATGAATGATGCATTGCTATGATCTGAGATTCTTACACATTTATTTTCCATCCTTCCAATACCCTCAATAGTCGTTGAAAGAATATCGCCATCTTTGAGAAGTTTACCTTGAGTTGCGCCAACACCAGCTGGAGTGCCTGTAAATATTAAATCACCAGGTTCTAGGGTAATAAACTCAGATATGTAGGAAATAATATATGGAATATCAAAAATTAAATCATTTGTATTATCTTTTTGTCTCAATTCACCATTAACAGAACACTCAAGATCTAATGAGTTTTTATCTTCAAATTCATCTGGTGAGACCAAGATAGGTCCGATCGGTCCAAAGGTATCAAATGATTTTCCAAGATTAAACTGAGGCGGTGTTGCATGAAACTGAACAGATCTATCGGATATATCTTGGCCAACTGTTAAACCAGCAACATGATTCCAAGCCTCATCATTAGTAATATTTTTACCTTGCTTTCCAATTATGACAACTAACTCAGCCTCATAATCAACAATATCACTTCTCATTTCAATATCATCAAATGGTCCATTTATACATGATGTATGTTTGGTAAAGATCATAGGGAAGGGTGGTATTTCCATTCCAGATTCCTCTGCATGATTTCTATAATTTAATCCAACAGCAAAACAATTTCTTGAACCAGTTATCGGTGGGCCCATAACTGCATTATCTAATTTTCCAGATGGAGCAAATTCATCTATATCAGAATAAAGTTTAGCAATAGCATATAAGTTGCTAACTACTTCTGATGGGTTATCAGATACATCCCCATTAGATATTTCTGAAAGATTATAAAAGGCATCATTTTTTACTAATGCCGCTTTTCCATATATGTTTCCTAATTTAAAACCCATTTCATAACTCCATCTAGAAAAAGGGCAAAATGAATAACTAAATAAAACATAATGCCCTTAGAAGTGCTTAATAATTAAAAGGGGAAGTAATTATTAAGTCAAAAAATTTATATTAAAAATTAGCTTTTAAGCTAAGTCCAATTTCTTTACCTCTCTCCCAAAGCATGAAATGAGAGCCGTTCACCAATGGTAAATCGATACTTTGTGTGCCTACTTGCTCATCAGTAATGTTTCTACCAAACAATGAGATTTCTAGACCATTAGCCATGACCATTGTTGCACTTGCATCAATCTTTGTTGCAGATTCATGAATTCCAAGTGGATCGTTGTCACCAGCAGAACCAAATTCATCTTGATAGTTTGCATTGAGTGAAAGAACCATTTGCTTATCATTGCTTAATGCTTGGAAGTAATTCATGAATATATTTGCAGACAATTCTGGTGCATAGTTACCAGTTTGACCTGTCTGGTCTTGGGTACAGCTTCTACTTCCAGTTGCCAATCTATTTGCAAATTCTTGATCAGCAGTACATGCTCCTGTATCAAATGAGCTGTATGCAAAGTCTAATGATGTAACTGAGCCGCCGACCAGGAAGCTATCAGTTGGCGCCCAAGTCATGTCCATTTCTAGCCCATCAATCTCAGCTTGAGCTGCATTGGAAACAACGAATGCTGATCCATTCCAAGCTGAAACTTGTAAATCTTCATAGTCTGTAGAGAAATATGCAATATTTGCTCTGAATGAATTTTCGGGAATATTAATCTTAGCTCCCAACTCAATAGTAGAGGCTTCTTCTGGCCTGAACTCGAATGTAGGCGCAGGAGTAGTTGCATTTGTTTGAGGTGCATTTTCTGATCCATCAAAGCCGCCAGCTTTATAACCTTCTGCATAACTTAGATACAATCTAGTTGAATCTGTCGCTTCATATATAAATTTTACAGATGGGGTGGTATGACTCTCTGATCTTTTTTGTAAAGGAAAGTTATACGGAGATCTATCAAGTAACACTTTTACAACGCCCAAAATAACAGGATTCATTGTTGGCGTATTGATACTTACACCACCGGTAACATTAGAACTCATCACTTGAGATCCTTTCAAATCTTTATCATCTTCAGATTTGCGAACCCCAGCTATCATTGTTAGCCTATCATTTAGATACCAAGTACCTTCAGCAAAAATTGATTTGCTAGTTGATTGTTGGTCAAAAAGAGTGTGAGTTGCCGCTGTTTGAGCGCTAAACCTTCCACCGGTTTGAAAGGCAAATAAATCTGGCGCAGGGAATGTTTGACCAAACTTGCCTCCAAAATCGGTTTGAAGAGTTCCATTATTTTGTGACCAATACTCAATATCGTCATAGTAGAAACCAGCTATGTATTCAAATTTGTCGCTGGTAGGAGAGGTAATAACAAATTCTTGAGTGAGAGATGAGAAATCATGATTACTGTCAGTTGAAAGAAAATCCATTGGACCAAAATCAGCATCAAGCCCCCAAGTATAATCATAAGTTGAATATGTAGTTGTAGACTTAATCTCATGATCACCCCAAGAAGAAGTAATATTTAAGATTGCACTATCTGAATTAACTTCACCACCTGTAGGATTTTCTCCTTGACCATTGTTGACATATGTACTTCCAGGAACTCCAGTTACCATATCAGAGTAATGTTTATTAAGAATATTTACTGCTAGAAATGCAGCTGTATAACCATTTTGTGCCATTAAACCTAATGGCCCAACTGTTCTATAAACAGATATACCTGTTTCTTGACCACTTTTCTCACTTGTAGCTGTTGATAATTTTAAATCGATTTCTGTCTCTCCAAGATCCCATAACAGTGTTGCTCTCAAAGCTTTGGCCTCATTCGAGGGCTCATCTTTATTAAGAAACTCATTGGTTACCCATCCATCCGAATCTTCGATTGACGCAGCCAATCTCATAGCAAAAGTATCATTAACGGGAATATTCATCGCCCCTTGTAATTTTTTAGTACTCCACTCTGGAACATATTCCATTGACCAGTTTCCATCTGTATCCCCACCAATGATAGGAGACTTGCTAACAACATTTATCACACCGCCAATAGTATTCTTACCAAATAAAACACCTTGAGCGCCTTTTAATACCTCAACTCTTTCAACATCAAGCAAAGGAGTAAGGTATTGCTGACCTCTTATGATGGGCATTCCATCAATAAATTGAGTAATTGATTGTGAGAAGCCTTTGTTTGCTCCAGAGCCTACACCTCTCATGTAAATGTTCATCTCACCAGCACCTTTATTAATAACTAGTCCCGGTACATGTGTTGATAAGCCTTCAAGTGTTGTAACACCCAGCTGAGACATTCGTTCGCCTGACATTACTGAGATTGAAATAGGCACCTCGGCTAGCCCTTGTTCTTTTTTCTGAGCAGTAACAACCACTTCTTCTAATCTTGAATCATCAGATGATTGAGCAAAAGTGTTTTGAGTGAATGAAATTACCGCAGTAAATAGTAATGTTGATAAGTAAATATTTTTATAGGATTTAACCATTTTTTCCCCCGGAAAATGAATTATTTTTAATTCTAACCACTTGGATAGAAAAAAACAATAACCAAATGGTTAAAAATTAAAACATTATTCAATTTTTGCTATCCAGTTGGATAAAACTTTAAATTATGTTTTACTTTTAAGACAAAAATAAAATTTAAATTCAAATGAGCTTAGAATTATATGGATATGGAGAGTCTGTTGCCTCAAATATGGCAAGGGTAGCTTTGTCTGAAAAAAACTTAGCTTTTAAATATAATTTAATTTATTTAGAATCAAGGGGAGACCATCTAACCAAAGAATATAAAAAATTAAATCCTAAAAATCTGGTACCAACACTTGTAGATGATGAGCTGCCAATCCCTGACAGCGTAAATATAATGAGGCACATAGATGTTAAATATCCTGATCAAGGAGAAGAATTATTTCCTAGCAGTCTTAATAATGATGCTTTTGATGACTTATTGAATTTTGTAACATTAGACGAGAGCAAAGAGCTTGGAGATACACTAGGAACTACTGCTGGAGGAATTTCTGCTCCATTACTAGTGAAGATGCTATGTAAAAGATCCATATTTAGTGTTATTTGGGATTATTCAACCAAGCACTCCATTAAAAAAAGAGTTCCTATCTTTATCTTGTTACGTATTTTGGGTAAACCGCCAAAGAGTTTAAATAAAAAGATGACACTGATGTTAGCCAAACACCTTGTTACTATTGAATCAGTGCTAAGTCATCAAGGAGAATTTATGATGGGTGATAAATATACAGCAATTGATTGCTGTATGACGTCACTTCTTCATAGAGTTCAAGAAATGAGATTTGGCAGTGTTTTTGAAAGTAACAAACTTCCATATCTTAAAAAATACTGGGAGACTATTTCTAATAGAAATAGTTATCAAGAAGGTATCCTAGATTATGTTACCGGAGAGTGGGAACCGGAGATAAATAAGCTCTATGGTGATGGCGCAAACACATATAACAATCTGTTATGGGAAGAATTAAACAGACTTTTAAAGGAGAAAGAAAATGTCACAACCAATATGTAAAATTACTGATTTAATTTTTACACGTTTCGAATTAGTTGACTTAGACAAGCAAAAAGAGTTCATGAATCATTTTGGTTGTCAGCTAGCGCATGAGACAGATAATTCAATTTTTTTTAAGGGCTCTGGCTCAAACCCATACATATATGTTGCATCAAAGGGAGATCAAAATAGGTGCATCGGAATGGCATATAAAGTGAACGCTTTTGAAGATCTTCAAAAGCTATCAAGTAATCTTAATGTTGAAATCGTTGATAATGAGGAACCAGGTGGAGGAAAAAAAGTAACATTAATTGATCCAGAGGGCTTAGAAATAGAAATTTATTATGGAATGAATGAAATGAAGCCTGAAATCAAAACATCGCCAAAGCTAAATACTGGTAACAGCACAGAGAGGATAAAATCAAATTCTCCTAATGCAGGAGATCGTGTGAATGAGCTGCAGAGAATAGGTCAAGCCTCAGACGAGTGGCAACTGGAAGATGATAAGTGGGTCTATAACTTAAGAACATCTGTTAAGAGAGTTGGTCATACTGCTATAAATTGTAAAGACGCAAAAGAGTCAATAAGGTGGTATTCAGAAAATCTTGGCTTGCTTGTAACAAATTACATTATGGGTCCTGATGGCTCAGATCATATGGGTGCTTTTATGCGAGCAGATACAGGGGATACACCTGCTGATCATCACATACTAAATAATGTTCAATTTCCTGGAGAAGGAGACTTTGCTCCATATGGCCACGCAGGCTATGAAGTATCTGGATCAGTGGACGATTTAATGGCTGGTCATCATCATTTAAAATCGGTGGATAAATATCCTCATGAGTGGGGAATTGGTAGGCATCTATTAGGAAGTCAAATGTATGACTATTGGAGAGACTCTTATGGTTTTACACATGAACATTGGACAGATGGTGATTTCTTAGATTCCTCTCACCCTCCTGAAAAAACACCATTTAGAGATACAATCATGGCTCAGTATGGACCTTTTGCTCCATCATCATTTGGTGTATCAGTGCCTAATGATCAACTTGAAGAAGTAAGAAAAAATCCAAGGCTTGATCAAGTTGTGGCGATGGTTGAGAAAGGTGAAATACCTATGAATCCTGAGGAGAATAAATAATGCTAGATGATTTAACAGAAGAGCAAAAACAAATAGTTACTGCTGCACAAGAAAAATTTAAAGATTTAAAAGAGCGAACTAATCCTCTGGATGAAGAAGCTTTGAACCTTGTATTTGGTGAAGCAAGAAGTATGAATGGATGGCAAGATAAAGATGTTAGTGATGCCATGATTCGTTCTTTATATGATCTCACTAAAATGGGCCCTACAAGTACAAATTGTTCTCCAGCCCGATTTGTATTTGTAAAATCTGAAGCTGAAAAAGCTAAGTTTGAGCCTGCTTTACTGCCTAATAATATTTCTAAGGTCATGACCGCACCAGTTGTTGCAATTATTGGTTATGATCTTGATTTTTCAGATCATATGACAAAATTATTTCCTCATATGGATGTTGCTCCTATGTATAAAGGAAATGATGAAATGAATGTTTCAACTGCTTTTAGAAATAGTAGCTTGCAGGGAGCTTATTTAATAATGGTTGCTAGAGCTCTGGGACTAGATTGCGGACCTATGTCTGGGTTCAACAATCAATTAGTCGACGAGACGTTTTTTTCTGATTCAAATATAAAATCTAATTTTTTATGCTGTATTGGTTATGGTGACTCTACTAAGATATTTCAGAGGTTGCCTAGATTAGATTTTGATGAAGTTTGTAAGATTATTTAGAGGCTCTAAGCTTCCTAATCGTAAATATTACACCAGTTAGTAATAGAATAAATCCAATCCAATAATATTTAAAAGCTTGAATCATAACCCAAACCATTATTAAAAAACCTTTAGTTGGAGAAGGGTGTTCACTTATTTCATAGTCCATTTCAAGCCATGGTGATCCAATTACAGCACCTCCTTCAGTGTCTCCATAATTATAAAAATGAGCTGGATCAATTAGTGGAATTACCTCTCTTTGTTTCATACCAATCATAGTTGCTTTCATTGAGTTAAAAACCTCTACTTCAATCTTAGATAAATCCTTTGATTCAAATGGATCATCATTTACATTGAATAACGAATAAGTACCTTCAACATCAAGCATTACCGGCTTACGAAAATGTAACTTCCATTCATCGTTAAATAAAGCCCGTTCATCAAATACTATTTTTGCTCCAACAAAATCATTATTTGGAGCTTGAAGAGCGCCAGTGACTAAATTTTGCCATTTATCAGTACCATCGAAGACTTTTAGATCGCTAACTTCTATTTCTGCTGCTGATAAGAGGGTTGGGAGTAAATCCTGAACAAATATATATTGATCGCTTTTTGAGTTATCCAAAACTCCTTTCCACATGATGCTAGCAGGAACTCTTATACCTCCTTCGCGAGCAGAAGTTTTACTTCCAGGAAGACCGGCTGTGCTTCCTCTGGCCTCCACTAAGCCGGGTGCTAATACAGCAATGATAGGATTTATATCAAATACAGGACCATTATCACTGAAAAAAACTATTATTGTTTCCTCTAAGATTCCTTGATCTTCAATTGCATAAATTATTTTTCCAATCTCAGCATCTAGAGCATTAACATTTGCTGCATATGCTCTATCAAGCGGATCTTCAATATAGCTAAATAATTCTATATTTTTATCAGGAGCCTGAATTGGGGTGTGGGGTGCATTAAAAGCAACATAAAGAAAGAGAGGACGATTTGGATCTTTAGTTTCAATAATTCTAACTGCTTCATTTGCTATAAGCTCTGTTGAATATCCATCTTCAAAGAGGGGCTCTTCGTTTCTATGCCAATCTAATCTTGATGAATGCACATGATCAAAATATCCTATCCCACCGAGCATGTGACCATAACTTTGATCAAAACCTCTATTTGTAGGCCAATATTCTTCCAAATGCATTCCTAAGTGCCATTTACCTGATAGGGCTGTTTGATAGCCTGCTTCTTTAAAAAACTGCGGCATTATCTTTAAATCAACCGGGAGCCCATATTGCTCTGCAGTTGGATTTGCCAAGGGTCTAATAATGCCATGATTAAAAATATGTAGACCTGTTAACAATGATGCTCTTGTTGGGCTGCAGACAGGACTTGCGTAAAACCTATTGAGTTCAACACCGTTTTTAGCTAATGCATCTATATTTGGAGTTGGAATATGTCCTCCATGGTATGAGACATCGCCCCAGCCCAAATCATCAGTGAGTATGATAATTACATTTGGCTTGGAGTAGATGCTTGCACTTACAAACAATATTAAAAATATTAATACTTTCATTTCTTAAGAATTTTCTTTAATCCTAGCTCTCTAGCCTCATAAAATAAATTCATAAAAACAGGTAGATCTTTATCAGATATCTTTAAAACTTCTTTTATATAATCTTTCATTGATGCATAACCAAACTCCAAAGCCATAACCAAAGCTACAGCAGCTTTTATTTCAGCAGTTGGTTTCTTTAGCCCTGATAGTTTTGTTAATTCAGCAAGAGTTTTTCTAGACATGGAGTAACCTGCGTCTACCTGAATTCTGACCAGATCCATTTTTTTATCAAGAACAGCTCTTATAATTGCTCTAAAATAGTTATCAGTTATATCAGATAATGGCTCTTTTCCGAGATTATCAGGATTTACGTTGCGTCTTTCTAGCTGTTCCATATGCTCAAATGCTAATTGTTTATATGTGGCCTCTAAAAGTCCTTGTTTACCACCAAAGTAATGATGTATTTGAGCATGATTAACGCCTGCATGATCAGCAATATCTCTTATTGAAAGCTGATTCGGCCCAATGGACCCTACTAATATAGCCGCTGAATTTATTAACTGTTTCTCAACGTTTTTTCGTCCTTTATAAGTGTTTTTATCCATAATCTTTATCTAGGCGTTTACTTCATTATGAAGATTTTTAACAAGTTTTTCGATTTTTTTAATGATATCTACTCCATCACAACAACCATATATGTGCTTATCCGGCCTAATGATTGCTGCAGATATGGAATTTTCACAAGACCATTTAGCCAACCTACCATCTTTTAAAAAGGGGTGCTTACTATTAAAAATATGGATATTATTTTTAAATATATCCATGAATTCAATGTTGGATATGTCATCAATTAAAGTCTCATCTTCGTTCAAAATTATTAGTGAGAATGATTCACCTAGGTATTGATCAAATTGCTTGTTGTCAACTCTAATATTAATGTCAGGCTGAGGAATAATCACTCCATTTGCACCATTTGGAAATAAATCTTTATCAATCAAACCATCATTTAATTTCCAGCTATATTGGAATTTTAATGCTGACAATGCTTTCGGAAAAATTTTTGCAATTGAAAAAAAAGTATCCCTCATAAATGCCTTCACCATGTTTTGAGTTCCAATTACATTACCTTGTTTTATGGCAGTGCGAATCATGAAATCATTAATTTCTCTCCTCTCTATAGAAAATGTATCAAGAATTTTTTTGTTATATATTCCATCATTTACACCTTTTAGTTTCCAGCATAAGTTATATGAGTCCTTGATTCCTTGACATAGGCCTTGACCAAGAAAAGGAGGTGTCTGGTGTGCAGAATCACCAATTAAAAAGCAGTTATTAATTTTAAACTCATCAACTAGCAGCCCATGAAATGAGTATTTGCTGGATCGAATTAAAGTGCCGCTATTAATATCAATATCAGGGTTTAATCTCCAAATATGAGGTTCCATAAAGGACCTTATATTTTTTTCGCTTTCAAGTTGTTCAAGATCGTCTTCGGGATTAATCTTAAACTCCCATCTAATATGATTGTTTGTTATGGGGAGAAGGGTGGTTGGCCTTTTATAATCACAAATTTGATATCTTGATTTATCTAAAACTTTATATTTTTTATCTAACAAGTAATCAACAACAACCCAATCCTGATCACATTTATAGTCATGCATTTTTATATTTAAGTTCTTGCGTACAAAACTATCTGCCCCATCAGCGGCAATCACATATGTGGATGTTAATGATTCTGTTTGGTTTGTTGCTTTGTTGGTGATCTCTAAGAGGTTTGAATCTATATTGGAATCTAATTTATCAACTTGCCAACCAAGTTTTAATTCAATATTGCTATATTTAGATGCATTCTTTCTTAAAATTTCTTCAAATTTAGGCTGGTTAAACATCACTCCATCGTAATAACCATTAAGTTTGGGGTGGCTCTCAAAACTTACACTTAAAAGTTCTTTTCCATTTCTATTGATGAAATTTACACCTAAAATAGGGTCTATAATTTCTTGAATTTGATCAAAAATTCCCATTGATTGGAATATTCTTTGAGTTTGACCGTCAAAATGTACAGCCCTTGGTATGTCCCAAATATCATATTTTGGCTCTACTACTATGATGTTAAAACCACTCTCAGCAAACATATTCGCAGCCGCTGCTCCAACAGGGCCAAAACCAACAATGGCTATATCATAATTTTTCATATTAAAAAGTTTATGGATTGATTTATTTTAGTCAACTGGTTAGGATAGTCAATTATTAGTTAAAAGTATAAATTAAGTACAACACTACTTATTCAAAGAGAAATTATATGTACAAAGTTGATAGCTATATAAATGGAAAATCATCGTCCGAATCGAACAAGACAGGAAAGATATATAATCCATCTTACGGCACTCAAATTGGAGAGGTCTTATATGCAACTAATGGTGTTGCTAACAAGGCTGTAGAATCATCATATGAAGCATCAAAAGCTTGGTCAAAAACTGGATTAAGTTATAGAGCTGAGTTAATTTTAAAATTTAGACAAGGTGTTATTAATAAGTCTAACGAAATAATTGAAATATGTATAACTGAGGCTGGTAAAACTAGACCAGATGCTGAGGCTGAGTTTGATAGGGCAGTTCAAGCATTAACTCATGCTGCTGGTGTTCAGCACTTTTACCCATCCAACTATAGTCAAAATGTTGCAGGTGGAATCGATATAGCTGACTTGAGGTTTCCTATTGGTGTTATTGCTGGGGTAGGCCCTTTTAATTTTCCAATCTTAATTCCTATATTGCATAGCGCCATGGCATTGGTCACTGGGAATACTTATATTGCTAAGCCAAGCGAAAAAGTTCCCTCAATATCCAGGCTATATGCTGATATATGGAAAGAAGCAGGCTTACCAGATGGCTGTTACAACGTGCTTAATGGTGAAAAAGAAATAGTAGAGCTTTTAGTTCGACATGAAAAAGTAGATGGGCTAGCTTTTATTGGAAGCACAGCTGCTGCAAAGAGCTTAAAAATGCTTGGAGTTGAGAATAATACGAAAGTTCAAGCCCTTGGCGGTGGAAAAAATCATATGATAGTCCTTCCTGATGCAGACTTGGACATGTCAGCAGATGCTGCAGTTTCTGCAAGTTTTGGAGCGGCGGGTCAAAGATGCATGGCTGTTTCTGTTGTTGTAGCTGTTGGTGATATAGCAGATGAGTTAATTTCTAAGATTCAATCAAGAATGCCTGATTTGGTTATGGGGGTAACTGATGATGAGAAGACGCAGCTAGGCCCGGTTATATCTCAAATAAATAAAGATAGAATTTATTCATTTATAGATAGTGCTGAGCCAGATGGAGCGTCATTGGTAGTAGATGGTAGGCATAGGTCTAATTCATTAGAAGGGTGCTTTGTTGGCCCTACATTAATAGATAATGTTAAGCCTGGAATGTCAGTTTATGAAAATGAAATTTTTGGACCTGTATTGTGTTTTGTTAGGGCTAAAACTTATGACGAAGCCATGCAAATAACCCATAGCCATCAACTAGGAAATGGTGCTGCTTTGTTTACTCGTGATGGAGGTGTTGCGAAGAAATGGTCCGAAGAAATTCAAGCTGGTTCTGTTGGGATAAATGTTCCAATTCCTTTGCCGACATACGCTCATAGTTTTGGTGGCTGGAAAGATAGTGGTTTTTCTGAAACAAAGGCATTTGGGCCCTCATCAATTGATTTTTATACAAAGACCAAATCTCTAACCACTCGTTGGCCTGATCCTGCTGAGAGTAAAGTTGATTTGGGTTTTCCTAAGAATGATAAATAATGCTCTTGATCGGCTATTAAGTTTATTTACTCATTTTGTATTTATCTTTATTGATATTTATTTTCATCTTCGCATAACAATAAGAGAGTCAATTGTTAGCAAACCCCTAATCAATAAAACAAAATTTAAAAAATATTTTGCAATACTTGATGAAGCTAGGCATTTTGTTTTTGAATTAGGTGATGAAAAAGCCACACCAAATAAAACGCTAGTGATGATTGGTGGGATTCCTACACATCCAATGGAGTCAATGACTTGGTTTGCAGACTGCCTCAATCAGATTGATCCATCTCTCAGAATTATAATTTTTAATATGCCGTATTATGATCAACATCATTCTATTGAATATTCAAATTATTTTGCTCAATCCAACGGTGAAAGCCTAAGAACACATAAAGAAATTAATTATTCAAATAGAAAAATTGATCCCAAATTTAGTCATAAAAATCAATCTAAAACAATAAATTCTCTAATGGATAAAATGAAACTCGATCAAGCTCATCTTGTTGGACATGATAGAGGAGCGGTAATATTGGAGAACTTATGTATCAATAATCCAGAAAAAGTTATTTCTTACTCTAGAGCTTCACAAGTTTGGGATTATGCTGAAGCTGATTGGTCAAAATTAGCTCCAGAAATTTTAGTTGGCCCTCCGCATAAATTAATGTCTATATATTTTCAATTAAGACTTTTATTATTTTCAGTCTTGATTATGAATAGGCCAATGCAGCTATTATCTGAAAATTTTTTAAATAAAGCTAAACACGCGCAAAAGGGTACTCATCTTTTTGATAGATACACGCATTTAAAATTTAAATCACAAATTTCTTATAAAAAATATTATTACAAATTTCAACAGTCGCTTATGCAAGGCGGTATGTTTGATGAGGTTATTAACAGAAAACATCTAAAGAAAACCAATTTTCCGATCATGCAGTTTCAAGGAGAGGATGAATTCAAACTTGCCACTAATGGATGTCGTATATCTGATCAGCCGTATTTTGGAAAATATAATTTATTTAGAAATGAAATTGAAGATATATATCCGGACGGCACGTATCAGTCTGAAGTGCCTATCAAAAATGAATTTATTACCTCAAAAGGACTATATAAAGAAATTAAAATAAAAGATGGTGCAAGATTTAGTAAATTTTACTTGATACCAGATTCAGCACATTTTAATGTTATTGAGAATCCTGAATCATGTGCAGCAGCTGTGTATAATTTTGTTACTCTAGTGAACAACAATCACAAAGGAGATAACAATGTCAGATAATATAACAGTATATATGGTGGTCAATTTATCGATTAATGATCGTGATGAATATAGAGTATATGAAAAAGGATTCTTTCCATTTTTAAAAAAATACAACGGCACGTTCATTACATTCGATGATTCGCCAGTTTGTCTCGAAGGTGACACTCCAAAGCAGTTTGATCGAGTAATAATATTTTCCTTTCCATCAGAGTTTGATGCAGATAACTGGTGGGCTGATGAAGGCTATCAAGAGCTTAGTAAACATAGAAGAAATGCTACATACATAACTCTTCAGCGTATAAAAGGTATTCCGCCTAGAAATTAATATATAATTTAACATAATATATATTATGCGAAGTAATATAATATTAAAGGTTTATATCAAGTACCACTCTTTCCTTTTTAAATGGCTTTGAATTGCCATTAATAAAGTCAATTATGTTATGAAAAGAAAACTATATTTAGATGATGTTAAATACTTAAGTCTTCTAGATTATAGTCTTTAAGATCAATTCTAGCTTTTTCATCCCACTTATAAGAAATACTATTATCAAGAAATGGTTTATATACAAAGGGTTCTTCATCTTGGTATTTAGCTTTACGCGCTTCTATTGCATAACCAATAGATTTTGATCTTCTAGTTATAATCTCTTCATCAAATACTTGAGCTTCGCTATGAACACCACCACCATTAACACCCAGAACAGATGATCGCTTATGAAAACCAAAATTAACTGTAACCCTCTTTTCAAAGCCACAATTTGGAAATGAGCCATGAAGTAGCTGGCGATTACAAATAACAGTATCCCCAGGATTACAGACTATAGGAACAGCCCCTTCTAAACGCTCGCTGCCTGATTGAGCTACAAGTGATTTAATATCTATTTTTCCATCTTTATGCGTCCCCGGCATTACCCACACTCCATTTACAGCGGTACTTCCATAGACTTGGACCATAAAGTTAAACCCGTGAATATCTTCATTAAAATCATGGCTATCCCAATGCGTTACCCCATCTTGGTGCCATGATACTGCAGCCCCTACTCCGGGCTCTTTAATGAATAATGCTTCGTTAAATGGAGCAAAATCTTCACCATTTATTGATTCAGCAACTTTTAATAATTCTGGATGTGCATATGTTCTTAAACAAGCATCAGAGAACTGTAATGATCCTAACAAGATTACAGGGACAGCTGAAGGGGCATCTTCAGGTGCCTCTGGCTCAAATAACTTAACCTGATGTCTTCCATTTGCTAATTCAGTTCCACCCAAAGGATCTCCTAATGGTTTAGACCATACCAATGTTAGAGATTTAGAATCTGCATTAAATGCTGGATTACCATTTTCATCTAAATTACTCTCAGGTCCAGTTGGAAAATTTAATCTTAACGCTTCTAGATCCTTTTTAATATCTTTTAATTCAGCTGAATTAATAACATTTTCAAATATATAAAATCCATTTTCAGAATAAGATTTACGGATTTCTTTACACAAGTTACCATCATCATCAAATTGAATAGGACCCCTATTTCCCAATTCTATGGCTTTTTTCTCACCCTCTATTAAATATGATTCCATTGAATCAGCATCATTTCCATAATAAGCTGCACAAGCCTTGATAGACCGTCTAGTATCAATCATTGATTTTTCTCCCACTAAATACTAAAAATAAATCTAAATGAGAAACATTCTCATTAAGCATATATTCATGTAATATTATTACATACCTTAATTAAGAGGTTAAATTCTGGAGAAAATTATGAATACAGAGTATGAAATTTGGACTTTGATGTATATGGGGTTTATATCAAATGCAATGTTTATGGTTGCGATGGTATTGCTGTCTTGGTTGGGATTTAGATTTGCAGCTGCTATAGCAGCAGATCCAGAGACACCTGTAATGGGAAAAGTTACCGCAACTATATTTTACTTATTAGTCGGTATCATGTTTTATAACACTGCTCAAATAGGCGGAGCAATTATTGGTGGCGCTGCTGAGAGCTTGAGTGCTTTACCAGAAATATCATCACGCGGTGCTGATTTAATAGAAAGAGTGGAGTCAGGATTTATTCCTGGGGGATTAATTTCAACTGCTTTAAATCTTGTAATAGTATTTTTTCAATTAGCTATGACTTGGATTAAAAGAGCTTAACAAGCTATATAATTCATAAAAAAGCCCGCATAATGCGGGCTTTTTATTTGTTAAAAGAATTATTTGGCGTAAATTATCTCGCAAGACTCCACTGTCTCACTGACAATCTCGTCAACATACTTAGCGAATGCATTGTCCCAAATTTCGCCATAAGCAACACCGTCAAAGTACTCATCTGCAATTTTTCCAGAAGCTGCACCATTGTCTGTTACTGCTCTTAGATGAAACACCTCTGTTCCGCCTCCCAGTGGATAAAATACACCTAGTCTCATATCATGGCCAGCTTCACTTAAAGCTTTTTCTAAAACAGTCATCTCATCTGCAAAAGCACGCCAATCATTTAATTTAAGCCTCCATAATCTTTCATAGCCTGGCTTTAATTCAAATTCTTTTACAGGTTTAAAAGTTGCTGAGTATTTAACACTTCTAAGCTTTTCGAATGCTGGTGTAGTATTCATTGGATCATAAAGCTCTGAAACAGCAAAAGCTTTTTCTACACTTGGAAATGCATTCCATACAAACATTTCACCAGGATATTGATTTCCAGATTTTGTTACACATACTCCAGCCACATCTGAATCGATAGCTTTAAAGGGCGCAGTATTTTTTTTCATATATTCAATATATTTATCAACATCTTTGGCTTGGACCATTAATGTTGTAAACGCACCTTCTGGGGCTGCGCTTAAATTTAGTGTAAATAAGAATAAAAAGCCCGAAAATAATTTTATAAATTTCATAATTTTCTCCATAATTTATTTAAGTCTTAATATTACACAGAAAGATTTTTTAATCAAAAAAAAGCCCGCATGAAGCGGGCTTTGAATGTTGTACAAGATCTATGATGTAGGCGTAGGATCGAAGACAACTTTTCCATCTACAACAGCTGGCAAGCCATCATTTATCAAAGTGCTCTCATCTGGCACTGGCCCAATGGTCTGGCACCTACTCTCTTCTCTTGAGAACCATTCCATGAAACCTTCGTCCTGTGTGTAGTCTCCCAGCTTACCAGGGTCATCATCTGGCCTTTCATTATTTCTTGCTCTCCAATCTGCAATTTGATATTCAAGCTGCTCAACACATGATGGGAATGAGTTTTCCAAAATAAAGTATGCCTTTTGAGCATCAGTTGCATATTCCGGTTGATATGGATAATAGATTGGATCACCGTTCTCATCAAATAATGTTGGTTCACCAGTTTCCCGGTCATTACAGACATCTATCTGAGCCCCTTCTGTCCAAGTATCAGACGCTTCATCATAAGTCCAATCTTCCCATTCGTTAGCTATACCATTTTGGTTACTATCACAGCCCCACCAATAGATTGGTCTGGGACCAATTTCAAACTCTAAGTCTTCTTGTTTGGCAAGTTTGTCTAATGAGTAGTCCAATAAATCAGGCATGCTACCAATGGCATCATCACGTTTTAACAGCCATTCTTCACCCCTCAGAGCTTTAACTTTAACTGTTACATCTGAGGTTCTTGATGTTAGAACAGTGCCATCAGGGATAACAAATCTTTGAACCCAGCGATACTCATCTTTCCACTCACGAACCCATTCACCTAAGTTTTCACCTGTTTCTTTATTGATAACATTACCAGGTATTCCTCCTAAATGACTTCCTTGAAAATCTAGGCGGAATTTTTTACCAGCATCAGCACCAAATTTAGTCGCATCATCAGGAAGCACTAAATCAAATGTTTGACGAGGGTCAAAGACAACTTTTGACCCGCTCTCATCAAAGATTTCATAATTCTTGTTTGTTTCTAGGCTAACATTATAAAAACTATCTACCTCTGAGTCAGATTGCCATAATTTATATTGGCAATATCTTGTGTCATTTGAGTTTGGATATCTTGCATTAAAGTCTCGATATTCACCATTTTGCTCTTTATCACATTCTAATTTAGCTAAATTATCAGCATCAACCATTTGGCCAGTCCAGATACCCCAACTTGTTTCATCCCTACCCCAATCAGTAGTAAAGTATGAGCCTCTAATCGCATCACCAGGTCTAGTAAACTCCGAAAAATCAGAGGTAAGAGCTAGGTTTGATCCATCGGGATCAACTAGACCGTCTGTATTTTTAGTATATGTAGCCATATTAGCAAGTGTTTGACCTTGAAAATAATGACCTGCTTCATAGGTTTGAACTTCTTCCCACTCATTTTCAGTACCCTCATCGTATTTACGCGTGATGGTAATGGCTTCAGTTAATTGAGGCGATGCAGCAGGTATATGAGGATTAGGTGAGGCAGCACTTATACTACCGCCACCACTCACTTGTGAAATTGCATTATCGTAATGAGCTTTGATAAGTGATGTTGAAGGACACCTCTCAAGACAATAAAGATTATCTGGTAATTCACTAGCTGAAATAATTGTTCTAACTTCAGACTGTACACCTACACCTTTTTCAGTACTAGTAGGATTCTGCATAGCAGACGGGAATATTCTATAGTAAGTTTCAGTATCGGATGACCAAGCGCCAATATCTCTTATGTCTGTATGTTCCCATTCAGTACCTTCATTATAAGTTTTTTTCATTTTTGTTAACCAATCGTTAACAGTAAATTGAAATGGAGTTGCTAACTCAACTATCTGCCAATAACCGTCATTTTTGATACCTTCTTCGACTACAAATGTAGCTGATTCAGCATCAAAAACAGCAACATATTCGTTATATGCTGTTCTGTTTATATCATCATCAAATATATGAACGGTTGTCGAAGTTCTTCCTAAACTTGCATTAACTGGGTTGGATAAAGTTAAAGTTAACATTTCATCATCGAGACTTTCAGCAACAGCGTCATTAGTAATTGTTACGCTTAAGGTAGCTTGCTGTTGTCCAGTAGCTATTGTCACTGTGCCTGATGAAGCTAAATCATAATCATCAGTTGATGCCGTTGATGAGCCTGCAATCGTGTAATCAATGGTTGTGTTTGATGTTGCAGCTTTTGTTAGTTTGAAAATAACATCTGCGGTACCAGCTGTTTCATTGACATAGACATCATCTGCATAAACTGCCATGGGTGGCGTATCAGCAATTTCAAAAGTTCCTTTGATCTTATCAAAACGTTTCATGTCATGAGTAAATAGATCCAGCCCATGACTTTGAGCTAAGAATGTAAATGAATCTGAGGAGTTTATAAATGCTTCAAGAGATTGAGAGATTAAACCATTATTGCTTCCATCTCTGTTACCTTGTTCTGTTAATGCAGCAAATTTTTCAATCAACCTGCCAAAATAAAATTCAAGAGAAATTTCATTCTCATCAAAACCATCTGCAGTAACATTGATGTCGTAAACCTCATTTAAGTTAAATGGATAATTACCAGGAATTGATAAATTAAGTCCAGTGCTATCAAAATAAGTTGCATAGACTGTATCGTCATTATTAGTACCTGTACCAGCAGTTAGAGTAATGGTTGTTCCATCAGCTTCAACTTTCATTCCCCCTGTTATCTGAAGACATGCTTGACCTGAGGCTAGAGTGAATTGGTCAGGTCCATACACAGCAGCTGAGGTGGTTGTGATAGATGAGCCCGTGCATAACCATAAGTAAGGAGAGATTGTTCTTTCATAGCTATAATCCGTTCCTGGTATGGCTCCAAGCTTAACGTTAAAGGTCATTACCTTGCCTGGATCATTCGCATCATTATCAAGCAGCTTCAATAAATTGGTTTTATCAATTTTTCCACCCTCAAGGTTGGCTATAAAGGTACTAGCTCCATCGTGCGATCCATACATTGAGTGACTGAAGGCATTTGAAGCAGAGCCATTATCATAGTCCACTAATGTTGCTTTATTGGTTGCAAAGGCAATCCTGCTGTTAAAAGTAGTTTGAGCAGGAAATCCAAGACTTTTATACTCTTCTGACCACCATTCATCATTACCTACATAAAATTGTAGAGAAAGACCATCGAGATCGTTTAATGCAGAGTAAACCTTATCAGTTCTTTCTATTCGATATGATCTTGGTTTAACGTTATAAATATTGTCTACGTTTAAATCATTTTTACTTAAATCATCTCTTTTAAATGGAGTAGTATCGGTTACAAGATTTTGATAGCTTTCATCGACATGAACACCCCAGTATGAAGCATATCCATGTATTCTTTTTTTAACTATTCTTTCATTTTCAGTTCCTGCGTTCTCTGTAACTTCAACGATTGCTTTGATAGGAAATGAAGGGTTTTCTAGAGTATATGGGGTACCATCATCATTATAGACTCCATAATCCCAGACATTTTTAATAGTTGTTGTGGCATCTACAGAATAACAAGCTTCTGTGGTTGACCATCCATTCCGTGCTAAGCGAGCTCTTACATCATCATTTAGGGTAACAGGTGTTGTTTTAGGATAGGTTCCATCTTCATTAGGCTGTTGCCAGTCAACATAAAACAACCCAGCAAGGGTGGAGCAAAAAAGTTTATTTTCAGCATCCCGACCAAAAGTAAACTGACCAGTTACATTTACCTGAGAATCTCTGAATTCCTGCGACTGACAATTCCACCAGTCTTCAGAACCATCACATGAAGGATCTATTAATGATTCATCAGACCATCCAGTCTGTCTAGTGTAAACACCCTTAACATCATCATTGGATAAAAATTCGGCAGCAAGGTTAGCATCAGGTCCACTTCCTCGAGCTCTATACTTAATCGCATTACCTGTAGCAATTAAAGTCCCCTCACCTAAACTAGTACCATCAATACACCAACTCCAACCAGATGCAATTCTCTCATCGCTACACTCATTTCTAGCCCATGAGTCCTCTGGAAAGTCTTCTGGCCTGTTACCATTAGCAAATGATTGCCATTGAGCAACAAAATCTCCAAACCTTTTTTCTTCACTCTCACCATCTGTCTGTTTCAACTTAACGTATGTAAGCAACTTAGGCTGTCTATTAGTTTGTTCGTCAAAAGGAGTTTCATCAGCGAACCAAAGCTTAGATTCCTGAGATCCATCTATAAGAAATTGACTGTCAATTGTGAACTCATCAATGGCAACAGCAACAACTGCATTATCGCCAGATGTAGCTGAAGATGCTGTGGTCGAAGATTGTGCGCTAACAGCTGCTGTCGCAGCAGTACCATCAGATGAACCTGACCCACCTGTTGATTGTGAACAGAGTGTTAAAGTTTGAGTTGCCTTATAGGCTCCATCATTAGCAAGGTCTTTAGTACCCATGTTGGCAATCTGACACAAGGTTTCCTGAGCATCATTGAGAGATTGTTGAATTTCTTGGTCAGCAACAAAGTTCTCAAAAGTATCGGTATCATAGTTTTCTTGCGCTACAACAAAGCAAGGAACTATTAAGAGAGCTGTTAAGTAAGTTAGTTTATTTAATTTAGTCATAATTTATCCTTTCTTATAATGTTTCAATTACTTTAATTGCATCTGGAATATCAAATCCTTCAACCTGAAGTCTTCTTACATTGATTGTTAAATCTACAGATGTTTCCAAAGTCCCATCGGTTGCAACAATAGTCACTGAATATGCATTCTTAACAAAAAAATCAGGAGCTGATTTGAATGTTAATACACCGTCGATTACCTCAAAACTATCTGCGTCTGTACCAGAAAGTGTTATCGTTACCTCATCACCATCAACATCCGAAATTTTTACATCAGAAACACTTGTACTTCCTTCAACAATAGTTGCGGAGGTTTGAGCTGAAATTGAAGGCGCATCATTTACAGGGGTGATAGAGATGCTAACTGTGGAAGTAGAAGAAACTCCATTAACAGTAACAGTATATGTAAATGAATCATCGCCATTTTCATCAGCTGAGGGAGTATATGTAACTGAGTCACCACTAATTGAAACAGATCCTTTAGTGGGAGCTGAAGCTATTGTTATAGTAGCTAAACCAGGAATGAGGTTATCATTAAACAAAACATTTAATGTAATAGCAGTATCTTCTTCGGTAACTCCTGAATCATCAATCGATAGGACCTCAGGGTCTAGAGAGCTAACTGATATAGATTCCGTGCTTGCAATATAGTTAGATATTGAGTTTTCAGTATATTTTGCAGTGGTAGTGCCTGCAACACCAGCTCCAATATAACCTATATCTGTCTGAAGGGTGTTTAATGCAAAATTAATGATGCTAGTTGTAACAGAGCTATCTGACTTAACTTGAATTCTTGGAAGTGTTGATACAAGCGCTTGTACAGTATTTGCTTTATTAACATCACTAATAGACAACGCTGCATCTTCTACAACTTGATTAACAACATTCTCAATGAATGATTGAGACTCAATATCAATTTTAGTTGATGCAGTGGCAAAAGCATCCTCAAGTTGATTTGCAATTGCTAAAAATGAATTCTTAGTATCAACTTTATCAGTAGATTGATAATTAACAACACTAGTCATAGAAAGTGCTAAAACTGCAATTTGATTACCTTTCTCGTATAAAATACTATAAACGCCACCATCACTTAATTTGGCTACAGGATCAGTGTTTAGTATATTAATAGATGCATCAATGCCGAAAATTGTATTAATATTCTCAGGGGAGTCCATCAGAACTGCTAGTGTAGTTAAAGGAGTAATTACTGGGCCATCCAAATAACCATCGTTTGGAGCTGCAAGGACAAGGTCATCAAGCAAAGTTTGGGTATCAACATCCGTTCCACCTATACTAACAAGAGTTCCATTATTTTGATAACCAAGGCTAAATTCACCACTCGAACCTGAAGTTTCAGAATTCTCATCACTATCTAAAGCAGCATTATCATTCATATCATAAAAGACAGTGGCTCCAGATAAGTAACCATCAACAACATTACCAGCGCTCAGGCGGTTTCCAGTAACTGTAACTTGTTTAGAAATTGTGCCGCAGCTCAAAGAAAAGTTATTAGCTCCAGCTGAACTAATAGTTACAGACTCTGAGCCTGATCCAGCTTTAGAACCACTCCAAGCACCAGATGCAGAACAAGCAGTTTGATTGGATGACCAGGAAATAACAGCCACTTGACCAACAATCACTTGGGTTAGATCTGTGGATAAAGTCATGGTTGGAGTATCACCACCACTACCACCACCGCCGCCGCCGCCACAAGATATAAGAACTGTGGTAGCAAAAATAGCATAGATGTAGTTGTTGAATTTTTTCATTATTACCTCTGAATTAAATACGAATAAAAATCTCATTACTTAATATATCAAGAAAAATGATATTAATGTAAAAAATATGTATTTTTAAAAAGTGTATTTTAGGTCTATGCCAATTAGCCCGAAATTTTGATCGAAATAATGCTCAGTGCGTTGGTTAAGAACTATTTGTTCAAATCCAAGTAAATTATTTTTATAAATCGTTCCATGCAATGAAAGCTCAAAATCGTTATAAATATATTTTATTCCTAGCTTTATCATAAGATTGTTATTTGGAAGACTTGTAGATAAAGAGGAATAATTATCTTGACTGTAATAGAGAAAACTTGTGTCATAAAAAATTGTACTATGTTTATTTATTTGAAAATCTTTTTTAATATTAAAATTTGCAACATAGGAGTCCCATGGATCCAATTGAGGCAATCTTGATAATGTTGATTCAATAATAGACCCTAAAGTTCCATTTCCCAATTGAAGGTTATATAGAAATCCAGATTTAATTTCACTCAATGGTGTTAACCAATTGAACTCATGTTCAGTCATAGAAACAGTCAATTTAATTTCGTCAGCAAGAATATTTGATACAGCTTTAGTTAATGACATCTTAATTGTTTGAGCCTTACCATCAATCATTAGTATGTTTTCATCCAAAGGATCAAATTGGGGTTTTGAATTTGTAATTTTGAGATCATATCCATCGCAGGATCCAATTATTAAACCAGTAAATTCATAGCATTCAATATATTGCGTGTCAGCTTCTTGATGCTCTAAGCCTAGTGAAATTGCTAGGTCAGACTCAATTAAATAAAAAATTTCAATACTATTATTTGTAGATGTTAAATTTACATTTTTAGGTTCAGATGATCTCTGAACGTCTAGTTCAAACTCAGTAGAATTAATTAATAGACCAAATTTATTACGCAAAAGAAAAACCTCTAATGCATCATTTGAGCTTGTATCGAATGATTGTGGAATAGAAGGTAGGAAATCCCATTCTTTATCAGCATAAGAAAAAGAAGTCTTAACATATCCATCTAACGCAAAAACATTGTAAGAAAATATAGATAAAAATAAAAAATATAAATAGAATTTCTTAATCATGGAATTTCTTTACCAAAGCTGAAGTATCAAGCTTACCATAGCCCTCAGAATCTAATTTTTTATATTCATCAAACGTCTGTTTTCCTATGCTAAGTTGTAATTTTTGTTTTTGAGCTTCAGAAAGTATGATGCCCAAATCTTTAATCATTAAACGAATAGCAAAGCCAAAATCATATTCATTTGATACCATGGTTTTAAATCTATTATCCATTTGCCAAGACTGAGCTGCTCCATTGGAGATAGCTTCAAACACTTTACCTAAGTCAACATCATATTTTTTGCCAAAAACAATACTCTCAGATAAACCTTGTAATGTCCCTGCAATAGATAATTGATTCATCATTTTTGCTATTTGGCCATGGCCTGACTCACCAATATGAGTAATTGATTTTGTATATGCGCTTATGAAAGTAGATATTTTTGAAAAATTATCAATTGAACCACCAATCATTACTGACAAGGTTCCATTAACTGCTGCTATCTCACCTCCAGAAATTGGGGCATCATAAAAATCAACATTTTTTTTAATAATGATTTCATTTTTTATAAATTGATTGACCAATTCTAGTGAAGTTGTTGAATGATCCAATATAAAGCTATTATCTTGAAGAGAGGAAATCAGTGATGAATCAAGCAGACTATTTGTTATTGCATGATCATCTTTAAGACATGTGATAATCCCATCAAATTTTATATCATTGGTCTCAAATACATACTCTTTACCATTATATTTGGTAAGCCAAAGCTTGGTTTTTGATTGAGTTCTGTTGAAAACGTATAAATCTACATTAGGATTTTTAGATAGATGTCCAGCCATAGGAAAACCCATGGTACCAAGACCAACAAAAAGATATTTTTTTTTATATTTTTGCAAGTTGGTATTGAGCAGATGATACCTCTAAGGCTCCAGGTTCCTCAATATCAATTGAAGTAACTTTGCCATCTTCAATTAACATAGCAAATCTTTTGCATCTATCACCAAGACCAAAAGCTGAGCCGTCCATTTTTAATCCAAGTTCATTTGTTAAATTGCAGTTTCCATCAGCAATCATAATAATATCATTTGCATTTGATGCATCAGCCCATGCTTGAATAACAAATGGATCGTTAACAGAAATAAAAATTACATTTAGATCCTTTTTATTAAATTTTGATAGATTCTCTACATATCCGGGCAAATGTGAACCATGACAGGTTGGTGTAAATGCACCGGGAACCCCAACTAATAGAAATTTTTTATCTTTAAGTAAGTCAACTGATTCTTTGGTTCCAATCTCTCCGTTAGCAATTACAGTAACTGTAACTGATGGAAATTGGTCATTAATATTAATTGTCATAATTTCTCCTTATGTAATTTTTAAATTTTACATGATTTGATTTAATTATAAATTATTATGGTTGTCTTATTGTTTTAACATGCTAAAACATGTAGTATGCACGTCATGAATTTATATACAGCTATTAAAAAATTAAAATCAGAGAAAGAGATTGTAAATTTCATGAGAGATTTATGTACACCGAATGAGATTGAAGCTCTTGAAGAGCGTTGGGAGGTTGCAAAAGAATTATATAAAGGGGAACTAACTTATAGAGAAATTGCATCTTTGCTGAATACATCAACTGCAACAGTTACACGTGTAGCTAGATTTTTATTCAAAGAGTCTAATGCTGGCTATTTATCCATTTTAAAAAAATACTCATGAACTCTCAAAAAATAACAATTGCTATCCAAAAAAAGGGTCGACTATTTGATAATAGTAAAGATTTGCTTCTAAAGTCAGGAATTAAATTTACTACATCAGGTGAAAAACTATTAGCTAGATCCTCAAATACCAATATAGATATTTTATTAGTCAGAGATGATGATATACCATCGTTGGTTAGTAAAGGTGTTGCTGATTTAGGAATAGTCGGTCAAAATGTTTTAGCTGAACAAGCGGCAACAAATAAGCAAATAGTAGCCAAAGAAATACTGTCATTAGGTTTTTCTAAATGCAGACTATCATTTGCAAAACCACTTACCTCAAAATTAAGATCTCTGAAAAATAAATCAATAGCAACCTCCTACCCTGGCTTGGTAAAAAAGTATCTTGTTAAAAATAATCTTAAATCAAACGTCATAAAAATTAATGGTTCGGTAGAGCTAACACCTTATATAGGCATTGCAGACTGTATTTGCGATCTTATATCTTCAGGTGCAACTCTTGAGGCAAATAACTTAATTGAATTTAAGCATTTAATGGATTCACAAGCTGTGCTTATAGCAAAAACAAAATTTCATGATATTGAGCGAATAGATGTTCTAAATTTAATTAGACGATTTGAAGGTGTGATCAATGCAGCTGAAAGTAAGTATGTAATGCTTAATGCAGATTTAAGCTCAGCAGATAAAATATGCAAACTTCTTCCAGGCGCTGATTCACCCACAATTATTCCGCTCCAAGAAAAAAGCAAAGTAGCAATACATGCGCTTTGTAGTGAACCGGTATTTTGGGAGACCATGGAAAAACTAAAAAAAAATGGTGCCTCTTCAATACTGGTTATGCCAGTCGAAAAAATATTGAATTAAATGAAATTAATTAACAGATCAAAAGCTAACAAAGCAATTATCACGACTTCTAATTTTAAGATTGAAACTAAAGTTCAAAACTCAATTTTAAGATACAAAAAAATTATTCTGCAGAATGGTACTAAAGCATTTAAACAAATTAATGATGAGCTAGGGTTAAAAACACCCAAAACACTCAAAGTATCAATAAAGGATATTAAAAAATCTGAGGGCTTATTAACAGATAACATTAAAATTGCTATTTTGCAGGCAGCAAATAATATCAAGACCGTTTGTAAGTCAGATCTAAACAAAGCTAACTTCAAGGCTATTGAGACCACTAAAGGAATTAAAATATGGAAGGAATTTAAACCAATAGATAAGGTTGGTATATATGTTCCAGGTGGATCAGCTCCACTTGTATCATCATTACTGATGCAATTAATTCCTGCAATTGTTGCTGGTTGTAAAAATATCACGATATGCACTCCCCCATTAAAAAATGGTGATGTTGCACCAGAAATTTTATGGGCAGCTAAGCAATATGGCGTGACAAATATTTATAAAGTTGGTGGAGCTCAGGCAATTTTTGCCATGGCATATGGCTCAACGATAGTTCCGAAAGTAGATAAAATTTTTGGTCCTGGTAATGCATACGTCAATGCTGCCAAACAACTAATATCTAGTGAGGGAATCTCAATAGATCTTCCAGCTGGACCTAGCGAGGTATTGGTAATAACAAACGATATCAATAAAGTTAAATTGGCAGCCTCAGATGCTCTCTCACAGTTAGAGCATGATCCTAACTCACAGGCTTTGATAATGTCTTGTAAGTTAAATGTTTTGAATGCAGTTAAAAAAGAAATTCAAAATCAACAAAAATTATTAAAGAGACAATCCATTTTAAAAGATAGCATTAAAAATTTGTTATTAATAAAAGCTAAGTCTTTCGTTGACAGCGTAGCTGTAATTAATGATTGTGCTCCTGAACATTTAATATTACTTGATGATGATTATTCTTTATATTTAAAAGATATTAATAATGCTGGATCTATATTCTGTGGCCCTTTAAGCCCAGAATCATTTGGTGATTATGCTTCTGGAACAAATCATGTACTTCCAACCAATGGTAATGCTAAAACACACTCTGGACTAAGTATTAATGATTTTGGAAAGTATATTTCTGTGCAAACAGCCTCTCAAGAAGGATTTAATAATCTTAAAAATACAGTTATAGAATTAGCCAATGCCGAAAAACTAGATGCTCATATCAACGCTGTAAAAATTAGAGAGACATTTCTTGAGTCAGTGAGACCAGGCAGAACATCCGTTGATATTAGAAAAACAAATGAGACCAGTATCTACATTAACTTAAATCTTGATGGTAGCGGAAATTACAATATAAATACTGGGATTAAATATCTTGATCACTTGCTTGAACAGTTTGCTAAGCATAGTTCCATTGACCTTCAATTAACCTCTATTGGAGATTTAGAGATAGATGAGCATCACTCAATTGAAGATATAGCCATAACTCTTGGAGAGTCTATTAAATCTGCTCTGGGACAGCGCAATGGAATTTCTAGATATGCTTCGAGTGAGACACTGGTAATGGATGAAGTTCAATGTAATGTGAGCATTGATTTATCAACAAGAAGATATCTTAAATTCAAAGCATCTAAACTAAGAGAATTTGTAGGTGACTTCCCTACTGAAATGTTCAAGCATTTTTTTGTATCTCTTATTAATTCAGCGGCTCTTACTTGCCACATAAATACAACTGGCGAAAATTCACATCATATATTAGAAGCAACCTTCAAAACATTTGCTCGAGCATTCAAATCCGCAATTGTCATTGAATCAGATTCAAGTTCCTCAACTAAAGGTGTCTTGTGACAGTAGCAATTATCAATTCTGGAGGAGCAAACCTTGGCTCTGTCCAAAGAGCTGTAGATAAGATCGGTTATAAAGCCATAATTACTAGAGAAATTAAAGACATTAGTGACAGTACTCATGTAATTATACCTGGTGTTGGATCTGCTTATAATGTTATGAGATCTTTGAAGAAAACTAATCTAATTCAAACTATTAAAAGTTTATCGCAACCAGTTCTTGGCATATGCATTGGAATGCAAATATTGTTTGAATTTTCAGATGAAGGAAAAGTAGATTGTTTGGGTTTAATTCCAGGATCAGTTGAGAGGTTCAAGAGCCTTGATCATTTAAAAGTACCGCAAATGGGTTGGAATAAAGTAAGTTTTAATAATAGTCTAAGTGAATTTAATAATTATTATTATTTTGCAAATAGTTACTTCAATCCTATCAATCAATTTACAATTGCCCAGTCTCAATATGGCGTCTCTTTCACAGCAGCTATAAAATATAAAAATTTTATTGGTTGTCAGTTTCATCCTGAGAAATCATCTTTGGCTGGATCTAAATTTTTAAAAAATTTCTTACAATCATAATGAGAATATTTCCAGCCATTGATCTGAAAAATGGTAATTGTGTAAGATTGCTGAAGGGTAATTTCAATGATGTAACTGAATATAATCGTAACCCTGTAAATCAAGCTCTTGAATTTTCTGATCATGGATTAAATTATCTTCATATTGTTGATCTTGATGGTGCGCAAACCGGCAATCAAAAAAATATTAATTCTGTTAAAAGGATCATAGAGCTCAAAAATATAAAAATTCAGTTTGGTGGTGGAATACGAACTATTGATCAAATTGATGAATTATTAAATATTGGCATCGAAAGAGTGATAATTGGGACGGCTCTTTTTAAAGATAATTTCTACGAAAGGTTGGTAAAAAATTTTGATCGAAGCCAAATCGTTCTAGCCTTAGACTTCAAAATTATCGATGATCATCCATTTATTTGTACTCATGGCTGGCAAAATGTATCAGAGGTAAACTTATATGATTTCTTATCCTCAGAATGTTACTTTCAAAATATTTTAGCAACAGATATATCATTGGATGGTGCTATGAATGGTCCTAGTATTCATACCTATAAATATATTTGCGATAACTTTAAATCATTAAATCTAATTGCCTCGGGTGGAATAAAATCAATCAGTGATATCAAGACTTTAAAAGAACTTGGTATCAATGAATCAATTGTTGGCAAAGCTATATATGAGAAGAATATCTTATTAGAGGAACTGGTATATGTTAACTAAAAGAATCATTCCATGCCTGGATGTTCGGGATGATGAGGTTGTGAAAGGTATTCAGTTTAGAAATCATGAATATGTTGGCTCTATCACTAATTTAGCTCAAAGATATTCAAATGATGGTGCAGATGAGTTAGTTTTCTATGATATTGGTGCAAGCACATCTGATTCAACTGTTAAAAAATCATGGGTAAGTAAAGTTGCTGATGTTATTGATATACCATTTTGTGTGGCAGGTGGTATTAAAACTTTAGAAGATGCAGAAGAAATTCTAAATTTAGGTGCAGATAAAATTTCTATAAATACCCCGGCAATTGAAAATCCAAAGCTGATAACTGAATTAAGTAATGAATTTGGGTCTCAGTGCGTTGTAATTGGTATGGATATCAAAATTGAAGATAAGAAAAATTATGTTTATATGAAAACTGGTAGTGAAATAACCTCTCAATCGTCTAATAAACTTGCATCAGAATGGGTAAAACAAGTCCAAGAACTTGGGGCTGGCGAGATAGTGATTAATTCTATGAATAAAGATGGTATGAGAGATGGTTACAGTATTGATTTACTTAATGAACTCGGAGATATATGCGATATACCAATGATTGCTTCTGGAGGCGCTGGTAACATTAACCATTTTATTGATGTTTTTACATCGACTAAAGTAGATGGCGCTTTAGCAGCAAGCATCTTCCACAAACAAATATATTCAATTAATGATATAAAATCAGGTCTTTCAGCAAATAACATCAATATTAGATTATGAAATTTATTAATTTAGACTGGGATAAAGTGAACGGTTTAATTCCCGCAATCATACAAGATCACGTTACATTGCAGGTGTTAATGCTTGGATATATGAACAAAGAAGCTTTAGAAAAATCTCAATCAAAAGGATATGTAACATTTTTTAGCAGAACAAAACAAAGATTATGGATGAAGGGAGAAACGTCCGGAAATAAGTTAAAAATCATAAACATACATCATGATTGCGATAACGATACACTCTTAATCATGGCAGATAATTCAGGCCCGACATGCCATCTTGGAAGAAAATCATGTTTTGATAAAGCACCCTACTCCTCAGATTTTATTAATAGCTTAGAAAAAACTATTGATAAGCGATTTGAAAGTAGCGATATCACATCCTACACATACCAATTAGCAAAAGATGGAATAAAAGAAATAGCTAAAAAGGTAACAGAGGAAGCTGGAGAAGTTTCAATATCTGCTGTAACCAATGATGGTAGGGTAATTGATGAGGCCGCTGATTTAGTTTTTCACTTATTAGTTTTACTCAGAAAGTTAGACATGGATTTTGAGCAAGTTGTAAATGAATTAAAAAATCGATCAAAGTAATTTACTTTTCAATTACATAATTATTTACTTGATCCTTCATTTCTTTTCTAAGAACAAATAATGCAATTAAGTTGGGAATGCTTACCAAGGCTACAACAACATATGCAATATTCCATATAATTTCAGTGTCTATAACTGCAGCTAAAATAAAACTAAATACATATATCATCCGGTACCATCTAACTCCACCCTCCCCAAATATATATGCAGTAGACCTATCGCCGTAATACGACCAAGCAATTGCTGTAGAGAATGCGAATAACAACAATCCAATTGCAACAATATACTCACCAATATTACCAAGTACGCCAGATGAAAAGGCCTTGGCTGTTAGTTCAGCTGAATGAATTAATGATTTGCCCTTAACCTTTATTGATACATCATCCAAAGAACCATTTGATACAATTAATTTGCCGCTAAATAAATTACCAGCTTGATAAAATTTAACATCCTCTCCAATAGACTGTTTGTGAAAAATAGTAATTTCATCATCTTGAATAACTCCATCTACAAGGCTTAGAGTTCCAGAATAGTTTTTAACTGATGATGTGTTTGAGGTAAAATTTCGCCTGTCAAGAATGAACTTACCTAACTCATCAACATCGTCTGCATTTTCTTCGCTATAAGATCCTTCAAAAATAAACATCGATGTTCTATCAAATGAATTTTCATATTTCTGGGTCCACGCTCCACTTGATAAAATAACTAGCGCAGTAACACTGCATACAACAATCGTATCTATAAATGGCTCCAAAATTGAGACCATTCCTTGCTCAACTGACTTTTCAGTTTTCGCAGACGCATGAGCAATGGGAGATGAGCCTTGACCAGCTTCGTTTGAATACAGCCCTCTTGCTACACCAAGTTTTAGACTCATGGCAAAGCTTGCTCCTAAGAAGCCACCAACAGCAGCTGACCCTGTAAATACTTGAGAAAAAATAGCATTAAATGATGGAATGATATTTTGGTAATTCTCAATTAACACTATTAATGCGCCACCGAAATAAATAACACCCATTAAAGGGACTAGCTTGCTTGCTATTTGAGCAATCCTTTTGATACCGCCAACAATAATTACCCATAACATAATACCCAGAACTAAGCCTGTAAGAAGTTTAGGTATGCTAAATGTTGACTCAAGAACATTTGCAATATTATTAATTTGAGGCATATTTCCACTTCCAATTGCACATATCATCATCAGAGCAGCAAAAAGAACCCCAACCCATTTCATATTCAAACCTTTTTCAATGTAATACATGGGACCACCAGATATGGATCCATCAGAAAGTGTAGTTCTGTACTTGTGAGCCATAGTAACTTCAACGAATTTTGTGGTCATGCCAAATATAGCTGTAACCCACATCCAGAAAATGGCTGCCGGACCTCCTACCCAAATAGCTAAAGCTACACCACCAATATTTCCCGTACCTACAGCACCTGACATCGCTGTTGTCAATGCTTCAAATGGACTTGTCTCACCCTTGGTTTCTTCTTTTACATACTTACCTGTAACAATTCTCCATCCATGAGCGAAAAATTTAAACTGAGGAAAACCTAAATAAAATGTAAAAAATATACCAGTGCCAATAAGCAAAGCTGGAAACCACCATGATCCACTTAAGTAACCATCTAATAGCAGTAAGAAATCATTAAACGCAACCATAGTTAATCCTTATTTTTCAACCCAATCCATCAAATCTGTATATCCGCCAATCAGCTCGTCATCTATAAATATTTGAGGCATTGTTCTGGCATTGGGATTTCTTGTTATCAGAAGATCAAATATCTCGGGAAGTTCGACATTATGCTCAAGATAAGAGATGTTATTTTGATCAAAGTAATGTTTAGCTTTATCACAAAATATACAATTTGATTTAGAATAGATTTCTACATTTTTAAACATCAGAGGATTATAAGCTATATGTCATTATTTAATTTAAAAAATAAATCATTTTTAATCACTGGGTCATCTAAAGGTATTGGTAAATCAATTGCTTTTCAAGCAGCCTCTCATGGAGCTAGAGTAATTATATCAAGTAGAAAATTAGATGCTTGTAAGAATACAGCCAATGAAATAAATGAATCAATCGGCTCAGAGGTTGCATTTCCTATCGAAGGTAATATCGCTAATGAATCTGATCTAATTAATCTAGTTGATGAAACAAATAAGTTATTAGGAAAAATTGATGTACTGATATGTAATGCTGCAACAAATCCATTTATGGGATCAATGGCAGATATTCCCTCTGAAGCTTTTGATAAGGTAATGAATAATAATATTAAAGCAAATCATATTCTTACAAACCTAGTAACGCCTCAAATGATTGAAAGAAAAGATGGAGTAATTATTATAATTTCAAGTGTTGGCGGCACCATTGGGAGCAATATGATTGGTACATATAATATTAGCAAAGCTGCTGATATACAGATGGTTAAAAATATTGCGGTTGAATATGGTCATCATAATATTAGAGCTAACAGTATAGCTCCAGGATTAATAAGAACTGATTTTGCAAAAGGCTTATGGGAAAATCCTGCAATTCATGAGCAATACACTAAAACACATCCCATGCGAAGAATTGGTGAACCTGATGAAGTTGCTGGGGCTGCAATTATGCTTGCTTCAGAAGCTGGAAAGTACATTAATGGTCAAACTATAATCGTCGATGGCGGCGCAACAGCTTAAAATATATTTTTGATCTTAAAAAGAAAATGATTAAGACCAATTTGTTCATTTAGTGCCGGTACTTTCATGAGCTGCATTTTATAATCAAGCAAATCTTCAATTAAATCCGAAACTATTCTGCTCTTAACCTTTTTTTCAGCATAAACCGTAATAACTGGATGGGGTTTATAGAAATCTGTACTTATTGCTAAACAAATTTTTAAAAAAAGAATAATTGCATTGATTTTTTCATCATAATTAATGCTTATATCTTTAAAGAACTTAATTAAATCTGAGTTGGAAACTTTGCCCAGACAGAATGAATTAAGGGTCTGTGTTATTTCTAAATACTGATTAGCTAAATCATCATTGATTAATCTCTTGATTTCTAAAGGGGTTGAATCTGGAGCAAAATTCAAAACAGAATAATCAATATAGCCTTGATCAATAATCCACTGATTTAATGTATCTGCATTAGGGTTATTAATTGAAATTATGCTTGAGCGACTGTATATGGTTGGAAGAAAGTAATTACGTTTATTGGAAACAATAAAAATATGCTTGTTTGCAGGTAACTCCTCTAATGTTTTTAGTAAAGCATTTTGCGCATTGACATTCATCAGATGCGCATCATATATTACTGCAACCCTTCTTTGAGATACTGAATTTGACATTCCTATATACTCATTAAGAGCTCTCACTCCCTCTATCTTCTTGGATACAATTGAATCTTTTTTAGCTTTAGAAATTGAATACAAAGAGCTGGAACAAGAATCAGATGACAAAAAACAAAAATCTGGATGAGATGAAGCTTCGTAATAGTTGCATGAATTACAATGATCACAAGGCGCATCTATCTGTGAACACAAAAGTCTTTTAGCAAAATGAGAAGCTAGTTCTGATTTAGCTAGACCGCTTTCTCCTTCAATAATTATTGAAGAGGCAAAGTTTCTCTGCTCATATTTTTTTAAAGTATTTTCAAGCCAAGGGTAATGCTTAATAGTCATATCAAAGCAATTCCTTAATAAGCTTTTTTGTTTCATGTGTTACTTGATCAACTGACCTAGATGCATCAATTACATGAACTTCACTGCGATTGTTAGCTAGCTGAAGATATCCATTTCTTACATCACTAAAAAATTCTGCTCCAGCAGATTCAATCCTATCAATGACATCATCAGATTTTCTCATAAAACCCTCATTGACATCGAGATCATATATTATTGTTAGGTTTGGAATTGGACAATTAAGATCATCTATCAATCTATTTATTAATTTGAGTGATAATTTTCTTCCATACCCCTGATAAGCTATGGAGGCGTGATAGTACCTGTCACATAAAATAAAATCCTCACTTGCATTTATTAGGTGCTGATTAATCATTTCAGCTCTTGCAGCAAACATTAGTAACAACTCTGTATGCGAGTCAATTTCTGAATCTTTTGAAAGAAGCAACTCCCTGATCTTTTCACCAAAATCAGTTGACCCTGGCTCTCTTAAAAGTTTTACAGAGTTACCATTCTCCTTGAGCCAACTTAAAATATTATTTATTTGTGTAGATTTACCAACGCCTTCTATGCCCTCAAAAGTTATAAGTTTCATGATTTAATTTAATTGATATTTTTTCACTGCCTGCAGATGTTCCTTATAAGTCCTAGAGAATTTATGAGTTCCATCGCCTTTAGCAACAAAATATAAATAATCATTCCTTTCTCCTAATATTACTGCCTCTAGGGAAGTTTTGCTAATAGTAGAGATAGGTGTTGGTGGTAAACCATTTATTTGATAAGTATTGAATATATTATTTTTATCCCTAAGATTAGCCTTAGTTATATTCCCATTAAAATTTGGTAACAAACCATAAATTATTGTTGGATCAGCCTGCAATCTCATGCCAATATGCAATCTATGCAAGAAGACCCCAGCTATTTTTGATTTTTCATCATCATTACCAGCTTCTTTTTCTACAATCGAAGCAAGTATTAATGCTTCTCTAAGTTCAGTTAAAGGCAAATCATTTGATCGTTTTTCCCATAAATTATTAGATAAGGTTAGAAATTCTGATTGAGATCTTTGAAGAATTATTGAACTCGATTCTGCATGTTGGTAGAAATATGTATCCGGCCTTAAAGTACCCTCGATAAATGGAAGAGAATTTTTCAAACAATCAAAATTAAAACAATCATTAGTCAAGCTAGACCTTGCAAGAATATCCTCAATCTCATAAAGATTTTTACCTTCAGGAATTTCAAGTTTAAATATCTTTACTTTACCTTCTGAAAGCGATTTTAAAAAATCTCTCCATGAAAGATTATTTAAGTCATAAAAACCGGCTTGAATCATTTCTATGTCATTAAATTTTAAAAAGATTTTTAAAAGGAAAATTTCGTACAAGTTCAATGAAAAATTATTTAGAATTGAATTCAGTGAGCTACCCTTTTTAACTTCAATTGATGAGATGTCATCAGATACCCTAGAGTGCGTAAATGACTCAGCAGAACCAATTAAAATCATTCCTGTGATAAGTATGATAAAAAAAGTAGTAAAGAGTTTAGATTTTTTTAAAGACAAGAGTAGAGTTTGTTCCCCCGAACCCAAATGAATTATTCATAGTAACGGACACATCTTTTTCTGTTGCATTTAAAGGTGTGTAGTTTAAGTCACATAGCGGATCTGGGTTAATTAAGTTTATTGTAGGCGGGATTACTCCATCATTTATTGATTTTATACAGAAAATAGATTCTATAGCTCCTGCTGCTCCGAGCGTATGCCCTGTCATTGATTTTGTGGAGCTTATTTGTGGCACAGATGAGCCAAATACACTCTTCAGAGCAACAGTTTCAGCAACATCGCCAAGTGGCGTGGAGGTACCATGAGCATTGATATAGTCTACGTCAGAAGCATTAATTTGTGCATCATCAAGGGCATTACTCATGGATAGCGCAGCACCTCTGCCGTCGCTGGGGGGAGCTGTCATATGGTGCGCATCAGAGCTTGATCCGAAGCCGATAATCTCAGCATAAATATTGGCAGAACGATTTTTTGCGTGCTCATACTCTTCGATAACTAAAGAGCCAGCTCCATCCGAGAGAACAAATCCATCCCTATCAATATCCCAAGGTCGACTTGCAGTTTCCGGAGATGGGTTTAGAGATAAAGCCCGGGCAGAGATAAAGCCTGCAATTGATAAAGGGGTTGAGGCCATTTCTGCACCCCCAGCTATCATTACATCTGCTTCACCATATGCAACAGATCTAGCAGCTGTTCCTATGCAATGATTGCCGGTAGAACAGGCTGTAACAACTGAGGTGTTTGGACCCATGAAACCATGTTTGATGGACACTAATCCAGAAATCATATTTACAATTGAGCCAGGCACAAAGAAAGGCGAGACTTTCTTAAAACCTTTCGATTCTAAAATAGATTTATTTTTTTCAATGGTTTCAATTCCACCAATGCCTGCTCCAAAATTCACTCCTACCCTATTCAGGTCAGTTGATGAGTTGAGGATTCCAGAGTCTTCTATGGATTGATTTGCCGCAATGATGCCGTATTGAATAAAAGGATCGATTCTTCTTAATTCTTTGGAATCTAGATAATCATTAGGGAAAAAATTTTTAAGCCTACCACCAATAGTAACTGGACTATTTTCAAGCCCAATATCTATTTTAGTTATCCCTGATATGCCATTGGTGCATGAGGTCCATGCATCTTTAACAGAATTACCTATCGGAGAAAGAATTCCTAATCCAGTAACTACAACTCTTCTGTGCAGTTGCTTCATTAAGATTTATTCTAGCTATTTGAATTTATATAATTAACTGCTTCTTGAACGGTTGAGATTTTTTCAGCTTCCTCATCAGCAATTTCTAAATCAAACTCTTCTTCTAAAGCCATTACTAATTCCACAGTATCTAAGGAATCAGCACCAAGATCATCTACAAATGATGCGTCAACCTTTACCTCGTCATCAGAAACACCTAGCTGTTCACAAACAATTTTTCTTACTCTTTCTTCGATACTCATTTGGCATCCTCCGTTTAAAAAAATCTATTCTACAACATTTAAACCAAAAACAAATAAAATCCTCAACTCATAAATAAACCACCATCAACAGAGATGGTTTGACCAGTTATATAATTTCCTTTAGATGAAGCTAAAAATAACGCTAAATCAGCAATATGCTGCGGATTACCCATTTTATTTGCTGGAATTTGATTTAAAATATTTTCTAAATCTTTATCTTGAAAATGATCTGTCATATCTGTCTCAATGAATCCCGGAGCAATACAATTAACTGTGATATTTCGTGCAGCAACCTCTTTTGCTAAGGCTCGAGTAAATCCTCCAAGACCAGCTTTGCTCGCTGAATAATTAACCTGCCCAGCATTTCCCATGAGTCCGGCAACACTAGATATATTAATAATTGAGCCAGACCGCTCTTTAACCATTGATTTAATGAATAATTTTGACATATTAAAAACACTTGTAAGATTCGTCTCTATAACATCATCCCAGTCTTCATTTTTCATTCTAAGAAAAAGCTGATCTTTGGTTATACCTGCATTATTAATTAAAACATTTGGAACTTTATCAATTTCTTTCAATTGATCTAGGCATGCTGAGATCTGATTTCTATCAGTTACGTTTAATTGAATATGCAGGCATTCATCAGAACTCAAGACTTTGGCAAGGTCAAAGTCTGATCTGGATGTCCCCAAAACAAAATAACCATTATTTGAAAAGCATTTTGCTATTTCTAGTCCAATACCCCTAGAAACACCGGTAATAAAAACTATTTTTTTATCCATAATGATTCATCTTCTCATAAAAATCTTCTTCGGAAACAGAATAATACCCATCTAGCTTATTAGCTTTAAATAAGCCTGACAAAACTTTTCCAGGCCCACACTCTATTATTGGTAAATTCAATGTTGATATTAGCTCACATGTTTCAACCCATCTTACTGGAGAGTGTAACTGCGAGATCAACAGAGACGGAATATCCAAAGGAGACAACACAGAATCGACAGTTACATTATGGATGATTTTTGTATTAGGCATATTAAATTCAACATCGTTCAGGCTTTGCTTAAACTTATCAGCTGCATCTAGCATTAAGCTGCTGTGAGAAGCGATGCTTACTTTCAGTTTTATTGATCGTTTTGCACCCTTTGCAATACAAAGATCTTGAGCTCGCTCTACCGCATCATCATGCCCTGAAATAACTGTTTGATTGGGGGAATTTAAATTAGCGCATTGAACATGTGAGCTTTCATCTTTTGAAGAAGAAGAACATATTTCTGCAATTATGTCTTGATCTAACCCCATGATCGCAGACATAGAACCGCTTGGAGCCAACTCCATGAGTTCGCCTCTTCTTCTAACTAATTTTAATGCGTCGACAATTGTTATTGAATTAGCAGCCACCAACGCTGAATACTCTCCCAAAGAGTGTCCAGCAAAATATAGTGGATTAATATCAACAGCATTAATTAATTTTTGATAATGCAAATAAGAACAAAGAACTAACAGTGGCTGTGTAATTGAAGTTTCGTGAAGTAAATTTTCCGGACCTTCTTCGATCAGCTTAATTGAGTCACGTGAAATTAGCTCATTACAGCAATCGAGGACTGCTGAATATTCACTTGAAGTAGCTATATCTATAATACCGCCCTTCGACAGCATGGATAAATGTTGGGAACCTTGACCAGGAAATGCTAAAAAAGCAGAAAAAGACATGGTTAGTCTTGAGTTTCGTTGTCCTCTACTTCTTTGATTGGTTTTCTTAGATCTTTAATTAAACGGCCTTTATAAAATCCATCTGCTGTCATTTGATGACGGAGATGTCTTTCACCAGATACAGGATCGGTCGATAGAGTTAGGTCGGATAAATGATCATGAGATCGAATCATTCCACGTTTTGATCTAGTTTTTTTACTTTTTTGTACTGCCATAATATTTTAAAAAAAATGCATACTATCAGATTAAATTAAGATTTAATAGTTATATTATCAAGCTTAGATAACAGTATATCAAATTCATTATTTTTCATTGCTTCATAACAAACTTCAATTCCATCTAAATCGATAAAAGAAATTGATGCGGCATGCAAAGCAAGACGACTGATCCCGACCTGTTTAACTATTTTTTTGTTTGTATCAAATAATCCGTACTTTTTATCATTAACAATCGGATGATTGAGGTTGGAGCTCTGAACCCTTATTTGATGCATTCTTCCTGTGCTTATAATAATTTCAACATAGGTAAATAATTTATATTTTTTTAAAATTTTAAATGCTGAGATCGCCTTCTTGCCTGCTATTGATTCCTGCACTTTATGAAAATGTTCTTTTGTTGAAGAATCAAGCTTAGATTCTACCTTTATGTTCTTCTTCATGACTCCTATTAAAATGGCTTCATACTTTTTTGTTACATTATTATTTATAAGTTGTTTATGAAAATGTCTTAAAAATAATTTATTTTTAGACAATAAAACGCAGCCTGAGGTTGATTTATCAATACGGTGGCATAAATCAATTTCTAATGATGGAAATTTAGCTCTAGCAATATCTACAAGACCAAATTGGTTATTGGTTCCCGAATGTACACTTAACCCAGGCTCTTTATTTACCAAAATAAAATCATCATTTTGATCAATAATAGATGATTCAAACTCTATAAGCCTGGAGGATGGAATTTTAATATCATCCATATTTTCTTTAAAATTTATTAAATATGGAGGGATTCTTATTTCATCATCTAGTGATAACTTGTACGTGGGTTTGATTCTGCCTGAGTTAACTCTGACTTCACCTTTACGAATCATGCTATAAATTTTTGATTTGGGAAGAGATCTATAAATATTAAAAAGGTAATTATCAATCCGCCTGCCAGCGTTATCTTTATCTATTTTTAGGTTTTTACCACTCATTTAAGGTAGAATACTCGAAATTGTTAGTTTATATGTAAAGCTACAAAAAAAAGCTTATGGCAAAGAGTCTTAAGCACTAATATAAGAATGCTGAAATACAGCATCACAAGAGAAAGTTTACAAAGCACAAGGGTGCTAAAAGAATAATACAAGTTTTAAAAACTCCATATAGAAAAATGGAGTAAGTTAGAAGAGCTCCACAGGATAAGACTCAACTAACTCTTCAAGCACCAGTGCTATTCACTTTCTCTGTACCGGAGAAAAAAATGAAAAGAATCTTAATTAACTGTTCCTATTCTGATGAGCTGCGTGTCGCTCTAGTTGATGGAGCTAAGCTATTTGATTTAGATAATGAGTTTAATGCTCAATCCCTTCTTAAAGGGAGTATTTTTAAAGCCACTGTTTCCAGGGTAGAGACAAGCTTAGATGCAGCATTTGTTAATTTTGGTAGCGAAAAACATGGTTTTTTACCGTTAAAAGAATTATCAAGCGACTATTTTACAAAGGATGCTGAAGGCAAAAAGAAGTGCACTCTGAATGAAGGAGATGAAATTCTTGTTCAAGTTCTTAAAGAAGAGCGAGGAACTAAGGGTGCTGCCCTATCAAATCAAATATCGCTTGCAGGAAGATTTATAGTCTTAATTCCTAATTCTGAAAAGTCCGGCGGAGTATCAAGGAGAATATCTGGTGATGAAAGAGATGATATTAAGAACGCACTGAATGCATTGCAAATTCCAGAAGGCATGAGCGTAATTGTAAGAACTGCTGGATTAGGAAGATCAACCGAAGAGTTGAAATGGGATTTAGATTATTTAATGAATCTATGGGAGCAAATAAAATCCACCCTTTCAGATGCACCAAGCCCTAGCCTTATATATAAAGATGATAAATTAATCTTGAGAGTATTTAGAGATTACTTTAGAGATGACATAGAAGAAATTTTAATTGACGATGAAGCCATTCATGCAGAAGCACTTGATTTTGCTAAATCAGTTATCCCAGATCATGCTGATAAAGTTATTTTCTACAATGAAGAGATTCCATTGTTTAATAGATATCAAATCGAAAGCCAAATTGAATTAGCCTTTCAAAGAGAAGTCTCTTTACCATCAGGTGGATCAATAGTTATAGATCCAACAGAAGCAATGGTTTCCATTGATGTGAATTCAGCTCGTTCTACTAAAGGTAAAGACATTGAATCCACCGCATTTGCAACAAACATGGAAGCTGCTAAAGAAGTAGCTCGACAACTAAGATTAAGAGATCTAGGTGGTCTTATAGTTATTGACTTCATTGATATGCAGGATGAAAAGCATCAGCAAAAAGTTGAGAACACTTTTAGATCCTCGGTCCAATCGGATAGAGCAAGAATCCAGATTGCAGCAATATCAAGATTTGGTTTATTGGAACTGTCGAGGCAACGATTAAGGCCTTCCCTGGAGGAAACTTATGACATACAGCATGTGCAGGTTCGAGGTACTCGATCTCTTGGTCAATCTATCTTAAGAATTATCAGTGAGGATGCTGCAAAAGAAAATACCGGTGAGATACATGTTTATGTGCCAGCAGATGTTTCAAGTTATTTACTGAATGAGAAACGAAGAGATATTATTGCCATAGAAAATACTTACCAGGTTAATATTTTAATTATTGCTGATCCCTATAAGGCTAGACCTTATTATAAAGTTGCAAGAGTAAAAGCTGTAGCTGGTAAAAAGCCATTTTCTTATGACATGACACCTAACAGTCCTGAGCCATCAATGGACTGGCGCGATATAAATTCAAATAAAAAATCTTTGAGGCCTTTGGTTAAGGTCTCCGTTCCACCAAGAATGCCAAAGAAAAAAAATAAAATTGGGATCTTTGGATTTATAAAGTCTATTCTCACTCTTTCTATCTTTAAATCAAAAAAGAAAAAAAATACCAATAAAAGAAGAAATAGAAACTACAAAAAAGGTCATCAAAAGGCTAATAAAAATACAAGAAATGATAGAAATCAATCAAATCGGAATAATAGAAAAAATAATAAGCCTAATACCGCCAATCAAAAGAAAACTACTAATAAGAAAACATCTAAACCTGTAGTTATTCCGCCAAAGAATAAAGCCAAAGTTGATAATAAAGATTTGAAATCAAAAGAGACAGCAAAGCCGTCTGAAGATAAAGATGGTAATAAAGCTACGATTGATTCTAAGAATATATCAGCTTCAACTCCTGCGCCTACGCCAGCTTCAACTCCTGCGCCTACGCCAGCTTCAACTCCTGCGCCTACGCCAGCTCCAACTCCAGCACCTAAGCCTACTAGAGCTTTGAATGATCCTCGATATAAGAGCGAATAAGTTGGCCGGAAATTGATGTATCAGGTGGAATAATAGGTAATTCTTTAATATTAAACCACCTCGCATCTTCAAGCTCCATATCATTTAAGGCAATTTCACCTTCTATGTATTTACAAAAATAACCTAGCATCAGTTGAGCTGGAAATGGCCAAGATTGAGAAGAGTAATAGTTAATATCTGATACTTGCACATTTACCTCTTCTTTTACTTCTCTAATTAATGCCTCTTCAGCACTTTCACCAGCCTCGATAAATCCTGCCAATGTACTGTACATATTTGGAGGAAAAAATTTACTGCGACCAAGCAAGATTTTGTCATCATCATGTATCAATGTAATGATGCAAGGAGATATCGAGGGATAATTTGGGGCATTATTGCACGAACATTCGAAGGCACCCTCAGCTTCATTGAATGAATAGGCCTTCCCACAAAGGCTGCAAAATTTACTATTTAAAGCCCAAGCACTAAGAATTGATGCGCGAGATGCAATCAAAAAGCTTGATTGATCTAAAAATCCTAAAATCTGTCTTAAATCAACAAAATTTACAGAATTAGGATCCATAAAAAGACCTAAAATAGGCTCATTTTTATTAACCTCTAAAACATAAATGCGGTGACTCTCACTAGAAGCTATACAAAGAAATGGTCCTTTGTGATTTATCGGATTTAAATCTTTTATTTTAAAAGTATAAGTATTTTTGCTTTGATCATATAAAATCTTATTATCACAAAATATAATTAGCTTAGAATCTTCGTTGATTGATTCGTGGAGTTCTCTGATTAATTTCATGTTACTAGGATTTAAATATGACAAATAATTTATACAAAATGTTTCTAGGTGATTCGCCTGACTGGTACAAAAATACCATCATAGCTTTTTTGATAATTAATCCCATTACTTTATTAATTTTAAATTCAATAGGTTTGAATGGAAGTTTTATTGTGGGATGGATGATTTTGTTGGAATTCATATTTACTCTTGCTCTAGCACTTAAGTGTTATCCCCTTCAACCTGGAGGATTAATTGCAATTCAGGCTTTATATCTCGGTCTTACAAATCCTTACTCTTTATTGCATGAAATAGAACACAATCTAGAAGTTATTTTGCTTCTAGTGTTTATGGTTGCTGGTATTTATTTTATGAAAAATTTAATGCTAACGATTTTCACTAAATTGCTTCTTTCAATTCATTCAAAAACAAAATTATCTTTAATGTTTTGTTTTGTATCTGCTTTTTTATCTGCATTTCTTGATGCACTGACTGTAACTGCAGTATTAATTGCTGTTGCAGTTGGCTTTTATAGAATATTCCACTTAGCTAACTCTGGCGTCGTATTTTCTGAAACAAATCATGATTATCTAAATGATATTTCGCTTTCAGAAGAAGGCATTGAAGATTTAGAAAATTTTAAAGCCTTTTTAAGAGACTTGATTATGCATGGAGTTGTTGGTACAGCGCTTGGTGGCGTTTGTACTATTGTTGGTGAGCCACAAAATCTTCTTATTGCAAACGTTGCAGGCTGGGAATTCATTGAGTTCATGATTAAGATGGCTCCTATCACTGTCCCAGTTTTTATTGCAGGAATGATTACCTGTTTTTCAATTGAAAAACTTCATCTTTGTGGCTTTGGCAATCAATTGCCTCTTAGGGTTAAAGATATTTTCCACGAATATAATGCTTATGAGGTTTCTCAAAGCACCCCTGAAAGTAAATTAGAGCTCTATATAGAAATGCTTGTAGGTATCTTTCTTATAATTGCATTAGCATTGCACTTAGCAGCAGTAGGTATAATCGGACTTGGTGTAATTATTCTTTTAACATCATTTAAGGGCATTACTCATGAGCACGATCTTGGAGATGCTTTCAAAGAAGCATTGCCCTTTACTGCTTTGTTAGTTGTATTCTTTGGGGTTGTAAGCGTAATCGCAGACCAACAATTATTCACTCCAATTATTGCTTATGTGCTAGCTCAAGAACCTAGCAATCAAGCTCCAATATTCTTTGTTGCCAATGGGGTTTTATCCGCCATCAGTGATAATGTATTTGTTGCAACTATATATATCAATGAAATAAAAGATGCTTTGGATATGAACATTATCTCTAGAGATCAATTCGATAAACTTGCGATAGCTATTAATACAGGAACAAATATTCCGAGCATTGCAACGCCTAATGGCCAAGCGGCTTTCCTATTTCTTTTAACGTCATCTTTAGCGCCACTAATAAACCTTTCTTACATGCGTATGGTTATTATGGCTCTTCCCTATACTGTCGTTTTAAGTGTTGTTGGGTTTATTGCAGTGGTAATAAATTTATAATTAATGTCTATAAGCCATAAATTCTGCATTGCTCCAATGATGCAATGTACTGACATACATGATCGGTTCTTATTTAGATTAATAACAAAAAAAGCATTGTTGTACACAGAAATGGTTACAACTGGTGCAATAATTCATGGCAGATGCTATGAGCAGCTTAAGTTTAATAATGATATTGAGCATCCGGTTGCTGTTCAGCTTGGAGGTTCAGACCCTCATGAACTTGCTGAATGTGCAAAGATATGTGGTTCTCTGGGATATGATGAAATTAATTTAAATATTGGGTGCCCCTCTGAAAGGGTCCAAAAAGGTTCTTTTGGTGCATGTTTAATGCAAGATCCAGAATTGGTTAAAGATTGCATAGTTTCCATGCAGGAAGTTACCACCACTCCAGTTACAGTAAAATGTAGAATAGGTGTGAATGACAGAGATGATATAGATTTTTTAAATAATTTTGTCTCTAAAATATTAACCCCATCACTGAAAACACTGATTGTTCATGCAAGAGTGGCGATACTCAAAGGGCTAACTCCTAGACAGAATAGGCAAATTCCTCCACTGAAATACGATAATGTTTACCAGTTAAAAGATGAATTCCCTGATTTAGAGATCGTAATTAATGGTGGGATTAAAAATATAGATGAATCTCTGGATCATCTGAAAATCGTTGATGGTGTTATGCTTGGTCGAAGCCCATATGATAATCCCATGATTGTAAATAATGTAGATTCTAAAATTTTCCACGAAGTTGATATTGGCTTGGATAGAAAATCTATATTAAAAGCGTATCTTAAATATTGCTTAGAACAAATTGAAAATGGCTATCCCTTATCAAGGACTTTAAAACATATATTTGGTCTAAATCGTGGTTTAAAAAATGCTAAAGCTTACAGAAGCCTGATTCTAGAAACAATGCAAAAGAATAATTTAAAAGCAACCCAAGACGACCTGATAGCCCTTGTTTAAAAGTTAATCAAGCAAGAAGTCATCCATATCATCAACAAAATCATCGTTCTGATTTTCACCATTGCTTGATTCAAATTCTTGATATTGCATATAAGAGTCTCTTATAAATGTATATCTGTCTCCAATAATTAAAGTTTCAACTTCTAAGTATCTAGCTCTTGTTTCAAGTGCATCGAGAGCCGTTATTCCAATCCTCACATCGGTCTCTTCAATGGCAAATGTTCCACTCAAAACTGAACTAATAGTTCTTCCAGCTAGCCCTCTTGGTGTAGAGGGTCCATATATTGGAATCATTAAGAATGGTCCTGAACCAACGCCCCACGCTCCTAATGTTTGACCAAAATCTTCATCGTGTCTTTCTAGTCCAAATTTAGATCCAATATCAATAAAACCACCAAGCCCCAAAGTTGAGTTTATAAGAAATCGAGAAAAATCATTGATTGCTAGCAATGGCTTACCTTGTAATAACTGATTGGCAGTATTATCTAGCTCATTTAAATTTCTAAAAAAGTTACTCATCCCTATTTCTACAAATTCTGGTGTTACAGATGTATAGATTTCTGCTGCTGGTTTTGCAAAACTATCATCAAGAAATTCATTAAAAGCCCAAACTTGTCGATTATATTGCTCAAAAGGGTCTGATTCAGCATAGGAGATACTACTTGTAAAAAGTAGGAAAAATATTATGGGAAATTTTTTAAAGTTCATCATATAATTTTTAGAACTTCATTATAGATTGTCTCAAAAAAAATTGATGAATTATCCGGATTAAAATCTGTTAATTCTCTTGTTCTAGGAATTACACCTAACACTTTTAAACCAATATCATGCTCTAAATTAACCGGATTAAACTCTGGTATATATTCATTATTATCAGTTGATATTGAATATGACATATTATCAATTAATCCAATGATTGGTATATTCAGCCTATCGAACATTGCCTTAGATTTAATAGTATCTTGAATTGCTAAATTACTCTGAGAAGTTACCAAAAGTACATAATTAGGCTTAATCTCAGCAGCAACAGTTAAATATGCATCACCTGTTCCTGGCGGCATATCTATAAATAAATAATCCAAGTCACCCCATTGAGTTAGATCTTTGAGTTGTTTGATGGCTCCACTCAACATTGGGCCCCTCCACATCGCAGCCTTATCGTTATCAAGAACAAAGCCCATACTGTTAAGCAAGATGTTATTAGTCTTGATTGGTATAAATGTTTTGCGTCCATCTACAGTCTCAACCTCTGGCTTCATATCAAGCACATCAAAAATAATATGTTGATTAGGACCGTATATGTCAGCATCAAGGATTCCTACATTGAAATCTTTTGAAAATTGAGATGCGAGATTCGCACAAATTGTTGATTTTCCAACTCCGCCTTTTGCTGAGGCTATAGCTATTATTTGTTTGATGCCCATTGATATAATTTTTTGATTTATAATACTTTATAAGCACTTAAATTAGGTCTCTAAGATTAATAAATCAAGAAAAATAATCGTAACAAATGCCCTCCCATATGCAAATGGTGATATCCATGTAGGACATATACTTGAACATATCCAGACAAATATTTGGTCCCGATTTATGAAATTAACAAATAATGAGGTATTAACATTTTGTGCAGATGATGCTCATGGCGCTCCAATAATGATGAAAGCAGATGAGTTAGGTATTAAAGCTGCTGATTTTATTGACGAGGTTAAAATTAATCACGAAAAATCCTTAGCCAAATATGGAATTGAATACACAAACTATCACTCTACTCATTCACAAGAGAATGAAACATTAATTAATGAAATCTATCATGATGCGCAATCTGCAGGATACATATATAAAAAAGAAATAGAACAATGCTTTGATGAAGAAAAGCAGATGTTTCTTGCGGACAGATACGTTGTTGGGGATTGTCCTAAGTGCTCAGCTAAAGATCAATATGGAGATGGGTGTGAGGTTTGTGGTGCAACATACTCAGCAACTGAGTTACTTAACCCACAATCATCATTATCTAAAACTGTGCCGACTACCAAAACCTCTGAGCATATATTTTTTGACCTCGAAAAAGCTAAAAGCAATCTTGTACAATTTCTAGATACAGTATCAATACAAAAACCAATTCTTGGAAAATTATCTGAATGGATTGATGGCGATTTAAAGAGTTGGGATATATCTAGAGATAAACCATATTTTGGATTTAAAATTCCTGGAGAAAAAGACAAATATTTTTATGTGTGGGTTGATGCACCGATTGGTTATATGGCTACAGCAAGTAATTGGGCCTCTCAAAACTCTGAATCAATAGAAAGCCTATGGGGAAAAGATTCTGAATATGAGATTCACCATTTTATTGGAAAGGATATTACTTATTTCCATGGATTATTTTGGCCAGCTCTATTAATGGAATCAAAATATAAACTCCCTAACAATATTCATGTGCATGGCTTTGTGACAGTGAATGGTGAAAAAATGTCTAAATCAAAGGGAACTTTTATAACAGCTGATCAATTTGCAGATGCCTGTGATCCAGAATTATTGAGGTATTATTTTGCAAGCAAATTAAATTCAAAAATTGAAGACTTGGATTTAAATTTTGAGGACTTGGCTCAAAAAGTTAACTCAGATTTGGTTGGAAAATTTTCAAATATTTTTAGTCGATCAGCACCCTTTATATCTAAAAATGATGGTTTTCTAAGCAAAGAAATTCATAAAGAACACCTATCAAGCTCCTATCAATTCATTGATGAGATATTGATCCATTATGAAAAAAAAGAATTCTCAAAAGCAATTAAATTGATTATGCAGATTGCTGATGAAACCAATAAATATATAAATGAGCATACACCATGGAAACTTGATAAAAATGAAGCAGCAATTATTGCTACAACTGCCTTAAATGTTTTCAAAAATTTATGCATATTGTTGTCGCCAGTAACACCAATGCTATGCAAAAAAATGCTATCAATGCTAAATATTGATAGTTTGGAGATAGAAAATTTAGAAAAAGAATTAAAAGATTGTGAAATAAATGAATTTAAACCAATCCTCTCACGAGTAAAACCATTAAATATTCAAGATTTTTATGAAAAGGAAGAAAAGATGAATGAAGAAGATAATAATATAATTCAAATAGATGACTTTATGAAAGTTGATCTCAGGGTTGCTAAAGTAGAAGAAGCTTCCCATGTTGAAGGCGCTGATAAATTGCTAGCAATCAAATTAGATTTGGGTGATCTAGGAACAAAAAATGTTTTTGCTGGAATAAAATCAGCTTATGAGCCCTCCCAATTAGAGGGAAAATTAGTCGTAATGGTATATAACCTAGCGCCCAGAAAAATGAAATTCGGACTATCTGAGGGTATGATCTTAGCCGCTAGTGATTCAGATGGAGGTATTTTTGTACTGTCTCCTGATTTAGGAGCAAAACCGGGACAAAAAATTAAATGAAAAAAGAAACAGACATATTAGTTATTGGAGCCGGACCCGTTGGTCTCTTTACTGTGTTTGAAGCAGGATTGTTGGGTCTTAAATGTACGTTGATTGACAATTTAGATAAAGTTGGAGGTCAATGCTCTGAACTTTATCCCGAAAAACCAATATATGATATTCCAGGTGTGCCAAATCAAACAGCCCAAGAGCATGTAGATGCTTTAATGGAACAAATCAAGCCATTTGATTTTGATTTACATCTATCTCAAAGAGTAGAGTTGATTGAAGTTCACTCTATAGAAGATGGCATTACGACGTGGTTGGTAAAAACCAATGAAGGCATCGAATGTATAACTAAAAATATATTTATTGCAGCCGGGGCCGGTTCATTTGAGCCAAGAAGACCACCAAATATTGAAGATCCAGATAAATTTTTAGGTAATGGTGTAAGTTATGCAGTTAAATCTAAAGATCTATATAAAGATAAAAATTTATTTATTTTTGGCGGTGGTGACTCTGCTCTAGATTGGACAGTAGAGCTGGCGAAAATTGCCAAATCAGTAAATTTAATTCATCGCAGAGATCAATTTAGAGGAGCTCAACACACAGAAGCGCAAATGAGAGAACTGGTCCAAAGCGGTGAAGTTAATCTCATGACCCCTTTTCAAATTGATGAAATAATTGGCGAGGATAAAGTTACTGGTGTGGCATTAAGAAATTTCGATACAAAAGAATGCATTACACATGATGCTGACGAACTTTTATTTTTATTTGGTCTCAATAAAAAACTGGGTCCAATACTTGAATGGGAGCTTGATTTAGTATCAAAAAAAATATCAGTTAATACTGAAAATTTTCAAACAAATCGAGATGGTATTTTTGCTGTAGGAGATATCAATGACTACCCTGGTAAATTAGATTTAATATTATGTGGATTCCATGAAACCACACTTGCTGTTCAAAAGGCATATCAAAGAAATTTTCCAGGCGAAAGAGTTCCATTTGGATACACAACCTCAAATACCAAATTGCAAAGGAAGCTGGGGGTTGCTGAGTAAGCCTAATGAGCAACTTAATTGAGTTAATTAACGCTGAATTACCTCAATTTCAATGCGGTCGTTGTGATACTCCAGGCTGCAGACCCTACGCAGAAGAAATTGCAAACGGCTCTCCTCATAATAGATGTGTGCCTGGTGGACAAGTAACGCTTGATAGGATTTCTGATATTTTAAATAGGGATTCCTTGGTACTTGATCATGACTATGGACCCGATTTAAAGTCTCAGGTTGCTCACATTGTTGAAGAAGATTGTATTGGCTGCACTAAATGCATTGACGCATGCCCTGTTGATGCTATTTCGGGTGCAGCTAACTTGATGCATAACGTGATAAACGATTTATGCACAGGATGTGAACTATGCATTGAACCATGTCCCGTTGATTGTATTGAATTAATTGACATTGATGAAGATAAATCTCTAATCGCAAGAGATAGCTCAAGTCATTTTTTTGATCTAAAGATAGAGTTAGATCTACGAAAAAAGAAAAAATCTAAAATGAATAAAAGTATTCATGAAAATTTAAATATTGGTGATTCTATAAATCAAAAATTGAAAAATAGGAATATTGATAGCGCTACATCATTAAAAAAACTTCAATTAGAGATCCTTGAATCACAAAAAAATGAAAAATATATTAATTCTGAAGATATTGAAAAGTTAAAAAAACAACTATAAATCTTTTCTCTTAAGAGTTTCATTTATAGAAATTGATTTTTCTTTAGAGAAAATTATTGCCTCTCTGACTCTGTATGCAATTTCTCTCAATGCTTCTTCTGTTTTAGCTTCATCACGATTTAAAAAATCTTTAGTCAAGCCTATAACTCCACCTGAATTTATTAAGGTGTCAGGTATAAAGAGTATTCCGCGTTCATGCAAATCATCTGCAATAGACGTTTTAAGAAGTTGGTTATTAGCACCGCCAGCAATAATTTTACAATTAAGATTTCTGATAGAAGACTGTGTAAATATCCCCCCTACTGCACAAGGAGCTAATAAGTCGCAATCGAAAGTAAAGGCATCATCAATACATGTAATATTTTTCTCATTAATGGTTTCAAGCTTTAATTTATCAATATCAGATATAAAAACATTTGCGCCTGCTCCTGCAAGATATTCAGCAAGTTTTTTTCCGACACTCCCGGCCCCTTGAATTGCAATTTTTGTTCCTTGAATGTTTTCAGATAAGTGTGTGTTTATTGCTTGTTCTATAGAATAGAACAATCCCTTGGCTGTATAAGGTCCTGGATCAACATTGTCAAAAACAAAATTACTATGTTTTTTTATAAACTGAATATCCTCAAGTGTTATTCCTATATCTTCAGCTGATATATAAGAACCCTCTAGAAGGTTCAAAAAATCAGCAAATGCTGTAAGTAAAGCATCAGATTTTATACCATCTTTAAATATTACAGCTTTGCCCCCACCAAATGGAATTTGTGCGATATTATTCTTATCTGTCATGCCTCGAGATAAGCGCAAAACATCAGACAAGCCCGCATCAAAAGTATCATATTGCTTAAATCTACAGCCACCAATAGCGGGACCCTTTATGGAACTATGAATTGCAATTAAGGATTTAAGTCCAGCTTTTGAGTCTTCATAATAATAAACTTTTTCATGACTGAACTCATGATGGGCAGATATATTAACCCCATTGAAATTTAAATCTGTTATATCTTTAAAAATCATATTTATATTAAATTTTCGTTTATATTATACGTGCATATTAGAGGGCATAAATGTTAAAAGATAGGTTTAGAAAATTCTTACCGGTAGTTGTAGATCTAGAAACTGGAGGATTTAATTCAAAAAAAAATGCTATTTTGGAAATAGCAATTCAACTTATTGATGAAGAAAATTCAATGCTGGTGTTAGGTGAATCTCATAGATTTCATATAGAACCATTTCAAGATTTGTTGGTTGATGATGACGCCTTGGAATTTCTAAAACTAGATTTAAATCATCCTTTGAGGGTTGCTGTTGATGAGAAGTTTGCACTTGATTCAATATTTAAAATTATCAACAAGCAAAAAAATAAATATGAATGCTCTAGGGCTATTCTTGTAGGGCACAATGCTTTTTTTGATCATAGCTTCCTGCTGGAGGCCTGCTTAAGAAATGATATAAAGAAATCACCATTCCACCCATTTTCATTAATTGATACTGTGAGCTTGGGGGTCCTTGCAACCAAGCAAACTGTCTTAGCAAGGGTTTGTAAAGAATTAAATATTTCTTATGATAATGAGGAAGCGCATAGCGCAGCATATGACGCCATGGTTACTGCTGAAGTATTTTGTAAAATTATTAATGATTATGATTTTAATACTATCTCTACAAACTAAGCGAATCACCGACTTGCTGGCAACTAGCAGGCAGCAAACTAGTTTGCTGATAGAACTCTTTTATACGTAAAAAATTACTTATAAAACCTTTGGTTCGATTGGGAGCTATTCCTGTTGGAATAAAATATTTTGCATTAAGTTTTAATTTAACCAATCTTGCTTGATCGAGACCCATAGAAACTTGCACTAGCCCAAAGACCTTGACCATATCTACAGTGACGATGCATGCATCAACATTCTCAATTACTGTTTTATTATTAAACATGTGCGGTTCATGAAAAACCTTAGCCCTTATATTGCTAATCGTGTATGCAAAAGTTGTAGTATTGTATGGTTTACCTGCTTTAAAAATTTTTAATTTAAATGAGTTAAGCATATATTCTCCATCAATATTAACTACTGTTACGTTGACAAAACCAGCTTCAGCCAAAACTTTTGAAGCTTCAAAGGTTGTATATATAGGAATATCATTGTTAAACAGTTTTAATGAATCTAAATCTAGATGGTCAGAAAAATGAGCAGTAATAATTATATGAGTAACCTTTTTAACAAGGTTGTTTTTTATAAGGTATGCCTCTTGTATGGATTCTCGGCTTAGCAGCCAATGATATTTTGGGAAAACTTGTTTTTTTGTTAACCACGGGTCAACAACAACTAAATCCTCTTGATTTGAATATACCCATGATTGGTAATCGTCGCCTCTAATAATTTGCATGTCTACATAATTTCATAAATGAGAATAAATACCATACTGATAATGATTATCATTAAAAAAATACCTTAAATCAGTGGTTTACATTAATATAAAACAAATATAAAGTAACATCTATTAGCATTTAAAAAAGGAAATATTATGGAAATGAAACAAATGAGTACAAATCAGGTTTGCGACATATTAAATGAGATAATGGAATATGAGTTAGCTGGTGTTGTTAGATATACGCATTCATCACTAATGGTTTCTGGGCCCTATAGATTGCCTATAGTTACATTCCTAAAAGAGCAAGCAGCTGAATCAATGATGCATGCACAACAGGCGGGAGAACTATTGGTTGGTCTAGATGGTCACCCTAGTCTGAAAGTAGCAAAGATTGAAGAAACTCATAGACATTCAATCAAGGATATTCTTGAGGAAGGACTTGAGCATGAGTTACATGCTTTGAGTCTGTATAAAAAATTACTTTCGAGTGTTGCAGATGCATCTGTCTATCTTGAAGAGTACGCCAGAAGTATGATTGGTGAGGAAGAACAGCACACACTTGAATTAAAAGCGATGTTAAAAGATTTCGGTTAATTGGTTATGAAACTGCGTCATTTATGAGCTTTTGAAGCTCTCCTGACTCATGCATTTCAGAAATAATATCGCAGCCGCCTACTAACTCGCCACTGACAAAAACCTGTGGAAAGGTAGGCCAATCTGAGATATTTGGAAGAGTTTGTCTTATTTCTTGGTTTTCAAGAATATCTACATATGAGAACTCAGCACCGCAGTCAATCAAGGATTGAATTGTCCTTGCCGAAAAACCACACTTAGGTTCATATGGTGAGCCTTTCATGTAGATTAAAATTTTATTGTCTTTAATTTGATCTTTAATTTTTTCTTCAATAGACATTAGTCTTTCCTTACAGATTTGATGTATTTTATTATGGTGTCCTCGAAACCAAATTTCAATGCATCTGTAATAATTGCATGACCAATCGAGACCTCATCAACTGATCCACAATCAATTAAATGCGGAAGATTATCTAAGTTTAAATCATGCCCAGCATTAATTCCCAGATTTAATTCATAGGCAGCATTGATACAGTCAACAATTTCATTTTTGCATATTTCGAAGTTTGTTAGATCTTCATCTGCTAAATAGTTTGCAAATGGTCCTGTATAAATTTCAATTCTATCAAAGCCAATTTCTGATGCGTATTTAACCGAGTTGATATTTGCATCTATGAATAAGCTTGTTCTGATATTTAAACCTTTTAAAGAATCAAGGAAAAGCTGTAATTGATCGTTATGAAAACCTGGTTGCCATCCATGATCAGAAGTGATTTGCTTAAGATCATCCGGAACCAGGGTAACTTGATTGGGAGACGCTTGAATACATAGCTCTTTGAAACCAATAAAATCTCCATCAGGCAGGGAGAATGGATTGCCCTCTAAATTAAATTCAATATCATGATTTTTACAAATTTTTGAAATGGAAATGGCATCTTCGGAAGTTGCATGACGATGATCTGGTCTTGGATGAAGCGTTAAACCATCAACCCCGAGGTTGATACATTGCTCTGCATAATCAATTAATGAAGGTGTATTATTGCCTCTAGAATTTCTAATTAAAGCAATTTTATTTAAATTGACACTTAAATTCATAAAAGATTAATCTTTTAGTCCCTATCTTTAAAATCCTCAACATTAATCTCAATTGTATTAACATCCTGAGGCTGAGAGATTGAAGATTCGTCCCAAAAAGCTCTGCCACTAGTAATCTTTCCTCTTTCGTCGACAACAAAGTGGTCTACTATAGATATATCCATTCCTGAATTATCATTTATATTTCTTACTTCCATGACAGCCTTTAAAATTCCTTCATTTGAGCAAACAACAGTTTCGACATTGGTTGGGGTTATTTGCATTCCATCACTGTGACCAAAATCCCAAAAAGCACATATCGCTTCAATTCCGTTACATGGATCTGTGCCCACAGGATCCTCAAATACAGCCTCATCATCCCAAAGGCTTTTAAATAAATCTTTATCATTATTCTTGTAAGCTAAAACATAATTATCCAATGCAGCCTGAACTATCTCTTTCATACTTGATCCTTTTTTTGAATTCCCTTTTCTTTTAAAAGTATTGTTGTAAATTTATCATCAGGACTTATTGGTGATACCTGCTCCCATATACGATCGTATTCTGAGTGTTGAATCAACCATTGATCATTATCTTTAATATATTTATCTTCATAAAGCGCTGTACCTTGGGTAACGCTACCTAAATCAAAATTATAAAAAATATCTTGTAAATACCATTTACCTTGGGCTTCTGCTTCAGATAGAATTTCTATTTCAGGATGATGGGCGGTATGCATGGCAGCTGTCTTATTATGAAAGGCGTATTTAAGACTTTCTTTAATGGTTTCTTTTCCTTCAGATTCCCATCTGTATGTACCGCCTCGATAATCAATAGTTATGTCTTTTGAAAAAACATTATCTAATAAATCAAAATCAGCCATATCAATCGCTCTAAAATATCTATGCTTAAGATTTTTAATCTCTTCTATATCAATTAATTTTTGCAATTTATCCATGTGCCTTCTACCTCAGAAATGCTTGGCCGCCATCAAGCATGATGGTAGATCCAGTAATATAATTCATGCCATCAGAAAGTATGTGGCAAACAGCTTCACCTATGTCATCTTTGCAGTCACCTACCCTACCTAGTGGAATAGTTTTAAGAAATTCATTTGCCTCGTCAGGATATTCACTCATCCACCAATCCATGCCAGTTGATTTTGCTAGAGGCATTATGCAATTTACTAAAATATTATCTGGGCCCCATTCAACTGCAGCTGCCCTCGACAACGATCGAATTGATTCCTTAACGGCCGCATAAGCTCCATACGAACCTGAATCCGGTCTTAATGCTGAGGAGCTAGCAAGATTAATAATTTTCCCATCTCCTTTAAGATGCGGGTAAGAAGCTTTCATAAAACGGAATGTAGCTAAGGGACCAGAATTCCAACCATCAATAAAAGATTCATCCGTTACATCTAGAATATTCCCCAGTGGTACTTCTTGAGCATTATTTACTAAAATATTTAAAGAGCTAAATTTTGAAAGACTGATTTTAATTGAGTTATTAATTGATTCTATGTTCTTAACATCGCACTCAACAGCAAGTGCCGAACCACCCTTTTGATTAATATCATTAGCAACAGCTTCAACTTTTGTAAAAGTTCTTCCAACCAAGCAAACGTTTGCACCATATGATGCAAGGGCTCTAGCTATTCCCTCTCCAACACCCTGGCCAGAGCCTGTGATTAAAGCTGTTTTATTGAAAAAATCCATATTTAGAAGTTTGAGCCGGTAATGTCTTTTGCTGCCAAGTAACCAAAAGTCATAGCAGGACCCAAGGTTGAGCCAGGACCAGGGTATGTCGGTAGCAAAGCAGTAGAGCAATTACCACAAGCATATAGACCCGGTATAGATTTACCTTCTTTATTGAGAACTCTTGCATTTGTATCTATTACTAAACCGCCCGCTGTTCCCATTTCACCTGGATATAAAACCATGCAATAAAAGGGGCCTGTCTGAAGAGGAGCAAGACATGGGTTTGGGGTAACGGATGGATCTCCATAATACCTATCATAGACACTATCACCTCGATGCAGATCAAGATCTTTGCCCGTTGCTGCATAAGAATTTACTTTTGCTTGAGTTGCCAAAAGTCCATTCACATCTATTCCAGCAACTTCAGCCAATTCTTCCAATGTTTCGCCCTTTGATAAGAAAGAAGGAGTCCACCATTCTCTGGGAACAGCTGAATCAGGTTGCATGGATGATTGGAGAAGAGGTCCGCATGGACGATTTTTTCTGAATTTACTATCAAAGACCATATAGCAAGGAGCGCATGGATTTCCCTCTGCATATTTATCAAACATATCATTTACAAAACTGACATAATTTTGAGATTCATTAGAAAATCTTTCACCATTCTTATTAACAGTAAAATTTCCTGGCATTGACTTATCCACCATTGAAAGCCATCCTTTGTCTTGTCCTGGCACTTTCATAACTGTAGACCACCAACCTGTATCCATTTGATGTGTATCAGCCCCTAGTTTTAAAGCAGCCTTTAGTGCATCTCCTGTATTGTAAGTATTTGCAGCACTCCACTCTATATTTGTGGGTTTTGGTAAATATTGATCTCTTAAGCCTTGATCCTTTTCAAATCCACCAGATGCAAGAATTACTCCTTTGTTAGCCTTAATATTTATTTCAACATTATTTTTAGTAGCTTTAATACCAATGACTGCTCCATTTTCATTAATCAGATCCGTCATTGCTGTCTCTGTCCATAAATCAACATTCCTATCTTTTAAAGATAAAATTAATCTTGCAACACCTGCATTACCCATAGTAAGACGTCTATCTTTCCAACCCCATCTCAATCTCATGGGTATATCTAAAATATATTTAGTAAATAGTTTCGCAAATAATGATTTCCATCCAGGCAATGCACCAAGAAGAAGTTGACCCTCTACCTGTGTAAAGTTCATATTAATTGGGCCCATGGTGAATGCGGTTTGAGGGTGCTGCTCTCTCAATTTTTTAAGATCATCGCCAAGTTCAGTTCCCTTAATTGGTTCAGGCTCCATTGATCTATTACCTGCTTTACCACCGGGATTATCTGGAAAGTAATCTGGGTAATGTTGCAAGTTTCTATACTTAACTTGTGTATTATCATGAAGATAATCAATCATTTTTGGACCTTCAGAAAGGTAAGTTTCAACAAGTTCATCTTTAATTTTACCTTCAGGTGAAACGCTATTTATATAATCTCTTGCATCTTGATCAGAATCATCAACATTTTCAGCTTTTGCATACCTGTTATTTGGAATCCATACACCTCCACCTGATGTAGCAGAAGTTCCACCAAATTGAGTGCTTTTTTCAATTACCAACGTTTTAGCGCCACCGTCGTGACTGCATATAGCAGATGTTAAAGCTCCATTACCAGAACCAATCACAACTACATCAAATTCATAATCCCATTTCATAATAATTTTTTTAATTTTTCTTTAAATTGTAACTAATTCACTATAACCCATAGGGTATTTTTTAAAAAATATTCATATATCTTTATTATTATTGACAAAATTTTCCCAGTTGATACCCCCAAATTATTTTCATTAATGTCTATAATCTAATTTTATAAATTTATAATGATTAGATGAAAACTGACATATGTAAAAAACTTGGAATTGAATACCCTATATTTGCTTTTACTCATTGCAGGGATGTTGTTGTTGCAGTTAGTAAAGCTGGTGGAATTGGGGTGCTCGGTGCTGTGGGCTACTCACCGGAACAACTGAAGGAAGAGCTTGATTGGATTGATGAGCATATTGGAGAGTATCCATATGGTGTCGATACAGTAATTCCTCAAAAATATGAAGGGATGGATGAAAAAGATCCTGAGCAATTATTAGAATCTTTACAAAAAATGATACCTGATGGTCATAGAGAATTTGTTGAAGAGCTTTTATCAGATAACGGGGTACCCAAAGCCCCAGAAACTAATGGTCCCAAGGGAGGTCTCTTAGGTTGGACAGAGGCAACAGCTGAACCTCAAATTGATGAAGCATTAAAACATCCAAACGTAAAATTAATTGCTAACGCCCTAGGTACTCCTCCAGCAGATATGATTAAGAAAATTCAAGATAAAGGAGTTTTAATTGGAGCCTTATGTGGAAAAATTAAACAAGCCGTTGCTCACAAAGAAGCTGGATTAGATTTTATAATAGCTCAAGGTGGTGAAGGTGGTGGTCATACAGGTGAAATAGGGAGTATTGTCTTATGGCCTCAAATTATTGATGCAGTAGATGGTTTACCAGTTTTAGCTGCGGGAGGTATTGGAAGCGGCCGTCAAATGGCTGCAGCAATGTCTACTGGAGCACAAGGTGTTTGGTGTGGCTCATTATGGCTTGCTGTAGAGGAAGCTGCTGCTCAACCAGCTGAAAAAGACTCTTATTTAAATGCAACCAGTGAGGATACAATTAGAAGCAAGGCTTGGACCGGAAAGCCTGCAAGAATGCTGAAAAATAAATGGACTGAAGCATGGGAAAATCCTGAAAATCCTGATCCATTACCTATGCCACTTCAAGGAATGATCACTTTTGATGCTATGAGACGCACCTCTATGTATGCTGGCTCTGGAAGCACTCAAGAAGTTTCGTTTAATGCTGCTGGACAAGTTATCGGGCAAGTGAAACAAATTGAATCTGTAAAAGATGTTATCTATAGAATGATTAATGAGTATCTTGATTCTGTTGAGCGATTAAACTCTCTGCTACCAAAAGAATAATTTTTATTAATGCTTGCAAGTCTCTTTTCTGAGCTCAATGACTTGCTATGGGGTCTTGGTATAGTTTCTTTTTCTATAGTTGGATTGTTGATATTACCAAAAAAATTTTCAGATAAACTCGGTCAGCACCCTCTAATTTTAGTGATTATGTTTTTTACAATTCTATATTTAGTAATAAAAATATTTAACTAATTGCTTGAATTGAAATCAGTTGAAAAGTCCTCGACTAAATTAATAAATGCTTTTACTCCATTAGATAAAGCAGAATCATCAACATAAAAGTATGGTGAATGATTTGTTGGGCTATCCTCGTCACCAGGCGCATTCACTCCCAAGAAAAAGAATAAGCCTGGAACTTGTTTAGCAAAAAATGAAAAATCCTCAGCACCAGTCCTAGGAACTCTTGCCTCAAAAAAATCTCCATCAGCAGCTTCACTCAAAGAAGAAGAATATTTATTAGCAAGCTCTTCATCATTAACAGTTACTGGATAACCTCCATATACTTGAAATTCTGCAACAGCCTTGGCGTGATGAGCAGCAGCTACATTTTCAGCAATAAGCTTAATCTCATCTCGTATTTGAGCGGCATAAGAATCTTTGAATGTTCTAATAGTGCCCTCTAAGAATGCTGTTGAGGGAATGATATTATTTCTTGTACCTGCTTTCATAATGCCAACTGTAACCACTGCTTGGCTATCTAAGAGATTTAACCTTCTGCTAACAATCGTCTGGAGTGTTGTTGCTATATCGGATGCTGCAATAATTGGATCTACGCCACTCCAGGGTCTTGAACCATGTGTTTGCTTGCCCTGTACAGTAATTCTAAAAGCTTCTGCTGACGCCATAATTGGTCCAGGCTTAGTCCAAATTTGACCATTTTTAAAGTTTGAGACATGTAAACCAAAGATGGCATCAGGTTTTTCAATCTCAAAAAGACCTTCTTTAAGCATTAGCTCAGCACCGCCCTCTTCTCCCTCAGGTGCTCCTTCTTCAGCAGGTTGAAAAATTAGTAAAATATCACCATTTAGCTTATCAGTATTTCTAGATAGGAAGCTAGCAACTCCAAGCAATACTGCTATATGAGCATCATGACCACATGCATGCATGACTCCAACTTCATTACCTTGATAGGTAGTTTTAACTTTTGATGAAAATGGCAGGTTAAGCTTTTCAGTAACTGGCAAACCATCAATATCAGCTCTGAGTGCAATTAGCGGACCTGGGTTTTGACCTCTAATAAATGCAGTAACTCCTGTAATACCAAAATCTGTATTAGGCTCAAGACCCATCTCAGTTAAAGCTTCAGCTATAGATTCTTGTGTTTTGTATTCTCTGTTAGATAGTTCAGGATACTGGTGAAAGTAATGTCTCCAGTCAGTAACCTTTGTCATGACTCCTTGAAGATCTCTATTCAATTGAGTTTTTAAACCATCTGCTGATAAGGGATTTATCAACAACATTAAAATAATAAAGTTTCTCATCATCTAGCCTTTTTTAAATACATTGATAAAAATAGCCGGTGTTTTATCCAAATAATCCTTGAAATCTGAACGTCTCTCTAGCGAACGTTTATCCATCATTGAAACTGAAGCAACTGCTATTAAAGCATACATAATTAATGTGCCTATCAACAGCCATGCAAACGATAAATTTGCAGCTAGTGCGAATACAAATAGGCTAAACCAAAATAATATTTCTCCAAAATAATTTGGATGACGTGAGTAATACCAAAGACCTGATTTCATAGTTTTAGGCTCAGAAAGATTTTTTCTAAAATTAAACATTTGTTGATCAGAGATAATTTGGATAATGACTGCTGCTATAGCTAAAAAAGCAGCCAAAATATCTAAACTATTTAATTCGTTACCCGGATAAGCAAGAGCATAAATCATTGGAAGTAATGCCATATAAACACAGAGCGTTGGAATAAGATGTATTGAACCAAAATCTACCATGAAGTATTGAAATTTATTATTTGTTTTCCCCTTCATCATAACGTAGCGCCAATCTTCATGTGAAAAACCTTCCCATGACCTCATCCAGTTATAGGTTAATCTTATGGCCCAAAACAAGAGACATGCATGCATTAAAAATGCTCTTTGAACATTTCCTGCAGCCGAAATATCCGCCCAACACATGATAGTTAAAACAACTGGAATAACTGACCAGAAAGCATCATACCAACTAGAGTTTTTAAAAATTACGCTTAAAAAATATATAAAAATGGTAGCCTCAATATGACAGACAAGTACTTTAAATATTAGCGATGACTCAGGAAAAAGGCTCCAAGTAAATAACATAGAATAAATGCACGCTATGTAACCAACTAAAATAACTGATAAATGTAAAAGTTTAGTTCTCATGTGATATTAGTTAATTTTTTAGGTTGATGATAATCATTATTTATTGAGATGAGAGGAATAGACTGCAAGTTAATTAAATCATGAAGATTATTATCCAATGAATCATATAATGTATTTCTCTGTTGTATGTTTAAGTTTAGCTCATTGGCAATTCCTACAACGTCCTCCAGTCGGAGCTCCTGACCAAAAGAAGCACCGGCAGATCTTGTAATAGATTCATTCATCAAAACTCCTCCAATGTCATTTATCCCAGAAGATAGAAGAAACTTCAGTCCTGGAAGACCCATTTTAACCCATGAGCCTTGAATATTATTAATCTGGCCTTGGAACAAAATTCTTGCAACAGAATGAACCAAAATTGTTTCTTTGAATGTAGGTCCAGGTCTAGCATGGCCGCGCCTATATATTGGAGCCTCATCTGCAACAAAGGGCAAAGGAACAAATTCTGTTATACCATTAGTTCTCTGTTGAAGGTTTAAAAGCTCCAATAAATGATGAGCAACATGAGCAGTTCTCTCTACATGACCAAACATCATTGTTGATGTTGTGGGCAATCCCACAGAATGCGCGGTTTCAATAATTTCGATCCATTGCTTGGTGGTAAGTTTATCGGGGCAAATAATTTCTCTGATATCATCATGTAAAATTTCTGCAGCCGTTCCTGGGAGTGAGTTCAAACCTGCTTTTTTTAACTCTAGAAGAAACTCTTTAGCAGAGATATTTAAAGTTTTTCTACCGTGATCGATTTCTAAGGGAGAAAAAGCATGAATATGAATTGATGGTGAGCATGATCTAATTGACCTTACTATCTCAAGATAAGTTTCACCAGAATATTTTGGATGTATTCCACCTTGTAAACAGACTTCTGTAGCACCTCTTTCAACTGCTTCTTTTGTTCTTCGAATAATCTCTTCATGTGAAATATTATACGGCTTGCCTCTGAGGTCATCATGCCCCCTGCCTTTTGAAAAAGCACAAAAATTACATTTAAAAGAGCAGATATTTGTATAGTTAATATTCCTGTTAACAACAAAAGTGATGTCTGATCCATGCACTTGTGACTTAACATCATTGGCATAATCAGTAACATATTTAAAGTCAGTATCAGACGTCTCAAGGAGCTGCTGAATATTCTCAATAGATGGGTTGTTTTCAACTTTATTAATGGATTGACGAATACTAGAATTAAATACAGCCTCAGGATAAGAAGGTATTTTAGTGCTAATTCCTGATCTCCAGAAATCAGAACGAATAAGGGACTTAGAATCAGTTATTTGAAGTAGCTTGGAAGATATTATAGGTGTTGAAAAACTATCAAGATCAGTAAAATATTTTGGATATAAGGTTGATCTTGATTCTAAAGATTGATTTGAAATCGAAGCTATTTTATTTAACTTTTCTATTTCAGGCCAAGCTGCCTCTGGGTTTACATAATCCTTGGTAACTGGTGATATTCCGCCAAAATCATTTATTCCAGACTGAGATAGCTGTTTTATATTGTCTGAATTTAAATTAGGCGGGACCTGCAGACTAATATCACCAGGCAAGATCAATCTGGACATTGCAATTGTCCACATAAGCTCATCGAATGATGGTTCGCTAGCATTTGCCATCAATGTATTGGGCTTTGCTCTAAAGTTCTGCACTATAACTTCTTGGATATGATTGTATGTGCGATGCAATTCGGCTATTTTTTGCAATGACTCTAAGCGCTCCAACCTTGTTTCACCAATTCCTATCAATATTCCAGTGGTAAAAGGAACCTTTTGTTTTCCAGCTTCCTCTAATGTCTTCATTCTGAAAATAGGATCTTTGTCTGGAGAGCCGTAATGTGGTTGACCTTTTTCAGTAAGCCGAGATGATAATGACTCAATCATCAAACCCATAGAGCCACTTAGAGGTTTAAGTTTAGTAATTTCATCAGCAGTTAAACAACCAGGATTTAAATGTGGTATTAAAGATGTCTCATTTAAAACAGCTTCAGCGCATGCAGCTAAATAATCATTTGTCGTCTTGTAACCATTCTCTAACAACCACTCTCTTGCAGCTTTGTATCTCAATTCTGGCTTATCACCTAGTGTAAATAAGGCTTCATAACAACCGTGAGCCTCGCCCTCTTTAGCAATTGAAATGACTTTGTCTATTGATAAATAAGGTGATTCAACTTTTTTAGGAGTTTGAGCAAAGGTACAGTAATGACAAACATCTCGACATAAAAATGTTAAAGGGATAAACACTTTTGGAGAATAGGTTAATAAGTTTTTGTAATGTATTGTTTTCTTTTCGTAGGAAGCTTTTATCAAAGTATCAGATAAACAAATATTAGCTAAGGAACTTAATTCAGAAAATTCAATTGATCCAGAAGCAATTAATCGCTCTAAGGTTTGGTTTGACTGTTCTTGAATTTTCAACGATCTAACTGTTTATGTATTTAATTAGTTTGAAGTAATCTTCCTCGGAGTCAAGGTCATCTTGAAGGCTTTCAATTGAAATATCCTGATAATTTAATCTATTATTTTTAAATTCATGCATAAAAAGATTGTAACTATTGAGTCCAAATTTTAGATCAAAGGAAATTGCTGAATTAAACATCAAACAATTTGTACCTTGCATCGAAAGATCTGAAATAATACTAACTTTTTTAATGTCAAAGGAATGAGCTAACTCATGGAGATCCGGTTCATTTATTTTAGGGAGATCTGCATGCATGATTAAAATAATGTCATTGGTTGTTTGCGCATAGATAGCTTCATTTAGACCATCGTTTAATGATGAGTTTGTGAAATATGAAGTTGAATAGTCTAGTTGTAAGCTCTTGTCATTTGTCACAACTGTTATTGAATTACAGATTTTAGAGTTGTGCAAAGTATCAATAGTTTTTTTTGCCATTGAGGCAGCTAAAACTTCTCTTTCAGGTGAGGTAATAATATTTGCTAATCGATTCTTTGAAGATGAAAACTTTTTAATCGGTATAAATGCAGAGACATTCATTTATTTTGATTCAAGCTCATCAATGATTCTCTTGGCAAGTGCATTTTTTTTATTAACATTGTTCATAATTAAATCAGCAATATGAACCTCATAACCTAGATCATTTAATTCATTAGACTCACTTACATCAGAAGAATCTATAAAAATTCTTTGTGAGTAATTATTATAAAATTTAGCAATAGTTTTTACACTTACTTCTTGGCCGAGTTCTTGCATCATTTTTGCTGTTGGTCCTTTTAATGACTGAGCATTAACAATTGGACTAATAGTTGTAACATTATGCGAATAATCATGTAAATAATTTTTTAGTTTGGGTAACTGGAGCATTGGATTAATGCTTACATAGGGATTTGATGGGCATATGATGATTTCATCATAAGTTGACAAATCAAGGTCTTTGTTAAAATCTGCCTTATCAAGACCCTTGAAAACAAAATCAGTTACAGGTGGTTCGCACTTCAATTTAACAAAATATTCTTGAAATGAAAGCAACCTATTTTTTGTTTGTATATAAGTTTCAACAGATTGATTGCTCATTGGAAAAATAAATTTTGGGAGATTGAATGACTCACATAAATTATGTGTTGCATCTGTAAGAGATTGTCCAGAATTAATTAAATGTGTTCTTTGAATATGTGTTGCTAAGTCTTTGTCTCCAAGTTGAAACCATGTTTCTCCCTCCATATCAGACAAAGCTGAAAGCATATTCCATGTCTCATCTTTTCTTCCCCAGCCCTTTGATGTATCGGATTCACTGGCAAGGGTATACATCACAGTATCAAGATCAGGACAGATTCTTAAACCAAGATGCGTGAAATCATCTCCAGTATTAACTGCAATAGTTAAGTTATCTGAATCAATTGAATTTTTAAATCCCAAGGCAAGCTTGGCTCCCCCAACACCCCCACATAACAACAAATAATTCTTCATCTAAATAAGTCCTCTTCCTCACTTCTAATTAAAGATCGAGAGTCGCTAAGATTATTTTGTTTAAATTGATAGCCTTTGATTAATACAACAGGTTTTTTTTGTGCAGCCTGGCCCATCAATAATGATGAGGCTGCTGCTAATTCGTCAGCGATGCCTATTTGAGTTACTTTTAACTCATTATTATAAAGGTCTTTTTTACCTCGCTCATCTAAAAGGCATTCAATGTTATGACTCCCTATCGTAAAACCTACTATTCCATTTCTAAAAGGTCTGCCCATAGTATCGGTGATAATTATAGATATGTTTTTTTGAAAGTATTGAGATATGGATTCTGAAATCTTCTTAGCTGATTCGTCAGGATTTTCTGGTAACAACAAGACAATATTCTTGAGTTGATCAATGTTAGACCGATCAATTCCTGCGTTTGCATGAATAAATCCCAATTTATGCTCAACAATTAATACTCCCATTCTATAGCGGACCACCTTTTGTGATTCATTGAGTATTGCTTGAATAAACTTTGGATCTTTATCAATTTTTGTAGATAAGGTCATGGCCTCTTCTGAGGGGTCCAAGTGTGAGATGTCGAGATATCTATTTTCTGATTTAGAAATAATTTTTTGAGCTATTGCAATGACATCTCCATCATCAATTGATATTGATTCAGAGGTTATAGCCTTGATGATTTCTTTGGATACATCTTGTCCTGGCTGAATAAGCGGAAGTGTCTCTAGAGCAATGAGGTTAATGGAACTGATAATACTTCTCTTGTTAGTGGCCTGTGATCTTAATGCCTGAATGTGCAAGTGAGTGTTTTTTATTGATCGCAATTAATATTGACGTTAGAGCTTCAGCAGCAACTGAATTGCATAATGGTCCAGCATGCCAGCCAGTCAGACCAGCATCAGCTGCTAACTCAATTACGGTATTTCTAGCATCAAGAAAATCTCCAGCAACCAAAACATCACAATCAATCTCAGCATCGGTCTGCAGTAATTCAGCTGAAATATTTTGAAAAGCAGATACTACAGTAGTTTGTTCACCCAAAATAGATTGAGCATTTAATGCCGCAGAACCTATTTCAGGCAATTGAACCCTCATAACCTTTGGAGGCATCAGTGGAACAGTTGCATCAATCATTATCTTATTTTGCAAACCATCATCAATACTTATTAAAGTTGATTCTTGATGCGCAAATGGCACAGTTAAGCATGCGATTTCACAGATTTTAGCAGCATCAATATTCAACATTCCAGATGAACTTTCCAAGCCTAATTGCACAGCAATTTCTTGAGCCTTAGGTAAATCACGGCTGCCAATAAGCACGTCATGTCCAGCCTTAATCCATCTTGAAGCCAACCCTTTACCCAAGGATCCTGTCCCGCCTAGAATAGCTATTTTCATTTAATGTCTCCTAATTAATATTTAATAAATATTATACAAATTCGCCAACCAATCAATGGGTATCTTCATGAATAAATTTGTCAATATAAATTTAGCTTACATGTTCTATAATCAATTAGATCAGATCAGTAAAAAATACTAAAAATGATAAATTTAAAAAATAAATCTGTAGTTGTAACTGGGGGCACAAAAGGTATAGGTATTGAAATTACTAAATCCTTTTTAAAACAAAATGCTAAAGTCTTTGTTCTGGCAAGACAGAAACCCAAAAGAAGTATTCAGGCCAAAGGCAACAGAGCGGTATTCATAGAATGTGATATTAGAAATATTGATTCATTGGATGATGCAGTAAAACAAATTAAAGGCTTATCAAAATCAATAGACGTTTTGATAAATAATGCTGGTGGGGCTCCAATGGCTAATGCTTTAAGCGCTTCAAACAAATTTCATGAAGCAATCATTGATTTGAATCTATCTGCGCCACTTAATGTAAGCCAAAGATTTGCCAAGATTATGATGAAACAAAAGACAGTTTCAAACATTATTAATATATCCAGTGTTACCGCAACTAGACCTACACCAGGAAGTGCTGCTTATGGAGCAGCCAAGGGAGGTCTTGTCAATCTAACTAAAACGTTAGCAGTTGAGTGGGCTCCCAAAATTAAAGTTAACTCTATAATTGTAGGTTATATAGAGACAGAAAATTCTGTAGTTCATTATGGAAGCAAAAAAGAAATCAATAAAGTGGCGAAAACTATCCCCATGAAAAGAATGGGTAAACCAGAAGATATAGCTAATGCTTGTATCTTCTTCTCATCCACTTTAGCTGATTGGATTACAGGTGCTGCTCTTGAGGTTCATGGCGGCGGAGAACAACCAACCTATCTTGAGTTTGCAAAGCCCAAATAAAGAACTTTATATAATATCTTATGTCTAAATAAGCATCGATTAATTGATAGAAAAGAAAATGAATGAAAAATATGTGCAGGCCTTAATTCTTGGAAGTATCATTGGTCTTGCAATTGTGATTGACGATATAATCAGTCCAAAAAATTTAATTAATAATGCGCCTATTTCTATAGGGATTATTGATGAAAAGTCTAAAAATTCCGATCAGCTCATCAAAATATTAGAAAGCCTTGGTTCTGATCATGAGTTAAAGAATCATAAAGTTGTTTTATTAGATGCTAACGATGATAAAACGATGAGCTCTAATGAATTAAAAAAGATATTTAAAATTAAAATTGATGGAAATGATATAAATAAAGAGGAAGTAAAAAAGGATATCAGGATAAAAGTTAATACAGATGATATATCCGATATAGATATTCAATCAATTTTTGATGAAATTCAAATACAGCTTAGTGATGAAGAATACATTGAAGTGAAATCAAAATTAGAAGATGCAAAATCTGAATTGGAGAATGAGTTAGCTGAAGCAGCAGATCAGTTAGGTAATGTTGATATTGATATTCAAGTTGAGGTTGATAAAAATTAATTTATCCAAATAATTTTCTGACCAAGCGATTGCCCCAAAATATTTTTAAAGCTCCTTTTAGTTGCTCAAATGATTTGTCTGTATAGGGATAAGCTGATGCTGACTTTTTGCCTATGATAATTGGCATTGGATGGGCATATGCTAACAAGCCCTCTTTTCCATTCACTACCCCTAGGCCACTTTCTTTGACTCCACCGAATGGAACTTCATTAACTCCATAGCTCATTGCCATATCATTTACAGAGCAGGCACCTGTTTCAATTGCTTTGGCTAATCTCTGACCTTTTTTTAAATCTTTGGTCCAAACATTTCCATTCAATCCATAATGAGATTGGTTGGCTAACATTAATGCTTCCTCTTCTGATTGAACTTTCATAATTGAGATAATTGGCCCGAAGGTTTCATCTTTCATGATCTTCATCTCATGAGTAACTTCTACAAGAACTGTTGGTTCAAAATATAAGCCTTCAAAATTTGGATTTCTTTTCCCTCCAACCAATACCTTTGCACCTTTAGCGACTGCATCATTCACATGATCTTCGATGATTTCAACTTGCTTATCCCAAAAAGTAGGGCCAACATCACCTTTACAATCATTGGATTGAATGAGAGATTGAGTTATTGAAACTGCCTCTGCAACAAACTCATCATAAACATCCTCCATGACATAAATTCTTTCAGTGCCACAGCAATACTGACCTGCATTCATACATGAGCCCACAACAGCACCACTAGCAGCATCTTTGATGTCTGCATCAGAACAAACAATCATGGCATCTTTGCCACCCAATTCAAGACTATAAGGAATCAGCATTTCTCCACATTTTGCTGCAATCTTTTTACCTGTAGCAACGCTACCTGTAAAAGAAACCTTATCTGGACCCTGGTCAATTAACTCCGCACCTGTCTCCCCATCTCCTATAACGGTCTGCACAAGGTGCTCTGGGGCTTCAGCTAACGCAAAAATTTCCTGCACCAATGCTCCAGACATAGGAGTAACTTCAGATGGTTTCACCACCACGCTATTTCCACAAAGAACAGCTTGAATGACTGGATTAATAGACAGTATGAATGGACCATTCCATGGAGTAATAACTGCTACCACACCTCTTGGCTTGTATGTGATTATTGTTTTCTTAAGAAACTGCATAGGTCCATGCATCTTTATTTTTTTATCTGCTAACCACTTTTGAGCTCTCTTTGCATAGAAGACCAAAGAATCAACAGCTGAAAATACTTCCATAGACATAGCTTCTTGCTCAGGTTTGCCAGTCTCTCTCATGACAACATCCATGATTCTGTCTTGCTGCTGAATAACTACATCAGCAACCCTATGCATTAACTCAACTCTTTCTTTCAAAGTTGTTTTCTTCCACTCACTTTGCGCAACTTTGGCTTGGGTCATTATCGATGAAATCTCTTCTGATGAAGTGCATTCATAAGTATCGATATGAGAGAGATCGACCGGGCTTTTTAAAGTTAATAGTTTTTTGCCGCTCTCTGAATGAGAGATAGAAAAAATAGCCATTGTTATAACTCCTTAAGTTTAGCTTCAAGCATTGGCGTTACATGATTGTTAATATGTGCATTCATACCCATAGGCATAATCTCATAATGCTCTAGTTTACGAACAACTTTAACCATAATTACGGTAAATTTGTATAACGCTAAAATGTAATAGTAATCAAAATCATCTGCGCTAAACCCTGTAAGCGCTTCCCATTTAGCAATAGTTGCCACGGGCCCAGGAAAACCACTCAACCTCTCTACATGGACGCCTTTTGAGTTGCAATCATCAATTGCAATTCCCCATGCAAGATCCATGCAAGGATCGCCGAGAGCTGCCATTTCCCAATCTAAAACAGCTGAGACTTGGCCATCGGGGTCATACATAATGTTTGCACATCTGCAATCGCCCCAAAGTATAGAGGCTTGAGTTGGTTTTGGTTTATTGGTTTTTAGCCACTCACGCGCTTGATCTGCAACGGGATGAGCTTCACCGTCCATAGCCCAATCATGAAAGTTAAAATAATAATTTAGCTCTTGATCAAGATAATCTTCAGAAAGTTCTGGTCTATTCAGAAATTTAAAATCTTCATTCGCAATATCAACTTGATGAATTTTAGCCATTTGCTCAACCCAACCCCACCAAATCCTTTCTCTAACCTCTTCTGAGGAATCAGCAACCCACCCTTCTTGATGAAACGGAGGATTATCAGATGGAGCATCACCACTTGCCATTTCCATAACATAAAACGAAGTTCCAAAAACTTCATCACTAGGCTCATACCAAAGGACTTTTGGAACTTTGATATCATGATCAGCTAGTTTTTGCATGATCAAAAATTGCTTATGAATATCATAGTCAGGAAATACAAAAAAACCTTCAGGATAGAATCGCAGCACCATACCGGTCTTAATTCTTGTATCTTCTAATTTATATGAGACATTGAAACTTAATGTTTCATTTGAAAAGCCTGTATTTTCAGGGCCGCCTAATAACTCCACATCTAGATCAGTGGCTCCATCTAGTTTTGTCTCAATCCAGTTACTAAAAATTACCTTAGTTGCATCTAAATCTCTTTCTTGTGGCTTTGGCATTGTGTTGTTCTATTCATTGATTAAACATCAACCTTAATATAAATTTAATGAATTAAAAAGAAAAACTATGGCTGATTTGTTTAAAGAAAAGTGGGATGCATTTTGCGAAAACCTTAAAGAAGTTGGATCAATTATCGAATCAGAATCCTCGCTTAGTGAAACAGATCAAGTAGAGGGATACAGATATTTATTGAGGCTGATGCGTTTGTCATTAGAGATGAATATGGAGCATTCAAATCCCTCATCACCTTCTTTTTATAATCTATCTCATGAAACAGCAAAAATAGGTGCAGACAACCCAGATAATATTTACTTAAATGCAAACATACAAGGAAATCAAACCTATGAAGTTTATGGCAATATTGGTGAAGTTGAGTATTTGAGTTTTGGAATAAAAGAAAATAGATATAGCAAAGATGGAACCATGGTCTCTCTTGGGGAGATTGATATCAAAGATATGAATGTGGATGATTCGGGAGATTTTATTTTGCATATAGGCGGCGCAACTAATTCCAAAAATTTCTTGCCACTTCCTAAAAATGCAAATATGTTAATTGTTCGACAAACTTATACAAATAGAGTTACTCAAGCTCATGCGAAAGTAAATATAAAAACTACAAGCTCGCAGGCAATGCCTGAACTTTTAACATCTGAAAAACTGGAAACTCATCTAAATCAATCTTTAGCTTTTGTAAGTGGAACTGCATCAACATTCTTAAAATGGGTGCATGAATTTAAAGAAAATCATAAAAATCAATTGCCATTAGGCGATCAGTCATTTTTTCAAGCTGCAGGTGGAGATCCAAAAATCTGCTATCTTCATGGTTATTATGAATTTAGTAAAAATGAATATATGGAAATTACAACTGATATACCTGATTGTGAGTATTGGAATTTTCAATTAGAAAATTATTGGATGGAATCACTGGATTATCGACACTACCCTATTCATATAAACGAATCCTCAGCTGTTCTTAATCTAGATAAGTCTATTACCATTAATGTTAGTCATTTACCTGTAAATTTAAAAAATAATCTGATAACTGAAGGTCGTAATAATGGGGCTATGCTGTTGAGATGGATCGGAGCAACCACTCATCCAATCCCCAAAGTATTAATAAAAACACTTGATTCCATGGAGATGAGCTAATGCTTGATTCAAAACAAATAATTAATGCAGCAAAAAATCAAACAAATTTAGAGTATTTTGGTAATCCATTGTTTTTAGAGGGATTTGAGTGCCTTGTTCAGTCAATCAACGAAGAAGCAGATTTAAATTATATTGGAATGGAGGCGCAGCAACATAGATTGATTGGCATATTGGCTAACTTGCTAAGAATAGAAAATGCTTGCATTCAACACCCTGAAATACTCACTGAAGAAATTAAGTCTCCTGTTGTAATTGTTGGTCTTCCAAGAACGGGGAGTACCATGACACACAGACTGCTTGCATCTGATCCAAGGCATACTGCCATGCTTTGGTGGGAGGGAAGATACCCAGCAATGCTTGATAATGAGGTTCGCGGTCATCCAAATGAAAGAATGGAGATGGGAAAGGCTGAGGTTGAGGCAGTTATGCAAGCCTCGCCAGAGGCTCTAACTATTCATCCTTGGGATTATAATGGTGCAGATGAAGAAATCCTGCTGTTAGAGCATACATTTTTAAGTACAGTTCCAGAGTCATTTATGAGACTTCCAACCTATTCAAAGTGGGTTGAATCTCAAGATCATATTCATGCATATGCCCAACTTAAAATTATGCTTCAATACCTTCAATGGCAAAATCCTGGCAGAGGTAAAAAAAGGTGGGTATTAAAGTCTCCACATCATCTGGGTTTTATTGATAAACTTTTAAAAATATTCCCTGATTCAAAAGTGATTCAGACACACAGAGATCCATTAAAAACTGTCCCTTCTTTTTGTTCAATGTGTTCAAATTTGTTTGAACCTTTAACAAATTCATACAATAAAAATGCAATTGGTCATCATTGGGCTCATAAATTAGCCAAAGTTTTAAATCACTGTATGGAGGTTAGTAACTCAAATAAAGAAAACTTTTTGAACCTTGAATTTCAAAAAATGATCAAAGATCCTATTCTTGAAATGGAACAGGTTTACAAGTTTATTGATGAAGATTTTACTGACCAAGCAGAAAATGCCATGAATGCATGGAAAGAAGAAAATCAACACGAAATGGGTGCTCATCAATATTCACTAGAGGAGTTTGGCTTGGAGAGCTCATTCATAGATAGTTATTTCAGTGAATACATTAACCAATATATAAGGTAGGAATAAAGATGTTATTAAAAGATAAAGTAGTAATTGTTTCGGGAATTGGGCCTGGATTAGGTCAAGAGCTTGCTTATGGCGCAGCTAGAGAAGGTGCGAAAATTGCTATAGCTGCTAGATCTACTGATCTATTAAATAAGCTCAAAGATGAGATCGGAAAAAAATCTGAAGTTATTGCTATTCCTTGTGATATTACAAAACCAGAGGATTGTAAAAATTTGGTTGATGAGACAGTTAAAAAGTATGGAAAACTTGATGGTTTAATTAACAGCGCTTATCGTGCAGGCGACTTTAAGGAAATTGAAGATTCTGATTTTTCCGATTGGCAAGAAACGATGAATACAAATTTTTTTGGAACGATGAATTTAACGATGGCTGCCGTTAAAGAAATGGCTCCAAACAAAGATGGTGCAATCGTCATGATTAATAGTTTAATAACAAAAAAACCGCTACCAACTCAAGGAGGTTATGCTGCCTCAAAAGGTGCGCTAGCCACTGCAACAAAAATTCTTGCAAAAGAGCTGGGTCCAAAAGGCATCAGAGTGAACTCAGTCTACATGGGTTGGATGTGGGGTCCACCAGTTGAAATGTATGTAAATTTTACCGCTGAATCTATGGGTGTTGAGCCTAAAGATGTAATAGATGGGGTTACCAAAGATATCCCATTGGGAATTATTCCAGACGATAGTGATTGTGCGAATGCTGCATTATTTCTGATTTCGGATCTTGCTAGAGTCATTACTGGTGCTAATTTAGATGTAAATGGTGGAGAATTTATGTCTTAGACGGGTATCGAATGATATTTATTCGTCAAGTTAAATAAAAGTATTCCTCGTTTTTTTTATAAATAGGAATTTCAATACAAATATTGTTTAAAATCTAATTATGGCAATTAATAAAAATATTCATACCATCGATCTTATGCTTGGAATTCCTGAGCAAGAAGATAGGTCTGATTGGTATAAGTTTATGGAACCCCTGCTTCGTGATGAAGAGTCAAGATCTATGTTTAAGATGCCTGCTCAATATATGTTTAAAGATATACCCGAGACCGGCTCACATGACGATTTTATACAATACACCATTGAGCAAATGGATAGATTTCATATTAACCAAGCAATGATAGGATTTCACGAGTCATCTGAGGTTAAAATTGAGGCAGCAAAAAATCATACCGATAGGTTCTTCTTTGATCTTCCAGTTAATCCCAATATTGAAAATGAAGCTCAGAACATTAAAAGGCACTATGAAACCTATGGCATTAAAGCAGTTAGCGCTTTTCCATCAGGCATGTATCCACAAATAGCAATTAATGATCCAAAATGGCATCCAATCTATGAAATGTGTGTTGAGCTTGATATACCATTTTTTTGTTGTGTTGGTGTTCCAGGTCCAAGAATTCCTATGGCTCCTCAAAAAGTTGAACTGGTTGATGAAGTTTGCTGGTACTTCCCAGAACTAAAGTTTGTAATGCGGCATGGAGCAGAGCCTTGGACAGCATTAGCATGTAAGTTAATGCTTAAATATCCGAATTTATATTACTCAACCAGTGCATTCTCTCCTAAACATTATCCTCAAGATATAATTAATTTTGCTAATACTCGTGGGATCGATAAAATTATGTATGCAGGTTATTTTCCCATGGGATTATCGTTGGATAAAATATTCTCAGAAATGGATAGCGTGCCATTCAAAGATGAGGTTTGGCCCAAATTTTTAGGTGAAAATGCACGGAAACTTCTAAAACTATAAATGGTAAAAGAATGAATAATAAAAAAAGATATCCCATGCCAATTCCATTTGGTTGGTATGTAGTTGATTATGCTGCTGACCTCAAGCCTGGTGAAGTAAAATCAGTACGCTATTTTGGTCAAGATCAAGTTTTATTTAGAACAACTAATGGTGAAGTCAGCATGCTTGACGCCTATTGTCCTCATCTTGGAGCTCATCTTGGTCATGGGGGTCTAGTTAATGGAGAATGCATTGAGTGCCCTTTTCATGCATGGAGATGGAAAGCTGATGGCAAGATAGGAGAAATACCCTACGCAAAAAATATTCCTCAAAAAGCTAAAGATACTCAGATTTTTAAATATCCAACCTTAGAAAGAAATAACTTAATTTATGCTTGGTACCATCCCAATGGAGATCAGCCGCATTATGATGTGGAAACCTACCCAGAGATCAGTGATCCAGAATGGGGAGATGAATTCGAAAAATATGAATATGAAATTAAATGTCATATTCAAGATATGGCAGAAAATGCAGTCGATGCTGCTCATTTTATGTATGTTCACGGGGTTGTATCCTATCCAGAATTTGAAGTCAGATACGATAAGCAAAAGAGATTCTTTTCACAACAAGCCAATATGGAAACCCCACGGGGAGTTGTTAAAGGAAAGATTTCAGGAGCCTCAAATGGCCCTGGTGATAATTTTACGAAGTTTGAAGGTATATGCGATACCCTTCTCTTGGGTTCAACCACTCCCACAGAGAACGAAGAGGTCATCACTAGATTTTCATTCCTTCAAAAAAAGGTTAATGGTGAGGTACCGACAGGCGGAGTTGGCGCAGCAATAATTGCTGATATTAATAAACAAGTTAAAGAAGATATTCCTGTTTGGGAAAATAAAAAATATGCATCTAAACCTGTATTGTGTGACTCTGATGGGCCGATTGCAAAATTCAGAAAACATTTTGCAACTTTTTACACTGAATATAATGAAGCAGATGCAATTGAAGCTTTAAAAATCGACCAATGATCAATCTTTACCATAATGAAAATTTAAAATGGAAGCGTTTTCAAGGAGGCAATGATTTTGATTATCCTATAGATTATTCAGCAGCTTTATTAAATGCAAACGAAGATGGTCATGTAGATATTCTTTATAGGTGGGAGGCAGATTGTTACTGCCATTTTCATAGACATACAGCTGAAGTTTCATCAACAGTTCTTGAGGGAGAGCTTCATGTCATTGATATTGATCTGGCTTCAGGAGAAGAGATTGGAACTAAAATCAGAAAAGCCGGTGATTATGCACATAAAGAACCGGGAGATGTGCACATGGAAAAAGCAGGGCCCGATGGAGCTTTGGTGCTATTTAATTTATATGCACCCCAAGGAGTCTTGGCTGAGTCTTTAAATAAGGATGGTGCTGTAATTGGCAAAGCAACTTTGGATCAATTATTAAAAAAAACATAAAAAGGTTATTTGTTTAAAATAAATAAAAGATTTTCTTTCAAACTTGCAGATACAAGTCCAACTCCTTCAAGCATTATCTTTGGTGTCTCTTCAATTCTCCCTATCTCTATTTTGTCTTTGTAAAAGATGATTGTAGGTGTTTTTTTAACATTTAATATTTTTCCTCTATTTAGAGGCTCGTTTTTATTATAATCTAGGCCAATTAAAGAGATCATTTCAGATTTGAGATTTATATCTTCGAGCATTCTTAATAGCTTTGGAACTTCTCTTTGACTGTCATGACACCAAGTGCCAAATAAAATTTCAACACTAATTCCATCTAAATCAAGAATGCTATCAAAATAATAAGGCTTAGCAGAAAGATAATTTTTATAAAATTGATTATCCTTTAGAAATAATTCATCTTTTGAAAGATCGCCAATTAATGGCAGGTTACTAGATGAAAAAACTGGAATGCTTATTAAAAGGACTAGAGGTAAATAGATAAGTCTTTTCAAAACAAATTATCTCTAAGATTCAAGGAGCTCAAAATCGAATTTGCTCACTCCGCAATCAGGGCATGTCCAATCATCGGGTATATCCTCCCACAAAGTGCCAGGAGCCAGACCATCATCAGGGTCACCTAGTTCCTCATCGTAAATATATCCACAAATTACACATTCATATTTTCTATAGGTCATATCTATTTCTGCAAGGTTGATTTTATTTTTGCATGATCTTCTCTTGTTAGAGAGTGAGAAAAAAGCAAATAAGCAGCTATAGAATAACTAATAATAGGTACAAATGTATAGATATAAAAAATAGCCATTTTTGAAGAATCAGTATTTTGAACGCCAATACTGATATCGAACCCCCACAACATTTCTAGCACAACGTATGGAATAACAGCAGCAAGTGCAAAACCGACCTTTGTCATGGTTGTTAGATAGGAAAAGACAGTTCCAGAAATATTTTGACCACTCTCTAGATTTAATTTATCTGAAATATCAGCAGTAATTGCATTAATCAACGGTAAGGGCCCAGAAAAAGCGAAACCATAAAGGATGATAAATGAACCAACAGCAATTAATTTAGAGAAATCATCAAAATCTTTGATAAACCAGTAGCCAGTAAATCCAAGCAATAAAACTATAATTGCGTATAAACAGGCTATGCCAGCAGCATAATGTTTTGATGTTTTTAGACCAAGAGTTCTCCACACCCATAAACCTAGAACACTTACAACATAGTATGCGAGCATGAGTCTAGATGAGTACTCAGGCAGTTCAATAACTACCTCCATCCAAATTAAATACAAAGCTCCGTTTAAACTCATGCAAAAAGCAATTAACACGGATGCAAATACAATTTTATTCAGCATTTTATTACTGAAGAGGTTTCTAAATGCCTTAAAAGGATTATCAGATTTAATGATTGAGCTTGGTTGATACGAATCAGGCACTTGGACCAATGCATTAAAAGTTATCAAAGGGATGCAAATTAAAACAAAAACGCCAATTGCATTAACTTTTGCTTGAAGTGAGGGATCATTAATTTCTACAATGGCTGGTATAGCAATAACTGAAAACATTCCCAACAGAGACATGAGCTCTCTTAATGTTAAAAGCTTTGTCCGATCATCATAATTTGGAGCAAGAAATGAGGACCAAGATAACTGAGTGATACTACTTAAAGTGAAAGCTACATAGATAAAAAATAGGCCGGTAAAAAAATATAGAATAGAAGCTTGTTCAATCGATGGCAAAAAGATTAAGTATATTGCAATCATAAAAACTGGAGTTGATAGAAAAATCCATAATTTATGTTTGCCCCATCTTGAGGGAAATCTATCAATTAAAACTCCCATAATGGGATCAGTAAGAATGTCTATGAAGCGACCAAGAAAAAAAATTATCCCAACAACCGATAACCCTAAACCGAGATCATCTGCGTAAAAAGGCAGAATAAAAATAAACATTGGCATGCCTGCTGCCGACGTTGGAAAATTAAGAGCTGTGTAGGATAGACGTTGAAAAATATTCATATGGTGAATTAAACACTTTCAGATATTTTCAAAAAGATGAAATTATCTTTGCGTCATACCCTTAATGTTAAGTTTAGATTATCAATATAAGATTTTTTACTGGCTTGGTAAAGAAAACTATTCGAATGAAAAATTATTTCTCAAGTATAATGTTGCAGTGCGCCCGTAGCTCAGCTGGATAGAGTACTTGGCTACGAACCAAGGGGTCGGGAGTTCGAATCTCTCCGGGTGCGCCAATTATTTTTCAGGATTATAAAATTTTAAAGTTGAATCTTTAATAGAAAAAACTCTTACCAAAAAAATATCTTTTAAATAATTTTGATAGTTTCTCCATGGAGACTTTTTCCCTTGCTTTGGAAGACGATCTAGCGCTCTTTGAACATAGCCCGATGTAAAATCAATATACTCATCGTCAACTATCGCAGAAGGATCCTCATTAGGTACACATGCAGTAACACCTTGAGCATCCATTTGATTCAGTAACCGACACACATATTCACAAGTTAAGTCTGCTCTAAGAGTCCATGAAGCATTCACATAACCAAATGAAAAAGCAAGATTGGGTACACCACTTAGCATCATGCCTTTGTAAGAAAGCTTATTATGAGCATGAACTTGCTCATTATCCACAAATACGTTTACCCCGCATAATGCATTTAATTCAATACCGGTAGCTGTAACAATAATGTCTGCATCGATATGATCGCCTGATTTTAATAATATCCCCTCTTCTGTGAATCTATCTATTGAATCTGTAACAACTGAAGCTTTATCTTCATTGATAGAGTTAAATAGATCGCTATCAGGAACAAGGCACATTCTTTGATCCCATGGATTATATGTGGGAGTAAAATGTTTATCGACATCATAATCATTGCCAAGCTCGTCTTTCACAAGGCTAATTAGTCTGTCTTTTACCTTTTCGGGATATTTACGCGCTAGAAAAAAGCCGAGACTTGTGCGTAAGATATTTTTCCATCTAATTAAGAAATAAATAATTTTTGTAGGAAAAACTTTTCTTAAAGCATTGCTCCAAGAATCTTCTCCAGGAGCTGAAATAACATAACTAGGAGATCTTTGTAACATGGTTACATGGCTGGCTTTGTCAGCCATGGCAGGAACCAATGTAACAGCTGTTGCCCCGCTTCCAATAACAATTATTTTTTTATTTGTATAGTCTAATGAAACATCCCAAAATTGAGGATGAATAATGGGTCCCTTAAATAATTCTTGGTTAGAAAAGTGAGGCATATAGGGTTTATCGTAGCTATAGTAACCCCCGCACATAAAAAGGAAATTACAAGACATTGAAATCTCTGCACCATTGTTGCTCACAGCAAGTTCCCAAATTGATTTTTCAGAAATCCAATTAGCTGAAATAACCTTTTGATTAAAAATAATTTTTTTTCTTAAATCATACTCATCAACGGTTTCATTTAGGTATTCAAGAATGGATGGTCCATCTGCAATAGACTTTTTATGAATCCATGGCTTAAATCTGAAACCTAAAGTATGCATATCTGAGTCTGATCGAATTCCTGGATATTTAAATAAGTTCCATGTGCCGCCCAAAGAATCCCTGCCCTCCAAGATTGCAAAAGACTTATTTGGGCAGCTTTTTTGAAGATTGTAACCAGCCGCTATTCCTGAAATTCCTGCTCCAACAACAATAATATCTTTATGCATATAAAATCCTAAGCTTAAGGTCGAGAAGCATCTCGAATGGCTCTAAATTCATTTCCTTCATACCAGTTAGGCCATTGTGAGCCATTTGCTAGATCTTTACTAACGTTAAAAATAACATCTATCGATTGATTAAGGCCTTCAAGGTCCCAAGACGAATCATATTCATCAGAAACGCCATGATATGAATCTAAGCGATATTGCTCTTCCAACAAAAATCCAGCCTCTTTACCGCCTTCAACAAGATCGAAGCCTCCGTCAGCATAGAGCATTGGGACACCTCTTTTAGCTAAACTGATGTGATCAGAGCGGTAGAAATATCCCTTTTCAGGATTTGGATCAGGATTAATATACCTTCCATTCTTTTGCAATTCCTCATCAAGCAAATCCTCAAGCTCAGACGCTCCATAACCTACTACAACCATATCATTTGTTAAACCTGTGGGTAAAATACCGTCATAATTAAATCCAGCAACAATATTAGATAATTTTATAGGTGGATATTTAGCAAAATACTCTGACCCAAGAAGACCTGATTCTTCCAGGGTAACAGTTAAAAATAAAATTGATCTATCGGTTTGGACTGCAGAGAATCTCTTTGCAAATTCAAGCACTGCTGCTACTCCGGTTGCATTATCAACTGCGCCATTAACGATATTATCTTCAGCTGGATCTGCTAAATCCATTTTCCCTAAATGATCCCAGTGAGCCATGAACAATAGATACTCATCAGGCCTCTTTATGCCTTTTTTAATGGCGGCAATATTGTGAGACTGCAAATATCTAACTCTGTTATGAAGTTCTGAATTCAATGTTAGTCCGCGTAAAGGAAAGGCTGAAAAAGTTTTCTCTAATGCTATTTCTTTAAGCGCAGCATAGTCAAAACCAGTGAAATTAAGAACATCATTTAAAATGGTATCTCTGATCCATCCTTCAAGAATGACTCTGTCAGCTCCTAAATCATCTCTTTGCAAATCCAGCTGAGGTCCCTGCCAGCTATTCTCAACAACACTCCATGGATATGCAGCTGGTTCCTCATCATGAACAATAATTGCAGCAGCGGCACCCTGCCTCGCAGCTTCTTCAAATTTATATGTCCATCGACCATAATAAGTCATTGATTTACCATTGAAAAGTCTCAGTTTTCCAGTTGCAAATCCTGGATCATTTATAAGAATTACTACGGTTTTTCCTGTGACATCAATTCCTTCGTAATCATTCCAGCCATACTCAGGCGCAACAATTCCATAACCAACAAATACAACTTCACTGTCTCGAATCTTTCTGTAATCTCTTGCTTGCTTAGTCCAGAAGACAACCTCTTCTCCAGCAATCATTTTTCTATCATTACCCCTAAAAGACAATGTTAAATAGGAGTCATCTTTCAATGTAATTTCAGATGCAGGAACCTCTAAAAAATAGTCATCACCAACAGGATCAAGGTTTAAGTTTCTAAAATTTTGCGATATAAAATTTTTTGTTAATTTCCCTCCTTCAGTTCCTGGAGCTCTACCCTCAAACTCATCTGAGGATAATGTTGATATCCAATACCGTAATCTTTCATCGGTAGTATCACCAATATTCTTTGAGCAACCTGTATATAGAAATAGGCAAATCAAGCATGGGACAGTCAGCAATTTAATATTTTTCATGTCTTGTATATATTCATAACACTAAAGTATAAAATACATTTACAAACCATTGGGGCACTTATTTATGAAAAATTTTTTAAGATTTATCACCTTTAACTTAGCATTAGTATTTACTGTGTCAGCTTCTATGCTGAATGATTTACCAGAGATTAAATATGATTCATTTACGTTGGAAAATGGTTTAACTGTAATTGTTCATGAGGACCGAAAAGTTCCAATGGTGGCAGTCAATGTTTGGTATCACGTTGGGTCAAAAAATGAAAATGAAGGAAAAACTGGATTTGCACATTTATTTGAGCATCTTATGTTCAATGGAACAGAAAATTATAACAATGAATACTTTGAGCCTTTTGAAAAAATAGGTTCCACCGATCAAAATGGAACCACCAACTCAGATCGTACAAACTATTTTCAGAATGTTCCAACCAATGCGCTTGATTTGGCTCTTTGGATGGAATCTGACCGAATGGGTCATCTTTTAGGTGTTGTTGATCAAGAGAAGCTTGATGAGCAAAGAGGCGTTGTTCAAAATGAAAAAAGGCAGGGAGAAAACCAGCCATATGGTAAAGCATTTACTAGAATAAGTAAGTCGGCATTTCCAGAAGGACATCCCTACTCATGGTCAGTCATTGGATCAATGGAAGATTTAGATGCTGCATCGCTTGAGGATGTTCAAGAGTGGTTTAAAACATACTATGGTCCGAATAATGCAGTGCTGGCATTAGCTGGTGATATAGATCTTAAAACGGCGAAGGAAAAAGTTACTAAGTTTTTTGGAGATATACCTGCTGGACCTCCGTTAACAAAACCTGAAAGATGGATTGCCAAACGATCAGAAGAGAAACGTGAAGTAATGTTTGATAATGTTCCTCAAGCACGAATTTACAAAATTTGGAATGTTCCAGAAAGAGATACGGAGGCTGCTGCTCATTTTGATTTAGCCTCTAGCATCTTAGTTGGAGGAAAAAATTCACCTCTATATAAAGAGCTAGTTTATAACCAACAAATTGCAACAAACGTTTCATCTTTTTATTACGATAGAGAGATTGCTGGATTATTCTTTGTCACAGCTGATGTAGTTTCAGGCGTAGATCCATTGATAGTGGAAGCTGAAATGGATTCAGTAATGGCTGAATTTATAAAAAAAGGACCTGATAGCAAATTATTAAAAGCTGAAAAAACTAAATCACTTGCTGGATTCATTAGAGGTGTTCAAAGAATTGGTGGCTTTGGTGGTAAATCAGATCTTCTTGCAACCTGTCAAACATATACTGGTAATCCTGGCTGTTATATAGATTCTGCTAAATATTTAGATGAAGCTACTCCAAATAAGATTAGATCAACTTTTAAACAATGGATAGATGATACCCCTTATGTTCTAACTATTCTTCCTAACAAAAAATATGCGGTTGAGGTTACTGGCGTGGATAGAACAAAAGGTGTGCCATACCCTACTGAATCTGTATCATTTCAATTTCCAACATTGCAGACAGCTACTTTATCTAATGGTGCAAAGGTTGTTTTAGCAGAGCGTAAAGGCATACCCCTGGTAGAAATGAACTTTCAATTCAGCTTTGGGTACGCTCAAGAAAATAATAATGAGCTTGGATATACAAACTTCATGATGGATATGTTGAATGAAGGTACAAAAAAATATACTTCATTAGAGTTTGATGAAGCGCTGGACTCATTAGGTTCAAATATTGGATTTGGCTCAGATCTAGATACATCATACGTAACCCTTTCATCACTTAAGTCAAATCTAGAACAAACCCTTGAGCTTGCTAAAGAGGCAATAATGCATCCGACATTTCCGGAAAATGAAATTGAAAGAATTAAAAAACAAACTCTTGCTGCCTTTAAACGAGATGAATTTAACCCATCCTCAATTGCATTTAGAAATATTGGTAATCTTTTATATGGGGAGGATCATCCCTACGGCAAACTATTAATTGGAGCTGGTGTTACATCTACCATTGAAAATCTTGATTCAAATGATTTAACAGCTCTTCATAGTAAAGCTCTTAATCCAAAAAATCTTACTTTTACTGTTGCAGGCGACATTACCATGGATGAAATTACTCGACTTCTTGAGAATAAATTTGGAAGTTGGACCAGTGCAAATAAGACAAAATTAAAAAATATTCCCAATGTCTCTCTTCCAAGTCAGAGAAAAATATACCTGATTGATAAACCAAATGCTCAACAATCCTATATTGTTGCAGGTCAACTACTTCCTCCCACAGCAACAGATGAAGAGTTTGAAATAGATTACATGAACTACGCGATTGGTGGCAGCTTCACCTCAAGGTTAAATATGAATTTAAGAGAAGATAAGAGCTGGTCTTATGGTGTTAGAACAAGACTCAGTGATGCTAAAGGTCAAAGAGCTATGCTTGTCACTGCTCCGGTACAAACTGATAAAACGTCTGAGTCAATGCTGGAGATAGTCAATGAATACGAGCAATATCTTTCTACTAATCCAATAACAATTGAAGAGTTAGCGAAAGGTAAAGCGTCTAAAGTTTTACGACTGCCAGGTAGATTTGAAACATTGGGAGCTTTAAAAAATGGACTATCAAATATTGTGACCTACGATAGAGATCTTGATTTTCTTGATCAACTCCCATCATTACTCAATGAGCCAACTTTAGAAAATGTAAAAACGAAGACGCAAAAATACATTAAACCAAATCAGTGGGTTTGGCTGATCGTGGGTGATTTAAACAAAATTGAGGAACCTATTAGAAACTTAAATCTTGCTCCGATCGAGGTTATTGAATTATGAGTGGGCCGATTAGTATAAGTAATGACATTGCTAAAAAAACCTTTAGTTCAAATACTCATCCACCCATCAATGATTTGAAATCCAAAATTAATTTCACTGACTTAGATATTTTCACTCAAGGGCAGCCTTTTGAGCATTTTAAGAAAATGCGAGAAGAAGCTCCTGTGTTTTTACACCCACCCTTCTTTAATGATCCTGAGCCAGGTTTTTGGTCCCTTACAAGACATGAAGATATTTTAAAAGTTTCCTCAGATCCAAAAACTTTTTCATCGCAAGCAGGCACAGGAACTATGATCACTCTAGGCAGAGAAGATAGAAGACATCCTAAGCTTTGGAGGTCTGCAGTTGACCATATGTTAAATCTAGATGGAGACATGCATATCAATCTAAGACGAGAGCACATGCCCTTTTTTAAACCTAATTATGTATCTGATCTAAGAATTAAAGTTCAAGCAAAAGTTACCTCCCTATTAGATGCAATTAACACCAGTCAAGATTGTAATTTTGTTACTGCTTTCTCTCAGCAATTACCTATTTTCACTCTCTCTGAAATTTTAGGTATCCCAGAGTCTGATAGACCTAAACTTGTAACTTGGATGGAGTTTTTAGAATTAGCTCAATACATCCAAGTAGAGCAAATGAAAAAAGAGCAAGAAGGCGAACAAAACAATGAACCAGTTAACACTGACATGATAGATATGTTTAATAATATGATCGATGAAATGTTTGAGTATGGAAGAGATATCATGAATGCCAAGAGAAAAGATCCTGCTGATGATTTACTCTCTGCAATTGCTAATGCAGAATTAGAAGGTCATCAACTTAGTCCTGAGTTTTTAGATGGCTCTTGGTTGCTGATCATTTTTGCCGGTAATGACACCACCAGAAATACTTTAAGTGGCGCTATTAAACTATTAACTGAAAATCCTGAGCAAAAGCAAAAGCTCATAGATAATCCAGAATTAATGCCAAATTTCCTACAAGAATGTATTCGAATGATCTCTCCAGTCATGCATATGCGCAGAACGACAATGTGTGAAACTGAAATAGGTGGACAAAAAATGGGTCCTGGTGAAAAAGTTGTCATGTGGTACGGTGCTGCAAATAGAGATCCAGAAGTCTTTTCAAATCCTGATCAATTTGATATTGAAAGAGCTAATGCTGATAAACATTTAGCATTTGGTATCGGCAGGCATACCTGTATTGGAAAACCTGTTGCTTTGATGCAATTAGAAGAATCTTACAAGCAAATTCTGACACGCTTTCCCAATATTCATATGAGTGGAGATTGGAAAGTTGCACCGAATAACTTTGTGCATGCGATTCAAGAAATGCCAGTTAAATTTTAACTTAACTCGCAGCTTCTAATTGTTCGCTAAGATTAAGCCAGACTTGTTCAACTTCTTCTATTTCGGACTTCAATTCTGATTGATTTCTAATTAAATCATGCAAATCCTCTTGAAAGTCTCCATCGTAGGTATCTGGTGATTGTAAGACAGCTTCTACATCAGTAATTTTTCCTTGGAGTCTTTTGAGTCTCTTTTCAGCTGACATTATTTCTGCTTTAAGTTGACGAATAATTTTTTGCTCAGCTTTTTTGTTAGCACCTTCTGTTGGTCTATCTTTTTTCTTTGATTTACCCTGCTGAGGTTTGTTTAAATTTTTTAAGATTCTTAAGCTGTAGTCATGAAGATCACCATCAAACTCATTAAGACTTCCGTCTTCAACCAATAGAAATTTATCTACATTATTTGCCAATAGGTGCCTGTCATGTGAAATAAGCAAGATGGCTCCTCCAAAGGATTGCAAGGCCATAGTTAATGCTTGCCTCATCTCCATGTCAAGGTGATTGGTTGGTTCATCCATGAGCAGTAAATTGGGTTTTTGATAAGCTATAATTGCAAGTGCTAACCTGGCCTTCTCTCCACCAGAGAAAAGTTTGATTGGATCCTTCACCTTATCATTTTTAAAATCATATCCTCCAAGATATGTTCTAACTTGTTGTTCTGTTTTGTCGGTATCTAATTGATGGATGTATTGATAAGCAGTTTTAGACAAATCCAAATCATCAACTTGGTGTTGTGAAAAATAGCCCACTTTTAAATTGCCGCCCTCAAATTTATGACCATCCAGTAATGAAATAGCTCCAACTAAACTTTTCATGAGAGTCGACTTACCAGCTCCATTAGGACCCAGCAAACCTATTCTATCGCCAGGATGAAGACTAAGATTAATTTTTTGAAGCACCGGTTCTGAATATCCTAGCGTTGCTTCATCAAGTGTTAATAGAGGATCTGAGATTTTCTCAGCTTGCGGGATACTAAAATGAAAAGGAGAATCAACATGCGCAGGAGCAATCACTTCCATTCTCTCTAATGCCTTGACTCTACTTTGTGCTTGGCGTGCTTTGGTTGCCTTGGCTTTAAAGCGTCTAACAAAGTCTTGCATATGCGCAATTTCTCTTTGTTGTTTTTTGAATGTTGCGGCTTGCTCGGCTAATCGCAATGCCTTTACCTCTTCAAATTGCGAGTAATTACCAGTGTAAAGCTCAATAGCTTGGCGGTGAATATGGGCAATAGTATTGACGCATTCATCCAAAAATTCCCTGTCATGAGAGATAAGTATGAGGGCACCTTTAAATGATTTGATCCAGTCAGCTAGCCAGACGATTGCATCTAAATCTAAGTGATTGGTTGGCTCGTCAAGCAGCAACAGATCGGATGGCTGCATTAAAGTTCTGGCAAGATTCAAACGAACTCGCCACCCGCCTGAGAAATCTTTAACTGTTTTCTTTAAATCTTCTTGAGAAAACCCAAGCCCAATCATTAATTGTTCAGCTTTAGACAGTGCTGCATGGCCATCCATAGAATTAAAAATTGCATGGAGCTCTCCTAATTCATCAAAGCGCTCATTTTCTTCAGCCGATCTAATTTTTTGTTGTATTTCGATAAGTTGCTTATCACCCTCTAAGACATACTGAACTGCGACTTCATCGGTTTCGGCAACTTCTTGAGCGAGATAAGAAATTCTTAAATCATGAGGGTAGTCTAGATAGCCTTCCTCAACTTCTAATTCACCTGTAATCATTTTAAATAAACTTGTCTTACCAGCGCCATTAGAACCAATTAAGCCAACTTTTTTATCTCGATGAATCACAAATGATGCATCTTCAAATAAAAGATTAGGGCCTCTGCGCAGAGCTAGATTTGTAAATGAAAGCATCTATGGTGTATTAAAAAAATGTAAGTGTAACAAATAGTCTTGCTCTTTTATTAATACAACATTCATATAAAATACTTCCATGTCAAAATCTATCTGGTTTCATCCTATTTCCATCGAAAATTTTAAAGATTCATCCGTCAATATGGATAAGCATCTAGATATAGAAATTGTAGAAATTGGTGATGATTTTATTGTTGGCAGAATGCCAGTGATCGAAAAAACCAAACAACCATACGGAATTCTTCATGGAGGTGCATCCTGTGTCTTGGCTGAAAGCATTGGCAGCACAGCTGCAGCACTTTCAATGGATAACACTAAAAAATATCCAGTTGGCATTGAGATTAATGCAAATCATATCTCCTCACCAACCGATGGCTACGTATACGCTAAAGCTACTCCAGTGCATATAGGTGGATCAACTTCAGTGTGGAATATAGATATTACCAATGATACTGGTAAACGCGTGGCTTTTTCTAGATTTACTGCTATGCACAAAAACCATCCTGAGACTTAATAGATTACTTTTAAGTATCCAAGTTCTATAATTTAGTAATGGATTATGTACCTTATGCCGTGCCATTCTTTTTGCTCGCCATTTTGATTGAGCTTGCCTACGGCATTATTAAAAAAAATAATACCTATCGACTTAACGATGCCATTAGTAGTCTATTTATGGGCTCACTTCGATCTGCAAATAAACTCATTATTATTAGTTTTGGTGGTTATATCTTTTATCTCATTGAGACCCTTAATGATCTGTGGAGAATGGATGCTAGTTCTCCTCTTGTATGGATATTTGCCTTTGTTATCTATGATTTTTTTTACTATTGGTTTCATCGTATCAGTCACGAGCGACAAATATTTTGGGCATCTCATGTGGCACACCATCAAAGTGAAGATTACAACTTGAGCACTGCCTTACGGCAAACCGGAACTGGTGCTTTTGTAACTTGGGTCTTCTATATTCCAGTATTTTTAATTGGTGTGCCCTCTTATGTCTTCGTCAGTGTTGCTTCTGTCAATCTAATCTACCAATTTTGGGTGCACAGTCAACATATTCCGAAACTTGGCTGGTATGAGAAATTCTTTGTTACCGCCTCTAATCACAGAGTCCATCATGCACAAAACGAAAACTACATAGATAAAAACTATGGCGGAGTCTTTATTATTTGGGACCGAATGTTCGGTACTTACAAGGAGGAAGAAGACAGTGAAGCTCCTATCTATGGTATAAGAGGAAGAATTAATACCTTTAACCCTATTTGGGCAAATCTTCATATCTATGTGAAAATGATAAAAGATATTTGGTATGCACAAGCCTGGAAAGAAAAATTTTATGTGCCCTTTGCTAGGACAGGCTGGCAGCCCTCAACTTTATCCATACCGGCAGAAAAAGATTACTTTAACCCAGGAACGTTTAAAAAATATAATCCTCAGATTCCAACTAAAATTAAGCTCTATGCTTTTTTCCAGTTTTTTGTATTGAGTGTTGTAGGACTATTATTGTTGGAGAGTGGGAGGCTCACCTATGAGCAGCTTTGGATAACCATAAGCATGATGGCATTCACCATGTATTGCGCTTCTCTGTGGCTTGATGGAAGAAAAGGTTTTGGTATGGAGGTAATTCGATTAGGAATATGTTTAATGCTTGGTATCTATACATATTTAGAATCAAGCCTAGGAGTTATAGCTATCAGTTTAGTAATTTATTCAATTCTAAATGGATTGATTTTACCTATAATGCATAGGCCCCAGGTCATACCTGAGGCCTAAAAAGTCTTTTAATTATTCCTCGAAATCTGACGCAACAGTAATATGGACCCCACCAAACTGAGCTGGTGAATAATGTTGTGTTTTCACAACCCATTTACCACTTTCTTTCACCCAATTTTGTGTGACTCTTGTTCTATAATCGCTTGATTGTGAACCATTCTTAGCAATTCCTTCATAGTAAAACCTAACATAGACAACTCCATCAGCAAGCTCTGCGAATTCTGGGTAATAGGTATTCAATACTCCTGACTGACCACTTGCTTTCCATTGAGCAGCAGATGTTTTAGCTAATACTTTATGAAAGCTACCATCTGAATTAGTGTTGAATGTTCCTGAAGCACTTTCCATTGCAGCAACAGTATCCCAATCTTGATTTTCCCTAGCATCAAAATATTTTTCAAAAGCAATGGCAACTTCAGATTCAGCCTTTGACTGAGCTGCATCAACAACATTTACAAACCCAAACATTAAAGTACTTATTAATAATAAATTTTTCATTTAATTCTCCTTATATAAGTTAAGAGTTAATACTATCATTTTGTGAGGGATCGTTAATTAATATCTAGTGCGTATTCTCTTAGAATTTTGAGTGGCACTAACTCTAAAGTTTTCTCATGAGTTTTGGTCAAGTAAATCTTTGGTGCGCAGTTAGCCTCATATGCCTCTACCCACCTAGGCGCACATAAACACCAATCATCACCCTCTTTTAAACCAGGAAAACCATATTCGGGCATAGGGGTTGATAGATCATTACCTTGAGATTTAGAGAAAGCCAAGAATTCATCTGTCATGTGAGCGCAGACAGTATGGATGCCGTGATCTTGGTCCATGGTTTCACAAGAGCCCGAACGAGTGAACCCTGTCATGGGGTCATCACAACAAATGGGTAATGCCTCACCAAACACATTTAATTGACTCATACTTTTATTATAAGACTTATTTTGTTAGTTGGAGAATTTCACCAGGCTTAGGAGTGCGAAAAAAACTTGGTTCAAGATTTTGATCTATTAGCGCTTTATCTAATCTGGCTGGAGGTTCTAAGACAGGCTCATCAGTAAGTGTAAATGTTCCCCAGTGCATCCCAAATGAGTGCGTGGTTTTTAAATCTAATGCAATTTGTACAGCTTCCTCAGGATTAACATGAGAATCCTTCATGAACCATCTTGGATCATAGGCACCTATAGGTATAAAAGAATAATCTGGTGCACCTAGGCGCTCATAGGTGGTTTTGAAGTCACTCGAATAACCAGTATCTCCTGCATGATATAAAGCTAAGTTGTCAGTTTGCATAAACCATCCGCCCCAAAGACTCTTATTGCGATCAAAAAGCCCTCGTTTAGACCAATGTTGAACTGGGGTAAAGTGAAATGTGGTATTGCTAACTTTAAATGATTCCCACCAATTCATCTCAACAACATTTTTGATACCAGCTTTAATTAATTTTTTTTTATCGCCAACTGGAATCATAAATATAGTTTCGGGATTAAGCTTATAGAGTTTTTTTAAAGACCAAATATCAAAATGATCATAATGATTATGGCTTACTACAACAGCATCAATCTTTGGAAGATCATTTAGGCTCATAACAGGAGGAATCATTCTTTTTGGACCAGCAAAGCCAATAGGTGATGCTCGTTTTGAAAAAATTGGATCAGTAAGAATATTAATGTCACCGTTGTTAATTAGATAAGTTGCATGCCCCACCCATACTGAATAATTGGTTTGATCAGGTTCTAGTTCTTGCCATTGATTAGACGTTTCAATTTCTATTCTTTCAGGACTCTTCTCTCCATCCAAAACCCATGTCATTAATTGACCAAAAGTCTTGCCGTTTTGTTGATCGTTTGTATTTTTATAGGTTTCTGCAAAAGAGTAACCTGAACAAAGATATGTAATAACGCTCAACGCTATAAGATTTTTCATAAATACTATGCTTAAGGAATATAGTGAATGGGTGATGACCAGACACGCTCTTGGATAGTTTTAGGCATATCAGATCTTGGTTCAACTTTATTTCTTACAGCATCCCATGTGCTCCATCTACAAGTGGGATTCTCGAGCGCTCTTACATAATAAAAAGACCTCTGTTCAACTTTAAAAGTTGGATCACTCCAAAATGTTTTTAATTCAGCAGCACCAACATCTTCTGAGAACTCACAACTTGATATATCTACCTTGGCTTTATTATCTGGGCATCGATACGTATCTGGATCTGGGAATCCTCCATCAGAGCAAGCAACGTCAAATACTTGTTCTTGCGGATTACCATTGTCATCGACATAACCTTTAATAATTTGAACTCTTTGTAATGGTGCAGTAAATGCATCGCGCACAGCCCAAACAAAAAAACTTGGCACTTGTTGCTTAATTCCATCTAGGTCAGCTCCCATGGTTTCAGCGTTGGTATATAGATATTCAACTAAATCGTTATCGTTAATTTTATCGACATCTAAATCATAGCCAGCAAAAAATCTTATAGTCATTCGAGGCCCAGAAGTGGCAAATGACTCTTTGCGCCTAAATGCATCATAAATACTATCTCTAGTATTTTCTTCAGACCAGACTCCAGCAAGCCCAGCTGCACCCCATGTAATGGCTGACGAATTTATATATTTTCTCCCATCCAAATCAATAACGGGTTGCCCTGATTCCAAAATAGCTGAATCTGTTTCAGGAATAGATCCTCGCAATGAGGCACTTGAATCTAGTATGCCAATTTTTGAAAAGAAATTATCTTCTTCTTGCGAAGATGCTGCGGTGTGTGTGTCACTTGAGCCAATAAATCCAAACTTGTATGGATTAAAGCCCTCTTTTTCCTCCATTTTCATACCTTCCAATAAAGCATCTCGAACATAACTCCCCTTCGGCTCTGAAATACTTTGAGTTGCAACTTTAAAAGGCATAATTTCAAAATCTGCCCATTCATCATTAGTGGAAAGCGCAGGGTGTGTATCTGAAGTACCCTTGACTTGAGTTATTTCAACTATCGGTTCATTGCGCATTCTTAATTCAGCATATTCTCTTGTCAGCGGCTTGCCGAATGAATCTTTTAAAGCAAACATAAAACCATCTGAACCATTTGAATTATGAGGTATAGCCAAGCTCTCTATTCCATCTTCTCTCAATCTGTCCATCCATTGCCAAAGACCTTCTGGATCATTTGAATTAGCCCTGCTATATGGCACTGATGGAATATGATTGCCATTACCTTTAAATACTACATTTCTATGTAGATTACCCATGTCTGCAGTTGAGGCTGTATATTCATATGCAATAAAAGTAGTAAATGTTCCAGGGTCATTATGTCTTTGCGCAGCGGCTACTGTATCAGCCCATGCTCGTCTACTCACGCTATCTAAATAACTTATATCCAGCTTTCTTTCCATCAAGGCAGTGATGGTATTAATTAAAAATCCTCCAAATGCCTCAGTTCTCCTTGGGATAGTTGAAATGTTTAGGTTCTCAGGACTGTTAATATCATTTACGTTCACGCTTGATGGAGCATCATAATAGGCATTACCAGGAGTTGCAGCCTCAGCAACTTGACCCAAAAAAGTTCCATGATCTGTAACGCCATAAAAGTCTAAAGGTCTATCTAGGCTAACATCAAAACCAGCAGGATGTTTGATTGATTTGCCTTTTGCAAATTCATACGCATCATCAGGTGTTGCCAAAGTACCAAAAATATACGCATCAAAAGAATAAGTGGTATGCACATGAAGATCACCAAATAAAGGCACTCTGCTGGAGCTGACTTTTGGATCTATATTCATATAGGGATCAATGGCTTGAGAATCCCAATCTATCGGTTGCTGACTTGCTAGACCAACTCTAGCACCTGCTATATTCAGAAAGCTATCAGGTTCAATTTCCTCAGCAGGCTTTGAACAACTATAAATTAAAAAAATGATGGATAATAACGTTACATTTTTATACATGCTGTCTCCCCAAATTTATGCATCATGTCTATTATGTTTGGGTTGATTGAATTGATCAAGTTACTCAGAATTCATTCAATCCAAATGTCTAAATTAACCAATAGCTATTATCAGTCAAAGGTTTTTACCAAAACTGCATTCAATCCTCTTATAATAAATGCCTTATTCATGCGCCCGTAGCTCAGCTGGATAGAGTACTTGGCTTCGAACCAAGGGGTCGGGAGTTCGAATCTCTCCGGGCGTGCCAAACATATCAAAAATAACATAGATTTCTTTAATATTTCTATGCATCGAGGTAAGGTAAAAACATTAAATTAATTAAAATTAATATGATTAAAATATTTGGATTTATACTTTTAATTACAATGACTCAATCAGGGCATGGCTACGACAGAATAACTGGAGAAAAATTTGCCAGCAGGTCCGAAGTGATTGGTCAAAATGGAATGGTTGCAACCAGCCATCCACTTGCAACTCAAATAGGTTTGGATATTTTAAAACAGGGAGGTACTGCTGTAGATGCAGCTATTGCAGCGAATATTGCTTTAGGTCTGATGGAACCAACAGGTAATGGTATTGGAGGTGATTTGTTTGCAATCGTTTGGGATGCAAAATCAAAAAAATTACATGGATTAAATGCTAGTGGCCCTGCCCCACAAAATATTTCAATTGGGTATTTCACTGAAAATAATTTAAAAAAAATACCTTCTTATGGACCTTTGCCTGTAACAGTTCCAGGGGCTGTTGATGGATGGGTGAAGCTTCATGAGAAATTTGGCAAACTAGAATTTAAATCTCTTTTTTCGCCAACAATTGAATATGCAAATAATGGCTTTCCTGTAACTGAAACAATTGCCTATTATTTAGATAGATCAAAAGAACGTTTTCAAAATTATCCTAACTTTAAAAAAGTTTGGCTAAAAAATGGAAAAATGCCAATCAAAGGAGAAATCTTTAAGAATCCTCAGTTAGCAAGAACATTAAGCATTATTGCTGAGAAAGGTAGATCTGGTTTTTATGAAGGTGAGATTGCTCAAACCATTGCAGACTTTATTCAATTACAGGGTGGATTTCTCTCATACGAAGATCTCTCTTCATTTCATTCTGAATGGACACCGCCTGTTTCGTCTAATTACAGAGGTTATGATGTTTGGGAGCTTCCGCCTAATGGTCAAGGTATTGCTGCATTGCAAATTTTAAATATTTTAGAAAATTATAATCTAAAAAAAATGGGTCTTTTTAGCTCTGAATATATTCATCTATTTACTGAAGCTAAAAAATTAGCATTTGCAGATAGAGCTAAATATTATGCAGATCCAAATTTTTCAAATATTCCAGTGAAAGAATTAATTTCTAAATCTTATGCTAAAGAAAGAGCGAAGCTAATCAATATGAAAGAAGCGGCTCTAGCTGATGAACCGGGAATCTTAGAGTCTGGAGATACTATTTATTTAACTGCTGCTGATAAATATGGAAATATGATTTCTTTAATTCAAAGTAATTATAGGGGTATGGGGTCTGGCATGATGCCTCCAGGATTAGGTTTTATGCTTCAGGATAGAGGTGAATTATTTAGCTTAGATAAAAGCCATAGAAATGCTTTGCAAGGTGGGAAAAGGCCTTTTCATACAATTATTCCAGCATTTGTTACCTTGAATGGAGAGCCCTTCATGAGTTTTGGTGTAATGGGTGGGGCAACTCAACCTCAAGCTCATGCGCAAATTATAATTAATATGGTTGACTTCGGACTTAATCTTCAAGAGGCTGGAGATGCACCAAGGATAGTTCACAGCGGTTCCTCTCAACCAACTGATGAGGTGATGACCAATGGAGGGAAACTAAGTTTAGAGTCTGGGTTTAGTAGATCAATAGAAAATGAACTAACTGCTAAAGGTCACAAACTAGAATATCAAAGAGGTGTTTTCGGAGGTTACCAAGCTATCATGCTTAAAGATGGTGTTTATTATGGAGCCTCTGAAAGCAGAAAGGATGGTCAGGCTGCTGGTTATTAGAAGTGTTAGCTCATCCTCTTTAGTGCACAGATTTTATTTCCAGAGGGATCTCGCAGATAAGCTAGATACATATTAGTTCCCATTAATTTTTTAACTTCTCTTATGCCTGGAGGACCCTCACAAGTTTCTCCACCATTATCTATACCAGCTTGATGCCAAGCATTACCAGTATCTTCATCTGGGACCAAAAAACCAACTGTACTTCCATTACCGACAGATGATGGTTCATTATTTATAGGTTCAGAGATAATGAACATATTATTATCATGTATATATAGATATCTGGTTTGTCCAGTTGGATTAATAGATAGAATTCCTGGCTTGCATCCAAGAGTTCCCAAAACAGCATCATAAAAAACTTTTGAAGCTTCTATATCATTTGCACCAATCATAATGTGACTAAACATAAATCCATCCCCTAATTATATTAATGATTGCTTTTCAGCACCTTGATCTAGGATATCTTGAAAGCCCATTAAATTGAAAACTTTTTTATAGCCTACTTGTTTTAAATTATAGGCAGCTATAGCAGACCTTATTCCCACAGCACAGAAAACATACACTGAAGTATCAAATGAAATTGCTTCATTATTATTCAATCTGAATTCAATTACCCCCTTTGGAACATGTAAGGCATCTTTAATTGAACCACCCGATAGCAATTCTTCATGCTGCCTTACGTCTATCATTACTTTTGAGTTATTATCATTTTTAAAATCAATCAGTTTTACTCGAGGTATAAGATCATCGGCTTTCTGCAAAAGTTCTTCTGTATAAGTCATATAAAATTTACTTTTTTACCCTAGTTGTTGTATTGGAAAAATACATTCCCATCATAACAAAAATAAAACCTCCAAAAATAAATATGGTAATTTTTTCTTGAAGAAATATAGCGCCCCATAAAATACTAAATACTGGGAGCAGATAAGTAAGGGTTGAAGTTTTTACAGCTCCTATCCTCTCAATAAGCCTAATATAACCTAAGTAACCAATGCCCGTTGATACAACAGCAAGCCATAAAAGAGCAAAAATTGAATTTAGATTAGGCATTGCTTCAGGAAGATTAAAAGCTGCAATTGGTACCATTAAAATGCCTCCAAATAACATTGACCAACCTATTAAAACTTTTTTATCTGAATTAGCATGATATTTTTGAAGATAGTTCCCATTAAAAGCGTAGCAAAGTGAGCCAAATAGTGCGCACAAACTTGCTGTTAGGGTAGCAGAACCGTTTGCTGGATTAACTAAAATTATGACACCAAAAAATCCAAGACATAAACCAATAACTTGCTTTGTTGAGATGGATTCACTAAGCCAAAAGTAAGCTATGACTGTAGTTAAAAAAGCAGTGGTTCCATTAAGTATTCCAAGCATGTTGGATGTAGCGCCAAGAGAAGCAAATGCAAATAATGTAAATGGTAATGCATTGCTAAAAATACCAATTATCAAGATGCCTGGTAAATGCGATCTAAAGAGAAGTCTATATTTGCGTTGCAACAAAAGAGGCATAAAAACTACACCAGCAATCAAAAGTCTTAAAGTAACCAGTAATATAGGACCAAAATCAACCGCAGAGATTTTTATAAACATAAAAGCACTGCCCCATATGGCAGCAAGCAGCGTTAATAAAAACCAATCCTTTGATTCCATGTAAATAATAAGATTTTAAAATTTGGTGAATTTTAAACTAAAAGAAAAAATTTAGGAGAAAATATAGAGTTATAAAAAAAGAAGCCTCTTTTAAAGAGGCTTCTAACTAGCAGAGTTAGATAAGTCTGCTAGGCGAATTCAGAGATTTACCTCTTGTCAAAAGGCAAACCCTCCGTTTTCTAATTTAATATAAATACTAATAAGATCACCTCCTGTGCAAGGGAATTAAAACAAGCGTATATAAATCCCCTTAGTAACTTATAAACGCGACAACTTAGAAAATTATATATCAACAACCCTAAAATTAAAGGGACCTATTTTTAATTAATTTTAGTGGAGTAATTCTGGTTGATAGTAGTTGGAATTCTCATCAAGATCCCTGAGAGGAGTCTCAATAGGCTCTTTAACAAGATTAATTTCTAAATAGTCCATAGCTTTATAAATATCTGCACCAAAATATTTGAATGCAATGGTTTTTAAGCCAGCACTTTTATCTACAAAAGCTTCATACTCAGAAAATATTGGATCTAAAGGGTTTAAGTGTATTAAATTATTCATATTTTTATATTACTGTATATTTATACAGTATTTAATAACATTACAATTATCAAGTCAATAGTTGGATAATATAATTTTATAAATAAAATATAATTAATGAGTTGCGAAAACAATCTTGCTCAAAGAATTGAAATAATTAATTCTGTGCTGGAAATAAAAAATTTAAAATATAGCTATTGGGCTGCCTGCGACCAAAAAGAACCTAAAACCATTTTAGATTCCTTTTACAAAGGCAATGTTCATATAGATTTTGAGGATTTTGGTATTTTTACTTCTGCAAATGATATGGTGGAAAAATATAAGCTTAATTCATGCCATCCCAACCTTATTGAACAGCATGCTGGTAAAAATCCAATTATCAATATTATCTCTTCAAATAAAGCTTTAGGTTTATGGGGTTTGTCATACAATTTAGTTGATACCAAGCGAAAAATTCATTTAACTGTGAATGGAACATACAGCGATGAGTACATAAAAGTTAACAATGGTTGGTTGATGAGTAAAAGTCAGTTTAGAAAAAATTCAACAACTTATAAATCTTTTATTGATAAATACTTAAGCCAGCCAAAAATTGGTAAATCATTAGGATTCAAAAAGCTGGTCTAAACTCTTAAACGCCTTAAACTCAAGGGCATTTCCACTTGGATCTTTTAAAAACATAATTCTTTGCTCACCTTTCTTTCCTGCAAATCTTATTTTTGGTTCGATAAAAAACTTATAGCTGCTCTTTTGCAACTTCTCAACCAATTCATCAAATTCATCAAAATTAAGAATTACTCCAAAATGAGGAACTGGTATATCGTCACCATCTACAGGTTTCATTTTAATGTTATCTTGAGCTTTTACTTCATGGCAAACAACTTGATGACCAAACAAATTAAAATCAACCCATGAATCACTTGACCTACCCCTCACGCATCCAAGAATATTCTCATAAAAATGAGCAGCTTTAATTAAATTATTAACGGGGATTGCAAGATGGAAAGGATTTTTCATAATAAATGTTAAAATCCTATATTACATTAGCTCGAGAAATATTATGAAAATTTTATCAAAGTACGCTGCTTATATCTCAATAAGCTTAATAGGTTTGTTATTTATCTATTTAGTAAATCTTTTTTTAATGAAGCCATATTCAATTGATCATTATTTAGCCAAAGAGCTAGTTGCTGATCTGTTAGATTCCCCTGAGTATATGACATACATTGGAATTTTTGATCCGCTTAATCCAATACTAAAGCATAATCAAAAAATTTCTATCAACTCACTAGAAAATTCAAAAAAAAACTATCTTTCATTAAAGCAAAGACTTGAAACACTCCAGAAATATAATCCCAAGAAATTAACTCAACTTCAAAAAATTACTCAAAAGATAGCTATATTTGATACGCAGAATGATATCGAGCAATACGAAAAATTTAGATTTCATACGTATCCATTTAATCAGATAAGTGGCAATCATCTTAATGCTGTGGAATTTATGACTGATACTCATCCAATTAGAAATTATAGGGAAGCTACAGATTACATTAAAAGAGTAAAAAAATTTAATAGGGCCGCAAAAGAAGATCTTATCTGGCTAAATGAGCAGAAACAATTAGATATTTTTGCCCCCAAATTTGTTTTTGATCACGTTATTAGACAGCTGGAAGAATTAATATCTTATCAAGATTCTGAAAATCCGTTAATGCAAGTCTTTAATAGAAAGTTAAATAAATTAGATATTTCAATCAAGCAAAAGGAAAGCTTGATTACTAAATTAAGCAAAACAATTGAACATGATGTTAAGCCAGGATATCAACTCATTCTGGAATATATGAAAGCAAATTATAAAAATGCAAATGAATACCATGGCGTATGGTCACTTCCAAATGGAGAAGCATTCTACGCATCTCAATTAAAAGCTTATACAACAACTGATTTTACCGCTGAAGAAATTCATCAAATTGGCCTTTCAGAAGTTGAAAGAATCGGCAAAAGAATGGGAGAGATATTTACAGCTCTTGGATATGAAGTTAATAAACCTATTGGCCAAATGATGAATGATTTAAATGAAAATTCAGATTTTTTGTATGCAGATACACCGGATAGAAAAACAATTGTTATTGCAGATTATAATCAAATGGTTAAAGAGGCTGAAGAAGATGTCAAACCATATTTTGAAAGATTTCCAATAAGCCCAGTTGAGGTAAGAGCCGTACCAGAATATTCTGAAAAGACTGCTGCAGGTGGCTATTATCAAGCTCCTAGCTTGGATGGATCTCGTCCAGGTGTTTTTTATGCAAATTTATATGATATTAAGCAGACGCCAACATTTGGCATGAGAACACTTACATTTCATGAAGCTGTTCCGGGGCATCATTTTCAAATAGCTCTTAACCTTGAGAATGATGATCTAACCCTATATAGAAAAATGGGCTACAGAACTTCAGCCTTTACCGAAGGTTGGGCATTGTATTCAGAACAATTAGCCGTTGAGGCAGGTATGACAAAAAATTTATATGACGAACTGGGTGTTCTTCAGAGTGAGATGTTTAGAGCCAATAGATTAGTGGTTGATACTGGTATGCATCATAAAAAATGGACCAGAGAAAAAGCCATGGAGTATATGAAAGAAACTACAGGCATGTCTGATACTGAAGTAAGAGTTGAAATTGAGAGATATATAGTGTGGCCTGGTCAAGCAACGAGCTATAAAATTGGAATGTTAAAAATATTAGAATTAAGAGAAAAAGCAAAAGATGCTCTCAATGAAAAGTTCGATATTAAAAAATTTCACACTATAGTCTTAGACCAAGGTATAGTCCCTCTTTTTGTTTTAGAGGATGTGATTAATAATTGGATTGATTCACACTAATATTTCTTAACAAGAATTGGCCTTAAAAAAGTTGCCAAACCAATAAATACAATGGCAGTTCCAAGAATATCACCAACAATGAATCTTATGACCTGAATAATGCTAGCGTCTATTGCTGAAAAGAAGTTAATATTCATTGTTGATAAATAAAAATTAACAAAAAGGCCATTAAAAACAGCTGACAAGATTGTAATTAACGCAATGTGCTTATAATTTCTTTTATTTAAAGGACTGGTATTGGTATTACCTAATTTGAGGTCTAGAGTATTTAATAAACCCAAAGCCAACGAAACAGAGATAACACTCATCAGGGATGGAAATAAAACATTAAAGTTATACACTTCTGGTGCGATAAACATTGGGCCCCAAATTTCAGCAAGATACAACCCAGGAATCGCCCTCCATCCAAAGTAAACAATGCAAAGAACTCTTGCAGCATGAGGAAAATAAATTAAGCTTGCAAGCCAATTAGGCAATAAAGATGTTTGTACGCTAAAAAATGACCAAATAATCCACAAGGTTGAGGAGAATAGAAATGCTGTACTAGAAACAATGAAAAAATGCTTCATCAAGAAGGGTTAATTTTATTATTTCGAACAAACAAAGGTTTAAGTATTACTGCCAAAACAATAAATACAAGTGTGGTTCCAATAATATCTCCCATAAAAAAAGTTAACACATCGTTAAGATTTTGCGATGTTGTTATGGATGAGCCCTCAACATACAAATTCACTAAGAAGGAATTAAATACAGCAGAGATTATAGTAATGAGAGCTATATGCTTATAGTTTCTTTTATTAAGCGGGCTCTCGATGTTTCTACCCAATTTAAAGCCTAAAAGAGCCAATGTTTCTAGTGCCAAAGGTACAGATAAAACACTTATTAAAGGAGTGAGCAATGGCTCAATACCATATGCACCTGGGATAACATATAGGGGACCCCAAAGCTCAGCTAAATAGAGACCTGGAATTGCTTTATAACCAAAGTAAACGATGCACAAAACTCTTGCAGCATGAGGCAGATAAAATAAGCTAGGAAATAAATCAGATAAGGAATTAGCATCAAAATTTAAAAAGAAAAACCAAATGATCCACAGGGTAACGGACAATACAAAGGATGAAAAAGTGACGGTCAGGAAATCTTTCAATGTATAGGAAATTAAGAAAGACTATTTAAAATGACTAATGATTCACGCTTATCAGTTGGAGATTGCTCAAGGTCAATAATGCCTTCTCCTGAGAGTTTTTTAAGAGTTTTGTATACAGTTGACCTAGACATGCCTGAGTTTTCAACAATATCTGTGATATTTACGGAACGATCATGTTCGTGGGACTGAGTAATAATTGTATGGAATACTTTAAGTTCATTCGGTGTGAAATGCTTCAGGTTCAAGTCTTGCTCTAAGCCATAGAGCATTGATAAGGCATCATAAATATTTCTATAAAACTTACTCATAACTACAAATTGATTTATTTAATTTATTCTGTCATAAATATTTGTAAATAGCATCCTAAATTGGCGGAGAGACGGGGATTCGAACCCCGGAACCAGTTGCCCAGTTACTACCTTTCCAAGGTAGCGCAATCGACCACTCTGCCATCTCTCCGATTGAATGCTGTAGCATTTTACATTAACTAAACCTAAGAATCTCTCAAAGTGATCATGGGTGAGGCATAAATGCTTTTTCTAATTGACATTACGCCTGCGATAAATATGAAACTAACACCAAACAAATAACTCAACCCCAAGATTGATAAATTTGGTGAATAAATTAGATCTAGAAATTGAATAAAAATTACTGACGACAAAGCTATAGAAAATATAATTGCTGTTGTTGCAGATAATAGTCCCAAAATTAAGAACTCTGATGCTGCTGATTTAAAGATTAGCGCTCTACTAGCTCCGATGGCATGCATAATTGCTGCCTCTTTTGTTCGCTGATCTCTATTTGAATATATAGAAGCGACCAATGCTAAAATTCCTGCAATAAATGTAAGAAAAAAAATATATTGCACAGCCAGTGAAGCGCTTGCTAAGGAGCTTTTACCTTGTTCAATAATTGCCTCTAAATCAACACTGGTAATTGTAGGAAAACGATTAGTGAAGTTGTTCATAAAGTTTTGAGAGTTTTCTAGCTTTATGCTCGTAATGTATGAATTAGGGAGCTCTCTACCTGCAGCTGGAGAAAGGATAAAAAAGAAATTTGGAGAAAAGCTTTGCCATTCAATTTCTCTAAAGCTTGCAACAGAAACACTAAATATTTTTCCTCCAGCTGAAAAAGTTAGCTCATCACCAATTTCCAGATTCATTGATTCTGCAATCTCTCGATCAATTGAAACTTCTGCAATCTCGTCACCGTTAATCCACCATTCCCCCTCTACCACTGAATTGCTCGGGGGTAATTGATTAAGCCAAGTTAGATTTGCCTCCCGCTGCATAAGATTATTGAAATTGAAATCTTCTGATCCAGGTCGAGCTGCTGATAAAAGTCTACCCCGAATTAAAGGAGTAAAATCCGGAACGATGATTCCTTGGTCTTTGAAATAATTAGAAATGGGCTCTAGGTTGTATTGTTGAATATTAAATAAAAAATAATTTGGGGTATCTTCATCTAAGGTTTCGCTCCATGAATCCACTAAATCCGTTCTTGTTTCTGCAAGTGCTACAAGAAATAATAATGAAAGCCCAAATATAATTATCTGTAAAATACTATCATTTCCTCGCTGAACTATATTTTTAAGACCTAATTTCCAACCTTTTTGATTAGAAAATTTCATTTTGGAAAGAGCATAAATCAACAGCCTGCCTATTAAATATAAAGAGGAAGTAACTAAGATTAAGGAAATAACAATGTATATAATTAGTTTGATGTCTTGAAATAAAGCTCCTAGAAATCCAAACATTGTAAAAAAAGCAACAAGATAAATCATAAGGTTGCTTGATAGCTTGATTCTAAAGTCATTCCTTAAAATTCTTATAGGCTCAGTTTCACTTAAGATCTTTATGTAGGGAGATGCTGTTGCAAATATTACAAATGAAGCTGTAATAAAGCCAAGAATTACTGGTCGAGATGACGAAGGTGGTAAATCAGTATTAACAATTCCTTGTAAGGTAGAGAGCAAAAGATGCTGCAGCCCATATCCAAAAATCAATCCCAGTGATGAAGCGAAGACAGCAACCAGTGTTAGTTGCATAACCTGGTGTCCCAAAATAAACGACTTCGAAGCTCCGAAAACTTTCATTAATGAAGTATGCAGAAGATTTCTGCTTGCATATCGTCTTACTGCCATCATGGATGCAATAACAGAAATAATAATAGTGAAAAGGCTCGCTAGATTGAAAAAAGTTGTTGAATTAGCTATATCTTCTCCAAGATTATCTCCCACGTCCAATGCATTTTGAACTCTTATACTGGCTGGAATGTCTTCTAATATCGCTTCAAAACGATCCAGGTTTTCTTGAGTGCCTGAAAAAAGTTTTCTATAAATAACCCTGCTACCGGTTTGAATTACACCCATTGCATCAACATCATCTATATTCACAATTACGATTGGATAAAACCCAACAAAGCTAGAGTTTCTATCAGGATAATCTTCAATAATGCCTTCAACTATAAAATTTTTATTACCAATAGAAACTTCATCAAGCTGTTTTAACCCAAGGGCTTCAGAAACCTTACTCTCTATCCAGATATTGCCAGGCTCAGGTGACCCGAGATGCTTTATTATGGCTCCCTTAAAATCAACAATCTTCAATTCACCTCTTAATGGATATGATTCAGTAACAGCTTTAATGGATGCAAGCAGAGTATCATCCTCTGTTATTATCATGCTCAAAAATGTAGACATCTCGGCAGAATCAAGGTCATTTGCAGCAGCTAAGTCCAAATATTTAGAATCTATTTTAGATGCTGATCGTAATACAAGATCTGCTCCTAAAATGCTTGAAGCCTGCATTTGCATCGATGACTGAAGCCTATCTCCTAAAAATCCAACACTTGAGATCGATGTGACAGCTAAAACAATTGATAAAAATAATATTAACAAATCACCACTAAAAACTTCAGACCAAAATCTCTTTAAGCCATACAAAAGGCCTCTAATCACAATAATTGCCCTTCTGAGAGTTCATAAACTTCATCACATTTCTCTGCTAAAGATAAATCATGAGTTACTAGAACTAAGGTTGTTTGAATAAGTTCATTGAGTGAAAATATAAGATCGGTAATAGAGCCTGAGCTCTTTTTATCTAGGTTCCCTGTTGGTTCATCTGCAAATAATATTTTTGGCTTATTAACAATAGATCTTGCTATAGCAACTCTCTGCTTTTCACCGCCACTGAGTTGAGACGCAAAATGCTTAGCTCTTTTTGAGAGTCCAACTTGATTTAGAGCTTCGTATGCTTTATCGGCTGAATTTGGATCTCCGGATATTTCAAGCGGTAACATAACATTATCAAGAGCTGTCAATCTTGGCATTAAATGAAAAGATTGAAATACAAAGCCAACATCCTTACCTCTGATTTGAGCTCTCTTGTCCTCATCCAGGCTTGTAATTTGAGATCCAAGCAATCTAACAGTTCCAGCAGTTGGCAAATCAAGCCCCGCCATTATAGCTAAAAGTGTAGTTTTGCCAGAACCAGATGGCCCAACCAGAGATATTGGTTTGCCTTGTTTAACCGATAAATTTATATCCCTAACTATTGTCAAAGTACCCTCAGGACTGTTAACTTCCTTAGTTATGTTCTCAACCTTTAAAATGCAATCTTTCAAAATATCCTTGTTTATTTTTTTACTTATTTTACTGGCAGTTCCAACCCCAGTAAATTCATTTGAATTAGGTATTCAAATTGATAATAAGATAGTGATATTGGGTGACAGTCTTAGCGCTGGATATGGTGTGAGTATTGATGAATCATGGCCCTCCCTTCTGCAAAAAAGAATGCGTGATGAAAACCATAATATTTCAATAATTAATGCAGGAATAAGCGGAGACACAACATCAGGTGGATTGTACAGACTTCCTGAATTACTGAATAATCATAATCCAAGCCTGGTTATATTAGAGCTAGGTGGTAATGATGGATTGCGTGGTATGTCTATTAAAAATGTGATTAAAAAAAATTTAATTTCAATGATTGAGTTAATTCAAAGCAGTAACTCAAACTTAGTTTTAATAGGTGTTGAGCTGCCCCCTAATTATGGACAAATTTATACAAATCAATTTAAAAAAATGTACTCTGATTTGGCTCAAACATATGATGTGGCTTTGGTAAATGGCTCTCTGGTTAAAATGGTTGAGATGAATTTAATGCAGGCAGACGGAATTCATCCCAACCCTGAGGGTCACAAGATGATAGAGCATGAAGTCAGCCAAGTAGTCATTCCAATTATTCAATCAAATTAATAATGATTAAAGCTACAGATTTATTAAAAAAATATCCAGATCCCAGTAACTTAGGTTGCATGTTTAATGCTGTAGATGGAATTAATTTAAATATAAGTGAGGGAATTATTTTTGGATTATTAGGACCAAATGGTGCCGGTAAAACAACTACACTCGAAATGTTGGAAGGATTAAATGACATAGATCATGGAGAAGTGATTATTGATCAAATGAATATAAAGGATCACCCGTATGAAATAAAAAAAATAATAGGAGTTCAACTGCAATCAAATGAGTATTTTGATCGATTAAACCTGAAAGAATTAATTACTTTATTTGGTAGCTTATATTCAAAAACGATTGATGCAGAATTATTGCTTGCAAAAGTTAAATTAGATGACAAAGCGAATGCATTGCCTGATGACCTTTCTGGGGGGCAAAAACAGAGATTTTCAATTGCATGCGCTTTAGTTAATAACCCAAAAGTATTATTTCTTGATGAACCAACAACAGGCTTGGACCCGCAGGCCAAAAGAAATCTTTGGGACCTAGTGATTGATTTAAACAATGAAGGAATGACTATAGTTATAACAACCCATAATATGGAAGAGGCTCAATATCTTTGTCAGGAAATAGCAATTATGGATAAAGGAAAAATTATTGCTCAAGATTCTCCTGAAAACTTAATTAGTAAATTTGCAAATAAATTAACCACCTCTTCCGATTCAGGAACCCTAGAGGATGTCTTTTTAAATTTAACTGGATATGAACTGAGAGATTGATATGTTTTCTAAACCTCAATTACATTTAGCTAGTATTTTCCTTAAAATTTTTTTTAGAGACAGACAGTCACTTTTTTTTAGTTTATTGGTACCGTTAATCTTTACAGGCGTTTTTTTATTTTCTGAAAATGAACCACCAAAAATTAAATTAGGGCTGGTAAATCAGTCATCAAGCGCTCTTGCAAAAGATTTTGTAGAAATGGTAAATAATGAGCCTTTATTCGAGCTGACAATTGGTACTGAGGACTCATTAAAAATTGAACTTATTGATGGAAATCAAACTGCTATATTGATTGTCCCTCAATCATTTGATTATCTTGCTGATGTCGCGAAACTTCGATTAATGTTGGATGCCTCTCAAGTAAGACAGATAGGTGCAATTCAAGATGCTTTAAATACCTCTCTTCTATCAATAGAAAGAGAAATAAGAAATATTGAGCCAATGTTCCAACTCTCTCTTGAAGATGTAAAAGCAAGACCTCAAAGATATATTGATTTCTTGCTTCCTGGAATTCTTGCATATATGTTAATGAACCTTTGCATTGCTGGAAGCGGTTTTAATATTGTCGAATATAGAAGAAGAGGTATTCTTAAACGCTTATTCGTGACTCCAATTCAACCAAAAGATTTTATTATTTCTATAGTCTTGGCTAGAATGCTGATAGTTCTAATTCAGATTTCTGTAATACTAGCTCTGGCAATTAACTTGTTAAACATACAAGTTATGGGTGGGCTACCATCGCTTTATGGAATGGTGATTCTGGGAACTTTCATTTTTCTTTGTATTGGTTTTTTTCTTGGTAGTTTAGCCAAAACACAAGAATCTATAAGACCAATAGTTGCGTTGGTTACCTTCCCACAATTGATTCTATCAGGAATATTTTTTCCAATTACATCATTGCCTACGATTATTCAACCTATCGCTAACACTCTTCCATTGAGTGTTTTGGCATCAGGACTAAGAGATATCGCCAATGATGGAATTTCATTGTTTACGATAAACGGAACATTAATTGGGGTGCTTTTGTGGATATTTATAAGCTTCTTGCTAGCAACTCAATTTTTTAAATGGAAGAAAGTAGCATCATAAACTTTTAAGTTTATTGATTGAAATCTCTAAAATTTTTAAAAATTAATCTTTTAGCAGTGCTTCGGATAGGGTTTATATCAATTCCTCCTCTTCTTAAAAATCTACCAAACACAGTAAGATTTGTAATAGAGAATTCACTTAACAAATATACAAAAATTGATTCAATGCATGTTTCATGAAAGTCACCTCTTAATCTAAAAGATTTTAGATAGCTATTAAGTTTACTTGCATCAATTGCATCCGTGGTTGAATGGAAATATATACTTGCCCAATCAGGCTGGGAGGTTACTGGGCAAACAGATCTGAAACCCTCAAATTTCATCACTTTGTTTTTAGAAATCAAATTTTTTGATGTGTTAAGCAAGATTGATTTTGGTGGAATTAAAAATTTGATTTTCTTTTGTACCTTAACCGGTGATTGAATCAAATTTTGTATATCTCTTGCAATCAATTTATAGGGTGATTGAGGAGAGTAAAATTTTTTATTAAAAAATGAAGCAAGGTATAACTTCAAAGATTTTGATTCAACTGTGTAACAAGAATTAGAGGGTATTTTTAATTCAATGGTTTCAAAAACCGATTGATTTCTTGAATTTAGATATGCAAATTCATATGCATTCCAATAATCTATACCATTATAAAGAGAACGATCACCACCCACCCTTTCTACACGATCTAAGTAATTGGGATTATAAAGCGTTAAATCTGGAAAATTATTGTTGCCAAGGTGTTTAACCATTATTGCCGAGTTCCTATTCCCTTATTAAGCAAAATTAAGCAGGCGCCACTTAAAGCAGCTATAAAGGCAACAATCATAGCTAAGGCAAAAGGTATTGAGACATCGCTAACACCAAGCATGCCCTCTCGAAAAGTATTAACAACGTAAAGCATTGGATTAATCATAGAGATATTTTTCCAAAACTCTGGAAGTATATTAATAGAGTAAAAAACCCCTCCAAGATAAATTAAAGGAGTCAAAACAAAAGTTGGAATGATGGAAATATCATCAAAGCTGTCTGCAAATATCGCATTAATAAAACCCATCAAAGAAAATAAAATGGATGTTAGAAATAAAACACTGATAGTTAGAATAGGATTAGCAATGCTAAAAGATGGGTAAAAGAATAAACTCACAAAAAAAACAATGATTCCAATTAATACTCCCCTGGAAACTCCACCTAAAACAAAACCAATTAATATTGCCCAATTAGGCATGGGTGAAACTAAAAGCTCCTCAATTGATTTTTGAAATTTTACTGAATAAAAAGATGAAACAACATTGGCATAAGAATTAGTTATAACTGACATCATAATTAATCCAGGTATCATAAATTGAATATAATCCAAGCCATCCATTGAACCGATTCTTGGGCCAATCAATGATCCAAAAATAACAAAATATAGTGACATTGTTACTGCAGGAGGTACCAATGTTTGAACCCAGATTCTTAAATATCGTTTGATCTCTTTTCTAACTAAGGTGATCAATGAGATTACGATTTCATTTTTTCTATTCATGATTAAGATTTTTTAACCATCTCTATAAACATTTCTTCAAGTCGGTTTGATTCATTGCGCATTGAGGAAACCTCTATGCCCTGATCAGATAATTTTTTAAATAATGAATTGATTGATTGATCTCTTTGAATTGCAACATTCAAAGTAGAAGAGTCTTCAAGATGAATTTCAAATTCATCAATTGATGGGGGTTCATTTAGGCTTTGATTAATATCTAGAACAAAACCTTGAACATCAAGGCGACTTAAAAGATTTTTCATTGATGTATTTTCAACTAACTCACCATGATCAATGATGGCAATGTTTTTACATAACTGCTCAGCTTCTTCTAAATAGTGAGTAGTTAATATAATTGTAGTTCCATTATTGTTTATTTCCTTAAGAAACTCCCACATCTCTCTTCTTAGCTCTATATCAACTCCAGCAGTTGGCTCATCAAGAATAAGTAGCTTTGGCTCATGAATAAGGGCTTTAGCAATCATCAATCTTCTCTTAAAACCACCAGATAAGGTTCTAGCTTGGTCATTGCGTTTTTCCCAAAGGCCAAGACGCTTGAGAGTGATTTCAGTTTTAACTTTGGCTTCTTTTAATGGGATGCCATAAAAACCAGCTTGGGTGGTCACAATATCCATTACTTTTTCAAAGTTATTAAAGTTTATTTCCTGTGAAACAACACCAAGCAATCGTTTTGCCTCTGGAAAATTATCGTCAGTATCAATATCAAAAATTTTTACCTTTCCAGCAGTTTTAGTGACAAGTGAGGCAATGATGCCTATGGTTGAAGATTTGCCTGCACCATTTGGCCCAAGTAAAGCAAAGAAATCGCCTTCTGTGACTGAAAGATTTATTCCTTTAAGTGCAACCACATCTGAGTCATAAGTTTTTTTAAGATCAGTGATCTCTAGAGCAAACTGTGTCATGCAGCCTCTTCTTCAAATCCATCAACAAATATTGCTAGTAATAAACCAATTAATAGGCCAACCCATGCACTATAAAAAGTAATGAAAAAGGCAATCAACAAAGCTGTGGCCATCTCTGAGTTCTTTTTAGGAATTGCCATGGCTACGTAAGCACATGCAAAACCTGTGAGGATCAATGTAAGAGTTAAAGCCATGACCATCAAAGGCTGCATCAATGTCACAAATGGGAGTGTGAAATATAGAAATGGGATTCCCATTAAGTAATATGATCCAATGCCATCAAAAATAGATGGCATATGCTTATGTCCCTTTTTCCATTGCTCGGCCACAACAACATGAACACCTGTCCATAAAGCGCCTTGAGTTGGGAAGAATGGATTTATTAGAGAAGCTAATAAGTTTCTAATTCCAACGGATAGATGAGATCTATTTAGATCAATAGGTAATTTTTCATCATCTCGATGCTTTTGAGCATCTTTCAGAACTTCAGTAGCCGTAACTAAGTCACCAAAAAGTAACATATACCCAATAATTACCAAAGGCAATGCATCTACATACATCTGAAAAGTTGGCAAACCAAGATAAAAAGGAGAGGTTTTCTCAATCAAACTTACAACTGCAGGAATTTTAAAACCCCATTCGATATTAAAGCTTACTTCACCTAAAAAATATGCAAACAAGCCTGCGATTACAAATCCTGGCAATAAGCCAAGTGAACCAATGATTTCAAAAAATTTATTTCTCGCAGCAATTTTTTTAAAAGGGTTAGAGAAAGTAGTTATAACGCATAAAACAATCGCAACAGTCATAGAGATTGGTTGAGATAGGTAAGCATCAAAATCTTCGTAAAATACTTGGTAGAAAGCAGCAAGAGCAGCCCCAAGAATAATGCCTGCCTTTAGGCCATTTGGGATTCTTTCGATTAGCAATTTTCCCCAACCAGTTAAACCAAGAATAAGAATTAGGGCAGTAAACTCAAAACACATTGCTGCCATAAACTGAAAAGCTTCAGGATTGTAGCGACATACACCATCAACACAAATGTTAGAGCCCTCTGTTGGAACTCCATAGTAACCTGCTGCAGCAAGTGCGCCCATTACAATTGGGACTGCTGGGGTAACCCAACCTGGAGCCATAGGCTCTCCAAATAGAAGAGGTCCAGCTGAAATAAATGTTCCAGCTACCATACTCAAAGCAACAGCTTCTTCAAAATTGAGTCCAAGCTTCATTGCCAATGGAGCTGCTGCAAAGGCCGTTGCTCCCGATATTACTAAGCCTTGTAAAAATTCAGGAGCCCTAAATTTAATATGTATAAAGGGAATTCTTAGAGTAAAAGGTCCCCATTTGATTCCGCTGCTTTGTGAAGTATTAATAGTATTCATTTTGATAATTCTGACATCCCCTCTTCAAGTCCCTTAAGTGTTAGCGGAAACATTCTATTATCCACTAGTTCTCTAATAATACATAAAGATGAAGTATAGTCCCAGTGATCATCTGGAACAGGATTGAGCCAGGCAACCCTATCAAAATGTTCACATAATCGCTTGATAGTTGCTCCTCCAGGCTCTTCATTCCAGTGTTCAATGCTACCACCAGCATTAGTAATCTCGTATGGAGCCATCGTAGCATCACCAACAAATATTACTTTATAGTCACCGCTATATTTATTTATAATATCTTGAACTAAAAATCTTTCTTGAGCTCTTCTTCTATTGTCTTCCCATACAGACTCATAAACACAATTATGAAAATAGAAATATTTTAGGTGTTTGAATTCTGTTTTAAGTGCTGAAAAAAGCTCCTCACATAATTTAATATATGGATCCATTGAACCGCCTACATCAAAAAAGATTAATACTTTTACATGATTAGTTCTTTCAGGAATCATATTAATATCAAGAATTCCTGCATTTCTTGCAGTAGATTTAATAGTGCCATCCATATCTAATTCCAAGTCTGTGCTTTGTCTGGCAAACTTTCGTAATCGTCTAAGAGCTACTTTGATATTTCTTGTTCCTATCTCAACAGAATCATCTAAATTTTGGAATTGTCTTTGCTCCCAAACTTTTACTGCTTTTTTATTTCTCCCTTCACCGCCGACCCTAACCCCTTCTGGATTATTTCCATTATTTCCAAAAGGCGAGGTTCCATTGGTGCCAATCCATTTATTACCACCCTCATGTCTTTCTTTTTGCTCTTCAAGTCTTTTTTTGAATTCTTCAAGGAGTTTCTCTAAGCCTCCTAAAGATTGAATCTTTTTTAATTCCTCAGGATCTAATTCTTTTTCAAAAGCTTTGCGCAACCAATCCTCTGGAATAAGCGCTTCAAAAATATCCTCTAAAGTTTCAATGCCTTTAAAATATATCTCAAAAGCTCTGTCAAATTTATCATAATTTTTTTCATCTTTTACTAGAACTGTTCGAGCTAGGAAATAAAAATCATCCATATCAGCAAATGCTAGATTTTTTTCAAGCGCACCCAATAAATCAAGTAGCTCTCTTAAAGTACAAGGCACTCCTGAAGATCGAACTGTATGGAAAAGATTGATTAGCATTTATTTCGCTTGTTCTCTCCTAGACATGAATGCCAGCCTTTCGAGCAGCTGGACATCTTGTTCATTTTTAAGCAACGCACCATATAAAGGGGGTATTGCCTTTGAAGTATCGGCATTCTTTAAGATTTCATCTGGTAGCTCGTCGGACATCAAAAGCTTTAACCAATCTATTAATTCTGAAGTTGATGGTTTTTTCTTCATGCCTGGAATTTTTCTGACATCAAAAAATAAATCTAATGCATCTTTGACTAAAGCTTTTTTAATTTTAGGATAATGCACCTTTACAATACCCTCCATAGTCGGCCGATCTGGAAACTGAATGTAGTGAAAGAAACATCTCCTTAAAAAAGCATCTGGTAATTCTTTTTCATTATTTGAGGTAATAATTATCAAGGGTCTTTTTTTAGCTTTTATAGTTTCTCCAGTTTCGTAACAATAAAACTCCATGCGATCGAGCTCTTGCAATAAGTCATTTGGGAATTCAATATCTGCTTTATCAATTTCATCAATCAGTAATACAACTTGTTTATCTGATTCAAAAGCCTCCCATAGCTTGCCCTTCTTAATGTAATTTTTAATATCTTTTACTCTTTCATCACCCAGCTGAGAATCTCTAAGCCTTGTTACCGCATCATATTCATATAGCCCCTGAGAAGCTTTCGTGGTTGATTTAACATGCCATTCAATTAGCTCCATCCCTAAAGATTCAGCAACTTCGATTGCTAACAATGTTTTACCTGTTCCGGGCTCGCCTTTAATAATTAAAGGTCTCTCTAGAGCTATAGTTGCATTAACAGCCATACTGAGATCTTCAGTAGACACATAGTTTTTTGTACCAGTAAATTTCATTTGGTTTCCTTTTGATTATGAAGAAATTTTTTCTTCAGATTTTAAAATTTTTGCGAGCTGCCTGCTAGTGGCAACTAAATTACCATTCATGTCCCATATATTACAATCTTGCTCAAAATATCCATTACTAATGTCTTTTGCAAGCCCATCAATAAATAATTGGTTTGTTTGTGGTAGCTGACGAATATTGCATGTTAGTGTAAGTGTTGGCACCCAACCCAATGGCCCATACTTATTTTGGACAACTGGCGGCAATATATCTGCAAGATATGAAAGCACAAATGTATCCGCCACTCCTCCTTGCAACTCAAGGTAAGCAGAGCATCTAGCTTCAGCCATATTATTAGAGATCTCTCTGTCCCACCATGCATGATCTGGATGGACGGACATATCTAATTGCTGAATAAATGAAGGGGTTGAACCTAATTTAAAATTCTCATAGTTCATTATTTTAAAATCTTCTTTTGGAAAAGAATCCATTATTTGTGGCAATGGGGTTGAAAGACCAGAATAACCTTTCATGTACTCAAAGTCAGAACATAATGCTGATAGCAAACATGTTAATTTTTTATTCTGAATCAATTTAACTTGACCCATCGAGGTTCCTCTCGATGTTCGGATTACTTCTACATGCAATTCAGCTTGCTCCGGTTCAGTTCTATCTAAGTAGTATATGTTTGAATTAATTACGCATGGATGCGGGAAAACAGATGTTATGGCTTTATTCATTAATGCAAGGAGATATCCACCATGGGGAGTGTTGCCAACAAAATACTTCTGATTAGGCATAAAGGAGAAAACCATGTCTGAGACTCTTGTTAGCTGTAAAGCAGCATGAAATTGTTCAAATTGGTTCATATTGATAGATAATTACATCATTATTGTAATTGATAGAAAGTAAAAATGGCTGGATTTATAGATATTGCGTGTAATTTTACTCATGAGTCTTTTAAAGATAATTTAGACGAAATAATCTTTAATGCTGAGCTTGAAGGTGTTGAAAAATTTGTCTTGCTTTGCGCTAGTTTGGCTGATCTAGAGCCCATCCAAATAATACAAAATAAACATCCTGAAAAATATTTTATTTCTGCGGGCATACACCCTCATCACGCCAATGAAATCCTTGAAACTAATTATGAAGATCTACTTGCTAAATTAAAATCCACTACACCAAATGCTATTGGAGAAACAGGATTAGATTACTTTAGAAATATTTCTCCGCCTGAGATTCAGCGGAAATCCTTCAACATGCATATAGAAATAGCAAAAGTGCTGAACTTACCTCTATATTTGCACCAAAGAGATTCTCATAAAGATTTCGTTGACATTATTAAACATAATATCAATAACATTCCTAAATTTGTGGTGCATTGCTTTACAGGCACTCAAGATGAATTAGATGATTATCTTGATTTGGGTGCTTACATTGGGCTTACTGGATGGATCTGTGATGCAAAAAGAAACATCGATTTACGCAAATCAATTAAAAATATTCCCATTGATAGAATGATGATTGAAACTGACTGCCCATATCTTATTCCCAAGAATCTTCCCATTAAACCAAAAAAAAATATTAACGAGCCTAAATATCTTCCTCATATAGCCAATGAAATAGCTGAGCTTAAAGGAATTGAAATAGAAGAATTGAAAATAGCAACGCGAGAGAATGCTATCAAATTTTTTAGCTAAAACATGACCTATCAAGATCATACTTGCTGCAAATCTCCTCATTATTTTCTCCAGCTTTAACTGAAGAATGTCTGATCTGTGCAGTTGTATCAGAGAATCTAGGCGCAGGAGCTGGTTGTATCACTCCGTCAACATCAATGAATGAATTTCTAGCTTTCATATGATGATGCTTTGGTGCCTCGGATAAACTCAATACTGGCGCAACACATGCATCGGATCCATCAAAAATATTTGCCCATTCGTCACGAGATTTTTTCTTAATCTTTTCTGCGATAATCACTTTTAATTCAGGCCATAATTCTTTGTTATGCTGATCTTGAAATTTTGGATCTATGATTTCTAACTTCTCTAAAAGTACTGAATAAAATTGTGGTTCAATTGAACCAACTGCAAGAAACTTTTTATCAGCACATTCATAGGTGTCATAAAAATGCGCAGCTCCATCTAGCAAATTAGACTCTCTTTCCTCTGACCAAAAACCAGAAGCTTTGAATGCATAAAACATTGACATTAAAACTGAAGCCCCATCTACCATTGCAGCATCAACAACTTGACCTTTTCCACCTTGTTTAATATTCAGCAAAGCAGCAACTATTCCTAAAGCCAGAAACATTCCACCCCCACCAAAATCTCCAACTAAATTTAATGGAGGCGGCGGTGTCTGATCCTTCCTTCCCATGGACTCGAGCGCACCAGTTAATGCAATATAATTTATGTCGTGTCCGGCAGTTTTAGCTAGCGGGCCCACTTGTCCCCAGCCGGTCATCCTTCCATAAACTAGATTGGGATTCTCATTAAAGCATTCATCAGGACCCAGTCCCAAGCGCTCCATAACACCCGGCCTAAAGCCTTCAATCAAACCGTCTACGTTTTTAAGAAGCTTTTTAATTTCTTTAACAGTTTTTGGATTTTTTAAGTCTGCAGTTAATGATGATTTAGATCTATGTTGAAAATCAATTGTATTGCCATGACCATGCTGAGAAGACCTATCAATTCGAATAACTTCAGCACCCAAATCAGCCAAAATCATTCCGCAAAATGGACCAGGACCTATGCCAGCAAATTCCACAAGAGTAATTCCGTTTAAAGGTCCTGCCATGTGTTACTCCTGAGTTGAAAAAGCATTAGAAAATTTTAAAAGAAATGGTAACAAAGTTAACGATGCGAAAAAAGAAATCATCAATGCAAAAGCGGTGAATAAACCAAAGAGAACAGTTGGAGTAAAGCTTGATAAAGCAAAAATTGAAAATCCTGCAGCTATGGTTGTTGCTGTATAAAAAACAGCTCTTCCAACTGAATCATGAGAGTTTAAGACTCTCTGATCATTTGTAATATTAATGTTTGCCGCTTCAGTCTTATATCTATATAGATAGTGAATAGTATTATCTACCGCCATGCCAACACTAATTGCAGCTACAGTAATTGTCATAATATCCAAAGGAATGTTTAAAATGCCTAAGAATCCAAGAACAGAGCCAGCTGTAATTAGATTAGGAGTAAGCGCTATTAAGGTTATCTTTATTGATTTAAAAATGATTAACAACATCAGGCCAATAGCCGCAAAAACTAACCCCAAAGATTTAATTTGCGATGAGAACAAAGATTGAAGCATATTGTTATATAAAACAGCTAATCCAGTTACTTTAAATTGATCAGACTCTAGATTAAATTTATCAACCAGATCGAAGTTAATTTTTTCCAACAATTCTTTCCTATTTAATGTTTGAGCAGATTCTAGGACTCTTGCAGAAATTCTTACTTTTGAGTCATCTTGATTAATGTATGAGTAGAGTAAAGTTTCTTTTATGTCTTCTGGAAGTACAGATCTTAGTAAAGCCAACTCAAGGTCATTTAGATCATTATCATCATTAATCATTCTTGCTAATTTAATACCACTGGCCACACTTAAGACTTTTCCCATTTCTGGAATATCATCTAAGTAGTCATGTATAACTTCAAGCTTAGCTAGAGATGTTGCATTCCACCAATAACCAGAAGCATTACTGGAATCATCCTCAAATAGATCATCTTCAAATAAATCATCGCCATCAAAACTGAGATCATCATTAGGATCTTCAGAGGGTTGATCAATCAAAATATCCAATGTTGCAGTGCCGCCTAGCTCTTGATCAAGTTTTAACATGCCCTGATATATCTCTGTTTCAGGTGAAAAATAATCTATAAATCTGTTTTCGACCTCCAATTTAGAGATTCCATAAATCATTAAGATAGATAATATTGCAAATAATGATAGGATTTTCATACCTTGATTTATAGTGAACCGACCTAGTGCTGTTGGTATTTCATCGATAAACTTTAACGAATAAGTGTTAGTTGATTTAATAACTAACTTCATAGCACTTGGTAAAAATGTAAAGGTGAATATAAATGCAAAGATCATCCCTACAGACATCATTTTTCCAAACTCTATAACAGGTTTAATATCTCCCATTATGAGAGATAAAAAAGCAATGGCTGTAGTTAATGCAGCAAATAAACATGGCATAACCATCTGATTCAGTGCTTGCTCAATAGCCTCATCTACGGAATCTGTTTTTTTGGAAATTTCCGTAAATCTAACTAAAACATGAACAGTTAATGAAATTGTGAGTATTAAAAGCAAAGCAATAAAATTGGATGAGATGACGCTTATTTTCCAATCCATGAGACCAAGAATGCTGGCAGTGAATGCGGTAGTTACAAAAGCATTGCTAATAGGTAATACAACAAACCAGAAGCTTTGAAAAAATAAATAAAGCATCAAACAAAAAACAATAGCTACGCCCATACCAAAAATAGCCAGATCAGATTTAATAAAGCTCATCATGTCAGTAGCTATCATAGATGCCCCGCCTAAAAACAAAGTTCCTGCAGCATCATATTTTCTTAATAACTGCCTTATTTGAGAAATTAATTCAGCTCTTTCGGCTGCCTCTTCATCATTTATTTGAGAGATTTGTCTGTTAATTTGATTTAACTCTTTTTGTTGGCTATCTAATAAATTTGGAATTTCAAGGAGGTTATATCTCTGATCTATCAGGTCCCTATATAATTTATTTTCATCAAGTGTTACCTGCATTGCTGTAGTATTCCCAGATGGACTTATTATCAGCTCAGAATAGACAGGGTTATTAATAATTTCTGTCTTTGCAGCATTTAAGTCAACTCCCTCAGTTTCAAGCGTCTTAAGACTATCCATTAAGTCTGCAAGGGGAACCTTTGGTTGAAAAAATATTGGCGCGTCCAATATAGTTAAAACAGATTGAACACCAGCAAAGGTTTCTATGGTTTCACCAATATTTTTAATTGTTGAAAGTGATTCTGCAGAGAATAAGTCTGAGAATGGGGTAAAGGTAATAATTAAAAAATCTGAATTACCAAAAATTTTTCCTGTTTCCCTGTAAATTTTGAATGCTTCATCTCCCTCAATAACCAATGCGTCTGAAGATGCGTCTAACTTGAAATTCTTCAAACCAAATGAGGTTGCTAAAAAAATTATAACGATGCAAAACATCACTTTAGATGGACTATTAAGAATAAATCTAAATATTTTATGCATATTCAGGGATGCTTCTTTGAGCAGTCAGGTGAATTTAATATGATCGGATTAGATTTATATTCATCTTTTGTAAAAGCTTGAATAGACAAAGCATGTATTTTTTTCATAATCTCGCTTAGTGTTTTGTATATTACCTTATGTCTGTTTAATTTCGACATCCCAATAAAATCATCTGCAACAATTACTAGCTTAAAGTGTGTTTCAGAATCAGGCGGAACATTATGCATTGCGCTTTCATTTTCTAAAAAAATATTTTCTGGATCTATTGACTTATTCAAGCTATCAATAATTTCACTATAAAGGCTCATTTATTTTGCTCAATGTTTAGTAAAAATTTTTTGTTCTCTGCACCTAAAGCAAAGGCTCCATATGATTGATCTTGTTTAATAACTCTATGACATGGAATAAATAATGGAACAGGATTCATTTTACAGGCAGTTCCAACAGCTCTTGCAGCTTTTGGCGCACCAATTGAAGTTGCAATAGATATATAAGATTCTGTTTGACCCCTTGGAATATCACATAATGCACTCCATACATTTAACTGAAAGTTAGTTCCCTGCATATCTATTAATGGTAATGTTTTTAATCCTTGTGGTGAAAAAAATTTATCGATCTTTTTTTGCAGAGGCCTGTCATGAGGATGTCTGGATTCACCTTCCCAAAGAAATGATAGTCTTAGAAGCCCAGAATTACTGTATGTAGATTCAAAAACTCCAATTGGTGAAGAAACAAATTTTATTTCCATATGCTAATTTTAACATTACAAGTACTGAAGAGCCCTCTTCTATCATAAAAAGAGAGGCTAAAGCCTCTCTTTGAATTCAAAAATAGTAACTAACTATCTCAAAGTTTCTGTTATGTAGGTTCGATAGTTATTACATGATTCGATCACTTCACCAAGAGCTATATCAGCCTCACTGCCGTTAATATTTTCCCAATAGTTATCAGCTCCTGATCCTAGTTCTGCAACAGTATTAGCATATAGTGAATAAACATAATCATAATCCCCTTCACTTGCCCCTACGCTTGGAAAAATCATTTTTCTTCCCAAGTTATCTCCAGATTCCTTTGCAGCCTCTGCAAATTGACTATAAGCATCAAAAGCTTCTCTAGAGGTAATGCCTTCTTTTAGCTTGCAATCAGAAAAACGTACTGCACCGACTTCAGAATTACCTTCTGGAGATGAGATTGGCCACTGCCATGTATCTACGACCTGCATGTTTGAAACTGGAATTTTTTTCATCTGATTGACGCCATTTTGAACCCAATATTCAAGACCTTTATATTGTTCGGTTGAATTTGGCCATAAACCTAAAAACACCACATCATGTGTTGACAGATCTGAATTAAAATAAGGCTGAAAAAGTACAATATCAAAATTTTCATATAACCCAGACTCATCTAACATTTTATTTGTTTGCTTCACCCAATTAACATAATCTTTATAACCCTTTCCATCATTAAACTTAGAAACATAATATTCAGCTTTGTTTGGAACTGGATCAAATTTATAATCTTGCGCAAATGAAGAAACAGATATGAGCATAAAAGAAAATATAAAAGTAGTTATCAATAGTCTAGCCATAATTAATCTCCTTAAATTAAGTGTAAAAGATATACCCTATACTAAATATTTAGCTTTCGATACAAGAAACATTAAATAATGATTGATTAAAAATGGTGCGGCATCCGAGATTCGAACTCGGACCATCTGCTTGGAAGGCAGATATACTAGCCATTATACTAATGCCGCGCTTTTTAAGAAAACGTATATTACACTATCTTTGTATTAATCTTAAGAGAATTAAATGCTCTTTTAAATTTTATGAGCATTTTAGTTGAATTGGTTTAAAATCAATTATGATATTTGATTTTCATCATCTAAAAAAAGTAAATGTTAATTACTTTTCGCATGCACTAAGAGTAATGAAAGTATCAATTATTCTTCTTTCTCTTGGGATTGTGGGCATTGTTCATGGCCTATTCCCTTTTATCTTTGTTGAGACCGTGAGCAAAGGAATTAAGAAAATTGCTGATGAGATGTCGAGCTTTTAAATCACAAAACTTTGTATTGACGATAGACTTTAGCTGACTGGCAAGTTGATTGCTCGATAAGTAATTCTTGAATCTCTTTACTGATATCTAAAGTTTGCCACAAGTTAACAAAATCTTTTCGAGATTCTAGAGATAGAAATATATTTGTCCATTGAAAGCTGTTATAAGGCCCTTCGCCTTCAGAGTAAATTATATCGACAGGTGAATTATTTTTTACTAATGCATCTGAAAATTGCTCAAGAACTAGTTTAATTGTTGCATAATTAAATCCATCCTTATAATTGCATTGTAATACCTCTGAGACCACTGGAAATTTATTAATTTTATTGCTTGTAAGTCTAAGAGAATTTCTTACAATTTTTGCACTGTTACAAATGGCAATATCGTCAAAGCTTAATGCTGCAAGAGTTAGGTTAAAACTATCAACGGCATCTACCTCATCATGTTGTAATAAAAGATTAAAAGATTGAATATCAGTTTTATCGTCTGTAACTGGGAACAAGAAATATAATTCTTCGGTGCCACGACCCATTTTTACATAGCTATCGACAAATTGTGGAATAAACCTCTCAACAGAATTAAGGGTTTGACCTGAAACTAACTTGCAACTGAACGATGATTCTTTGAATGAGTATTTTGGTTTAATAAAGTTGTCTAATTCTAAGTTAGAATTTTTCGAATTCTCAGCGCAGCCCGAAAGAATAAGAATACAAATCAATTTAATATAGGATTTCAATTTAGATTAAAAATACTCCAATAATGAGATAATAATATTATGAAAAATTATATACGCATAAGGATAATCTTTTTTGCTATTTTGATGATTGCTCCAATAAATGTTTATGCATATAAATATGGGCTTGGTTCATGCCTAGATCAAGATCGAGAACAAAACATTTGGTCGTCAATTAAGAATGAGGATTTAGATGGCTTTATATTTCTTGGAGATAACGTGTATGGAGATATGCCAAACGGTAAATTATCCAAGATGCAAAAGGCTTATCAAACTCAAAAAAAAAGATTGCCTAAATGGCTTTTAGATAAAGAAATAATAGCCATATGGGATGATCATGATTTTGGGCTGAACGATGGAGGCGGAGATTACCCTCTTAAAAAAGAAGCTGAGAAAATGTTTCTTAACTTTTGGAATATTCCTAATTCAGATCTCAGAAGAAATAGAGAGGGTATATATTTCAGACAGACCAATGATGTGGAGGGGGTCAAGATTGAGATAATTGGTCTAGATACAAGGTACTTCAGATCTAAACTAATAAAATCAAAAAATGTTTATACAAAAAACAATAATCCTAAAGCCACTATTCTGGGGCAAGATCAGTGGTTATGGTTAGAGTCTTCTCTATCAAGCTCTAATGCAGATGCAATTATCATTCTCTCTTCTATTCAAATTTTAGCTACCAATCATCCATATGAAAAATGGGATAATTTTCCCTTAGAGCGAAAACGGTTGCTGGACTTGATCGCTGATAAAGCTAAAAATAAAACTGTTATTTTGATATCAGGTGATAGGCATAAATCGGGTATATATCAAAATAAAAATTTTGTTGAAATCACGGCTTCATCTCTTAACAGACAAGCATCTCCGGGTGAAGAAACTGACCCTTTACTTATCGGAAAAACCTTTAGAATGAAAAACTATGGAATCCTTGATATTGAGCCTAGTGAAAATAAAATTACTTTATCAATTCATGATAAGAATGGAATGATGGTAAATTCAAAAATAATTAACATCCATCAAGAAAGGTAGTATTGTTTAGAATTAATAATCATAAAAAATATATGAAAAAAATTGCTTTATTATTTACTCTTTCAATTTCAGCACTGATAAATGCTGATACCCTGCTGCATGTTGGAAATTTATTGGATACAAATAATGGAGAGATCAGCAAAGCTGTAACAATAAGAATTAAAGGTAATAAAATTCTTGAAGTTACAAAGGGTTACTCAACACCAAAAAAAAATGATGAGATTGTTAACTTAAAGCAATCATATGTTTTGCCTGGATTTATGGATATGCATGTTCATTTGGCACAGGAATATGTTCCAAAAGCAGAAAGGCGCTCAAAAATAGAGCCCGAATACAGAGCGCTATTTGCTGCAAATGCTGCGTCAAAAACACTCATGGCTGGATTCACATCCGTAAGAAACCTGGGTGATGGGGGGATGGAAACTATTTCGCTTAGAGATGCAATCAAGGAGGGTTTGGTAATAGGCCCTAGAATTTTTACATCAGGTAAAACCATAGCAACGACTGGGGGCCATGGTGATCCAACTAATGGCATGCCAAAAGATAACTATTCTCCGCCATCTCCTGAAGAGGGAGTCATTGATAGTCCAGAGGATGCTAAAAAAGCAGTCAGGCAAAGGTACAAAGATGGAGCAGATGGAATAAAAATTACTGCTACTGGAGGTGTTTTAAGTGTTGCCAAATCTGGTGAAAATCCACAGTTCACAGATGAGGAATTAAATTCAATTGTAGCAACTGCCAATGATTATGGACTATGGACAGCAGCGCATGCTCATGGGAAAGAAGGCATGAAAAGAGCTGTGATAGCTGGTATTAATTCAATAGAGCATGGTACTTACATGGATCAAGAAGTTATGGATTTGATGAAATCAAGAGGAACTTATTATGTTCCCACCATTATGGCAGGCGATTGGGTTGCGGAAAAAGCAAAAATCCCTAATTTTTTTCCAGCTCTTGTAAAACCTAAGGCTGAAAAAATTGGCCCCCAAATTCAGTCAACCTTTGCTAAAGCATATAAAGCGGGTGTAAAAATAGCCTTTGGTACTGACTCAGGTGTTTCTGCTCATGGAGACAATTGGCAAGAGTTTATTCTTATGACAAATGCTGGTATGACTAATCAAGATGCATTAAAAAGCGCAACAATTGAAACAGCAAAACTTCTTAGGATTGAAGACAAATTAGGGCAAATAAAACCTGGTATGTTGGCTGATATTATAGCTGTTCAACAAAATCCTGTTGAAGATATATCAACCGTTGAAAATGTAATCTTTGTTATGAAAGATGGAGTAATCTTCAAAGACAACACTTAAAAAATATGAAGAAACCTAAGATTATCATCTTGGGAGCTGGCATGAGCGGAATATCTTGTGCATTAAGCCTTTATGAGAGTTTTGATGTTCACGTTTATGAAAAATCACGTGGTGTGGGTGGAAGATTATGCGCTAAGACACTGAATGATAGGTTATTTCATTTTGGAGCTCAATTCTGTAAAGCTCAGTCATCTAGCTTACAAAATTTTCTTTTAGAAAATGACGCTATAAATTTTATAGGATCTTCCTTTGATTGTGAGGCAAATGACTGTGTTGATACTAAAAATTACTTTGTTGGAAAAAGGGGTATGCATGCCCTTCTAAAAAATTATGATCAAATTTTAAATATAAAATTTAATCATCGCGCAGTAAAAGTTGATGAGAAGAACAAACTAGTGCATTTTGAGTCAGGTAAATCTGAATCCTACGATATTATTATTTCTAGTATGCCTCTGCCACAGGCACAAAAAATCTATGAATCAAAAATAGAACATGATTCAAAGTTTAGTCCCTGTATTGCTGTAGGAATGACATTAAATGGCACAATTGATAACCAGCATAATGCATATAAAAATATCGACAAAGACGTTGCTTATCTTGGATCAAGTCATTTCTATAATGATGAAAATAAAACAACTTGGGTATTGCAGTTTTCACCAAATTTCAGTTTAAAAATGCTAAATGAGCCAGACAAATTGCTTCAAACTAAGGCTGGTAATGCCGTTAAAGGTATAATTAATGGGGATTATAATATTGCGCATGCAGGAATATTTAGATGGAAATATGCTCTATGCAGCAGATCAAATATTAAGAATGAATTTACACATGTATCCAAAGATGCTTATGCTATAGGTGATTGGAATATTTCTCCGCGAATTGAATCTGCATACAATTCAGGAAAAGCTTTGGGGAAATTTCTAGCTGAGATAAAAGTATGAAACAAATTGGATTAATCTTTCCGGATGATTTATCAACAAACAATAAAGTGCTCACAGCAATTGATGCCTCTGATCCGTTATTGCTTTATGAACCGTGTGATACTTTTTACCAATTAAAGCATCATAAACACAAACTAGTTTTGCTAATTTCGGCTCTAAGGCATTGGAAAGATAGTTTAGAAAGAGATTTTAACAACATTGTCCATGTAAAAATTACAAAGGACAGAAATATTGATTTAATGCATGAACTTGAGACATTGCATCAAAAAATTGATTTTAATATCCTTCATGTAACTCAACCAAGTGATCATGGGATATTAACTCAACTCATGTTTTTTGGATCTAAACACAATGTTGAGCTCAAAATTCATCCAGACACCAAATTTATTGATTCCATAGAAGGCTTTTCTGAATGGTCTAAAGATAAGAAATCTCTTGTACAAGAATACTATTACCGATGGCTAAGGAAAAAATATAGCCTTCTGATGGATGGTAATAAACCACTTGGTGGTAAATGGAATTTCGATAAGGAGAATCAAAAAAGCATTTCAAAACTAATAGAGCCCCCAAAATCTAGAAGAAAACTTAAATCAAATGAACTTACAGTTTCTACAATGGTTGATGTTGAAAACTGCTTTCCAGATTCAGTTGGAGACTTGGAAAACTTTAATTGGGCTGTTACTCATTCTAAGGCCAGAGAACAATTGAATATTTTTTTAAAATCATATTTCAAATCCTTTGGGGACTTTCAAGATGCCATAGACAAAGAAAACTCAACCCTATTCCATTCACTTCTTTCTCCATATATAAATTCGGGCTTGTTAGATCCTATGGAATGTATTGTGGATGCAATAAGTTACTTCAATAAAGCAGAGAATGAGATCCCAATCAATGCATTGGAGGGATTTGTTAGGCAGATATTAGGATGGAGAGAATTTATAAGAGGAGTTTACTGGGAAAACATGCCTCAATATAAAGAGTTGAATTTTTGGTCTCACAGCAATAGCCTCAATAAGAATTGGTATTCCGGAGAAACAGGCATCCCAGTTCTTGATGATGCAATTAAAGAGTCCGCAAGCACAGGATACACTCATCATATTAATAGGTTGATGATTATTTCAAACTTGATGAATCTATCAAATATTAAACCAATTGAGATCTATAACTGGTTTATGGAAATGTATGTTGACTCTGCTGATTGGGTGATGGTGCCAAATGTATTTGGAATGGGGACTTATGCAGATGGTGGCATATTCTCAACTAAACCCTATATCTGTGGATCAAGTTACATGCTAAGGATGTCAAATTACAAAAAAGGAGAATGGTGCGATGCAGTGGATGGTCTGTATTGGAGGTTTATAGAAAATAATAGAGATTTTTTTACTAAAAACCCTAGATTGGGGTTGATGTTGAAGTCCCTTGATAGAATGAAAGAAGATAGAAAGATCAAAATTTATAATGCTGCTGACGACTTCATTGCAAGAAATACTTCTTAAAGATCTTCAAGCAAAAACTCTGATGCTGCCAAACTCATGCCCGCATTATCATGCGCAATATTTGGAACCGTTTGATATCTCCAACGAAAAGGAAGGTTTTTCTCTGCGCCAAGTTTTATCAAATCATTAAAAAAATTTGTTCCTCTTTCGAATCGATGTTTACCCTGTTTTTTTGCTTTTCGCATGGAGGGCAAGGAATGATGATTGGGATCATTATCAGCATCACCCAAAAATACTCCACCCTTCAGCCTAAGAAACCATTCAAGCCTTTCATTGGAAACATCCATATTTTTAATACCAAATGGATAAGCAATTTGAGCATCCGCAAAAGTGTAAAAACCAGCATTAGCCATAGCTGCTTTTTCAACCCTACTTTCATCACTCAATAATAGATATCTATGAACAAATTGAGAGCCTCCGGAATGACCATAGAGTCTAAAAGTATTAGTTGAGAGTTTAAATTTAGCTTTGAAATAATCAAAAAGAAGCCCAAGAGAATCAGTGAGGTAAAGCGATGAGTCTTTAAGTAATTTTCCTCTTTCTGTGCTCATCATCAAATAAACGTACTCGGGATAAGACTCTTTTGTAAATTCTGGCGCTATTAGAACAACGTTCCTCTCTTTAGCTAGAGGCAACCAATCATTTAAATATTTTTTCGCTCCCCTTGAGGCGCCATGCATGATAAATATAATTTTTGTATCTGCATCTATAGTGTTTGGAGTTGAGTAGTATATTTGTGAATCTGGCTTATCCCAATAAGAAAAAGTTGTTTCCTCTATTTCACGAGCAAGAATATTGAGATTTAAAATAATAAAGGAAATCAGAATAAGATGTTTCATTAATGTTGATGGTTTTTTAGTGATTCCGGTGCCTTACATTTTCCACGTTCCCAATCCCCAGGCTCGCAATCATAAATAATTCTTCCATGGTCCTTAATTAAATAATCTAATATCTGATGAGCATGGGCACCGAAACCCAGAGAGGCATCTTCTTGAAGGTCTTCAATAGGGATGGTGTAACTTGTCCAGTCCTTCGGGGCTCTCCATCCGGGAGGTGGAACTAATTGAGCTCTTATGCCTGATATTGGATGAAGTGCTCGCCACTCCCTTATCTTATTAGCCATAATTTCAACTAATTTTGGATACTCATCTGCAAGATTATTATATTCATTCGGATCAGCATTGATATCAAATAATTTATTCTCTACGTTAATCTCCAACAGTGAGCTTGTTATAACCTGAACTAATTTCCACTTATCATTAAAAACTGTTGTATGAAATTCTCCATAATTGGGAGTCTCAGATGCAAAATAAATCTCTTTATCAAGCTTAATATTTTTTCCATTTTGGATGGCCGACCACAAGTCTCTTCCCCAAATTTCTTTTGTATTAAGCATTGAGACACCGGCAGCACTTGCAAGAGTTGGAAAAACATCCATGACTGTCATGATTGATTCAAAGCTTTTTCCTGCATCCAGCGTGCCTTTCCACCTCATCGCAGCTACAACCCTGATTCCTCCCTCATATGTATCTCCTTTACCTCCTCTTAGTGGAAAGTTATCAGCCCCGCCACCTGCATAAGCAGCCCCACCATTGTCACTGCTAAATAATATAATGGTTTCCTCTTCAATCCCCTCTTTTGTTAAAGTATCTAAAACTTGTCCAATAGCTTGATCCAAGCCATCAACCACAGCTGCATACATTGGTCGAGCGCTTGGAGAGAAACCATTTAATGTTCTAGTACGATCAATTGCTGCGCTCCTTGTAAGCTCCCTCGTATCTTCTAAGTTCTCGTATTTTTTTACAAGATCATCTGGTGCCTCTAGCGGGCTATGAGGTGCAATGAATGGCATATATAGAAAAAACGGCTTATCTTTATCTCTAGCTTTGATCCATCTCGAAGCCTCATCTGCCAAAAGAAATGTTTCATAGCCCTCATCCGCTATAGTCACTCCATTACGTTGAAAATCAACGCCACCTTGATTTGCAAATGGTAGGAAATAACCAACTTCGGTATGAAGATGGCCATAAAAATCATCAAAGCCTCTGGCATTTGGATGAAATATTTCCTGAGAATGTCCTAGGTGCCATTTTCCAACCATAGCAGTTTGATAGCCAGCCGCTTTAAATGATTCTGGCATGAAATGTTCATCTGGGTGAACTCCGTTATTCATCCATGGCATTACTACTGAATATGAGATTCCTAACCTTAATGGGTCCCTGCCTGTCATCAAGGCAGCTCTGGTTGGACTACATATTGGCGTTGTATAAAATCTATCTAATGTAAGGCCCTCGGAGAACAAGGAATCAATTGCTGGAGTGTCAATGGGAGCGCCCCTCAATGAAATATCAGCCCATCCTAAGTCATCAACTAAAAATATAATAATGTTAGGCCTTTTCTCTTCTGCATTAGCTAAGGCGCAAAAAGTAACTAAGCTAACAATAAATAATTTAAAAGTCATACTCATGTGAATTAAAGTTATTTGTCCAATTCCAATATTCTACCAATCTCCATGGGGATGTGGTGACAACTTTTCCTTGCGAGTTCTGATACCAGCTAGAGACATTTGCATGTTGCCAAACCATTCTTTTATGCCTCTCGTCGAATCTATCTTGATATCGCTTTTCAACTTCAGGTTTTACCTTGATAACTTTGTGATCGTTAGTAAGCATGTAATCTATTGCTGAGCAAATATAATTGATTTGGCACTCTGAGTTGAAGATGATGCTTCCGGCATGAGCTAAATTAGTTCCTGGACCATACATAGCAAAAAAATTAGGCATTGTAGAAAAAGTTATTCCTAGATAGGATTGGGGTGTATCTTTGTAGATACTTCTAAAACTGCCTGAACCTCCATCAATATTGATAGGATCAAAAAAATCTTGCGATTTAAAACCTGTAGCAAATATCAAAGTATCAAAATCATGTTCCCTTTCCGAGCTAACAATTCCTTTAGAGTTTATGAAATCAACTCCCTCTGCAAGCAAAGATACATTTGGAAGGTGAAGAGCTTTCAACCATGCACCATTGTCTTGGAGCATTCGCTTTCCAAATGGAGGATATTTTGGGATCACCTTTTCAACAAGAGATTGATCAGAGATTTGAGATATCATAGCAGCCGTAAAAAGCTCCCTCATTTCATCATTTTGTTGATTGATAGAATCAATTCTAACTTTCCATGAGGGATCAACAAACAAAGAAGCAAGTAGCTGATCTGATCCGGGATAAAAGAGTAAAAACCTATACCACCGTGAATAGAAAGGTAAGTTTTCTAGTAACCATTTTTTTTCTTCATCTACTTCATCATGATATTTTGGGTTAGGAAACATCCATGGAGGAGATCGTTGAAAAATTGTTAACTCTTTGCAAGATTTAGCAATGCTGGGAACTATCTGAAACGCGCTTGCACCAGTGCCAACTACTGCAACTTTTTTTCCTGTAATCACATCAGCTTCTGGCCATTGCGAGGAATGAAACAAGTTGCCTTCAAACTTATCTATGCCCTCAATATCAGGAATTTTTGGTTGATTTAGCTGCCCAACACAAGAAATAACAATATTGATTGTTTCAAGATTATTTTTCCCATTTCTAATGGAAGCTACTTCCCAGGTTTGAGCTGAATCATCAAACTTCATGTCAGTAACCTGAGTTTCAAAGTATGTATTCTTTTGAATATCAAATTTTTTAAAACACCTTTTAAAATAATCTAATAATTCCGGCTGTTGGGAAAAATGCTCTGACCACTCGTGGTTTTCTTCAAATGAATATGAATAAAAATGGTTTGCGATATCAACTCTAGCTCCAGGATATTTGTTTTCATACCAAGTTCCACCCAGATCAACATTCTTTTCATAAATTTTAAACTTGATTCCTCTCTCCGCTAATTTAATTGCAGCGAGGATTCCAGACATGCCAGCACCAATAATCAAAACTTCTAGACTTGATTTTGCAGTTACAAAATCTGATTTTGAATTACCAGATGTAAGATGCAAGTCACTTAGCATCATAGGAATATATTCGGAAGACACGCTCTCTCCTACTATAAAATTCATCATTCTATGAAGCTCTTCATTTGAGGGAACATAGAGATCTTTAGCTTCATGAGTAGAAAAAAATTTATGTATTTCTTTTAGGGCTATTTTCTTAATTACTTGCTTGTCATCGTTAGAGAGAAATCCCTGAGTTTCTCCTAACACTGCTTGATTGGGCCTAGGTAATTTGTCTAATATTGAAATATCTCCTGTAAAATGAACTAACAATGCTGCAACAACCGGAAAACTGGCTGAATCTAATGCTCTTTCTAGAGTTTGCTTGCTAATATTCACATTAAATTAATTATGCACTCAAAAATATTAAGAATTATAGCTAAAGTTTAAAATGTCCCAATATTTAGAAATTATTAAGCAGATCCATTCCTCCCCATATAGATTTGTTTTAGTATCAAGTGGTGGTGGAACTAATGCGATATCTGAGTTTTTAAAAGTACCTGGCGCAAGTAAATCAGTATTAGAGTCTTATGTGCCCTATGCAAAAGAATCTTTAGACTATTATCTACTCAAGCAGCCAGATCATTACTGCTCTTTGCGAACTACCCTAAGCATGGCAGCAAAAGCCTATAGTGCAGCAAAAAAAATTGATCAAAATACTAATCCAAAAAATCTCTTAGGTGTAGCAGTTACTGCCTCGCTAGCAACAAATTATTCAAAAAAGGGGGAGCATAAATTTTTTATCGCTATACAGACATACAAATATTCGTCTAGCTTTTCTTTTACATTCCCTAAAAAAGGTGAGCTGACTCGAGAAGAAGAAGAGCTTATTGTTACTGATCACATAATCAATGCGATTGCCCAGTCATGTAAGGCTCAAAATCAAAAGTTGGTTGAAAACTCCTCTCTTAAGATCAAGACTGTTAAAGCCGAAAAAAATTGGGTCAAGTTGGTTGCTAATAAAATTGATTTTGTTTCATCATCCAATCGAATTCCAGAGCTAATTTTTCCAGGATCATTTAATCCCCTCCATTCAGGGCATAACTCTATGAGTGAGCTCGCTGAGAAAAAAACTGGATTAGGTCTTGCATATGAAATATGCATTCAAAATGCTGATAAGCCTCCTCTTTCATATCATGAAATTGAAACAACGCTTGACCAGTTTAGTCATGGACAAGAATGGGTGTTAACCAAAGCTGGGAAATTTTCAGATAAAGCCGCACTCTTCCCCAACTCTGTATTCATTATTGGTGCTGATACCTTAACAAGAATTTTAGATGAAAAGTTTTATTTAAATCGCGAAGATATGCTTAATCAATTGGATTTATTTAATAGTCACAATATTAACTTTCTAGTATTTGGACGAAAAATAAAAAGCAATTTTATTGATCTTGATTCTGTAAGCATACCTCAGCACATAGCTCAAAGATTTTCTGGGTTTGGAGAAGAGATCTTCAGAGATGATATTTCATCAACCCTAATCAGAAAAGAGCAAGGCTAAGTTATACAAAAATCGTTATACTACTTTAGACTTTTTTATAAAAATCTGGGGGGAATTTATATGAAAGGTTTCTTACCAAAAAATGCGCCTGCACAATCCTATTCAATAGACTCTCAATCATGTTCGAGAATTGAAGAAATATGTAATAATCTCCCAAAATTATTATTGACAGGAAAAGTCCAAACAACCATTGATAAGCTTTCAAAGAAAGACTTATCTATTAAAGAGCTATTAGTAAATCAGATGGGGCAGGATCTAAAACTTGCTATGTCCCAATTAAGCTTTATGGCTCATGCTTATATTTGGGGTGCTGAAAAACCTCATGGAGAATTACCTCATTGCCTTGCAGAGCCCTGGGTTGAGGCTGCAAATCATCAAGGGAGACCTCCAATTCTAAGCTATGCAAGTTATTGCTTAGATAATTGGTTTTTAATCAATCAAGATGAAGAGGTATCATTAGAAAATGTTGGTTTAATAAATAATTTTTTAGGTGGCGTGGATGAGGATTGGTTTGTCACAATTCATGTATGCATCGAAAATGCTGCATCAGATGCTATAGAGGCATGCAAAAAAATATCACAATGTGACAAAAATTCATCTGAACAAGAAGTGTATAAATTTTTAGAACAGATAGTAGAGTCAATGCAAAAAGTAAATTCAATTTTTGCAAGAATGCCTGAGAAATGTGATCCATATATTTATTATCATCGTGTGCGCCCATTTATTTTTGGAACAAAAGATAACCCTGATCTAGAAAAAGGGCTTGTTTACGAGGGACAATTTGATAACAAACCTCAATTTTTTAGAGGAGAGACCGGTGCACAAAGTAGCATAATTCCATCATTGGATGGAGCCTTGCAAATTTCACACACAAAAGATCATCTAAGACATTATTTAAACGAAATGAGAGATTACATGCCGCCAAAGCATAGAAATTTTATTTCTGAACTTGAAAATACTTCTCAAATTAAAAAACTTTTAGAGGATTCAAGAAAACTTGTTAACAAATACAATGATTGTCTAGAGGAAATAAGGGCGTTCAGAGCAATGCATCTTGAATATGCAGGAACCTACATACACAAACAATCGCAAATTAAAAATCCATTTGGTCGAGGCGGATCAACCATTACAGGGACTGGCGGGACGCCTTTTATGTCTTATCTAAAGAAGCACCGGGATGAAACAGAAGAGCAAAAAAAGTAAAAAGATTATTTACTATGTGGTGGCAATTTAGCTTCTACAAACCATTCATGGATTTGCTTGGCTGGATTAAACTTTTTTAATCTTAATTTTTGGTTTTCAATAACTAGCTTCTTCGTCTTTACTGCCAAGTAATGATAGGTGTGACTATCTCTTGATTCACTTTCTGGAATTAAATAAACCTTAGTTTGTTTCTTTTTGCTATCTGCCATAATGTTGGGGATTATACCGAAATTAGATCAATTTCCCACGAATTATTTTAAATATATTATTAAAATTTTTTAGCTATCAACCATCTATTTACACTAAAATGATTCGTCCTTAATAATGAATTTTAAAACTACATACTTTAATAAATTAATTGTCATCATTTTGTTTGGCGTTTCGCTGAATACTTTGAGTGAGAACATTTCTCTTGACGGGGTTATCTCAGATGATGAATGGAAAGAGGCATCTATATTTGACTTAGAGTATGAGGTCATGCCCTCTCGAAATACACCCGCAGGTTTAAAAACTACAGCTTATGTAAAGTTTGATGAAAAATATCTATATATAGCTATAAAAGCATATGGTGACCCTAAGAAAATAAGAGCGACTTTAAAAAATAGAGATCAAACATGGAATGAAGACTATGTTGCTTTGATGGCTGATCCATTTAGGGATGGTAGATACGGTGTTCTTATTGGGGTTAACGCATTAGGGGTACAGCTGGATGAAAAACATATAAGTAGTGCTGGCCCGGATGACTCCTGGGATATTCTTTTTCAATCTGCGACTGCTTTTCAAGATGATGGGTACTCAGCTGAATTAATTATCCCCTTCGCCGAACTTCAACTACCAGATACTGAAGTGCAAAAATGGAAAATGGGCTTCATAAGAAAATCATATGAAGCTGGAATTCAAACTGTTTTTGCTTCATTCAAAAATCTTCCGGCTGAACAATGTTATGCATGTCAGGCCGACGAAGAAATTCTGTTAGGCTCACCAGAAAAAATTTATAGAAATTATTTATATCCATACATATTTTTAAATCAAAATGGTGACAGGCCTGTCAAAGATTTTAAATTACAGAATCCTGACTACGAAATTGGTATTACTGGGCTATATGATCTATCAAAGTCTTCGTCTATTGAATACACCATTAATCCAGACTTCTCTCAGGTTGAGTCTGATGTTCCAATGATCATGGCTAATCAAACTTTTGCCATGTCCTACCCCGAAAAAAGAACTTTTTTTCTTGAAGGATCTGAGCTGCTTAAATCAGATACACAAACTGTTTATACTCGATCCATTACCAATCCTCTAGGAGCAATTAAATACATCAATCAGGGTGAAAATAATACGGTCTATTTGTTACAAGCTACAGATACCGATTCACCCTACTTAGCAGCTGGGCAATATAGATCTTATAAAGGTAATGCTGGTAAAAGCAAGGTAACAATAGGAAGGTTAAAAAGAAATTTAGGTAATAAATCATATGTTGGGTTAATCGCAACAAATAGAGATTATCAAGTTGGTGGATCTGGTTCTGTGGTTGAATTTGATAGTCTAATTAACCTCATGGATGATTATATTTTAGACCTAAACTACGCAAGAAGTGATACCCAAGAAGGTGATAATAATTTCATAGATACCGATGATACTTTTGCAGGTCGAACCTATGCGATGGACGGTGAGTCTTTTTCAGGGACAGCTAAAAACTTTCGATTAAGATGGGCTGTTGATCAAGCCAATGCAGGAATCAGATTTTCAGATGTATCACCGACTTACAGAGCTCATGTTGGCTTTGTAAGCAGGAATGATTATAAGTATCGTAACTATTGGTACGGAAGGACTTTCAGGTCTCAAGGAACCATTAGACAAATAAATTTTAGGCTTAATAATCGAAATAGATTAAATTCAAAAAACGAAAAAACTCTTGAATTTTATGAGTTCCAAATTGATCTTGAAACGAATTTTAATTTTACTGGAACAATTGAATGGCAGCATAAACCTGGCGAAAAATTTAATGGCATTCAGTATGGCGAACAAAGAGATATTGAAGTAAGGGGTCAATACCATCCTTCAGAAAGTTTTTTTACTAGTTTTGAGATAGAAAAAGGTGAATCAATCGCTTACAGAATTGATAACCCGGAAATTGGCGATTCAACTGAGTACAACCTCTTCAACGTATTTAGATTCTCAGATCAGTTTAAGGTTTCACTAGGCCATAGATACTCGGAATTAAAAAATAAATTAACTGGAGAAGAATTCTATGCAGGTGAGATAAATAGATTTGAGATAGATTATCAAATTGATGGGGCTTTATCGACCAGGACTATCATTGAAAAAAATGACTTTAGTGACGACTACTTTCTTGAGGCTCTAATTCAATGGAAACCAAACCCATACACAATATTTTATGCAGGTGGGACTCAATTTTATAAAGAGCCAAATCCTTTTAGCGATAATATCAGACTTGAAACTTCACAAATATATTTAAAATTTCAATATTTCTATAACCCCAACCAATAAAGAATTAATTAACAGCTAACTTTTGTTCCAGTTATAGCTCCATCTTTAATAATTATCGAGTTTACATCAAAATTGATTTGTTCCTCACTTGAGAACAAGCCTCGGATTTGAACCTTGGATTCATTTAATCCATCCTTTTTTAAACAGGATAGTGGGACATTGATTGCCTCCCATTCAGCCATTTTTGATACTGGCAACTCTATGGAGCCCATACAATTATTACCACATCCAACACTAAAATAAAGTTTTGCATCACTTAAGCTATTAACTCGCATGACTATCTCATAGTAAGGCGAATCCATACTACTCAAATCCGTAGGAAGTTCAGCAGATATTCCATAGGCCTGCATTCCCTTATTTTTTATAAAAATAATATTTTTTGCATCATCCTGTCTTTGATAGTCAAATCGAGTAATTTTAATTTTCTTGTTCGCACTTAAGAAATTATCCTGCATAACAAACTCAGGACCAGAGTCTGTAACAACAAATTCTTTTCCTGGTATAGAAGCAGCCCCAAGGAATATATTGACCAAGTCTAATTTTTTACTTTTTACAATTTTAATATTATTTATTTGATCTTCAGATGCGTATGTTAATCCGTAGCCATATGGAAATAATGGATCGTAAATACTGTCGGTAAAATTCAATACAGATTGATCTTTTGAGCGAGGCCATGAATAAGATAATTTTCCTTGAAAATCAAAATTTATCTTATTATTTTTCATAAAAATTACATCGCTGATTCCTTCAACTGCAGTCCCTGGTAGCCAAGCCGCAACAAATGCATTGGATGCATTCAAATACTCATTAACAACCAAAGGTCTTCCAGACAGAAAAATACTTATGGTTGGAATATTGGTTGCTGATATAGATTCAAGCAGAGGCAAATATCGAGGATCAGTTGCAGTAAAAGCAACATCCTTTAAATCACCTAGCATTTCAGCATAGGGTTCTTCACCAAAAACTCCTATTACAACATCAGGCTTATTTTGAAATTTTCCATTACTGGAAAACTCTACAGAGCCTCCATTAACTTCAACATAATTTTTTATAGACTCATATATCGTCCTTGTATTTACAAAATCAGAATTTGAATTTTCTCTTCCCTGCCAGGTAATTGTCCAACCACCTGTTTGTGTACTAATTTTATTAGATGCATCTCCTATAACCCCAATATGCTGGTTTGGCATTAATGGCAATACACCATCATTATTTTTTAGCAAAACCAAAGATTCTCTTACGGCTTGTCTTGCCAATGAAATATGATCTGGGTGTCCAAGAAAATTCCCTTCAAACTCATGGGGCTTTCTTCCATTGAGAAGTCCCAATCTAGACTTCACTACAAGAATATTTTTTACTGCTTCATCAAGTCTTAGCTCTGAAATTTCACCAGAGTTTACTTGCCTAATAGTGTTACGCAAGAGGTCTTTCCAATTCTCAGGGACCATAAACATATCAACGCCAGCATTAAATGATTGAGCGCATTTTGAATTAGAACAATCCTCTACTTGACCATGGCCGTTCCAGTCTCCCACGACAAAGCCATCAAATTGCATATCATTTTTTAAAACGCCTGTTAGTAAAGATTTGCTTCCATGAAGTTTTTCTCCATTCCAAGAATTAAAACTTGCCATTACGGTTTGGGCGCAAGCATCAAGCGCATCAAAATATGGGTATCCATGAAGCTCTCTCAAACCTAATTCAGATATTTTTGTGTTGCCTTGATCGACACCATTTGTTGTGCCTCCATCACCCATAAAGTGTTTTGCAGTAGCCAAAACATGTTTCTCATTGAGTAAAGTAGACCCCTCTCCCTGAAGGCCAAGAATGAGTGCTTTACCCAATTTTGAAACTAAAATTGGGTCCTCTGAAAAACCTTCGTAAGTTCTACCCCATCTATCATCCTGAGGAACAGCAATTGTTGGAGCAAACGTCCATGCAACTCCGGTAGATAGAACTTCCAAGGCAATGGCTTCTCCAATCTTTTGAACCAATTCAATATTTCTTGTTGCACCAAGACCAATATTGTGAGGAAAAAGGGTTGCACCAATAACATTATTATGACCGTGAACAGCATCAGTGCCCCATAGAACAGGAATCTTTATTCCTTTATAAGTTGGAGATGCATCATAAAATTCTTGGCTTAGTTTCTTCCAATCACTCAATGAGCTGTATTTATCACCATTAGGAGCTGTGTTCCCTCCATTCAATACAGAGCCGATTTTAAATTTTTTGACGTCTGCTGGGGTAATAAAATCTAAATCGCCTTGAATTACCTGACCAACTTTCTCCTCAATGCTCATGTCAGAAATTAATTGATCGATAAGATCAGCATTACTAAAATTATTATACTTACATGAATTTTCTCGTGACCAATCAACTTCAGCCAAAAGACTTGTTGCTTGGATTAAAAACATAGTTAGTAATATAAACTTTTTCATAGTAGTCCTCAGGTAAAATCTAAATCAGAAAATTCAACTGTAGTTTTGTTTTGGTTTAATAAAAAAAATAAAGGGAATCTCTTATCGCCATAAGCTTTTTCAATAACGGCTCTTTTGTCCGCACTTGGAACGATCAAGATGCAACGTTTCGTATCTATCAGCAGCGATAAATTCATTGATATTCTTTGATAGCACGGTGATCCTAATGGCTGTTCTGATTTTACCAAAGCTGGTAGCGCATTAACATCTAACATCCTTAAATTTGTTAATTGATCCGGAAAGAGTGATGCAAAGTGACCATCCATTCCAAGCCCAAGCAATACAATGTCAAAAGGTAGCTTTATCTCATTAACTCTTAATTCTGGATACAACAATGAATTAAAAGAAGCTTTGCTAGCATTATTAATCATCAATTGAGTTTTTATAAGGTGCTCATTTGAATCTTTGTGATTTGATTCTACTACTCTGTCATCACCCAAATATATAAAAACTTTGCTCCAATCTATATCGGTCATACTTAACATGTTATACAGCGGCAAAGGACTACTTCCTCCGGAAACAACAAGGGATGCAAAGCCTTTTGCATCAATAGCATCCGATAAAGAATGACTTATTGATGCTGACAAAGTATTTAACCTACTTTCTTCCAATTTTAATAAGTGTTTTGACTAAATTTATTTATAAAATTTAAACTTCCATGAAGACAAGTCATCTCTTTTTGAATAAGTGAAATAGGCATTTGAGCCAAGACATCTTTATGCATTGATTTTTTGTTAACTAGAAAATCTTTCATGAAAGTTTCAGGATTAAGGAACTCATCTAATGAGCGAACTAATCCTCCTGCGAGATAGATACCTTGCCCAGGCATATAGGCTAGCGCAAGCTCTGATAATATTTGTGAAAGTGCTTTTAAAAATAATTCAATGCTTTTCTTAGCAAATTCATCGGAATGATATGTTTTAACAATTTCTTCTGGTGACTTTTTATGAGTTGCAAAATATGAATAAATTTTTGCTAATCCTCCGCCTGAAATAATATCCTCTATTACCAAGAAATCCTTGTGTTGAGTTGCACCCAATTCATCTAATAAACCAGGAATAGCAAGCAAACTATTTCCAATTTCAGTTGGAAGAACAATATCATTATTGATAACCTGAGCGGCGCCTAAGCCTGTTCCCGGTCCAAGAATTAAAGCTGAATTATTAAATGGATTACCCGCATTAATGGAATGCATTTCATTTTTTTTAAATAAGGATAAGCCGTGTCCAATAGACTCCCAGTCATTTAAGATATGACAAGAATCAATTTCAAAATTTTTAAGTATTTCAGCCTCATCAATTTTAAACTCTCGATTAGTCATAGAGATTGAGTTATTAAGTTTTGGTCCTGCTATAGAAAAAACAACATGCTTTAATGATGCATCTTGATCCAGAAAGCCCTGCAACATTTCTTCAAATGAATCTAAACAGTTAAGATTTCTTTTATTTGCATTTAAGAGTTCGCTTGAACCAACTTCAGCAGACGCTGTTCTTATATTGGTGCCACCAATATCAATTAACAAAACCTTGCTATTTAAAAATGCTACCTGAGGATTGGTTACCATAATAGAAAATATGTAATCGTTAAAATTATGCAAATAATTGCAGTGCTGTAGTTAAATGATGTTTCAGTTTTAAAGCTGATTCCTGATAAATCAATTGCTTTTTCCTGATCAGAATATCCCTGCAAAAGAGAAGTTAGATAGCAACCAAACCCTGAAACAAGAAATACTAAGCCCATTCTATGAATAAAAGGATATTCTGGAAAAATTATAAAAATGGAAAAGGACAGAACTAAAGACATGATCGCTGCAACCAACACACTTAGCGTTGTCGCCTTTTTCCAAAATAAAGCAACCAAGAAAATTACTAAAATTCCAGGAGTGAAAAATCCTGTAAAGTTTTGAATGTATTGAAATGCAGATTCCATACTGCCAAGAAGAGGTTGCGCACAAAGAACAGCAATAAATAAGGCAATCCAAGCGACATTTCTTCCCACATTAACTAACTTCTGCTCAGATGGCTCAGAATTAGAAAAGCTCCTGTAAATGTCCATAGTAAATATAGTGCTAACACTGTTAGTCATAGATGCTAAGGAGGATACTATTGCAGCCACCAAAGCAGCGAATGTAAGGCCTAATAAGCCATTAGGTAATAATGACATCATCATTGGGTATGCTTGATCAGATTTTTCTAGCGCTGGGTAAATAACAGCTGCACATATTCCAGGAAGAACAACTACAAATGGCATAAGCAATTTTAAATATGCTGCGAACATAACACCTTTCTGAGCTTCAGGAAGAGATTTTGCTCCGAGAGCTCTTTGAGTAATGTACTGATTGAATCCCCAATAAGCAAAGTGAGCAATCCACAATCCCCCAATTAAAACCCATACTCCAGGAAGATCTTTATATGCAGGGTTATCTTGAGATAAAATCATATCAAATTTCTCTGGCAGCAATTGATACACTTGGTTTAAACCACTAACAACACCTGCCCCATCAGATATTTGATTAAGGGCAATATAAGAAACGGATAACCCTCCGAAAATAAGAAGCACAACCTGAATAATGTCTGTCATTGCAACTGCCTTAAGCCCACCCCAAAGAGAATATGCAAGTGAAAGCAATGCCAAAAGCACTAAACCAGTAAATAAATCTAAGCCAGTAAGTGAGTTAATTGCTAGCGATCCCAACCAAAGTACGCTGGTTAAATTAATAAAAATATAAACAGCTAACCAAAAAAATGATAAAACAAGACTTACCCTCTTATCAAAGCGCTGCTCCAAAAACTGAGGCATGGTATAAATTTGTTTTTCAAGAAATAGTGGTAAAAAATACTTAGCCATAACAATTAAAGCAATGGCTGCAGTTAATTCATATGTAGCAATAGCCATTCCTACAACAAAACCTTGACCAGACATTCCAATGATTTGTTCAGCAGAAATATTTGCGGCTATTAGGGATGCGCCTATAGCCCACCAAGGAAGAGATCTTCCGGCTAAAAAATAATCCTCTGCTGTCTTTTCAACACCTTGCTGAGATCTTGAAACATATTGGGCAAGAAAGATTATCCCGACACAGTAAGAAGCAACAATAAAAATATCTAAATTGCTAAACAACATAATTTCACCACCCCATTGATATCGTTGTCAAAGAACATACATTATCGTTAAAATAGTAAGATAAGGCAATAACATTTAATAAAAGCATGTCAGTTACAATAAAAGATGTTTCAAAGGACGCTTCAGTTTCAATAAAAACTGTTTCAAGAGTAATAAATAACGAGGCTAACGTAGCGGAATCAACTAAGAAAAAGGTACTTTTGTCTGTTAAAAAACTTGGTTTTAAACCAAACAAAAGTGCGCAAAGTTTAAGATCTAAAAAATCTTATATGTTGGCCCTTCTATATGACAACCCAAATAAATCATACTTGGCAGATGTTCAAAGCGGGATATTCAATGCATGCAAATCAACTGGCTATAACTTAGTGATTCAAGAGTGTGACTACAAATCAAGTGAGCTCAAAAATGATATTGTTCAATTTGTAGATGATTTTCGGATTGATGGGCTAATCATAACGCCCCCGCTTAGCGATATGAGTGATTTTCTTAACCACCTAGATTTGTCTGAAATACAGTATTCTGTAATTGCGCCAAGCACAATGAATACAGAGTCACTATATGTATCATCTAATGACTATGAAGCTGCATATACGCTTACCTCAGAAATTATAAAACATGGTCACACTGACATTGGGTTTATCAAGGGACACCCAAAACATTCAGCATCTAATCTACGATTTAATGGTTATCTTGATGCCATAAAAAATCACAATATTGAAGTTAATGAAAATTGGATTAAACAAGGAAATTTTAGCTTTAAATCTGGTTTTGATGCCGGGGTTGAGATTTTTCATTCAGCTGCAATTCCAACAGCAATTTTTGCAAGCAATGACTCAATGGCAGCTGGAATTATGAAATCAGCGCAAATGAAAGGGTTAAAAATTCCAGAAGATATCTCTTTAGCTGGCTTTGATGATTCACCTATAGCCCATCAATTATGGCCTGCGCTTACAACAGTAAAACAACCAGTAGAAAAAATGTCTAGTCATGCAGCAAAAATTTTAATGGCTAAATTTGATGGACTGGCAGAAAAAAATAAATCTAAGGAATTTAAGTCAGAGCTAATTTTTAGAGAATCTCTAAAGAATTTATAATCTAAATGATTCCATTATTCCAGCAACAACGAATTCAATAGCCAAAGCTCCTAATAAAATTCCAAAGATTTTTTGGACAACAATAATTATTGTTGGGCCAACCCATTTTGAAAGACTAGCAGAAAGCCACATCGCAAATGCAACTAAAATAATAATAACTAAAATTGGTGTAAAGTTTATTAACATTTCAGTAGGATTGCTTTCATTGGTCTCGGCAATTAGCAATGCTGTTGTCATGGCTCCTGGCCCAGCTATTAAAGGTATTGCTAATGGAAATATAGCAAGGGACTGGATTGACTCATCATCTAATGCGACTTCAGCAGTATTTTGTCTTCTGGACTGGCGTTGCTCTAAAACCATCTGAAAAGCAATTGCTATAAGAAACAATCCTCCAATAATTTTAAATGAGCTCATGGATATTCCCATCGCATCTAATATTGCCGTTCCAAATAAATAAAATAGTGAAAGAATAACGAAAGAGACCAAAGTTGCCTGAATGTATACCTTTCTTATATCACTTTTATTTAGTCCCTGCGTTAAGCTTGCAAAGATTGGAACAAGCGCAATCGGGTCAACGGCAACAAATAGTAAAATAGTATTTTCCAGTAATTGATCAAACATATTTAGGTTGAAATTATTTGAATTGAATCTGTATGAGAAGCTGAATATACCCCAGCTATTAAAACAAACTTCAATGACTTTTTAGAGTTATTTGAAGATAATAAAATTGATTTAATATTTGAGATTGTTTTTGATTTATTGGTAATTGATTTGATGAAGTATGGTTGTATTCCACCAATAATACTTAAGTGACTGTATGTATCTTGATTATTAGTAAAAGCATAAATTGGCATTCTAAAAGGCTTGGTATTGGAGACAACACTTGCTGTTTGGCCTGATCTGGTAATAATCACTATCGCATCAGCAGAAATTCCTTCAGCTAAATCACGGGCACTAATTGCTATGTTTTGCCAGTCAGAATTATCTTGTAAAAATTTTTCATAACCTAAGGTTCTAAAATATTCAGTTTTAGCTGAAATCTTTTTTAACATTTTTACACATTGGACAGGGTACTTTCCAACACTGGTTTCCCCTGATAGCATCACTGCATCAGCGCCCTCATAGATTGCATTCGCTACATCAGTTACCTCAGCCCTAGTTGGTGTTGGATTTTTAATCATTGATTCAAGCAAATGAGTTGCAACTATTGACCTTCTCCCCCATTTTGCACTTGCGTACATAATTCTACGCTGAATATTTGGCAAGTCTGCGAGATCAGTTTCTATCCCCAAATCACCTCTTGCAACCATAACAATATCAGCTGCTTGAGTAATCTCATGGATATTATCAAGACCTTCTTGATTTTCAATTTTAGCAATAATCTCTATAGAAGATTTTTTTCTTTTAAGGATTGTTCTCAAAGTATGGATATCATTTGCAGACCTAACAAACGATAATGCAATAAAGCTTAAATTATTTTTTATAGCAAAATTAATATCCTTTCGATCTTTCTTAGTGATAGATGGTAGATCTACCCTAACACCAGGAAGATTAACATGGCGTTTACTACCTAACTTGCCTCCATCTAAAACCTTGCATTTAAGATTTTCTTTATCCTTGGTTAATACTTTAAAATTTAACAAGCCATTATCAATGCTAATTTTTGATCCTTTTTCAACATTCTTAATCAAGCCTTTATAATTAATCTTTATTGATGATGTTTCTACATCAACTTCATCCCTAATTGTTAGATTTACAATGTCGCCAGTTTTTAAATCAATATCAGATTGACTAACGCCAGTTCTTATCTCTGGGCCTTGAGTATCTAACAGAATGCCTATGGGGCCATAAATAGATGATTGATGCTTATTAAGCTTTTTAATTGATGAAATAACATTTTCAGCATCCATATGAGATGCATGTGACATATTAATTCTGGCAACATTCATTCCGCATGCATGTAATTTTTTTAAAGTTTGATAGTCACTCGTGCTAGGCCCAATTGTTGCAATAATTTTTGTTTTGGTGATTGTCATTTCGGCATCATACTCCATTAGAGATTAAAGTGAATATATTGACATCGTTGTCATTTATTAGTATATTAATATTTAATCGCAAATCAATTGGGGATTAGGATATTGATAAGTATTGCTATTAATGGGTTCGGCAGGATTGGAAAAAATATTGCAAGATTGCTTTTACAAGACCCATCTCTCTCTTCACAAATAAATCTTGTAGCTATCAATGATTTAGGTTCAATAGAATCAAGCGCTCATTTGCTTATGTATGATTCAGTGCATGGTAAAACATTCAACAGAATTCAACACACCGAAGATACATTGATCGTAGATGAGCATGAAATTTTCTACTCCTCCTTAAAAGATCCATCTGCTCTCCCCTGGGGTAAATATAATATTGATATCGTTCTAGAATGCTCCGGTGCTTTTACATCCAAAGATGCAGCAATTGAACACATTAATGCTGGTGCAAAAAAAGTGATTGTATCTGCTCCAGTAGTAAATGCAGATAAAACAGTTGTCTTTGGTGTAAATCAACATGAATTATTGCAGGATGATTTAGTTATATCTAACGGCTCATGTACAACTAATTGTCTAGCCCCAATCGCAAAAGTCTTAAATGATTCCTTTGGAATCAATAGCGGGATCATCAATACAATTCATGCCTACACAAATGATCAAAACCTACTGGATATGAGTCATGATGACTTATACAGAGCACGTGCAACAAACTCATCTATCATTCCTACTAAAACAGGTGCAGCCAAAGCTATTGGGCTTGTTCTACCTGAGCTATCTGGAAAACTTACTGGTATTGCAACAAGAGTTCCAGTTCAAAATGTTTCCATGCTTGATTTTACATTTACATTAGATCGGAGTGCAGAGCTAGAGGAAATTAAATCTTTGTTTGAGGCAGCTGCAAGCAGCAATCTTAAAAATATATTAACTATAAATACCAAGCCTCTAGTAAGCATTGATTTTAATCAAAATTCTGCTTCTGCAATTTTAGATTTTAATTTCATAAATAAAATTGGAAATCAATTTAAGTTGATTGCTTGGTACGACAATGAATGGGCATTTTCAGCAAGAATGCTAGATTTAACTTTATACTTATATCAACTTTCTTTAGTTGAAATAAGCCAAATTAATACTGCTTCATTGTTTGATGGCAAGCCAAAAATAAGCCTTTCGCAATAAAATATGAATATCTTTATCTTTGGCGGGACCGGTGATTTAGCAAGCAGGAAACTTCTTCCTGCATTATACAGGCACTTTAAAGCACACAGACTTAGCGCTCATGCAAAAATAGTGAGCATTGGATCAAGAGCAATTAACTCATCTGAGTATCAAATATTGGTAAGAGAGAATTTAGAGCACCATTTAAATGAAAGTGAGTTTGATGAAAGTGTATGTTCAGAATTTTTAAAACTAATTTCATTTTTAAAAATTGATTTTAATAAGGCTGATACGTTCAAACTATTAGCCGACAATGCATTAGATGGAAGTAGAAATATCTACTATTTAGCTGTTTCACCTATTTTTTATAAAATCATTGTAGATAATCTAAATTTACAGAAACTTATTTTTTCATCTTCATCAATTATTGTTGAAAAGCCTATTGGCAGAGATCACTCTTCATCAGTTGAGATTAATCATGCATTAGCTCAGCATTTCAATGAGCATCAAATCTTTAGGATTGATCATTATCTTGGTAAAGAGGCTGTTCAAAACTTATTGGCTTTAAGATTTGGCAACATAATTTTTGAAAAAATATGGTCAAATATAGCAATTGATCATATCCAGATCACTGTCTCTGAAACACTTGGGCTTGAAAATAGAGGGTCCTATTATGATGAAACAGGTGCCATTAAAGATATGTTGCAAAATCATTTGCTACAAATTTTATGCTTAGTTGCCATGGAACCGCCAACTAATATTAATTCAGAATCAATTAGAGATGAGAAGCTAAAAGTTCTGCGCTCTCTGAGGCCTTTAGAGGGCAATAAAAATGATCAGCAAGTAGTTGTTGGTCAATATAAAGATGGAGCTATTAACGCACAACCTAAAAAGGCATATGTTGAGGAAGATGGGGTCAACCCGAATAGCATGACGGAAACATTTGTTGCATTAAAATTATGGATCGATAACTGGAGATGGTCGGGAGTTCCTTTCTTCTTAAGAACGGGGAAAAGGATGTCTGAAAAAAAATCTGAAATCGTCGTTCAATTTAAATCTGTACCTCACAATATTTTTGATTCAAAAATTATGCAAAAAGATAATCAATTAATTATTAGGTTGCAGCCTGAGGAGAGTATCAAACTAAAAATTATGATAAAAAAACCTTCTGCGTCAGGATTTTATCTTCAAGAACTTCCGTTAGATCTTTTGTTTGAGGATTACTATAAAGAAGATCATCTTGATGCATATGAAAGGCTATTAATGGATATTATTGAAAATAAACCATCTCTTTTCATGAGAAGAGATGAGGTAGAAGAGGCATGGGTATATATTGATCAATTAATAACCTCCATTCATTCATCAGATATAAATATCTCAAAATATAATGCTGGTAGCTGGGGGCCATCCAGTGCAGATCTACTAATAGCAGGACATGAAGCTAAATGGAATAATGAGGAAGACTAATGTTAACTCAGATTAATGAAGTAAAAAAAAGGATTGATGCTCGAAGTCAAAAAACAAGAACAGAGTATCTAAAAAAAATTGAAATATGGAAAACAAAGTCTCCAAACAGAAACAATCTTGGCTGCTCAAATCTTGCACATACTTTTGCTGCTTGTGGACAAAAAGGTAAATCTGAGAATTTAAATATAAAAAAATTTATAGGGATAATTACTGCATACAATGACATGCTTTCAGCTCATGCTCCTTTTGAAGCATATCCCAAAAAATTAAAAAAAGAAGCTGAAAAACTTAATCTTCATGTCCAAGTTGCGGGTGGGGTTCCTGCCATGTGTGATGGAATTACGCAGGGAGAACCTGGTATGGAGTTATCACTTTTTAGTAGAGACACCATTGCCCTGTCAACAGCAGTTGGTTTATCACACAATGTTTTTGATTCGGCAATATGCATGGGAACATGCGATAAGATAGTTCCGGGATTGCTAATGGGTGCTCTTCAATTTGGTCATTTGCCAGTAATTTTTATTCCTGGTGGCCCTATGTCTACTGGAATTTCTAATGAAGCGAAATCTGAATCAAGAAAATCATTTGCTGCTGGAGAAATTTCAAAGATTGATCTGCTAGAAATTGAGCAACAAGCCTATCATTCGCCAGGAACTTGTACTTTCTATGGAACAGCTAATACAAATCAATTAATTGCTGAAGCCATGGGTTTTCAGTTACCCGGAAGCGCATTCACACCCTCAGATTCACCCTTAAGGGAATTATTGAATGCTGAAAGTCTGAAATCTTTAATGAGACTAATGGACTCTGAAATTGGTATAGGTGAGATGCTAGACATTAATAATTGGCTCAATGCAATGATTGTTTTGCTTGCAAGCGGAGGCTCAACCAACCTAGTGATTCACTTGATCGCCATGGCTAGATGTGCCGGCTATATAATTTCCCCAGAAGATTTTAATAATCTTTCTTCGGTTATTCCGTTGCTCTGCCAAGTTTATCCAAATGGAAAAGCAGATGTAAATGAATTCCATGCTGAGGGTGGTATTGCAAGACTATTAACAAATCTTTTAGATGCGGACTTAATTTACGAGAATATTCAAACCGTTGCAGGTTTAGGTTTGCAGAAGTATACAAAAATACCAGCAATCAATGATTCTAATGAAAATAATCTTGATTGGAGAGAGGTAGATTTTGAATTGATAACTGCCACAAGTATAAGAACAGCTAAAAATCCTTTTAAAAATAATGGAGGAATTAAATTTATCGGTGGAGATATAGCCGAGGGAGTGATAAAGGTATCTGCTCTGGAGAAAGAAAATGAAATTATTACTGGTCCAGCCAGAGTTTTTACAAGCCAAGAAGATGTGCTAAATGCATTTGAATTAAATGAATTGAATGCTGATCTCATAATCGTATTATTAGGTCAAAGCCCAACTTCAAATGGAATGCCTGAACTCCATAAACTGACATCCCCCATCAATGTTTTGCAGAGCAAGGGTTATAAAATAGCCTTGGTGACCGATGGAAGAATGTCAGGTGCATCTGGATCATTCCCCGCTCTTATTCATGCTGTTAGTATTAATAATAATTTATATAAGATTCAGGATAATGATCAACTCACGTTGGATTTAAAAAAGGCAATATTTTCAATAGAAAACTTCGACTCTGAGCGAGAACCAATTCACATTGAATCCAATGGCTTTGGCCTTGGAAGAGAGTTATTTAGTATTTTCAGATCTAATGTCGGGTCTGTAAGTAATGGGGCTTCTATATTTTATGAATAACTTTATACCAAAATTCCTACCCACCCTTACAGTCTCATCTGTAACAGAAGCAAATATAATTTGCAAAATCCTCAATGCAACGGATATAAATTTTATTGAAATTACACTGAGATCCTCAGTTTCTTATGAAGCAATAGAAATAATTGCACAAAACAAAGATATAAATTTAGGCTTGGGAACCGTTCTTAATATTAACCAATTAAAAAAAATAGATCATATAAAACCCAAATTTATTGTTTCGCCTGGATTTAGCGAGAAGATTGCTAGTTATGCAGTTAAACGTGGTATTGATTACATACCTGGTGTTGAATCAGCAACTGAAATCATGAAAGCCTATGATCATGGTTATAAACTATTAAAATTTTTCCCATCTGAGCTTTCAGGTGGAATCAAAAAATTACAGTCGTTGTATGAAATTTTTCCTGAGATTAAATTCTTATGTACAGGTGGAATTAACCTATCTAACTATGTTGATTACACCAAAATTAAAAATGTAGGCTCATTAGGAGGGTCATTTGTACTGCCAAAAAATTTAGTCGATGAACAAAAAATAGAACAGGCCATTAACCACCTTAATAAATTATAGGCAAAAAAAAATAGGCAAAAAAAAACAGAGCTAGGCTCTGTCTTTTCAGTTCGAGATTGGAAGGGGTCTAAAGTGAGAATCTCTTTAGCTCCTTGAAGGCTTTCTCTTTCCTTCTTGGTGGGTTACTAAGCTCTTTTTTATCGTCGACTCTTAGTATCGCTTTCGCCCTTCGTCTCTACCTTCTCTTTCTCTCTTACTCCCGTCTGCAGTTGTTTGTAAGTCGGTCCGAGTTGGTCTATTAAATATACGCCTTTAGGAAATAGAGTCAACAGCTTTTATTAAAAAAGTTTAATTAATTTTCTATATTCCAATTCTTTTGATAAAAATCTGCTAAAACATAAAAAGCTTCTTTTTTATTACCATTTTCATCCATCAAACCCTTTCTATTGTAAAAGTCTTGAATACCTGAAAGCGGTCTCAACATTGCTCTAAAATCTTTAAGAATCCATGGACTAATTCCTCTAATTTGCGGGTTATTTGCAAGCATCTCTAGTTGATATTTATACAATTTTGCTTGGTAATTCTCAGACCAAATTTTTTCAGTAGTATTTCCATATTGAGCTCCAGCACCAAATTCGGAAATATGTATGGGTTTTTCATAAGCAGAGCTTAATTTTATATTTGGCATTATTTCAAACATCAGCTTCCTCAGAGTTGCCTCTGAAATTTTTATTTGTTCAGAAAAAAATGTAACGTAGTACCAACCAAAATATTCATTGTATGAAATTAGATCTATGTTCTCGCCTAATGGATCATCAATCGAAATTGAAAAGTTCATTTTTGTATCAAAGGGGATCTTTGCTTGATTTAAAATTGACTCAAAAATAATTCTTTCTTGATCAGTTACCCACATAGATCTTGCTCCCTGAAGTGCTAAGGTGATAATGAGCGATTGAAATTGCTCTTCACTGCCGGAAAGTAGTGCTGCTGTAGTCAAACGCGAGTTATCATTAGTATGAATTTCAGCTAACAAGGATTTTAGAAAATCCATCCGATCAGATGAGAATGGAGTTTCATTCGCAACAGACCAGACGACTACGGATGCCCTATTCTGATCTCGTTGAACCAGTCTAGTAATTTGATTTTTTGCAATCTGAAGTGTCTCAGGATTCTTCCAATCTATATTCCAGTAAACTGGGACCTCTTCCCAAAGCATTAACCCCATCTTATCTGCAAGCTTTGCTAATTGCCGAGTATATGGATAATGCGCAGCTCGAATAAAATTACTATTTAAATCTTTTGCTGCGGTAAGCAGTTTTTTGAAATGTTCCTCAGAAAAAGCAGGGCCAGGTATTCCAATAGGTTCAGAATGCATGGAGATACCACTAAATTTAATCTCCGCATCGTTAAGAAATATCTTTTTACCCTCAGTTTTTATAGAACGAAATCCTATGTCATCACTAATTTTTTCCGTATCAGAGATGATCTCAACCTTGTAAAGCTTGGGATTAGCGGGGGACCATAGTTCAGGAGAAATATTAAGATATTCCTCAATTTCACCTTCAGCATTCGTTTGATATTCTTTTTGAAATTTAAGCTCTGGAATCTTAATAGTAACCTTGCGGTCACTTAATTTTTTACTCATTTGCAACTTAAAGGAAGCTTGAGAATGATTATCTTTATCAAGTTGTATGTATGCATTTCTGATGAAATCGCTTGGTGTCTCTAATATGTATACATCACCAACTATGCCTCCCCATGGCCACCAATCTGTTTTTTGAGTTGGAACTGACGATTGGTCTAACGAATTGTCAGTTTGGATTATTAGTGTATTTTCACCATCTGTAAGATAACTTGAAATATCAAAATTAAATGGTACGTATCCCCCCTTAAATTCGCCAACTATAGAACCATTAAGAAATATTTTGGTAGTGAAGTTACTGCCCTCTATATAAAGATGGGTTAATGTATCTGTTTTAGGTGTGTGTATGAACTTTTTGTAAAGCCATACAGGGCCCCTATAGAAAAGCAATCTTTCGTCTTGCGCATTCCAGGCTCCCGGAATTTTAATTTTCTCTGCAGCTTCAAAATTATATTCTATTAACTCCATACCAGTTTTTTGAATCTTATTTTTTGGAAAGCCACCAAAAAAAGAAGATTCAGGTAGCCCATTGTTCATTGGGTCAATAATGTAAGTCCATTCACCATTCAGTGATATTATTTGCCTTGAATCTATCCAACCAATTAAGTTTTCTGGAGAGGGGTAGTTAGGAGGCTTACGATCAAAAAAACTATTTGCATCTGATGTTTCTTCAGAAAATATAGTAAATGAAGCAAATAAAGCGAGGGTTAAAAGAGCTTTCGTGGCATTCGTTTTTTTAAGCTTAATCAAGAACAAATTTACTAACTATTTGATAAAGGTCTTCTGTGCCTTGGATATAACTAGAGACTTTGACTCTTTCATTATTTCCATGAACACCAGAAAAATCTTCTGGATTAAATATAATTGGGTTGAATCCATAACTATCTATACCGAGCTCTCTAGTAAAATGACTGTCTGTAAAGCCGGTGCTGACTGCAGGAGCAACTCTTGAGCCAGGATGCATTCTTGAAGTGATAGATTTAATATGTTGAAAGAAATCTGATTTAGTCGATGATACGGCTGGTGCAAATGCTAATACCAGATCAACCGTGACGCCTGCTGGTTCAATTAAATTTTTAAAATCTTCTATAAATTCCTCCGCTGATCTGTCTGGAAGCATTCTGCAATCAACTTCTGCTATAGCAACTGGTGGCACAACATTAATTTTTTGAGAGCCTTGAAGCATTGTCAACGAACATGTATCTCTTGTTAAAGCATGATAAGTAGGTGAGAAAGCTTGAAGCTGCTCTAAAAAACCATCTTCATTAATGGCATTTTTTATATCTGAAAAAGATTGTGCATTTTTGCCGGTCATATTCAAAGCCAAGCTTTTAAAATAAGCATCTACTGCAGGAATAATTCTTGCTGGAAATGGATTCTCCCGAACTAAATTCAAGGCATGGATAATTCTTGTGACTGAGCTTGTAGCCCTCGGAGATGAGCCATGTCCTGGTTCATCTGTTGCAGTTAATCTTAACCACACAGGTACTTTTTGCGTAACCTCAATAGAAAATACTGTTTCGTCACCGATCCTGACACCGCTTCCGCCCTCATTGATAACAAAACCAGCACCTTCGAAAACTTCTGGATGATTTTTAATCATCCAACCAGCACCATACAGACCACCTGCCTCTTCATCTGCAGTTGCCAAAAAAACCAAGTCTCTGTTTAGTTTTTTATTTTCTCTATGTAATTTTAAAAATGAAATGAGGTGAGAAATACCAGCGCCCTTCATATCGATTACGCCCCTTCCATAAAGATAGCCATCTTTTATTTCGGCTACCATTGGATCGGTATCCCAATAATCTTTTGATGCTGGAACAACATCCGTGTGCTGAAGTAGTATCAAGGCTGGTTCATTTCCACCCTCAATTCTAGCCCAAATATTTCCCCGACCAGGTGCACTTTCTGCAGTAGAAAATTCTACTCCCTCTTGTTCAAATATTTTGGCATAGAAATCTACTGCTCTTGACTCATTGCCTGGAGGATTAATTGTATTCACTGCAACAAAGTCTGAAAGCAAGTCAACCGGATCAAGTGAGTCAGCTAAAATTGATGTACTAGAAAGAATTAATAAAGTTGCAAGTAATTTTCTTTTTTTCATTGGTTGATGCCTTCAACTAACACAACATGGCGATTAGAAGAATTCGACGAGTACTGAAGTGCTCGCTGATACTCATCTGAGTCATAACAAATTTTTGCTTCATTCATTGAATTAAATTCTACTAAAACTGTTCTTTCATAGGGCCCACCTTCTAGTTCAATTTGATCTCCACCACGAACCAAAAAGGTACCACCATGTTTTTGAATTGCTGGACCGGCTAACTTAATATATTCCTCATACTCAACAGTATTGTGCACATGACATCTTGTAATCCAGTATGCCTTCATCAAGCTTTAAACCTTAATCTCATTTCGTGCAAGATTGGCTCGGTGTAACCGCTAGGCTGAACCCGTCCTTTAATAGCTAGGTCACATGCCGCCTTAAATGCTAAACCGTCATAAGAAGGGCCCATTGGCAAATATCCAGGATCACCAGAATTTTGTTGATCTACAATCAGGGCCATTCGCTTCATAGTTTCAACCACCTGCTCTTCAGAGCAAACAGAGTGATGTAACCAATTTGCAATATGCTGACTTGAAATTCTACATGTAGCCCTATCTTCCATAAGACCTACATTATTGATGTCAGGGACTTTTGAGCAACCAACCCCTTGATCAACCCATCTGACTACATATCCAAGAATACCTTGAGCATTATTATCAAGCTCTCTTTGAATATCCGCAGCAGATAAGTGGTCAATATTATCCATGACAGGAATTGTTAAAATATCATCAAGGCTTGCTTTAGGTCTCTCAATTAATTTTTTTTGCTCATCAGATACCAAAATTTGGTGATAATGCATTACATGAAGTGTCGCTCCAGTGGGAGATGGAACCCAAGCGCAATTTGCTCCTGCTTTAGGGTGCATAGTTTTAGTTTTGTACATATTCAGCATCTCATCTGGCATGGGCCACATACCTTTGCCTATTTGCGCATTCCCTCTAAATCCAGACTCTAGCCCAGAATCCACATTCCAGTCTTCGTATGCAAGAATCCAAGGTTGCTGCTTCATGTCTGCCTTTGGAATCATAGGGCCAGCTTCCATGCTAGTGTGGATTTCATCTCCAGTCCTATCAAGAAAACCTGTATTAATAAAAATTACTCTCTCTTTGGCAACTCGTATACATTCTTTAAGATTGACGGTTGTTCTCCTTTCTTCATCCATAATACCTACCTTTACAGTAAGTTGATCTAGGTTTAACGAGCGTTCAACCGCTGAAAATAAATCACATGTAAACTGAACTTCATCAGGTCCATGCATTTTTGGTTTCACAATATAGATACTTCCTGAGCGGGAATTTTTTACATTACTATTTCCGTTGAGATCATGGATGGCAATACAAATGGTGAACATAGCATCAAGGATCCCCTCTGGTACTTCGTTACCAGATCGATCAAGGATAGCTGGATTAGTCATTAAATGGCCAACATTCCTTACAAGCATAAGACTTCTGCCTGATAGCTCAAAACTTGAGCCATCTGGAGAGGTGTATTCTCTGTCAGGATTAAGGGTTCTAGTCATTTCTTTACCACCTTTCAAAAAGGTTTCTTGCAAGTCCCCTTTCATCAGCCCTAACCAATTTCTGTATACAGTCACTTTATCTTCACCATCAACCGCTGCAACCGAATCTTCACAATCTTGAATAGTTGTGATTGCTGACTCCAGCAAAACATCCTTAATGCCTGCTGGATCAGTTGCACCAACTGAGTGAGCATGATCAATTTGGATCTCAGCATGAAGATTATTATTTTTTAGCAAAATACCTGATGGCATATCAGCATCGCCATAAAAACCTTTAAATTGATGAATATTTTTTAAGCTATCAATATCACCATTCTTAAGCTTTATTACCAATTTACTACCTTCTATGATGAATGAAGTAACATCCGAAAAACTTGAATTGGTGAGGCTAAAATTTTCATCAAGGAATTCTTTTGCAAAGGCTATTACCTTATCACCACGCAAAGGATTATATGCGCCTGCTCTTGATGCACCGCCATCTTCAGGAATCATATCAGTTCCATATAGAGCATCATAAAGACTTCCCCATCTTGCATTGGCTGCATTGAGTGCAAACCGAGCATTCATTACCGGCACAACCAGCTGAGGACCTGCGATTGATGAGATTTCAGGATCAACATTTTTTGTCGTAATTTTAAAATCATCACCCTCTTCTAACAAATAGCCAATTTCATTCAAGAATTTTTTATAAGTACTGAGATTTTTTTCTTTGCCTGAATTAGTTAAATGCCATTCATCAATTTGCTGTTGCATTAACTCTCTGGTTTCAAGCAATGCTTTGTTTTTGGGACCAAATTCATCAATGATATTTTCAAGGCTGCTCCAAAAATGCTCCTCTGTAATATCCAAGCCTGGTAAAACTTCTAATCTAAGAAATGATTCAAGGTCAGTTGAAACTGACAATGAACCTTTTGTAATGTATTTGTCTTTCACGTGATACTCGCTTTTGAAATAAAAATAAAGTTATAGTCTAACAAATAAAAAAGGTAGCTAATAAGAAAGTTTATTCAATCAAATTATAAGTTTTGACACTTCTGTTTAAGGGGCTAAAATTCATTAAAATGTCTTTTAAAAAAATATCTTTTATTTTTACTTTACCTCTTCTATTAGTTTCATGTGGTGGTGGCGGTTCGTCTGGCGATACTGCTACAGTAAATACAATTAATCCAGCACCAAGCCCATCAGCGATAACAAGCAATCTTACTAATCAAGCCAAAGGAACTATTAATGGAGAAATTATTTACAACGAAATTAAACGTGAGTTCATTCTATACATTCCCTCAAGCTACAATAGCAATCAAAAACAGCCGCTCGTTTTCAACTTTCATGGCTATGGTAGCAATGCAAATGAGCAAATGAACTATGGAGATTTAAGAGCTCAAGCGGATGCTAATGGATTTGTTTTGGTTCATCCAGAGGCTCTTGATGACATAGCTGGAAAAAGTTATTGGAATATTGGAGGTTGGTCAGTAAGTCTTCATGATGACATTGAATTTATTGAAAATTTGATAAATCTGATAATGGATAAATATTCAATAAACTCTGAGCGCATTTATTCAACTGGCATGTCGAATGGCGGATTTTTTAGCTTTCATTTAGCGTGTAACTTACCTGCAAGCTTTGCAGCTGTTGCCTCGGTAACTGGCTCAATGTCCTATGAGACTTTTGATTCATGCAATCCCAGAAAGCCTACTCCTGTAATGCAAATTCATGGGTCTCTTGATGTAACCGTTCCATTTGAGGGGAATGATATTTTAAACATGAAATCAATTATGGATGTTATGGGATATTGGCAAACAAACAATCAATGTGATGAATATCTTCTTTCATTGCCTGGAATTCTTCCAGGAACAACATCTTGGACCGAAACTTATCTGTATGATAACTGTGCCAGCGGTACTCAAAATATCTTGCACTATGTAATTGGAGCTGGTCATATTTGGCCAGGGTCAAAATTTGCATCAATACAAGATCCCAATGCAAGCCAGAATATTTGGAATTTTTTTGAACAGTATGACATAAATGGTGTCATACAATAAAAAAGAGGGCTGAAGCCCTCTTTTTAAAAATTCTAGAGATTACCTAGAGATTACTTAAATACAACCCTATGTATTACGGCATGGTCAACCATCTTACGGATTTCTTCGTATCCTTTAGATATCTCTTCTAGCTCTACATCATTATCTCCGTATAGCTTCTTGAGCTCCTTTTCAACACGCTCACTCTTTTCTTGAGTTTGTGCCATTGAAGCCATATCAGGATACTCAACGGTTAACCAAACATTTGGAGTATCTGCTGAGCTCATTGCTGTCCAAACATTAAAATCCGTAATGTAACCTAATTGTTTTTGAACATTCATTGCTCTCACCCAAGTTCTATTGAGGTTTGTTAAATAAGTATCAAGATAATTGGATTGAACTGCAATAACAGTCAGTTCTACTGGCTCACTAGCAGGAGCATAATCCTTGTAAAGTTCTGCGCTTGCTAAAGTGCTAATTATTAATGGGATAAGTAATAGTTTTTTCATAATTTTTCCTATGAGGTTGGGTAGTTGTAAACAGCCATTACAACCATCATGGTTGTTTTTTTAACTTCGCGTTTAACACTTTTAGAGAAAGTAGCAAAAGAGTTACTGTTCATTAGATTTTTTTGCTCTTCGATAGCTGCTTCTATGTTTGTAGAGCCAGTGTATGCATAATGAGAATAGTAATTATTATTTCCATGTGTATGTGCTCGTAGACCATATGATCCAGAAATATTCTCATTTGCTACTTGTGCATCAATAAGCTTTTTCCAAGCAGCTGCATATTTTTTAGGACTTTTAACTGACATATAGTAAGTCGTATAAACACTGTTATCAGCTTGGTTATTATTACCACCACTAATAAGCTTTCTATTTAATGACTGCTCTACAGGCTCAGATATATCCTGAACATCATTTAAGAAAGCGCCAAAAGTTGGTGTGTAAAACATTTGAGTTCCTTTGGCCATATCAGCCTCTGAGTCATAACTAATAACAACAGCATGAGTTGCATCATCATATCCATTGAATGCAAAGTGACCCAAAGTAACTGTTCCAGGAAAGTTTGTTCCAAAATCTGAGCTCATCAAATTGTTAAATGACTCTGCAAAAGCTGGAACATCTGATACTTTAATAGAATAAGAAGCAATATATCCATCTGCTTGCACTGATTGAAATGCCATCATAAAGAGGGCCATTGGAATTAAAAAAAGTTTTTTCATTTTGTTCTCCAGATTAAAATTTAAAAAATACTTAAATGCTATTGAGAATGATTGTGATTTTTTTGTCAAGGCAAAATGTTTAGCAAATAATAAGAAGGCCCTTAAAAGGGCCTTCTATTTAACTTTAATAATTAAAAGTTATAAGTCCATCTAACACCGTAAGTTGATCTCTCTCGAGCCCATATACTTTTGTTAAAACCAAGCGGTGCGGTTGCCTCGCCAATATGCATGATATTCTGCTCATCAGTAATATTTTGTCCGTAAATATCAACCCTCCAATTAGCATCAGCTGAAGAAGGTTTTATTGAAATCATGGCATTGTATTCAGTCCATGCTGGAACTTTGTCCCAGGCCAAATTAAATAAACCCGTATATCTTTCATCTTGATGGTAAGCATCAAGCCTAAATGTAATCAGATGATCAGGAGTATTTAGATTGTATTGAATGCCTAGGTTTGCAGAAAACTCAGGATGCGTTAATGAGTTTCCACTCACATCAGATAAGCGACCATCCAAAATTACCTCTGAAGGGTTGCAACCCATCAAGTCGCATGCCGTTCCAATCATCACGCTATTATAAAGATCTCTTGAAGCTGTTATTGATGGTAAATGACCTGGAGTAACATTTGGAAGAAAGCTAACGGGAGTTGGTTGTCCAGTTACCCTGTCGCCATGAAACTCTGCTGGAACAATAATAGCTTGAGCTGGACCCCAGAGTCCTCCCTGCCACATATTCCATATCATGGTTGCAACATCTTTTCTAACAACAAAAACTTCTCCATCAGCGGCATTCTTCATTAAATGCCAGTTTCCGCAACCGGTTGTAAGACATAAATCAGCATTGGCTGGGTTCATGATCATTTCTCCACTAGCTATCTCTGAATCCGTCCAGCTCATACCAACATTAAATTGCCAATTAGGTGCTTGTAATGGAATCCAAATAAATTCACTTTCGGCACCCATGATATCTACATCTATACCTTCATTGAGTCTGGTTTTATTTTTTATTTTTGTTACTTGATAGTCTGCTGCATCATAAAAATATGCTGATGCATTCCATCTCATGCCCATGCTTGGAAAATCTGCTTTAAAGCCTACCTCAAAGGCATCAAGCTCTGTTGCAGGAAACACTTGTTGCGTATCTGGATACTTTTCGGGATCTAGTGCAGGATTAAATCCTCCACCTTTGTAGCCTTTTGAAATTGATCCATATAATAAAGTATTATCATTGAGCATGAAGTCAACAACAAATCTTCCAGTTGTATTGGCATAATCTGTTTCAGGATCACCTGGCGTACCAGATGCATACCATGATTGACCGAATTCAGGTATAGACTCACCAGGCAAAGCCGTGAATCCACCGCCAGCAGATCCAAAACCTACCACACTCAAGAATGGAGACCTACCATATTGCTCCTTGTAATCCTCAGTTCTTCTGATACCTAATGTGTATTTCAGTTGGTCATTTGCCTGATAATAAACCTCACCAAAAATAGCAGAACTTCTTGTAGCTGCTTTATTAGATGTTCTGTAAAGGGGGGCGTATAACTGAACAAAACCTTGAGGCAGGCCACCTGTTAAAACTGGTGGAGGCGCAAGAGCCAAAGCGTCCAATCCATTTGCTGCAATATCATATGTTGATATGCCTGATGTTGAGGTGTGAATTGCTCCAATTAAGTAGTTAAAGCTACCATCAAGACTCGAACGTACCCTAATTTCAGTGGTATCGTGATTTGTATCTGGGTTGAACTGCCTATCAAAACCATCTGGGTAATTCATTGTGTCTGTAATACATCCGCCATAGACGCCGAAAGTACCATCTTCAAGAGTGCAATTTGCGCCATAACCTGACATGGGAACATAACCACCCGGAAACAGAGGATTATCTTTAAATCTTAAACGATCATATTCCTCTGACTCATAAACGCCAGTTCTATCATAAAGCCTATCTTTCGTTGAATGAGCAAGCGTTAAGTTCCAATCATCATTAATAGAGTGATTGATAATTAGTTGGGTAATTTCTTGCTCGACAATGTAACGCGGATTACCTCTATTGTTTGACTGCCAAAAACCTTTGGGAGCACCTGACATATCTGTTACAGGAGTGTAATCAAGAATACCAGTAAGAATAGCTAAATTCTCTACATAAGTTGCCATGGGGTGAGTAAGTTCATGGACTAACTCCGCTCCAGGAGTACAGCCCACTGCTACAGATGGATCGCGTTTACAATACCTATTGTTTACATAGTGACGAGTTGAATCCTCATCATATGTCTCGTGCACCAATAAGACATCTGTTGAGTCATTGATTTGCCATGCAAATGAAAATCTGTAGGCATCAGAATTCCTTCCATTGATATGTTTAGTTGGCCTTTTAGAATAAATATTTTCAATATCGCCATCTCTATTTACAGTCATGCCCGCAATACGAATAGCCATTGAGTCACTCAATGGATAGTTCAAGGTATATCTAATTTTCTCAAGATCATAATCTCCTAAATCCACAGAAACCATTTGAGAGATCTCATCAAATTGTGGTCTTCCGGTGATTAAGTTTATTGCTCCGCCAACTGAGTTTTTTCCATACAAAGTTCCTTGAGGGCCTCTAAGAACCTCTATCCTCTCCATATCAAGAAACTCACCATCTTGCATAGTTGTAGAACCTACTGGCATATCATTCACATGTATTTCCACTCCAGATTCAGCCGTTGGAGAAACTGCCAAATTCGTAATTCCTCTAATGTTAAATGAGCCGCCACCTGCATCATTGCCTTGGAAGTTTAAACTTGGAGTAAGTAATTGCAGATCTGAACCTGATTGAATCTGCTGATCTTCTAACATATCTGCAGTAAGCGCTGTTACAGCTATGGGCACGTCCTGTAAACTTTCTTCAACTCTTTGCGATGTAACAATAACCTCTTCAATGGAGGTCACCTCCGTATCTTGCGCTGGAACTGGAGTAACAAAAAAGAATAATGCTGCTGCAAAAAATGGCGCAATGAAGTTTTGGTTTAATGGTAATTTTTTCATACTTGACTCCCCCTAAAAGTAAGTAATGGTTGATTTTTTTATATATAAAAAATCTGTATATAACATACTTAATCAAATAAGTTTCATGAATGCAACAAATTAACGAATTTAATTAACTTATGAGTAAAAAATATAGGTGTAACAAATAACTGTTTTAGTAATACAATTTAAAAAAATATACTTAAGCATGAAAAATATAATTTCAATTTTAACCCTTCTTAACTTATTTTTTTCATCAGCAATATTTGCCATTGAAAAAGCTGACTTAATTTTGAGTTCTGAGAACGTTCTTTTAATGACTGGGCAAGAAAAGGCGATCCCTCTTTCAATAGCTATTAAAGATAAAAAAATTGCTTGGATAGGTAGTCATAAAGAAGGCAAGCTTATTAAAGGAAAGCACATCAATTACAATGATCAAGCAATTTTACCTGGCTTTATTGACGCCCATGGGCATGCATCTTATGTTGCATTTGCAACTCAGGTAGCAAACCTTGCATCACCTCCAGTGGGACAGGTGACAAACATTAAGGGTTTGCAAATAGAGTTAAAGAAATACATTAAAGATTTAAAGATACAACCTGGAAATTGGGTTATTGGGTTGGGGTATGATGACTCTCTGCTTGAAGAGCAAAGACATCCAACAAGAGAAGATTTAGATGAGGTTAGCAAGGAGCATCCCATATTTCTAATTCACGTCTCTAGTCATTTAGGGGCTGCAAACTCAAAGGGACTGGAGCTTGCCGAGATAAATGCTGATACCAAAGATCCAGCTGGTGGTAAAATTCGACGATACTCAGATTCAAATATTCCAAACGGAGTTGTAGAAGAGACAGCAGCATACCCTCTGCAAATGTCTGCGATGCAGGCATACAAAGATCCAATCTCCAGTGTAAAAGAAGCAATGCAAGTATACGCAAGTCATGGCATTACGACGGCTCAAGATGGTGCGGCAAGCATTGAATCAATTGGTCTAATGAAAGCGGCGAATGCTCAAGGAAACGTTAATATAGATGTAATCAGTTATCCAATTGGGCAAATTGAAAATTTTGACGCACTGCCGCTTCAAAATGTTGGTAATTATGAGGGTCGAATTAAAATTGGTGGGATTAAGTTAATTCTTGATGGATCTCCACAAGGAAAAACTGCATATTTAACAGAGCCTTATCTGAAGCCACCCCATGGAGAAAGCCCTGATTATGCCGGCTACCCACTCATCGAAAAACAAACAACTCTTGATTTAGTGAAGAGATATGCTGCTAAAAAAATACCTATCATGGCCCATGCTAATGGAGATGCAGCAGCAGATATGCTGATAGATGCTATTGAAAAAGCAAATCTTGAATACGATCATCGAACTATTATGATCCACGCTCAAACTGTTCGAGAGGATCAGCTAGATAAAATGAAAGCACTGCAAATTATTCCATCATATTTTTCAGCTCATACATTCTATTGGGGTGATTGGCATCGTGATTCAGTTTTTGGTGAGGAGAGAGCCTCTAGAATTAGTCCAACAAAATCATCTTTAAATAGAGATATTCCGTTCACAATTCACAACGATGCGCCCGTTGTTCCCCCTGACATGATTCGTCTCCTCTGGGCCACAACCAATCGAATGACTAGATCTGGAAAAATTCTTGGAGAAGAGCAAAGAATTTCGACCTATGATGCTTTAAAAGCAATTACAATCAATGCTGCACATCAACACTTTGAAGAGAATAGCAAAGGTTCAATTGAGATTGGAAAACTGGCTGACTTAGTTATTCTTTCTGCAGATCCACTCAGCATTCCTGTTAAAGACTTGCAAAGCCTTGATGTGGTTGCAACCTACTCTCATGGTAAAAAAGTTTTCAGTAAAAATAAATAAGGAGGCTTACGCCTCCTTATATAAAAGTAAGTTGAAATTATCTAGATACTTTAAAGCCTAGTTGACTTTGAACAAGAGCCTCTTCTGACATATCGCCTCTAGCTATAACTTGGCCATCATCATTAAACTGAAATCTAGTCACCTGATTTTCTTCAAATTGAAGACCAGTAATATCATCCGTAAACTTATGCCAAGTCCATGCATAGACAACATTTTCTTTTCTATTAGCTGCAACTTCAACAATCTTATATTCATCTGCTCCCCAATCTTCAGCATCAGCAGATTCAATATTGTCCATGACTTGAGCTTTTGTATATCTTGGATTTACTAAGCCTCTTTTGAATGAAACATCTACTTCCTTACCATCTCTTTTCACTACAGCTTTAACGGGTTGACCTGGTAGACCGGTAAAAGACAAGACACCATTTTCTCTATTTTCTCTTGAAGCAGGAATACCGCCCACAGAAACGAAAGTATCACCACTTTGAAGAACACCAACAGCTGGACTATTTTCAATTACCCAATCAACAACCATTTCATCATTGCTAGGATCAAAGTTAAACCCAAAACCAATAAATCTTCCGGGATAGTTATAGCCATCATCTGCCATGTGTTTTTTAACTACATCTAAAAAGTCATCTTTATTTGTGTAGCCTGCATCGATCCATGATTTTGCGGTCTTTATATTAGCCATCATATCTTTTTTACTTACTTGGGCATCTTCATGATGACCAGCAAAGATCTGAACGCTTAAAAGCAACGGAACTATTAAAAGTGTTTTTATAAAATTCATTTATTCTCCAGTTAATAATAAAAAAATAATATATCACTGAAAGAGGTTTTTAAAAAACTAGTTAAAAGAATTAAAATTTTTTCTTTTGTGGCTCACAGTTACCTTGAGCGATGATTGCAACTTTTGGGCTTTTGCCTCTCGCTCCATCTTTATGTTTAAGCCAAATATCAACTTTAAGTTTACCTTTGCCTGTAAACCAATTAATTGAATTTTTTACTTGATAAAAGTCAACTAGCAAATCATCAAATAACGGATGTTTATCTTCATTTTCAAGAAAATGAGTGACTGAGGGTCCCTCAGATGAAATATCAATTTTTGATGATGCATCAGGATAAATCCATATAGGTGACGGCTCAATTGAATATTTTAATGATTCCATGGTTTCATTTGCAGAATCAAGATTCCAGTATTGAACCACGTATACTTTGTCTCTAGACCAATCGCTCTCAGCAAAGTTAGATTTAGCCCTATCTAATAAAAACAAAGATTGTTGTGTTTGTCTGGCAAGATTTTTGAAAAATTCTATACCTTCAGAAAGGTATGTTTTTTTAAGATCTTTATAGGTGATTGAGTATTCTCCATTGAGCTCGCAGACAACCTTTGATGACTCGGTTAAACCGGGCATTGATAAGATAAAAAAAATAGTTAAAAGGAATTGCTTCATTAATTTTGTTTAAAAAAGTTATTAATTATTATAAATAAAGTTATTACTTTTCGCGGTAATTTTTATCAATTATGCTAACCCAATGAATAAAAAAATTAGTTTAAGTGACTTACGGTTTTTTGAGATGAAATTATTTTTAATTACTTTGATCTTTGTAACATCAATCAATCTATTGAGCTCTCAAGGAGAAAAGAAATTCTTTGATCCCATGGATGTTTTTGATCTTTCTTGGGCTTCAGATCCTCAAGTGTCTCCAGATGGAAAAACGATAGTCTATGTAAGAAAGTCGAATAACATTATGTTTGATAATACTAGCTCAAACCTTTGGCAAATTTCTGTTGACGGAAAACATCATCAGCCTCTTTTCTCTGGATTGAATAACTATCAATCTCCTCGCTGGTCACCAGATGGAAAAAAATTAGCATTTATATCTGATGAGTCAGACGCTAATCAGATTCATATACGCTGGCTTGATAGTACCGAAAGTGCTGTTATATCAAATCTACAAGAATCTCCATCAAGCTTATCTTGGTCGCCAAATGGAAAATGGCTAGCTTTCACAATGAATGTTAAATCTCCAATAGAAGCAATAGTAGAGCCTCGTTCTAAACCTGAAGGCGCTGAATGGGCTGAGAGACCTATTACAATAGTCAACACTAGATATCAGTATGATGGTCAAGGCATTGTTGACCCTGCTTATCGCCATGTCTTTATTGTTTCTAGTGATGGTGGATCAGTTCGACAGCTTACCAATGGAGACTTCAATCATAATGGTTCGCTGACTTGGTCATTAGATAGTCAGCAAGTCTACTTTTCGGCCTATCGCTCAAATAACTGGGAGCTTGTCAGTAATGAGGCAGATATCTATTCGATAGATATTGAGACTGGTGAGCTAGATCAAATTACGACCCAATCTGGTGCTGAGCGATCACCAACCATGTCTCCTAACGGCAAGTATATTGCTTTCAGCAGTCAAGAGCGTCGCCCTCTTGCGTTCACGCCTAAAAGAATTGCATTAGTAGAAACTCAAAACAAAAAAATTCGTATACTCTCAGAGAGCTTAGATGGCGATGCGGATAACATCATATGGGCAGAGGATGGTCAGTCTCTATACTTTTCTTATGATGAAAAAGGGATTCGAAACATTGGAGAGATTGCTCTCAATGGCAAATATGAAAAAATAATTGGGGGACTTGGTGGGACGACAATTGGTCGCCCTTATCTATCTGGAGGGTTTCATGTTGCAAATAATATTTTTGCATACACTCATGGCACATCAGATCGTCCCTCAGATATAGGAGTGATAAGAAATAATCAAAAAACAGTTATTACATCGTTAAACAAAAATTTGTTAGGGCATCGAAAACTTGGGATGGTTAATGAGATTACTTATAACTCCTCATTTGACGGACAAGAAATTCAAGGATGGTATATCACTCCTCCTGATTTTGATCCCTCAAAGCAATATCCCTTAATTCTTGAAATTCATGGTGGCCCTCACTTAGCTTATGGTCCAAGCTTCTCAGCGGAACTGCAAATCATGGCTGCTGCTGGATACATAGTATTTTATAACAACTATCGAGGCAGTCTTTCCTACGGAGAGGATTTTGCTTTACTGCTTCAATATAAATACTCAAGCCAAGAAGATTTTGCTGATCACATGTCAGGCATAGATGCTTTGATTAAAAAAGGCTTTGTAGATAGTAAGAATTTATTTATTGCAGGTGGAAGTGCAGGTGGAATTGCTACTGCCTATGCAGTTGGTCTTACTGATCGCTTTAATGCTGCAGTAGCAGCAAAACCTGTTATTAATTGGTTAAGCAAACCGCTCACAGCAGATTCAATGGTTGGTCAAATTTATCACCAGTTTCCCGGCCCTCCATGGGAACACCTTGAGCATTACTGGAAAAGATCTCCTCTCTCTTTGGTGGGAAATGTTACAACTCCCACTCTTTTGCTGACCGGTGAGAATGATCGGCGGACTCCTATTTCAGAAACTGAACAATTTTATCAGGCACTTCGGTTGAGGGGTATTGATAGTGCCATGGTGAGACTACCAAATACTTCTCATAGCATTGCGAGCAAGCCCTCCCGATTAATTTCAAAGGTTGATCATATTCTTGCTTGGTTTGAACGATATCAGTCTGACCCAGAAGAGATAAACTAAATGCCAATACTAACAGTAAGAATTTTTAATAAGTTTTTGGTATATTGAAAAATAAATAATAGGAGATAATAAAATGAAATTTCTTGCAACTTTTGAGAAATCTTGCAGTTTAGAGATGTGGTTAAAATTGGTAGATAGTTTAAAACCCTATATGGATAAAAATGGTTTAAAGCTAATAGTTGCCATGGAAAGCGAGGATGGATCAAGGATTTATGATTTGGCAGAAGCTGAAACCATGGAGGGCGTAGAAGCATTCATGACAGATCCGGATGTTATTCGTATGAGACAAGAAGCAGGAGTTAATACTGAGAGTCAGGAAGTAATTAATGGCATCGGTGAACACCATATCTTTTAAAGTTTAATAATTTATTTAAAAAGATTAGATGATTATTCCTGCGGCAATTAGCAGAAATAAAAACAAAACTACATATATCAACTCAAGGGTATAAGCATAAATTGCTAGAGCTGCTAAAGACGGTAGGACAGCTCCCATGGCATAGTCATTGAGGGCATTGATCTTATCAGATGAGTATTCTAAAAATTCATAGGCTGTATTCTGAAGTTTTTCACCCAATAGCATCGATGTTGGAATAATTGCAATTGCAGTTCCAGCCATTGCTGTGTTCTTGATAAAGTATCTTCTATCCATAACCTATTTTAAACTCAATCTACCCTGAACATGATAGTTTTTTCACCATCAAGAAAATTAGCTTCGTCATCTCTAATCATTAAAATTACTTCTTCCTCGGCGCCCTTTTCAAAAAATTGATTCAGACCCTCCTCATCTTCAAAAGTAAGCTCAGTTATCACATTAAATTGAGCATGTTCTCCCTCTGACTCCAATGGCAGGACATCATTCAGCATGTTAGCTTTTAGTAAATATGTTCTTTTGTAATCCATCAGAGTTGGAAAAAGCCTTTCAATCAAAGGCACGTGTGTATTTTCATAGTAAGTCTGAAAGTCTTCCTCGGAGATGGATGTCTTTTTAGAAATTAAGGCAATTAGTTTTGGCATAAATATATTTATACCATGGGAGACATTATTTTTAACACCCCTATAGTCAAGATGCTCAAGCACAAAAATCATCTAACAACTATGTTAAAGTTATTGGCTTAAGTGAATTAATTAATATTAGAGGAAATTTTATGTATAAATTACTATCAATCTTAAGCGTAGCTTTGCTGGCCCAATTCTCTATTGCCGGCCATCACGAATCAGGTCATATGAACAAAGGAACCGTTATTGGGTATGAGCTATCAGATAATGGTGAAAAGTTAGATATTATTGCTGGCGATCCATCTCTTGTAAAAATCTGGGTTGATTATGTTGAAGCTCATAATCAACGTGATCTTGAAGCAATCGATCAAGCCAATGCTGAAGACTTGGTAGGCAAAGCTCCTAATGGAGTAATTGTTAATGGCTCTGATGAGCATGCAGCATTTCTTAAAAATTGGTTTGAAACATCCAATCCATCTTGGGAATTCGTCTATGCAATGGCAAATGATGTACCTCAACCCGATGGTGAGATTCATCACTGGGTTACTTCATCCTACAAGGTCACAGACATTATTGATGGAACGGAAGTTGTCGCAAGGGAATCATTCGATGTTCGTATTGAAAACAATAAAATTAAAGAAATTATTGTAGCATCTAGACAGGTATTAGCTGAAGACTAGGTTTTAAAAGTGGAGCGGGAAACCAGGTTCGAACTGGCGACCTCAACCTTGGCAAGGTTGCGCTCTACCAACTGAGCTATTCCCGCTAATGTGCATGTTTGCAACATCCTTAGCTAAGAGTTCTAACCTGTTACATGCCACCGTAACTTCTCCGTAACTAAGAGCTTTCATCTAGGTACAGTAAATGTCCTTTAGAAAGGCTATCTATGATACTAAAATTCGCCACGAGGTAAAGCCTTTTGTTCTATCTGAACCTTTGTTGCTTGGGGGTACGCAGGACTAACACCCCACCCCCACCTATATATATCAAGTGGCCTAATATCTTTAACCAATATCAGGCGTAAACCTGCAAGATAAGTATTAGTAATACAACAGCAATAAATACTTTTAATATTAACTTTTTAGTGGGGTCCATATCAGCAATAAATGCTTTTATTAAGGTTTTAGTGGGAATGTCGTCCATTCAGAGCTTAACTATGAAGCAAACAAAAGAGGAAGTATTGGAAGAATGTTTTTCATTTAAGTTCCTTCTTTACCTTGACCTTGCCAATAAAATAATAAAGTTAACGCAGACAACATCAATATATCGAAGAAACTTCCTTAGTTGTAAGCAAAATCATAGGAGGCAAAGACAGTTACAGCCAGTGAAACTAACCAAAAATGTCTTCCGTATTTCGCTAGTAGTTTTTTCATCTAAGCAAAAAGCCTGCAATAAATGCAGGCTTTTTTAATTATAGATTCATTCAGATTATGACTTAGCGAATGCTGGGCGGGCTGGATCATAAATAACGCCTGAATTATATAATTCAGGAACATCACATGCGGCTGTTGCTTCTAGCGAAGCTCTAGCCTTACCACCGCTCTCCATCCAGTTTTCATTACCAACTGCAGCACTTTCAGCCGACTCATGAAAATTTCCCCACCAGAAATCAGCCAGCTCATCGGTGCCATCTCCTGCATATATCCCATAAGCATATGCGCCTGTAATCTCCAGCCCATCAAGCCACTCGTTATAAAGAGCTATGGATCCAAGAAGATCTTCGGATGATTTGCCATCATTATATTTACATGGGAAGAACTCAGTAAAAAATGACCCATCTTCAGGCATAGGGCCAAAAGACTCTACATCCCTGTGAAAAGTGAAATCCCATGAACCTCTTGCATCACCATCGCAAACCATGACTGATTCATGGTCAGCAAGAAAAGCTATCGCTTCCTCATCTTGTGTCCATTCATCCCATGCTGCTTTCGCGTCTTCATATGATGCCCATTGCAGCTCCCACCAACCATTTTCAAATCTACTTTCTTCTGTTGCTGGAACATAGCCCCATGCGCCGAGAAGATCATCGGATATATTGAGTGATCTCCAACCCTGCATCATGCTATCAACATTCTCTTGGGTAAAATCTGAGCCTGGCACACATGGAATAAATTCATTGTAAAATTGAACTCCTACAAGGTCATATGCAACATTTTCATCAGTCGATGTTGTGGTTTGACCGCAGGATGCGATAAACACCAATCCTAGGGATAAAGTTAATAAGTTCTTCATATTTTCCTCCTAAAAGATAATCTAAACTACGAATAAAAACTATACATAAATATTGATCAATTTACCAAATTCTCAACCGAGCTCAGGGTTATGGGTAACGCTATCAATATTGCTGTCTAAAGGTGACCAAGGGTTGGCTGTAGAGCTCCAAAAACTTGAATGCACTTCAAGCCATGAAGAATCATCAAGAGTTCCCGCTTTTAAAAATTTTATTGCGGGATTTTCCTCAACAAAACTTACAACTGGTGAACCACAGTCTGGACAAAAGCCTCTGCTTATATGAGAGCCTGCAGATCCTTTGACGCTAAAAAATTTTAATTCACCTTTAATATTTAATTGCTCTGCGGGCATGATGATAATGGTAGCTTTACCAGAGCCCGTTGATTTTTGACAATCTGTGCAATGACAATGATGCGCAGACACTATATCTGCTATATCAATTTCGTAGGTCACAGCCTCACATAGACAACCGCCTGTTTTTTTATTGCTCATTCATCTACCTCCAAAAAATCATTAGCTTTAAGCATACATTGCAATCATCAATTTTCAAAAAGAACTAAATTCTAAGTATTTAAGTTCAAATTATGTACCTTTTTATTAGTGCAAATAGCATTGAATTTATCAATGATTTCTATAATATACCTTCAATTCATTATTAAATTTGAGGGAATATATGAACAAGAAATTTTTATCCTATGCATTCATTAGTCTGTTAATTATTCAAGCAGGCCTTTTGAGCGCTCAAGCTGTTGAAGAAGTCATTGTGACGGCAACAAAAACTGAGAGAACTCTTCAAGAAGTTCCTGTTGCAGTTTCAGTTGTAACTGCAGACACCATTGAAAAAGCAAATGTTGTAGATTTATTGGATTTAAAAGCAGTTGTCCCATCACTTGATGCAAGGCAATATCAATCAACAACAAACGCCACATTCTTCATTAGAGGATTTGGTAATGGATCAAATAATCCAGGTGTTGAACCATCCGTTGCAGTATTTGTTGATGGTGTTTACAGATCTAAGATACAAGGCCAAATCTCTGATTTACCAATGCTTGAGCGAATTGAGGTTCTAAGAGGCCCGCAAAGTACTTTATTTGGAAAAAATGCTTCTGCAGGTGTAGTTAACATCGTAACTAAAAAGCCTTCATTTGAAAATTTTGGTAAAGCAACTTTCGAAATTGGAGACTATAACTCTAAGGTAGCTAAGATTTATTACACAGGTCCTATTAATGATTCTGTTGCTTATAGCTTTAGTGCAAATGTTAATACAAGAGATGGGCAATCTGATAATCCAACTACTGGAAATAAACTGAATGATCGTGACAGATTTGGTTATAGAGCTGAATTTTTATTTGCACCTGAAGATGATTTTTCTGCAAGGTTAACATTTGACTATGATGAGTTTGATGAAGTTTGCTGTGTGATTGGAAGTACAGCTTATGGTGCTGCAAACCAAGTAATTGCCATGATGGGTGGAAAAGTTATTCCAAATGATCCATATTCTCAAACAGCATTTTTTAATTTTGATCCAACGTCAAAAGGTGAAAATGGTGGTATTTCATTGCACATAGAGAAAAACTTTACTAATACAACTCTCGAAAGCATTACTTCCTATAGAACTTCTGATAATTATGAAGTGCAGGATGTTGATTTTGATGCAGTTGATGTAATTGCTCCAAGCCCTATTTCTAAAGAATTATCTGGGGTAACTCAAGAAATTCGATGGTACTCAGATGATAATGAGAAAGTTAACTGGTTGCTTGGTGGTTTCTATTACCAAGAAGACATGGATTTTAATGAGTCTATTTACTTTGGAACCATGTGGAGAACATATATAGATGCTTTCTTACCTGGTGCAATTGCAGGAGTAGCTGAAGCTTTTGGTTTACCAAACTCCCTATTATTTGCTGCTGGGCAAGGTAATACGGAAACTGCAACACAAGATAACTCAACCATTTCTTTATTTGCTCAAGTGGATATCCAACTTAATGAGAAACTAAATGCGATTTTAGGCGTCAGTTATATGGAAGATGAAAAAGAGGTTTCATATAACCAGATTAATAATGCTGTCTTTTCTAATTTAGATTTTGTTGGCGCAGGAACACTGGGACTTATTGCTGCAGGAATTCCTCCAGCCCAAGCAGCTGTCTTGGCTCAAGATCCAGAATACAATCCTCTTATCCCACTCCAAGCTCTCCAATTTATTCCAAAGTTTGTTGACTTCCCTAATGCTGCACAAGATGGAAAAAGTAAGGATGACAACATCGACTACACAGCTAAACTTTCATACGCATTCAATGATGCGGTGAATATTTATGGTGGTGTTTCAACAGGCTTTAAGGCTACTGCTTGGAACATATCTAGAAACTCATTGCCTAATGCTGAAGAGACAGCTGCCTTGGCTGCTGCTGGAACTCCAGTAGGACCAAACACTGGTGTAGGTACTAGATTTGCTAATCCTGAAGAAGCTGAAGTTTTTGAACTGGGTGCAAAGATGTACCTGCCAAATGGGTATCTTAATATCGCCTACTTTGATCAAAAGATTAAGGGTTTCCAATCAAATACTTTTATCGGCACTGGTTTTGTTTTAGCTAACGCGGGTTCGCAATCAGCCGATGGATTTGAGTTTGATTTATTAATATCGCCAATGGAGAATATTGATCTTGCAATTAGTGGTTTAGTGATGGATCCAATCTATGATTCATTCCCTGCATCAGCTGCTGGAGATTTATCAGGCACAGTTCCTTCTAACATTCCAGAAGAAACATTTTCTACAACTGCTACCTGGAACTGGTCAAGAGGCCAATATGATGGTTACGTGAGACTAAGTCATCTGTATTCAAGCGAAGTAATTCTCAGTGAGAATCCAACATGGCAAGCGTTGCTTGATTCCAAAGGAAATGGCAGAAGAAAACAAGACACTCTTAACTTCTCTGCTGGAGTTGAAAGAGGAAACTTTTCTTTGACACTATGGGGCAAGAATATCAATGATGATGAATTCTTAACAACAATTTTCCCTGCTGTGGCTGATCCAACCTCAACTTCGTTTTTTGGATATCCTAATGCATTTAAATCATATGGGTTAACTTTAAACTATATGTTTTAAATAATTTGAATTTTAGAAAGGGAGCTCACATGGGCTCCTTTTTTTTATGTTCGCTTTTGAAGTGCGTCTAGAGACTCCGACATTTTTTCTTGCAAAGCATGAATGGCTTGAAGTGGTCTTATCATTACTTTGAAATCTATAATTTTACCATTTTCATTCCACCTAATAATATCAACGCCATTGATCGATATATCTCCAATAAAGGTTTCAAACTCTAAGACACAGTCCAACCCATCAACCAACTCCCTCACATACTTAAACCTATCCATGTTAAAAGTTTGACCTGCACCCATCAAATATAGCTTAGACATCTCTTTGCCCTCTATGGGTTTGAAAACTATTGGAGAGGTAAAAATACATTCATCATCAAGAATCTCATCTAAGAAATTTTGATCTTGAGATTTAAGACCTTGATGCCATTTCTCTAGGTATGCGTGTGTTGACTTCATTTGCGTATTTAAAACCTTTGATTGGAGAGATGCAAGCAGTGTTTTTTAGATAAAAGAGTTCATAAAAACTCTACTGTTAAAAATTTAAAAAGCTGCTAAAAACTACTTTTTTCTTCTTAGCTTTCGAAGACGGGCGTATTCACTGAGCAGTTTCCTCTCTGCTAAATCACGTCTAAGATGGCGTCTATTTCTAGCGGCTTCAGATTTTTGAATTCTGATAGCTTTATTCATTCTTTTTTAATATTCTCACAAAGAAAAAAGAAATGCAAAAAAGATAAGTTCTATTTTTTTATAATTTTTTTAATCGGTTTTTAAGATGACTGAGTTGCAAATTATATGCTGAACCAACCGATGCATTCTTCCTAGAGAAGTTTTTTACAATTGATTTGCTAGACTTATCAGATTTTATTTTTATGTATGCCTCTCTAAAAGGAAGTCCTGATTGGACTAATTCATTCGCTCGATCAGTCATTAACATTCCAGCATCAATGAATTCATTTGATCTTTCTGAATTGATTTTAATCGAGCTGACCAGTCCTGGAATTAATTCCAAAGTACTTAAGACACAATGAATAGAGTGAATGAGAGATCTTTTTGTGAGCTGCAAATCACGCTGGTAGCCGCTAGGGAGAGAAATTAAATTTTCTAATTCTGAGTAATGTCCAGCTATCACTGCATAGTTTGCACGCATAATTTCGATAACATCAGGATTAGATTTATTTGGCATGATGGAGGAGCCAGTAGAGTATTTTGAAGCAATGCTTAGTAAGTTGAACTCTTGAGTTAAGAATAAACTCATATCCCATGAAAATTTTCTAATATCGAGCATAGGTTGCTTTAAGGCACCGATTAATTCTAACTCAAATTTACCTCTACTATTTTGTACATATAAACTATTTAATTGTTTTCTTTTAAAGCCAAGTTCTTTGGTTGAAATGTCTCGCTTTATCGGCAGATTGACTCCATACCCTGCAGCAGAGCCCAAGGGGTTAATATTAATCCAGGATTTGGTATTTCTAAGTAAATCAAGGTTATCTAAGAAAGACTCTGCAAATGAACTGAACCATAATCCCCAGGTTGAAGGCATAGCTCTTTGCAAGTGGGTGTAACCTGGCATAGGGTCTGATGCATATTTTTCTGCATTTTTAAAAAATGCTTTAGCGATTTTAATATTGATTGAATCAATTTCATTTAATTTTGCTATGGCATACAACCGCATAGCAACCATCACTTGGTCATTTCTACTTCTACCAGTGTGGATTTTTTTTCCAATAGAGCCCAACTCTTTTGTCAGGAAACTTTCAATCGCAGAGTGACAATCCTCATATTTATCTGTGAGTTTAAATTTATTTTCTTTGAATAATTTAGCAAGTTTTTTTAAGGATGCTACGATTTTTTGTGTTTCTGTTTTATTGAGAATATTTATACTATGCAACTCATGGGCATGGGCAATAGAAGCATCGATATCATATAGAAATAACTCTTGATCTAAGACTATATCCTCGCCAGATAAAAATTTATCAATGGATGAGCTTTGATCATTTTTATGTTGATTCCAAATTTTCATAATTCAATACCTAAGTTATCTTCCCAGCCAAATACTGAGTTTAAATTTTGAACAGTCTGAGTTGCCGCCCCTTTTAACAGGTTATCAAGTACGCAGCAAAAAGTTAGCCTATTGTTATCTGTATCCGTCTCAAAACCACCTATTTTGACTAATGATGTGCTAACAACCTCTTGTAGGTTAGGTAAATTTTCTTGAATGGATATTAATTTATTATTTTTGTAAAAGTCATCAAAGAGAGTATATGCTTCATTTGCATTCAAGGGTTTGGAGGTGATGAAGTTGCCTGTGATAATGATGCCTCTAAAAAAATTACCTACATGTGGGGTGAATAATACATTTGGGTAACAATGCCTTTTAACTTCTTGTTCATGTAGATGCGAAACAAGTGAGTAAGGTAAAACATTATCTTTCAGCGCATCAAGATCATTTCTTTGATTGGGTGAAGCGCCTGCACCGCTGTATCCTGAAATCCCAAAAAGGTTTGCATGGCCAACAAGCTGATCAACAAGGGGTGAAAGCATAAATTGCATCGCAGATGCATAGCAACCAGGATTACTAATTTTAGTTGTACTAATTTTCTCTGATAGCTCTGGGACTCTGTACTGCCAATCGGTATCAAAACGATGGTCTGAACTTATATCTATAATTATTGCTCGAGAATTATGCTTAGTAATTAAATCAACATATTTTTTTGACTCACTATTAGGTAAAGCAAGTATGAATGCATCTTCATCTGTTAATTGAATTTTTTCTAAACTTAAATCCTTATAGAATAAAAGCTTATCTGAATTAGTCTTCACTGACTCGCCAGCCTTTGAGGATGAAAAAATTGATGTAATTTCCATGAATTCATGCTGAGAAATCAATTGAAGTATCTCTTGGCCGACAAAACCTCTTCCCCCAATTAAGCCTATTTTTTTAATATCCATCTAAATCACACTTTTTGGTTTGCTGAGAGCATACTCAATACAGTCTTTCAGAGAGCTGAAGTCTTCAATTCCAATCCAAAATATATGCCACTCTTCTTGCTTTTGGCAGCCCTCACAAATTGATGTATAAAAGCTATTAACTGGATTATTTGGGCGAGATCTCCAAAAAACCTGAGGATACACTTTTCTCATTTCATACCATATACCAGCTCCTAACCCCTCGCCTTTTGCCTCAGGAAGAACAGCAAATTTATCCATATATGGAATCTTAAAATCATTTGAGATTGCAATGGTGGCTCGTTTACAGGAAGTCATAAATATATTTAGGTTATCCTGAGTTTTAAAGAAGTTGCTTTCTAATGTTCCACTGAATGAGGCTTCAATAATATTTTTAAACTGCTCTTGAACAGATGTATTTGGAAGTTGATGTGATTGGACGCTATAGCCTTGTTTGATTAATGTTCCTGATCCAGAATCAGTAAATAATTCTTTTGGTAAATTAATTGGCTCAGTAATGGAGACTGAAGCAGTTTTAGGAAGATGATCAAGCAAAGTCTTAATTTGTTCTAATTTAAGCTTCATACCTGAATGTAGCCATTCTTGCTGCATAATCTCAGGGTATTCTAAAGCCAAATTAATGGTAGGTATTAGCTCATCCCTTTGATTAAATATCCCCCCTATTTCAGACAAAAAGATTGCCTTGTAGGGGTTGATCGCCTTTACCAACTCAACAGTTGCAATATCAGCATTAATATTTAAGATCTCATTTTCCTGCAATCCAAGTGGAGCTATAACTGGTATGGAGTCTGATTCTAATGCTTGATTAATTAATTTATTTTTTACTGTTTTAATTGAGCCTACATATCCTAAATCAGGATTGTCCATGACGCATTCAAAAACATCTGTTATTAGGCTTGTTGCATTTGCGCCTTGTGCCTTTAAAGCCTCAACAATTTTTTTATTAGTTTCGCTAAAGACAGTGTATGCAACATCTCTGACCTCAGACGATGAGACCCTTTGGCCATTAATAAATGAAAATTCAATATTCTTTTCTTCCAATGCTTTAGAAAGCATTGGTCCAGCACCGTGCAGAATAACTGGTTTTAAACCAACCTGATCAAGAAAAATTAATGATGATATAAGATTTTCAAGATCATTCTCGATGACTGAACCTCCAACCTTTATTACTGCGAAGCGTTGCTCAGGAGAAGAAAATTTTTCAATGTATTTATTAATTTCTTTTTCGGATCCGATGGCTCCTAGCAATTTTAAAATCGTATTCTTTATAAACTGATTAGATGAATTTCTCATTGCACTATCTTTTTAAAATCAGTGAGGGCTTTTTCAAGTTCATCGATGGCTACTGACTCATTTGGTTGGTGAGCATCAGCAATGTTACCTGGTCCATAAACAATTGCTTTATAACCCGCTTCATTGAATAAGGAGGCTTCGGTCCAAAAATTCACAGGGGGTGATGGCTCAAGGCCTAACTCCACAACCAAGGATTCTAGGTCTTTTATTTCACCTGTTGGTAGCGCTGGAGCGAGAAACCCTTTGGTAAATTTAGAGATCTTTTCAACAGATTGGATATTAAATTCATTTAATAAATTATCAAAGGATTGTCCAGGCAAGGGTCTCATGCCAAATTTAACCTGAGCATGGTCAGCAATGATATTTGGCTTTATTCCACCTTCAATAATTCCTAAATTAAAAGCAATGCCATGCAAATCCTGAAAGGATACAGAGTCAAATTTTTTTGCAACCTGAAGAGCTTTATCTGACCAACAAATAAGCTTATGAATTGCGTTATCGTTCATCGCTCTATGGTCTGAACTATGCCCAGCATTGCCAAAAAATTCTTGAGTGCCAGTTATGATGCCGCGATGGCAAGTCACTGCCATGTTTTGGGTTGGCTCAGCTACTATTACAGCCTCAAAATCTGGCTTAGTTTTTATAAACTCTTTAATGCAGGTGCTTTGACCGGCCTCCTCATCTGTGGAGAATAAAATTGCATAATCTTCAAGCCCATTCTCAATTAGCGTTAATAAGCATGCTGCAGCACCTTTGATATCGCATGCTCCAAGCCCATAAACACGATCATTTTTAATAATTAATTCATGAGGGTTTGAGTTCCAGCCATTCCCTGCTGGAACTGTATCAAGATGAACGTTAACAAGGTACTTTGGTGACCCTTTAGACAGTAAGATATTATAAGATCCCTCTCCCAAATCGGTAACTTGAGGTTGAAGATAATCAAGATTATTGAGATAGTTTAGCAGTCCTGAGCTCTTGATTTCTCTTGGAGGATTTGATGTATCGCACTTAACTAGAGCATTTAAATGCTTTAAACAAAGCTCTAGGTCAGCATTCATTTCTTTTGATGAATAGATGACCAGGTTGAGGTGCTTTGTCCAATCAGTTTGATAAACCCTTTTGACTCTGCTTCAGACCAAGTTGCTGACTGAGCATAAGCTCCCTCAGGACTTCTTAAAATATTTTTTGAATTTACAGCTACAGCATCAACCCGACCAGGAGTTAAATTTAAAGTAACTTCACCAGTAACATTTTTTTGAGAGTCTAGTAAGAATGCCTCTAAATTCTCTCTCAGTGGCTCAAAATAAAAGCCCCGATAGACTAGATTAACCCACTCTTGACCCACTTGTGTTTTTACCGCATTTTGTTTATCTGTTAAAACGGATTCCTCCAATGCTCGATGAGCTGCCATCAAAATAGTAATACCCGGTGCCTCAAAAACAAATCTACCTTTGAGACCAATAATAGTATCACTTGAAAAAACTGATCTACCCACACCATATGAGCCTCCTGCAGTATTCATCATTCTGAGAAAGTCAGCCCCTTGCATTCTCTTTCCATTAATAGAACTAACTTTCCCTTTTAGAAATTTAATAACTAATTTTTTAGATTTCTTAGGGTATTGATGAGGTAATTTGCATAGAACAAAGCTTTCTTCTGAAGGCTCCTGCCATTCATCTATTTCACTTCCGGAAATTGTTGCACCCATTAGATTTTCATTAATGCTGTATTTTTTATGTAAGGAGGACACTTTAAAGCCTTTATCCTTTAAGTAATCTTCTTCATAACCTCGCACATTTTTTGTAATGTTTTGAATTTCTCTAATAGGAGTAATGATATTGTATTTACCATGTGCCCTAATGGATAAATCAAATCTAACTTGATCATTACCCATTCCTGTACATCCATGAGCGATATTCTTAGTATTTAATTTTTTACATAATTTAATAGATTCTTTAACTATTAAATATCTATCAGAGCAAAGTGCTGGATATTTATTTTGATAGAGTGCCCCTGATTGAATCAAAGGAACCAATATCTCAGACCATAAACTCTTTTCAACATTAAGATTGATGTGTTTTTTTGAACCTAATTCATTGGCCCTTTTAGTTATTGCTTGTTGTTCTTTATCTGGAATACCACCGGTATTCACAAACAATGTGTGAACTTCAAACCCTTGATCAATAAGATATGGGATACAAAAACTTGTATCAAGACCACCTGAAAATGCTAAAACTACTTTTTTTGTCATTGTATTTGCCTATAAAATTTTGCTTAACATGGCTTTCTGTACATGCTTTCTATTTGCTGCTTCATTGATTGCTAAACAGTAATCTGAATCCATTACTTCATCAGTTGCTTTAATATTACGCCTTAAGGGCAAGCAATGACTAAACACAGCATTGTTTGTATAACCCATTTTTTTACTATCAACTATAAAATGCTTAAATTGACTGTTGCTTGCTATTTGCTTTTCTGTATCACCATAGAGATTTAAGGATCCCCAGCTTTTTGCATAAACAATATCTGCACCTGAATAACCATTTTCAATATTATAAGAAATATCAAATGCAGTGCCTTCCATAGAACAGTTATCTTTTGCCGCATTAATATATCTATCATCAAGATGGTATTGCTCTGAAGGGCATAATAATTTCACATTCATACCAAACTTACTTGCAATTAATAAGCTTGAATTAGCAACCGCTGTATTAAGAGGCTTTGGGTGATAAGTCCAAGTTAATAAGTAATTTTTGCCCTGCAAATCACCATAGTGTTCTTGCAGTGTTAAAAGATGAGCTAATTCCTGACAGGGATGTTCAATTGTTTCCATGTTCACCACTGGAACAGAGGAGTATTTAGCAAAACTATTGATCACATGATCTGTTCTATCGATTGCCCAATCTTGGAATTTAGGAAAGGCTCTGACAGCAATACAATCACAGTAAGATGAGAGAACTTGAGCCACCTCTTTAACATGCTCTTCTGACTCTCCATCCATGACAATGTTATCACCAAACTCTATTGGCCAGGCATCCTTACCAGGTTGAAGAATAATTGCAGTCCCAGAGAGCTCGCTAATTCCAAGCTCAAAACTTGTCTTGGTTCTCAGCGATGGATTAAAAAAAAGCATGGCAACAGATTTATTTTTTAAAAGAGGTTGATGTGGTTTATTTTTCAGATCAGAAGCTAAATCAAGAACATCTTGAAGTTCAGATCGGGACCAATTTTGTGTTGTAATAAAATTTCTCATTTTAAGTTTTTAACCTTGCCAAATATTATGGAAGGTAATTAGATTGATCTAAGTCTTCTTTTTACAGGAATTGAACATGTGACAGTTACAGGGAGTGACAAAATACAGGACCCATGCAAAGTCAAATCCTGACCTGAGGCTGATTTAAATACCACTGCACTGTTCATAGTGTTGAAAGTATGCAAGAAAACGATCGCAAAACCAACATTATTTTCTATAAATATAAAAAAAGGGACTAAAAAGCCCCTTTTATGTAATTTTTGATTCAGTAATGCCTACTTAGTTCCAGACACTGAACCAGATCTCTCTTTCAGCTTTCTAACTTTTTTGTACAAAGTGCATTTTTGTGTCTTTACATCAAATGTAAATCCTGCAACTTTCGATTTTTTTTCAGAAATTGCTGAACATCCCTCCACTGAAGAATATTTCTTTGCAGTTTTAACTGCAAAAATTTTACCCTCAATGGCATAACCTTCTTTGATTGACAGCTCGGCATTTGCTGCAAAGGGGAGTGTTGCAACAGCTAGCACTAAAATAAGTTTTTTCATTATAATTATTCCTTATATTTAAATAGATGTAATATATAAATTATTTATATACGTTTAAAAATAACACACAAATATAACATATTATGTTGACAGTGCAAACATTGTGACAAACTTGTGAACAACCTTATGTTTAAATGTGAAATAAATTAAAATATCTCTTAAATATGAAGACTTTAAAAGACTTAATTGCAGAGGCTCACACTCTAGTACCAAAAATTACATGTAGTGAATTAAGCAGCGAGCTCGATCATTATAAGATTATTGATGTGAGGGAAAAAACAGAAATAGATGAGACAGGTAGTCTTCCTAATTCCATCAATATACCAAGAGGTCTAATAGAGATGAAAATGGCTCCTGACGATAATTCTTTAAAAGCTGAAACCCCTATTGTTGTTTACTGTGGTGGAGGCAGCAGAGCCTCTCTTGCAGGTAAAACGCTTCAGGAACTAGGATTTAAAAATGTAAAAAACTTAGAGGGTGGATTTCGAGGCTGGAAGGAATTCGTTAATTAATCTAACTTTGGTAGCAGAGACTGCAAATGTTCATGAGCAGCATTCTTATACTCTGGACTTGAACCAGCCATGACCTCCCCTTTTACAGCACAGCTTTCATAAGCTGCTCTTCTAGCTTTGGGATCTGAGAAGTCTAATTCTTCATTTGTTGGATCATAAACTTTTTTAGTATCAGCATTTAATTTAAGTTTACAATTTGCCCAACTGTATGCATCCGGGAAAAGCCTTAATGGCAACGGGCCATCAAAAGAGTGAAAAGAATTTGGATAGAGTTCTATTTGCGCATTGCCACCTTTTGCGTTCATGCGATCAACCAGCTCCACGCAGGGTTGTGGAGGAGTCCAGTTATCTTCTTCTCCAATATAAATCTGCATCAAATCTGAATCCCACTCATCTAAATCTGGGAGAGCTAAACAACCTGGATACCACATAAGATAACCAGCATAGGAGGCATCAGTTTTATTCAGCTCCTGTTGAAGAGGTAGCCATCCATTAAACAAGGTGGCAGTTCCACCTAAGCTCCAACCAGCAGCATAAATTTTATTGTTATCTATACGAGGATCATCCCACAAAAGATTTAGACTCATTGCCATGTCATAAATTACTGTTTCGCTTGTTACATTAATTTGATTTCCAACAGTGCTATCAACTCCTCTTGAGTCAAAAGGGTGTATTGCAAAGACTATAAAATCAGCTTGCCTTATTTGCTCGATATACTTCCTGTGATGATCTCGCCAATTTGATGAGCCATGAGATGCAACAATAATAGGATATTTTTTGGTTTCATCATAATCATCTGGAAAATGCAGAACGCCGAAAACTTCAATGTCTTCTTGCAATTCTAGACCAGGGGAAAAAATATTTTCAAATCCTAAGATATTTTTTGATGCGAATTTTATTTTTTCTTGAATATACTTTGGCTCCTCCTTAATAGGTTCTGAACAGCCAAAAATTATTGATGTAACTAAAAGTATAAGTAGATATCTCATCAATAAATTGTAGCAAAAAAAAGAGGGCTTTCGCCCTCTTTAATTTCGTGTGTTTAATCTTTACCAGTAATAACCTACTCTAACACCATATTGTGTTGGTGCTGAGAATGCTCCACTAGGAACACCAGCTTCTACACCTCTCCAGTAAGAGATAACTTCATCAGTTACGTTATATGCAAATGCTTGAGCATACCAAGGTGCATCACCTGCTGGCTTGTAAGTAACAATTAAGTCAACCATGCTCCAGCTGCTTCTTTGATCTCCAAAGATATCTGTGCTGTCGCTAAAGTAACCCGGAAGGTCATAGAAACCATATCCACATCCATCATCAGCGCTAGGATTGACACAACCATAGCCACCATAACCACCATCATCATTGATGTGCTTATCAGCATTCCAAATAGTTAAGTAATCTTCAGCCTGCCAGTGATAATTTATCGCAGGAGTAATTTGACCCATAGATCCTAAGTTAAATGTGTGCTCATACTTAACAGTAAAAGCTAAATTAGGTGAATAAGGAGCCTCATTACCTTTGAGGTTGACATAATTTTCAGGAACATTTGCAACTGAAGTATCATAATCAGGTCTGCCGAAGTAAGCATCTTGGCCATAGTACCATTGCGTATTATAGTCCTCAGTGACTTCGGTATCCATTGTAGTCACCCAACCGCTTAAGCGACCACCATCATAAGGAATGAAATCAAATTCAACTTCTAAACCTTGCATTTCCTGTTCACCAAAGTTTTGCGTTCCCCAAAATGTAACGACTTGCTGAACATCCACTAATGTTTGTGTATCAATATCGTATTCTGTAGCTGCAATCACATCATATGGGACGTTACCTGTGAACTGCTTACCATCATAAACTGTGTGGTAATAGTTAGCAGATAATGAAAGCCTGTTTTCTAAGAACTTACCTTTATAACCTAATTCAAAAGTTGTAGCCTCCTCTGGACCATAAGAGGTATTCACAGAAGAACCAGGACCTTCAGGATGCAATGTATTTGCACCTCTCACAGCCTCATCAGCAATGCTACCTGCTTTATAGCCAGTAGCTAAATAGGTGTATATAAATGAATTATCTGAAACATCCCAATCTAGTCCAATTCTCCAATCTGTTGAATTGTAGGATTGTGATGTAGCATTATTCGCAGTTTGAACCATGCAGCCTGTTGCGCCTAAGTATGGATGGTTAGGATTACCGCCATATGGGCCACCAAAATTTGTACAATTAATTCCAGCATACTTACCACCCGCTATGTGAAAGTCAGGCTCCAATGCATTTAATGTAGGCATAAATAACTGTCTATTTCCCCAAATTTCTCCAGACGGATAACATGAGTTCCAGATGCTACATTCGTAGTTCTTACCACCAACATCTGATTTGTCATCTTCTGAATGTCTGATACCTAATGTTAGGTATAAGTCATCGCGAAGTTTCATGGTTGCCTGACCAAATAAAGCTTTTGATTCAATGGTTCTGTCAGGTTGAATGAATATGTTATCGCCATTAAAAGTTGCATGGAAAAATGCTTCCATATCATTTTCTTCTTCTAAGTAGAAAGCTCCAACCACCCATGAAAGAGTTTCAGATGCTCCAGTAAATTGAACATCAAGTGTTGTTGAATCTGCTTTATAATCATTAAGCACCATAGCCATTTGCCACTCATTTCTTCCACCATCAATATCAAACTGTGAGTATTGCTCTAAAGCTTGTGTGCCAAGCTTTGCAACCATTTGAACATCGCCAAAATCTTTGTTGTAGATCCATCTCATGGATTCAATTTGAAGATCATTAACACCTGGTGTGTTTACAAATGCTGTGTATTCACTGCTTCCTGCACCCAAAATATCAGCACAGGTATTAGCTGCTTTAGATGGAGCGCCGCCAAAAGTTCTACCAGTTCTATTTTTGATCATGTCACAATCAAAACCATTCATCCAACCAGCACCATCATCTTGAAAAATCTCATATTGGAAATTCAAATCACTTGTATCATCAATAATAAATAATGCACTAACTCTGAATGCATGATTATCTACATTGTTATAAAAAGTAGATGGGTCAGCTTTAATAGCTTTGTATGCACTAGCATATTGGTATCCTTGATCAAAACCAGGAGCAGCATCGTCAGCTCTTTCAGGGTTATTACAACCTAAGAACCATGCATATGCTGAATTACCTCTTCTTTGTCCACATGTATCAACTGTCGCAGCCTGACTTAGAACATTTGCAGGCAAGAATCTATGATCGATACCGTTAGGATCATAGTAACCATCTAGATATGAGTCTTTTGACTGATCAGAAAATGCAAATCGAATTGCAATATCATCAGTAATAGGCAGGTTATAGTGTCCTTGGATACCTCTTTCTTCATAACGCCCTGCATTTACTGTGATAGAGCCACCTTGAACTTCAAGATTAGGTTTTGCAGTAATAATATTGAGTGATCCTGCAATAGAGTTTCTTCCAAAAAGAGTTCCTTGAGGACCCCTTGCCAATTCAGCCCTTTCAAGGTCAAACATTAATGCTTGTGCGCCTTGAGGTCTTGATTGGTATAAACCATCGACATGCACACCTACAGCAGGATCTCCTACCTCAGTTACGTTGTTTGATCTAATACCTCTTAATGTAATGATTGGAGCATTTGTATCTGAGTTTTGGATAGCAAGACCAGGAAGTGAGTAACTTAAATCTTTGATGTTACTTATACCATAACGAGTTAACTCATCTTGAGTAACTGCAGATATAGCAAGAGGTGTTTCCATGATATCAGTCTCACGTCTTGTAGCTGTAACTATGACATCCTCAATTCCACCAGCATCAGAGTAGGAGCTAGAAGACTCATATTGAGTCACTGAAACAGAGCGTTCCTCAACTTGAGCGACCTCTTCTGTAGCTTTTTCTTCTACAGCGTCCACGTCCATGGGCACTATAGGGTTGTCTGCCATTACCATAAAAGGTAATACCAATAAGGATAGTTTGATAAATTTCATTATTATTCCCCAATAATTAAGATGTATACACCTTGGAATTATCAATATATTGACAATGTTGTCAAGTCTATTTAAGCATTAAAATATGTATAAAAAAAAGCAAAATATATAAAAAAGAGAGACCAATGCCTCTCTTATAAATTAAAGAAAAAAAATCTATCTATCTATAAACTCTCTGCATCATATGATCTGAGTGATCTTTTACATCAAGCTTTTTATCAGCAAGCTCTTCCTCATGAATTTTGCTAAGAATGGTAACCTTTTTTGCAAAATCAGCATAACTTTCATAACCACAATAAAAATTCCATGAGAGCTCTGGGCCCCATACATGCTCCGCCATATTGCAACCACCAAAAGCTCTGTCATATGCATCAAAAAGAATTCTAGCATTGGCTCTTTTTTGATTATCAGTTAAATAAGGTCCGAAAATGTACTTAGCTTCAAGCACGTATGGCATTTGTACTGTTGCATTTCTTACAAGCACTGCTGCGATATTATCCGTATGATCACCGAATAGTTGTCGAGACCCACCGGAAAGCGGTTCTGCATTATCGTTAATTTCAGCAAACTGCTCCCAATCATCAAAGTAACAATATGTTAAAAATGATCTGTCGCCACCAAACTGATGACGCAACATACCACAGCGGTTGTATCCATTTTTTTCTAAATCATTAATGTTTTTTAATAACGATTTTTTAAGTATTTCAGGATTACCTCCTGCCGGTTGAGTGTATGTAGACATGTACACAAAGTTATTTGAATGGGTGGATTCAGCCATTTCACCTTTCTCATGATGAGCTGCATGAATACCAATGGCTAATAAGAACGTTAGAACAGTAAATAAATTTTTCATAAGATACCTCCAAAAAGTAATCTTAATAATTACATATTTAAACTTAAATCACCAAAAAGATTGAGCCGCCCTATTTTTTAAATAGCAAGGTCATCCTATCAGACTCTCCGATAGCACTATATTTTTCTCTGTCCGTATCTTTTAAACGAAATGATGGAGGTAGAGTCCATACTCCTCTCGGATGATCTGCAGTATCTTTTGGGTTAGCATTAATTTCAGAAGCATCAACCAGTTTAAAGCCAACAGATTCAGCAGTTTCTATCGCAAGTGATTGAGATACATATCCGCTCTTTTTCATAAATTCTAAACCAGAACCTTCAGGCGCTCTATGCTCTACGACACCAAACAGTCCACCAGGCTTCAGAACATTGTAGGCCTCCTGCATTACCTCGCTCATGGCATCACGACCAAGCCAGTTATGAAGATTTCGAAAAGTTAAAACCAAGTCTTTGCTCTGTGGTTCTGCATAAGCTTTTGTTGGTGGCACTTCTGCAGAAATCACCTCAATGCCATCAAACAATGGATTGGTAGCAACTTTCTTATCATAAGCTTCTCTTGAGCGCTTGTAATAACCTCCGGCTTCAGCACTATAATGAGTGACGGATAGCATGCCATTATTTTTTAAATAGGGTGCAAGAATTTCTGTATACCAACCTCCACCTGCTGCAAGCTCAAGGACATGCATGTCAGGCTTAATTCTAAAAAAAGATAATGTTTCATATGGATTTCTATATTCATCTCTTGCTGAGTAGTTAATATTTCTATCTGAATTGTTGACTGCATTTTTCAAAGAAGTATCTTCTTGGCCTACTAAGAAAGAAACAAAAAACAAGCCAAATAAAAGTTGACCCCATGATTTATTAAAATTTTTCATTACATCGCCTCTGTTATTGCATACATGCTAGTCTATCATTCTAAAAGTAAAAATTAATAGTAGGATTTAAATGGAATTTTTAAAAAAATTAGACGGCTTCGGGTTTGTTATTGGCAGATCAATTCTAGGAATTTATTTTGCAGGATTTGGATCAGCTAAAATATTTTTTTTTATCGAAACTCTTTCATTAATGCGAATGAAAGGTGTTCCTTTTAGCTCTATTTTATTGCCGGTAACTATTCTTGTTCAGGTGCTTGGTGGAATCTTTTTAATATTGGGTCGAAACCTTAGATTCAATGCGTTTTTGTTATGTGCATTAACTATTATCATTAACATTTACATTCATAATTTTTGGACGCTGTCGGGTGATCCCGCACAGGGACATGAGTTTCAGAATTTTGTTAAGAATTTAGCAATCTGCGGCGGTTTGCTGGTTCTGATGTCTAAAGATAAAAGCTAATTGTCTGAGCCAAACCGATTAAGCCTAACCAACCAAAATATGCTAAGCGGCTTATGTTTGGATTTTGATGATTCCAGACCCCTAGAGCTCCGAAGGCACCACAAGCACCGAATGTGGGAATCCAAATCCCGACTATACCTAATAAACCTAGGAGACCTAATAATCTTATTGGGCCTCCTGATTGACTTGGATGAACTTTATTAAGAAGACCTGTTAAACCGATAAGACCAAATAATCCAACCAGCCCCAGGTAACTCATGAATTAATCTCTTGGACGAGACTCGTTTACGACTAACTTTCTTCCTTCAACTTCAGCATCGTTTAATGCTTGAATAGCATTTTCTCCACCATCTGACATTTCAACAAAACCAAACCCACGAGAACGATTAGTTTGACGATCAGTAATGACTTTAGCTGAGGTTATTGTGCCGTGTTCAGCAAAAATTTGCTCAAGGCTAGCATCATCGATACTCCAAGGGAGATTTCCAACATAGATATTCATAAAATTCCTTCTTAATGAAAATAAAAAATGAAGTGTACAGTATTTTTCTAAATAAAACTTAATATATTAAATATTTAGAAACTTCAATGTGTCTTCTCCAAAATCAGACCACCATTCCATTCCCATTAATCGAATTCGTTGAAGATTTGTATCTGACATATCATCCATCCTTCTGTTCACCAATCCTGTTGAGGAATTGACCCTGAGATAATTTTGACCCATCAGGTCACTGGCGATCTCATCAAACATGCTCGATTCAAGCATGATCCCTAAAATATCATGATTAAACCAGTTCAAAGCGCCCCACTTAGAAGAGTTCTTTCCATTAATTTTTCTTCTGTTTATACCGGTACCAATGCTTAGGACTTTTATTTTACTCTTTGGAAAAAGTTTCCTTGCCTCGGAATACCCAAGCAAAGAAGGATTGTTTGCAACAATCCCTCCATCAATAAGCCAACTGCCATCGTCAATTTCTTGAGTTGAGTAATAAATAGGTGCTGCGCTGGTTGCGCTTGCTGCACTTACTATCTTTATTCCAGGAGAGTCATATGAGCTTAAAAGACGAGGCTTTCTTCTTTCAACATCATATGCCAAAACTGCAACAGGTTTTTTAGACTCCCCCAAAGATTGATCTTTAAAATGCTCAAAAAAAACTTCGTGTTTTCCTTTCCCATCATACTTTGGTTTAGTTTGAAGAAATGAAGCAGTATCCCAGAACGATTTGGACATTGTTTTGGTTAAATTTTCTTTTGACCAAAAATTCTCAAGATCAAAACCACTTGCCTTAGTGCTAGCAATATTTAATGCATTAACACCCCCTGCGCTGGTGCCAATAAAAAAATCAAAGATATCAAAAATTTTCTTGCCAGAAAGAACTTCTAGCTTTTTAAGAAAAACAACAGCTGCAATTGCTCGAACGCCTCCCCCATCAAGTGATAAAACAAGTTTTGTTTTGCTGGATTGAGAAAAATAATTAAGAATATTCCTCATCTTAAGAGATCATTCATCGTCTTGATAAATTCTATTAAGCGTTTTGCTTAGTCGTATTGCTCCCAAAGCAATTCTTTCTTGAATGGTTTCAAAGTGACTTTCCATGTATTGATTTGTTACTAACTTAAGCTCATTACCCTTGTAACCAACAGACTTTTGCATTGCTAAATCTCTTGTTTCCTGAGCCCAGGATTCAATTTCAACTGAATGCTTAGAGTCTTTAAACATCTCTATCTTGAATCTAACATTTTCTAAAAGGTAATCCTTGCCATGAATAAATTCCATATGCTCAATGATTTGGCCATCCCATAATTTGTGCATATTGGTTCTTTTACCGTTCTCAAACTCAAGATAGTGTCTGTTACCTCCAAGGTCTTCTGGATAACCAACATGCATTGGTTGATGTATGTCTCCAACAAAATGACCAATAAACCACATAGCTTCTTCTTGCAGATCAAAAGAAGTTTGAGGATTTTTTAAAATATCAAGTTGCTGGTAATAGGATGCAATAAGGCACCCATTTTCCGGACACTTGGCTGTGTATGTATCTTGTTGATCATCAGGAAGATTAATGTAGTGCCAGGACCTTGTATCTTTTCTATCATTTTTAATCCAATCAGCCCAGAGACATGCTTCGCCAAATGATCCATGTTTTTTAATCAAGGGGTCTACCTGCTCCAATGCATCGGTTGATAATAATTTATAAGCCTCATCACAAACCATCTTATGACCAGTGTCCCACCAGGCACCAAGATTGATCGATACAATGAATAACAAAAAAAGGTTAATAACTTTCATAATTTTTATATTTGGTCTCCAGCAGCTTTTGCAATAGCTCTAAACATTGCTACATGAGAATCCTTTGAATATTGTCTTTCTTGATTAAATTTGAAGTTTGAAGATGTTTTTGCAATCACAACCTTTGTAATAGGATCTATGTATATGTATTGATTATAAATTCCTGCAGCCAAGTAATCCGAAGACGGAAAGCCTGGGATCCACCATTGATAACCGTAACCCCATGTGCTTGAGGAATTTTGATTTTCTCCTGGCTGAAGATGAGGCTCAGTAAGGCTGTGAGAGGCATGAACCCACTCCTCAGGGACAACTTGTTCATCATTCCATTTACCACCATTAAGATACAGCTGTCCAAACTTTGCATAATCCCTCAAAGTTGCATTTAGTCCCCCGAGAGCCCAGGCCATTCCAGTATCATCAACCATATAATAAGCATCATGCTCCATTCCAACTTTACTCCATATTTTTTCTTCAAGATTTTTGGCAACTGATTGGCCAGAAACTTCTTCCAATAACATTGCCAACATTTGAGTATCAATGCTTACATAGTGATTAAAAGTACCTGGCTTTTTGCCATTCTTTAAATTTTTGGCAAAATCTCTCATGGACGTACCTTGCGCAAGAGCTCTCGCAAATTTATTTATATCTGAGTTGTAATCAGCATAATCTTCATTGAAAATAATGCCCGATGACATTTGAAGAATGTCTTTAATTGGAACGTTTTCGTAACCGGTTCCATTGAAATCAGCAAGGTATTTAGTTATGGGATCTTTTAGATCCTCAATCAATCCTTCATGGTAAGCAATACCAATTAAAGCAGAGAGAAAGGACTTGGCAACTGACCAGGAAATATGAGGCTGGTCTTTGGAATTTCCTTGCCAATAATTTTCGTATGCCAATACCCCTTCATGCAAAACAATTAACCCATCAGTTTTAAAATATTCCAACGCCTCAGCAAGATTATATTCCTGCCCATCCATTTCATAGTACTCAGGAAGATTAAAGCTTTTCTTTTGAAAAATGTGCGGGCTGTTAGGTTTATGTACAGGAGTGCTGGGAAAGATCCTATTCATGTTAATGAAATTATCAACGATTTTATCTTCATCAAATAAATGAACAACGTTGTAAACCCTTATAGCTTTGGGGATGTAAATAAAGGCAGCTAATATGCCAACAATTAAGATAGCAATTATAATTTTATGCAACATCTTAATTGCCTATTGAAACATTGATCTGTCAAAGGCTTTTAGATATTCCGATGAAATTTCTTCTAACTGACGCTTATACCCTTTGTGTGTAAATATATAGAAATCTTTGCCTGCAATTCCTTCAAATATAGCTTGCGCTGCTTCCAATGGTGAGATTGGGAATGTATTTTGCGCATCCTCAGCAGCTACCTCGAGAAGTGCTTTCGGATCTGCAGCTTCATCGACTGGTGCTTGACTGATTTCTTGCTCCATAGCTCCATCAAATGTGCTATTAACTATATTTGTTGTGACCTCACCCGGGCAAACAATGCTGGTACCAATTTTTGAACCTTGCAGCTCAGCTCTCAGTGAGGTCATTAAACCTCTAATGCCAAATTTAGATGCTGAATAAAGTCCCAACATTGGATATGCTATAAAGCCTGAAGTTGAACAGGTTGCAACAATGTGAGCGTCTTCTCCTGAGGACTGCATTTTAGGTAAAAAAGCGTGTATTCCATTAAAGCAACCACCAAGATTTATATTGATCAACCAATCATACATTTCTCGACTTACCTGACTAATAGGAGCCGGACCAAGAACGCCCGCATTATTAAAAAGAAGATTGCAGTTTTGAAAAGTTTCATAGGTTTGGCTTGCAAGGTTCTCAACCTCGTTGAGATTACTAACATCCGTGATTCTAGCAATTGCCTCAACCCCCTTATTTTTAACTACGTCTAAAGTTTCATTTAGGCCTTTCTCATCAACATCCGCTAATACCAACCGCATTTTATTATTTGCCGCAACCTCAGCAAGACCCCTGCCAATACCGCTACCTGCACCAGTTATAACAGCAACTTTATCTTTAAAATCTTTCATCCAATCCCTCTCTTAAATCTATGCTCTGAGATTATCTTAACTCATACTAAATTAAAAATACTTTACCAAATAATATGCCGAGGGAATTACTGCCACCCAGAGCATTAAAGCTAAAATTAAAGGTTTACCACTCAAGGATGAAAGCTCAGAAGAATTAAATTGCGTACCAATGCAAAATAGCCCAACTATTAAAAAAGCCTGACTAATTGTTTGTAGAAAATTTTGAACTTCGTAATTAAAATTAAACAAAGTATTAATAATAATTGCGAGAATGAAAAAAATAATAAAACGTGGAAACTTGGCTGCTGTAACTTCTCTATTAAAAATCCAGTTCGCAATCAATATTAGTGGTATGAGCCAAATTGTTCGACCCAACTTCAGTGTTGCAGCAACCTGAGCAGATTCATTGCTAAAAATTAAGGCGGAGCCGATAACAGAACTCGTGTCATGAATCGCAAGAGCTGACCAAGCTCCAAACTCAAAATTACTCATACCTAAATAATTTCCTGCTAGCGGAAATAAAATGATGGCTAGCGCATTGAGCAAAAAAATAATTGTCATAGCAATAAGGAGCTCTTGTGGTTTAGCTTTAATAATTGGGGCGATTGCTGCCATAGCTGTTCCGCCACAAATAGCAGCACCTGCTGAGAGCAAAAAAGCTATACGACGATGAATTCCTAAGATTTTTCCAATGAGCAATCCTGCAAAAAAAGAAGCAACCACAAACAAAGATATCCACGGAAGATATTCAGAGCTAACATCTAGTGCATATGGAAGACTTATAGTTGCGCCCAGAATCACAATACCTATTTGCAGTGGGATGGTGCTAACTTTTTTAGAGATGAACGTTTTGGGAAGTTTAAAGAAATAGGCAAAAAGGATACCAAGAAAAATAGACAAGGCTGCGTTTCCTATAAGCAAGATTACTAATACAAGAAGTGAAAATAGAAAATATAGCAATTTAAAAAAACCTTCTAAATTTTTAACAGGCTTTCATCTTAAGGGTTAAAATGAAAAAGAAAAAATATTTTTTATAATTTTTTTATCTAATGATTTTTTTTCTTAGCCTGATGCTTTCAGGCGTTACTTCGACCAACTCATCGTCTTCAATAAATTCAAGTGCTTGCTCTAAAGTATGCTGAATATGAGGAGTCAATATTAGATTCTCATCAGTGCCAGCCGCTCGAATGTTAGTAAGTTGTTTTGCCTTTGTGGGATTAACTGGAAGATCATTATCTCTTGAGTGCAGACCAACAATTTGTCCCTTATAAATCTCGAGACCATGGCCAACAAACATCCGGCCTCGGTTTTGAAGATTAAATAAAGCATAAGCTAGAGTTTTTCCTGAGATCATAGATACCATGACACCATTTTGTCTGGTGGCAATTTCACCTTTTTTTGCAAGCCCATAATGATCAAAAATACTGGTTAGTATTCCGCTGCCGCTGGTAAGGGTTAGAAATTGAGAGCGGAAACCTATCAAACCACGTGAAGGCGCTATAAACTCCAATCTCATTCGCCCATTCTCTGTGATTACTAATGATTGCAAGTCAGCCTTTCTATTTCCCATCTCTTCCATGATCGAGCCTTGATGCTCTTCTTGAATATCTATTACAACAACCTCATAAGGTTCATGTATTTCTTCTCCCACTTCTTTTTGGATAACCTGTGGTTTTGAAACAGCTAACTCATAACTTTCTCTTCGCATGGTTTCAATCAAAACTGATAAGTGAAGCTCGCCTCGTCCCGAAACCTTGAATTGATCTGGGCTCTCTCCCTCCTCCACTCTCAATGCAACATTATGAATCAGCTCTTGATCTAATCTATCCTTGATATTTCTAGAGGTGACGTACTTACCCTCTTTACCGCAAAAAGGAGAATCATTGACTTGAAAAACCATGCTGACAGTTGGTTCATCAACTGATAATGGAGGCAAAGGATTAATATGCTCAGGATCACACAAAGTATCAGATATATTCAACGCCTCTACGCCAGTAATACAGACAATATCGCCTGCTTGGGCATCATCAGTTTCAACTCGCTCAAGACCATGATGGCCTAAAACTTGCAAGACTTTTGCTTTTCGTTGATCTCCATCCTTGGTGACTACAACAATTCTGTCATTTGGCTTTACGGTTCCACCAGTAATTCTTCCTATACCTATCACTCCAACGTAACTATTGCTGTCAAGTGCAGAGATTTGCATTCTAAATGGAGAACTTTGGTCAACATCTGGAGGTGAAACTTTTTCTATAATCATATCTAACAATGGAGTCATATCTTCAGCCAATTCATCTGGCTCATGCCCAGCCAAGCCATTGATAGCAGAAGCATAAATAACTGTAAAATCTAATTGCTCATCGGTTGCGCCCAAATTATCAAAGAGTTCAAAAACTTGATCTAGAACCCAATGCGGCCTTGCCTCAGGTCTATCCACCTTATTGATAACTAAGATAGGATGAAGTCCCTTTTCAAAAGCTTTTTGGGTCACGAATCTTGTTTGGGGCATAGGTCCATCAACCGCATCGACTAAAAGCAAGACAGAATCAACCATAGATAATACTCTTTCTACTTCTCCGCCAAAATCTGCATGACCAGGAGTATCAACAATATTTATTCGATGATCTTTCCAGTTAATGGCAGTATTTTTTGCAAGAATGGTGATGCCTCTCTCTCTTTCTTGATCATTGGAATCCATGATTCTTTCTGTCGACATATTTTTTCGATCAAGAGTTCCTGATTGTTGCAACAACTTATCAACCAGTGTGGTTTTACCATGATCAACATGAGCAATAATTGCAATATTTCTGAGTTTTTCTTTATTCATAATAGCCATTAATTTGGAGGGGATTATACGAGAATATAGAAAAAGAAATAGTCCGCTAGATAAGTTAAGCAAGATTAATTTTCTACCCTACATTGACCCAGCTCAACTTAGCCTATAACCTGCTGCCATCTGATATATTTCAGATAGATTTATATCAATTAATATGACTTTCAAAGAACTCGGATTATCCGATCCAATTTTAAGATCACTGGAAGATCTTCAGCATACTGAACCATCAGAGATTCAAAGACAGGCAATTCCTTTAATTTTATCTGGTAAAAATGTAATGGCGGCAGCACAAACCGGAACCGGAAAAACTGGCAGTTTTGTTTTACCAATGATTGAGTTACTTCAAAATCATGCAAAACCCTACCGCAAACATGTTCATGCTCTAGTCTTAACCCCCACAAGAGAGCTTGCAGCGCAGGTCAGGGAAAATGTTTATACATATGGAAAATTTACCTCCATCACTTCAGCAGCTATATTTGGTGGTGCTAAAATTTTTCCACAAAAATCTAAACTCAAGAAAGGTTTAGATATTTTGGTCGCAACGCCTGGCAGATTATTAGATTTGCATAATCAAAAGGCAGTTAAACTTAATCAGATTCAAATCCTTGTTCTTGATGAGGCGGATCATATGTTAGACATGGGTTTTATTCACGACATCAAGAAAATTATTGCTCTTACTCCTTCTGATAGACAAAATTTACTCTTTTCAGCTACCTTTTCACCTGAAATTAAAAAACTTGCCAAGACTCTTGGGTCCGATCTTGTTGAAATAGCATCTGAATCAGCCAACACCACAGTCAATGCAATCAAACAAATTGTTTATAAGGTGGATAGAAATCAAAAATCTAACCTATTAAGCCACCTTATCCACTCTGAGCAATGGCCTCAAGCTTTGGTATTTTCAAGAACAAAGCATGGGTCTGAAAAAATTGCAAAGAAACTCATCGCCTCTGAAATAAAAACTGCCACGATTCATGGAGACAAAACTCAGGGTGCTAGAACTAGAGCTCTTAGAGAATTCAAAGAAAAAGATGTACAGGTCCTTGTAGCAACAGATGTTGCCGCTCGAGGAATAGACATAAGCAATCTTCCATATGTTGTAAATTTCGATATGCCGACTTATCCAAATGACTATATTCATAGAATTGGTCGGACTGGACGTGCAGGAAAGCAAGGTACTGCCATTTCTTTTTTAAGCATAGAAGAACATAAATTTTTAAGAGGAATTGAAGAGTTGATTGGTGCAAAAATTCAACAAAAAATTGAAGAGGGTTTTAGACCTCTCGAAAAAAAGGATAGTGAAAAACGCAGTGATAACTTTAAAAGCAAGAAGTCAGGGTACAAAAAAAGACAAGCAACAAAAAAAGTTAAAACAAATTTTAAAAAATCTGAAACCAATTCTAACAAAAATAAAAAGAAAGGATCTAAAGCTAAAACTCGATGGAAGAAAGGGAAAGGCTCCTAAGCGTGTTTGCCTGGTTGCCAGGAAATTTTTCTAAGCAATTTTAATGCTGAGCTGCTTGCATCATCCTCTATTGATGTGGCCATGACATCATTCCATCTATTCAAATAGCCAAATAAGGCAATCACTCCCATTATTTCAACTACATCTTCATCAGACCAATGATAATGCAAATCTTTCTCGGTATCCTTACTTACGTTTACTGGCACTAAACTAGCCTCTTGTGCAAATCTTAATGCAGCCTTCTCCTTGTCGCTGAAACAATCTTGATTAGCAAAATCCCACACATTACTCAATCTTTGTTCGCTTGAACCATAACGTTCAGCAGCTCTAATCGTATGAGCTTGGCAATATCTACACCCAGTAGCATTGCTACTTATAAAAGCTATTAATCTTTTAAACTCCGAGGTCAATTCCCCATGATTTTCCATTACAGCCATGTTTAATTGCACAAAAGCTTTGGCAATGTTGGGTCTTCTTTGCATTGTTAAAACAGAATTAGGACAAAAGCCTAATGTTTCATTAAAAAAATCTACCAACTCTTTAACTTGGGGATCTGTGATATCAATTAATGGGTCTACTAAAGGCATTGTTAAACTTTACCATGATAATTTTGAAAGCTTAAAAGTTAAAAACTTGCATGGTAAAAAAATTAACACTAAAATTGATATCAGCACCGATTTGAATTCAGCTTGCGGGTGCTTTATAAATTCAGCTAAATAGAAGGATAAAAACCTATCTAGCAAAGCAGATGGGTTTTTTTTTGCCTACCTATTTTATAAATGGCTTGAGGGTATTTGCTATGAAAAAGAAATTAAATAAAGAAACGATTGCCGCTAGAGCTGGAATTGATACAGATCTTCAACATAAAGCAATAGTACCGCCAATATACCTTTCAACAAATTATGTATTTCAAGAGGTTGGAGAAAATCAACCTTATGAATATACACGAGAAGGAAACCCTACAAGAGATCATTTAATAAATGCTCTCTCAAAACTTGAGGAAGGAGTAGGTGGAGAAGTGACTAGCTCAGGCATGTCTGCTATTGCTTTGATAGCTAATATACTCGAGCTGAATAGCAAAGTAATACTTCCTCATGACTGTTATGGAGGCACATTTAGATTATTTTCTTCTTTGGCAAAAAAAGGAATGCTGGAAGTTCATTTTGTGGATCAAGGAGAGGAAAAGTTTGTAAATGAAACTATCGATGAAATTAAGCCTGATCTAATTTGGATTGAAACACCATCAAATCCTTTGTTGCAAGTTGTTGATGTAGAGAAAATTTCAAAAAAAGCAAAAACTATTAATGCTTTGGTTGCCGCAGATAATACTTTCTTGTCGCCAGCTCTCCAAAATCCATTAATACTTGGTGCAGATATTGTTGTTCACTCAACAACAAAATACATAAACGGTCATTCTGATCTTGTCGGAGGTGCTGTAATTACCAATAATGAAGAAGTATTACTGAGACTTAAATTTTGGGCTAATAACCTTGGCTTGACTGGGGCTCCATTTGATAGCTATCTCACTTTGCGAGGTCTCAGAACACTGGGTATAAGAATGGAAAAGCATGAAAAAAATGCAGCTTCAATAGTTGAAATGTTATTGGATCATTCAAAAGTTGAGTCAGTCTATTATCCTGGATTGCTTCAACATCCATCTCATGAAATTGCTAAAAAACAACAACATGGTTATGGAGGCATGTTGAGCTTTACCGTTCAAGGCGGGCTATCTTCGGTGAAGAAATTTGTAAAAGAGGTTGATATTCTATCCTTTGCAGAATCTCTTGGAGGGTTTGAAAGCTTGATTACTCATCCATTTACTATGTCGCATGCAGTATTGTCTCCAGAAGAAAAAGAAAAAATTGGAATCACAGAGGGTTTGATTAGAATTTCTGCTGGGCTTGAGGACACTGCAGATTTGATTGATGCAATTAGTGCTGGATTAAAGAAAATATAACTGCAAAGAAGAACTAGTGTTTATTCAGAATCTTCATTGGCTTGATTGTTTTCAATTTTAGAAATTTCTTTATCAACGCAATCAAAATAGCCAGCTTGCTCACTGTAATAACCGTCACTAGATACCACCCCTTTGTCCTTCTTCATTCTGAGCGGTGGCCCCTGAGGCGCCATGCCCATGCATGATGTCATGGCAGCACCCACATATCCTTCCACTCCAATTTGAGAGTATGGATTTTTTGCTGCTAAAAAAGGATCAATTTTTTTTGCTTGACATCCACCCACCAAGACGCAAATAACAAAAAATGTTATAACTTCAGAGGTATTCATTTAAATTAAAAAAACAAAATTAATAATATTTTTATAGCACATTAAGTTTCTGGCGAAAAGATAAAAAATCTCATAATTAATAAGTTGCATAATACTAATTATATGTTTATTGTGAATTTAGATATTCCTATAAGAAAAGGAGATTTCCTGTACCTTATAGCTAATTTGGAGGGGAGCCAAATTATATGGATACAAAATACTTATTTAAAAGGCATAACACTTATTGGGTCAAGGTTGCAGTTCCAAAGGACCTTCGTAAAGAACTAGGTTTTGATCTTAGATCATCTTTACATACACATGATCTTATTGAAGCTCAGAAACTAAGAAATTCAATTGTTGATGAATATAAAGCTCTAATATTTTCGACCAAAGAAAGGCTTAAAAAAACAAATCAAAAGAGCTCAGTTAAGACATTCATGCCAGTGACTGATACTTCTAATCCTCAGTACTACCACAAAGTAGTTGACTGTCAGTATGCTTGCCCTGCTCATACTCCGGTTCCAGAATATATAAGAAAAATCTCACAGCATGAATATACAGAGGCTTATATGATCAACTGGGAATCCAATGTATTTCCAGGGATTCTCGGTCGAACATGTGATCGGCCATGTGAGCCTGCTTGTAGGAGGACAAGAACTCATGAAAAACCTGTTGCTATTTGCAGATTAAAAAGGGTAGCAGCTGATTTTAAGGATGACGTATCGAATTTACTACCCAAGGCTCTAAAGAAATCTAATGGTAAAAAAATAGCTCTTATAGGTGGTGGTCCAGCCTCTTTAACTGTAGCAAGAGACCTATTAGTAATGGGGTATGAATGCACTCTTTTTGAAAAAGATCCGCAAGCCGGTGGATTAATGAGAACCAATATCCCTTCATTTAGACTGCCAGAAAAAGTACTTAATGAAGAAGTTAATCAAATTCTAGATATGGGGCTGATAACAAAATTCAATTCCGAAATTAAATCTCTTAAAGAGTTTTTGACAAAAGATTTTGATGCTGTTTTTATTGGTACTGGAGCTCCTAAGGGTAAAGATTTAAATATTCCAGGAAGAAAAGAAGCAGAAAAAAACATACATATAGGTATAGACTTTCTTACAAGCATTGCGTTTGAACACATTGATTCAATTGGAAAAAGAGTGATTGTTCTTGGCGGTGGTAACACTGCAATGGACTGCTGTAGATCTTCATTGAGATTAGGTGCGGAAGAAGTAAAAGTGATTGTAAGAAGCCCTTTCTCACAAATGAAAGCGTCTGAATGGGAAATTGAGGATGCTATGGAAGAAAATATTCCAATCCTTGAGAACCATGTCCCCAAAAAATTTATTCATAATTCTGGGAAGCTTGTTGGCATGGAGTTTGAGAAAGTTGAAGCTATTTTTGACGAAGCAGGAAATCGCACGCTAGTTCCTACTGATGATGACCCAATTGTCGTGGATTGCGATGACGTACTTGTTGCGATTGGACAGGACAATTCTTTTGAATGGATCGAACGGGATATGGGAATTGAATTTGGAGAATGGGATATGCCAGTTGTAAATCCAGTCACATTTCAATCAACTCATCCTAAAATATTTTTTGGCGGTGATGCTGCATGGGGTCCTGAAAATATTATTTGGGCAGCTGCTCATGGACATCAAGCTGCAATTTCAATCCATAAGTTTTGTGAAAATGAAGACCTTCTCGATAGACCAAGTCCCGGTGTTAATCTTGTCAGTCAAAAAATGGGATTGCATGAATGGTCATATGATAATGATATATCTCAAGCCAAAAGATTTAAGGTCCCAAAAGCTAATCAAGATATTTCCCTTAAAAGTTTAAAAATTGAAGTTGAAAAAGGGTTTGATGCAAATCTTGCTATGGATGAAGCTCAAAGATGCCTTAATTGTGATGTTCAAACTGTTTTTTCTGAGAGCTTATGCATTGAGTGTGACGCATGTGTTGATATTTGTCCTACAGATTGTATTAATTTTATGTTTAATGGATTGGAAGACGACGTTAGAAAAAATACGAGGATTCCTGCGTTAAATATTGAGCAAGATCTTCTAGTTTCAAAGATTCTACCAACAAAAAGAACAATGATTAAAGATGAGGATGTATGTCTGCATTGTGGGTTATGCGCCGAGAGATGCCCTACAGGTGCGTGGGACATGCAAACGTTCTTGTATGAAGAAGCAAAGGTATATTCATGAATAAAATTTCATCAACCAATGAATTTGTTATTAAATTCGCAAATGTAAATGGTTCTGGATCAGCAAGTGCAAATCAGATGTTTGCCAAAGGAGTTTTTAGGTCTGGTATTCCTGTAAGTCCAAAAAATATTTTCCCATCTAATATTCAAGGTTTGCCAACCTGGTTTGAAATTAGAGTAAGTGCTAAAGGTTATTTGGGGCGAAAAGCTGGGATTGATTTTATGGTAGCAATGAACCCACAATCATATAATCAAGATGTAGCGGAGCTAAACTCTGGCGGCTACCTATTATACGACTCATCATGGAAAAGAGACTTTAACAGAGAGGATATAAATATTATTGAGGTCCCCTTAACAGCCCTGTGTGTTGAAGAATTCCCTAATCCCAAAACAAGATTACTATTTAAAAATTTAGTTTATGTTGGGGTGCTTTCTAATTTAATGAAAATTAATAAAAATATTTTTATTGAATTAATACATGAGCAATTTCAAGGTAAAGAAAAACTAATTGCGCCTAATATTCAAGCTCTTGAACTTGGCTTTGCATATGCAGAGAAAAATCTCAATGATGCTTGTGATATCTCTGTTAAAGAAGAAGACTTGACCAAGGGAATGATTCTTACCAATGGAAATAATGCTGGAGGCTTAGGTTGTGTTTATGGAGGTGCGACTGTCTGCGCTTGGTATCCTATCACCCCATCAACTTCATTGGCTGAGTCATATAAGAAATATTGTGATCAATTTAGAGTTGATGAAAAGACTGGAAAAAATAAATTTGCTTTTGTTCAGGCAGAAGATGAGCTTTCTTCAATTGGCATGGCTATCGGTGCAAATTGGAATGGCGCAAGAGCATTCACTGCGACAAGTGGGCCGGGTATTTCCCTGATGACTGAATTTGTTGGGTTAGCTTATTTTGCAGAAATACCTGTAGTTATATTTAATATACAAAGAGGTGGTCCTTCCACAGGAATGCCTACCAGAACTCAGCAATCAGATATCCTGTCTTGCGCTTATGCCTCTCATGGGGATACAAAGCATGTGATGCTTATTCCAGCAGATCCAAAAGAGTGTTTTGAGTTTGCTGCCGATTCATTCGACATATCTGATCGACTTCAAACACCAGTATTTGTTTTATCAGATCTTGATATAGGAATGAATGACTGGACATGCCCAGAATTTGAATGGGACGATAAGAGAAAATTTGATAGAGGAAAAGTTCTATCTAAGAACGATCTAGATGAATTAGATTCGTGGGGCAGATATTTAGACATTGATGGTGATGGTATCCCATACAGAACCTTACCAGGAACTCATCCAGAAAAAGGAGCATATTTTACAAGAGGAAGCTCTCATGATGAATATGCTAGATATATTGAGGATGGGGAGATAAACGCAAAGAACCTTTCAAGAATTCTTAAAAAATTTGCCGGCGCCTATAGCTATTTACCTAAGCCAACCTATAAGCAGGATACAAACGCTAGTTCTAAAGGGCTTATTTATTTTGGAAGCACTGAAGCTGCTATGCAAGAATCTCTAGATCTACTTTCTTCTTTCGGCTATCCAATAGATGCAATGAGGATAAGATCCTTTCCGTTTGGGCCTGAAGTCTGGGATTTTATTGATCAACATGAATCGGTATATATCGTTGAACAAAATAGAGATGCGCAAATGAGAATCTTAATAATGGCAGAGGGTGAAATTAATCCGTTAAAGTTAATCTCGATTCTATGTTTTGATGGCGCCCCCATTACAGCAAAATTTATTTCAGAATCAATTATTGAGCATTTAGATGAACAAAATATCTCTCAAACAGCTGAGAAAATAAAATGACCTATATTATAAAGCCTGCAAATCATCACCCAAATCTTGAAAGAAATGAGCTTGGGCTAACAAGGAGAGATTATGAGGGAACAATATCAACCTTGTGCGCTGGCTGCGGGCATGACTCAATAAGTGCAGCTGTAATAGAGGCTTGTTATCAGTTAAGTTTGTCTTCGGATCAGATTGCCAAACTGTCAGGAATAGGCTGCTCTTCAAAATCACCCTCATATTTTTTAAATCAGGCTCATGGATTTAATTCAGTACATGGCAGAATGCCATCGGTTGCTACTGGAGCAAATCTTGGAAATCAAGATTTGCTGTATATGGGTGTTTCAGGAGATGGAGATACTGCTGGCATAGGTATAGGCCAGTTTATGCATGCAGCAAGAAGACAATTAAATATCACATATATAGTTGAAAATAATGGAACATATGGCCTGACCAAAGGTCAGTTTTCTGCTACGAATGATCAAGGCGCTAAAAGCAAATATGGTGAAGAAAACCTTTTTGCACCAATTGACCTTCCAACTATGGCAATTCAATTAGGGGCTGGGTTTGTTGGAAGAAGTTTCTCAGGTGATAAAGATCAATTGGTCCCCCTTCTTAAGGCTGCAATGCAATTTAAAGGTTTTTCACTTATAGATATCATTTCACCATGTGTTACTTTTAATAATCATGTGGGCTCAACAAAAAGTTATGACCATATAAGAGAACATAATGAATCAGTATCTAGTCTTGATTTTGTTCCAATTGGTGAGGAAATTAAGGCTTCATACAAAGAAGGGAGCAAAATAGATGTGCCCTTGCACGATGGAGCTATAATTACCTTGGAAAAACTCTCAAAGAAATATAATCCTCTTGATAAAGGCAAAGCCATTCAGGGGCTCAATGAGGCAGAAAAAGACGGCAAAGTTTTAACTGGATTACTATACATTAATCCAAAAGTTAAAGATCATGCAGAGATTCTAAATATTGCCAATACGCCGCTGAATCAATTCAAAGAAGCAGATCTATGCCCAGGAAAATCTAAGCTTGCACAAATTAATGCAAGCTTAAATTGAGATCAAACTTTATTTAATAAACTAACTGAAGTTAATTCTTTACTGCAGCTGCCATAGATCCAGTATCATCAAATGCTGTAAAGCTTTCAATAATTCCATCTTCCACTCTAAACATGTGCAATGTTTCTGTTTCCAATCCATCAGCGGTCATATCTGAATGAACAAATACCATATTGCCATCTGAATACATTGCTTTGTGCTGGATATTGAAATTTGGCCAATGAACAGATATTGGTTCAAAAACATTTTTTATTACTGCCTCTGGGCCCACATGTCGCCCTGAAGTTGGAATATTTCCAAAGACTGTAAAGGTTAAATCGCTTGAATGTAACTCTGTCCAGGCCTCGGTATCCCCTGAAGCAAAGGTTGCATACGCTTTTTTAACAACTGAGATAGCGTCATTGGCATGTTCATGATGACCAGCTTGAGTGGAAATTGCTGCAATTAAAATAAAAGATAAAATCATATTTTTCATAAATGTACTCCAAAATTGATCTGAATTAATATTTTTCAGTATATCAATAATAAATATAAAACATTAATGTTTATTCTGATCGTGCGATCTGTGACGACCAACGCTAAATGATCTTTTAGCTAAATGTTTTGTTGCTCTTCCTTGAACTCTTTTACGCCATAATTTATATGACGATGGTTTGAGAGAAGAACGCATAAGTTCTTTTACGCCCTGTTCATTGAGATTGAACTGCTCATTAATAGCATCAAAAGGAGTTCTATCTTCCCATGCCATTTCTATAATCCTTGATATATCTGACTTTTCCATATTTTAATTATAGATTAATTCAAAGATTGTGATTGCATGAAAGACATAATATGAGTATCTTGCATTAGCTTGATTTAAACTTAGCGTATCCAAAGAATGGTAAAAAATAGTATGAAAATCTTTTCAGTAAAATCTGTACCAATTACAGCATGGAGTTCGAAAAAACCATTAAATTTCTCTCCTGAACCTCTGACTATTTTTATGCTTTGTATTGGCCTTGTTTTGTTTGGCCTGGGTGAATCTTTAATCATTACTGCCGCAATAGGAATGAGCCCATGGACAGTTTTAGCTGATGGTCTATCTGTTGTTACTGAATTAAGTATAGGAGCTCTAACCTTTTTAATCAGTCTTGCGGTGTTACTTTTATGGATACCCTTGCGACAGAAGGCTGGCATTGGAACAATTTTAAATGTGGTTATCATTGCTGCAGTTATTGAATGGTCACTCCCCTATTTGCCCCATCCTGAGGAATTTTTTCTTCAAATATTTCAGGCAATTATTGGCACTTTGATTGTCGGATTATCTAGTGGGTTATATTTAACATCCAATCTAGGACCAGGACCTAGAGATGGACTAATGACAGGATTCCAAAGAGTTTCAGGTCTTCCAATTGCATTGGTAAGAGTTTTTCTGGAAATATCAGTGATTACAGTTGGTTGGCTGCTAGGTGGATCAATTGGAGTTGCAACGGTAATTTTTGCATTTGGAGTTGGTCCATCAGTATCTATGGGACTTTATTTCTTTCAATTTTTTCAAAAAAATACTAAAGATTGAAAGTGTCCTTTTAATTACTCAAAAAAAAGAGCGCTAAAAGCGCTCTTTTTTTATAAATAATAACTTAATACTGAACTGATATATTTAAGAATATATATGTTCCAAGTGCATCGAAATAGCCTGGAAAAGTATTACCATTTCCTGGAGCTGTTCCTGCGCTAGATGTATAAACAGGGTCCTCATCAAATAAGTTACTAGCACCGATCGTAAAGTTAATATTCTCACTCCAAGAATATTTCACTGTAGCATCAACATATGTTTTTGCTTCAAAGTCGATATTATCACTATTCAATGTGTCTGTTTCACCAAGGTATCTTAGGCCAAGAACATAGTTGAAGTCACCTTTAGCTAGCTCAGCAGAGTAATTTCCTGAAAACTCAGGTGTAGGATTTTTACCACATGAAGATCCATATTTACCTGCACATTCTAATTCTGGCTCACCAGGTAAAACAATCAAAGTATCAGTATCAACAATAGTCGAGATACCTTTAATATCAACAGGACCCAAACCAGTATTTAGTGTGTAGTCAAAGATAATATCAAAGCCTGAAGTATTAGTTTCAGCAACATTTGTATTAGTTGTGATGATTTGACCTGGAGAAACCCATAGACTTCCCATGATTGGATCACGCTCTATTAGGTCACAAAAGGTTGCAGCTCCTGTAGCAAGACATTTATCAATAGAAGTCTGTGCTGGAATCGTACCAATTCTATCCTCAACAGTGATATCAAAATAGTCCAATGAAAGAGTTAAACCTTCAACATTAGATGGAGTCCACACAACACCTAGTGTGGTTGAATCTGACTCTTCAGGTCTTAAATTTGGATTACCGCCTGTTAAAATATTGTATTGGTCTGCTGGTGATTTAAGATCTGAGCCATAATCGGCATCAGCAAGTCCAGTATTTCTACATTGCTCTAAGGTCGCAGTTGGGCCTTCACCACTTTCAGGATCAGTTCCACAAGGATCTGGATCAAGGTCAGTTAAGCTAGAGCCTTGTCCTCTATAAAGCTCTGTAATTGAACCATGTCTTGTAGCAGTTTGTAGTGTTCCACGCACAGATAGGTCATCATTAAGTTGATAATATGCACCTAATTTGAATGAATCAGTATCTTGGTCTGTTGAATATTCAGCAAACCTCATGCCAACTTCTAAGTTTAACGCATCAGTAACTGGGACACCTAGCTCAACAAAATACTCATCAACATCATAGCCACCAGCAAGCGCAACAATAGGACCACCTGCTCCTGTTCTGTCTGCTGCTTGGGCTGATGCATCAGGACGATAATCAGACTCTAGCTCTCTTGATTCATACCCAAAAACTGCGCTAATTGCATCTGGAGCACCAGGAATTGATACATTAGTTGTTCCTTCAACATAAGCTTGGAAGATAGTTTCACTTGAATCTCCGAGGATAAAGTTAGGTATCGCCATATATGTTTGAATGTCTGGATTTGCATCATGGATAGCTTGAACACCACCATCTCCTGGTAAACCACCCGAGAATAAATTATATGGAATACAATCAGGGTCAGTTCCATCTAATACGGATACACAAGTAGGAACTCCTGCAACATTAATAACATTGGTGGCCCTTAGTAGCTTGGTAATAGAAAGATCATTTTGAATTTCTTCTGAATAATCTACTTGAGAAGTTTGGTAAGAGACATCGTATCTCCAATCATCATTGATATCACCTCGCATCCCCAATGTAGCTGTAATGTTTTCATATTTTGTTGCATAAGTTCTTGGACCGCCTTCAACGTTTCTTTTTAAACTTCTTATTGGGGCAGCGTAAGCAATGATTGACTCGTCAGCAACCTGGCCATTTAAGGCTGAGATATATGCAAGAGCTTCAGCTCCAGTTGCAAAGTTAGGCGCATGGCTTCCGCCCATGCCAGTCCAATTCCCACAAACAGCATTGTAGATTTGCTCAGAAAAATTAGCGTTATAACAAGGAACAGATCTTAAATCACCAAATGTTCCTGAATAAGCAATTTGGGATGGAGATTGATTTTTAGTGAATCTAACATCAGCATAAACTTCAGCTTTATCTGTAATACTATATTTGCTAAAGAAACCAGCGTTAATCTTGTCTTGCGGTCTTTGATAATGATTTGTTGGATTGTAGTTATAAAGTGTTCCTGCTCTGTCAACGTATTCATCACCAACAAGTTTATAGTCAAACCCAAAGTCAGATACCGCTGTATCAATTGGTGTGAATCCAGCTTTTTTATAACCAAAGTCGTACATACGACCTGCTGGGATAGTTGAAGAACCTCCACATTTTGCATCTCCACCACTAAGAGCACAAGCACCACCATCATAAGCGCCCTGCAGAATTGGATTAGTATTTACGTGCTCGATAAAACCAGTAATGTGCCCTTGGCCATCATTAATAGAGCCACCAAAAGCAACGGATAACTTAAGTGAATCCCCTTCTGTGACGCTTGAGGGAGCTTTCTTGTATCCATACGAATCATGAAGCGCCCTTAATTTCCCATTATCATTTTCATGATTGTAGAAAGAGTTGGTAGCACTTGCTTTAAAGCCTTCAAATGAATCATCTAATATAAAGTTAACCACACCAGCAATCGCATCTGAGCCGTATACAGATGATGCTCCACCAGTTAATACTTCAACTCTTTTTAAAAGCAATGCTGGAACTTGAGATAAATCTGCGCAACTTCCACCATTCACAGTTCCAGGTGCCATCCTTTTGCCGTTAATTAGTACAAGAGTTCTAGAACAACCTAGGTTTCTCAAGTTTGCTGTAGCTGTACCATTAGAGCCATTAGCAGTTTGCGCTATTTGGCCTGGAGCAAGTTGAGGTAAGTCATTAAGAACTTCTTCAATTCTGACAGCTCCTCTATTCTCAATATCTGCCGCTGTAACAACTTGAACTTGTGATGAGCTCACAATGTTTGGATTTGTTATACGAGAACCAGTAACAATTACCTCTTCAACATTTTCTTCTTCCTGAGCGATAGCAGAAGGAACTGAAAATGCAAATACGGCAAATGCACTCAATAAATATTTATTCAAATTTACCATTTTAATAACTCCCTTTAGTTAAAATGTAATATCAACACTGTATGTTATGATTTAAACATATTTTATGCAAATAAGCATATGCATAGCGAAGTAGGTTTACTATGTTAATTTTAGAAAAAACTAATTTAAGCTATCATTCACACCCCAAACAATAGGATAGAATTTTTAATTTTTTAAAATTTTTCTTTATCTCTATTAATTAAAACTGAAAACATACTTAATTAGTATTAATTAAGAAAATTAATCCCAACTTATGTATTAATTTTTAGTAATATACTTACACTTAAAAATTCTAAATTAATAAATATGCTAAAAAATAAAAAGATTTTAATAGCCGGTCTTGCTAATAAGCACTCTATTGCAGCTGGTATTGCACAAGCCATGCATGAACAAGGAGCTCAACTTGCTTTTACATATCAAAGTGAAAGGCTCAAAAAGAATGTAGAAAAGATAGCGGCTGAGCTTGGTTCAGATATGCTATTCGAATGCGATGTAGCCTCTGATGAAAGTATTAAAAGCATGTTTATAGAACTCTCATCACACTGGCCAACTTTTGATGGATTTGTTCACTCTATAGGCTTTGCCCCTGCAAATGAATTGGAGGGCAACTTTGTCGATGCCGCAACAAGAGAAGGGTTTCAAATTGCTCATGATATAAGCTCATACAGCTTTACGGCTATGGCTAAAGAAGCCAAGCCTATGCTTAATAAAGACTCTGCGTTGCTAACATTAACCTATCTTGGCTCGGTGCAATCTCTTCCCAACTACAATGTAATGGGTTTAGCAAAGGCTAGTTTGGAGGCAAATACTAGATTTCTTGCAGCCGCCATGGGTCCTGATGGGATAAGGGTGAATGCTATTTCTGCAGGTCCTATAAAAACCCTAGCTGCATCTGGTGTAAAGAATTTTAGAAAAATGCTGACTAATTATGCTAACAGAGCCCCTCTGCGAAGAGTTGTAACCACCAAAGAAGTTGGCAATGTAGCAGCTTTCTTATGCTCGGATTTAGCGAGCGGAGTAACTGGCGAAATCACCTATGTTGATGGGGGTTTTAATACAGCTGCAATGTCAATTGAGGAGTATGCTGATTAACATTTGCGCTGCTATTCAGCACTAGCAAAGTTCTCTAACCTAACTCTTTGTCCTTGACTGATTGTATGATCTAGGAAACCTGAGAACTGACTTCCTAGTGATTCATTGTAAAATCCTTCATATCTATCTATAGCATCGCCCAACTCTTCAACGCCTGGAGTGACTTCGTTTGAAGATTTAATCCAATATAGATCTCCATTGGATGCCTCTGCAGAAACTAGAGAGCCAACTGCTAATTCAAAGACAGAATTAATAACTTCTGAAGGCAGCAATGAAGAGAAACGCTGAACAGATTTATAATTTTCAAATGAAAAGCCGTCTTGAGATGGGATGGATAACTCACCTAGTACCACTTTTTCAGCTTCACCACTGAAATTTGCAAGAATCTCATTGGCTTTTTCATTTCTAACTTCTGAGATTGCTTGCTCAGCAACTTCAACAAAATCTTGCACGGCAGGCTCTATAGCCTGAGTCATTGCGACAAATGCATAACTATCCTCACCTTCAAATATTTCAATTTGATTAGCTACAACTGATGGATTGAAAAGATTTGCAATATTTAAAGTTGCAAAGTTGTTAAGTGTTGTTTCATTGACTGAGTTTAGACCGGTTACTTCAATGGGTCTATCGATAGTATTTGCTAGTTCATTCAACGTGACACCTTCCAATACAAGTGTCTCAAGCTCTAAAAAATCATCTTGCAACAACGCCAAAGCTTCTGCATCTACTAATTCAGCAAGCAATTCTTTTTCAACAGATGCTTTGCTTTTTACTTCTGGCTGCAAGACCTCAGTTAATTTTAAAATATGAAATGAGTCTTCAAGCTCAATAATGGCACTCGTTTCATCTACTTGCATAGATGTTAAGGTTTCTTCAAATTCATCGGGAAAAGCATCTCCTGATGAAAGGCCCAAATCACCCATAGAATCTTTTGATGCAAGATCCTCGCTTGATTCTGCAACAAGAGCCTCGAAGGTTATTTGATTTGCTTGTAAAGCTTTTTGAGCGCTTTCAATTTTTGCTCGTGCTTCATTTACATCATCATAATTAAATTTATCAATCATGTAATGGGAAATACGATTTTGCTTCTGCTGATCGATATTATTTAAGTAGTCAGCATATGCATCTTCTATAAAATTATCTGGGATTTCAACTTGCTCTTTGTAGGCATCGTATGACAATACCAAGTATGAAAAATCTCGTTTTTCTTCAGATAAAAATAAAAATGGATTTGCATTATAAAATGCTTCTGCCTCCTCCAAAGTAGCATCTTGAGCACCAACAACAACTTGTTTATCAACTTTAACAAAATCAATATCTCGAGATGTTTCTAACAGTGACGCTAACTTGGTGAGGTCAGATCTAATTGGAAAAGCTACCGCACTCATTGCTCCCAATAATCTATCAAGCGCAATGCTGTCTTGAACAAGTGCAAAATACTCATCAGGAGTCCAACCATTTGATCTAATGGTGCTTTCAAATAAATTTTGATCAAAGCCCTGCTCACCCTGAAACATTTCTAAATTAATAATTTCTTTTTTAGCCTCTTTAATCGAAACACTTAACCCTAAGTCCTTTGCTTTAGAGAGAAGTGTTTTCTGGTTAATGATTTCATTTTTAATCAATTCTATGGAAACACTCTCCTCTAAATCATCTAAATTAAATTCCTCACCATATACAGATTGCAGTCTTTGATTAACCTGACTTGATGCAAGATTAATATCTTTCTGGGTAACCGGCTCACCATTAACAGATCCAAATGACGAAAAGGTTGTTCCAAATGAAGTTGACCCAAAAAATATGAATGGGATCGCAAGCAAAATTGCTATTACAATTACCCTTTTTCCGGATAGAAAGTTTCTAAGAAGCTCTAACATATGAAATTCACCTTTTTAAAAGCTAACAATGATACATAAAAAAAGGGTGCAAATGCACCCTTTTTTTAAAGACTTAAAAATCTACAAAAAGTTAAGAGTTCTTAACTTTATCCTTTAGACCTTTTCCAGCTTTAAAGCCAGGAACTTTTGATGCAGCAATATGCATTGAAGCACCTGTTTGCGGGTTTCTACCTTCTCTAGCAGCTCTATGTCTGACTGAAAAAGTTCCAAAACCAACAAGCGAAACTGTATCCCCTTTGCCTAAAGCGTCGCCGATTGAATCTAATACCGCATCAACAGCTCTTCCAGCTGAAGCCTTGGTTACGTCTGCTGATGAAGCTACTGCATCTACTAAGTCTGATTTATTCATTTAATTCTCCTCTGGTTAAATAATGTACCTAGGCCTATCAAAAGCCATCACAGGGGAAATGTCAAGCATTAAAAGCTTATCTAATGGGGCTTTGAAGCAGTTGATCGAGATCTTGTAGATTTATTTTTTGAAATATTTTTAGAAACTCTCTTTTTTTTTGCTGGCTTGGGTTCAGATGAAAGTGCTTGGGCAATAACTTCATCAACCCATCTCACAGGAATAATTTCTAATGCATGAGTAATTTGTGAAGGAATCTCTCTTAAGTCTGCTTCGTTATCTGCTGGTATTATAACCCTCTTTATTCCCCCTCTTTTAGCCGCAAGAAGTTTTTCTTTCAACCCTCCGATTTTTAGGACTTGGCCATGTAGAGTGATTTCTCCAGTCATGGCAGTGTCAGAGCGAACAGGGATGCCTGTGAATACAGAAATTAAAGCTGTACACATACCAACCCCAGCGCTAGGCCCATCTTTTGGTGTTGCGCCTTCCGGAACATGAATATGAACGTCGAATTTCTCATAAAAATCTTGAGAAATTCCAAGCTTTTCAGAACGAGATCTAACAACTGTTAATGCAGCTTGAATAGATTCCTGCATAACATCACCAAGAGAACCCGTTTTGATGACCCTCCCTTTACCAGGCACATAAGAAGATTCTATTGTAAGTAATTCTCCGCCAACTTCAGTCCAAGCAAGACCGGAGACCTTACCAACAATATCCTCAAGATCAGCCTCTCCGAATTTAAATTTAGGCACACCACAATATTTTTCTAGGTTTTTTGGAGTAATATTGATTGTAGATTTTAATTTTTTAGGATCCGCTAACACTCTTTCTTTAACAGATTTTCTAAAGATCTTAGCTATCTGTCTTTCAAGCCCTCTTACCCCAGCTTCTCTTGTATAGTGTCTTACAATATCAAGAATAGATTTATCGCTTAATTTAACTTCATTTTCATTAAGACCATTTCTTTCCAGCTGTTTTGGAATCAGGTATTGTTTTGCAATATTCAGCTTTTCATCTTCAATGTAGCCTGGGATCCTAATAATCTCCATACGATCTAGCAATGGGCCTGGTATGTTTAAACTGTTAGCAGTGCAAACAAACATGACTTCTGATAAGTCGAAGTCAACTTCTAGATAATGATCTGAGAATGTATTGTTTTGCTCTGGATCAAGCACCTCAAGCAATGCTGAAGCTGGGTCACCTCTGTGATCCATGCCCATTTTATCAATTTCATCCAGTAAAAATAATGGATTCTTAACTTCAACTTTTGATAGTTTTTGTACTATTTTACCCGGCATTGAGCCTATATAAGTTCTTCGATGCCCTCGTATCTCTGCCTCGTCTCTTACGCCACCAAGGGACATGCGGGCAAACTTTCTGTTGGTAGCTCGAGCAATAGACTTACCTAATGAGGTTTTTCCAACTCCCGGAGGACCAACCAAACAGAGAACAGGAGCTTTTAATTTCTTAACTCTTTGCTGGACTGCAAGATACTCTAATATTCTCTCTTTAACTTCATCTAAACCAAAATGGTCTTCATTAAGAATATCTATTGCTGATTTCAAATCAGTTTTGACTTTACTACGCTTTTTCCAAGGTATTCCAGTAAGCCAGTCTAAATATGATCGAACGACCGATGCTTCAGCCGACATTGGCGACATTTGCTTGAATTTATTAAACTCGTTTTTAGCTTTCTTTAAAGCTTCCTTAGACATGCCAGCTTTTTCAATATCTCCCTCAAGCTGAGAAATTTCATCACCCTCTTCGCTAATATCACCAAGCTCTTTCTGGGCAGCTTTAATTTGCTCATTTAAATAGTATTCTCTTTGAGATTTCTCCATCTGGCCTTTGACACGATTCCTAATTCTTTTGTCAACATCCATCACATCGAGCTGTGAATCTATAAAACTAATTAAAATTTCTGCTCTTAGCTGAAAATCTGTTGTTTCAAGTATTTCTTGCTTTTGTTTTATTTCGATAGGCAAATGACCTGCTATAGAATCAATGATTCTAGAAACATCATCCAAAGCATCAATAGAAGCTAAAACCTCAGGTGCAATCTTTTTAGTAATTTTAATGAAATCATGAAATTTACCCTTAACAAAATTTGCTAGATTCTTACCATCGCTTTCACTCATGGATATATCTGGTATTAAGCTGACTCTAACTTTTGAATAGTCAGTATCAGACTCTAGTGATTCCATCTGAGCTCTATGTGCGCCTTCAACCAAAACTTTTACAGTTCCATCGGGTAGCTTAATTAGCTGAAGGATATTAGCTATGGTTGCAACTTTATAAAGATCGCCAAATAGCGGAGCATCAAGCGATCCATCTTTTTGCGCAACAAGGAGAATTTTCTTCTCGCCAGACATAGCTGCGTTTAAAGCTTTGATAGATTTATTTCTTCCTACAAAAAGAGTAGAAACAACACCCGGGAAGACTACTACATCTCTAAGGGGAATAAGTGGAAGATCATATTTAATGTTAGCCATATAAATATAATGAGGGGTATTTGTTTAATTTCAACCAGCTGATGAAGATTTTTTCTTAGCTGATTTATAAACTTTTATTGGATCGGTTGCGTGCAGGACAGCATTCTCATCAACAATAACTTTTTCAAGATCAACATTTGGCAATTCAAACATTGTATCCATCAATAATTCTTCCATAATCGATCTAAGACCTCTTGCGCCGGTTTTCCTTTGTAAGGCTTTTTTTGCAATTTCAACAAGGGCTTCTGTCCTAAAATCTAATTCAACATCATCTATATTAAACAAATACTTATATTGGTTAACCAATGCATTTTTGGGTTCTTGAAGGATGCGAACAAGCGCACTTTCATCAAGCTCATGCAGGGTCGATATAACTGGAAGTCTCCCTACAAACTCTGGTATTAAACCAAACTTCACTAAATCTTCTGGTTCCAATGTCTCAATAATCTTTTGCGAAGTAGATTGAGTGTCCTTAACTGATGCCCCAAAACCGATACCAGATTTGTCTGTACGATGCTTGATAACCTCATCAATTCCTGAAAAGGCTCCACCGCATATGAATAGAATATTTGAAGTATCGATCTGAATAAATTCCTGTTGAGGATGTTTTCTTCCTCCCTGTGGTGGAATTGATGCAACTGTGCCCTCAATCAGCTTCAGCAAAGCCTGCTGAACTCCTTCACCCGAGACATCTCTTGTAATAGATGGGTTGTCTGACTTTCGAGCGATTTTATCAATTTCATCTATATACACTATTCCAAGTGCAGCTTTATCAGCATCATAGTCACATTTTTGCAATAATTTTTGGATGATATTTTCAACATCTTCACCCACGTAGCCTGCTTCAGTAAGAGTGGTGGCATCAGCAATGGTAAATGGAACATTTAATACTCTTGCAAGCGTTTGGGCTAAAAGGGTTTTTCCACTTCCAGTCGGCCCTAAGAGGAGCACATTGCTCTTTTGCAACTCGATATCATCTTTTTTGGCGTTGGATCTTAGTCTTTTGTAATGGTTGTAAACTGCAACAGAAAGGGTTTTCTTAGCTTTTTCTTGGCCAATAACGTAGTCATCTAGCTGATTGAAAATCTCTAAGGGTGATGGAAGTTCATCAAGCACCTCTTCGTCATCTGTTTTAACTTCCTCTTCAATAATATCGTTACATAAATCAACACACTCATCACAGATATAAACACTAGGTCCGGCAATGAGCTTTCGAACATCTTCTTGGCCTTTTCCACAGAAGGTACAGGTAAGTTTTGTATTGTCTTTATTTTCCATTCGTATCTGGTCTGCTCTCTAGTATTTCATCGATTATGCCATATGATTTTGCTTCTTTAGCGTTCAAGAAATTATCCCTATCTGTATCTTGCTCAACCTTTTTGAGTGTCTTGCCCGTGTGCTTTGATAGGATCTCATTAACTTTTTGTTTAACCAGCAGCATTTCTTTGGCATGTATTTCAAAATCTGAAGCCTGCCCTTGAAACCCACCTAAAGGTTGATGAATCATGATTCTAGAATTAGTTAGTGCAAATCTTTTGCCTTTTGCTCCGCCAGCCAATAAAAGAGAACCCATGCTTGCAGCCTGGCCTATACATAATGTAGAAACCTCTGGGGCAATAAACTGCATGGTGTCATAGATTGCTAAGCCTGAGGAAATAACCCCTCCAGGTGAATTAATATAAATACTTATATCTTTTTCAGGATTTTCAGATTCTAAGAATAATAATTGAGCAACAACAAGGTTGGAGATGTAATCATCTATTGGCCCAGAAAGAAATATAATTCTCTCTTTGAGAAGGCGTGAATATATATCGAATGCGCGCTCACCCCTAGGTGTTTGCTCAACAACCATTGGGACTAAACCAGAATTTACTTGTTCCATAATTTTATTTGTTTGCTAATTCAGAAAATTTTATCACCTTTACCTTTGATTTGAGGTCAGAATCTAATTTTTCAATGAGCAAGTTTTCTAAAATAACCATTTTATATTGATCTAATTGCTGAGGTTGGCTTTGAATCCAGGATTTAAATTGATCAGCATCTTTATATTTCTTTGCTTCTTCATCAATAAAATTATTTACATCTTCTTCGGTCACTTCAAGCTGATATTTTTTTAATAAAGCAGAAAATAATAAATCCAGTCTCACTCTCTTTTCGGCATTTTCTTTAAATTCATCAATTGGAAATAGATCTTCGGGAGCATTTTCTGGAGTTTGACCCATTCGCATTAAAGAGTCCTTTCTCATGAGTTCAGCCTGCTCTGTAACAGTTGCATTTGGGACCTTGAAGGTATTACTCTCAAGAAGAGTTTCATAAATGGACTCTTTAGTGAGTGATTTTTCTTGTTGCGCAATCTCACCTTCCATGCGTTTATTGATTTCTGCTCGAAAACTTTTTTCGTCCGAAACCTCCTCCATCGCCAATTGGTCAAAAAGACTCTTATCTATTTTTGCTTTATTCATTTCCTGAACTTCATTTAGACTAATAAAAAATTCAGTTTCTTTTCCAGCAAGATCTTTTTTAAAATAATCCTCAGGAAAATTTGTTTTAAAAGAAAAGCTATCTCCAGATTTTTTACCAACAAGGTTATCTTCAAACCCTGGGATCATAGATTTGGAGCCTAGAACAAGCTTAAAGTCCTTTGACTCATTACCTTCAAAGGGTTCGCCATCAATCTTACCCTCAAAATCAATGATCACTTGATCTTGGTCTTTAGCCTCCCTATCAACTTTTTCCCATGTGCAATATCTCTCTAAGATATCGTTAATAGCAAGATCTATATCTGAATCATCAAGGGTAATTTCTGATCTTTCAAAACTTTTCCAGCGGGATAGCTTAGGCTTGACTTCGGGAAATACTTCAAAGACTGCTGAATAAGAAACGGGCTTTGAAGGATCTTCGCTTTCAATGTTAATGGCAGGTGATGAAGCAGGTTTTAGATCCTTTTCTTGAAGTTCTTTGGGGTAGCTTTCTTGAATAAGTTCGTTCAGTACTTCGTAATGAATTGAATCGCCATATCGTTGCTTCAGAACATCATCAGGCACATTTCCTTTTCTAAAGCCATCTAACTTGGCTGTAGATTTAATTTTTGAAAGCTTGCCGCCATATTTTTTTTCATAATCCTCAACTGGGACTGAAACAGTAAGCTTGCGTTCTAAATCTTTAAGTTTTTTTATTTTACTGGTCATTTTATTTGTCTAATTTTAATTGGGGCGAGCGATGGGGTTCGAACCCACGGCCTCCGGAGCCACAATCCAGCGCTCTAACCAACTGAGCTACGCCCGCCAAGAAACGAAACATTATAGATGTAAAAAGCTTATAATAATATTTTTTTGTGGGGGTTATTTTGGTAAATAAAAATTTTTTAAGGAGCACCAATAAATTATTTGATCAGGCCCTTGAATTTTCTGAACTTTCTGATGATTTAGCAACTCGAATTAGAGTTTGCAATTCAACATACACCATTAATTTTGGGGTAAAGCTTCGAAATCATATCCATACTTTTACTGGCTGGAGATCAGTTCACTCAGAGCATTTTGAGCCAGCTAAGGGCGGTATTAGATATGATATTAATGCATCTCAGGAAGAGGTTGAAGCTCTTGCAGCTCTTATGACCTATAAATGCGCAATTATTGAAGTGCCGTTTGGCGGCTCGAAAGGTGCATTAAAAATTAATCCAAGAGATTGGAGCAAAGAGGAGATTGAAAAAATTACACGGAGATTTGCTCAAGAATTAATTAAAAGAGATCTTATTCATCCTGCCCAAAATGTACCTGCTCCCGATATTGGAACTGGAGCAAATGAAATGGCTTGGATTGCTGATGAGTACAGAAGAATCTATCCTACTGATATTAATGCTCTTGCATGTGTTACTGGGAAACCTCCAGAAAAAGGCGGTCTTGTTGGAAGATCAGAGGCGACTGGTCGCGGCGTTCAATTTATTATTAGGGAATTCTTCAGGCACAAGGAAGATTTTTCTAAAGCAGGTTTCAAAGGTGGCCTAAAAAATAAAAAAGTTATCATCCAGGGATTTGGCAATGTTGGATTTCATGTTGGAAAGTTTCTCCAAGAGGATGATGATTGTAAAATTATTAGTGTCTTAGAGCATAATGGCGCAATAGTTAATCCCAATGGGCTAGATGTTACCGAAATAAAAGATTTTTATAGTATCAATGGAACCTTTGAGGGCTTTTCTGAGGGTGAGTTTGTAGAAAATTCTTCAAAGTTATTGTGCTCTGAGTGCGATATTTTAATTCCAGCAGCTACAGAAAATGTAATTGATGAAGAGAATGCCAATAATATTCAAGCTAAATTGATTGTTGAGGCTGCAAATGGCCCTGTGACCTATGAAGCAGATCAAATATTAAATAACAAAGGGGTGATTATTATTCCGGATATTATGGCGAATGCTGGCGGTGTTGCTGTTAGTTATTTTGAATGGATAAGAAATTTAAGGCACATTAGATTTGGTCGACTTGAAAAAAGACGAAACGCTTATCAATTTGATACTTTAATCTCTGCAATTGAGACAATGACAGGCAAAGAAATGCCAGAGAAATTTAAAGAGCAATTCATTGAAGGAGCTAGTGAAATTGATCTAATTCGCTCAGGACTTGATGATATTATGCGAGAAGCCTATCAAAAAACTAGGCAAAGCCAAATTGACAATAATATTCCTACTTTAAGAACTGCTGCTTACAAACTTGCATTAGACAGGATTGCAATAAGCTATGATTCAATTGGTTTATAAGACTTCGAAGGAAAAATAATTTTATCAGAAGATTTTGGATCCCAAATTTCATATTTTTCCATTGCTAATTTAAATAAATTACTTGTTTCAAAAGTATTTAATAAATTAATCAATTTTTTAAAGTCCTGTACAAAGAACCATGAAGGGTTGGCAATTTTAAATTGCCTGATAAATGGAAGAATGGAAATATCCAATAAACTTACTTGAGTTCCAAAAATCCATGGCGCAGGACTAATTTCTGCCTCTAAGCTCATCAGAATATCAAAACAAGTCTGTCGATGCTCAAGAGGATTAGCATCATACCTTGAAGCATATTTATATCTGTCGAGATGATATTTAAATTTTGAATCAAACAGCTCAATAAACTTATTGCTGACCTTGGATTCTGAATCAGAATATTGATAGATATTTTGCGAGTTATTACTCATTGCCCAAGCTATAATATCTAAGCTTTCATCGAGAATTTTATCTGTAAGCTGAAGGACTGGAACTGTCCCCTTGGGAGAAATTTCTAGCATTTCAACAGGTTTTTGTTTTAATAATATTTCTCGAATTTCACACTGGCTAGTCGATAGAATTAATGACATTCTTGCGCGCATCGCATATGGACATCGCCTAAAAGAATAGAGTATTGGTTTCGTCATTTATGTTTAACTTCAAATTGAGATCCAAGATGTTTTTGATTCCTGCTTTTTGCTAAGTCTATTTGCTTTTGCCTATCGGCATATCGCTTTTTTTGATCGGCAGTTTTGCGATCAAAACACTTCGGGCAACTGATACCTCTTAAAAATTTCTTAGATTGCTTATCATTATCTGTTATGGGCATTCTGCATCCATGACACATATCATAAGAGCCAACATTTAACTTATGATCAACTGACACACGATCATCAAATACAAAACATTCTCCTTGCCAGAGAGACTCCTGCTCAGGAACCGTTGCAATGTAGTTTAAAATGCCGCCTCTTAAATGTGAAACATTTTTAAACCCTTGCTGCTTCATCAGTGATGATGCTTTTTCGCAACGAATTCCTCCAGTACAAAACATAGCAATTTCAGTATTTTTATCTACTTTCTTATCCAATGTATTAACCCAGTCAGGGAATTCTCTGAAATTTGTTGTTTGTGGCTGAATTGAGTTCTTGAAGCTGCCTATTGCATTTTCATAAGTATTGCGAGTATCAATTACCAAAACATCTTTTCTATTAATTAACCTATTCCAATCTTCTGGCTCGACATAATCTCCCACTTGAGCCAGGGGATCAGCTTTTTTATTTCCAATACTTACTATTTCATCTTTTATTTTAATTTTTAATCTTGGAAATGGCTCTATTGAAGCAAATGAAATCTTAAAGTTTGATTCATTAAGTAATTTTTTTTTCTGCAAAAAAAGTTTAAATTCATCCATTGACTTATTTGATCCAGCCACTGTTCCATTTATTCCCTCTGTTGCTAGAAGAATGGTCCCTTTCACTGACAAAGACTCCAAGAGTTTTCTAAGATTAGATTGTAATTCTTGCAAATTCACCATTGGAGTGAATTGGTAAAATGCAGCAATTTTATACTCTTGATTTTTCATTTGTTTTTATTATAAATATTTTGACTAACGATTATAAAAAAATAAATCAATTGCATTGTGATCTAAAGTCTCTCTTTGTAGATCATTGATCAAATAATTTCCATCGCTTTTTCGAAACATATATGAACAATATTGAATTTCATCAAGCGCTAAATCAACCTTCATGAACTCTAAAATTATCTCGCATTGATCGATCCAGATAAGATTTTTACTTTTTTTAATTGATCTAACCTCATTGATAAGAGGATTTGAAAAGTAGAAATCAAATCTCATCTCCTCTATATCAAATTCATCATTGATCAGAATTAATGTCGGCAACTTGATTTGTCTCGAGCCAAAATTTATAACTTTACTCTTAAGATCTACCTCAAAATTATTATTAATCTGCGGAAAAGACCACAGCGATAAAATATCTTTTTTATAAGACTCAACAATACTTTTCATTGACAAATGACTCTCAATTAAACTGGATTCAAAAAATAAATTTCTTCCAAAACCTAAACCTTTTGTGTGAGATCCCATAGCACTAAGAACCGTAGGTGCTATATCAAAAACAGTACCAGGCTTAGAAATTTTCTTTGGGTTAATATCTTGATCAAAAATTAAAAATAAGTTTTTTCTATCGCCCATCTCAAGCATTGAAGTGGCTGAATTTTTTAGTGCCAGATGATCAGAAGTTACAACAAGAGTGGTATTAGCATATGCCGAGCTTAACTTAAGTTTATCTATAAATTTTCCAGCTAACTGATCAGCGCAGTGAACAGCATTTAAGATGGGATTTTTTCCGTCTTGATAAATTAACCCTTTGCATGAACTAGGGATGTAGCCATCAGGATGATGAGTATCTAAAGTTAAAGCAAAAATTCCAAATGGATTCTCGTTCCCATTCAGTTTGTTATATCTCTCTGTTAGAGCTTTATAAAGGTCATCATCATAAAGGCCCCATGGAGATAATGATGAATTACTTGCGTTTTTATGAAGTGTTTGCAAGCCCTCAACAGTCTTAAACCCATGAGAGTAATAAAATTTACCCTTGCCTCCAAAATCAAGATTGGAACCTCCAAGATAATTTAAGTCATATTGATGTTTGGTCAAAATGTCTCCCAAGCAATTAGCTAATGGAAGAAATAGATCCATTCCTGACATTGAATTTCCTCTATAGTTAGGAACAAGTAATGGAATTCCACATTGAGATGCAACCATGCCAGCAATAGTCCAATTAGTTGATTGTGGTGAATGAATATTCGAAAAACTTACAGCCTCCGCTTCAAGTCTTTTTAAGTTTGGAGTTAAGCCTGGGAAAATTGATTCATCAAAATATGTTCTTTCAAATTGCTCCAGATACAAATAAATAATATTTTTCTTTTTATTTAAGAATGTATGATCGTTTGCTCTAACAAAGAAGTTTTGATTAGAGGCTTCAACTTTTAAATTATCTGTACCACTTTTAAAATACAGTTTATGCAAATCTTGAAAGAATGGATTTAGTGCAAGGCTGGATATTAGAAAAATAGGCAATGCATGGTAAAAAGAAAGAATGAAATTTTTACTCTTAAAATCTTTGATGTAAAAAGTAGAAATTAATAAAAAACAAATAAATATATAGGTTGCTAGCAAGATAATTGGTGCGATGTAATCATAAATTCCAAAGCCAGTAATACCAAAATAAAAATGATACAAAACTGCATCATTAATTCCATCACCAGATAGAAAATCTAGAAATAAATAAAAACCAAGGGATATTAGATTAATTAGTATTAACAATAGGCATGTCGCCCTGACTCCTTTTTGGTGCAAAGCTTGAGTGAGGATCAATGAAATGATTGTGAGGCTTGTAGAAAAAATAAAAAACATTTTTTAAATTAAGTGGCGCGCCTGAAGAGATTCGAACTCCTGACCCACGGTTTAGAAAACCGTTGCTCTATCCAGCTGAGCTACAGGCGCACTGGTCGGGGTAGTAAGATTCGAACTTACGACCACTCGCTCCCAAAGCGAGTGCGCTACCAGACTGCGCTATACCCCGAGACGAGTGATCTTAAAGTTTTAAGGTTAAATAATCAATCTCCATTGCATAAAAATTTAATGGTGGGAAAATATACTAATGCCATCAAAAATCTTAGACGGAAAAGCCTTGGCTCAATTAGCTGAGGAAGATATCAAATTAAGCGTCTCAAAATTAAAAGAAAACGGTATAACCCCCACTCTTGCTACAATTTTAGTTGGAGTAGATCCCGCTTCTGCTACGTATGTAAAGATGAAACAAAATGCCTGCGCAAGGCTCGGCATGGAATCAATTGCGGTTGAGCTTAGCAAAGATACGACTACACAAGAACTTCTCAAAGTCATTGAAAAGCTGAACAATGATTCGAAGATACATGGGATTTTATTACAGCATCCTGTCCCTTCACAAATTGATGAACGTAAATGTTTTGATAGTATAAATGTTGAAAAAGATGTTGATGGGGTGACTTGTATTGGATTCGGCCAAATGACTATGGGAGAAGATGCATATGGATCATGTACTCCAGCTGGAATAATGCGAATCCTAGATCATTATAAGATTGAAATTTCAGGCAAGAATGCAGTTGTTATTGGTAGAAGTCCAATACTTGGTAAGCCCATGGCGATGATGCTGCTAAATAAAAATGCAACAGTCACAATATGTCATTCAAAAACTAAAAATCTAAAAGATCACATCAAAAAAGCTGATATTTTAGTTGGAGCCGTTGGCGTTCCTCGCTTAATACAAAAAGATTGGATTAAAGATAGCGCTGTAGTTATTGATGCGGGCTATCATCCAGTAGAAAAATGTGGGGACATAGATCTTGAAGGTATTGATTCCATTGCTTCTGCTCACACTCCTGTTCCTGGAGGAGTTGGACCAATGACTATTAACACTTTGATTTTTAATACCTTATTGGCTGCTCAAAAATTAATTTAATATGTCTAGCCTTCCATTAATTGTTGGTTACGGAGGAATAAATGCAGCTGGTCGATCTATTTTTGATTTTTCACATCAAAGAATACTGTTCGACAGCATCACCAAAGAAAAACAAGCAGAAGTATTACAAAGTCTTGGCTGCCTCATGGGAACAGACTCTAAAGAGAAAATATTACAAAAAACTCTAATCAGAACCATCGATGAAGATTTTTTTGACAATCATAATTTTAGATCTCCGAAGTTACCTACCCTAGCTGGGGGACAACTGCCCTCGGGCTTTAACCCTGCTGATACCTATAATTCAAGGCAGCATCCTAGAGGTCTTGCGATGACCATTTTTGGATTGTCTGATGCTGTGATGAGTCTTGGTTTACCATGGGAAGAAATTCTTCAAAAAGTTCCTAGGGAAAAAATTTCATGCGTCTCTGGCTGTGCTGTTGCTCAAGCTGATAAATATGGTATGGGAGGAATGTTTCAAGCACCTTTGGCAGATTCTAGGATTACCAGTAAACACATGGCTATGTCATTAGGAGAAGGTAGTGCAGACTTTGGGCATGCTTATGTTCTAGGAAGCATGGGTTCAACTGGTTCATATACTGGGGCATGTGCAACTTTTCAATACAATTTAAAATTGGGAATTTCCATGATCCAATCTGGAGAATCTTTAATAAGTGTGGTTGGAGCTTCTGAATCTGGGATTGTTCCTGAAATCTATGAAGCGTTTTCTGCAACTAAAGGTTTGGCGGAAGATGTAAACCTAATAAAACTTCAAGAAAAACTCGGTGAGGATTGTGCTCACCCCAATCATCGCAAAATATGCAGACCCTTTGGGGACAATATTGGAATGAGCTTAGGTGAATCTGCTCAGTTTGTAGTTTTAATGGCTGATAATCTTGCTCTTGAACTTGGCCTGAACATTCATGGTGCTGCATTGTCTAGTCACATTCATGCTGATGGCTATAAAAAATCAATCTCTGGACCTGGCGCTGGAAATTATTTAACAGTTGGAAAAGCAATGCATGAGATTAATAAGCATTTTGGTGAAATCGCGCTCAGTAAAACTTTTTTTCATGCGCATGGAACAAGCACTCCGCAAAACAGAGAAAGCGAATCCCATATTATTTCGAGTATATCAAAAGCATTTGGCATTCAGTCTTTGCCTGTAACTGCTATAAAATCCTATCTTGGGCATTCTCTTGCAGCTGCAGGAGGCGATCAGATGATTAGTACCTTGGGCAGTTGGAAGAATAATTTAATTCCAGGCATAACTTCAATACCCAAAATTGCAGATAATGTATATTCTGAAAATGTAAGTTTTTTGTTAGAAAACCTAGAGTTTGAAGACGGTGATTTTGATTTTGCGGTTTTAAATGCAAAAGGCTTTGGAGGTAATAATGGCACAGCTTTAGTTGCCTCGCCAACAAAAACAATGTCACTGTTAAAAACTAAATATACATCTGAACAATTAAAAAAATATCATGCAGAAAATGAAAGTATTAGCAATCAATTGCTTGAAACTAAAAATAAGATACTTCAAGGTGATATCAAGTCTAGATATATTTTTGGTGAAAATGTCATAGATGGTCTAAACAATTTTGAGGTTGAGCCCAATAAAATTACAAATAAGCTAAACAATGAAAAATTTTACCTAGAATCAACGCTACCTTACAAAGAATTTTTTTAGGCAACTTGCCCTCACATGAAAAACTAAACGATGAATAAATTCATAAAATTACAGGACAAAGTGTTAGGACATACCTTAAACTAATAATATATCCGTGTAAGGAAGGAGAAAAGGTACATGTCATATGACAAAACAAAAACTGACCCCGCTCTAGGGCAAAAGGTACATGAATATTTAGTATCAGTTGGGGTGGAGACACCTGTAATTGATAACGGCTTATCCCGTAAAGAAAAAATTGACAAGATTGAAGGTCATTTTGATGAGATCGTTGGAACATTAGGGCTTGATTTAAAAGATGATAGCTTAATGGATACTCCAAAACGCGTGGCTAAAATGTATGTCAATGAAATCTTTTGGGGACTTGATTACGATGCATTTCCCAAGGCAACTGTTGTTGAGAATAAGATGAATTACAATGAAATGATTGTAGAGAGAAACATTTCTGTTCAATCTAATTGCGAACATCATTTTGTTGTTATTGATGGTCTCGCCACGGTTGCATATGTACCTAAGAAAAATGTTCTAGGTTTATCAAAAATTAATCGTATTGTTGAATACTTTTCTAAGAGACCCCAGATTCAAGAGCGTTTAACCGAGCAAATATATCATGCGCTAGCCTTTATTTTAGATACTGAAAATGTAGCTGTTATGGTGGATGCTCAACATTATTGTGTTAAGTCAAGAGGGGTTGAAGATACCGGCAGTTCAACAATTACAAGCAGGCTCGGAGGGAGTTTTAAAGCGCATCCTGAAGTCAGGGCAGAATTCTTATCTTTACTTAAGGTGTAGTTTGCTCAGGCTGGTTATCATCTAAATTAACTTCCTCAGAAACAACTTCAACAACATCAACTTCTTCAGCAGACTCTGGCTCTTCAGCCTTGTCATTAAAAGGCCAAGGTTTAGCATCAGTATTAAAGCTTAGAAAATTTAAAGAATCACTAAAAAAGCCATGTAACCAATTATTAGCGGACTGAAGCTGATTATTGATTTTAGATGTGAATAAATAGAAAAAAAATTGAACTGCGGCAATTATGATCAAAATTCCTACAACGCCATTAATTGCAAACGAATATATGACCATGAAAAAAAATCGTTTCCACTTATTTATATCTAATAGCTCGTCTTTATTAATGTCATTCATAATGATTTTCCTTATAAGTAAATTCTACATCAACTTCATTGGGGTGATCGAGCAAATCTTGGATTAATTCGTCTGATGAGAAATCAGAGTACAAAATTTTGTACAACGAACTTACCAGCGGCATGCTAACATTCATCTTAATTGCTTCATGATAAACCACTTCAAGTGTTCTTGCGCCTTCAGCAACTTGTCCAACTTGATCTTTTGCATCCAATAAAGAAATATCCTTCGCAATGAGTTCACCTAACTGAAAATTCCTTGATAGTCTTGATGTACATGTTGCCATTAAATCGCCCATACCTGCTAAACCTAAAAAGGTAATTGGGTTTGCACCCTTGGCTACAGCAAATCTACTCATCTCTGCCATACTTCTAGTAACAATAAATCCCAAGGCATTTTCTCCTACTGATTTAGCATGAGCAATACCACAACAAATGGCATAAATATTTTTTAAAGCTCCAGCCAACTCAACTCCTTGAATATCTTGGCTCGAGAAAACTTTAAATGTATCAGAAGACAATATGGATTTTATATCCACATTAATAGCTTCATTTTTTGATGCAATAACGGTACCAGCTATTTTCTCATCAGCAATTTCTTTAGCTAAATTAGGACCGCTCAGAACACCTATCTTGTTGTTGATAATATGCCCCAAGTGTTGGTGAATAATGTCCGTCATTGTTCTAAATGGCTCAGCTTTAATTCCTTTTGTGCAAGAAATTACAGCTGACGCAGAACTTATCAATGGCTCTAACCTTGTTATAACCTCCTCAAATATAATACTTGGAGTTGCAACTAATACATATCTGGCATCCATGACAACAGAGCCAAGATCCTCAGAAGCAGTAATGTTATCGGATAACTTTAATTCAGGGTGATAAGTTGTATTTGCGCCTTCAGAATTAATTCTTAACGCTTGATCTGCGTCACGAACCCACAATTTTACTTCAAAACCATTGGAGGCTGCTAAATTGGCAAGAACAGTACCAAAGCTGCCACCACCAAGAACTGCAACCTTTTTATTATCTGACATTTATCCTAAATATTTATCTAGCTGTCTTAGATATTTAGCAGGATCTTTTGGTGAGCCACCCTCAGCAATTACAGCATAGTCAAACAAGAACTGAGAAAAATTAGTAAATTCTTTACCTGACATTGAGCTTAACTTTTTAATAAGTTTATGCTTTAAATTAACTTCGAACACAGGTTTTGATTCTTCAAATGTTTGACCAGAAGCTTCCAATATTCTTTTTAGCTGCGCACCAGGTTCATCTTTTGATAAGACCAAACAAGCAGCAGAATCAACCAATCGAGAGCTTGGGATAACATCTGACACTCTTGAATCTAATGATTTTTTCATCTTATCAATAACTTCCTGTTTTTCCTTGGTAACTCTTGGTTTTTTTGCGCTTTCGTCCAATTCTTCTTTGGCAATATTAATCAAGGATTTGCCTTTGTATTGCATCAGAGTAGTCATTAGCCACTCGTCAATCCTATCAGTTAAAATTAAAACTTCGGTATCGTTTGCTTTTAAGTGTTCAATATGAGGTGAATTTGCAGCAGCCTCATACGTATCAGCTATGGAGTAATAAATTTTTTCATCATCTGCATTCATGCGCTCAATGTATTGATCAAGTGTCGTTTCAACATTGCTTCCATCATTTGCAGTACTTGCAAATAAGAATAATTCAGCAATTGATTCAGCATTTTCATAATCTTCTGCTGGACCCTCTTTAATAACCAGACCAAATTCTTTCCAGAATGTCTGATAATCCTCGGGCTGATCTTTTTGCATTTTCTTCAAGGTATCAAGCACTCTCTTCGTTAAGCCTTTCTTTATCGAATCTACAAGGGGATGATCTTGCAATATTTCTCTTGAAACATTTAGAGGAAGATCGCTGGAATCAACCACGCCTTTAATAAAACGGAGATATAAAGGAAGGAAATGGGCAGCATCATCCATGATAAATACTCTCTGAATGAAGAGTTTAATGCCCCGCGGTGTATCTCTGTTCCAAAGATCATAGGGAGATTTTTCAGGAATAAAAAGCAAGCTTGAATATTCTTGCTTGCCTTCAACTTTGTTGTGAATCCACTTTAATGGATCATTTGAATCATAAGAAATAAACTTGTAGAACTCTTTATATTCATCATCTTTTACAGATCTCTTTGATTTTAACCATATTGCCTCAGAGTCATTTATTGTCTCAGACTCACCTTCTTCAGGATTTAATATAAGAGGAAAGTTGATGTACTGTGAATATTTTTGGAGTAGAAATTTAACACGCATTAATTCCGAAAATTCCTTATTGTCTTCGTTAAGATGAATCGTTATTTTTGTTCCCCTATCTTCTTTTGGAATATTCGATAGTTGATAAGTGTCTTCACCGGAACTTTCCCACATGACAGCATCTTCAGCTTTAGCTAGAGCAGATCTAGAGTGGACGGATACTTTCTCAGCAACCATAAATACAGAGTAAAAACCAACTCCAAATTGACCAATAAGATTGGAATCTTTTTTCTTATCCCCAGTCATCTCAGACAAGAACTGTGCTGTACCAGATTTAGCAATCGTGCCAATATTCTCAATAATTTCCTCTTCCGTCATACCAATTCCATTGTCTGAAATCGTAACAGTATTATTTTGTGAGTTCAGGTTAATATTTATCTTTAACTCAGCATCACCTTCTAGTAACTTATTATCTTCAATTGCATTGAATCGCAACTTATCAAGAGCATCTGATGAATTGGAAACAAGTTCCCTAAGAAATATTTCCTTGTTTGAATACAAGGAATGAATCATTAACTGTAAAAGTTGTTTGGTTTCAGTTTGAAAAGATTTTGTTTTAGATCTGGCCATAGTTATTTAATCCCCTTGAAATCAATATGGTGTTGAAATTTTTAAGTTCAAGCATTACTTTTATTTTTTTTTAAAGTCAGTTTTGCATTTTATACTGCAAAATTTAACCTCATCCCAAGATCGCTCCCACTTTTTTCTCCATGCGAATGACCGATTGCATTGAATGCAAACTTTGGTTTGCAAATGTAACTTTTTATGCAAAGCAGCTAATTGATTGTAATAAAAAACTGAATGAAACCAAGAGCTAGGATAACTACGGTGCAGTAAACACTAAACCCATGAAGAAAGGAAAACGTTCTATCCCAGCCTCTATCTCTAGACGCATTTGTTAATGGAATGGCAATTAATCCTGCTAGCGCATGTAAGGATAAATTTAACCCTAGCCACCAACTCAATACTAGATCTTGAAAATAAAGAATACCAACAGGGGGCAACGACAATAAGAAGATCAATAAATAGTAACGTGGAAATATTGTACGCAGAAATTCTGAGGAAGCGTTTTCATCTAAGGTCTTAAATATCACTGGAGTTGTCAAGATAAGATGAGTAAAAATGATGCCTACAATCAGAAGGTTGATAATTATAATTACTATTTCGCTGCTCATATCTAATATAAATGGCGATCCGGACGAGACTCGAACTCGCAACCTCCGCCGTGACAGGGCGGCGTTCTAACCAGATTGAACTACCGGACCGCGAACGCTTGTGAATGATAGCTTTTTTTAATATTTCTGCAACTTATTTTATGTACCTTTTTGTTGAAATTTTGTCAAATAATTTTTATTTATTTACTATCAAAAAATTTACGCAGAAGTTGAATTTTTGATATGCTAACTGGACTGTCCATGGGGGAGAGTATTTTTATTAATAAAAAAGGAGTATCAAATGAAATTACTTATGCTTTTAGCTGGTGTAATGGCTGTTCCTACTTTTGCTGCTGGAGACCTTGATCCTAATGATTATGTTGGGGTTTCTTTCTGGCTTGTTACTGCAGCTTTGCTTGCAGCAACAGTTTTCTTCTTTCTTGAAAGAGATAACGTAAGCGCAAAATGGAGAACTTCGTTAACTGTATCAGGTTTGGTTACTGGTATCGCACTTTGGCACTATCTATATATGAGAGGTGTTTGGGTAGATACTGGAACGTCTCCAACCGTATTTAGATACATTGACTGGTTGTTAACTGTTCCATTGTTAATTGTAGAGTTCTATTTAATTCTTAGAGCCGTAACAGATGTTGCTGCTTCATTGTTCTACAAATTATTTTTAGGATCATTGGTAATGTTAGTCTTTGGCTACATGGGTGAAGCGGGAATAATGGCCGCTATGCCTGCATTTATTATTGGGTGTCTTGCTTGGTTCTACATGATCCATACCTTATGGGCTGGTGAAGGCGCACAAGCAAAAAATGCATCTGGTAATGCTGCTGTCCAAACTGCATATAACACCATGATGTGGATTATTATTGTTGGTTGGGCTGTTTATCCTGTTGGTTATTTCATGGGATATTTAGCAGGTGGAGTAGATGAAGGAGCTTTAAACCTAATCTATAACTTAGCTGACTTTATTAACAAAATCCTATTCGGTATTGTTATTTGGTCTGCTGCTGTTAGCGACTCAAATAAATAATCTTTCTAAAAGATACAAAAAGCCCGGAATTTTCCGGGCTTTTTTTTTGGATATTTGGTGGGTGATGACAGGCTCGAACTGCCGACCCTCTCGGTGTAAACGAGATGCTCTCCCAACTGAGCTAATCACCCATAACTGAAGAAGATATCTTCTTAATTAAGGATTGAATTATATAGGGCATTTTAGCCTTATCCAACTTTTATTTTGTTGAAGGTAATACGATTGCAAAATAGATTTAAGGCATCTCTATTTCTTGATTAACAATATGTTTAAGTAATGGACTTTGAGCAGATTTATTAAATGCTTGATCAATCATTTCAGCTCGCTGTTTTGCAAGTGAGTAATAATTAGGATGTGTAAAAATATAAAACTCTCCGTCATGAAGAGCCTCAACAACCCTTTTACCTACAATCGACACCTCAATACCTTTCTCCACCTTTTCTTTGGCAAGGTCTGTTAGAAGGCTTGTTTCTGCTGGGTTGGAATTTTTAGATTGGTATTTTTTTTGCCGATTTCTTCCTGACTCATGAATCCTGGTTTGAACGAATGCAGGACATAAAACAGAGACATGGATGCCGCTAGGCTCAAGCTCACCTGCCCAACTTTCAGACAAAGCCACGACGGCAGCTTTTGTCGCAGTATATGCTCCCAAATAGGGAATTCCTCCCATACCTGCCATGGAGGCAACATTCACAATCCACCCTCCTTCACCATGAGACTTTATATATGGGGTCATGACTTTGGCTCCAAACACCACTCCCATTAAATTTACATCTAAGGCCCATTGCCATCCTTGTTGATCTTGGTTTTCAATTGGTCCAGTATCACCACCAATTCCAGCATTATTTACAATCATATGAATTTTTCCAAACATATTGATTGCTTGATTTGCCACTTCATGCCATTGCTCTTCTTGGGAAACGTCTAACGCGACCGTGAGAACAGGGATACCTGCTGCCGCTAAATCATTTCCTGCTTTTTCAAGATTAGTCTGATCAATATCAGCTAACACAATATTCATTTTCTCAGCTCCTAGAGCTTGAGCAATAGAAAGACCAATGCCCTCAGCTCCTCCGCTGATAATCGCTGTTTTTCCGGTAAATTCTGACATGTGAGTTGACTCCTGATACTGATAGATTTTTTTTACTACGAAAGCAATGAGTTGAGTTGCTCTTCCATTTTTTTATAATCCCAAAACGCACGCAATGACTCAATTTTTTCATCCGCATTAATGCGATAAATTACAATCATTTGAGTTTCTATTTTGATATCGCCAACAAGATTTATAATTTGAGCATAATTAGCGCATTCATTTGCACAGGGAATTGACTCAATAATATTGAATTCAATATTACCATTTGCTATCACTGTGTCATAAAATTTTTCAATCGCCTCAATTCCAATGTGGCCCTCCCCTCCAGGATCTAATGGACTTACTCCAATTGGATCTTGAACAACTGCATTTTGATCGAACAATGCAAGCCAGTTCTTTTTATCTTTAGCCACCGCATAATCCCTAGATAAAAATCCAAGTTCTTGCGCTTTAGTTTTGTATTTCAACTGTCCTCTCCTTTTGTGAACTTATTTCCAGTCTAGCAAAATATATCCCAATTAATGCAATCATCACAAAACCTAATTGTGTGAAATTTAGAAACTCATAAAAGACCAGAGCTCCAAATATAGTTGCAATGATTGGCTGCATCAAGAGTCCAATCGATCCAAAGGAAGCCGTTAATTTAGGCAAGCTAAAAGTTATAAAGAACTGCCCTCCTAACTGACATAAGATTGCCATAATTAATAAGTTATAAAATTGATCAAGCGAAGATGGAAGAAAATCTCTAGACTCAAATAATGCAAAGATTAGTGAAAACAATGCAGTAAAAAATGTTGTATAAAAAATAATGTTAATTGAGCTTTCTGTGCCTAGTCGTGAAATTATTAATAAGTATGTTGCATATAAAAGTGCTGCAGCAAGAGCAAGCAGATCTCCAAATAAGCCACTTTCAGTAATGGAGTTTGAGAAATAGACTAAACCGATGACTCCTACATAGGTCAAAGCAAATGAAATAATAAACTGCCTTGAGATGGGCTCTTTAAAAATAAGGACGCCTATCAAAACCATATAAATTGGTGCTGTATTAACCATAATTGTTGAATTAGCAACTGAGGTAAATTGAAGACTCCAATGCCAAGCACTCATATCACAGGCAAAGGCAAATGCTGCTATAAATGAAAGCATAAGATTTTTTTTATTTTTAAGTCTAAAAGCGTTAGATCGATTAAAGTAGAGATTGATTGCAGCTAAAAAGGGTAAGGCTAAAAACATTCTATAAAATAAAGTCCAAGATGGAGAAAGCTCGCTCCACCTGACAAACAATGGAGCCAATCCAATTAATCCAGCTCCCAGCATCAAGATAAAAAAATTTTTAACTGACTTTAATTGTGATGGCATCAATATATACTGCTTTTATGTGTGCAGACATTGTAGATCAAGGCGAAGAAATTATCTCTGTTGGGGAGCTTAATCAGCAAGCTAAAAAACTTCTAGAAAATAATTTTAGGGGTATATCTGTGCTCGGCGAAATTTCTAATATTGCGCGACCATCATCTGGGCATATTTATTTTACGTTAAAAGATGAAGATGGAGCAGTGCGCTGTGCAATGTTTAGAAATGCAAATTCTAGATTGAACTTTCAACCACACAATGGGGATCAATGCATTTTAAGGGGACAGGTGAGCTTATATGCACCTCGCGGTGATTATCAGTTGATAGTTAGCACAATGCAGCCTGCTGGTGCTGGAAATCTAATGCAGCAGTTTGAAGAATTAAAGAAAAAACTTGACGCTGAGGGCTTGTTTGCTCAAGAAATAAAAAAATCTATCCCAGAACAACCCAAACATATTGGCGTAATTACCTCTGAATCAACAGCAGCTTTGCAAGATATACTTTCAACCATTGAGAGGAGAGCTCCGGTTAGCCAAGTAAGTTTAATTCCAGCAACTGTTCAGGGTGATTCAGCTCCAAGAACAATTATCTCCGCATTACAATCAGTGCTGAATTACAATAATTTAAACAATGCCAATGCGTTTGATTTAATTCTTATTTGCCGCGGCGGCGGATCAATTGAGGATCTGTGGGCTTTTAATAACGAAAGTCTAGCAAGAGAAATATTTGACTTCCCTCTTCCAATAATCTCAGGTATTGGACATGAAATAGATTTTACAATAACTGATTTTGTGGCAGATTTAAGAGCACCGACTCCAACAGCTGCAGCTGAATTGGCAACAGAATATTTTTTTAATTTGAGCGATAAACTTGATGAAACCAAGTCCTCAATGAGTTATTTAATCGAAAGAAAATTAAATGAAAAGAAGCAACAAATTTCCTATGCATCACAAAATTTAAAAAGTCCCTCTACACATTTAAAGGAGCAATCACAGTCTTTAGATAATTTTGAGATTCGCATATCTTCCTCGATTAAGCAAACATTAGGATTGGCTTTACAAAGCCTGCAAATTACAAAAAATCAATTTTTACAATCTTCTGGATTAAGACGCTTTGAAAGAAATGAAGATCTGTTAACAGCTAGACTGCAAACTTTAAAATATGGTTTTGAGAATTCTCTTAAAAAAAGAAGGTTTTATCTTGAAAATCTTGAAACCAAGATTCAAGCTGTTAGCCCAATTGCTGTTCTTGAAAGAGGATATGCAATTGTTATGGATGAAAAAGGCAAGGCTGTAAAATCATCAAAACAACTATCTGCTGGCAGTAAAATCAGCGCAAGGCTAGCCAAGGGAACTTTTGAGGCAAATGTTACTAAGTCAAATTAAGTTTAATCTATGTTTTTTAGTAATGAGTTTGTTCTCTTTGTGCCTATTTTCCAATGAAAAAATAATAGGAAACAGTGGAGAAATTATATCTATACCAGCGCCAGCCTCTATTGAAAAAAACAGACTTATTTTTAAGAGCTCAAATGGTTTGAGACAATTGGTAAGCTTGCCATTCGTAAAAAAGGATCATGTCATAAAACGCCATCATCTTGATGTAAAGGTTGCTGCAGTAAATTTTGGTGAATCTCACATTACAATATCAGATCAAAGCAAGGTAACTCTGAGTAAGTCTGATCAGCTCAGAGCAAACAACGAAGCATTATTAATTAAAAAAGCATTGAGTGTCTCCACCACTGAAATTACGCCATCTTTTAATTTTATTAAGCCAGTTCCTGGCATTATTACCTCTCCCTTTGGTAAACAGAGATTTATTAATGGCCTTCCAAGATCAGCTCATCTTGCTCTTGATCTAGGAGGTAAATCTGGAACACTAATTGTTGCACCACTCAAGGGTCAAGTTGTTTTAATTGGTGATTTTTTCTACACAGGACATACGCTCATTCTTGATCATGGTTATGGTTTATTTTCATCATATGCTCACATGAGCGATGTTAAAGTTAAATTAGGAGATGTGGTTGAGCAATCTCATGAAATAGGCTTGGTTGGTGCAACTGGAAGAGTCACAGGCCCTCATCTCCATTGGACAATTTATTTTGATGGAAATAAAGTGAATCCTGAATCTTTATTGAGAGAAAACTTTCTAACCTCTATCCTTTAACTGTTTGTAAACTTTGGACAGGCTTATCATATCCTGTGGTTTTAGGCTGGTAAAAACAACCTCTCCTTCAGGTGAAATAAAATAAGTCGCTGGAAGTGTTTTGGGCGTTTCTATACCCCAAATTGATTTGGGATGCGTAATCAAAGAAGGATAACTAATACCAAATTTTTTTATTTGCGGCCTCAAGTCTTCATCATCTAATCGATCAAAATTAAATGCGAAGACTTTAACTTCTGGATAAGTATCAGCAAAAGCGGCGATTTCTGGTATCTCCTTAATGCATGGTGGGCACCAATCAGCCCAATAATTAACTAAAATCCAATTACCTGAAAATTCTGATGAAAAAATTGGTCTTGCATCAAATAATTCAATGTCACCCTTTTCACATGAGAAAAGAAAAAGACACAGCAAAGGTAATGTTAATTTAAGTTTCATGATTTATAGTATGGCAAAATGACAACTATTATGCATGAAAAATACCTGCTAATTCTATTCTATTCTGCAACAGGGGCTGTTAAAAATCTTGCGCATGCTATTGCAGATGGCGCAGAAAAAAGAGGGCTGCAAACTAGAATAAGAACAGTGCCAAAAGTATCAGCTACTTCAGAGGCTAGTGAACCCAATATTCCTAAAGAAGGTGAAATATTCTGCACAAAAGATGATTTGGTTAACTGCTCGGGATTAGCGCTTGGGTCACCCACTAGATTTGGATCAATGGCTGCGCCAATGAAATATTTTTTGGATTCAACAGGAGACTTGTGGTCTAACAATGAGCTGGAAAATAAATTTGGATGTGTTTTTACTTCAACTGGATCTCAACATGGTGGACAAGAAATAACTTTATTTAATCTAATGACCTATTTATTGCACCAAGGGATGGTTTTTGTAGGCTCTCCTTATTCCATTAAATCTCTCCATACCACCATGAGTGGAGGAACTCCTTATGGGCCATCTCATGTTGCAAATACTGGAGGCTCTCCTAACCTAACCACAGATGAATATAATGTAGCCAGTGAAACAGGAGCAAGAATAGCTACACTTATCATGCAATCTCAATCTAATGGCTCTTAGAAAAATTTTTATTGGGCTATCATGTGCATTGTTGCTAACGCATTTAGTGCATAGCTTAATAATAGGTACTCCATGGATTGGAATATTAATCTGGTCAGCACCGCTTTTAATTTTCACTTATCGAGCATGGTTAAACCCGACTGCAAGGCTTTTTCAAATCTTTGGTTTTATTGTCCTAATATATTTTATGATGTCCTGCTTGATTGTTTTTGGGCTACCTAATCCAAGTGCATTGAGCTGGCTTGAACTCATCTTAATAGTTGCTCTTTTTTTTGTAGGAGTCTACACAGCTAGAGAATTCTTAAATGTAAAGTAGACTTGACAGTCAAATAAACTTTACATATCATTTGAAACTTGTTTTAACTATTTAGTTTGTGTTTAGGTATTTATAATGGCAAAGATTGTACAAAAAGGGATGTGGATTGAAATCTCATCGTTAAATAAAGAAGATAAAAAGAACTATTTAAGATCCTTCACTTCATTCATCCTAGGTGCAGTTTTATTGGGAGTGCATCTAAGTCACATTGGTTTCTTGGGAGATGCGCCGCTTGCAGAGCCTTTGATATCAGAGCCATGGCTACTAATTCTTAGGATCGTGATGATAGACCTTTTCTTGCTCGGGGCTTATTTCTATCATAAGTTTTACTCTGCACAAGATGACTTTTTTAAAAGCTATCATAATGCAACATTTGCTGGTGGCGCCTATGGCTTTCTTGTCTTTGGATCACTGTTATCCATCTTCTCCCCCTATTTTAATTACCATCCCAACTTCTACGAGTTTTTTCTAGCCTTTACAGCTGGTACTGTCGTAGGGGCTTATTATTTTTATAGAAAATACATTGCCGAGTAATGAAGAATAATCTCAAAGTTTTAAGGCAAGATAAGAAAATAAGTCAGGATGAACTTGCTGCTATTCTTAAGGTCAGCAGGCAAACTATTAACTCAATTGAAACTGGAAAGTTTGATCCATCCCTAAAATTAGTTATCAAGATGACCAGATATTTCAATGTTGAGCTTGAGCAAATTTTCATTTTTGAGGAGTCCTGATGGTTGTTTTAAGTTTAATTATTGTTTTAGGGGTCTTTGTAGTTGTTTGTGGACCAGCTCTTCTACTTAAATCTTTTGCCTTTTTACTAATATTGCTGACAGCCATATTATCGTTCTTGTTACTCGTGGCTGCCCTAATATTTTCACTTGGCATAGTCCTTGTTAGCTTTCTTTTTTCAGCAATTGTTACGTTGTTAATTTTTTTGTTTGGTTTTTTAATTATTTAAATTTGGAGTTATTTTATTATGAGTACACTTAAATCAATCTTTTCATGGCTTGGTCGTTTTCTAGAAAGAGCCAGAACTGTCATGCTGAACCTTGGAACAGCATTTGTTTTAATTTTTCTAACCATCATTATTATTGGGGCCTTCACTGCATCCGGACCAGATGCCAAAGATCCAAGTGGAAGAGTCCTCATCCTAGATCCTCAGGGGATTGTGGTAGATGAGGAAGTATTTTCAGATGATTTCTTAGCAAGCATTACCAATGATGAGTCTGATCAAATTCAAACAAGAGACTTAATTGAGCTTATTCAGAATATTGCTGCAGATGATGAAATTCCTGCAGTTTTAATTGATTTTTCTGGAACTGGATTTGCTGGGCCTACAACTGCGCTTAATATAGCAAAAGAATTAAAAGCACTTAAGGATTCAGGCAAAAGAGTAATTGCATTTGGTGATCGTATGACCACATCGTCATATTTAATGGCATCACAGGCCTCTGAAATCTGGATCCATCCAGTTGGCAGTATCAGCATTGCTGGCCTTGGAGGGATGCGCCAATACAATAAAGAACTCTACGAGAATCTAAAAATTAATTTTAATAATTACTCACAAGGTGACTTTAAGTCTGCGGTTGAAGGCAATACTCGAACTAACATGTCGGAAAATGATAGATTGCAAAGAACTGCTATTCTTGAGCCTATTTGGAATGAATACAAAAGTCTAATGTCGGAAAGTCGGGGGATTACTGCCGAAGAGATTCAGTACTTTGCTGATAATTATATTGGTTTTTTTGGAGAGGCTGCAATGATGAATATAGAATTTGCAACATCTAAAAATATCATTAATGGCACAAAATCATTTCCTGAGTTTCGTCAATATATGATTGAAAATTTTGGAGAAGATGAAGATGCCGATACCACTACTTATAAATATATTTCATATCAAGAATATGCAGATCAGCTAGAAAAAGATTTAGAAGAAGACAGCGAGAATGAAATAGCAGTTATTACTGCAGAAGGTGTAATTATGGAAGGTGAAATTGCTCCTGGTGTTGCTGGCGCAAATGGTATTGTTAAGCAAATTAGAAAAGCACATGAAAATGAAAATACAAAAGCTATCGTTTTCCGTGTCAATAGTCCAGGCGGATCAATCATTGCTAGTGAGATGATGCGAGATGAATTATTTGCAGCAAAAAGAAAGGGTTTAAAAGTTGTTGTATCAATGGGTGATTATGCAGCTTCTGGTGGAGTGTATATTTCAACACCTGCAGATTATATTTTTGCTGAACCAACAACTATTACTGGATCAATTGGAGTTGCAATTGCCTTACCAACACTTGAGAATGCGATGGATTATATTGGAGTTAATTTTGATGGTGTTGTCACATCCAAGTATGCTGGATGGGATCCATTGCAAAAAATTGATGATGATTTAGACAAAATTTTTGAAAGTTGGGGAGCTGGGGCATACGATCGGTTTATTACTTTTGTGTCTGATTCAAGATCACAGCCTTATGAAGATATTAAATCAATAGCTGGTGGCAGGGTTTGGATAGGATCAGCCGCTCAAGAATTAGGTCTAGTAGATGAACTTGGAGATATTGATGATGCGATCAACTATGCTGTGCAAATGGCTGACCTTGAAGATTACCAGGTTGAATATTATGGTCAGGAACTTTCTCCCGAAGAGATTATCATCAAGGAATTGCTTGATAGTTTTGATGTTTCAATCAAAGAGCCGGAAGTTTTAACAGCATTAAGCGGTCTGTCAAAGCTGTATAGCGAGTATACAGATCTAAAACAACCTAAAGCATTGATAGCATGTGAAAATTGTTTGGTAGATATTGATTAAAACTAATTTTTTAATTCAAAGATTTATAAAACGCTAGGCCTTAAAGGTCTAGCGTTTCTTTGATAAAGGGAATGGTTATCTTTCGCTTTAATGAGGCTGCATTTTGATCAAGAAGAATTAAATCGGAAAGAATAGATGAAAGCTCTCTCTTGTGTCGCTTCATCAAAAATTCAAGCTCTGGTTTATCAAGATTTATATCAAGTTGCGTGCAAATAAAATTTATTGCTGAATCAAGAAGCTCATCTTTGACTGCATGCAGAGTCATGAATTCCATGCGTTTTAATCTAGATAATAAATCTGGCAACATTGTCATCTCATCAAGCTCCCGACCTCCTCCATATGAAAAAAAAATGTTACACCCTGTTTGATTGCATTCATTAATTAAATTAAATGTTGCAACTTCCCAATCTTTTTTAGATAGGATTAAATGCAAATCATCAATACAAACAGAATCTAAAGAGGAAAGATTTTGAAAAATTTCTGGACTCATCTCTATAGCTTTGCTCATAGGCACAAAAACAAACTCTTTACCGGCTCTGCTAAGTTCATTGCATATAGCTTGCAATATGAATGATTTACCTGCAGCTGGCATTCCATTAATCATTAATTCTTGATGAGAATGACTTGAAACAGCCTCAGTAAGCTTTGATAACAAAAGTTCATTTTCTGGAGTACAAAAAAAGCTTTCAAATGAAGCTTTTTGATTGATTTGAAAAGGGAAGATAAGTTGCTTTGGATTATTCACGATGCAACTGAGCGGTAAGCTTGGACCAATTAAGACCATATAAAAAAAGGCTAACCAAAGTCACGCAGGCTACACAAATATCCACCATAAGACTCATCAAATTAAGACCAAAAATAATATCTACAAATATACCTGCAAGATAACCAATGTGCACGAAAGTTGTTATTTTTCCAAAAGCATTTGGATTGGGCGCTGCTGTTTCATAAACAGTCATGTGAAATGCTGCACCCATAATAATAATAAAGTCTCTTATGACAAATACTGCCATGACAAAAAAAGGTATGTATGAATTCATCCAAAGAATTAATACGGTACCAATGAGAAGAACTTTATCAGCAATGGGGTCTAGAATTTTCCCTAACTCTGTTTGCCAGTCCATCACTCTTGCTAAATAGCCATCCAAGCCATCTGTGGCTGCAGCTATAACAAATACAAGGAGCGCTAAAATATAATTTTCTTCTGCGATAAATGTTAACAATGGATACATCAGATAAATTCTGATGATAGATAATAAATTTGGGATAAAAATAAAATATTTACTCATGGCTAATTTAGATATTCCAATTCAAGTTTCGATAAGTTTTTATCAAAACTTTTAATCAGGAATCTTGTGCTGCCTTTAAGTTCTTTCAATAACGAATCAGTGGTCTGAAATAATTGAACATTATAATCAATGTAGGATCTATCAAAAAAATTAAAATCTTTAGACTTAATAGCAAAGACTTTGTTAAGTTCAGAATTCATTAATTCAAAGTCCTCGTATGTCTCTAGCCCTTTGACAGATATAACAATTTTATCTCCAGCCATGCCCTCTTTCAGAGGCTCTACAAACAGTAATTGATCAAGAAAAGCGTGGGTTTCTTGAGCTAAATAATCTAAAACCTCTTTTTGCCTTAGTGTAGAACTAGATTTTATATCTCCATTGATAGCCCATTGATTAACACCAACTCGCATGATTTCTACAGAAAGAAAAAAATCATTATAAAATTTATTCTTAATATGCTGCTGTGGTGAAAACAAAACATCTGTTTGACCAAGTAAATTTTGATCTTCCAAATCAAAAGTTGGCAACTCTATATAAACCCCCCTCTCATCCGCTATATCTTGCAAAATGTCACTAAGCATTGAGCCAAAGAAATGATCAGATGAGTTGGCTGAAATATAACTTGGGCTTGACTCTCCTGAATCAATTTTTAACAGCAAGAGAATGACAGGACGATTGAATCCAATCAGGGGAATTCTGTTGGCTCTGAGCAGTGAAACAAACGAATCAATATTAAATTTAACAGATAAATAATCTTGATCATCGATGTTTTCCATTGAATATGATGAAACAAAATCTATCTTATTAATGTTGCCCAATTTCCAAAGGTTTTTTCTCTCTCTGCTACCAGATAACTTAAATATCAATCTATTAAATGCCTTATTCAATCCGTCATTAGTATTGGTATACTGATCAGCAGAAATCATTACTTCAAACAAATCTGGTAACTCTTTGGTGAATAAAGGATTTGCAGTCAAAAGACTTAATAGAAGTAAGATTCTTAATTTTTTAATCATATTTTTTATTGTAAATGACTAACAAAACAAAACCTACAGATCCCTATGCAAAGGCTGGAGTAAATATTCAAAAGGGTAATGAGCTTGTGCGCTCAATTAAGGCAAGTGTAAATGCAACTCATGATAGGAGAGTTTTGGGGGGCATGGGCGGTTTTGCTGGTCTATTTCAGCTTGGGACTAAATATAAAAATCCAATCTTGGTTGGCTGCACAGATGGTGTAGGCACCAAAGTTGCGCTAAGCCAAAAATACAATAAAACGCATCTCACTGGCCAAGATCTTGTGGCTATGTGTGTTAACGATATGGTGACATGTGGGGCAGAACCTTTATTTTTCTTAGATTACTTTGCAGCATCTAAACTCGAAACAAAATCTGCAGCTAATATTGTTAAGGGAATTGCTGCAGCGTGCAAAAAAAGTAATTGTGCCCTTTTGGGCGGTGAGACTGCAGAAATGCCTGGACACTATGCAGGAAATAATTTTGACCTAGCTGGTTTTTCAGTTGGGGTCGTTGAAAAATCAAAAATCATTGATGGCAAAAAAATTAAACCTGGACATGTGATTCTCGCAATTGAATCAAGCGGACCTCACTCTAATGGCTACTCGCTTATTCGAAAAATTATTAAACAAAGAAAAGTTCCTGACTCAATTTTAAAAGCTCTGCTAAAGCCTACACATCTTTATCCAAAGCCAATTCTAGAACTTATTAAGAAGGTCAATGTCAAAGGTATGGCAAATATTACTGGAGGAGGCTTGACTGAGAATATTCCAAGAATTTTAAATAAATCACAAGTAGCGAATATAGATCTATCTTCGTGGAAATTTCCTGCAGCTTTTCAATGGCTGCAAGAAAAAGGCAAAATCTCAAATTTGGATATGTTAAGAATTTTTAATTGTGGCGTAGGTATGATTTGTATTCTTGAGGAAAAGGAAGTTTCTAAAGCTCAAAAAATTTTACAATCGCATAAATTAAAATCCTTTAAAATTGGTTCAATTATTAAAGGTTACTCAAAAGAACAAATTCAATACCTCTAACTTATGAAAAAAATAATCGTTCTGATATCTGGCAGTGGGTCTAATTTAGAGGCCATAGCAAAAGCTTGTCAAAACGGAAGCATTGCTGGTTCAATTGAGCTAGTTATTTCTAATCAACCGAACGTAAAAGGCTTAGAACGTGCTCAAAAATTTCATCTTATGTCCAATGTGATTAATCACAAGGAATTTGATTCCAGAGAGAGTTTTGATAAGGCCCTCCTTGAGCAGATTCTTCCAGTAGAACCTGATTTAATTGTTCTTGCTGGCTTTATGAGAATTCTTGGTAAAGATTTTACACAAGCCTTTGAAGGGAAACTAATCAATATTCATCCTTCTCTTTTACCAGAATATCCTGGACTAAATACGCACCAACAGGCTATTAATAATGGTGATTTAATGCATGGAATATCAATACATTACGTTAACAGCAACCTGGATGATGGCCCCATAATTGCTCAAGGGGCATTAAAGATTGATCCCAATCAATCTGAAGCAAAGCTGATCAATCGAATTCATAAAATTGAACATGCAATGTACCCAAAGGTCATTGAAGATATATCAAAAGGCTATATAAGCCTAAAAAATGGCGCGGTTGTCTACGCAAAGGAAAGTCACTTTAGCTCAAATCACATGGAGTTTTTCAATGTATAAATATTCACTCATAATCCTAGGTTTTCTATCTAGCTTAATAGGATCGCAGGAAATACCTGACTACAAAGGTGATTATGTTTTCACAAACTCTCGAGTCACCATGAAGGGCATCAGAGAGCTAAGTTCTAAGAAAGAGACCAACGAAAGAACAATTCAGTTTAATGCTAAATTTCCATTGGGAAGGATTAAAATTATTTCTGATTTCACCGAAGCAGATAATCAAATTGCATCAACGAAATACAATGTAGATGTGAAATGGACTCTAATATCAGATAAGAGGGTATTAACATTTGATCAAGCAAAAAATACTCTCATTTCTGCTGGTAAATTTAAATGGGAATCATCATTGCTTGCAAATGAAAATGTTTTTGATCCTCTCAATGTGCAAATTCAAATTAGAAAAAATGTAATTGCTGGTTTAACCGAATTTTCTTTAATGCTTCCTGACCTTAAAACCGGTGCAATAGAACCCAATAACTACAAAGTTGTTGGTGAAGGGAGTTATCAAGTTGAGGGAGTTGATTATCCTTGCGTCGTTGTCGAAAGGATAAGAACGCAAGACGATCGAACAACTCGATATTTTCTAGCTCCTGAGCTTGATTACCTCATTATTAAAGTTGAAGATCAAGATGAGGATGGAGATACCATGTTGGAACTTAAAAAGCTCTATTAAGTTTTTGGAAGAGTGACGCCTGTTTGTCCTTGATATTTTCCACCTCTGTCCTTGTAGCTAACTTCACATTCTTCATCAGACTCAAGAAAGATCATTTGGGCAACCCCCTCTCCGGCATAAATTTTTGCCGGCAGATTGGTGGTATTAGAAAATTCAAGGGTGACATGCCCTTCCCACTCAGGCTCCAATGGAGTAACGTTAACAATAATTCCACATCGAGCATAAGTAGATTTTCCTAGGCAGATTGTCAAAACATTCCTAGGTATCCGAAAATACTCAACAGTTCGAGCTAAAGCAAAAGAATTTGGCGGAATAATACAAACATCAGAAGTTATATCTACAAAGCTATTATCATCAAACACTTTAGGATCGACCGTGGCAGAATGTATATTGGTAAAAACTTTAAATTCATTGGCGCATCTAACATCATAGCCAAAGCTTGAAACACCATATGAAATTAATTTTTGACCTTGATCGTCAATGCGGATTTGATTTTCAGAAAAAGGCTCTATCATGCCCTCATTAAGAGCCATGCGCTTTATCCATGCATCGGGTTTTATAGACATTAAATTACAATCCTCCCTTGAATTGCTCTCGCGATAGTGTTGCCATCGACATACTCTAACTCTCCACCAATCGGAATACCATAGGAAATTCTTGAAACTTTAACTCCCTCTAGATGATCCTTGATAAATGTTGCCGTCGCATCGCCTTCAACGGTTGAGCTTGTTGCAAGGATAACCTCTTCAATTTTTGCTCCTTGTATGTGTCTTAATAGATCTGGAATTCCCAGATCATCGGGTGAGACACCATCAATCGGAGACAGTCTTCCCATCAAAACGAAATACCTTCCCTTAAAACCACCGGTAGATTCAATGGCGAGCACATCAGATGGGCTCTCAACCACACAAAGACTGTAAGAATCCCTGGATTCATCACTGCAGATGCGACAAACAGTTTCTGAGGTAAGCTGCCTGCAAATTTCACAGCGCTGAATTGCAGCCAAGCACTCCTCAAGTGTTTTCGCTAAGTGCAAAGCGCCGTCTTTATTTTTATCAAGCAAAAATAATGCCATGCGTTGAGCAGATTTCTTCCCCACTCCTGGCAAGATGGTTAAAGCCTCTATTAATTCGTATAAAAGATCTCTACTCATTGGTTAATTTTTTTAATCGATTCATCAACTATTTTACCGTCAAATGAGCTGATGATATCTTGAATTGCTGGATTTTCTAAAAGAGCGTTTTTATCTTTATTTAATTGATCCTTCACTGCATTTTCTTGAGCTGCCGCTGGAGATAATGTTATATCTCCACTCTCAATTTCAAGTGCAATTTTACTTCCAAAGTGAGATGACAAAGCTTCAATAAATTCTGTTTTCAAACTATCCGTTGGGTTAATCATGTCGTCAGATTTTTTTAATTTTAGGACATCATTTTGCATACTGATAAATTCAAATTCTGAAAAAACTTGATTTACAAACATAGACAGCTCAAGCGAACCAAACACTGAATTCCATTCAAGCATATCCATGTCTGACTTATTTAAATTATTGGGAGGATTCTTTTCTGACGCAACTGCCTCTTGTGTTGAATGATCCAAAGAATTAGATTCTATTGCTATGGATGACTTCGGTTTTATGGAGATATTTTTATCTGGCGCCTCAATTTTTTTTGATGGAGCTGTTATTTCAGGATTTTTTTTTTCTACTTTAGGCAACCCAGATTCTGACATAGGTTGAAAAGCAAGCATTCTCAGAATACAGAGCTCAAGAGCTTGCTTGGGTTGAGGGTGAATATGAAATTTACTAAGTGCGTTAAGTGCAATCTCATAATGCAATTGGGTTATTTGAGGATCAATCAATTTAGCTAAATCTTGAATTGAATGATCCTCACTGTTATCTAATTGCTGATGCAAAGAAATTTTATGAATGATAGAGATGAGTATTTTTAAAACTTGTTCATACTCGACATTGAGCTCTGTTATTTTATAAAGCGCCTCATAGGCTCCATCACCATCGGTCTGAATAATCTTATATAGCAGCTCAATAACATAAGATTGATCAATGGTACCAAGCAATGCTTTGACCTCGTCAGAATTCAATGATCCGTTTCCATGAGCTATTGCTTGATCTAAAAGTGTAAGCCCGTCCCGAATGGATCCTTGAGCTGAGTTAGCTATTAACCTGATAGATTCCTCATCATATTTAATTGATTCAAGATCAAGCAATGACGAGATATGTGCCTGAATTTTTGACTCGGGGATTATTTTTAAGTTTAGCTGCAAACATCTGGATAGAACTGTTTTTGGAACTTTTTCTGCTTCAGTGGTTGCCATTAGAAAAATAACATGTGGTGGTGGCTCTTCAAGAGTTTTTAAAAGAGCATTAAAACTACTTTTTGAAAGCATGTGCACTTCATCAATAAGATAAATCTTATAGCGAGCATTTGCTGGCTTATATTGAACTGATTCAAGCAACTCTCTCATATCATCAACACCAGTTCTGGATGCGGCATCTACCTCTAAAAACTCAATATGGCGACCGGCTTTAATTTCTTCGCATGCACTGCATTCATTACATGGAGAAATGGTTGGTTGATCTCCATTTAAACAGTTCAAACATTTTGCAAATACCCTGGCAATGGTTGTTTTTCCAACTCCTCGTGTGCCACTGAAAATATATGCTTGATGAAGCTTGTTATGCGTAATGCTATTTTCTAAAGCTTGTAATATATGCTCTTGCCCAACAACTTCTGAGAAGGAAGCAGGCCGGTATTTTCTAGCTAAAACCTGATATGACATAGGTGTAAATCATACCATTGAATTTATAAAACCCTTTCAATAATTTGGGTGGTAAAGCCCCTGTTAAAGAGGAATTGTTTTTGTTTCATTTTAGACTGATAGTCAGTGGGTTCAATGCCTTTAAATTTCTTTTTAAGTTCCTGCAAAGCATTTTCTAACCAACCTTCATAGGCCTCTATTGCATCATTAATCAGATAGGATTCAACGCGTTTAGCATTAAGCTCCATTTCTATTTTCTTCGGGCCAAATCCTTTTCTGGCTCTTGAATTGAGATACATTTCAGCAAAACGCTCATCATCTATAATTTTATTAAGTTTAAGTTTTTCTAGAACATCCTCAATAATGGATATGTGATCTGGAAAACGTTTATCTAATTTTTGAAAAACTTCATGCCGTGAATGTTCTCGCCTAGATACAATATCGAGTGATTTATTGTAAATTACTGTAAATGCTTCAGAGGTCATTACAGGGGCATAACCCTTGATTTACCTCTATTTTTAATAATCTTGACTCTTTGACCGACGGCAAAACTATACTCGCCTTCCTCTTGAATAATGGAGACTGTTTTACCAGAATCTAAGTTAAGCATCAGTTCAATCGCTGGCTTCCTAGTTGCAGCATCACCAATCTTTGAACCCACAGCAGATCCAACCAAAGCCCCTAAGACTCCAGCAATATCAGATTCTGTTTCTGAGTCAGTGACTGAGGCACCAGTAACACCTCCAATAATAGCTCCTGCAACTGCTCCAGTATCGCCATCGCCTGATAACACAACCCTATCAATAGATACAACAGTTGCAAAAATAACAGTTTGCATCTTTTGGGCTGATGATCGATCGACTACTTCAGGTCTTAAAGAGTTATATGAACATCCTGCTAAAAAAATTATTGAGATAATTAGGGTGCTTAAATGATTAAGTTTTTTCATCTTCTTCGGTCTCCTGTTTAAAATTCTTTTCTAATTCATCTGCGATTAAAAAATATGTCTTGCCCTTATAAAAACCGTTCAGGAGTTTTACCTCATGAATTGCCCCATTAAACCTTGTGTCGATAATTGTAAGTTCATCATTTTTTTTTAACCTTACTAAATTTCTTGCGTCAACAGGTGAAAATGCATCCCACATTTGGTTCTTTCTACTGCGATGAGTATGGTAGGCATCACTTGATAAAAAATATACCACTTGGCCTACACCATGAGATTGGGAATATGAACCATTTCTAATTAATTGCCAAGTGCTCCCTTTAAGCAATTCATCTGCTTGTTTATCATCAGCTAGGTTAAATTGAGAAATACTACAAAATAGTATTAGTGAGGTAATTTTTAAGTACTGAATCATATCTATTAAGACTCTAATTTTACAAAAAAGTTCATCATTTTACGTAAGGTAAGAAAAAATACCAAAAAAGCTCATGGCCAACATTAGCAACCATGACCCTAATGCTCCCACAACTCTATAGGGGGTACTTTCTCTTGAAATAGAAAGTCCATAAGCGTGCAGTATCCTAAATAAAAAAAATAATGAGCCTAATAAATGCAAAACCCATGCTTCAGCACCCTGCATTTCAATTAACCCAAGTAGAATCAAAGCCAATGGAGCATGTTCAATTAAATTTCCATGAGCTCTCACCGCTTGTAATAACTCAGCTGAATCTCCCTCACCCAGCATAGTATTGGTCCTGCCTCTGGCGAAACCAGTATTAAGACCCAAAAAAATTGCTAATATCGTCAGCAGTGAAGCATATAAAAGTGTAATTTCCATAACGGTAAAATATTAAAAATTATTCATCCTTGGTTTAGTTTAAACTCAAGAAGCAAAAGATTGGAATAATTCATTTAAAAAAATGCATCTTCTATTAAAATGCTTATTATGGATGCCATAGAAAATCTTTTAACTAGAAACTCTCCAAGGGAGCTTTCACTACCTGCACCATCTAAGGAAGACATGCAGGAAATCTATCAAGCTGCTTTGAGGGCGCCTGATCATGCCTGGTTGAGACCCTCTCGCTTTATTGAGGTAAGAGGAGAATCTCTGCAAAAACTATCTAATATTTTTGAAGATTTTGCTAATGAGCATATTGAAAATATAACTCCTGAGCTGCTTGAAAAATACAAAGCTGCTCCCTTTAGAGCGCCAATGATAGTTATCCTTGCAACAAAAATTACTGAACATCCAAAAGTTCCAGCCACAGAACAAATGCTTTCAACAGCAGCTGCAGCTCAGAATATTTTATTAGCTTTGCATGCTAAAAATTATGCTGGTATTTGGAGGACTGGGAAATTTGCATTCAATAAAATTGTCTCTCAAAAAGTTGGCCTATCAGCAGAGCATGAAATTATTGGTTATCTCTACATAGGGACACAAACGGGTACCATCAAAAAAATTCCTAAACTCAATATTGATGATTTCGTCACTTATTGGGAATAAAAATAACTCCTTTTGGACTTGATTTTCTTTAAATAGCTACTAAATAAGCTATGTAGATGCCATTTGGGTCTGCATATATTAACCGCGTATGCCATAAGGGTACGCATTTTTTAGTCGCTACTAAGGAGGACTATATTATGGTACTTAATTTTACCGATCCGTTCCTAACAACTCGCGTGTTAGGTTTTGAAAATCTGTTTGATAGGCTTCAGAGATTCTCTGAATCTACCGAAAGATCATCAAGCTACCCACCCTACAACATTAGACGAGATCAAAATCGTATATTTATCGATGTTGCTGTGGCAGGTCTCTCGAGAGAAGATCTGAACATTGAGCTGGCTGAAGGTGTTCTTACTATCGAACATAAAGGGCCTAAGGCAGAATTGTTAAATGATTCAAATGAAGTTGTTTATCAAGGTATAGCCCAAAGAGCTTTTAAACAGCAATTCACTTTGGCTGAAAACGTCGAAGTCCATGGTGCTGAATTAGTGAATGGAATGTTAACTCTTGAATTAGAGAAGATTATTCCTGATGCTCAAAAGCCGCGCTCTATAGATATCAAAAGTCCTAAAATATTAGGAAACAAGTAAATCTATCTTAAAGGATCGGGGGGCTTAGGCTCCCCTTTTTATTACAATGGTTTAACATGAGGTACATGAAAAAACTTCTCTTAATTTGCAATGTACTTTTATGCACTTTTGCATTTTCCAACCCAGTAGAGACTGGTCATGCTAGAGCTAGTCTAGTAACCAATTTTGCAAACACACAACAAGAATCCTTTTACTTGGGCATCCGACTGCAGATGCAAGAGGGCTGGCATACATATTGGGAAAATCCAGGAGATTCTGGCGATCCGTTTGAAGTTAAATGGGTAACTGATCCCGGAATTATTATAGAGAATGTTGAGTGGCCGACACCGAGCTCTATTCCATATCCACCATTAATGACTTTTGGATATGAGGGAGACGTTATTTTTCCATTTAAGGTCTTTAGATCCTTAGATTCGAGTATTGAAAATATAAATGCAGAATTAGAGTTTCTAATTTGTGCAGATATCTGTATCCCTGAAAAAGCTTCCCTGTCTTTAAACCTTCGATCAGCTAAACCAGATCCAATGCTGTCTAGAGCGATTTCAGCATTACCTAATGAATTTATAAAAACAAACAGTTTTATAGAAAATGGTTATCTTAAGGTTACTTTTCAGTCTGTAAATCCTTTAAATGAAGTATATTTTTTTCCTCGCGAATTGGATCTATTGGTCTATGAGACCTCTCAACAGCTTGACCAATTAGAGGATGGGCTTTATCAACTCAGCTTGCCCTTGCAAAATAAAGGGCCGGTTGAATTCTCAGGTATTCTTGCGATCAATGGGAAAGGCTTTCAAGTTCAAGAAACGCTAACGAATGCTCCAAGTTTATCATTGTGGAAAGCCATTATTTTTGCATTAATTGGGGGTCTCATTCTCAACCTCATGCCCTGTGTTTTTCCTGTAATTTCCTTGAAGGTTTTGAGCTTCGTTTCTATGGGAGGCAATGATCAAAATAAAATTAGAAATCATGCACTGTTATTTTCTTGCGGTGTTATAGCTACGTTTCTAGCCATAGCGATTACCTTATTAGTTATCAGGTCAAGTGGCGCAATGATTGGTTGGGGTTATCAACTTCAATCGCCCATGATAGTAGGAATCTTAACCCTGGTAATGATTGCTATAGGGTTGATATTGCTAACAAAAATTAATCTCATGGTAGGATTATCCTCTATCGGTTCGAGCGCTCAAAGAAGAAATGATTATTTTGGTTCTTTCTCTACCGGTGTTTTGGCTGTTGTTGTTGCCTCGCCTTGCACGGCTCCATTTATGGGTGCGGCTATAGGTTATGCATTGCTTCAACCCTCAGTAGCCACCTTGCCTATTTTCTTATCACTGGCCCTTGGTTTTGCTGGGCCATATCTGTTACTTGCTCTGAAACCAAAATGGATTAGTTCGTTACCAAAACCAGGTCCATGGATGGAGCATTTGAAACAATTTTTTGCCTTCCCAATGTTGGCAACTGCTCTTTGGTTAATGTGGGTCTTTATGCTGCAAACCTCTGGAGATGCACTTATTCTGTTATTAATTCTGGGTCTCCTATTAGGAGCTTCGATCTGGATGATTGATACCTTTTCTTCAAAATGGAAATGGTCTGGAATTATCATGACTGCACTGATTTCAATGCAAGTTTTAAATGATTTGCCTGTTCGCGATAATACTGAGCTAACAGATTCCTCTGTGCAAAGATGGAGCCTAATGACTGAATCTGAAATGCAATCAATGAATCAGGCTTATTTAATTAATTTTACTGCCGCGTGGTGCATTACCTGCCAAGCCAATGAAAAAGCCGCTCTTTCAAGACCAAGAGTAAAGGAATACCTTAATCAAGAGGATATTACTTATATCAAAGCAGATTGGACCAACCGAGATGATGATATTGCCCGTGGTCTTGCAAAGTATGAAAGATCTGGAATACCTTTGTATATTTTCTGGAAGCCAGGGATGAAGAATTCAAAAATTCTTCCTGCGGTCTTAACCGAAGATCTTCTCCTGCAAGCACTGCAATAAGTATATTTTCTATAAAGTCTGCGATAACATAGGCAAAAAAAATACTGTTATTTAAATGAATTATCCAGCTTTTGAAGTTTTTGGAAGTCAACACTTAATCTCATTGCTAATCTGCTTTACTGCAATTATTGGGATTCCAAAGTATTTCCAAGCTCAAACTGAAGTAAGAAAAGCTTTAGGTGCAAAGTTAGTTGCTGGCACGATGATTCTGCACATGCTCACCCAGCCTATTTATGACATTTTTTTATTTAAACTTCCATGGCAGGAAGAATTTCCACTCCACATGTGTGACATGTCTTCCATTGCTCTGATTATTTTTTTACTTAAAGACAATGCTCCTAAACTTTTATTTCATTGTGCCTATTTTTGGGGTATTTGTGGTGCGACAATGGCTTTAGCAACTCCCGATTTAGACTTTGGGTTTCCGCATGGTGAATATACGCCCTTCTTCTTTGGTCACAGTCTTATATTATTGGCAGTCACCTATGTTCTTATGGTCAGAGGTGAACGGCCCTATCTATCTGATATCCCTAAAGTAATTCTTACCACCTTAGGTTTAATGATTTTTGTGTACATCATTAATCTTATTATTGGCCCACCAGCTAACTATTGGTATCTTATAGCCAGACCGGTTGACGGAACTTTACTTGATTTCTTCCCTGATCCTCCATTCCACTTGATTGGAACCATTCCATTGGCGGTGCTTTTATTTTACGTGGCTTATTTACCATTTCTGATCAAAGACAAAGCGATAACAAGAGCTCAGTCATGAAGTTAGAGCCAAGCGTTTGGTTTGATGAAGTAGTTAAAACCTATCAAATAATCTCTCCTCATATTCATCATACTCAACTGGTAACTTGTCCAGACCTCAATGAGGAACTAGAGGGAAGATTTCTCTTCAAACCTGAGTCACTTCAAATCACTGGTTCATTTAAAGTTAGGGGAGCGCTATCAGCTATCTCCAGACTTTCCAAAGATGAGCTTGAGAGAGGTGTTATTGCTTACTCTTCAGGTAATCATGCTCAAGGAGTAGCGCACGCAGCGAAAGTTTTCAACACTCCAGCAACAGTGGTAATGCCTGAGGATGCGCCAGCTAGAAAAATTGCTAATGCGCGAGAGCTAGGAGCCGAAGTCATATTTTATAATCGTCGCACAGAAAGCAGAGAAGAGATTAGCAGAGCAATTGCTAAAGAGAAAAACTTAGTCATTATCAATCCCTATGACGCCCTAGAAACCATTTTCGGTCAAGGCACTGCAGCTTATGAAGTAATACATGATGCAAATAATCCTAAGTTAGACAATGCTATTATTTGTGCTGGTGGTGGCGGCTTAACAGCCGGCTCTTGCATCTCTATCAAGCACATCAATCCCCAGTGCAATGTCTACACAGCAGAACCAGAAGAATGGAATGATCACCAACTGTCTTTTGAAAAAAAAGAACGAGTTGCCATGGATACAAATCGAGGCGGTCTATGTGATGGCTTGCTTACCCCTACTCCGGGTGAAATACCATTTGCAATTAATCAACATTTTGGTGTTTCAGGCCTAGCTGCTTCCGACGAAATGGTTTGTAACGCCATGAGCTTTGCTTTCAATCGCTTAAATTTAAAATTAGAACCAAGCGGAGCTGTTGCCTTAGCATGCTTGTTAGCGAACAAAGAAAAATTTAAAGGCTCTAGAACCCTAATAATGTTATCGGGTGGCAATGTTGATGAGGAAACTTTTGCAACCTGTCTTGCAAAAGCTACTGCTCACTAGAGTCGTTAGTCGATCCCTTCAATAAATTATCAATACCTGCACCACCGGTCATAACATCAACAATCACGCCGATGACCATGTTGAGCAAAATCACAGCATTGATAATGATAAAAGAAACAAAGAAAACCCAAGCATAAGGGTAAACTTCGATAACATTGCCCATGATTGCAGCCCAATCGTCGTAGGTAGCAACCTGCACCAAGGTGATTAGTGCAAGGCCAATGTTACCCCAGTTTTCTGGATCAACTGGTCCAAAGAACATGGTGCCAATTGCACCCCAAACGTACATAAAGATGAACATAAGCAAGGCGATGAAGCCAACTCTTGGGATGGTTTGCACCAATGAATCAATAATATGTCTAAAAGCTGGTACAACTGTAATAATTCTCAGCACTCTGATGATTCTTAAAAGTCGAGCAACAAACACGCTCTCAACATTGTTAATCGGAACCAGCGAAATAGTGACAATTAGAAAATCAAAGATATTCCAGCCATTGCTAAAAAACTTAATAAGAGAGCGCTCTGAAATCATTCTGATAATGATCTCAATTAAGAAAAACAAGGTAATGGCATAATCGAATAAATCGAGATAAACGTTATATTCTGGAGAGATATCGTAAGAGCTTACTCCAGCATAAATGGCTGAAGCCACAATGACAGAAATAACTATGCCATTAAAAACTTTACTGTTTCTAATTTTTAGAAAAAAATCAACGAATGCATTCATAATAGCTCCCAATAATAAAGATAAGTATTTTTTTTACAACCCATAAATTAATCAACCAAGTAAATACCCTCAGCCATGTAAAAATCATTGGCTCCAGCTGTATTTGTGTCTCCTGATTTGTATAGATTAACATTAATGTTTCCTCCACTTTCATCGGGTGAAGACCCTCCATACAGTGCTCCAGTAACTGATGCTCCACCCAACCACAGATTGTCTAAACTATCGGTTGAATTGCCTGTATAAGTGTTGCTGGTTCCAGCAATTGCAACAGAGAATGATGTAAAACCTGCATTTGAAACGATGGGGTTTTTATCATCAAAATTAGTAAAAGCTAAAGTTCCAGAGTAACCGCTGCTACCCCAATTGAAGGTTGCTGAGACATCGGCCGTGGTAGTGTATTTATGCACATCATAATTGGTGCCAGTTTGATCATAACGATAGGCAACATTCATCACCGCCGCCCCACTCATTGAAGCTGAGCCTGAGGTTGGAATTTCGCTTTGATCAACCACTTCTCCGCCAACCCAGGTCCCCAAATGCACCGAAGCATTCTGGGTGCCAGAATTAGATGAGACATCAACCGCACTCATAGCCCAAAAGCCCCAAGTTGAATAAGCGGTATCCGGCATCGAATCATTGCCGCCAGTGTGGAATAAATCAGTATCCTCTTTATCTAAAGTATTATAAGAAACCATCACTCCAGCTAAATTATTGGAGCCCCCCGAAGTTCCATCAATTTGCGCGCCATCGTCTTGAATCTCAGCTGCAAAGACTTCACTGGAAATGTAAGCTGATTTTGCTTCATCGTTGGTGGCATCACCAAATTTCAAGGTCATAGAGCCGGTATCCACTGTGCTCCAATTAGACGTATAGTTATTTGAAGGTGCGGCACTAATAGTCATCGGAGCCACCACTTGCAGATCATCGTTGGTGGTATCAAATGTAAAGGTTGCAAGCGTACTGCTTGAACGAATCGATGAAAGCTGAGAGTTACCTGAACCACTGACATCAAACTCTAAAATGCCGCTGAAAAATCCGCTGTAACCCGTAGCACTTGAGGCATAGAAATCAGAGGATCTAAAATCACTTAAGCTTGCATAATCTTCATATGATGAACTGGAAGGTCTAACGTCTTGCACCACAGCAGAAACATTAAAGGAGCCGGTACTGAAGGTGTCATTGTTGGAGTTATAATTAACTCCCAACGTCATATCACCTGACTTGTAAGGATCAGAAGATGTAATCATGGCACCGCCAGGTTGATTGGAGCTATCACCCCAAAAGCAGCCACTATCATTGGAGGTTGCGCACTCAATTGGGGAAGTACCATAGTTAATACCCAGACCATCATTATCTGCATTAGTCGCACCCTGATAGGACCAGTAATGATAACCATCCATGCCCAGGCCAGTATCTCCTGCTGAGTATCGAGTGGTATCATTTTTTCGATAATCCACATTAGATATCACCACATTTAAAAGACTCTGTTGATCATCTCGAGTCGTGCTACCTGAGGCACCATCATAAGAATCTTTCAAAGAAATTTGTGCCCAAAGGCCAACCCCTACGCCACTTGGATTGAGAACTTGCCACCACAAGGATTGACCTTCAGGCAACGCATTGGTGCTCCCATAAAATCTAGAGGTATCAACACTATATGAGCTATGAAGGGCGGTCGTAGAATAATCATAGTAGTTTTCATAGGTATTGCATGCCGAGGCATCATTACCTACCCCTAGGCAATAATCGTGTCCAACATCGCCATAAGACCAAAGCGTTGTTGGGATAAAATTGGGGTAAAAATAATCGTTGCTAGTGCCACTGGCAGTAAAGTTTTCAATTGGGATAACTGCCATGCCAATAACTCTTTTATTCCCATTGGTAAAGGATACAAAGTTAGCATCCTTATAAACTTCTCCGGCTAAGGTGACTTGATCCTCATAGAGGTTGTAGGTGGATGTGGCTGCGGTGCCATTACTTAAGTTAGCAAACCATTGCATGATGGCATAGTTATCACTACGAGAAACTGAGGTTCCAAATGGGTTAGTATCGGCAACTCCGCCAAAAGTCCCTGATGCGCCTGTTCGCCCTGGATCGCATACCATAAGAATTTGGTCAATGAGCGCATTACAAACCGATGGTATTGAAAAATATCCTGAGGCAGCTGGTTGGTAAGCTTGACCCGAGATACCCGAATAATCTAGGGTACCACCTGCATTTGTAATAGCAGAAGTCATTGACGAGCTGATAGTTGTAGTAGTGTTAAAGGACTGTCTTGAGGTATCAAGTGCAAAACCACTCCATCCAAGCTCACTAAATATTGCTTGAACTTGTACATTGTTCTCAAGCCTTGGGGAACTCCAGCCTGGATGCTCACCGACCACCATGAACATATTTCCACCGCCATCTATCCAATCAGCTATTTGGCTATTGGTGTATCCAAAATTAATTGTTCCAAGTGTGTTACTAGCAATAAAGCCAACATCATCTAGACTGATGCCGGCATTACTTAAACAAGTTGAAACATTCGATCCAAAGCAATTTAGATATGTGTAACCTGCACCGGTGATAGCAGTTGCCCAATTAGTAGAATGATATGTGCCGTCACTGGCGTATTGGGTTCCGTAGTAGGTGTTATCGCCTACAACAATCCCATGAGAGCGTTGTCCAGCTGAAGATGTGTAACTTATATTGGCAGCCGCTTTATCAGTGGTCATGAACCAATACTCAGCGCTTCCTAGTCGTCCTGCAGTCAGGAATTCAGCATTGGCTATGGTGGTAGTTACTGCCGTACCTAGAGGGCTGTAATACTTACCATCGAGTGCGGAAGAATTTGGTGCAAATGCAAGTTGACCATTGCCTGAGGTATCAATGGGGAAATAATAGCGCCAATTCAATGCGGTTCCAGAATTGATTTCCACCGGAACATAGTTATTAGACGTATCGTCCACTGAAGTAATGGCAGTTGAATTGGTGGTACCGACTTGCTCTAAAGTGTAGGCAGCGAGGCTTGATCCAGACGGACCTCGAGTTGCTGTCGCACTAAAGCCGCTTCTTGAGGCTGAGTTATAGTCAGCAGAATATCGCAGCACTGCTGATTCAAGTTCTTCAACGTTACCCACATTAACCGTAAAGTTATCTGTGGTGGTGTTACCTCCCCCTGATGCGGTCAAAGTTAATGCATAGCTTTTTGCCGTTTCAAAATCCAGGGTTGCATTGGTGGTGACATTTCCATTGCTATCTACTGTGAAATTACTGCTGCCGGTTCCACTGAGTGCGTAAGAGACTGAATCACTATCAGGGTTATTCACGCTTGAAGAGGCAACACTTGTTCCAGAGCTAGAGGATTCAGCCAGTGGAGCGCCGCTGTTTGCAAGTGTTGTTGCTAGGCCATTCAATATTGCATCAGCCACATTGACAGTAA
>AMWX01000002.1 GCA_000307935.1 SAR86 cluster bacterium SAR86E
GCCTTGCAAGGTCCATGTCATGAAAAATTGAGAGAAAGAAGTTTTAATAGAGTCAAATCGCCCATCTTTTTTATCTCTATGAACTCTCATAAATAAAAATGAGCCGAGCCTTACTGCCCAGATAATAATTGCTGCACCTATGATGAGGCCTCCAAGATCAAAATTTTTAGAATTGTTAGTTGAATATATAGCAATCGAAATGGCTGCTATGTAGGTAAGACTTCCTGTTAAATCATAGAATTTTTCAGTTTTAAATATAAAAGCAGGTATATATGCTATCCATTGAATAACAAATATCATGACCAGGAGATGGCCTACTAAGTTCAGACCCGATATCTCGATACTATTGAATGAAATGATATCGGCGTATAGCTTTGTAAAAAGGAAAACTCCAGCAGCGATAGCTAAATTAGTTAAATGTTTCATCATCCCTCCCAACCACATGTGCGTTCAGCATTTTGAGTATCAAGCCAATCTTTAAGAGGCTGATAATAGTTTAACATCGATTTTCCGCTTAGCCTCCTTGTTCCAGTAAGTGCCTCCAATGCTATTTGCCACTCTGCACTTTGCCCGAGTGCGAGCATTGCTCTTAATTTTTCTCCAGCAAGTTCATTGTCATATATTGAGCACTCATGGAGAGGCCCGTTAAAGCCCATTTGATTGCAAAGAGATTCGTGAAATTGATATTGAAGAATTTTTGCTAGGTAATATCTAGTATATGGTGTATTGCCAGGAATATGATATTTAGCCCCTGGATCAAAGGCATCTGCATCACGATCAATGGGTGCTCCAACACCCTGATAAAACTCTCTTAATTCCCACCAAGTACTATTTAGGTCATCTCGAGCAGTCTCACCAGTGAAAACTTTTGCTCTCCATTTATCTAGCATCAACGTCCAAGGGACAGAAACTACTCCATCCAACGCCTGTTTCATTAATAAGGAGATAGGATCAGCTTTTGCTTGTATAGACTCCTCTTGACTCACCATGCCAATTTTATGAAGGTAGTCAGGTGTAATTGATAATGTTAATAAATCTCCAACTGCCTCATGAAACCCATCATTAGCTCCACTTTGAAAAATATCAGGTAAATGACTGTAAGCTTGGTAATAAAAAATATGGCCCAATTCATGATGAATTACCGAGAAGTCCTCAGCATTTCTTTCAATACACATTTTAATTCTTAAATCATCAATATCTGAATTAAGATCCCAAGCTGATGCATGACACACAACATTTCGGTCCTGAGGCTTTATGAATAAAGACCTATCCCAAAAGGTATCTGACAAAGGATCGAACCCAAGCGAAATAAAAAAGTTTTCGGCAATCTTGACCATTTCTATTTCATCAATATCTTTTTCAATAAGTATTTTGGTTAAGTCTATCTCCGTATCAGAATTGCCGCTTTCAGGAGTGTATACAAGGTCGTAAATATTTGACCATGATTGTCCCCACATATTTCCCAAAACGTGTGCTGGTAAATTACCGGTTCTTGCCACAACTTCCTCACCATAATAATTTGACAGCTCATCTCTAACATGACAATGCAAAGCATCATATAATGGCTTTAATTCCTCCCAGACTCTATCAGTTTCATCTAAAAACTCATCTGCTGGCATGTCATACTGACTAAACCACAAATCTGTTAAGCCTTCATAGCCTAGATCATTAGCTCCTTGGTTCCCAATTTCCACCATTCTCAAATACTTGTCTTTCATGGGCTTGCCAATATTTCTCCAGCCTTCCCAAGCCTTTAAGAGTTCAGCAGAATCTCTAGAATTATCAATAATGGACTCAAATGCTTCTAGATCATAACAATCATCATCTGCGAAACAATGTTGTCCAGTTCCATACATTGCATCTAGTTCAGCGCTGATCGTTGAAATTTCTCCAGCTAAACCTTCATCTAAAGGTGATGGCATAACAAATGAGCTCTTAATAAGGTTAAGTTTTCTTCTATTTTCTTGGGAGACCTTTACTCCGTCGAAAGAAGAGGCCTGCCGCGCACGCTCTAATGCAAGCAATTGGTATCTTTTGCCATAGTCTGCAACTACTTTCTGCGAATCATAAGTGATAAAATTAGCGCCTATCCAATATGCTGAGCTTGCTATGGGTCCTAAGGTCTTGTCTTCAAGCTCTACTCTTTGAAGAAATGCTTCTGCATCGGATTCAGTGAGAACATTTGATTGCTCATTTGAACATGAGGAAATCACTAGGATAGACAGAAAAATAGTAGATAATAAAAATTTATGCATTAAAAAAGCCCTTTTTAAAAATAATAGGAAAGTTAATCACACTATGAAAATTTCAACAAGCCAATTTCGAAACGGTCTAAAAATTATTATTAATGATCAGCCCTGCTCTATTTTAGAGCATGAATTTCATAAACCAGGAAAAGGACAAGCTGTAATGCGAGTAAAGTTTAGAAACCTAATTACTGGCAAAGTTATAGATAAAACATATAAATCAGGGGAGTCGGTAGAAGAAGCAGATGTAATGACTATAGAGATGAGCTACCTATATTCAGATGGCACGCAATGGCATTTTATGAATTCTTCTACTTATGAGCAGATCGGCATAAATCAAGATGTTGTGGGTGATGCAAAGAAATGGATTATTGGTCAAGAGAATTGTGAAGTTGTTATTTGGAATGACGAGCCTATTTCTGTTGAGGCGCCTCCATTCGTGGAATTGAACATTGCAAAATCAGACCCTGGTATCAAAGGAGACACTGTATCTGGTGCAACCAAACCTGCAGAACTAGAAACTGGGGTAATTATTCAAGTCCCTTTGTTTGTTGAAGAAGGTGAGAAAATTAAAGTAGACACAAGGTCTGGCGAGTATTCGGGGCGAGTGTAAACTTTGTATAATAATATTTTATCTTCGTTACATGATTTTATTAATAATGAGTTATCTCTTCACGCCGATCAAAGAAAAGCATTATTTAATAAGCATAAGCTTAACCTAACAGATTCTCTGCAAAAAGGTCACTGGACAAGCAATCTATGTTTAGTTGCATCTAATCTTGCAAAAAAAAATCCACGTGACATAGCTTCAGCATTAATATCTAAGCTGGAAGGTCAACCTGAAATTTCAAAAGTGGAATTAGCTGGCCCTGGCTTTATAAATATATTTTTAACTCGAGAAGCATTTTTAGATCAACTAGATGGCGCCCATAAAAATCCAAATTTTTTCGATAATTCTATTCATGCACCCAAAGAAAAAATACAGATAGAATTTGTTTCAGCAAATCCAACTGGTCCATTGCATGTTGGTCATGGTCGGGGAGCTGCTTATGGTGACGCCATTGGTCGAATCTTGCAACGACTCGGTCATGATGTCTCTAGAGAATATTATGTAAACGATGCTGGAAGGCAGATTGATATTCTGGCATGCAGCATCTTCTTAAGGAAATTTGAGTGCATCGATGATAATAATTTTCCTGGCTCTGCATATAAAGGATCATACATTGTAGAAATTGCTCAAGGTATAGAAATTGATTCAACTTTTTCACAAGCTGAAAAAGAGACTTTAACGGATGATCTTCCATCTGATGATGAAGAAAAGATAGATGTGTTAATTGAGCGCATCAAGATTAATTATTCAAATAATTGGTTATTAATAAGAGAGCATGGCTTGGACTATGTGATTAAATCCATTAAGGAGGATTTAACTGAGTTTAAGGTAATTTTTGATAACTGGTTTTTTGAATCCTCCCTTGGAAAACTTACAGACAAAGAATCAGAAATTTCTATGGCACTCGATCGAGTTAAAAAAGATCACGCCTATGAAAAGAATGGAGCTGTTTGGCTTGAGTCAACTAAATTTGGTGATGATAAAGATCGGGTTATCATCCGTGAGGATGGAAGGGGAACATATTTATCAGCTGATTTGGCTTATCACAGGAATAAATTAGATAGAGGTTTTGATACCATTATTAATGTTTGGGGCTCAGATCATCATGGATACATTAAAAGAATCGAAGCAACCATTGAAGCCATGGGCTATAGCAAAAAACAAATGCAAGTTCAGCTTGTTCAATTTGCCAACCTTTTTGACAATGGTTCAAAAGTTAAAATGTCTACCCGTAGTGGAAATTTTTATACACTCAAACAATTAATTGATGATATTGGCCCAGACGCATCAAGGTTCTATTACTTGTCAAAACAGGCAGACCAGCACCTTGATTTCGATATTGGAATTGCTAGATCTAATTCAAAAGAAAATCTTTATTATTACGTCCAATATGCACATGCAAGAATCTGCTCAGTCGAGAAAAAATATCTTGAATCAGGTGGGTCTTTACCAGATCAATTTAATGAAGATGGTTTTGATGGTTGCGATGAGCTGCTACAAATGGCTTTGAGTGCACAATTTGTGATTAAGGGTGCAGGGGAAAACCTACAGCCGCATCTTATTGTTTATTATCTTAGAGATATTTCACAAAGCTTCCATCAATTTTATAACAGTGTAAATATCCTGAATGCTAAAAAATCACAGCAAAATAATATTATTCGATCGCTAATCATTGTGAAATCTGTGATAGCTTCCTCTTTAGAATTGTTAGGTATTGAGCCTTTAGATAGCATGTAATTAATGTGAAAGACTTTGCTAAAAAACATCCTATAAACAAATCGAAGACAAAGAGAGTCAAGACATCTTTGCGGGCAAAAAGAGAACTAAATCAACCTCTTAAAATAAAACATTTATTTATTATTATTACTGTAAGTATTTTAATTTTATTCGCATCAAATTTATTGCTTCAGACTGATGTTGTTAACATAAGAGGAAAAGTAAGTAATCCAACCATAGAGTTTTTATATCCTATTGAACTTGCAAAAGATACTGTGCTAATTGAGCTTGAGGGAATTGTTGTTGAAGAAGATTGCGAGTATTTAATCCAAATTGAATCATATGGCAAAAGGGTATACGCGCAGGAGCAACTTAGCTCAATGCTTTCATTAGGTTTAGAGTCTTATGTTGAAAGAACATTCAGCTCAAAACAGCCAGATAAACCATTATTCAGAGTTATGTCAGGCCCTTATCTCAATAAATCTCAGGTGAATAATGCTAGAGAACTGCTAGTAAAAAATGGCAGGCAACCTCTTATCTACAAAAAATGCACCAAAACATAGCAGATAGACTTATAGATATTTCTAGTAAGATTCAAAATTCTTGCTATCAAGCTCAAAGAGCTGAGGATGAGATTAAGCTAGTCGCGGTTTCTAAATTGCAATCTGTTGAAGTCATAAAAGAGGCTTATTCACTTGGGATAAATAATTTTGGAGAAAATTATGCACAAGAGCTAGCTGAAAAATCATCAACCTGTCCTAATAATATTATCTGGCATTTTATAGGTCCCATCCAGTCTAATAAAACTAGCTTAATTGCTAAACATGCACAATGGGTGCACTCCATAGACAGAGAAAAAGTTGCAATGAAGTTAAATAATGCTCTTGAACTTGAAGGCAAAAAAATTCATGCATTGATCCAAGTCAATATTGATCGTGAGGAATCTAAGTCAGGAATTTTTCCAGAGGAAACAATTGATTTTGCGAATAAAGTAATTGCTCATTATCCAAACTTAATCCTCAAGGGATTAATGTTTATGCCACAGATTAATGCCTCTAAAAAAGCTAAAATAGAAACTATGAACAAAATAGTTCACTTACATAAATCTTTATTATCGGAGCTGCCTAGTTGCACAGAATTGTCCCTAGGAACCTCAAGTGACTTTGAGGAATCAATTTTCAATGGGTCAACGATTTTAAGAATCGGGGAGAGCTTGCTAGGCAAAAGATCATGAAAATTTGTTTTTTAGGGTGCGGCAATATTGCACAAGCGATCATTGATGGATTATTGAATGATGGCATCCAACCATCTAACATCGGATGCATTGAAAGAAATGAGCAAAGAGTTAGGTCGCTTAAGAAGCAGGATTTGCAAATAGTTGAGTTAGAAAATTTAGCATCACTGAATTTTGATTTAATTGTTCTGGCAGTCAAACCTAAGGATGCTTTGAGCGCTGAACAAAGTATTTTTAAGCATGCGCCAAAAGCAATCATATTAAGTGTTGTTGCAGGGATTGGTTTAGAAAAGTATTCTCAGCCCAAATCTATAATACGCGCAATGCCGAACACAGCATGCGCTTTCAGGAAGGGAGTAACAGCTCTCTATGCTCTTGATCAGAATTCAGAGGCATTTATTAAAGCAAACAGCCTATTTAGAAAAATTGGTCATGTCTTAACACTGCAAAATGAAGATGAAATGCATAGATTTACAAGCATCATTGGAAGCGGCCAAGCTTTTCTATTTCAAGTACTCAATACTTATCTTGAAGAATTAAAAAATATATCTTCAACCGACCAGGCAGCTACTCGATTAATGTTTCAGGATTTTATTAGCAGCCTGAGTGACTCATTCTCTCAGGACTCAAATTTTGAAAGCTTGATAAATAAGATAAAATCTCCGGGAGGAACTACTCAGGCTGGTTTAGAATCTCTTCAAAATAATAATCTTGATAAAATTTTGCAAGATGCTTTTCAGGCTGCCGAAGATAGATCCATTGAGATAAGTAATGAGCAATAACAAACAATATTTTAGAAAATATGATTAGTGTAATAGCAATAATTTTGGGCTTTGCAAGCTATGCATTTGTAATCCTCTCAGTGTTCCGGTTGCTTCGAGTTAACTATTTCAACCCAATAGTTAAAATATTTGCGACTTATCTTGAGCCAGTTTCAAAAAGCATTTTCTTCTTTTTACCTCCTCTCATTGCAGCAATTGCTTTTGCCCTGGTGCTCAAGTTTAGTTCTTTTTATTTAGCATACTCATCTGGCTATGAAACCCTAACCCTCTTCTACGTTTCTGTAATAGATGTTTTAAATTCTGGATTTAGGATTTTGTTTTATTGCGTTATAGGTTCAGTGGTGCTTAGTTGGGTGGCCCCTGGAAATAATCATCCTTTGCTTCAAATCATTGAAGAAATTTCTGCAGGCATTTTGAGTCCTGTTAGAAAGTTTTTACCCCCCATGGGTGGCTTAGACTTTACCCCTATTATTGGATTACTTGTATTAAACCTTATTAATTCCTCATTGGTACAAATAATTAGCTCTTTAGTATGAAAATTGTATCTGAGAAAATATCTTTTGAAGATTCTTTGAAACTCCAATCTGGAGATGTTCTGTCTGGTTTTGAGTTAATGACAGAAACCTATGGAGAGCTTAATTCGGACAAGAGTAATGCTGTCTTAGTGTGCCACGCCTTCTCTGGCAATCATCATGCTGCTGGCGTTAAAAATGGAGAAAAAAAGCCAGGTTGGTGGGATGAAATAATTGGTGATGGGAAAACAATTGATACAAAAAAATTCTTTGTTGTTTCTCTAAATAACCTTGGCGGCTGTCATGGCTCCTCTGGACCTACCTCCATAGCTGCTGATTCTGACCAACCTTATGGCGCAAGTTTTCCTGAGGTGTCGGTAAGAGATTGGGTTGAAACTCAAAAACTACTAGCTGATCATTTTGGGATTGATTGCTGGGAAATGGTTGCCGGCGGAAGCTTAGGAGGTATGCAAGCGCTTCAATGGGCAGTCTCATACCCTTCCAGAATTAAGAAAGCCGCAATTATTGCCGCCTCATCAAAAATAAGCACACAAAATATTGCATTAAATGAAGTGGCCAGAGAAATAATTAAAAAAGATGGAAGTTTTCACAACGGGGATTACATCGCTAAAGGAGAATCCCCCAAGAAAGGATTGAAAGCGGCCAGAATGCTTGGTCACATCACTTATTTATCTGAATCCAATATGCGCAAAAGGTTCGGTAGGAAGTTGCAAGATCCAGAAAATAAAATGGATGCAGACGTAAACTATGAAGTAGAAAACTATCTTCAATATAAAGGTGAGCAATTTGCTAAAACCTTTGATGCAAACAGCTATATTCTAATGACCAAAGCCATGGATAGCTTCGATCCAGCCAAAAGTTTTGATGATGATTTGGTAGCATGCCTCAAAAATGCTCGAGCTAAATTGCTCATTGCATCTTTTGATTCAGATTGGCTGTTCCCGAAAGAGTATGGATTAGACATTCAAATGTCTGCCATTAAGGCGGGCATCAATAGTACCTATATAGAACTAGAAGGTGATTATGGTCATGATAGCTTTCTCTTTCATTCTGACCGATATTCTACCGCGCTAAAAAGCTTTTTAAATTCAAATGAATAATCAACTTCAATCAATTGTCCTTGATTGGATACCGAATCAGTCTAAAGTAGTAGATTTTGGTTGTGGGGATGGAGCTCTTCTTAAAATATTGGCTAAAAAAAAATCTGCGATCGGTTATGGAGTTGAGATTGACGGAGAAAAAATTAATGCGTGTATCACTAACGGTGTCTCAGTGATCCAACAAGATATTGACGCTGGCATCCAAAATTATAAAGGCATGGGTTTTGATGTCGCTATTATGGCTAGTTCCATCCAATGCCTAAGAAGACCAAGAAATGCTATGAAAAATATCTTAAAGGTTGCAAATGAGTGTGTAATTACTTTGCCTAATTTTGGAAACTGGGAACTCAGGCTTGGTTTATTAAAAGGTAAAATGCCTTCCTCGTCTCAACTTCCTGCTAAATGGTATGAAACAAAAAATCTTCATCTTTGTACAATTGCAGACTTCGAAGACTTGTGTGCAGAAGAATCTTTTAATATTAAAAAGAAGGTGTATTTAAATAGTCGAGGTAGTTCTTCATGGCTGGCTAACGCTTTCCCTAACTTATTTGCTGCTGAGGCAGTTTATCTCATTGGCTGATAAATCAACCATTGTTGTTGCATCTAATAATCCAGGCAAATTAAAAGAATTTGCCCTGCTTCTGCCCAACTTTAAAATAATTTCGCAAAGCTCTTTAAACATTACGCCAGAAGAGGAGCTTGGTGAGACGTTCTTTGAAAACAGCCTCCAAAAAGCTCGAGTGGCAAACAACGTCTCGGGAATGATATCGCTGGGAGATGATTCAGGCTTGATAGTACCAGCCTTAAATAATTTACCAGGATTACGCTCCGCCAGGTATGCACATGAGAACGCAACAGACGAAGAAAATAGGCAACATCTCCGAAAAGAACTAGAAGCATTAGATTTAAATCAAACCAAGGCATACTTTGTTTGCGTTTTAGTTTTAGTGCAGGTTTCTGCAGACCCCTTCCCTCTGATTTCAACGGGGCTGTTAGAAGGCTCTGTAAAAACAACAATGCAAGGAACCAATGGTTTTGGATATGATCCTATGTTCTACCCCAAGGATAGCAATTTATCTTTGGGAGAAATGAATGCAGATGACAAAGCCCTGCTTAGCCATAGAGGAAAAGCTATCCAAGTCTTAAAAAGAAAAATTGAAGGGTTTGTTTCTGAATAACACACCTCTCAGTCTTTATGTTCATCTGCCTTGGTGTGAAACACAATGCCCCTATTGTGATTTTTCTATAACTACTGATCCTGTAGATGGCAATGATGTAAGGCTAGCAGATGCAATCATCAAAGACATTAAACATTCTAGTGATTTAATAGCTGATAGAAAATTTAAAAGTATTTATTTTGGCGGTGGAACTCCCTCACTTGCTTCTACCCAATCAATCAAACAGATATTAAATTCTATTAGAGATAGACTGGCATCCTCTGAGATTGAGATAACTTTAGAGATGAATCCAAACGATGTGTCTGAAAAAAAAGTAGAGGAGTTATTGGGAGCGGGTATCAATCGAGTATCACTGGGTATTCAAAGTTATATTAATAAAGAATTGCAAGCTTTGGGACGCAACCATGATCGCAAGTCTGCGATCCAAGCTACCAAAATACTCGAAGACGTCAATTCAACTATTGATTTAATCTATGGCATTGAAAAGCAAACACCTGAGTCATTGGCTGAAAATTTAGAAATAATAATCGCTTCAAATGTAAATCACTTGTCTTTGTACCAATTAACAATTGAGCCAAATACAATTTTTTATAAAAAAGAGCTTTTGCTGCCTGATGAAGGTGCAATTGAGAAAATGGAAGTCATTGCAAAAGACCTGCTTGAAAAAAATGGTTTTGAGCAATATGAGGTTTCTTCATGGTCTAAATCAGGATATAAAAGCCAGCATAATTTAAATTATTGGCAGTTTGGTGATTTTTTAGGTGTAGGGCCAGGATCACATAGCAAAATATCAAATAAGCAAGAAATTATCAGATACAGAAAAATAAAACCCCTAGAGGGTTATATTCAAAATCAAAAGTCAGCTGACTTAAAAACGATTGTAGACGATGAGCTTGATATGGATCTTGCAATGAATCTGCTGAGAATTAAAGATGGTTTACAACATCAAGACTTACCAATTGATCTGCCTGCAAGTTTTTTAAAAAAATATCAAAAAGGCATTGATGAAGGCTTACTTTTAAAGGATAAAATTGGAGCAACTCAAAAAGGATATCAATTCCTTAATGAAACTATTCAGTTATTTTTTTAGAACTTTTAATAAAAACGTATGAATTGATCTGCCCTCATTTATTGCTCGCTGTTGGAAGCGAGTTATAGGCATGCCCTCATTAGAAATTTTCTTGATCAAAAAATCTTCCTTAGATTTTTCTGCTTCTTCCTCAATGGAATCAGCATAATTTTCCCAATCCGTTGAAATATAAACCGTCCCCTCTTTCCTTAAAACGTTTGCTAAAACTTTTAAAAAGTCATGCTTAATTATTCTGCGTTTATGATGTCTGGCTTTTGGCCATGGGTCGGGGCATATGATATAAATTTCATCAAAAATTTCATTTGGAATTTTTAAAAGGAGCTCGCGCACATCATCATCATAAATTTTTATATTGCTGATAGAGTTCTGAGATATGCTATTAAGAAGGCTGCCTATCCCTGAGAGATAAACTTCTGATGCAACGACTAATGCATTGGGGTTTTTAGCTGCTAAGTATGTTGTATTTTCTCCATTACCAAAGCCTATTTCTAAAATACTTTTTTCATAGTCCTGTACTAATTCAGAGAGCTCATTGGCTTCTGAAAGATGATAGTGCTCCAAAGACTCTAAAGCGCTTTTTTGAGATGAGGTGATGCGACCAAGTCTTTTTACAAAGCTCGCTAGGTAAGGCTTATTTTGATTAATAAGAAAGTGCCTTGCTTAGGCTGCGTTAGACATGGCAGCTTTGAGTTTTTTCAATGCTCCATTTTCAATCTGTCTGATTCTTTCTGCAGAAACATTGTACTCATCAGCTAAATCATGAAGGGTTTCTTTCTCATCTGCTAAATACCTTCTTGCAATAATATCCTTGCTTCGATCATCGAGGCTAGATAAGGCCATTGAAAGCTCTTGTGAATTATGATCTGAGACCTCTTGGGCCTCAACAAGAATTTCTGGGCTGGATGATTTGTCTTCAAGATATTGAGATGGAGAGAGGATGTCACCTTCATCATCGCTGCCAACCGGCGCATCAAATGCGGAGTCATGGGAGGTTAAACGGTTTTCCATGTGCAAGACATCTTTCACTTCTACATTTAAATCTTCAGCTATTTTTTCAGCTTCTTCTTGTGTTAACCAATCTAAAGTTTTTTTCTTGCTTCTTAGGTTAAAGAAAAGTTTTCTTTGAGCTTTGGTTGTTGCAATTTTTACCATTCTCCAATTTTTAAGAATATATTCATGAATTTCTGCTTTGATCCAATGCACAGCAAAAGACACAACCTTAACTCCTCTGTTAGGATCAAAACGATCAACAGCTTTCATCAACCCAACATTACCTTCTTGGATAATGTCTGCTAAGGGCAAACCATAGCCCTGATAGGATCTTGCAATATGCACAACGAATCTTAAATGTGATAAGACAAGTTGGCGTGCAGCTTCAAGATCATTGTTCTCATAAAGCTTTTGGGCTAACTCTTGCTCCTGCTCAGCAGTCAGAATGGGAATAGCATGCACACAGGACAAATATGATTCTATGTCCTTGCCTGGAGTCGATAGCGTAATTGTTTGTAAGTCTGTACTCATATATATGTTTTACTAATAACCAATTATAACTCATAGTTATTCAGAACAGATAATTATAGCAAATTTTTACTAAAACCACCTATTAAAGACAAAATTGCCTTTTTTTCGTTCAAATTACTTATTGCAATGAACATAGGATTTAATATGCTATCTTTTTTCCCATATTCAAGGGGTTTGTGGTTCTCTATTTGAAAAATCCCTCCCCCTCTAGATCGGAGCACAGCATCAGCTGCAGCAATATCCCATTCAGAAGTTGGCCCAAATCGTGGATAAATATCAGCTTTTTTGTCTGCCAAAGCACAGATTTTAAGAGAACTGCCTTTAGATATAATTTTCAATCTTTTTCTTTTTTTATCTAAAAAATTTAAAAAAGCAGTATCTATAACTGTTCTATGGCTTCTGCTGGAAACTATACGAAGGATTGTTCGTTTTTTAGCATCAGCCTTCTTTTTCTGAGTTGTCTGATTTGCAACGCCTGACCAAACTCTATCAAAAGCAGGGGCGCCAACCACGCCCAGAATAGGTTTGCCATTTTGAATAAGTGCAATGTTGGTTGTGAACTCATCGGATTTATTGACAAACTCTTTAGTGCCATCGATGGGATCGATTATCCAAAACTCTTCAGCAGGCTTATAATTTTTTTGCTTGAAACTCTCTTCTGAAACAACTGGAATGTCAGGAAAGTGTTTCTTCAAAAACTTAACTATGACTTTGTGCGCATACATATCTGCAGCTGTCACTGGAGACCCATCTTTCTTTTCTTGTGCGTTTGATCTTGGATTCTGATAAATTTTAAGAATCTCGGGAAATAAACTACGCGTTAATTCCTCTAATTGAGGGATAATAAGTTCTAAATTTTTAGATAACATTTCATTAATGGTAAAACTTAATTCTACCACTGCAATTCTCTCAGATCTTGATGGAGTGATCTTAAATCTTGAGTACGATATCAAGTTTTGGGAATTCTGGTTACCTGAGCATGTGGCCAGCCAATCAAATCAAAATCTAGAAGAAATTAAAACAAAGATACAGGCAGAAATTGATGCCCAAAGAGGAACTCTGAATTTTTATAACCTAAATTATTGGGATGATTTGTTGAATGTTGACTGCATGAAAATAATTAGAGAACAAGAAGAGAAGTGCTCTTACTTAGAAGGTTCTTATGAAGCTTTACAAAGATTATCAACCTTGAAAAACCCTAAGCATATTTTGACCAATGGAGATCCAAGAGCTCAGGAATACAAGGCTGAGACTCAAAACTTCCTAGAATTTTTTGATTCCATTTTTTATAGCATGCAAGCCGGCTATTCTAAAGAGCAAAAAGAATTCTGGGCTTTGGCAAGGCATAATTTAAATTTGGATTTCGAGGATGCGATATTTATTGATGATGATTTTAAGGTGGTCACAGCTGCAATTAAAGCGGGGATCAAACAAGTAGCCTGGATTACCCCAGGCAAAAATAGGATTCTCCAAAATGGAATTGAGACATTTCCAAGCCTAGCTGACTTAGTTAACGCAATTAGCTGAATCTAGATTCTCATAATCCAGAGCCTGCAGAATACGCTCGAAGATTTCTGTGTTATCCATCACCCCACTAAAAAGTTCTGCGCCTGGACCATACGCATAAATATTTATCGGTGACAGGTCATGACTGCCAGTGGTCCATTGCGCTCTTAAATTTGAACCCCTTGGGCGCTGCAATACCAAGCCTCCGGTAGCATGATCCGCTGTAACAAGAATGAGGGTGTCTTGATTTTCAATAGCAAAATCTGTCGCAGCCTGAACAGTTGCATCAAAATCAGCAAATTCAATTAGCATGTACTGAACATTATTATCGTGTCCTGCCCAATCGATTTGACTGCCTTCAGACATTAAAAAAAAACCATTGCAATTTTGAGATTTATTTTCAAGAAAGTTCAGTGCAACCTGAGTCATCTCAAGCTGCGATGGAGTTCCTAGTCTTCTATCAAAACCATCTTCAGCGAAGAGTCCAATCACCTGCTCTTTTGAATTGAGCAATGAGGAATCTAATAGCGTCTTCTCAAAGATCATAAAAGGGCTGTCTTCAGATGAAACATCAAAAAATTCTTGGCCTCCACCTAACGCAATATCTATATCGGAATCAACGAGCATTTTTGCAATTTCTTTCTCTTTGTAACGGCTATCAATGTGCGCATAAAAAGCCGCAGGTGTTGCATGAGTGATAGATGAAGTTGCCACCAAGCCAGACTTATAACCTTTCGTGCTTAATAGCTCTGGAATAGTTGGAAGAAATTTCTTCTCAGCGTCAACTGCCAAGTACCTATTTTTTGTTTTGACTCCTGTTGCCCAGGTTGTGGCTGAAGCTGCTGAATCAGTATAAAGACTGTCTGAAGAGTGATTGTAGACAATCCCCGTGATGGGAAAATTTTCAAAAGATAATCTATGATCAGCTCCGCCAGTTGCAAATTTTGCTAATGCGACTTGATTGGGGCCCATGCCATCTCCAATCAATAAAATAATATTTTTTGCTGTGGGCGCTGTTGAGCGTTCAAGTGTTACAGGTGGTTCTGTATCAGAGCCAATAGCAACCAACTCAATATTATCCCCAGACCCGCAGGCATAGAGCACAAAGGTGCTTAGGATAAGCAAAGATTTTTTCATTAAATTACCTGCTGGGTTCCAGTGATTCAAGGCGAGTTTTATGCACTTCATCAGGAGATAGCGAATAATCAAAATCATATAATGCTCCCTCCCAATCGCCGTAAGCAATGTTTTGAAGCATGAACCACTTTACTCCCCAATAATCAGCATAATCTTTAACAATGTTAGCTCGATTGCTCGGACTTAAATTATTGTCTTTAGCATCAACAAAATCTCCCAAGTTGTCTCCGACCATCAGGAGAACTCTGTATTCATTGCCAATCAGTTTCCTTCTTGGGCCCTTATCAGAGTCCCAGTTATTTTCTCCTCGCATTAAAACAGTATCCATGGTCTGATCCCAGTGAATGCTGAGCTTGGTGAGATTTTTTTGGGTTGCTTCTTTTAACTCCACCACTCGATTCGTAACATAAAAAATTGTTACGTCTTTTGAAGCAGCGTAATTCAAAAAGTTTTTTGCTCCAGGAACCTCGGTAGCGGCTGCCTCTTTGCCCCAGCTAACCCACCCCTCTGGATACTTGGTACCATCAAGGATCATACGGGCTTCATAGGCAGTATTATCTAGAACTGTCTCGTCGACATCGACTATGATGGCTGGCTTCTTACCTTGAATATTTTGCCCTGGTAAAGCACTCCAAGCGGGATCTGCTAATGCATTGTCTAGCGCTTGCTTCGCTGATTGGAAAGTTTGAAGGCTGCCAGCTAGCCTTTCAGCAGCCGTCTGCTGATAGAGAACTGACATAATATTTTGTTCTTTTAGATCTCTGACATCTTTTTTTGAACCCTCTGCAAAAACAATTTCTGTTGTCATCAGAGCGTTTAGAAGAAATAAACTTTGCCAGAGACGTGCTTTCATAGATTCAAGCTATTATAATTTTTTGTTTAGAAATCTATTGTAGCCATGAGTAAAGAAATAATCACCAAATTAAATGAGTTAGATAATGGGCTGAAAAAACTTAGCACCGAGAGAAAAGTAGTTCTCCCCCATCACAAAACCTTTGAGTTAGTCGATGAACTAAGAGAGATAGTTCAAAACATAAAAAATGAGGTAGGTTCGAATGACTAAATACACATGTTTTGATGTCAGCGTTAAAGACCATATAGCTCATGTAGTCATGAATCGTCCTGATGAATTTAACACTATGACAAGATTGTTTTGGAAAGAACTGCCAGAAATAGTTAAAGATCTAGACAAAAATGCTGAGGCTCGTGTGATTCTTCTTACAGGCGAAGGCAAGCATTTTAATGCAGGCATGGATTTAGCAAATTTTGCTCCTGCAGATAAAGACGGTCCAAAAAAAGATCCTGCTCGAATGCGTGAAACTTTTTATCATGAGGTGCTGGAGCTTCAAGATACCTTTACAGCTCTAGAAGAATGTCGCATGCCCACAATTGCATCCATTCAAGGAGCATGTGTAGGCGGTGGAATTGATATGGTGGCAGCTTGTGATATCAGGCATTGTTCATCAGATGCTTTTTTTAAAATTGCTGAAGTTGATATTGGAATTGCAGCCGATGTTGGTACTTTGCAAAGATTGCCTACCCTGATGCCAATTGGTGCAGTAAGGGAGCTTGCTTACACTGGTAGAAAGTTTCTTCCAGCTGAAGCCATGGCATTAGGCTTCATGAATAAGGTTTTTGAGACCAGAGACGAACTTGAAAAAGGTTCGCTAGAATTAGCAAAAGAGATTGCCTCAAAATCACCGCTAGTTACTCGGGTGATTAAAAAGCAAATTAACTATGCACGCGATCACAGCGTAAAAGAATCTCTTGATTATCATGCGGCATGGAATTCTTCATTAATTAGCGGACAAGACATGGAAGCTGCAATGAAAGCTTTTATGGAAAAATCAAAAGCTAATTATGATGACTTAGAGCCAACACATTCATTCTGGGAAAAAGACGGGTTAGTCCCGTAAGAACACAGGCTCTGATTCGGTCGAAAGCTTCTTAGAGTATTTGTAACCTTCAGCATCAAAATTCCTTAAATCCTCAGACTTAGTAACTTTGTTTTTGATCATCCAGTGGCTCATGTAACCTCGAGCTTTTTTGGCATAGAAACTAATAAGCTTATATTCACCATTTTTAAAATCTTTAAAAACGGGGGAGACAACTTCAACCTCTTTAGGCAGTGAGCCCACCACGGTGAAGTATTCTTTTGATGCAAGATTAACAATAAGATTAGACTTATTAGTCTTAAGTTCCTTCAAGATATTATTTTGAACTTTGTTGCCCCAGAACTCATATAGATTTTTTCCCTTAGAGTTATGTAACTTTGTACCCATCTCTAATCGATAAGGCTTGATGACGTCTAGAGGTCTTAGCTCACCATAAAGGCCAGATAGGATCCTTAAATGTTTTTGGGCGAAGGTAATATCTTTTTTATTGAAAGTATCGGCTTGTAAACCTTGATACACATCTCCCTGAAACACAAACAGAGCTGGCTGGCTGTCAGAACTCATTTTTTTAGTTGCCGACCAGCTTTGATAGCGATCAAAATTCAATGTTGCCAACTTGTCGCTGAGCCCCATAAGTGAGGCAATATCCTTGGGCTCTTTTGTTTTCAGCTCTTTAATTAACTTGGCTGAATCAGATAAAAATGCTGGAGCAGTTGGCTCCACATCAAAATCTTTGGTGTAATCAAGGGTCTTGGCTGGTGATAATAAAACGATCATGGTTCTTATTTTAACTAAATCTCTTTAATATACATAGCATGAGTGATTACTTGGGACGATTTTTTGCACGCCTGATACCCGTTTTATTGATATTGGTCATGATAGTTGTCATTGGTCGATATTTTTTTGGGATTGGAAGAGTGGATATCCAAGAATTAGCTTTGTATGTCCATGCTCTTATTTTTTTAGGCTGCGCTGGTTGGGCCTATTCTGCAGATGAGCATGTGCGAGTAGACATTTTTTATCGCAATGCTTCTTCTGAGTATAAAAAAGCTGTTAATACTTTTGGGATAATATTTTTTCTGCTGCCAATGATAGGAGTTCTAGGATATTACGCCACAGATTTCGTTTCAGCCTCTTGGTCAGTTCAGGAAATCTCCACTGAGCCAGGCGGTTTAAAAATTGTATACATTCAGAAATCATTTATTTTTTTATTTCCGCTCGTTCTAGGTTTAGCAGGAATAAGGGAGCTCTATAGATTATGGAAATAATCCCAATTCTTTTAATAGTTCTCATCTGTGCTGCCCTGCTAATTGGTTATCCAGTTGCATTCACACTAGCAGGAACCTCAATCTTATTTGCACTTCTTGGTATCGCATTAGATTTTTTTGACCCTAATTTATTTAAAACCCTACCCATGCGCATCTTTGGAATCATGAATAACCAAACTCTGCTTGCTGTGCCCCTGTTTGTTTTCATGGGCGTGGTTTTAGAAAGATCAGGCATTGCAGCCAAGATGTTAAGAGATATGGCGATAGTCTTTAAAAATACCAATTCGGGTTTAAGCATCTCCATTATTATTGTTGGTACTCTGTTGGCAGCTAGCACTGGAATTGTTGGAGCAACCGTTGTGACCATGGGCCTCATGTCTCTGCCTGCCATGTTAAAGCAAGGGTATGACAAAGATTTTGCATCAGGCCTGGTTGCCTCCACAGGAACCTTGGGTCAAATCATTCCACCCTCCATTGCCCTGGTGCTTCTTGGTGATGTGATGTCCAATGCCTATCAAAGGGCTCAAAATAATATGGGAGTCTTTTCACAAGAAACTGTTTCAGTGGGAGATTTATTTGTTGGTGCAATTGTCCCAGGCATCTTGATTGTTACTGGGTATTTAATTTACACCATCATTACTAATAGAAAAAAAGAATTTATGCCCATAGAAGAAATTGAAGGCAAAGCCAACATCTTAAAAACTTTACTTCCACCTGCAACTTTAATTTTTATAGTCCTTGGATCTATTATTGCTGGCATAGCAACACCCACTGAGGCTGCAGGTGTTGGAGCCTTTGGAGCCCTGATTGTTGCTGGACTCAATGGCAGTGCAAATCTAGAACTCCTAAGGGCAACCAGTTACAAAGCTGCAACAGTTACCACTATGATTTTTAGCATTCTTATTGGTGCTTCAATTTTCTCTTTAATCTTTAGGGGTGTAGGTGGTGATCTATTGGTAGATCAAATTTTTGAAATGATGCCAGGCGGAAAATATACTGCCCTATTGTTTATTCTGCTAGCCATCTTCCTCTTTGGTTTTATCTTAGACTTTATAGAAATTTGCTATGTCATTATCCCATTAGTTGCCCCGCCACTTTTAATGATGGGTTTTGATCCTGTTTGGCTTGGAATCCTCATGGCAATTAACTTACAAACTTCTTTCTTAACGCCACCTTTTGGTTTCTCTCTCTTCTATTTAAGAGGAGTGGCAGATGAAAGCATTAAGACCACAGATATTTATAAAGGAGTTATTCCCTTTATTTTGATTCAACTAGCTGTATTATTGATCGTAATAATTTTCCCATTTTTTATTTTATAAGCCTATGAATTCAAACTCTCTCCTTTTTGCATTTGGTGCCATTACTTTTCTTGTAACTTTTTCGTGGTTTAAATATGCTGCCATGGAAGTTTTTAAAAAAGAGCTTGAATCTGCTGAGGAAGATCAAGGGGTTTGGACAAAACTATTTAAAGTTTTCTTGGTGGATTGGTTGGTATGTGTTGCAGGAGTTCTCGGAACGGGAATTTTATTTGTAACAGTCTTTAATATGGCTCACTAAAGGCCAGCATTATTTTTTTCTAATGCTCTCTCTGCTCGATAGCTAGATCGAACCATGGGTCCAGAGACAACTTCTAAAAAGCCTTTTGATAATCCAATATCTCGATAGCGATCGAATTCTTCTGGAGTAACCCATCGCTCTACCGGTAAATGATTTAAGGTTGGTCTAAGATATTGGCCTAAAGTTAAGATGTCTACTTTATTGGCAATGAGGTCATCCATGGTCTCTTCTATCTCAGCATCGGTTTCGCCCAAGCCTAAGATCAAGCTAGTTTTAGTTAAGACTTTTGGATTAATTCTTTTTGATTCTGCTAAAACTTCAAGAGTCTGCTCATACCCTGCTCTTATATCTCTTACTGGATGAGTGAGCCGTTTAACTGTCTCCACATTTTGAGCAAAAACTTCCAGCCCACAATTAACCAAGGTCTCAATGGAAGAAGATAGTCCTTTAAAATCTGGAGTTAAAGCCTCAACGGCAGTTTGTGGATTAAGCTCTTTAATGGCTTTAACAGTTTGTGCGTAATGCTCAGCCCCACCATCTTCTAAATCATCTCTGTTAACAGAAGTTAGAACCACATACTTAAGCCCCATGGTCTTTACAGCTTTGGCTGTATGCATTGGCTCATCTAAATCCAGCCAACCCTTTGGATTTCCCGTATCTACAGAGCAAAATTTGCATGCTCTAGTACACACAGAGCCCATTAACATGAAAGTGGCTGTTCCTGCCGACCAACATTCTGAAATATTTGGGCACATGGCCTCTTCACAGACTGTGTAGAGCTTTTTATCCTGAACTTGTTGTTTTACAGAATTAAATTTTTTATCAAATGTTGCCTTAACCCTGATCCACTCTGGTTTCTTCTGGTTTGGAACAGATGAATATTGATTAGCTTTCTGACCATTTTTAACAGCTTTGATGCCATCTCTATTGATGATCTTCTGTGTTGGGATAATTTCCATTAACTAAATAGTGTGTGCATTTCTTTTATTGCGACTGATTCTACATCTTCAAGGGTTACATTTGAATCAAAATGACTAATTTGAGTAACTTCTAGGCCCTCATAGCCACAAGGATTAATCAAACTAAAAGGGGCTAAGTCCATATTCACATTTAAACTGATGCCATGGTAACTGCGACCCTTCGAAATTCTAAAACCGATAGAAGCTATTTTTTTGTCTTCAACATAGACGCCTGGCGCTCCTTCAATAAAAGAGCTTTCAATGGAGTAATTCTTGAGTATGTTTTGTATTAGGTTTTGTAAATTTGCAACCAGCGCCTTGGGTCCTAATTTTTTTTCTTTAATATCTAGTAAAAAATAAATGACCAGCTGACCTGGTCCATGAAAAGTAACCTCGCCACCCCGATCAGTTTGAATAACTGGAATATCTCCTGGATTTAGAACATGAGCTTTATCTGCTGCAGTGCCAAGGGTGAAAACTGGTGGATGTTCTAAAAGCCAAATTTGATCTTTGAAAGATTTGGCCTGGACCAAAGAGCGCATTTGCTCATAAGTGTCTGCATAGGCTTGGGTGCCTAAACTCAGAAACTCAGGAGTTTTCGTCACTGTTTGTGCGTGCTTCAACGAAAGCATCTTCGGCAATGGCATGAAAGCTTTTGACCTCTGCCATGAAAGTTTTAAAAGAGTCATAGACTTTTTTTACATCCTGATCATTGGCAGCTGAAGTCTCTAAAATCTCTTCTGAAATAGCTCTAAATTCATTGATCACATCCTCTGGCAATTCTCTTAATTGGACATCATGGTTGGTAATTAAATCCTGAAGCGCTCTGTTATTAGAGGCAGTGTACTCATCCAATAAATCTTGGTTCACTGCCTTGGCTGCTACCGTGACAATCGATTGAAGATGAGGTGGCAATGAATTCCATGCATCTAAATTAATAGTGAATTCCAGCATTGAACCTGGCTCGTGCCAACCTGGATAGTAATAATACTTAGCAACTTGTTGAAAACCAAAAGCAAGATCATTGTATGGACCCACCCATTCAACAGCATCGATGATGCCTGTTTGCATGGCGGTATAAAGCTCGCCTCCAGGAATATTCACTGGAATGCCGCCAGCTCTTTTAAACACTTCTCCACCAAAACCAGGAAAACGCATTTTTAATCCCTTGATATCATCAAGTGAATTAATTTCTTTGTTAAACCAACCAAACATTTGAGTCCCAGTATTGCCTCCTGGCAAGGGTTTCATGTTGAAAGGTTTATATAATTCTTCCCAAAGCTCTAAGCCGCCGCCCCTATTAACCCAAGCATTAATCTCATCGGCAGTAAAACCAAAAGGCACACCTGCAAAGAATTGTGCAGCTGGAACTTTACCTTTCCAATAATATGCACCACCATGACCCATTTCGACTGCACCCGAAGAGACAGCATCAAAAACGCCCATGGCAGGAACAAACTCTCCAGCCCCATAAACTGTTACCTTTAATTGGCCCTGTGACATTCTCTCTACCAATTTACTGAATCTCTCTGGAGCCATTCCTAGACCGGGATAATTTTTTGGCCAAGTGGTCACCAATGACCATGAAAAGTTTTGAGCCTTTATGTTACTCGTTGTATTTGGCTCTGCTTGTCCGCATGCAAAAAGTAAACTTATAGCCAGACCAGTTATTAAAAAATTTTTCATCCCAACATCTCCAATTTAGCAAAAGCGAGTACCAGCCATTTGCTGCCAGCTTTTTCAAAATTAATTTGAACTCTTGCTGACTCGCCAGATCCCTCATAGTTTAAAACGACACCGAGTCCAAAGGTAGGGTGAACAACTTTTTGTCCCAGCCCAATACCCACCTCATCTTTAAAATCCATAGTCGATTTTTTTGGTTTACGTACATAAGAAGTTGTCACTGAGGCACGGGGTCTAATCTCCTCAATGAACACTGCTGGAATTTCCTTCAAAAATCTTGAGGGTGGATTAAACACATCCGATCCATGCAATCTTCTAGATTCGGCGTGAGTTAAATATAATTTTTTCATAGCTCTAGTAATGCCGACATAGCAAAGTCTTCTTTCTTCCTCTAGTTGCGATGGTGATTCGATAGATCTTCCATGCGGAAAAAGAGTCTCTTCTAAACCCGTTATGAAAACCAATGGGAATTCCAATCCCTTAGCTGAATGCAAGGTCATTAACTGGACAGCGTCTTGAAACTCATCAGCCTGTGTATCTCCAGCGTCTAAGGAAACTGTATCCAAGAAAATTTCTGCAATCTCTTTGTGAGATTTTTCCTTTTCAAATGATTGCTCAAAGTTCTTTGCGGAAGTTACAAGCTCTTCTAAGTTTTCTATTCTTGTTTTGCCTTTTTCTCCAGCTTCTTTTTTATGATAATGATATAGACCTGATTTTTGAATGATCAGTTCCATCAAATCTGACAGAGGAGTTGTATCAAGCAATTCTATGCAGTGTGCAATCAGTTCAAGATATGCTCTTAAGCCCTGACCAGCCTTACCGCCCATTTTCCCTTCATCAAGGAGTTTTGCTGCTGCTTTTATATAGGACAAGTTATAGGCCTTAGCGGCATCTCTAATTTTGGCTTGAGACTTTACTCCAATGCCTCTAGTTGGATTAGCTATAGAGCGCTCAAATGCTGGATTATCATGCGGATTAAAGACAACCTTTAAATAACTCATGGCATTTTTAATCTCCATGCGCTCATAGAATCTAAGACCGCCATATATTCGATAAGGGATATTAATTCGAAGCAATGCTTCCTCTAAAGCCCTAGATTGAGCATTGGAGCGGTAGACTATGCCAACATCCTGATAGAGCTCACCGCCATCCATCCAATTTTTAATTGTTCCAGCAATAAATCTAGCCTCATCCTGTTCGTTGTATGCTTGGTAAAGGGTAATAGGTTCGCCTTCTAACGAATCAGTCCATAGATTTTTTCCTAGCCGATCCTGATTGTTATCAATCAATGCATTGGCTGCACTTAAAATCACGCTGGTGGAACGATAGTTTTGCTCTAAGCGAATAATTTTAGCTTTTTCAAAGCTTGCTTCAAAAGAAGCAATGTTTTCCACCTTAGCTCCTCGCCAACCATAAATGGATTGATCATCATCTCCAACAGCAGTTATAGTGGAAACATCCGAGGCCACTTCTTTTAACCAGTTATATTGAATGGTGTTAGTGTCCTGAAACTCATCAACTAAAACAGCTTTAAATCTATTGTGAAAAAATTCTTTCACGGTTTTGTTGGTTTTAACTAACTCATATGCTTTTAGCAAAAGCTCAGCAAAATCAACCAGACTGTCATTAAGACAGGCTTCTTCATAATGTTTGTAAATGCCTTTAACTGTTTGGGCATAAAAATCTCCGTTGTCATTAACTTTATCAGCACGAATGCCTTCATCTTTCCAACTATTTATTTGCCATTGCATTTGTTTAGGCGGCCAAGCACCATCATCAAAGCCTGCCTCTTTAACTAAGCGCTTGATGATCCGTAATTGATCATCGCTATCCAAAATAGTGAAGCCAGAAATTAGGCCTGCTTCTTTATGAAATCGTTTGAGAGTTCTGTGTGCTAGACCATGAAAGGTCCCGCACCACATATCACCTGCAGGAGATTGAAGCAACTCTTGAATTCTTGATTGCATCTCTTGGGCTGCTTTATTAGTAAAAGTTACCGCCATGATAGATGAGGGATTAAGACCCATGGCTTCGACGTTCCATGCAATTCTATGAACCAACACCCTGGTCTTGCCAGAGCCAGCTCCAGCCAAAACTAAAAGACTCTTATCTTCTGAGGTGACCGCTTCTCGCTGAGGGTCATTTAAGTTTTCTAGTATGTGAGAAACATCCATTAGGGGTTCATTTTTTAATCTAAGAAGCCTATTCTAACCTTTATGCAAACTAAATTATTAAGAGAAATTAAAATAGCGCTGCCTAACTTAAGAAAATCTGAAGTGAAGGTTGCTGAATATATATTAAATAAGCCAAGCGCTATTATCGAGCTTACAACTGCTCAGGCTTCTAACGAAATTGGTGTAAGTGAGCCAACGCTAATTCGGTTTTGTAAGGCAATAAGTTTTGATGGTTTTCAGAAATTTAAAATGGTCCTTGCCCAGCAACTTGCAGCAGACGATTACTTTAATTCTTATGAAATTGATCCAGAAGATTCCATTCAGGAGTTAACAGAAAAGGTTTTTGACAGCACCATTAGTGAAATTCTAAATGTTAGATCTCAGTTAGACCAAGAGGCCCTGGAGGACGCTATTGAGACTTTGGCAAATGCTAAACGAGTGGAATTTTATGCATTTGGTGGCTCTGTTCCAATAGCAATGGATGCTCAGCATAAATTTTTTAGGCTAAAAATACCTTCTTCATGCATCTCTGATCCACATATTCAATTCATGTCTGCTAACTCCTTAAATGACAAAGATGTTGTGGTTGCAATTTCTCAGTCAGGAAATACTGCTGCATTAGTGGAAAGTATAAAAACTGTGAAAAATTTTGGCGTCATAGTGATTGGGTTAATGCCATCAAATACTCCATTGTCAAGGATTTGCGATATCTCGCTTGATATTGATGTTGGTGAAAATGCAAGGCTTACAAGGCCTTTAACTTCTCGTCTTGCCTACATGGCAATAATTGATGTTTTGGCTATTGGAGTGGCTCAACTTAAACCAGAAGCACAGGATCACTTATTTAATATTGTGACAAGCCAAAGCTCTCTTAAGATAAAATAAATTAATACCTCAAATTTTGTCTAAACCAAAGAGTTACAATCCATTTTTTGCCAGATAAAACTGGCATGCCTGCATGCAATGAATTTGGATGAATGTTTGGATGCCCATTTTGACTATCATCATCACAAGTATTGTTAAGAACAACGACATCGCCTTTTTTGGGTGGAATGGTAAATCCAAGCTTCGGGAAATCTGTGCCTCCCCCGCTCTGAACATCATTTAAGTAGACAATGATTGTTAACATTCTTTGTCCACCAGGTTCCCAATTTTTTTTACCCTCAAGAGTGTCAAAGTCAAATGAATCAAAACGTGGCTTATATTCTTCATCTTTTTCATAGCAAGCAAGTTGGTACTGCTCAGCATTCCTTATTGGAATCTGCGCTAAAATAGAGAGCCGCTTGCTTACCTCATGAACAAGCTCATTTGCATCATGTTCAATCCAACAATTTTGACTCGTTCTAGCCCCTAACTTAATTTCATCATTTGCTCCAATAACAGTAGAGTCTTGTAACCTACCTTCCGCCTCATTAATAAAGGCATCACACTCTAAATCACTAAGAAAATTCTTTACTAGATAAACTATTGGATTTACAGAATATAGATAAACATTATCTGCAATTTTTTTTGGAAATTCTTTGTCTTTCATGTGAGATAATTGTAATTTAAAAGATTGCTCCTAGCACATATGAAAATATTTATTTCTATTGCTTCTTACCAAGATCCTTTGCTGTTAGAAACTTTATGCAGCGCTTATACAAATGCAAGATTTAAAGATAGCTTAGTATTTGGGGTATGTGAGCAGGCTGATCAAGGCATAGACTTAGACAGTATAGTTTTTAAGGATCAAATCAAATATGAACTGCTAGATCCAGTGATGGCAAAAGGTCCTTGCTGGGCTAGAGGGCGAATTCAGCAGTATTATTCTGATGAAGAATTTTTTTTACAAATAGATTCTCATACAATTTTTAAAGCAAATTGGGATCATATTCTTATTGAAAATTATACTTGGCTTGAAAATACTCAAAAAGATTCCTTTGTTATCAGCGGGTATCCTAGAGAATTTAAACCTAACTCTGATTTAACATCATTTGAATTAGACACATCGAGCAAAGTTACTTGGGGTATTGCATTACAAGAAGATAAAATTTTTGATGATGGGCACTATTCTGGTCAAAGGGCTTTTCCTACAGATTTAACCAATCCACTAAAAGGTTATTTAATTGCAGCTGGCTTTCTTTTTACTAGGGGAGTGCTTGTGAATGAAATACCATATGATCCAAAATTCTATTTCCATGGTGAAGAGCTTAGCCTTGCACTAAGACTTTTCACGAATCAGTGGGATGTTATATATATTCCGGAAGCGCCATTATTTCATTTTTACACTGATGTAAATAATTTACCAAGAAAGCTACACTGGGATGAAGAGGATGAAAAAAATAGAATTGAAAAGTGGACTGAATTAGATAAAAAAAGTAAATCTAGATTAACCGACTTGATATTAAATAAATTAGATGAGCCATTTGGACTTGGCAATCATAGAACAATTGAAGATTTTGGGGCATTGATTGGAGTCGATATGATTCAAAAAAAAATAAATAATCTTGACTTGGCAACAAAATCTTTATCTTTTAAAGAAATAACATCCGGCACTTTGCCCTATAAAGAAATACTTTTAAAATAAAATTTCATGGAGAAAATATGCAAGAAGTAAAAAGTTTTTTAAATAAATATGGTGAATTTGTAACCAAAGTCACAAGTGAGCCAAGCTTAAATCAGGTCAGTTTAGATTCTAGGATGAAAGAGATTGATTCATCCTCTCCGATAGAATCTGCAAGGCTGCTTACAGCTGCTCTTGGACTAGGAAGCGAAACAGGTGAATTTGTGGAAATCGTTAAAAAAATGTTTCTTCAAGGCAAGCCTGCATCCGATGAAAATATTTTTCATATGAAACGCGAGCTTGGAGATATTATGTGGTACTGGACTACCGCATGTTTGGCATTAAAACTTGATCCATTTGAAGTTATTAAAGAAAACCAAGACAAGCTTGAGGCAAGGTATGGAGAGAAATTTGAAATCGATAGGAGTGAGCATAGACAAGATGGTGACTTGTGATTGCTGAGCTAAATTCTTATGGAGCTAAAAATTAGATTTCTGTTTTAAGTCTTCAACAGCTTCTTTAAATTCTGTAGTTAATTGATCCACAAGCGTTTGCACAGATGGGGAATCCTTAATAGAACCAATGCCTTGGCCAGAACCCCAAATATCCTTCCATGCTTTAGCATCGGTGTTACCTCCAGATCCAAAATTCATTGATGATTTGTCTGCCTCAGGAAGATTGTTGGGATCTAGACCGGCATTCTCAACCGAGCCCTTTAAGTAATTCCCATGAACTCCTGTAAATAATGAGGAATATACAATATCGTCAGCAACACTATCGATAAGCATATCTTTGTATCCTTGGTCTGCATTGGCTTCTTCAGTAGCAATAAATCTTGTTCCTAAATACGCTAGATCGGCTCCTAGCGCCAAACTAGATGCAATTGCACTACCAGAGCTTATAGAGCCAGAAAGAATAATTGTTCCGTCAAAAAACTCTCTAACTTCTCTTACCAAAGCAAATGGTGAGAGCGTTCCAGCGTGACCGCCAGCTCCAGCACAAACTAAGATCAAGCCGTCAACACCCTGTTCGGCAGCTTTCTTTGCATGCCTGACACTGATGACATCATGATAAACAAGCCCGCCATATGAATGTGCGGCTGTAACGATTTCTTCAGGTGGTCTTAGGGATGTAATGATAATTGGAACTTCATGCTTTACACATAACTCCATATCACCCATCAACCTATCATTCGAAGCATGACAAATTTGATTAACTGCATAGGGCGCAATCGGTAAATCTGGGTTTTCAGCTTTTGCTTGAGTTAATTCTTCTTTAATTCTAATCAGCCACTCCTCAAGCACATGCTGCGGTCTAGCATTTAATGCAGGGAATGAACCTACAATTCCTGCTTTGCATTGTGCAATCACTAATTCTGGACCAGAAACCAGAAAAAGCGGAGAACCTATAACTGGAATTGCTAGGTTATCTTGTAAAATTTTTGGAAGTGGCATGTGGATCCTTTTAATAAGAAGCTAGTTTAACTTAAGCTTTAATGTTATGAAATAGAAGTTAAATGGTTAAAAAGCCTCATCTGCTACCCAGCTTATAGACCAATTATGCCCGAGTCGATTGCCTTTATATGTTTCAGGAAGAACAGTTACTGAACTGCCTTTAATATTTATCTGCTGCGGGTCTTCAGATAAGTATTTGAATGCACTATCAAGTTGGTGTTGAGTTCTCCATTCAAAAAGTGACGTATTATTTGGGAGCATTTCAATAGGCTCATAGCCACAAATGCTTTTGAGCGTTGAGGTTCCCAATAAAGGAGATGCGACAACGTGTACCTCCAGCGGTGTGGCTGCATTCCAAAGCTTTAAAACATGAGTTACAAGTATTCCGCCATAACTATGACCAATTAATGATACTTTTTTGAAAGAATTATTTTGACTTAAAAGATTGTTAATTTCATTTGCAAGTTCTACCGCAGAGCTTTGAAAACACCAATTATCATGCCAACGATAAAAGTACATATGTTTCTGCTTTGAATCAATTGTTTTGATGGGGTAGATCCATTCATAGCCTTCACTGCCTGCTCCATGGACAGCAATAAAAATTTCCTGAGCTACGTCTTGATTTGCTTCTAATGTATTCAAACCATAAGGTAGATCAATTAATCTCTCTCCTAATTTTTTAACAGAAATATCATTACTTAGATCATTTAATTGAATAGGAGGCTGAGGAGCATTACCACAACCAACTGTAAAAAAAACAAGAGCGAAGGTATAGAAAATATGCTTCATAAATTATTTTATAAAATAGGCAACACTATGATCGTCAAAGTCCCTGATACCAACTTGATCAAAACCCATCTTCTCATGAAAGTTTAGTGAGGGTTGATTAACAGGTTGAGTGTTAACCTCTAATGCTACAGGTAAGTTTTCATTGCTGGCTTGAGAAGATATGTCTTCATATATAGCTTGTCCCAAACCTGCCCTTCTATGTTGCTCATCAATTGCAACTCTATCCACATAGAGAAACTTCTTAAGCCTTTTAGTAAAGAATTTATAATTTTCAGACCCATAAGCAGAGTTCTCTCTCATGCAAATTATGAATCCAACAATCTCATCTTTTTTCAGGACTAACAAATTGTATGCGCTGAAATCGATTAATTGTTTTAAGTGCTGCATGGATTCAAGCGAGCCAACCTCTGGAGTATTTGCCTGATTTAGATCATAAATTGACTGAAGTTGCGTTTCATTATTGCTGCTATTAGAAAAGGTTTGAAGTCTATAATGAGCATTCATTGTTCTTAAATACTAGCTACTTGAGCCCTCTCTAATAATTTCTATGTATGTTTGCACGCCTGAAACAAAACTATCAATATCTATACTTTCATTGGTGCCATGAAAACCTGTCATGTCTTCCGGAACTATTGAAAATGGGTTAAAACGAAAAGAGTTATCAGCAATTTTAGAGTAATGCCTAGTATCTGATGCTGCAATCATAAGCCCAGGAACAGAAACAATATCGCCGTAAATTTTATCCAAAGAGGCTGAAACAATCTTAAATCCGGGAGATGTCCATGATGAAATATCTGATGCCTCCATGCCACCCAAATAACGAACTTCTACCTCATCCGAGCCAACGACTCTTCTTACGTGTTCTGTAACACTATTGATAGAATCTCTGGGATGGAGTCTAAAGTTAATTAATGCTGAGGCCTCTATCGGCAGAACATTACTTTTTATACTTCCATTCAACATCGTAGGTGCAGTTGTTGTTCTGATCATGGCATTGATAACTGGTGTTGATGAGATTTGTGAGTCAATCATGTCTCCAAATAGCCATCTATTTGCAAATAGAAAGCGATAGCCAAACGGCATATGTTTGCTTACTTCATCAAACATGGCTGCGCTTAGTCCCTCTAAGCTTCCAGGTAAAGGCTCTTTTTCAAGTTTTACCAAAGCTTCAGCCAATATGGTGACTGCAGTTCTTTTTGGAGGTGTTGATGAGTGCCCACCTTTTGCTTTTGCCACTATCATTAGATTCATAATTCCTTTTTCAGCAACATTAATTGGGGCAATCAATTTTTTTACACCAGGAAAAAATCCTCTATTAACGAATGATCCCTCGCCGAGTGACCAGTGAAGTTGTACACCCTCTTTTCTTAGTTTTTCTGTAATCAAAGCCGCCCCGCCACCGCCAATCTCCTCATCATGACCAAAGCCAAAATAAATAGTCCTCTTTGGCTGGAAGTCATTTTGAATTAAATATGTGGCTGCTTCCATCAGCCCAATGACTCCGCTTTTATCATCCAATGCTCCTCTGCCCCAAATTCTATTTTTTGCAATTGTCCCGGCAAATGGCATTTCTTCCCATAGATCCTCCGTCCCCGGAATGACTGGAACAACATCATAGTGACCTTCAAATAAGATTGGCGCTAAAGTTGCATCGCTACCCTCCCATTTAAAAAGCAAAGAGTGTTCAAACTGTTCAAGCATTAATACTTGATGGAACTCAGGATAAGTAAGTGAGGCCCATTTAATAAAATTATCAAACTCTTGCTGAGGAAATTTTTCTCTTTCTTGATGTGAAATCGTCTTAAATTTGATAGATGCAGACAAGTTTTGTATAGCTTTGGCTTCGTCAATAGAAACGCCTTTGACTTCAATTGGCTTGGACTCATCAGCTACATGCATAAAGGTTTGAACTAAGGTAACTGAAAGCAAGGCAAGCAGAATAGTAAAAAGAGACAGAAAGAATTTTTTTAACATTTTTTTCTCCAATAAAAGCTTATTGAAAGGCTATGACAATTCTGGACGCTTACCTGCAAAGTTAGCAAAATACTCTTTGATAAATTTTAGATCTTTATCTGCATCACCCGAGGGACTAAAAAAATCACCCAGTTCAATTGTCTTGTTTGAAAAGTCAATTCCGGCCATCATGATTTTGCTGTTGGTTTCATTGGCAATTCGTAAAAAGCCAGATTTTAATCTATCAACTTTTTTTCTGGTACCCTCTGGTGCAATAGCAATTATAAAACCTTTATATTTCTGAGTTACATTATAAATTTCATTTTTTAATGCTTCTGGGTTTGCTCTGTTTACTGGAATGCCTCCCATTTTTCTTAACAACCGACGAAAACCTTTTTTAAAAATAGAATGTTTTCCAACCCAATGAAGATGAATATCAAGACTTAAGATAAATGACATGGCAAGAACAAAATCCCAATTTGATGTGTGGGGTCCAGCTATAAGAACTACACGCTCATCTTTTGGCAAATGACCTGTGGTTTTCCAGCCTGTTATCTTCATTAAAAACTTGCCCAACCATCTCATCGGTCTAGGCCTATACGCTCGTAAATGCTCAGGAATGAAAGTTTTGTATTTGCTCATTGGGGTTAGTCTATATTGTTTTAGTAACTAGTTCTATTTATTGAGGCCTGTTAAATTTTCATACTTTTCTATTGCATCTACAATTTTTTGTCTTACCTCATCTTGTGCAGTTTTTTTTGTATTTGCATAAAAAGGATGGGGTAGTGTTGCTAACTCTTTTGCCTTTTCCATGACCCTTTCCATGAATTGATCCTCAGATACAACCTCATCAATAAAGCCTACTTCTATAGACTCTTGAACTGAATAAGCATCTGAATGATAGACGGCTGGATAAAAATATTTTTTATCAACTCTGGCTTTAAGAATTTCCATAATTTGAGTTGGGATGTCCATATTGTTTCTTACTTCATTTGCCTGACATACATATTTACCATCAATTGCAATACGGTAGTCTGCTGAGCAAGTTACAAATAATCCGAGAGCGATTGAGTGGCCGGAAACAGCAGCAACAATTGGTCTGTCAAAAGAAAATAATTCTAAGAGAAGGTTGTACCCCAATTGAACCATTTTAGTGATTTTTTCCATGTCACCTGTTGCTAATGTTTTAAGATCAAATCCACCTGAAAACAGCCCCTCTCTTCCAGTGATAACTAGTGCTCCTGAGTCTCTTGGCACTTTTACCAAAAGTTCATTTACTTGGGAAAGCATGTCGTATGAAAAAGCATTTGCTTTGCCGTCATCGAGCTTAATTATTGAAATATCACTTTCTTTAGATAGGGTTGCAATTGGATCTGCCATTTCGTCCTCGGTGCCTGATTAATGAGTTGAATATATGTTAACAAGAATTACCCCATTTACTATTAAGAATAATCCTAAAATAGCTTGCCAGCTTAATCCTTGCCCATAAATAAAATAAGACAAGACCGCAATTGATAGTACTCCTAAGCCACTCCAACATGCATAAACAATAGCAAGCGGTATGGCTCTTAAAGCAAGTGTTAAGAAATAGAAGGAAGCAAAATAACAAATGCTCATAATGAAAGTGGGTAACTTTTCAGAGAACTCCTTTGTAAGAGGAAGTATTAGGGTTCCTGCAACTTCGAAAATAATAGCTCCTAACAAAGATAAATATGCTGACATAAAAATAAATTTTGTCTTATTTAGAAATATTGTCTAGATAAGTCTTAACTTTAAGTATGGCATTCTCCCTAATATCCATATAAAAAAGCGCGTAATCCAAGCCGTGATAGTTTCCTTCTGAGCCGCCAAATGCTTGAAATCTAGTGCCGGTCTGATCAGTTACAAAAAGCAGTCCATTCTTGCACTGGGCTTGAACATATTGCTTAAGTGGAGCCTCCAAAGGCCCAAAGGTTTCTCCCTTAGGACCATCATCGCCAGTAAAATCTAATGCAAATTCACCTGAAACATAAACGGCACCCTTGGCGTCAACAAGATTAGATATAGCCCCCTCGTTTTTCCAAGTGATAGGATTAACACAAATATTATTTTTATAAATTGGCATTTCCCTATTTAAATAATTCACATTGTATGTATCCCAATGCACTAAGCACCCCAATTGTGTTGGGCTGTCACAAATAGAAATTTCGTTCATTTCATTCATTTTATCTTTAGAAATTGTGCCGCCAATAATATAAGCTCCTACCATCCTTGAATATAAATCTGTTCCATCAATTTCTTCTGCTAACAATCTGATAGAGTGATGTGTACCTTGGCTATGACTTGCAATAATAAATGGTCTTCCATTGCTGAAGTTGTTTATAAAATACTCAAAAGATTTTTGTACATCTTGGTATACAAATGCATGAACCTCCTCACGAAGTTCATCAGTCCCAAAATAACTATAAATAGATGCTTGACGATAATGAGGCGCATAAATGCTGCAGCAACCATTGTATGCACTAGCTTGGTTAGCCATCATCCATTGAGTATTTTCTTTTGTTGCTGACTCCTTTTCGAGGGGATCAGTCCATGTGTGTCCTTTTAAATAACCAGTAGGATGAACAAAAAATACATCTACCTTTGAATTTAATTGATCAATGTCCTCTTCTCCAGCAGGAATTAAGTCAGCTTCATCTTCAATTAAAGGCAGAGATGCCCAAGAGCTTTCTTTAGAGTAATCGAGTTGTGGAACTGCATCATCGCGGTTAAAAGGATGGTCTGGTCCACCAAAGAAATAGCCGTAAGCAGTTTCAAATGTTAGGCCTTGGTGGCGCAATTCATCGATATATGGGAAAACCCATGCTATCAATGCTAAGAAGAAGAGCGCAAAGATAAGAAGGGTTTTTTTCATAGTGTTAGTTTATTTTTTTGAGTATCCAAAAACCAAGCCAAGTGCTAACAATCGCTTTAAAGGTTTGAGAGAGAATAAGTGGTAATGAAAAAACGAAGTTCAACCAAGCATTCCAGAACCATGAGTAAAACCAATCTACTATTGGTAATAATAATGCAAAGTAGTTTTTAATAAATTCAATATTAGACAAGGTAAGGATCCCATAATCAGATGACAATACGACTTGCATTCCCCATAAAACAACGATAATTTGAATGGGTGTTGTAGCAATACAAAAGTATGCAATAATTTTAAGAAACATATTCATAGAAAAACCACTCTATGAATAACTATAGTGTGTTTACAGGAGAAACAAAAATGTACAAAAAATTTAGCTTATTTTCTTTATTAACAATTTTCATGTCAATGTCACTTTGGGCGTATGAACCTTATGGTCCTCATACCTCTGATAAATGGCAAATTTGGGCTTATTCCAGTGCCGCTCCCTCTTTTATTGGCGATAATGCATCGGTAATAGGAGCTAGTGGAAAAGTAATCAGAGAAGGGTCTAATGGCTGGACATGTCAATCTGGGAATCCTAGACCTTACCCAGAGAAAGGCTGGAAGAGCCCACATGAAGCAATGGCAGTTTGTCATGACAATGAAGGGATGAAATGGATGATGGCGTATATGCAAGGCATCAAACCAGAGCTTGAAAGAGATAGTTACATGTGGATGCTTAATGGAGATATGGGAGAGGATAATACTAAAGCGGGAGTCTTCAACAAAGAAGATTCTACTCCAGGTGAATGGATTGAATCTGGCCCACATTTAATGTTGATGCCAAAAGACCCAGCTACTATAGAAAAATTTTCAACTGATTTTATGAGTGGAGCGCCTTATGTAATGTTTGCAGGAACTGATTATGCTCATTTGATGATTCCTGTTGAAGGGTATTATAAATACACCAAATAATTAATTTTCAGGAGAAACTCCATCTAGCAAGATGGGGTTTCTACCTTGAGCCTTTTTGCCAAGCAAGAATAGAAAACGGAATTGTAAGCAAATAGATTACAGCCAAAACATTGATTGTGATCCATAAAAAATTAATCATGCTTAGTGAAATAATTGAAAACATAACTAGAAAGCCAATACGGGACTGAACAAACGACTTCTTTCTTTTAATTGAAAAGGTAGGAATTCTGCTTACCAATAAGCCGCTAATTAAAATAATATAACCAGCTACAAAATTTAGATTTTCATAAGCCCAGTCATAACCCATAAATGAGTGCGTTAATGGGAGCATAATTAAAATTGCTCCCACAGGAGTTGGAATTCCAGTAAAAAAGTGCTCTGGCTCTGCGTCTGAAACCTTAGATTTCTCTAGCCTTACATTGTATAAGGCCAGTCTTAAGCATGAAAAAATTATGAAAGCCAATGCTGCAAAAGCACCAATCCCATGATCTTGATTGAAAATAGACATGTAGATCAACAAACCTGGAGCAACTCCAAAACTTAAGAAATCTGACAAGGAATCTAACTGAGCCCCAAGATCAGATTCGTTTTGAAGAAACCTTGCTAGCATCCCATCCAAAACATCACAAACTCCAGCAAAGAGAATGCAAACAATGGCTAAATTAAAATCTGATTCAAGAGCAAATCTTATTGAGCTCAAGCCAAAGCTTAGCCCAGTTAATGTAACCACATTTGGAAGAAGAACTTTAAAATCTATTTTTTTCATCTCTATTTGAGTAAAGCCAAAATAGATTCGCCAGCGGTAACCTTGTCGCCAACTTTACACTTGGTCTCTGCATCTAGAGGCATGTATATATCAACCCTAGAACCAAATCTTATAAGCCCAAATCTCTCGCCCTGAACAAGCAATTGATCTTGAGAAATAAAACTGAGAATTCTCCTGGCAATCAACCCCGCAATTTGTACAACTATAATTTTAGTTCCGCTTTCAGTACTAATCACTAAGCTGCTTCTTTCATTTTTATCACTGGCTTTGTCCAAACTAGCATTTAAAAATTTTCCTTTTTTATAAACAATCCTTTCTGCCTGTCCTAAAACTGGGCTTCTATTTACATGAACATTAAACACATTCATGAAAACACAGATACGTTTCATTTTGGCAGTATCCATAGAAAGTTCTTCTGGCGGGTAGGCTTCATCTATCAGACACACTTTTCCATCTGCTGAGCTAATAACCAAATTTTGATCCTGAGGTATATTTCTTTCTGGGTCTCGAAAAAACCAAAGTGTAAAAAAAGTCAGCAAGAAACCAAAGATCGCCAAAGGCAACCAGAGCATAGATGTGAGGGCAGAAACAATAAAAAAGATTGTTGCAAACTTCCATCCTTCGGGGTGGATGAAAGGTCTTTTTTTTATTGATTTACTCATTTATCTTATCCTAAATTTGGGCAAGTATTTTATGCCATAAAGTCAGGTTTTGAAAACATGAGTCTAATTAAAACCAATCATCTGACTATACAAAATTAATATTGCCATTGAAAGTTGAAGGCCTAAAGTGATCCAGAGTATAAGTTTAGTAATCGATTTTGGTTGAAGATCTTTGCTTAATTTGCTTGTTAAATACAAAGCTCCAATGTTGATAACTGGCAAGCCCAAAGCGGCCCAAATGCCAGCAATTAAAAGAAGCGTTATTGGGTTTGGCATTAGGAAATAGGCAATAGCTGAAAATAATGGTATTACCAATGCAGTGATTTTAATTAATGAGCTGCGAGTATTTTCTTTTTCTGCAACCAAACCCATGGAAATTAAATAGTCTGAGATGGTTCTAGTAAAGGCTGCCGTTCCAGATAACATAGTTGAAAAAAGAACAAAGAAGGCTAATGGCATGAAAAACCATTTAGCCCAAGTGCCCAAGATAGTTGTGAACATATTTAAAAGAGTTTGAATGATGTCGCCATCTGGTGGAGGGTAAAGACCTAATGCATTAAGAACTGCTGCTCCCAACAAGAAAAAGGGTAGCGTACCAATTGTTACAAAAAAAACTGTTGCCCAAACATCCGTTTGCATCACCTTAATCCAAGCTTTGACTTCTTGGGGTTCATTGTTGTGCTGAGAATAACCTTTTTCTAGGCACCAATAAGTGTATGCCATGATTTCTCCATAACTAATCCCAGTAAAGCCAAAAACTGCAAGGGCTAAAGCTGCATGCTCAAATGGAAAAGTGAATGAGAGCCCTGTTAAAAGCTGCTGACCTGAAATCGCATAAGGGGTGGATTGCATAGAGATTGCAATTATCAAAGTCACAACAGAAAAAAAGAAAACCATGCCCAGCAATATTTTTTCAAGAGTTTGATATGTGCCAAGATATAAAACAAACCATGTTACAAAACATGTAGTTAAAACCCATGCCTCAACACTGAGCATTGGCACCATTAAATTTCCGGCCTCAGCCACAGCACCAGCAAGTCCTCCCATACCAGCAATAGACGGTATAACACCAATAAACATAAACCAAACTAACCAAGAGGCTTTTTTATCTCTGATGCTTGTCTTTGGCCCAGGCATTTCAGAGAAAGATTCAAGGAAGGTCTTTTTGGTTACAATTACATACCGGCTAATTTCTGCCTGAATTAAGGGTTTGCTCCAAAGACTTAACAATAACCACCAAAGAAGCGCAAATCCGGTTGCTGCTCCGAGCAAGGGAGACAAAGCAATTGACCCACTGCCAACAACACTTCCAGTAACAATAATACTAGGACCTATAAATTTTAGGCGCTCAATGAGAGAAGTTGGGGCTTTATTCATTTTGTTTTTTGTAAAAATACTATGTCTTTTGCTTGAACTTCACATATCCAGTTTCGTTGAGAGGCAATGACTTGAAAAGTTTTTTTAGCATAAAAAGTAACATGAGTAGGGTCTCTTCTATAGTACCAATTTTCGAACATGTCGTCTGTTGTTAAAAAAGACGTCATAATACCCAGCCAGCCACCCGGCTTTAAAAGTTTGTCCAGTGTATTAAATTCCTTGAAAGGATTATAAAAATGTTCTGCTGTCTCGGTGCATGTTATAAAATCATATTTCAGAGATAGCACATTGGTATCAGGATAAAAGAAAGGATCGTAGAGAGAAACTTTAAAACCATCTTTTTTAAGCATGTCAGCTAAGGCAGGCCCATGGCCACATCCAAAATCTAATCCCCTTGAGTTTGGTAAAATTTTTTCTTTAAAGGGTATGGCAAGACGTGATAAGAAAGATCTATAGTCAGGATCATCTATCTTATTATTATGTTCTAAATAGCGCTGTCTCTCATTCATGTCTCCAAGAAGGAAATCTTTATCCAAAAATTTACCGCCACAATAAAAACAGTTCCAATAAATTTTATGGTCAGAGGTTAAAAAACTTTCAACATCCTTCGACCGACAGATATTGCAAAGCATTTCTATAGAATTTTTTTTATCCCATCAATTGAGATTAGCATGCCTTGATGAATGCCCTCTGCAAATACCTCTGGAGATATCTCAGTGGTCCATGCCAATGAGCACTCCTGATCATTGATTTCAGATATTTTCATCGTAGCAAGATGATGGTCTATTGGGGCAGGCGTCTCGATGGCAGTATACTGAAGGATCATTTTCTTTTGATCGCACTTAAGTATTTTTTCAGTTATCTGGCCCATCCCAGCCATTTCAAAATATCGACAATCATCTTTAAGTGATATTTTTTCAATTGTAGGCACCCAGTCACACCGCTCAAAATCTGAAAGAATAGTCCAAAGATCTTTTGCTGAGCAAGGAAAAGTCGATTCTGCTTTCAAGGTTTTCATTTAGCTAGCTCTTGTCTCGGCTTTCAACAATATCTCAATAGGCACCTCAAAAGCATCTTTCTTTAATTGCCATGAGCTTGAAACGTCACCTAACTCTAATTGGCCATAATAATGAGGAAATACTCCCAAACGTTTGCCAGAAGGTATGGGGGTTTCAAATTTAAGTTTATTTTTAATTCTAGATTGGTCTAACTGAAGCAACATAACTTTTTCTTCTTCGTTAAAATATAATGATAGAGTTAAATGTAACTGAGATAAAAAAGATAGGTGAACAAAACCATCTTTTTGATCAAGCTCAGTAGAAATAATTCCTGAAGCTTGAGCTTGGCCCCACTCTTCCAGCGTGAGAACCTTGAACACTTCGTTTTGCATAAATGAGTTTTTAAGTTTTTGCCAACACCAACTTATCAATAAGCTTAATATTTGACTGAGAGACGCTCATGTAAAAGTTTTCTGCGAAATGAAACAGTAATACATATAATCCTGTGCTGACTGCTAATTTAAAATCAAAGGGTATCGCTGCAATCAATGTGTTCAAAAGAGATCCGCCGCTCGATAACCATACGGCTCCATTGACTGTTACATGCCAGATAAATACTGCGGACAAACTTCCCCATAAAAGACTATCACTCTTTCGGCTAATATAAGGAGTCACTGCAAAGACCATCAACATTATAAAAAATACTATCGAGTTGACTGGTTGTAAAAATAAATTTGTAAATGCAATGATGCAAACTGGCAGCAGATGTTGAATGAGCTTATCATCGGTAAGCCTTGGCATAAAGACTGCCAGTGCTAACAACGGAGTAAAGTTTGTTGGCAATCCAATAAATCTACTGGCAATCAACAAAGCTAAAAAAAATACAACATTCTTTAACATTAATTTCCTCTTTATCTTATAAGTCATAGAAATGAATATTATAAATCATCTATTATTTTAAAGATCAACGCCCTTGCGTGCCTTTATACCTGAATTATAAGCGTGTTTGACTTCCTTTATTTCAGAGACCGTATCAGCCCACTCAGTCAATGCTTTCCCGCCGCCCCGACCTGTTACTACAACAGATTGATCTACTGGCCGATTATTGAGCGCCTCTAAAACTCTATCTTCATTAAGGTATTTAAAACTTAACATGTAGGTGAGCTCATCTAATACAACCAAATGATAACGATCGTCTTGTAACATTTCTTCTGCAATGGCCCAACTTTTTTTAGCTGCAATAATGTCAGTTGACCGATCTTGGGTTTCCCATGTAAATCCGGTTTTCATTTGATGAAATGAGACAGCGGGGCATCTATCACGAACAAAGATTTCTTCACCTGAAAGTTGTTGGCCTTTAATAAATTGCACTATCCCAACCTTATATTTATAGCCTAATGCTCGCATTACCATCCCAAATGCTGAGCTTGACTTACCTTTACCATTTCCGGTCAGCAATATTCCAACTCCTTTCTCAATAGTTGCCGCTGCAATTGATGCATCAATATTTTCCTTGAGCTTTTTCATTTTTTTCTTATGGATTTTATGCTGCTGGTCCGTCATTCTTTCTCTCTTATTTTTACTCTCACTATATCAGTTGATGAAACTCTGTTTTCTAAAATCTATAGCGCAATCCAAAATGAGCTCCAAATCCTAAAGCTTGGTAGGAATAGACCTCTTCGTAATTCTCATCGAGCAAATTATCAAGCCTAAGATAAATATCTAACTTTTCATTCGCGCTGAAGTTTGCACTGATATTGACTAATGTGAATCCATCCAATGTTTGCTTGTTAGGAAAAACTATATCTTCCTGAGAACCATTAAATTGGATATTAGTATTTACATGTAAATTTTTCCTTGCTTGCCAAGATAAATTTAAACTTGAAATATTTCGCGGTCGACGAACCTCATCTTGATATTGTCCGTTCGCATCTAGCTCTACAGAGTCTGTAAATGTGTATGAGGCATAAATAGATAGCATATCCGTGAGCTGACCAGACAAATAAAGCTCAATCCCCTCCCGCTTGCTGAGCCCCTGCTTATTAATTGCTGTATAGCCAAAGGTGATAGGATCAAGTGAGTTCCCATCAATTTCATTTTCAAGCTCGGAATTAAAAAATGTTGCGGCTAAGTTTAGACTGCCTTGAAAAAATTTTTGGTCAATTCCAAGCTCCCAGTTTACAGACTCTTCTGGCTCTAAAAATGGATTGCCAATAAAGTTTGTATAAAATCCAAAACGTTCAGTAAAAGTTGGATTTTTGACTGCTGTGCCATAGGCGCTGCGAATACTTGCATCATCATTAAGCTCATAAATCACTTCAAGCCTTGATGTGTTTGCATTTTTAAATTCAGAATTATCATCAACTCTGGTGCTTGCAGCTATAGTAAGTTTTTCAGAAATGTCAGCTCGATACTCTAAAGCTATACTGTCTGTATTTCGAGTACGATCTTGATTTGGATCAAAAACTCCATAGCTACCATAATCATTTACAATGCCGCGCTGTTGAAAATTTTCTTCTTCGCGCTCAATTAACATGGATATCCGTCGAGATAGATCACCCAAAAATAATGATCCAATAAAACGATATTGATCTTTCGAAGAGTTGGTTGAAGTGCCTAAAATATTTTTATTAAAATCTTCATTGTCGTTTTCTGATTGAGAAATTAAAAGCTGATGTTGCCACTTATTGTTTATAGAAACATAGCCAGCCTTGAGTCCAAATGCTGAATTTTGAAATTCTGATTTATTATCTTGGTCGTCAACCAAGCCATCAAAGTTAACATCTGCATCATACTCATTCATGCCGTCTGATTGGCGCGCCGAAAAATCAAACCGTAATTGATTGTTGACATTCAATCCCGATTTAAAGTTTATTTTTGTATTTTCATAGCCATCCTTTTCAAAACCAGTTCGAGCAATATTGTCACCCTCGGTTTGCAAGAAGCTTACTCCAAGGCGAGCATCAAACTTCCCATTGTTAATGCCTGCACTAAAACCATTATTTTGTGTGTCAAAACTTCCGCTTTCAACAAAAACTCTAGCACTCAAGGATTGCTCTGCGCTTTGAGTAATAATGTTGATAACACCTGCTAATGCATCACTACCCTGCATTGAGCTCTGAGGGCCACGAATAATTTCAATGCGCTCAATGTCTGAAGCTACCAATGTACCCCAATTAAGCTCATCACTTTGAGATGCATTGTTTGCCTCAATGCCATCAATCAAAACAAGAAGATGATTTGCTTCGCCCCCCCTTATTCTTATTTGAGTTTGTGATCCTTGAACGCCACTTCTGCTAACAGCAAGCCCTGGTACATCTCGAAGAAGATCACTGACACTGGTAACTGCTCTATTTTTGATCTCTTCTCTATCAATGACAGTGATGGCATTGGCAGATCGTCTAGAATCAATAGGAAGAAGAGAAGCGTTAACTAAAAGTTCTTCTATCTGATTGTCTAATACCTGTGCAAAAGCAAAGTTCGTAATAAGCGATACTAAAAGTATCAAAAGTAAGTTTTTCATTAAATTTTCCTTGCTTTGATAAAAGCGTATATGTTTTTTATTAAGACCGTAGCTATATTAAAAATTAATCGTTTTAATCAATAACCCAATACGGGAGCAAGCCAAGTTTCATTTTCATCTATGCTTTCTTCACGTGCTTTTGCATATTCCTCTAACTGATCCTTATCAACCCTGCCTAGCTGAAAGTAATGAGATTCAGGATGAGAAAAATAAAGACCGCTGACGCTTGCAGTTGGCCACATTGCTAATGAATCCGTGAGCGTTAAATCAATTGCATTTTCAACATCAAGCAACTCCCAGATATCTAACTTTTGTCGATGATCTGGGCATGAGGGATAGCCTGGAGCAGGTCGAATGCCCTGATACTTTTCTTTGATTAACTCATCATTATTCAAGTTTTCTGATTTTGCATAGCCCCAGAAATTTGAACGAGCTTGGTAATGTGCCCACTCAGCAAAAGCTTCTGCAAAACGATCAGCTAATGCTTTAAGGATGATTGAATTGTAATCATCAAGGTTTTCTTCAAACCTTTGAATATGATCTTCAATCCCATGCCCTGCAGTAACTGCAAAAGCGCCAATATAATCATCTTTATCGTCAATAAAATCAGCTAGCGAATGTGAATCTAAGTCTTCTCTAGATTTTTGCTGGCGCAAACAATGCAGAATAAGCTCTTCATTTGAGCCATCAGATTTATTTATTGCAATTGCATCACCGATAGAGCGAGCCGGGAATAAACCAATGACCCCCTTTGGATTGAGCCATTTCTCTTTCATCAACTGGCTAAGGATTGATTGTGTATCATCCCATAATTTTCTAGCCTCCGGACCTTTGATGGGGTCTGAAAGTATGTCTGGAAATCTGCCACTAAATTCCCAGGCATTGAAATATGGCATCCAATCTATGAATTCATGCAGCTCTTCTAAACTTGGCGCTAAGTTTGTGATTCCAAGTTTTAACGGCGCTGATGTTTTCTTGGCCATATCAATTTTTGGCTTCCTTGCAATAGCATCAGCAAAGGGCCTTAGGGGGGATTTAGCTCGAGCAGCATATGCATCTCTTTTATTTGCGTGGGCAACAGCAAGCTCTTCGCCATAGACATCTGGGTCACCAATAAGCCTTTGAGCAACGCTTACTGCCCTAGATGCATCTTTAACATAAACTACCGTTCCATTATAGTTAGGATCAATTTTAACTGAAGTATGAGCTGGACTAGTGGTTGCGCCTCCAATAAGAAGCGGGATGGAAAGGCCTCGTCGATCCATTTCTTTTGCCACTCCTACCATTTCATCAAGTGATGGAGTGATTAAGCCAGATAATCCTATTAGATCGCAATTTTCTTTTTCTGCCACATCTAATATTTTATCAGTTGGCACCATAACCCCTAGGTCAATAACTTCAAAGTTATTACATTGCAAAACAACTCCAACAATATTTTTTCCAATATCATGAACATCGCCCTTAACTGTCGCTAGGACCATTTTGCCGTTAGATTGCATTTCACCGCCACCCTTTTCTTCTTCAATAAAAGGAACGAGATAGGCTACTGCTTTTTTCATCACTCGGGCAGATTTGATGACTTGCGGGAGAAACATTTTTCCTGCGCCAAAAAGATCACCTACTCTATTCATGCCGTCCATCAATGGGCCCTCTATAACATCTAGTGGCTTTTCTGCTAACAGTCTTGCCTCTTCTACATCCTCAATAACGAATGTGTCCACTCCAGTTACCAGTGAATGATTGAGACGATCATTCACTTGAAGATTTCGCCAATCTTGATCTTGATTGATAACAGAAGAAGATTTGCTATCAGCATATTTAGGGGCTAGCTCTAACAATTGCTCGGTCGCATTAGGGCTTCTATTCAGAATGACATCTTCTACAGCATCACGAAGCTCTAATGGAATATCATCATAAATTGCAAGTTGTCCTGCATTTACTATTGCCATTGTTAAGCCATTTTTAATAGCATGATATAAAAACACGGAGTGCATGGCTTCCCGCAGAACATTGTTCCCTCTAAAGCTAAATGAAACATTTGAAAGTCCGCCAGATATAGAAACACCAGGACAAACTTTTTTTATCTCTGCACAAGCTTCAATAAATGAAAGGCCATATTCATTATGCTCTTCAATCCCGGTTGCAACTGCAAAGACATTTGGATCAAAAATAATGTCCCTTGGATCCATTTCAACAGTGTTTAGCAGAATATCGTATGCTCGTTTACATATTTCTACTTTCCTTTGCAACGTCTCAGCTTGACCTTCCTCATCAAAAGCCATGACAACGACTGCTGCGCCATGGCGTTTTACTAGTCTTGCCTGTTCAATAAATTGCTCTTCTCCTTCCTTCATGGATATTGAATTAACAATTGCCTTACCTTGTATACATTTAAGCCCAGCTTCAATGATTGACCATTTGCTTGAATCAACCATAATTGGAACTCGAGAAATATCTGGCTCTCCAGCAATTAAATTTAAGAATTTGACCATTGCAAATTCTGAATCCAGCATTCCTTCATCCATATTTATATCGATGATTTGTGCCCCATTCTCAACTTGTTGACGAGCTACTTGAATCGCAGCCTCATAATCTCCTGCCTCAATTAATTTTCTAAATATTGCAGAGCCAGTAACATTTGTACGTTCACCAATATTTATAAATAAACTTTCCGAACTTATTTCAAGAGGCTCAAGCCCACTAAGTAACATTGCTTCTGCTGCATCAACCACTTTTCTTGGGGGCAAATCAGACACAACATCTCTTATGAGTTCTATGTGACTGGGAGTAGTTCCGCAACAACCACCAACAATGTTCAGGAGTCCTTCTTGTCCAAACTCTTTAATTATCTCAGCCATTTCAGCAGCTGTTTGGTCATATTCACCAAATTGATTTGGCATTCCTGCATTGGGATGAGCGCTAACATAACAATTAGAAATTTGGGATAATTTCTGCAGAAAAGGTCTGAGCTCAGCAGCTCCCAAAGCGCAATTAAGTCCTATAGAGATAGGATTGGCATGTCTTACTGAGTGCCAAAAAGCTTCTGTTGTCTGGCCAGATAATGTTCTACCAGAAGCATCTGTTATAGTGCCCGAAATCATTATCGGTATATCAATACCTCTGCTCTTTGCGACACAATCAATAGCAAATATTGCAGCTTTGGCATTCAGAGTATCAAAAACAGTTTCAACTAAAAGTAAATCTGCGCCACCATCAATCAAGGCTTCTGTAGCTTCGCTAAAAGTTGAAACGAGTTGATCAAAATTAATATTTCGCTGAGATGGATCTTCAACATCCGGGCTAAGTGAGCAGGTTCGATTTGTGGGCCCTAAGACTCCTGCAACAAAAATATCTTGTCCAGTTTCTTGAATTGCATCATCTGCTGCCTTACGCGCTAATTTAGCTGCTTCAAAATTTAACTCATGAACCAATTCTTCCATTTCATAATCTGCCATAGATGGCGCATTAGAGTTAAAAGTATTGGTCTCAATAATGTTAGCCCCGGCATCTATATATTTCCTATGAATTTCAGAAATAATACCAGGCTGAGTTAGCGTAAGCAGATCATTATTGCCCTTTAAATCACATGACCATGAATCAAAACGTTTTCCACGATAGTCTTTCTCTTGTAGGTCATGAGCTTGAATCATTGTTCCCATGGCGCCATCAAGCAAAAGAATTTGCTTGTCTAAAATCTGGCTAAGTTTGATACGAAGCGAAGTGTCTATATTTTCCGACATATTTATTCTAATAGTTATGGCAAGATTTAACTTTAACTTTATAACTCCCGGAATTCTTTCCGTTTTAGCACTTATTTTTTATCGCAGCAATAGGATCAAATCACGATAATGCATGATTATAGTTGTTGAAAATTATTTTGCAAAAATAGCTTGTATATTTATCAAGTCTGGTTATTGGGGGGGCCAAAAAAGATTGCTAGCTTTTTTCCAAAAGAGCTTACTTGATGCATCTCATTTATAAGTGCAGACCAAGTCATAAATGTTACCTTAATAGGATTAAAGGTGTTTACATTTTTAACAAGACCAAATTTTACGTTCTCTTTTTCTGGTTCAAAAGTACCAAACATTCTGTCCCAAATAATTAATAAATTGCCATAATTTTTATCTATGTACTGAGCATTAGATCCGTGATGCACCCTATGATGAGATGGTGTATTGAAGAAATATTCAAGTGGACCAAGCTTGTTAACTATTTGAGTGTGGCCCACAATTCCCCAAAGGGTGCTCATTACTCCTGCAACAGCAATAATAGTTGGATCTAAGCCTATCAATGGTAATGTAATAAAAAATGGTATCTTAGAAATAGGTCCGAACCATGCCTGCCTGAAAGATACAGTGAAATTCATCTCTTCACTTGAGTGATGGCTTAGGTGAACCGCCCATAGAAATGCTACACGGTGTGACATCCTATGGTAAATGTAGAAAACCAAGTCTATTAAGATAAAAGTGACTAACCACATACACCAAATGGGCAAATAGGCATGCAAATCAAAAATTCGAAAATCATATAAGTAGAAATGCAATGCTAATGTAAGGCCTTTAATTGTAAAAGCCATAAACATATTTCCAGCTAATAAGCCTACCGTGCAAAGAGTATCATCTTGCTTGTAATATGATTTTTTGTTGAGGTTTGAGAAAATAGACTCTACTAAAATCATGGCTAATACAATCGGCACTCCAATTGCGTATACTTCAGCAACAGTAAGATTCGTCATGCTCAAAATCCTTAATACTTTTTATTTCACCCGTCTAACTCTTAAGGCTATTTTTCTATCTACCACTTTCAAAATATCTGCACCAAACAAAGCCTCGGAAATAATTACATCTTGTGATTTTTTTATCTTTATTTTGTATATTGATTCAACCGTTCTCCAGACTTGACCATTATCAAGTGTTATATCAAGTTTATAGCTTGCTAATTGCTTAACACTAATAATTTTTGCCGCAATCTTAGAGTCCTTTTCAGTTTTAGGCTCCTCAATTAGGCGCTTGGTGTCCCCTATACTATTCTCAACTTTTGCTGGGGGTTGGAGAGGCTTAACATTAATATTTCTTGGAGGCGGCCTGTAGTATCTTTGAGAATTTTGCATGCTTGGAGGCGCACTTGATGGGGCAGAAATAGTCGCGCTATTGGTATCTTTCTTGAATATGCTGTCATAGCATTTTAATCTTATATTGGGATTTTCTATTACCGTACAACTTTCAACCTTTGGTTCATTTGCAGAAGCTGAAATATTGAAAAAAAGTACTCCTATAATAAAAAAGGTTCTATGTCTCATATTGTCCTTGGTTAACCATTGTCGAATTCAAATTTTTTATAGTTAATCATCATAAATTTGATTTAACTGAATTTAAACTCTTTTAAAAATCATTTTTTAGAAAGCAACTCTAATAGCGAGTTATTAAATTCTTTTAACGAGACGCTGACCCTGTCTTTTATATTTTTCTCTTGATTATGTTGACTGATATGTATTTCGCCAATATTGCATCTTTCAATAAATCTTAGGTTTTCATACTTTTCAATAATCTCTTTATATTTTATGGGTGCCGCTATATTAGCTGGATATATGCTGATTGCTTTTTTACCTGAAGAGATTACTTCGGAAAGCATGGTTGAGCTGTCCTCAGTTACAAATATATGCTCTGCGATGTATAACAAATGAGAGAAGCTGCCTCTTTTTTGCTCAGAATGAAATAACACAGAAAATGATGTGTCATAGTTTTGATTTATTTCCTCTTCTATTTCTTTGGGGGTTCTTCTGGATGTTATAAACAAGGGCAAAGAGTTATTGAGTGCACAATATTCTGCAAAGTTCTTAATCATTGCTTGCCACTCTTCTCTTTTATAAGAATAGCCTATTCCATCTCCTCCCATAACCAGCAAGGCAAAGCTTTTATTTTGAAGTTGATTTTGAAACAAGAAATCTTTTCCTGCTTTTTCACATTTATCTGGATCGAATAAATTTGGCACGATGTCAGGTGAAAGATTGTTTTTTAATGATGATATTTTTTTAGTTGTTATGTAAGCGGTGAAATCTGCAACGCTCCAATCTCGAACCGAGCTTAAATGAATGTTTTTAGATCCATATATTTTTGCTAGAGATAAATTTAATGGTGCAAGATTTGCTCCAGAGGAAATAAATATATCTATTGCATCAGGTTTAGAAAATTTATAGCAACACAAGATTAGTTTTGTAGTAAATGAATTTGGATATTTTGAGAGTTTCCTAGAAAAAAAACGCAGGACACTTCTCAATGAATGTAGTTTCCATGCAACGTTGATGGGGATTACATTTAAATCAATTCCAGAATCAGATAAGCTTTTAATTACGCCTAGCGCTTGACCGTCATGTCCTGCAATGCCCTCTGATATATGACCAATTTTAAGCTGCATCATCTATTAAACTTCTTAGGTTAGTAGAGAGTTTCTCTAAACTGAAGTTTGTCCTGATATTTTCTTTTGCATTATTGCTTAACTTGGTCCTTAGCTCTTTGTTTTGAAGGCTAATTAGGGCATTTTTTATTTCAGCAGGGTCATTAATATTCACCAATAATCCTCCTCTATTTTCTGGATTGCTGCCGAGTATTTCAAGCCCTCCGTCTGTCTTTGTCGAGACAACTGGAAGACCGGATAGCATTGCCTCGCCAATAATAAGTCCGAAGGGTTCCTCATGCGAAGGTATACAAAAAATATCGGCAGCTAAAAACTCCTGCGTGAGTGATGAGGTCCAACCCATGACTTCAATGTTTGTTAATCCTAAGGTTTTAATTCTATTAATAATAGTTTTTTCCAAAGCGCCACTCCCAAATAATTTTATTTGTACGGGAAATTTTTCATCTTCAAGAATTGCTGCAGCTTCAATTAAATCTGTGAAACCTTTTTTTTCTACAAACCTACCGGCTGAAATAATTCGCAATACATTATCTTGGCTTATTCTTGAATCAACTAATTCTAAAGAAGTGTCAAAACCATGAGGAATTACAACATTCTTAGAACAATTTTTAGGATATCTAGTTAAAAATCTTTTCATGCCCTGATTTGTAATAAAAATATTGCAGGCGTTATGTAGCATATTTCTCATTTTTCCTGAGTGATTTATAAGGCCTATTTTATTATGGTAGCCCTTCAGAAATTTAAGAAGCTTAGAGTTGTGTACAAAAATCCATTTGGTCTTTTCAAATATTTTTTTTAGCCCCTGATGGAAAAAAAAACGAGTGTATGAATGAAGCCGTAATTTGTTCTTAGACATAGAGCAAATCTTTACATTAGATATCTTAGACAATTCTTGGATTACACTGGCATCACTTGGCAAGATTATCCAGTGTTCTTCATGGATCATTTCAAGAGCTTTAGAATATGAAATCAAGCTGTTGGCAATTCCACCTTTTTTATTATCGAGTGATATCGATACGATCATTTAATCTTTCTTTTGTCGTTCCAGTACACCCCTTTGAGATACTGCTCATAAAGAAATTTTGAGATTCGATTTTCCTTAATCTTAACTTTTGAATCTATGTCATGTGAATCAACTCTTTGTTCATTCTCCCAGTAAATATGGTCAAAAAATCTACCAAAAATTACTACAGTTGCTATGAAAATAATCAATGCAATAAATAAAATTAAGGCCAAGGTATTTTGACCCCAAATCAATAATATTAGTGCCGCAGCTAGCAGCCAAATTGCTATGTACATTAATGAATAGTTTATACCCTAATAAACTATTGATGTAAGGGTCAGCTTAATTAAAATTCACTTGATTAGGTCTCACCAGATCTAGGCTTAAACTCCAAGACAGTTGCATTAATGCAATATCTTGGGAGACCATTTGGACCATCTGGAAAAACGTGACCTAAATGTATATCAGAGGACACTGATCTAATTTCAGTTCTTCGCATTCCATAACTATTATCAGGTCTTGAGTAAACTGATCCTTCCACGGGTTTTGTAAAAGAAAGCCATCCGGTAGATGAGTTAAATCTGTCTCTGGTATCAAACAATGGAACGCCGCTGAGTTTATCGATAAAGGTACCATCGGGAGTATTTTTAAAAATTTCATATTCTTTACAGAAACGAGCATCTGTTCCTTGCTGGAAAGCAACCCGATAGGACTCAGTCTCGCCTAGCTTGAAGAAACCTAATGCTTGATAAAAATCTTTAGGAGCCATATATCCTTGGTGGCTAAAAACTTCTTTTCCATCATCTAAAAAAATAATTGTTGGGGTCGCCCAGGTTGGCGATGTAATTTCTAGATCGTCTAGCTGATAAGAGAATCTAAATACTAGAGGAATAGTGCCAAGATAATCATTAGCTACATTTGATTTAAATTTCTCACAATATGGGCAGTAATCTTCTGAATCTATGACCAAGATTTTTTTTCCAGTTAACAAATTGGAATTGTCTGTAACTTGAGACCCATCAACACGCGCAAATTTAATTCCAGTTGAGTGATCTGGGCAATATCCATTTGGATTTTTTGCGATATAGTCTTGATGGTAATTTTCTGCTTTATAAAACTCTTTAATGGGCTTGACTGCGGTGGTTATCTCTCCGTAACCTGCATTAGACAAAAGGGTTTGATACTCTGCAATGATTCTAGTGATAATTTTTTTTTGATCTTCATTTGAAAAGAGAATAATAGATCTATATTGAGTCCCTACGTCATTGCCTTGTCTATTGAATTGCGTTGGATCATGAGATTCAAAATAATGAATCAATAGCTTCTCTGTAGAAATAACATTTTTATTGTATGTGACCTCTACAACTTCGGCATGATTGTCAGGATTAAACTTGTTTTTTAATTTAGTAATTTCTCTATAACTGGGTCGGACGCCATGGCCATCAGCATAGCCAGAAACTGCATCAATAACTCCGGGTAACTCTTCATAACCTTTTTCTGCGCCCCAGAAACAACCTGAACCAAGAACAATCTTTTCTGAATGAACGGTTGCCTCATTGAGGTTTGAGGATGCAAACAAGCCAGCACTAAAAATTAAAGTAAATATGCTGAAATATAAAATTGAATTTTTCATTGCAAAGAAATTATATTAAGTTAATGCCCATCTTAAATAAGCAAACAATAGATAGGGCCCATACAAAACTTCTTAGAGGTTGAGCTTGATGACCCGCTTCATTTGCAGGTTTTAATTTAAACCCTGAGATATATATAGCTGCAAAGATTACCCTTAATGTGAGCCAATAAGATGCAATCTGAATATTGGCTTGCACATCACCAATAATAGAAAGAACTGCTAAGGCTAAAAATATTGGCAAGGACTCTTTAAGGTTTTCTGTTGTTCGCCTTGATCTTTCAAACATTGTTGGTGACATTTTTGATTTCAGAACAACGGGAAGAAAAAGCTGCAAGAAAAAGAAAAATAATGTGTAAAGGGTAATCTCAATCATAGTATTTTGTGTTCAATATTTTGGGCTCTATATTACATGATCAACAGTAAATAATAATTAATCTGTTTCTTCTAAGTGCTGAATAATTAAAGTAGGGACATTTTGTGTGTGAGATTTAACTGTTGCAACTAATGTTTTTTCTTTAACACCCTTTTGGATTGGCGTTATCTCAACTCCTTGATCTATTAATCTTTGATAAGTTTTTTCTATATCTTTAACCTCCCAAGCTAATCCCCACATCCGATCGCTTGGTGGCAAAGTATCTTGTTTTTCAACAACTTCTATTGTGGTTTTGTTTATGCGAAAGAAGAGCATGCGTCTCTTCCAATGCTCAATTACTTTATCCAGCGCTAAACGTATATCAAAAATATCTTTGTAAATTTTTGAAAAACCATCAGCATCATTGGTATTGATCACAACATGATCTAGTCTATGTGGAGTGGAAATATCTAAGTTGTTTGGTCGAGGTAGTTCACCACTGACATGCTCAATCACAAAAGAAAACAATCCTCTTGAAAGATCAGGTGGTAAAAATAAATTTTTCCATTTTCGAATCTGCTGGTCTGCTGTGTTAATGCCAATGCCTTCAGAGGGTTCGCTAACAAGATAGCCATTTTTTTGAAGCGTTCTATGGACGCTGTTTATGTCTTCAGTTGCTAACACCATGCCGGTAAGACCCTCTCCATTAAGGTCTAAAAAATGATTTACAACATCGGCACCCAACCCATCACTGGTTGCAGCCAAAAGTTCAAAATATGTATTTTGAAAATTAAATAAAACATTGCTTGTTCCAAGCTCTTTGTGTACTCCGCTCCACACTGCATTCATGCCAAAAAGCTTCTCATAATTCTTTTGAGCTTCTTTTAAATCTTTAACGACAACTATTAGGTGATCTAAATGAGTAAACATTTTATTTTTTTCCAGTTAAAACTAGAGTTCCGGCCCACTTATCGCTTGAGTTTGCACGCCATGTTTTCACTTCTTTGAGGCCCGTTTGTTTAAATATTTCTACCCATTCTTTTTCCTTAAGCATAAGCATTCTTGTTCCAACTTTTTCTTCCCAGGAATGAGAGTCACTATTTTCATGATACAGATCTATCCCAGCAATAAATCTGCCTGCTTCATTTAGCCATGAGTCTTTTACCTTTTGTATTATTGAAGCTGGATCTTTTAAGTAGTAAAGAACTTCCATGGAATGGATCAGGTCATATTTTTGATTTGGCTGATAATTTTCTATGTCTGCAAGTATGTAATTATCTTTTTGACCATTTAATTTTGCGCTTTCAATCATTTGCTTTGCGCCATCTATGCCATGTGCATGGCTGCAAAAAGAATCTTTGCTAACTTTTCTTACAACCCAGCCATTGCCACAGCCCAAATCTAAAAAAGAAAATTTTTTATTCATTCTTTCCCTTTCAACCAATGCAAAATCAAGCATTTCTTGAACTGCTGCTGCATGCCCCTTTTCCATGCCCAAGTCTTTGCCTTGAACGGCCCATTCTCCAAAGACATCGGTCGCCTGTCTTAAATCACTCATGATATAACCTCGCTTGAAACATTTGCTTTAAAAAATAATATCACTCCTGAAATAGCGCTGATCAAAGCCAAAATAGAAAATACTTTTAGAAATAAGTTATCAATATTGTCTCTTTCCTGCCAATCCATGATGTGAAGTCCCCACATTAAATCCCAAACCCTCCATTGGGTTGATCTAATTGCAACAATTTCACCACTATAAATATTTATATATACATTGATATCTTTTTCATCTGCGTTGCGAGCAGTTACTTTGTTTATTGGAAGTTGCCTTCCTCTATATTCAGATGCCTTTTTTGATTTATTGATTTGCTCAACTGCAATGGGTCTGAGAAGTGTGTTTTTGGCAACGATCTGTTTAGCCTCATCAAATGAGATTGGCTGGAGAGGATCTCCATTTTCATCAAAATATCTCATGCCAGCCTTTGTTGAGGCTCTAATGATAGTCTTATCTAGTCTCTTTTTAATGACCAATGATACGGCATCAGGAATTTCAAATTCTATTTTTTTCAAACTATAGGTTGCTGACGGTTGAATTCTATACTGCTCTCCACGAACATGCTCTATTTTGTTAAATGCAAAATAAATACCTGAGATTGTCCACAATAATAATTGGAGAGATATAAAAAAACTTAGGTATTTGTGAATTTTTCTTACAATAGGCTGCATCTATTTAAGAGCTTAGATGAAATAAGTCCTATTCGTGACAAGCACAATCAAGCTTTTTGCATGCTTGATAATTTTGATAATGTGAGAAGGCTACTATAATTGAACCTACCAAAGTCAATGATTGCTCGGCAAATTCTCCAAAAACGCCCTCTCCAAAAAAAACTGCAAAAATAAGAAGCCACAAACCTGAGACTCCTAAATAAAGATATGAGAGGATCTTATGGTTTCTGTATCCAGCGATCAAAGCATATAGGCTAACTGGTAGCACTATAATTAAAAAAACTTTATGAATAAACTCATTGTCTATCGATAGGGCTAGAAATCCAGATGTCAAAATTAAGAATGCTGGCATTAAAAGGCAATGAATCATGCATGCCAATGACAATGTAATTGAAAGCTTATCTGCCTTTACTTGAGTATTCATATCTTTTGTGAGCTTGATTTTATTGGACAAATTCATTTACTTCAACCATTAAAACATAGTCGTCAAGTGGTGTCTTAGTTTCTACCAGTTATCCCGCAATTTACGCAGACCAATAAAGGTTTTTTGATTGTCTAAATTTGCTATGTCTAAATCGAGGCTTGATGCAAGTTTCGCTCTCACTTGATTTTCATTCAGTCTAAAAAAAACATTGATTTCCCTCTCTAGACCAATGTCGCTGACAAAACTTTCTGCATCCAACCCATTTTTAAATTTGTCTCGCAGAGAAATTGCCATCTTATTGTCTGGCTCACGATCGAGAGTGAACTCTAGATTGTTTTCAATGTAGTCATGGCCAGGAAATATTCGGACATTATCTTCAAGCGGAAAAATATGATCTTCAAAAGTTTTATGGAGAATTTTAGGCTCGCCTCCAAAATCACATCTTCCTACGCCTGCATTGAATAATGTATCTCCACAAAATAACGCAGGCTGCTCATCGTTGTTACCAGCAAAATATAAACAAATGTGGCTCATCGTATGTCCAGGTGTATCCATCACCTTTAAAGTAAATTCACCGCAATGCAAATCATCACCAGCCATTAAACCTCTGTTTACATCCGGAATAGCATCCATTGCGTCTTTATGGGATACCAATTCGGCGTTTGTTGAAGCAATCACTGGACCATTGCCGCCAATATGATCATGATGATGATGAGTATTAGCCACTATTTTTATGTTCCATCCCATTGCATTTGCCGTCTCAAGACATAAAGCATGGTCCAGTGGATCTATGGCTATAGCCTCAGATGTTTTTTCACATGCCAATAGATACATGTAATTTTTTAAGTCGTTTCGAATGGGTATTTGCTTTACTAGCATTTTATTTTTGATATAGAAAGACGAAAACTGTTGAACAGAATTTATAAAATGAGACTTTAATTATTGCTTATGAGCAACAATCGCAGTTACAACAGCTACAGCAATCACACATATCGATAATATAAACTAAATTAACAATTATTTCATTTCTTGTTAAATGTAACCTTTACTTCTCATAAAAATGATGATAAGTTTGCGTTACATTTTGAGAGAAATTAGGAGAAGATAATGGGTTTAGAAATAATAATACCAATATTAGGAATACTGACAGGGATGATCATTCCTCTAGCAACCTTTGTTTGGCTATATAAGGAAAGCAAAGATAAGAACAAAACAATTTTAGAGATAAGCAAAAATATAGAAGATCCATCAAAGCTAGAAGACTTGATAACCTTGCTAGATGAAAGAAAAAAAGAGCCAATTGACTATAGAAGATCTGGGGTAATTTGCTTTTTTACTGGCGTTGGTCTTTTTCTTTTTGGTGTCTTTTTTCTTGGCTCAATCTTAAAAGGCGTGGGAGCGCTCGTCACTGCAATTGGAGCGGGACAAATTGTTGCTGGTTATCTTTATCCCAACACTAGTGAAGAAATTACAAATGCAGTCGATGCTTTTGAAAAGAAATAAGGCTTTTAGATGAAGAAATATATAAAAATACATTCATCTCTTGTTGGCCTCGGAGTTGGTTTTTTAAATTTTTATTTCCTTTTCTATTCATGGGGAATGTCTTGGGAAATTAGTTTTGCGTGTGCATTTGCTCTGGGCTATCTTGCAAGCAGTGCCCTAGAGATCTTCACGGGCATAATAAATCAAGACGATCTTGATATAGATGAAGCCAAAGAAATTTCAAGCGCTGCTGCAGAATTTGAGGAAAAATAAATGACATTTTTTAAACGCTTTTTAGTGCTTTTTACATGTGGGTCCGTACAGGTCTTTTTTGCAACTTACCTGCTACTGGAGCTGTTTGGGTTTGGTTTGGGCTGGCATCTCGCTGTTCATAATATTATGTTTGTTCCTGGTGTTTTAGTGTTCTTGGGGTCAGGTTATCTAACAATCTCCTACTATTTTCTAAGTGACGATGCATCCAATAATGCTTTATATGATGAATTTACAGCGCTTAGATATTACAAGCTTGCTACAGCAGGATATGTGATTAATGGCATTGGCATTTTTATGCTCTACTCTGCTCAAGACTGGTCTAGCTGGAGCTTTGAACTGGCTAATAATATGATTTATCAAATAGCAGCTTTTGCTTGGCTCACCTTTGGGGCTCTTTTGGTTTGGTTTTCTGTTGGCGATTATCGGGAATCAAAAAGTGGGTAAAAGTCATGAAAAACTTCTAAATAATTTAGAAGAATTCAGAAAGGCTGCCAACTTAACTCAGCAGGAACTATCCGAAAGTGCTGAAGTTTCTAGGAAAAGCATTAATGCGATTGAAAACGGTATTTATGTGCCTTCAACCGTTTTGGCATTAAAAATAGCAAGAACGCTTAGCTGCAACGTTGAAGAGCTTTTTAAGCTCCCCGAAGAAAACAACATATGATTTACTTGAACATTATAGTTATGATCATTTATTTCTTAGTCAATTAATTTAGGAAAAATATTTAAATATCATGAATAAAAAATTTAAAAATAGTGGAAGTTGGATTGGAGTTGGCACAGCACTAGGTGTAGCATTTTATGTTGCGACAAATGACCCGACATGGATCGCGGTTGGTGTAGCAATCGGCGCAGCGCTAGGTTGGCAAAAGCCAAAAAAGAAAAATGAAGAAAAAAAACTTGATTAGTTAATAAAAACTGATAATAAAAAGATTAGGCAACAAAGCTTTCTTAGTTATTTCTAGTTCTAACTTTTGCACACTCAACAACATCACAGTGTGTCTTTTCCCATCTTTCAAAACTTTTGTTATCGCCAAAATCTACGTTTAAATAGAATGAATTCTTGTCACCCATGAAATTTGGTTTAAATTCTATGTTTTCACCCACCAGGGACTCGGTACTGCTGGCTAGAATAGTTTCGGTTACCTCTCCTTTCTGAAGATTATATTTACCTTTATTAAAATGCATTTTATTTTCTAGGTAAAACATAACCACAAACTCTCCATTCATGTACATTTTGATAGGAGTTGGGCTTGGTAAATCTTGATATTGGCCATTTACTGCATACTCAACCAACCTCCAAGTCCCCATTAGGTCTCCTGTGCTTGCCCCATGCCCAAAAGAGAATGAAGAGAATGAACATAGTAAAAGTAAAATTTTTCTCATACTGACCTCCTTGGTTAATATGTATGAAAATAATATCTGTTTATAATAATCGATCTCTATAAATAAGTAGCAAATAATTTATGGTTTCAAATAAAGTACAGCGATTTCTAAATTCGTGGAAAGAGGGTGTAATTGCAATAGGTAAGGTTTACGTTAATGGCGGCGATTATAAAAAATATGCACAAGAATTTATATCATCGCACTATGCTTTTAGTACTGAAAAAGTACTGTTCAAGCCAACTTTTACCAAAACAAAAATCTTTAGAAATGCGCAAGACGAAGCCCTATCTTATTTTGTAAAAGGAGATTGTGAAGAAGATCATGGGTTTGCTCTTAAGCCATGGGAAGCAATCACATTAAAGGAATTAAACACCATTGAAGAAAACGAATTGATCGTTGCCATGGGCACTCTAAGTTTTAAGCCTATTAACCTAGATCAAACCACTTTGGTAGCTTTTACCTTTTTATTAATAGATATTGATAATGCATTAAAAATAAAAGTCCATCACTCCTCTCCAGTTTTATAACAATGTCAGCAGAGAAAGCTTATAGACACTTGTTAAGCATTTCCAAGCGAGAGAAGCATTTTAGCTTTTATAAATTTCTTCAAAGCTCAGATATCATTTCTATTGAAAGCAGAATCGATGACTCAATTTCATTTGAGTATTTTTTAATCAAAACAATTATTAGTCAGCAAGTCTCTACCAAAGCCGCCAGATCTATTTGGGCAAAAGTGAAACTGGCCTTAGATTTAAACAATCAGCCAATTTCACTTGGTCTATTAAAAGACTTAGGCTTGTCTAAACCTAAGGCAACTTATATTTTAGGTGTCATAGAAAACAAACGTATTGCATTATCAACAAAAGAGGACCTGCAACAAATGTCTTATGAGGACCTATCAGATTTTTTGTTGTCACAAAAAGGGATTGGGCCATGGACATTAAGTGTTGTTAGAATGTTTTTTATAGCAGATACAGATGTTTTTCTTCAAGGAGACTTGGGTATTAACAAAGCACTGGAGTATTTTTTTAAAACCAAGGATTATACTGGTGAGGATTATTCTCCATATAAAACATATTTGTGCTTATATTTATGGAGGAGCATAAGCCAGACAGCAAATGCTGCTGCTCAGCAAGATGGATAAGTTTAAAGTTGTAACCTATGACAAAAAATATAGAGTCGATTTTGAAACTTTAAATCGAGACTGGATAGAGCGTTTTTTTACAATGGAAGAAGAAGATTTTAATATTCTCAAAAATCCTGAGTCATATGTAATTAATCGGAATGGAGAAATTTTTTTTGCTCTTTATGAGGAAAGGGTTGTTGGCACGGCAGCTATGATTGCTGGCTCAGATGGAGTTTATGAGTTAGCCAAAATGGCTGTTACAAAAGACTTTCAAAGACAGGGAATCGGGCAAATGCTTTTAAATCAATGCATTAAATTTGCTAAAAAAAAGAATGCAAAAGAGATTTTCCTTATCACCAATAATATTTTAAAACCTGCGCTTAATCTGTATGCATCCTGTGGGTTTGTATTAAATGCTGGCAATGACGACGAAAGGTATCAAAGAGGAAATACCAAAATGAACCTGCTTTTAAAATAAATTTTATTGTATTACTCTAAGAGCATGAATAATAAGATACCTCCACCTGTTGTAACTCTAATATGCGGCATAATAATTTATTTTTCTAGATCGCTATTCCCTGAGATCACATTTCAGTCAATAAACATTATTAGTGTCTTAATTCTGCTAACCGGAATAGGTACGCTGCTAACAGCTGCATCTTCATTCAAGAAATATCAGACCACTATAAACCCATTGCAGCCTGATAAAGCAACGCACTTAGTGGTTTCTGGAATCTTTGGTATATCAAGAAACCCGATGTATCTTGGGATGGCTCTTATTTTGCTTGCCATATCAGTTAAATTTAATTTGGTAGGCGGCATTATTATCACCTTTACCTTCATTTCGTTTATAACAAAATTTCAAATTATCCCTGAAGAAAAAGCCATGATGAAATTATTTGCCGATGAGTTTTCTCATTACAAAAAACAAACAAGAAGGTGGATATAAGTTTGCTGTTTTGAATTACTCCACGGTTACGAAGTTGTTTATAACCGTTACTCGTTTAATCATTTTCATTGATTAAAAGCTGTAATTAATGTTTTGCCTGTTCTTTTCTAAGAGTATAACCAGCTAATATAGCTAAAATAAATAATGCAGGTATATCTCCCAAAAAATGCCCCATTTCATGATCATCAATAATTGCTTGATAAGCCATAATTCCACCATGAACAATACTGCTCCAAACAACAAACCATACAAACATATAATGTTGTACTGGTTCTTTTGATGCAATGATCATCATAACTCCAAGAGTCATATAAACGCCTTGAATCATCATCTCATATTCCCATTGCCCCGGACTCCAAGCCCAGCCACCTAAGGGATCGAGCTTCATCATTGGTATAATTAATATAAATGCTATTCCAAAAACTCTTAAAGTATTTCTTAATATTGATAAATTATTCATGCTTTCCTCTCAAAGTTTAATTCACTGTTATGTTCTACTCCACAGTAACGGATTGTTTTAGAAAAGTGAATAAGTACTTCACGAGTAATTCCGTTGAAAATAATTCTGCAAACGAAACTATTCCACCGTGACTGATTTGGCTAGGTTCCTAGGTTGATCTAAATCGGTTCCACGTTGACAGGCAACTTGATATGCAAGAATTTGCAGAGGGATGGTGTAAATAATTGGAGCGAGCAACTCGCTGCATTCAGGCATTTGAATATAGGCGCCTCTTTCAAGATTAATTTTGGAATTTGGGCCGCCAAATACATAAAGAGTTCCGCCTCTAGCTTTAACCTCCTCTAAATTGGAAACAAGCTTTTCGGTTAATGTGTTTTCAGGTGAAAGTGCCACGACAGGAATCTGATCATCAACCAATGCAAGAGGGCCGTGTTTTAATTCGCCTGCAGGATATGCCTCGGCATGAATATATGAAATTTCTTTAAGTTTCAATGCGCCTTCTTGAACGATAGGGAAGAACATTCCGCGACCTAAAAACAAAGCATTGTGTTTATCTGCAATGTTTGGAACGATGCTAAGTATTTCATCGGAAAGCTTCAAAGTTTCTTTAATAACTTCGGGCAATGCTTTTAGTTCTGATGCAAGGTTTTTTCTTAACTCCTGGTCTCTGTCTAAGCTTTTTGCAATTGACATGGCTAACAGCATTAGGCCTGCAAGCTGAGTGGTAAATGCCTTGGTGGAGGCAACACCAATTTCTGGGCCAGCATTGGTAAATAAGACATGTTCAGATTCTCTGGCCAATGAGCTGGTTGGCACATTGCAAATTGAAAGAGTGCTCAAATAATCTTTTTCTTGAGCATATCTCAGTGCAGCAAGGGTATCTGCGGTCTCACCAGATTGTGAGATAGTTACAAATAGGGTGTCCTCTTCGACCAATGGATCTCGGTAGCGGTATTCGCTTGCAAAATCTACATAACATGGAATTTTGGCTATCTGCTCAAACCAAAATCTACCAACCTTGCCAGCATGCAAACTGGTGCCACAAGCAACAAACTGAATTCTTTTAATTTTTCTAAAAATTTCAGAGGAGTCCAAACCAAAGATATTATCTAGAACATCGTCCTCTCCAAACTTGCCATTGATTGTGTTAGCAACCGCATCTGGTTGTTCATATATTTCTTTTTCCATAAAATGAGAATATTCACCTTTGGTAACAGCATTAACAGCTATATCTATCTCAGTAACATCTCTTGTTACAGGCGAACTTTTGCCATCATATACCTGGTAGCTTTGCTTGGTAATTTCGGCAACATCGCCGTCTTCTAGAAAAACAAACTCATTGGTAAGTTGTGAGAGGGCTAATGGATCAGAGGCAGCAAAATTTTCTTCTAAACCAACCCCGATTAAGAGCGGACTTTTGTTTCTCGCGACAATGAGTCTACTTTTATCGTTGATGTGTATGGCAGCTATGGCATAAGCACCGTCTAGCTCTTTGATTGCATCATGCATGGCAGCAAGCAGGTCACCAGAAGACTGAAGATGTTGGTGAAGCAAATGGGCTATAACTTCAGAATCAGTTTCTGACTCAAATTGATAGCCATCTTTGGTCAATTTTTCAGTGAGCTCAAGATAATTCTCTATGATTCCGTTATGAACAATGTGAACCTCTCCACTTGATGCATGAGGGTGAGCGTTTTGTTCTGATGGTTGGCCATGAGTGGCCCAGCGGGTGTGTGCGATTCCAAGTTTACTTTTTGGGCGCTGCTCAATCATGCCGTCCTCAAGCAAGCTCACTTTGCCGAAAGTCCTTAAATTAAAGATGCTGTCTTTTTGATGAAGGGCAATCCCGGCTGAATCATAGCCGCGGTATTCCATTTTATGTAGGCCTTGAACTAACAACTTGCCCACGTTGCGAGATGATGCCGCCCCTATAATTCCACACATATTATTTTTTGTTTTTTGCCCAATCTTCTTTGATTACTTGCTTGCCTCTGCCAACAGCCAAAGCCTCATCAGGAACATCTTTGGTGATTGTGGAGCCTGCTCCCACATAGGCGCCTTTACCAATATTAATTGGCGCTACTAATGAAGAATTTGTTCCAATAAAGCTATCTTCACCGATAGATGTTTGATGTTTGTTTGTCCCGTCGTAATTGCATGTGATGGTTCCGGCCCCAATGTTTGTTTTGCTACCTATATCCGCATCACCCAAATAAGCTAAATGATTGGCTTTGGCCCCATCTCCAAGCTTAGTTTTTTTGGTCTCAACAAAATTACCAATTTTGGCATTGTCCCCTATTTCTGAGCCTTCTCTTAGACGCGCATACGGACCTATATTGCAGTTAGAGCCCACGGTTGCAGATGAGAGATGGCTAAAAGATTCAATGATGGAATTATCTCCAATAGAAACATCTTGCAGAACAACGTTTGATTTGATTATAACGTTTTCACCCAAAACTACCTTGCCTTCAAATATTACATTAACGTCAACGGAACAATCTTTGCCGGCCTCGACTTCTCCTCGAACATCGACGCGAGCAGCATCTAGAAGAGTGATTCCTTGTTCTAATAATTTTTCAGCGCTCATTTTTCTTAAAATTGATTCTAACTCATGTAACTCATGCTTGTTATTTGCCCCCATTACTTCAGTAGGATTTGCTTGAATACAACTTATTTTAACTCCTTTTGCAGAAAGTATCTCTACCAAGTCTGTAAGGTAGTACTCATTAGCAGCATTTTGGTTGCTAATTTCATCTAATGCTGGTTTAAGAAAGCTGCCGTCGATCAATAAAATACCAGTAAAGACATTTTTAATTTGTTTCTCAACATCGGACGCGTCTTTTTGTTCAATAATTCTTAAGGCTAGATTTTTTTCATTGGTCATGATTCTTCCGTAGCCAGTTGGATCATCTAATTTCATTGATAAAAGCGTGCAATCTTGATCAGAGTTAATAAGAGCTTCTATGCTCTCGCTTCTTATCAAAGGCACATCACCATATAAAACTAATACCTTTTCATCATCCTTAATCAAATGAGATGCTGTTTTAACTGCATGTGCAGTCCCCAGCTGTTCGTTTTGATCCGCTGTCTGAATATTTGGATCAATGTCAGCTATATGTTCTTTTAAAAGATCTTTTTGATGCCCCACGATAACCGTTATATCTTTGCTGCAAGATTTGGCAGTTTTAATGACATGAGAAACAAGGGTTTGTCCGCCAAGAGGCTGCATAACCTTTGGTAAATTGGTGTTCATTCGAGTTCCCTTGCCCGCTGCAAGGATAATAGTATGAATATTCAACGTAATGACGAATTAAGCTTGATACAAGTACCTTACTTGTTTTTTCTTAATTTTTGAATGGTTTTGATTCTTGCGGCCGCTTCTGCAAGTTGAGCTGCTGCTTTGGTGTAATCTAAGTCTGACTCTTTATCATGCATGTTTTTTTCTGCTAGCTCTTGTGCCTTAATAGCTTCAGCCTCATCCATTGATTCTGCGCGCTCAGCTCGATCAGACAAGAAGGTTACCAAATCAGGTTGTATTTCAATGAATCCGCCTGAGCAGAAAAAAGTTTTTTCATCATCACCGTTTTGAACTCGTACTGGGCCAGGAGCAAGACCGGTGAGAAGAGGAGTATGCCCGGGCGCAATACCTATCTCACCAAGAGAGCCAGTAGCAAAAACCATAGTCCCTTCGCCAGAATAAATCTCCTCACTTGATGAAACTATGCTGACTTTAATGGTGGACATAAATTATAAAGTTTTTGCTTTTTCTACAGCTTCTTCGATTGTTCCAACCATGTAAAAAGCTTGTTCTGGAAGATCATCATAATCTCCAGCTAGGATGCCTTTAAATGACTTGATGGTATCCTCAAGTTTTACATATTTACCTGGAGAACCGGTGAAAACCTCTGCAACAGTGAAAGGCTGTGAAAGAAATCTTTCAACTTTTCTGGCTCTTGCAACTGCTAACTTGTCTTCTTCAGACAGCTCATCCATACCCAAAATTGCAATAATATCCTTAAGCTCTTTATATTTCTGTAAGACACCTTGAACGCCTTGAGCAACATTATAATGCTCCTCTCCAACCACAAGTGGATCCAGCTGCCTACTTGTTGAGTCAAGTGGATCTACCGCTGGATAAATTCCAAGCTCAGCAATTTGTCTTGAAAGAACAACCGTTGCGTCTAAGTGAGCAAATGTGGTTGCTGGTGATGGGTCTGTTAAATCATCAGCTGGAACATATACAGCTTGAATTGAGGTAATAGAGCCATCTTTTGTTGATGTAATTCTTTCTTGCAGGGCGCCCATTTCCTCAGCTAGTGTTGGCTGATATCCAACCGCTGATGGCATTCTTCCTAACAGAGCTGAAACCTCAACTCCAGCAAGGGTGTATCGATAAATATTATCAATAAACAAAAGAACATCTCTTCCCTCATCTCTAAATTTTTCAGCCATTGTTAATCCTGTTAACGCAACCCTTAGTCTGTTCCCAGGGGGCTCATTCATTTGACCGTAAACCATAGCCACCTTAGATTCGCTTGGCTTTTCAACATTCACAACGCCTGATTCTTGCATTTCATAGTAGAAGTCGTTTCCTTCACGAGTTCTTTCACCAACACCGGCAAAAACTGAAAGCCCAGAATGCTCAGTTGCAATGTTGTTAATAAGCTCCATCATGTTCACTGTCTTTCCAACTCCAGCCCCTCCAAAGAGACCAATTTTTCCACCTTTTGCAAAAGGACAGATCAAATCAATAACTTTGATGCCAGTTTCAAGAAGATCGTCTGATAAAGATTGATCCATATAACTTGGTGGTTTTCTGTGAATGGGCATTTGCTCGTCTGCACCAATAGGGCCACACTCATCGATAGGATTGCCTAATACATCCATGATTCGACCAAGCGTTTTTTCGCCCACTGGAACAGAAATAGGAGCATTGGTTCGCTCAGCTGTTAGACCTCTTTTTAACCCTTCGGTTGTTCCCATGGCGATGGCTCTAACTATTCCATCTCCAAGTTGCTGCTGCACTTCAAGCACAGTACCAGTGTCTGTAATTTTAATAGCTTCGTATACTTGAGGGATGTTGTTTTTTTCAAACTCAACATCGATAACCGCGCCGATAATTTGTGTTACTAAACCATTGCTCATTTCTTTCTCCTTAAACCGCAGCTGCTCCACCAACTATCTCAGATAATTCCTGAGTGATGGCTGCTTGTCTTACGTTGTTGTATAACAGTTCCAATTCTTTAATTAAATCACCAGCATTTTCAGTAGCATTTTTCATAGCCAACATTTTTGCTGCTTGTTCACATGCACTATTTTCAATAACAGCATGATAAATTAGCGACTCAATGTATCTTGTCATTAAGCCCTCCAATAACTCTTGAGCCTCTGGCTCATAAATATAGTCCCAATGTGTTGCTGTAAGCTCATCTGTCTCCTCAGCCGGCAGGGGAATCAATTGCTCAACTTTTGGTTCTTGTGTCATTGTGTTTACAAAACCATTGCCACATAAATAAACTTGGTCAACTTCGCCATTTCTATGAAGATCTAAAACAGTTTTGGTAAGTCCAATTAATGCATCTGGGTCAGGCTTGTCTCCAAGTTTTTGAACATTAGCAACCACATCACCACCAACAGATTTGAAGAAACTTGCAGCCTTTAAACCAATTAAAGCAAAGCTTGATTCGATACCTCTTGCTTTTAATTCTGCTGATTTGCTTATCACTTGTTTGAATAGGTTAATATTCAGGCCCCCACACAAACCCTTGTCAGAACTCACAACCAAAAAGCATGCTTTCTTAGTTTCTCTATGTTCGTAGAATGGATGTGAATATTCAGAGCTTGAGTTAGCAATATGAGAGATTACTTCTTTGATTTTCTCAGAATAAGGCCTGCCAAGCTGCATTTCATTTTGTGTTTTTTTAATCTTGCTAGCCGCAACCATTTCCATAGCCGAAGTAATTTTTTGCGTGCTTTTAATGCTCGCAATCTGCTTTCTTACTTCTTTGGTGTTAGCCATTATTAATTAAATTAAAAAGTTTGGGTTTTTTTAAATTGCTCAACAACCTCAGTGAATTGTTTTTCAATATCATCATTCCAGTCGCCTGTATCATTAATGCTTTTTTCAAGATCAGCCTTTTCAGAGGTGAAGTAACCATGCAACGCCTCTTCAAAGCTACCGATTTTTTCTACATCAACATCATCCATGTAACCCCTATCAGCCGCAAAAATGCTGAGGGATTGTTGAGCAACGCTCATAGGTGCATATTGTTTTTGTTTAATAAGCTCTGTGATTCTAATTCCTCTGGCTAACTGGGCTTTCGTAGCATCATCCAAGTCAGATGCAAACTGAGAGAAAGCCGCCAGCTCTCTATACTGAGCCAACGCTGTTCTTACTCCACCACTTAGTTTTTTCATGATCTTGGTTTGAGCTGCACCACCCACTCTAGAAACAGATATGCCTGGGTTAATAGCAGGCCTGATACCTGAGTTAAACAAATCGGTTTCTAAGAAAATTTGGCCATCGGTAATGGAGATTACGTTTGTAGGAACAAATGCTGATACATCGCCAGCCTGTGTTTCAATAATTGGAAGTGCGGTTAAAGATCCTGTTTTGCCTTTCACCTTTCCATTTGTAGCTTTTTCTACGTAGTCTGCGTTTACTCTTGCCGCTCTTTCTAACAGTCTTGAGTGTAGATAAAAAACATCGCCAGGGTATGCCTCTCTTCCTGGGGGTCTTTTTAAAAGTAAAGATACCTGTCTATATGCAACCGCTTGTTTGGAAAGATCATCATAAACAATTAATGCATCCTCTCCTTTGTCTCTAAAGTATTCACCCATTGAGCAGCCTGAATATGCAGAGAGGTATTGCATTGGTGCTGGATCAGACGCGGAAGCTGAGACAACAATTGTATGTTCAAGGGCACCATGCTCCTCAAGTTTTTTAACTACATTTACTACTGTTGATTGTTTTTGCCCTATCGCAACATAAATACACTTAATCCCTGTGCCTTTTTGGTTAATGATTGCATCAACCGCAACAGCCGTTTTACCGGTTTGCCTATCGCCAATAATAAGCTCTCTTTGGCCTCGACCAATTGGAACCATGGCATCAACAGCTTTAAGACCAATTTGTACCGGTTGATCAACTGATTGTCTTGCAATAACGCCTGGAGCCACTACCTCCACTGGTGCAGTTGACTCTGCTTTAATTTCACCCTTTCCATCAATTGGGTTTCCCAAAGCATCCACCACTCTTCCTAGCAACTCTTCACCGACGGGTACTTCTAAAATTCTTCCTGTACAAACTGCTTTTTGACCCTCAATCAAGCCTAAGTAGTCACCAAGAACAACAGCACCTACAGAATCTTGTTCAAGATTGAGTGCCAGCCCAAGAACTCCGTTTTCGAACTCTATCAACTCACCGTACATAACATCGCCCATGCCGTGAATTCGAACAATCCCGTCTGAAACACTCACAATAATGCCTTCGTTTTTTCTTTCTGCCGAAAGATCAAGACCTGAAATTTTTTCCTTTAAAACGCTGGAAATTTCTGATGGATTTAATTGGCTCATTTTTTCACCTTAAAAATTTAATTGGTTGACTAATTTTTTGACCTTTCCTCTAATGGATAGATCCAGAGTTTCATCTCCGATTTTAATAGATAGACCGCCCATGATTGACGGATCTTCTGAAAATTCTATGTTGGAACCCTCTCCATGTTCTGAGAGAAGCTTTTCGATAATCATATTTTTGTTGTCTTCAGAGGGTAGATTTGCAACATTAACAACTATCGAGCTTGTATTGTTGTGCTGTTCTAGCAACTCTTGATAACTTGTATTAATTGCTTCAATAAGATTAAGTCTTTTATTGTCCGCTAGAAGTTCTAACATTTTATTGGCAAGCTTATCCACCTCACCATCTGCCAAGCCTATAATGGTTTGGGCAATTTTGTCTTTAGAGAGTTCTGGATCTTCAATCAACCTAGAAACTTCTTGTGTTTGAGACAAGACCGATAATAAGGCTAAGTCCTTAGCAACTATCTCATGATTGCCAGCATCTAAAGCCGCAGAAAAAATAGCTTTAGCATATGGTCTGGCAAGTGGAGACAGCTCAATCATTTTTTATAACTCTGCAGCTGCTTTTTTGAGCAATTCTTGATGCTTCTCTGGACCAATCTCATCGCCCAATATTTTTTCAGAAGTGTCGATAATCAGTTCTGACATTTTTTGCCTTAGTTCTTCTTTGGCTTTGTTAACGTCATTTTCGATTGTTTTGGATGCTGAAGATAAAATCTTTTCAGCCTCAACCTCTGCTTTTTCTGTTGCATCATTGACGATTTGAGAGGCTCTAGAGTTGGCTTTTTCTAATATTTCAGCGGCCTCTGCTTTTGCTTTGTTCATCTCTTGATCAAAAGCTAGTTGTGCTTCCTCCAGTGAATCATCAGCTTTCTTTGCTGCTTCTAAACCATCTGCTATTCGCTTTTCTCTCTCTTCCATGATCGCAATAATTGGAGGCCACACATATTTCCAGCAAATTGCTACAAAAATAACAAATGCTAAAGTTTGACCTAAAAGTGTTGCGTTAATATTCATTTCTTATCTTATGCGGCAAACATTAAGTAAAGACCCAAACCAACACCAATCATTGGAACAGCATCGACTAGACCCATCACAATAAAGAGTTGAGTTCTTAGCATTGGGATAAGTTCTGGTTGACGAGCTGCGCCCTCTAAAAACTTACCACCCAATACGCCCACGCCGATAGCGGCACCAACAGCACCAAGACCAATCATAAGGCCTGATGCTATATATATAAGTGATTGTTCCATTCTTTTCTCCTAAAAATTAATGACCTAATGGTCCTCTGTTTCATGCGCCATTGCTAAATAAACAATGGTTAGCACCATAAAAATAAAAGCTTGTAAGGCTAAAATTAAAATATGAAAAAGGGCCCATATTAAATGGAGGCCCACCCCAAGTAAACCTATCGATATAGAACTAAAGGTTAACATGAGGGCTATTAAAATAAATATCATTTCACCCGCATACAGGTTGCCAAAAAGTCGCAAGCCGAGCGAAATAGGTTTGGCAATGAGGTTGACGCCTTCTAGAACCAAGTTAACTGGCATCATCCACTTGCCGAAAGGGTGAAGCGTAAGTTCTGCTAGAAAGCCTTTCAAACCTTTGATTTTGATGCTGTAAAAGATAATCAAAACAAAAACAGCTAGCGCCATACCTAAGGTGATGTTGGGATCGGTTGTTGGAACTACCTTGAAATATGCATCTTTAGAATTCTCAACCATGCCTGTTGCTTCTGCAACTTGGCCTGCAAGAGTGGGTAAATAATCAACGGGAACCAAATCCATTAAGTTCATTAGAAAAACCCACACCAATACCGTTAATGCCATGGGGCCTATTAGGTTGTTTTTTGCTGATGTAAATATGCTTTGCACGTTGTCGTTAACAAACTCTATACACATTTCTATAAAGTTTTGAATTCCGCTTGGGGCTTCGGTTGATAGTTTGGGAACACCTAGGCGAAAAAGACCCACAAAAACTAACCCAAGAAATATTGACCAACCAAGAGAGTCTACGTGAAACGCCCAAAAACCCATCTGATCAACCGCGTTGTGGTCACATGTCCAGCCGTCCGGTGTTTTTCCACAGACGAGGTTGGTTAAATGATGTTGAATGTACTCTGCGCTTGTTTGTTCGCCTGATGCTGAAGCCATTTTAAGCAGTAATTTGTTTGGGGTTAAAGGTTGAGTTTAAGTATACAAGCAGAAAGACAGCTAGAAGGCTTTTTTCTGTTATATACAGTAGAGATAAAATTGTAAAAACTATAAAAACTGACCACCTAAAAATAAAGGCAAGATATAAATTCAAGGCTTCACTTTTTGGTTTGCTTGCAAGATAAATCACCGCTGCTATGGCAAACAGGTATCCAACAAAAATGGGTTGCACAAACAATGGAAAAAAAGCAATTGAGATCAATAGACCTAGTGCGGATAACCAGTTGTTTTTTAGTGTATTAATTTTGACTTAAGTATGTTTTTTTACGGGGCTGATTATAAAAATTAATAGTCTTAAGAACAAGCTTAATTTTTCTTTAATTTTAATAATTTGCTAATAATTGACTCTCTCTCATCTTTTGAAGAGTATGAGATTGAGATTTTACCTTTTGATGTGGTTTGTTGATCAATTTGGGTTTTGTGGCCTATATTTTCTGAAAGCTCCTCCTCTATGTTTAATAGGTCTCTGTCTTTTTGTTTTATCTTGTTTTTTGTGGAGTTGGGTTTGGTTGAGGTGGCAGCATCTTTAACCGTCATGCCCAGGGCAACTATTTTGTGCGCAAGCTCTTCTGCTTCTTTGGGTTCCATGGATGCAAGAATTTTGGCGTGTCCTTTTTCTAATTCACCGGCATGCAAAAGATTAATAATAGAGGGGGGGAGGTTTAATAGCCTAATAGAGTTGGCAATAGAGCTTCTAGCTTTACCTGTCACCTCAGCGATCTTATCTTGTGTTAAGGAGAACTCTCTTTTTAATCGATCATAGCCCTTTGCCTCTTCAATTGGATTTAGGTCCTCTCGTTGCAGATTTTCGATAAGAGCTAGCTCAAGTGAAACTTGGTCTTCCGCAACATCAACCATACAGGGAGCAGATACTAAACCAGCCTTTTTTGCAGCCCTAAGCCTTCTTTCTCCAGCAATTAATTCATAACCACCAGCTCCCGTCTCTCTTACCAATATAGGAGAAAGGATTCCGTGTTTGGCAATAGATTGTGAGAGTTCATTTATTTTTTGCTCATCAAAAGTTTGTCTTGGTTGAAACCGGTTGGGTTTAATTTTGTTTAGGTCAATCTCTTTTATTGACTGTTTGTTTGGGGAAGCCACATCACCCAAAAGGGCGTCTAGGCCTGTGTTTAATATTTTATCTACCACTCTCTATTCTCCTAATAAGTTCTCCAGCCAGTGCCAAGTAAGCTTTTGCCCCAAATGAGGACGGCATATATTGTATGGCCGATGTCTTGTGGCTGGGGGCTTCTGCCAATTTAACATTTCTAGGTATAAGTGTATTAAAAACCAACTCAGGGAAGTGTTTTTCCAGCTCTTCAGAAACCTCTTTGGCTAGATTGTTTCTCATGTCCACCATGGTTCTAATAATTCCAAAAACCCTGTTTTCTGTGAGATTTTTATTTTTGAGCGTATTGATTGTGTTGATCAAAGAGGATATCCCCTCCAAAGAATAATATTCACATTGCAGCGGAATAAGCGTTGCGGATGCTGCAAAAAGAGATTCAAGGGTTAATTGGTTGAGTGAAGGTGGTGTGTCTATGATTATAAACTCGTAATTAAGTGGTTTAAGTTGTTTTTTAAGCTCGCCTTGTTTCTGCTCGTTTCTTATTAATACCTCGAGCGCAATTAGGTTTTCTCCGCCAGGAACAACATCATAACCGCTGGGAGATTTTAAAATTTGATCATTGATTAAAAGGTTTTGTGAATATATTTCATATAGGGTATTTTCATTTTTTTTCATGCCAGCGGCCGTGCTGGCATTTCCCTGTGGGTCTAAATCAATTAATAAAACGCTTCTCTTGGTTGCCGCTAATGCAGCAGATAAGTTTACCGCTGTTGTTGTTTTTCCGACCCCTCCTTTTTGATTTGCTATTGCGATGACGTGTTTCATTTTTAATATATTTCTAGGATGTGTCGCTCTTTCGTTGTTTTGTTTAAATTATGAATAGTATAAGAGTATTTTTTATCATTGAGCTCGGCAACCTCTTCTTTAATTTTTTGTTTTGTTCCCTTCATTAATATAAATTTTCCATCCTTTGTTAAGAGCTGTTCTGATAGCTCGACAATTTGCCTTGCGCTTGCAAGTGCTCGCGCTGTAATGATGTTAAATTTTTTGTCTAGTTTTGTGTTTTTTGATATGGGAGCATTAATAATGTCGGCGTTTTTTATGCCGAGTGATTGAATGGTTTTATTAATAAAGTATGCTTTTTTTTTGTTTTTTTCTGACATTAGAACTTTTGTAGTGGGGCTGTTTATTGCTATGACTAGGCCTGGCAAGCCTGCCCCGCTACCGATATCTAGTACATTTGACCCGTGAGGTATAAATGGAAGGATGGTTGCGCAGTCTTCTATGTCCATGCTTCTAATCTCTTCTTCTGTATAGCGCCCAACGATATTGTGTGCTTTGTTAAATCTAAGGATTTCTTCTATGTACTTCGATAAAAGATTTTGAGTTTTTATTTTGTTGTTAATTTGGTTAAGCCTTTTCGAGAAGCTGTCTCTTTTTTATTGTTATTGATATTAGGTTTACTGCAGCTGGTGTTACGCCCTCTAGCCGACTTGCCTGTCCTAATGTTGAGGGCTTGTGTTTGGTTAGGCTTTCAACAACTTCGTTAGAAAGCCCCTTTATCTGTGCATAAATTATGTCGTTTGGTATTTTGGTTTTTTCATTTTTTTTAGAGCTGTCAACTTCTCTTTTTTGTTTTGCTATATAGCCACTGTATTTTATTTCATTGGCGGCTCTTTTGAACAAGTGTTCGTTTCGTTTGGTAATTTTTAGTAGTTTTTTTACTAAGACGTGATCAAGGTCTGTTCGCTTTAGCAGCTCTTCGCCGGTGGTTGGTTTGTTGTTGTGTTTTAGTTTTGCGCTTGTTGTATTCGATAAAAATTCCTGGTATTCATTCTCTTTTTTTACAAAACTGTTAAACGTTTTCTCCTCTATTAAACCAATTTCGTAGGCTTTTTTTGTGAGTCGTTGGCAAGCGCTGTCTTGAGATAACATCAATCTAAACTCTGCTCTGCTGGTGAACATTCTATATGGTTCTGTAACTCCATGGAGAGTGAGATCATCAACCAAAACACCAATGTATGCTTCGCTTCTATCGAAAACCACCTCTTCTCGATCAAAAATTGATTGTGCAGCATTTATACCTGCGATCAACCCTTGGGCGGCCGCCTCTTCGTATCCGGTCGTTCCGTTTATTTGGCCTGCTAGATATAAGTTTTTTATAAATTTTGTTTCGAGGGTTGGGTGTAATGACCTTGGGTCAATAAAGTCATATTCAACCGCATAACCGAACTCCTCAATCATGCAATTCTCAAGCCCTACAATAGATTTTACAAATTGCTCTTGAATGTCTTCGGGAAGGCTTGTAGATATTCCATTTGGATACACAAGATCTTTATCCAGCCCTTCTGGCTCAATGAAAATTTGGTGGCTGTCTTTCTTTGCAAACTTATTTATCTTGTCTTCGATAGATGGGCAATATCGTGGGCCAATTCCAGAAATTTGACCGGAATACATGGCTGATAAATGGGTGTTGTTGGATATTATGTTATGGGTTATTTTGTTTGTTCTTGTTATGTAGCAAGAAATTTGTGGAAGTGTCGTTGTTGGTGGGTGCAATAAAGACATAGGTGGCGGAGTCTGATCTCCGGGTTGCTCTTGCATAGGGTTCAGATCAATGCTTGAAAGTTTTATTCTCGCAGGTGTTCCAGTTTTTAATCTCCCCATTGGCAATTTTAAGTCGTAAAGTTTTTTTGAAAGGGGAATGGATGTTTCATCTCCAACCCTACCCCCTGAAATTTTTTCTTTACCTTTGTACATAATGCCGTTTAAGAAAGTGCCAGTCGTTAAAATTGTTTTGGTGGAGTAAATTCGTTCACCAGTCCTAAGTTCAACACCCTCGATAGTGTTTTTGTTGATAAGAATGTCTACAACTTCACCCTCTTTAATTGTGATGGTTGTTTTGGCTAATATCCCTTGGATAGCTTGTTTGTATTTATCTCTGTCGCATTGCACTCTGAGAGCTTGAACTGCAAAGCCTTTTCTTGTGTTTAATGTTCTTGATTGGATACCCGAAAGGTCTGTCGCTCGAGCCATAATGCCACCCAAGGCATCAACCTCTCTGACTAAGTGAGATTTCCCCAAGCCTCCAATGGCAGGGTTACAAGACATTTGACCTATCGCGCTTGTTTTAAAAGAAACCAAGCAACAACTAAGACCCTGCCTATAAATAGCATGCGCAGCCTCAGCTCCTGCATGACCACCCCCTATCACTACTACATCAAACATATATATAAGTATTTAATAACAACAATATATTATTGTTGTTATTATTAAGACAGTATTTTCTGTTAATAAAACCCACACACCCCTCCTTTAAAAGAATTAATGCACATAATAAATTATGTAAATATGGCCCCACAAACTGTATTGTAATTTCAGATATCCTGTGGATAAAAAAAAACATTTTTTTAATAACAAAATACCCACATTTTATCTACTTTCCTATACAGAAATCTCTAAAAATATCTCCAAGCAAATGATCTGGATATTTAACACCAAGAAACTCATCAAAAGAAGACCTAGCAACACGAAGATCTTCTGCAGCCACATCAAAATTTATATTCTTAGATATTTTTTCTATAGAGCTATTAATGGATGAAAGTGCGCTTTCAAACAACACAAGGTGACGCTCTCTAATTAAATATGTTTTTCCTAAATCTTTGTTTTTACCTAACCTCTCAATAATTAAGTCTTTCAAGGCAGCAACACCATGACCGTTTTTGGCCGACACAACACAATTGTATTGTTCCCTTGGTTTTAACTCATCAGATTTATTAAAAACAGACAAAAAATCTTTATTTTTAATTTTGAGCTTAAACTCTTTAAGTAAACCCTCGGTCTGATGATCTAATATGAGCAAAACCAAATCACACTCTTCAATCTCATTGCCTGACAGAACCACCCCCTTAGACTCAACCAAATCATCGGTACTCCTGATACCCGCAGAATCCACCAATTCCATATTAACGCTGTTATAAAAAATCTCAGAGTCAACTAAATCACGGGTGGTTCCAGGGATATTTGATACCAACGCCCTTTCAAACCCAAGTATCCGATTAAAAAGAGAAGACTTTCCTGTGTTAGGGGGCCCAAATAACAACACCCTGTTTTGCGTTAATTTTTTTGATGAAACCAACGACGAATCTATTAGAGAAACGAGACCATTTTTAATATTAAGCAGACGATCCATTACATTTCCCTCAACCACGAAATCATAATCTTCATCAGAAAAATCAATGCTGCCCTCTATAAAAACTCGCAGCTCATCAATCTGCTTACCCATATCAACAACAAGCTCGCTCAACTTACCAGCCACAGCTTTTGATGAAAGAATACCCCTATCAACATCTTCTGAGTGAATAAGATCAGCAACAGCCTCGGCCTCATTTAACGAAAGCTTGCCATTTTCAAAAGCTATTTTAGAAAATTCCCCTGGTCCAGCATCATTAAAACCAAGACTATGAAAAACATCTGACAAAGAGCGTATTACAGAGAGGCCCCCATGACAAAACACCTCCACCGAATCTTCACCCGTATAACTTTTAGGGGCAGAATAAAAAACCACAGAACACCTATCAACCAAGATGTCACCTAAAAACACATCCCTCAGAAAAACTTTACGATATTCATCAATCGGTTTGTTTAAAGCCTTGTTAAAAACATCACAACAACCTTCGCCAGACGCTCTAAAAACAGCAATTGCGGATCGGGCAACGGGTGTGGCTAGGGCAAAAATCAAAAATATTAACCCTCACCACCAGCGCTTGGAGGGTTGAAATCAGACGCTCCATATTTTTTATACAACGCCCTTTGTTGAACAAGCGATATCGCGCTATTTGCGACAGAATACAAAACCAAACCAGCAGGCATTATTACAAAAATAACAGCAATACCAACTGGCATAAACTTCATTATTTGCGCCTGCGTTGGATCTAAACCCGGAGGTTGGGGGTTTAGCTGTTGAGTCAGATACATAAGCCCAGCAAAAGCCGCAGGCAATATAAATAATGGATCTGGTGAAGATAGGTCTTGAATCCAAAAAAAGAATGACTCATGCCTAAGCTCCACACTTTCTCTTAAACAAAAAAAGAACGCAATAAAAACAGGCATTTGAAGCAGCAACGGAAAGCACCCTCCAGCAGGGTTAATACCCTCTTTCTTGTATAAGGCCATCATCTCGGTGCCTAGTTTTGCCCTATCATCCTTATACCGCTCTTGTATCTCTTTAAGTTTGGGTTGAGCCGTTCGCATTTTTGCCATACTAGAAAAACCCTTGGCTGAAATAGGCCACAACAAAGCCTTAATTAAAAAAGTTAACAGAACAATCGACACCCCCCAGTTATCAACCAGGCTGTTGATCATGCTTAACAACATCATCAGCGGTTGAGCCAAAAACCAAAACCACCCCATATCAATGGTTAACTCAAGGTCGGGAGCCCGAGAAATTAAATCAGATCGAACCTTTGGCCCAAGAAATATTCTGTGATCTATTCCAGAGGTAACTTGACTGGCTTTTGTTTCTCTTGTCATTGCCCCCATAACATATGTATCAGAGCCACCAGAAGGTGGAAGCGCAATCAAAGCCTGAACTCTGTCTGGGGGGGTGAGAATTGCAGCCATAAAATACTTTTGTATAAATGCAACCCAACCACCACGCTGAAAGTACTCCACTCTCTCATCAATGCTTCTCAGTCTCATGCTTGCATAGGGCTCTTCAGGGGTATTAAAAGCAACGCCTGTATACGAACTATTTTCAAAAAACCCATCTCTTGCGTCTAGGGGCTTACCCTTGGTGCGGTACATAGCAACATAAGGAGATGGCACATCAGCCGGCATTACACCAACCCACCTATCATTTATATTTAACTCATAATCATTTTCATTCAGTGAAATTGTTTTAGATATATTTCCATCCAGAGACCTTAACTCTATTTCTGCTGGCGAAACCTCAACCACCTCAAAACTCACATTTTTAGATACAAAGCCACTGTTTAAATAAAACTTAAAACCTGTCTCACCATCAAAACCAAACAACCTTACGCCAAGAGAGTCATCATTATTTAAAAATGTATGTTCTTTGAGTCTTGCTTGCCAAATTTTTCCAGAAGTCGGGCTTACCTGAACCACCAACTTGTCATTTTGAATTTCTATAAATTGCTCGGTTTCATCAAGAGGTAATATTTTTTCCCCTTGATCTTGTTCGATTGCAGAAGCCTCTGCAAATTCCTGTTTAATTTCCTGTTCAGCATTCCATGATAAAAACAACACATAAGATAGCGCGACAACCGAGCCAATATAAAAATATCTCCAATTCATTTTTTTACCTCATCTACTCCGCCGGCCGACCAGGGCCCACATTTTAAAATTCTTATTGCTGAATAATAACCACCAACAAACGAGCCATGAGCCTCAATGCTTTGTTTCGTATATTGCGAACAAGTTGGCTCAAATCTACAATTTTTTCCCAACAAAAAACTTAAATACTTTTGATAAAATTCGATTATGTATATTAACAACCCTTTCATTTTATTTATTTTCGGAATCAATTATAAGACTATTTAACGAGGGCTCAATCACAGAAAAGGCGGCTTCAAAACCCATCTCTAAAAAACCCCGCCGAACCACAACAACAAAAGAGCCACACACAGAGCTTTTTCTAAAAATCTCTTTAATCCACCGCCTAATCTTATTCCTGTGAACCGCTAAAGAGTAATCTTTCTTTTTTACAACTATTTTTAAGTCTAACTTTTCAGACACACCATCAAGAAAAATTGATAAGCAGTCTGATTGATGGATTTTTTTTGAAATGACTTAGCCCAAAGAGTTAAGCGGTTAATACTTTTCGGCCCTTCTTTCTTCTATTTGCAATAACAGCTCTTCCAGCTTTTGTAGACATTCGCGCTCTAAAACCGTGAGTCCTTTTTCGTTTAAGCGTGCTTGGTTGAAATGTTCTTTTCATAATGACCTAAAAAATTAGATGTGGATTATAAAGCATTGCGAGGGAAAAGAAAGAAAAAAAATTGAAATTTTCAATAACTACATACCAACAACTTATCCACAGAAAATACATATGCTTATGCTGTAGATATCTTGTTAGTTTTTGTTAGACTAACTTTTCTACTGGAGGTCTATAAATTGAAATTTTGGTCTGAATGCACAGATAAGCTTGAAGCTAAACTATCACAAGAAGAGTTTAACACCTGGATTAAACCCCTTAAAGCAGACATAAACAAAAATAGCTTAGAGATTAGTGCCCCCAATGACTTTGTTCTTAATTATGTTAAAGAAAATCTAGGCCAAATTATTGAAAACCTTGTTACGAAAACTGATGAATCACTAACAGTAAAGTTTAAAACTTTAGACAAGTCAACATTTGTCGAAAAACTTAATGTAACCGAAGAAAATACCCCTGGATTAGTTCAATCTTTCACTTTTGACACTTTTGTTGAGGGTAAATCTAACCATATGGCCTTAGCAGCAGCCAAACAAGTCGCTGCAAACCCCAAAGGGGACTATAACCCCCTTTTTATATATGGTGGAGTTGGTTTGGGAAAAACCCACCTTATGCATGCTGTGGGCAATGAAATACTCAACTCTGATACAACTAAAAGGATTGTATACGTTCACTCAGAAAAATTCGTTGCAGACATGGTAAAAGCCCTTCAATTAGGCGCTATGAGTGAATTTAAGGAGTTTTATAGGAACGCTGATGCTCTTCTGATTGATGATATACAGTTTTTTGCTGGAAAAGAGCAGTCACAAGAGGAGTTTTTTCACACTTTTAATGCTCTTTTAGACAGAAACCATCAAATGATTCTTACTTGTGATAAATATCCAAAGGAAATAGATGGTCTTGAGGAGCGCCTAAAGTCAAGACTGGGGTGGGGCTTGCCTGTTATTATTGAGCCCCCAGAGCTAGAAACCAGGGCGGCTGTTCTCTTAAGCAAGGCAAACTCTATGGGTGTCACCCTTCCAAACGATTGTGCAATTTACATCGCACAAAGAATTAGATCTAATATTCGAGAGTTGGAGGGAGCCCTTAAGAGGGTGGTTGCAAACTCAAGATTTGCAGATCAAGAAATTGACATACCATTTGTTAAAGAGGCCCTCAAAGATTTGTTTGTTATTTCTGCCAAGATGGTAAGCATTGATAATATTCAAAAAACCGTTGCAGAATATTACAATATTAAGTTATCAGATCTTCTTTCCAAACGAAGAAGTCGATCCATTACTAGGCCAAGGCAGTTAGCCATGGCTTTAACAAAAGAATTAACAAACCACAGCCTTCCAGAAATTGGAGAAGCATTTAATGGACGGGATCACACAACCGTTTTACATGCATGTGGAAAAATTAAAGAGCTGAGAAAAGAAATCCCATCATTAGAAGAAGATTATAGAAACCTAAATAGAACGCTTACAAATTAATGGAAATAACTGTAAAAAAAGAAGATATTGTGTCCGCACTAAACACAACTCTAGGCGTGGTTGAAAAACGACAAACGCTACCAATTTTAGCTAATGTTTTATTTGAAGTTGATGAAAGTTCATTTAAATTAACAGCCACTGACCTTGAGTCCGAGGTAAGTATAAGCGGACCATTGGTTGGTGTAGAATCAGCAGGAAAAACAACAACGTCTGCAAAAAAATTAAATGAGTTATGTAGATTAATTCCTGATGGTGAGATAATAAGCTTATCTTTAGCGGGTGAAAAATTAAACATTAAAACAACAAATGGTAAGTACTCACTATCAACTTTGCCTAGTGCTGACTTCCCTATTTTCGACATAGATTCTGGTGATACCCCACTTGTAGTTCCTGCAAAAGATTTGCGTGAGCTTATTCGTAGCACCTCTTTTGCAATGGGCAATCAAGATTGGAGGCATTACCTAAACGGACTCTATTTAACAATTAACGATGGAGAAATTACAGCAGTTACAACAGACGCACATCGTCTTGCTGTTGCTAATACCTCTATCCAATCTGATCACTCTTTCTCAGGAATCATTCCCCGTAAATCAATCAACGAGATGGCCAAATTTTTATCTGATCATGATGGTGATTCGGAATTAAAAATTAACGAAGCCTCACTGGAACTTGTTGTTGGAAATTTGGTTTTTAAAAGTAAATTAATAGATGGAAAGTTTCCCGACTATCAACAAGTAATTCCATCAGGAGAAAGTTCGGTTTTAGAAATCAATGTAAAAGATTTTTCTGAAACTTTAAGCAGGGTCTCAGTTTTATCTAGTGAAAAATATAAAGGAATTAGATTAATTACCTCATCTGATGGTGTAAGAATTTCTGCAAATAATCCTGAACAAGAGGAAGCAGAAGAGTTTTTCCCCACCCCTTATAATGGGGATGATTTAGATATTGCTTTCAACGTAACATATCTTCAAGAAATAATGTCTCACATGCAAACAGATACTTGCCATATAAATTTCTTTGGTTCTGATAAAAGCTGCCTTCTGACACCTCCGGGTAGTGACACCCCCAAATATGTTGTAATGCCACTCCTTATATAGGTTAGTGGCTTTTTCTAAAATAGAGCTGCGAAACTTTAGGTGCTTTGATTCTCTGACCATAGACCTCTCCTCTAAATCTAATTTATTTTTTGGTAAAAACGGCTCAGGCAAAACCTCAATACTTGAGTCTGTATATGTTGCCAGTTCTGGCCGTTCATTTAGAACTGCAAATCTTGAATCGCTAATTAGAAAAGGCTCTAAAGCTTTTTATATTAAGGCTTTTGATAATACTAATGGCTCTATTTTAGAGGTTAAAAAAGGCAAAAAACTCCCAATTAATATAAAAATTAACAATACTAAGGTTACTACAAGCGAGCTTGTTAGAGCATTCCCTTCATTTTCTATTGATAGCAAGACCTTTTTTTATAACGAAAATGCTCCTGAATACAGAAGAAAGCAGCTTGATAGGGGCTTATTTATTGCATCTCCAGAGTATGCAAAAGATTGGTTTGGGTATTTTCGTGCACTAAAACAAAGAAACTTGGCCCTAAAGCTTGGAGATTTATCTCAAGCCAAAGCATACGATCCTATATTGGTAGAACATGGAAATAGAATTAACATTTTAAGGCAGGAGTTAGTAACATCAGTAAAAGAAATTTATGATGAAGTTGTAAATAAATTAGTATCATTCAACAGTAGGGCTAAAATATTTTCAGGCCTTAAAATATATTTAAAACCAGGTTTTGATCCAGCCATTGGTTTAAATATTGAGCTAAACAAATCAAATAACATAGACTTAAAAAGAAGGGTTACAACAGTTGGGCCTCATAAATCTGATGTTCTTTTTGAAAGTGAGGGCTCACTTATTAAAGATTTATTTTCACGCGGTGAGCAGAAACTGTTATCAATATTGTGGTCGATCTCTCAGAATATTTATTTGGAGAGATCATTTAATTTAACCCCAATATTGCTGCTTGATGATTTATCCTCGGAACTAGATTCTGAAATGCTAGAGTGCTTTTTACCAACATTAGAGCATATTGAAAATCGCCTTATTTTTTCAAACATTATTGACCCTTTTGATAGTAAAATAACCCATAGCAAACAATCACTTAAAAAGTTCCACGTGGAACACTTAAAATAAAAAAATGCCAAAAAAGAAAACAGACAAAAAAAAATATGATTCTTCAAATATTCAAGTACTAAAAGGCTTAGAAGCAGTTAAAAAAAGACCAGGTATGTATATTGGAGACACTGACGATGGCTCAGGCCTGCATCACATGATTTTTGAGGTTGTTGACAATTGTATTGACGAGGCCATGGCAGGCCATTGTTCGAAGATTGACATTATTATTAACAAAGATGAATCAATAACTGTTAAAGATAATGGAAGAGGCATTCCTGTTGATACACATAAAGGTGAAGGGGTACCAGCTGCAGAGTTAATTATGACAACGCTGCATTCAGGTGGAAAGTTTGATGATAATTCATACAAAGTATCTGGAGGCCTTCATGGTGTAGGTGTGTCTGTTGTTAATGCACTGTCTAAGGAGTTAACCCTTACAATATGCAGAGACGGAGGGATGTATCAGCAAAAATATAGTGAAGGCTTAGCAAAAACTAAACTTAAAAAAATTAAAGCATCAAAGGATACTGGTACAGAGATCACATTTACAGCCTCTGATAAGATATTTACTTCCATTAACTTTGAAGCAGACAGGGTGAATAAAAGGGTTCAAGAGCTTTCTTTCCTTAATGCAGGCGTAAGCATTGAAGTGACAGATGCAAGAACAGGCAAATCAAAGAAGTTTAAAAATGAAGGCGGTGTTTCAAGTTACGTAGATTATTTACGAGGCAGAAAGCCCTCCTTATGCCAAACAATAGAGTGTGAGGGTGGGCAAGAAGGCGTAACCGTAGAGATCGCCATGCAGTGGAATGATTCATATAATGAAAACGTACTTTGTTATACGAACAACATCCCCCAAAAAGACGGAGGAACACATCTATCAGGCTTTCGATCTAGTTTAACAAGGGTTTTAAAAGCTTTTGTTAAAAAAGAAGAGTTAAATAAAAACTCGCCTATAGAGTTATTAGGTGAAGACGTTAGAGAAGGCTTGATTGCTGTAATATCAGTAAAAGTACCAGATCCAAAATTTTCATCACAAACAAAAGAGAAACTTGTTTCATCTGAGGTTGAGGGAATAGTCAGCGCAGTTTTAAACAAAAGCCTCAACGAGTTTTTATTAGAAAACCCCAAGGAAGCTATAGCAATATTATCTAAAGTTTCGGAAGCTGCTCTTGCAAGAGAGGCTGCAAGAAAAGCAAGAGAGATGACAAGAAGAAAAGGGGTGCTTGAATTAGCGGGGCTTCCAGGAAAGCTGTCTGACTGTCAAGAGAAAGATCCAGCTCTTTCAGAAATATACTTAGTGGAGGGTGATTCAGCAGGAGGATCTGCCAAGCAGGGAAGAAATAGAAAGTATCAAGCTATACTTCCGTTAAAAGGAAAAATTCTTAATGTACAAAAAGCAAGAATTGACAAAGTTCTATCCTCTGCTGAGATTGGTACTATGGTTAAAGCCTTTGGTTGTGGAATTGGAACAGAAGACTTTGATATAGACAAATTAAGATATCACAGAATTATAATCATGACCGATGCTGATGTTGATGGATCACATATAAGAACTCTTTTATTAACTTTTTTCTATCAGCAGTACTACGATATTTTAGAAAGAGGCCATGTATACATTGCTATGCCTCCGTTATATAAGATAAGCAAAGGTAAATCTTTTGTTTATGCATCAGATGAAGATGAAAAAGAAAATGCAGTAAAAGAATTTTCAAAGTCAGGATCTAAGGGGATAGATGTTCAAAGGTATAAAGGATTGGGTGAAATGAATCCAGATCAGCTTTGGGAAACAACCATGGACCCAGAGAATAGAAGAATGATGAGGGTTGATATTGCAGATGCACAAGAAGCCACTGATATGTTTGAGACCCTTATGGGTGATGATGTGGAGCCTAGAAGGGACTTTATCGAAACAAATGCTCTCTCTGTGTCGAACCTGGATATTTAATTTATTATTGTATGGGTTTTCGAAACCCAAGATTGTGCTCTTTCTGTTAAATCCTTGGGATTGTCGCCGCTAATAGGCTTCCCTACAATCACTGATATAGTTCCTGCTTTTTTCTTAAAAGATCTATTTATCCAATACTTTCCTGCGTTATGGCAAACAGGGATAATTGGAACTGACTCATTCGCAGCTAAAATACCACAACTATTTCCAAACTTTCCTATGCCACTATTAGGCTCATTTCTTGTCCCTTCTGGAAAAACTAAAATTGCATAACCACTTCTAATTCTTTTTCCCCCAACAGAAATTACTTTTTTAAGGCTCTCATACTTTAACTTTCTATTAATTGAAATTGGTTGAAGTCTTGATATTGCCCATCCAAAAAATGGTATAAAAAGAATTTCTTGCTTCATTATGCTGCTGGTCGGCAGAAATAATGTTTGTAAAAAAAATGACTCCCAGGGACTTTGATGGTTTGAAGCAATAACAAAAGGGGTTTTAGGAATATTCTCATGACCTTTTAGAACCCAACTAATTCCACAAGTTAGTTCTAATGTTCTTAAAATAAATAATATCCAGACTCTTCCAATCTTATGAATTAATATATTTGAAAAAAAAAATGAGGCTATAAAAATAACAAGAGAGATAAAAATAAGGCTTGAAATAAATATTAAATAAAATAATGTTATTCTAATTATTTAAAGTAGCTAAAAATAGACATATGTCTAATTTAAAACTAAGCCCTCCAAGTAATTGCTCAAGTCAGAAATCTTTATTCTATTTTGCTGCATACTATCTCTATCTCTGATGGTCACCGATTGATCTTCTAATGTTTCAAAATCAACCGTTATACATAACGGAGTACCAATTTCATCATGTCTTCTATAGCTTTTGCCGATATTTCCCGAGTTTTCTAGAAGTATCCGTCCCAACCTTAGTTTTTGCAGATCTTTTTTTATTTCTGATGCAATCTTTACAAGCTCTTCATGATTTTTCTTAAGCGGAATTACAGCAGCTTTTATTGGTGCAAGATGAGGCTTCAGCTCCAATACAGTTCTAGTTTTTCCGTCACCTAGATCTTCTACTTTATATGCCTCATTCAAAACGGCAAGAACGCCTCTATCCACACCAGCAGATGGCTCAATAACATAAGGCACCGTCCATTTTTTTGAGTCATGGTCTTGGGTTGCTAATCTTGCATTTGATTCGTTGTTTTCTAAAACGCTTGAATGAATATCTAGGTCTTGTTGATTTTTACTATGTGATCCCAGATCAAAATCTGTTCGATTAGCAATGCCTTCTAGTTCCTCCAGACCATGAGGAAACTTGTACATAATATCAACAGTTGCTTTTGAGTAATGTGCAAGCTCATCTTCCGGCACATGATACAGCTCTAAATTATCTTTATTCACACCCTGCTGGTTCCACCAGTTTAACCTTGCCTCAACCCAGGATTCATGCCATTGGTCATCTGTGCCTGGGACGACAAAAAACTCTAATTCCATTTGCTCAAATTCCCTGACCCGAAAAACAAAATTTCTTGGTGTTATTTCATTTCTGAATGCTTTGCCAATTTGTGCAATTCCAAAAGGAAGTTGTTTAGAGGTTGAATCCACTACATTCTTAAAATTAGTAAATATATGTTGAGCTGTCTCGGGTCGAAGGTAAGCAAATGAATCACTATCCTCAACTGGTCCGACCGATGTTTTAAACATAAGGTTAAATGGTCTAGGATCTGTAAGGTTGTCTGATCCGCATGAGGGACAATTTTTAGATTTTAGTTGATCTGCGCGCCATCTCGATTTGCATTCTTTACAATCAACCAAGGGATCAGTAAACGTATCTTCGTGTCCAGAATATTTAAGAACACTAGGTTTAGTTAATATTGAAGCATCTAACCCCTCAACATCATCTCGATCAAAAACCATTTCTCTCCACCATGACTGCTTCAGGTTGTTTTTTAGCTCAACACCCAGAGGACCATAGTCATATAGTCCTTGCAGCCCACCATAAATTTCATTAGATTGAAAAATAAATCCCCTTCTCTTGCAAAGAGCAACAAGTTCTTCCATTGTTTTTGCTGTCAAAGTAACCCTATATGTTTTATGTTTGAGGTAGTTATTATGCAGTTATTTTTATTATATCTATAGTTTTTTTTGATTAAGTGAGCAAAGATATAGTAATTAAATTTCTTAAAACCTAGGGTATGAGAATTATATTTTTTATTTTGTCTATCTTGCCTCTTAAGATTGCCTTTGTGGTTTTTGATATTTTTTTTAGACTGGTTCCTTTAAGGTTTTTTGCATTTTTTCCAGCTTTCCAAGTAACAAAAAGAAACCTATCAATTGCTTTTCCAGAAATGTCATATTTTGATTTAGAATGCCTCTCAAAAGAAAGCTACAAAGAAACTCTCAAAAGCGTATATGAAACTTTCTATGCATGGTCTCGATCTAACAAAAAAATTATTTACCAGACGAGAAGAATCAACAATAGATTTTTATTTAATAATCAGAACAATCAAAATGGCTTAATTCTTTTTGCTCTGCATAATAGAAGTATTGATTTTATGTTGAGCTGGATAGGCTCGCAAAGAGTACATACATCCCTTTATAAAAAAATAAAGATTAATTCAGTTAATAGATATGTTAAAAAAATTAGAGAGATTGGCGGCTCAAAGATGGTTGAAACAGGAGTGGGCGGAGTAAAAACAATACTAAGTGCTCTAGAAAACAACCAAATGACCTGTATGGCTTCTGATCAAGTTCCAGCAGACGGCCTTGGAACTTATTCAACATTTTTTAATCATGAGTGCTATTCATTTTCGCTAGCTCCAAGGTTAGCAAAAAAATCAATGAAAGAAATTTTGATGTCATACATTTCATACGATAAGAATATTGGATATATAATGAATTTCACGAAACCCCATCACAAAATTTATTCAAGCATTGGTGTTGACGTAATGAACAAAGAAATGGAGCAAGTGATAAAAAAGATACCAGCAGAATATTCTTGGGAATATAAAAAATTTAGGAAATTATCTTCTGAACCCAAGGATATTTATAAGTCTTAGCGTCGCCAAAACGCGGGCATAAATAAGACTAAAAGAGTAAATATTTCAAGCCGACCTAAAATCATTGCAAAACACAATATTAGTTTCCCAATTTCATTTACACCTGAATAATTTTCAGCAACATTTCCTAGTCCAGGCCCAAGGTTATTCAAACAAGCACCAACAGCAGAAAAAGCTGTTTCAAAATTTAATCCAGTTCCCAGCATTGCTAAAAGTAAAAACATAAATATAAAAACGTAGATTGAAAAAAACCCCCAAACTTTTTCAGCAATCTTCGCGTCTATTACTTTTGTACCAATTTTTGATGTGAGCACTGCATTTGGGTGAATTGTTTTTAAGATCTCCTTGTATGCTTGGTTAATCATAATTAAAACTCGCCACGCCTTAATCCCTCCGCCAACAGATTGCGAGCAGGCCCCCATAAAGGCTCCGACCAAAAGTAGATAGGGCAAAAATCCTGGCCAAAGTGAAAAATTTTCTGTTGTAAAGCCTGAAGTTGTAACAATAGAAACTGTATGAAATATAGAGGAGCTAAAAGCTAAAGCAACATCTGAATATGAGCCATTTAAGATATTAACTAATAGACAAATAGTAGAAATAATTAGTACAACGGACATGAAGAATCTAAACTCAGAATCATAGAAGTATTTAAGAGGTTGACCACCAAAGATCGCAGCATAATGTACGGCAAAAGAAGCAGCAGATAGCAACATAAAAATAATACAAACCCATTCTATTAAGCTGCTTTCAAAAAAACCAATGCTATTGTCGTGAGTCGAAAAGCCTCCGCCAGCAACCGTGCTTAAACTATGAGCGATTGCATCAAATATTGACATACCTGAGATTAAATAAAGAAGCGCGCAGACCAAAGTTAAGCCAACATATATTTTCCATAATGCTTTTGCACTATCTGTAATTTTTGGTGTTAGTTTTTGACTTCCATGGCTTCCAGGCAATTCCATTTTATAAAGCTGACCTCCTCCAATTCCCAGAGCTGGCATCACTGCAACAGCCAAAACTATTAACCCCATTCCTCCTATCCACTGTAGGAGCTGTCGATATAAAAGAATAGACTTTGGATATTCATCCAATCCAACAATTGTTGTTGCTCCAGTTGTGGTTATTCCTGAAACAGATTCAAACACAGAATCACTTACGCTTAACCCAAAGAAGTAAAAAGGCATGGCTCCTGCACAAGCTAGCACAATCCAAAACATGGTTGTAATAATAAAACCGTCTGAAATATTGAGCGCAAGTTTTTTGTGCCGAGTTCCAAACCACATTAATAATCCAGAAATTAAAAAGAAGATAAATGAAAATAAAAAGATATTTTTATTAGATTCATCATATATAAAAGTCAGGGCAAGCGGAGGAAGGAATGAGAGGCTGAACATACCAAGCAATATCCCGAGAAGATTAAAAATTGATCTGTAGTTCATTAGTCTTCTAGAAAGAGATTTTCTATTTTTTCTTTATCTGTTTTGCTTAAAATAAAAACAATAATCCTATCATCAGGTTTAAGCAAAAGATCTTTTGAATGCATAAAGGTTTTATCGCCCCTAATCACTGCAGCAATGACGCAGCTTTCTGGAAGAGGAATTTCTGAAATAGGCTTATTAAAAAACTTTTCAGTAAATTTATTTTTGTGAATTATGCCCTCAATTGCTTCTGCACCACTTTGCATTTTAAATATAACTTCTTGAGGGACATCACCTTTTGCAAGATGCTGAAGAACCATTGAAACTGTCAATCGTTGAGGAGAGAGCGCTATATCTACGAAATTTTTAGGAAGTATATTGATGTAGGTATAGTTATTTACAATTATAATTGTTTTTTTAGCACCTAATTTTTTTGCCAAAAACGCTGACATGATATTTGTCTCGTCATCATTTGTAAGGGCGCAAAAAATGTCTATATTTTCTATATTCTCACTTTTAAGCAATTCTTCGTCTGACCCAGCCCCATTAAGGACAATTGTCCTATTTAATTGCCTAGATAAAAATTCACATCTATCTTTATCAGGATCAATAATTTTTATTTTGTAGTCTTCCTCAAGACCTTTAGCCAGGGCAAATCCAATCTTTCCACCCCCTACAATCATTATTCTTGACGACGAGGCGTCTTGAAGCCTCATTTCCTGAACAACTCCATCAATATCAGTTTCAGCAGCTAGAAAATAAATTTCATCATTTTCCTTTATTATTGTTTTGCCATCAGGTATTAATGGTTTGCCTTTTCTGTATATCGCTGGAACAAAAGTATCTGTATTTGGCATATCACTTTTAATACTTTTAAGCTCTCTATTAACTAGCATTCCATCTTTTCTTGCTTTAACAGATACAACCTTAAGGGTGCCATTAGCAAATGATTCAATTTGCTCAGCTCCTGGATGCTTAATCAAATCTATAAGATGCTCTGTTACTTCGTTCTCTGGACCAATAGCTATATCAATATTATCGGACCCAAATGCTTCTAAGGATTCCAAATAAGAAGAGTCTGATAATCTACATATAGTTTTTTTAACATTAAATTTTGATTTCGCAATTTGGCAAGAAATGATATTACACTCATCGCTATTGGTTACTGCCAATAAAATTGTATCTTTATCTGCTCCAGCTTTTTCAAGTGTAAGTGGGTGAGATCCATGGCCTATCTCTGTAGCTAAATCAAATTCTTCTTGAAGTTTTAAAAGCTTATCTTTATTAAGGTCTACTATGCTAACTTCATATTCTTCACGTGAAAGAGTTGATGCCAGACTGCTTCCAACACGCCCAGCCCCCAATATTAAAATTTTCATTGTTATAAATTAAACCTCTTTGCTTTTAATTGGAAGAACTCACAAAATTAAATTATTCTTGGAAAAAATTAGAATATGAATTTGCTGCATCGCTGGATGATATTATCCGCTTTCCTGGAAATTGTAGGTAAGTAATTACTATTGTTTTATCAATTGTTTTTACTGCTAAACCATTTCTTATAAATTTAAATTGTTTATCCATAGGACCACACTCACTTTCATCAAATTCTCTTAATCCATGAATGTTTATAACAATATTATTTTTCATAAAATATATACCTGGCCATCCAAAAAATGCCTTATATTTTTGAAAAATCATTTCTGCACTTTCAGTAGAAAAATTTATTAACCCTGAAAGCTTGTCTATTTTTTTACAATAACTGGCTTCATCATTCCTTTGTGGCACAGGGGTAATGTTCTTGCTATAGATATCGCGTAAATCTTTTCCAAGATTTTGAATACATAAAACAACTAACTTCTCTTCTAAATCAATTTTACTATCTGATATTAAGATTTCATGTTCATAAAATGAATAAACCGGGCCCTCATCTAATCCTTTGGTCATTTCCATTATGGAGATACCTGTTTTGGATTCATTATCTAATATTGCGCTTTGAATAGGAGAAGCTCCTCTGTATTTTGGCAAGAGTGAAAAATGTATGTTGATAGGAGCAACACGTGCTTTATCTAGCAACCATTCAGGAAGAATTTTTCCATAGGCAGATACAATTAAAAAATCAAATTCTAGATCTTTGATTTCATTTTGAAATGATTTGTCTAACTTCTCCGGCTTATAAACCGAAAGGTTAAGTTTTGATGCTTCAGCAGAAACGCTTGATGGATCTTTGTTTTTACCTCTTTTTGATCTCTTGTCAGGCTGACTAATTACACCAACAATTTTAAACCCATCTAGGTAAAGAAATTTTAAAATTTGAGCAGAAGACGCTGGCGAACCAGCAAATAAGACTTTCATATTATTTATTGTTTTAAGTTCTTCTAAATTCTTTTAATTTCTGTTATTTTGTAGCTTTCTTCCTAATTCTATCTCTTTTTAATGGAGATAAATAGTCAACCATCAATTTACCCTCTAAATGATCTATCTCATGCTGTATACAAACAGTTAGTAATCCTGAAGGTTTGTCCTCATGAATAGTTCCATTTATATCTTGCCAAGTGAGAATAATGTTATCAGGCCTCGTTATTTCCTCGCTTACACCTGGCACAGATAAGCAACCCTCTATAAAAGAAAGTAGACTTTTGTCATTTAAAATCTTAAATTCTGGATTTATAAAGATTTTTGGCTCGTTCCTTGCTTCAGAAATATCCATAACTATGATTCTCATATGAATATCTACCTGCGTGGCAGCAAGCCCTATCCCATCTTCAGAATACATGGTTTCAAGCATGTCGGAGGTAATTTTTTCTAAACTTTTGTCGAATTTTATTACTGGCGCAGCAACCTTCCTTAATCTTGGGTCAGGAAACGTTAAAACTTTTAATCTAGCCATATACACATTATATGTTCATTCTTTATAATCAACATCTTTATTTGTAGCAAAAGGAGCTATTTTATGTCCGATAACATCTCAGTTTCAATATTTATGGGTTCTAAGTCAGATTTGCCAGTTGTGCAAGCTGCATCAGATACTCTTAATGAATTTAATGTGCCCCATCGAATGTTTATACTTTCTGCGCATAGAACACCCGAAGAAGTTGTAAAGAGAGTAAAAGAGTCTGAAAAAAATGGAGCCAAGGTATTCATAGCTGCGGCAGGTATGGCTGCTCATTTAGCAGGCGCAATTGCTGCTCAAACAACAAAACCTGTTTTAGGCATACCTCTTGGTGGAGGTGACTTAGATGGAATGGATTCATTGCTTGCCACTGTTCAAATGCCAAAAGGAGTCCCGGTTGCAACTTTTGCAATTGGAAAATCTGGAGCAATAAATGCTGCATTGTGCGCGGTGCAAATGTTAGGAACCTCAGATGAAAAAATTGCAGCTATGTTAGTTGAGTATAAGTCAAAAATGCACGATGATGTATTGGCCGCAAATGATTCAATTCAGTAATTAATTTGAGGGAATTTTCATCTCCTGCCGATGCATCTAATTGGCTAAAAGAAGGTAAAATTTTAATCCATCCAACGGAGGGAGTTTGGGGTCTTGGTTGTAATGCATCAAACAGTAGTGCTTGTAAAAAAATATCTTACTTAAAAAAAAGATCTGATAAAAAAAACTTCATCTTGCTGTCTCCATCAATCTCCTTTGTATTAGAGCTTTCTGCTGAATTGGAAGCATCACAAATTGAATTTTTAGAGTCCGTTTGGCCAGGCCATGTCACTGTTATAATGCAAGCAAATAATTCACTATCTCAATCATTAAAAGCTGCAGATAATACTATTGCAATAAGAGTAAGTGATCACTTGCCTATCAAAAATTTGCTTAATTCATTTAATGATTTAATGGTTTCTACTTCTGCAAATATAAGCAATTTTCCAACCTCCAATTCACTTGATGAGGTAAAAAAAATCTTCGATGATCCAGACGTTGCAGTGTATGCTCATGATAATGGAGATGCTTTAAAACCATCTTCAATAATAGACCTAAAAACCATGGAATACATTCGTGAATAAGCTGACTAAAAATAATCTTGCATTGATTGAATCAAGTCTTAAAGCTGTTCAAAGAAGCATAGATAAAAAGCTGAATTCTTTAAACATAAATGCATCTCAACGAAACGCTGAAATCTGGAATCGCAAAGAAGGTGGAGGTGGAAAATCTATATCTATTAATGGTGATGTAATAGAAAAGGCTGCTATTAACTTTTCTTCAATTTCGGGCAGCAAGTTACCCGCTTCTTCACTAGCAACCAAATCAACATCTAATGGTTCTTCAAAATTTCGCGCCATTGGAGTTTCTGTTATCTCCCACCCCTTTAATCCATATTGCCCAACAAGCCATATGAACATAAGAATATTTCTGGAATTAGGTAAGAGCTCCACCATTAAAAATTGGTGGATAGGCGGCGGGTTTGATTTAACTCCTTATGTTATATCTAATGAAGACGCATCACTTTGGCACAACGAAGCCAAACTGTCATTAGATGAATTTAATAAGAAATATTATAGAAAATTTGCAAAAAACTGCGATGAGTACTTTGTTCTTCCGCATAGAAATGAGAACAGAGGCATAGGAGGTATTTTTTTTGATCAACTTCAGCATAAAGATATTGAGTCAAGCCTATCGTTATTAGAAAAAGTAGCCGAGTCATATATTAATACCTATGAAAAAATTATTTTGAACCATAGAAATAAAAGATTTTTTGAAGATGATAAAGATTTTCAATTGTATCGAAGGGGTAGATATGTTGAATTTAATCTTTTGTTTGATAGGGGCACAAAGTTTGGAATTGAATCTAACGGGAGAACAGAATCTATATTAGCCTCTTTGCCTCCTTTGGTGAGTTGGCCTTATTCAAACAGAAAAGATATCAAAAAGAAAAATAAATCTTTGGTTTTACACTTTAATAAGAGCTGGAAAGAGAGAATATAAGTGAGTAAAAAAATAAAACTAGGAGTGGTAGGGGATCCAATAGACCATTCATTATCACCTTTGATACATTCCAAGTTTGGGGCATTGAATGGAATGGAAATCGATTATCAGCCTTTCCATATTGCTCAAAAAGATTTAATAGAATTTATAAAAGATTTTTTTAATAAAGGTGGTCATGGATTGAACATTACCCTTCCACACAAGCTAAATTGTGTTCATGCGGCTGATATTTTATCTAGTGAGGTTGAGTTGCTAGGTGCAGCTAATACTTTAAGTAAAAATCAAGATGAGCAAATCGTTGCATCTTCGACAGATGGGCTTGGCCTTATAAGAGATTGTTCTGATAAGAATATAGAAATTAGCAACAAGAGAGTTTTAATTCTTGGAGCAGGCGGCGCCAGTCAAAGCATAATACCAGCGATCGCAAGGATGAATCCAGCAAAACTTATGATTGATAATAGATCACCTAACAAAATTGCAATCCTGTTAGAAAAGTTCTCTTCTTTTAAGCTTGAGCCTTTTGAGCACAATGACGAGCCTATAGATTTATTAATTAATGCAACTTCAGCCGCTTTATCAGGCCCCTTTGATTGGGACATCCAAGATCAACTTAATAAAGAGACTATTTTTTATGACTTAAGTTACGGCAAGGCATCTAAAAATTTTTTTTCCTGGTCCAGCCAGTTTTCAAAAAATAGATTTGATGGAACAGGTATGCTTATTGCCCAGGCAGCATATTCATTTCAATTGTGGTTTGATATATTCCCTGACATATCAAATATGGATTTAAGTAAACTTAATGGCTAAAAATTTTATTCGATTTATTGCTGGTGCAGTATGCCCAAGTTGCAAAGAATTAGACAAGATCGCAATAACTCCTGATGATCAAACTATTTATTGTCTAAACTGTGATTTTAAGGAGCATAAACCTCAAGATGGCTTTAAAAATGATTCAAAACCAACTGAACCAAAGGTCTTTAATATCGAAGATTTTAGGCCTAAAAAATCCTAGAATTTCATAACATTTACAGCTATTATAGCGTCACAAAAAACCAGTTTGTTGCGAGCTTTTTAATGCTAAAAAGCTTCTAATAAACATAATTTATAGTTATAATTACATATATTAATTATTTATTTTAAAAGCTTCAAATAGAAAGCAAAGGATTACTAATGTTTAAAAAAGCTACCACAAGCCTAAATAAAACACTTCTTACTGGGTTAACAACGTTGTTCTCAAGCAACATGTTTGCTGCTTGGGGCGACTTAAATATGACTGAAGGGGTAACAGCAATCAGCAAAGAGGTCTTTGATTTGCATATGTTAATTTTTTGGATTTGTGTAGTTATAGGACTTGTTGTATTCGGCATTATGTTTTATTCCATGTTTGCCTTCACCAAGAAAAAAAACCCAAGCCCTGCATCATTCCACGAAAATACTAAACTTGAGTTAGCTTGGACGGTGGTTCCTTTTTTAATCTTAGTATTTATGGCAATACCTGCATCAAATACTCTAACAAAGATCTACGATGACACAGAGGGAGATATTAATATCCAGGTAGTCGGTTACCAATGGAAGTGGCAGTACAAATACTTAGAAGATGATATAGATTTTTTTTCCAATCTCACAACCGATTGGGATGAAATATATAACAAAACTCCAAAAGGAGAATTCTATTTAGAGGAAGTTGATGAGGCGGTAGTAATACCAGTAGGCAAAAAAATAAGATTTTTGATTACAGCCAATGATGTTATCCACTCCTGGTGGATGCCAGATTTTGCTATTAAGCAAGATGCAATACCAGGCTTTATAAATACCGCTTGGACAATAGTAGATGAGCCTGGAATATACAGAGGCAAGTGTACAGAGCTATGTGGAAAAAACCACGGATTCATGCCAGTGGTTGTTAAAGTTGTTCCTCAAGATGAATATGATGCATGGGTTCAAGAGAAAAAAGATGCAGCGTTCAGGATGGCTGAATTAACCGAAAAAGATTGGAGTGTGGCCGAGCTTACTGAAAGAGGGGAAGGAATATACCTTAAGAACTGTGTTGCGTGCCATCAGGTTAATGGACAAGGGATCACAGGAATATTTCCAAATTTAGCCGGTAGCGATATTGTTTTAAATGACAAAGCTAGAAATATTGAAATTTTAATGGAAGGAGTCCAGGGAGCGGCTATGCAATCATTTGCAAATCAGCTCTCTGAGGTGGATATGGCTTCTGTGATCACATACACAAGACAGGCCTGGGGCAACGCAGAGAGCGGTGACGGCGAGATTGTTGTTCCCAAAGATATCGTTGAATATAAAAAACCAAAAGTTTAAAAAAAGGAAGTAATATGAGTGCAGTAATAGAATCCCATAATCATGATGATCACCATCATGGCCCTGCTAAAGGGTTAACCAGATGGTTGTACACTACAAATCATAAAGATATAGGAAGCCTATATTTATGGTTTAGTTTTGCAATGTTCTTAATCGGCGGAGCCATGGCGATGGTTATCAGAGCAGAGCTTTTTCAGCCTGGCATGCAAATTGTTGAACCTGAATTTTATAATCAAATGCTTACACTGCATGGGCTGATTATGGTCTTTGGGGCAGTTATGCCTGCATTTGTAGGCCTAGCAAACTGGCTTGTGCCAATGATGGTTGGCGCTCCAGATATGGCGCTCCCTAGAATGAATAACCTAAGTTTTTGGATACTACCATTTGCATTTTTTATTCTATTATCTTCTTTGTTTATGGAAGGCGGAGCCCCTAATTTTGGATGGACTTTTTATGCTCCACTATCTACAACCTATGCTCCTCCGAGCGTAACTTTCTTCATATTTGCTGTTCATATTATGGGAGCATCATCGATCATGGGATCTATTAATGTGATCGTAACAATTATGAATATGAGAGCGCCTGGCATGACCCTGATGAAGATGCCACTTTTTGTATGGTCATGGCTAATAACAGCATACCTATTAATAGCTGTTATGCCTGTTCTTGCAGGGGCAGTAACAATGATGCTCATGGATATTCATTTTGGAACAAGCTTTTTTAATGCTGCTGGTGGTGGAGACCCTGTTTTATTTCAACATATTTTTTGGTTTTTTGGTCATCCAGAAGTCTATATTATGATCCTTCCAGCTTTTGGTATCGCCTCTCATATCATTGAAACATTTTCAAGAAAGCAGTTATTTGGATACGCGTCTATGGTTTGGGCTATGGCTTCAATTGCAATTTTATCTTTTGTTGTATGGGCGCATCATATGTTTACAGTTGGGCTTCCATTAGCTGCAGAACTATTTTTTATGTGGGCAACAATGTTAATTGCAGTTCCAACCGGCGTAAAAGTTTTCAATTGGGTCACCACAATGTTTAAGGGATCAATTACTTACGAGACACCAATGCTCTTTGCTATAGCTTTCGTTGTGTTGTTTACCATAGGTGGTTTTTCTGGGCTAATGCTTGCAATTACACCTGCTGATTTCCAATATCATGATACATATTTTGTAGTAGCTCATTTTCATTATGTTCTTGTGCCAGGATCAATTTTCTCAATTATGGCCGCTGTCTATTACTGGATTCCAAAATGGACAGGGAATATGTATGACGAAAGACTTGGTAAATTACATTTTTGGCTCTCCTTTATAGGCGTTAATGTAACCTTCTTTCCTCAGCATTGGATCGGTCTTGCTGGAATGCCAAGAAGAATTCCTGACTATGCGTTGCAATTTGCAGACTGGAATATGATCTCCTCAGTTGGAGCATTTTTATTTGGTGCTTCTCAAATCCTGTTTCTATTTATCGTTGTCAAAACTGTCATGGGCGGCAAAAAGGCAACCCCAGAGGTCTGGGAGGGTTCAAGGGGCTTGGAATGGACTGTAGAGTCACCAGCTCCATACCATACATTTACAACTCCACCTAAGGTAAGTTAATGAACGAAGGATCAAAAAAAACGATTAAAACCCTCTGTTTTGCAGTTTTGGGAATGTTTACCTTTTCGTTTGCCTTGGTCCCTCTCTACAATGTTTTTTGTGAAGTAACTGGGCTTAATGGAAAAATTGAACTAAGGGCCACTAACGATAAAAACATTGAGGTTGATGATGGCCGAGATATCTCAATTCAGTTTGTTTCTCATAATAATGAAGAGATGCCTTGGACATTTAGACCTTCTGAAGACAACATCCAAATCCAGACAGGCAAGTATCATACAGCTACTTTTTATGTAAAAAATACAACCAACAAAAGAATGGTTGCACAGGCAATCCCAAGCGTAGCGCCATCAAACGCTGCTGCGCATTTAAAAAAATTAGAATGTTTTTGTTTTGAGCAACAAGAACTTGCTCCAGGCGAGGAAGCACTCTTGCCGGTAAGGCTTATTTTTGATGATGAGCTTCCAAGCTCAATCAATAGTGTTGTTCTTTCATATACGATTTTTGATGTTACAGATTATAATGATGTTGAATTTACTCAACATCACAATGATGATCACCATGCTGATCATGAAATGGAGCCTTCAATATGAGTTATCAGAAATACTATGTACCTGAGGAAAGCAAATTTCCTATTTATATTGCAACAGCACTTTTTCTATTAGTGATGGGCGCCGCTGGCACAATTAACGATCTTGGCAAGCCTGACAGCAATTCTGTATACATCCTTTACTCAGGTTTTGCTGTTTTTGCAGTAACATTATACTTTTGGTTCAGAGCTGTTATCAGAGAGCACATTGCTGGTTTGGACAGTGCTCAGCTCCAAAAATCTTTCGTATTTGGCATGGGCTGGTTTATATTTTCTGAGGTAATGTTCTTTGCTGCATTTTTTGGAGCATTATTTTATGTAAGAAATTTTTCTGTGCCATGGCTCGGTGGTGACGGTGAAAAAGGTTTAGCGAATATGCTTTGGGAAGGCTTTGAAGCTTCATGGCCTGTTATGTCAACTCCTGACGCTGGGTCAGCATTTGTTCTCGCAGATAAAAGCATGAGTTGGCCAGGTTGGGGCGATGCCTTAAAGTGGTTGCCAATGTGGAATACTATTGTGCTACTTAGCTCAAGTGTCACTGTTCACTTTGCTCACCTTGCGCTTAAAAATGACAATAAAAAGAGTTTTAATACCTGGCTTGGTATAACTGTTACCCTTGCGTTGATATTTGTTGGATTGCAGGCCGCTGAGTATTATGAGGCATATGCACATTATGGTCTAACACTTAACTCTGGTATATACGGTTCAACCTTCTTTATGTTGACAGGATTCCATGGCTTCCACGTAATGATGGGCGGCTTTATGCTTGCTGTAATGCTTTCTAGATCAGTTTTTTATAATCACTTTGATCCTCATAACCATTTTGGGTTTGAAGCTGCCTCTTGGTATTGGCACTTTGTTGATGTGGTATGGGTGATGCTATTTCTTTTTGTTTATATACTTTAATTAAGAGCCCCAAGGAACAGTATTTCCTAGCTCTCCAGTATAAAGGCCATAAGAGACCAAGATTAGTAGCAGTGCTGCAAGGCTAACCCTAAACCCAAGACTATATACAGAGCGTTTGCCTTGTCCCTGGTCTTTGAAAAGAAAAAAGAGACTACTGAACAAGCTCAAAAAGATTAAGATAATAACAACTGCAATAAGAGGTTTAAGCCACATACTCGAACTATAACATTTTTATAATGAAAGATTTATCAACAATTGAACATATAAAACACAATAAAGCATTGACAGCTTTTTCATGTGTTTTCATCGTTGTGTTTATTTTGTTAGGGTTTTGGCAGATAGAAAGAGCTGGATTTAAAGCAAGCCTTATCCAGGAATTTGACTTGGAGCAAGCGAAAGCTCCCAAGCCCATTTCCAGCTCATCTTTACAATGGAGCAGAGTATATTTAGAAGGTCTTTATGACCCCACCCAACAAGTTCTAATAGATAATCAAATTAAAGATGGGAAGGTTGGCTACAAAATATACACACCTTTTTATTATGGCCAAGATCAAGCAATATTCGTTGATCGTGGCTGGATCTCTCAAGGCAAAACAAGAAATGATCTACCCAATATAAATTTTAAAGCCTCTAAATTGCGCATCATTGGGAGCCTTGTAAAGCCAGAGAAAGAAGTTTTAGCCGGCGATGAATTATTGACCAATGATTGGCCTTTAGTCTCTCAAACCAAATCACCAAGCGTAATTCAAGATGCCTATGAAAAACAATTTTTAAACATGGTGTTGATTTTAGATCCTGGCTCTTTATTCATGAATGAACATGTTGCATTAACACCCTTTGTTATCACACCAACCAAACACTACGGCTACGCTCTTCAATGGTTTACCATGAGCCTCGTCTTAGCAGGAATGTTTATATATGCAATTAAGAGAGAATCATGAGAAGCAAGATATTTTTAGCAATTTTATTATTAACACCCCTATTGGTTTTATTGATTTCAACACTATCTTTTCAGTCAGGCTATTCACCAAAATATACCAAAAACAATGGGGTATTTTTTACTGAATATTTTGATGCAACCAAACTTAGCCTTATTCAAGATTCAGAAAATTTAAAATTTGAAGACGGCAAATGGCTATTCGCCACCTATGCCTCAAAAAATGCAGAGTTAGAAGAAGCGCTTTATTTGATGCGACAACTTAACGTAGCCCTTAATAGAGATATTAATAAACTAAAAAGAGTAGTTTTTTCTCAGGATGGGGAAACATTAGAAAATAAGCTAATTGATTACCCAAGAACTCAAGTCATCATTGATTCTGAGGGAAAATTGTTTGAGCAGTTATTAGAGGCTAGCGATGAAGAATTTTTTCTTGAACAAAAAATTTTTATAATTGATCCATATGGAAGGGCGGTAATGTTTTTTCCAATTTCCTTGGATCCAAAGTTAATTTTAAAGGACTTAAAGGTTTTAATATGAGTTTAATTAGAGGGCTTTCATTTTTTGGATTATGCTTTGCATTCGTTGTAATAGCATTGGGTGCATGGACAAGGCTTGTTGATGCCGGTCTTGGCTGCCCTGATTGGCCGGGATGCTATGGCTTTGTGGTATTCCCTACAACTGAAGCTGAAATCTTAATAGCGGAGCAACGATACCCTCAATTTCCCTATGAAATTGATAAAGCCATCCCCGAGGTTGTTCATAGATACTTTGCTGCTGCCCTTGGGTTTATAGCAATCTTGCTGGTTGTTTTTTCTTATAAGCATAAACTGCCAACTAAAATTAAAGCTATAGCATCTTTTCTTTTATTCTTTATTTGCTGCCAGGGATTATTTGGCTATCTTACTGTGAGTTTGAAGCTCTTACCAATCATAGTAACCGGTCATTTGTTTGGTGGTTTTATTACCCTAAGCTTATTCTTCTATTTATTTTTGAACACCAGTGATGGTATTAAAAATCATCAGATTGGACACTTAAAGATTTTGGGCGGCATTGCTTTATTTGCCCTTTTAATTCAGATTTTCTTAGGGGCCTGGACAAGTACCAACTATGCCTCTTTGGCTTGTGTTGATTTTCCAACATGCCAAGGAACATATATGCCTGAGATGAATTTTTCTGATGGATTTAATTTGTCACAAGAAGTTGGCCCGAATTATTTATATGGCCTATTAGACAATGAAGCAAGGGTTGCCATTCATTACTCTCATAGAGTCAGCGCATTAATTTTGACATTAATATTCATGGTTTTAATTACCAAGCTTTGGTTTTCTAATGCCGCTCCGTTGGCTTCTACTTTAGGAGTAATATTGGTCACTCAGATTTCCTTGGGAATTATGAATGTTGTTTATGTGCTTCCTTTGTATATCGCTATCGCGCATAATTTAGTCGCAGCATTATTACTATTAGCAACTCTAATGGTTAATCTTGTGATTTGGAAAGATGAATAGCACGATCAAAAACTACTACGAACTATGTAAACCCAACGTAGTTCTGATGATGCTAATTACTGCTTTGGTCGGATCATTACTGGCCAGTAAAGCCTTAGCTCCATTATCTTTAATAGCATTCGCAATGCTTGGTATTGGTCTGTGTGCAGCTTCGGCAGCAGCAATCAATCAAATAATTGATAGAAAGGCAGATGCCAATATGAATAGGACAGAAAATAGGCCTATTCCTCAAGGGGAAGTCAGCCCTGTTAATGCTTCAATTTTTGCATTTATTTTAGGTTCACTTGGCGCAACTATTTTAGTGATTTATGTAAATACACTAACTGCATTGCTTACTTTGGCATCCTTAGTAGGTTATGCCTTTGTCTATACAGTTTATTTAAAGAGAGCAACACCACAAAATATAGTCATCGGAGGTCTTGCTGGAGCTGCTCCGCCATTACTTGGATGGACAGCAGTTACCAATTCTATTGATCCAAACTCTCTCTTGTTGGTATTAATTATTTTTGCTTGGACTCCCCCACATTTTTGGGCTCTTGCAATCCATAGAAAAGATGATTATGCAAAGGAAAACATTCCAATGCTTCCAGTCACCCATGGAGTCCAATTTACAAAACTGCAAATCATTCTTTATACGATTATTTTAATTCTAGTAAGTTTATTGCCCTTTGTAGTTATGATGTCAGGGATTCTTTATTTAATCTCAGCATTAATTTTAGGGGTTATTTTTTTATACTATGCTGTTCGCTTATATTTTGATGAAGCCAATACTTTTGCCTTTCCAACTTTTGTATATTCGATTTATTATATTTTTCTTATCTTTGCCGCCTTACTTATTGATCATTACCTAGTTTAAACATGAGCAAGAACATTAAAATTTCTTTGGTGCTAATCATTTTATTTATGCTTGCAGTTTTGTCTTTGTTTATTAATAAATTAACCACCCCAAGATATCTATCTGCACCAGAGCTTTTGGTAAATGGATTTTATCAATTTCCTAGCCCAAAGGAGTTTTCCAACTTTCAAATCCTGACATCAAACGATATTGTGCTCGATAAAGATATTTTCAAGGGAAAGTGGACTTTAATATACTTCGGATATACACGTTGTCCTGCAGAGTGCCCTGTTGCAATGTCTTTAATTAAAAATCTATATTCAACACTAGAGCTTAAAGGTTTTAATTTGGACGATAAGCAGGCTCTTCTTGTCACCATAGACCCTGAGAATGATACCCCTAATAATGTCGATCAATATGCGAAAGCTTTCAATGAATCATTTATTGGAGCTCGGGGAGACAGACCTATGCTTTTAAGCATGGCAACGCAATTAAACGTGATGGTGGTCGAACCTCCCAAAAATATGCAACATAACCACATGGAACATCTAGAAAATCACTCAAATAATATTTTATTGATCAATCCTGATGGACAATATGCTGGATTTTTTAGACCCCCGTTTGACGAGGAGAAGTTTTTACTTACTTATCAGTCAGTTGTAACACCGCGCTAGCTTTCAAGAAATTTATTTCGTAGTTTTTGAATATCTTCATCAGAAATATTTAAACCATTTCTTATAAAATTTTCTAAACTGCCATATTCTTCTTCAGCTGTTTCAAAAGCTGTTTCGATATATATTTGTTCAACGCCTATCAAGGGACGTAAAATTTCAGCATCAGCCTGATATAAGCTCATTAATTTTATTTGACTTAAAATTTCTTCAATTCTATCTTCAGTAAAAGCATTAGTCTTCATATAATCTTCAATTACATCTTCTCTAGATACGCCCAAAGCAATCAGTGAAATTGCTGCAGCAAAACCAGCCCTATCTTTGCCAGCCGTACAATGAAAAAGGGTTGGAGCGTCTTCATCTATTAAGCCTCTTAGAAAATTTTCATAAACATTCGTATAGTTTGTTACAAACTCTCTATTTGCATCTATCAAAAAACTTTCAACTTCCTTGTCTGTCTCACCCTTTAATACTGCTTCAATTTTTGATCGCATTGCCCCATCAACACTAATGGGCATTTCAACATAGCTAATTCCCGTTGGAATAATGTCTGGATCTTCAGTTTTCTCTTCGTCCGATCTGAAATCAACAATCTTTTTAATGCCAAGGGCTTGAAGGTACTTTTGATCAGCCTCAGAGATATCACTTAGCTTGTCTGAACGAAATAGCATGCCCCATTTCACTGATTTACCATCAGTAGTTTTGTACCCTCCAAGCTCTCTTGTATTATGAGCACCATCCATTGGAAGAAGTCTGTACTCTTCATTTTGAAATGAGTTGTTATTTTTATGAAGAGGTCTATCCATTAAATCTATTCCTTCTGAGCATTGTGTCAGTGCCAAGCAAAGGAACAAAATCCCTGCTTTATTTTTCATCGTTTTATACATCAATAATTACCTTTCCCTTAGCTTTTCTATCTTTTAAATGCGCGATAGCTGCTGCCGACTCTTCAAGCGAAAATCTATCAGAAATTTCAGGGTTTATCTTACCCGCAGCATGAAGATCAAAGAGTTCTTTGAAATTTTTTTCATTTTCATCCGGAAACATCATTGTCCATGCTCCCCAAAAAACCCCAACTATTTGACAGCCTTTTAATAGAGCCAGGTTAAGAGGCAACTTTGGTATTTCTCCAGCTGCAAACCCAATTACAAGAAATCTACCTTCCCAAGCTATTGATCTTAAAGCCGGCTCACTAAAAGATCCTCCAACCGGATCATAAATTACATTAGCTCCCTGACCTCCAGTGAGCTCTTTGATTTTACTGGAAAGCTCTTTTTGCTGATCTCGATCAAGATTTCCCGAAGGGTAAACGAATGCTTCATCAGCCCCATGTTCTAAACATATTTTAATTTTTTCTTCGGATGATGCTGCTGCAATCACTTTTGCGCCCATTGCTTTCCCAAGCTCTACAGCGCTAAGTCCAACACCTCCAGCAGCTCCTAGAACCAGTAGCGTCTCTCCAGGCTTGAGATCTGCTCTTTGCTTTAGTGCATATAAAGAAGTTCCATAAGTCATTGGAAGAGCTGCAGCAACTGGAAAATCCATTTCTTTTGGTATCAAAACCACTCTTGCAGCTTCAACCACAATTTTTTCAGCAAAACATCCATTTCCTGCCATAACAAATACATGATCGCCTACATTGCAAGACTCTACACCTTCACCAATTTCTGCAACTACACCAGAACATTCAGCCCCTGGAATAAATGGCATTGGTGGCTGTACTTGGTAGAGGCCCTGAATCATCAAGACATCTGGAAAATTGACACTAGCAGCTTTAATCTCTATTAAAACTTCACCACTGCCTGGTTTTGGATCATCTAATTCAGACAAGATTAGTTTTTCAGGGCCGGCTAATTCTACACACTGCAAAGCTTTCATTGTATTTCCTAAATTTTTGAATTATACAATTCTACATATTTATTAATGTCCATGCCCGTATTTTTATTAAGATTTTTGAAATCTTTTATTGATTTTTTGGCATTGATAGTAAACTTTGAAAAGTCATCACTAGAACGTGTTCGTTGCTTTGCAGCAATTTTCTTACTCTGGATCAGACCATATTCTTGAAATGATAAATTTTGAGACTCCATTTCATTCATAATCTTTTGGCTTGGCTGCATATTTACACTCATTTCAGCGCTCAAAGCATGTGAATATCCTGGAGAATATTCATCCATTGCAGTTGCCACTTGAGTAAGCTCGTCATGAAAGGTCTTCTTTAATTCTTTAAGAGGAATTGTGATCCCATTTTGTTCTAATGTGACATTTTCTAACCTTCCATTTTCAACCATGGTTTTTTGATTGGCTCTTATTTCTTCGATCTCTATATCGGAAACTTGCGGACTCTCAGAAATCAGGGAATGCATTATAAAGATGTCTAAAAGTTTAATTTTGTTCAAATCAATGCCCTCAGGAACAAAAGGATTAATATCAATTCCTCTCAATTCTAAATATTCTATTCCTTCATTTTTCAAAAGAGCTGCTGGACGCGAATCACTTGGACCAGATCTTTTTGGTCTAACTATGTCATATAGTTCGTTCTCAATTTGTAAGATTCCAGTAGATATTTGTTGAGGAACACCTTGCTCATTGAACAACCCCATATTTTCAAAACTCTTTATTGGAGTTTTAATTCCCTTGATTATTGCATCTATAAATTCATCTAAATTGTTATAGTTAATTTTTAGAGCATTCTGTATGCTGCTTTGATAGCCAACATCACTCATTCTTAACGATGTTGCATATGGAAAAAATAAATCATTTTTCCCATGTTTTATTAGAGAATGCTCTCTATTCAGTAAGTAAGATTCATGAGTGATTGGCGAGGCACCTAGGCGATCTAATAAAAACCAGAAATTTCTTTTTATGTTCCTAATTGCTCCAAGGTACTTCTGATTTATAAAGCTCTGATCAGAGTTTCGAGTAAGAGGCTCCCAAGAGCTTTCTGATAAAGAAAAGTTAAAGTGAATTCCTGATACACACTGCATGATAGATCCATACCTTAATCTTAAACCTTTCCTGTATATATGTTTTAACATTCCGCTATTGGTGGAACCGTATTCAGCAATTTTTATTTCCTTTTCATTATTAAATGCACATGGCATAGAGAAATTCCATAATATTTCATTTCCCATTTCACTATAAAGAAATTTATGAAGAAGGCTCAGATGTTTGAAAAGCTCTTCTGCAGATTCAAAAGTAGGAGTGACAAGCTCCACAAGTGCTTCTGCAAAGTCAGTAGTAATGTCTTCGCTTGTTAGAGGGGAGCCTAGATTCTGGGGATGATTGGTTTGAGAAATTTTTCCTTCTTGAGTAACTCGCAAAGACTCTCTTTCAATCCCGCGTAGGATTTTAAGGTTTTTGAAGAACCCCTTTTCTTGATGATTTTTTAAAGAGCGCTTGAACGCATCTGAAGTCATGCGTCTAGACTAAATTGACGGACCTGCTGCAACTATTGCTTCACTTACTGAGAATTTTTTAAAGTTTTCTTGGAATTGCTCTATTAGATTTTTCAGATATTCATCGTACTGATTTTTGTCCGACCATGTTTCTTTTGGATTTAATACTTTTGAATCAACCCCATCTACTGTTATGGGCACTTCTAAATTGAGGCCATCTATATGAGCGGTTTCAACATCACTTAATTCACCATTTTGAATGGCATTAACTATTCTTCTTGTTGTTGGAATATCAAATCTTGAACCGATACCATGAGGGCCTCCAGTCCAGCCAGTGTTTACTAAAAACACTTTAGAGTTAAAGGCATCAATTCTTTTCATCAAAAGGTCTGCATATACTCCAGCTGGTCTGGGAAAAAATGGTGCTCCAAAACAAGTTGAAAACGTAGTTCCAATTGATTCGGTTGATCCAACTTCGGTTGATCCAACTTTAGCTGTATATCCGCTCAGGAAGTGGTAAGCAGCAGCTTCTTTAGAAAGGATAGAAACAGGAGGGATAACCCCGGTTAGATCACATGTTAAAAATATTACGGTTTCAGGCTCGCCTGCAGAATTAGACTCAATAGCATCATCAATGTGTGATCGAGGATAACAACAGCGCCCATTTTCAGATAAAGAGGTGTTTGAATAATCAGGCGTGCCGCTCTCATCTAAGAAAACATTTTCAATTATGCTGCCATGTTTAATTGCTTTCCAAATGACGGGCTCATTTTTCTCAGATAGATCAATGGTTTTTGCGTAGCAGCCACCCTCAAAATTAAATACTGTGCCAACGCCCCAACCATGCTCATCATCGCCAATTAAAGAGCAGGTTGGATCGGCTGAGAGGGTTGTTTTTCCGGTTCCAGAAAGCCCAAAAAACAGAGATACTTTACCTTCTTTGTTAACGTTAGAGGAGCAGTGCATTGGAAGCACGTCTTTTTCTGGCATTAAAAAATTTTGTACAGAGAACATGGATTTTTTCATTTCACCAGCATATTTCATGCCAGCAAGTAGAACTTTTCTAGTTGCAAAGTTGATAATTACACATCCCTCAGAGTTAGTTCCATCCTCTTCAGGTGAGCATTTATAGTTTAGGGCGCTCATAATTTGCCATTCTTTTTTTGCTTGAGGATTGAAATCATCAGGGCTGATAAATATCAATTGAGAGAACATACTATGAGAAGCGCTTTCAGCGGTAACATTTACAGGGATGTAATGATCTTCATGCGCTCCAACATGAACTTTTGATAAGTAGCGATTTTTTTCTGCTAAATAAGCACCAACTTTATCCCAGAGAAGTGAAAACTTATCTGCATCAAACGGCCTATTAATTTCACCCCAGTCAATTAAATGCGAAGTACTATCCTCTTTAACTATGAACCTGTCATTTGGACTTCGTCCAGTTCGAGCTCCGGTCTCCAAAGAAAGTGCTCCATTGCTTGCAATTATTCCTTCGCCATTTTCAATTGCAGCCTTGATCAAGTCTTCGGTATTTAGTTCAAATGTTTCAGCCAATGCGTTGCTTTCCATAAAAATTTATTATTCTCAAGATTCTACAATATTCTACCTCTTTGAGAGAAGTATAACTTTAGAAATTGATGTAGTGGATTTGAAAATATTTAACAATTATTGTCAATAAAGCTTTAAATGCATATTTTAAAGCCTTAAATGATATTTATATATGTAGTAATACTACAGATTTAGACTTTTGATGACTTTTTGAATAAAAAGTAAAGGTTGTAGAAAAACAAAAAAACAAAAAATATAAATGCCCACTCAGCAAAATTAAATACAAACCTCCATTCATATTCAGCACAATTACCATCTCCAAGAAGAACGGTCTGTATGACCTCAAAAATTGGAAGAGTATCCATTAAAAAGTCCATTGGCGGAGCACAAGTTGGAACTTGATCACCAGGAAGATTTTGCAAGTAAATTTGTCTACCAGCAATTATGCTGCCACCCATGGAAAATAAACTTGCTAGAAACAAAAGAGCTTTTTTGGCTACTAAAAACAATCCTGGGATTATCAATAGAAGTCCACAAAAAGCAATAAACCCAAAAGACCAGCGCTGAAGGATGCATAGAGGGCATGGATCGTAATAACCAAAAACTTCAAAAATATAAGCCCCAACTATTAAACCTATACCCAATCCGCAGTTAACTAGCGGTGGTAATAATAGAATTTTTCTTAAAATATTCATATTTCTTAAAGCAGAATTTAATGCATGATGATCTTATATTATCCATGGCTTATATAAAAACCTAATGACATAATAAATTTTAATGAATACTCCTGCAAAAAAAATTTTTTTGATAGATGGCTCCTCTTATTTATATAGAGCTTTTCATGCTATGCCACCTTTGACAACTTCAAAGGGCATTCCAACGGGAGCAGTTAAAGGGGTCACAAACATGTTGCGTAACTTACGCAAAGAGAATCCTGATTCACACTATCTTTCAGTTTTTGATGCCAAGGGAAAAAACTTTCGTCATGATATTTACAAAGAATATAAAGCTAATCGCCCTCCAATGCCTGAGGATTTAAGAGAGCAGCTTTCTCCATTAAAAGAAATATGTAATGCAATGGGAATGCCAGTCATTGAAATCCCAAATGTTGAAGCCGACGATGTAATTGCAACTTTGGCTGCCATTGGTTCTAAGCAAGGGATGCCTATGATCATATCCTCTTTAGATAAAGATCTTATGCAATTGGTTGAGGATCCATTAGTAAAGATGATGAATACAATGAACAATAAGATTTATGATGTTGCTGGAGTTGAAGAAAAGTTTGGCGTTCACCCAAACCAAATAATTGATTATTTGGCTATTGTTGGAGACACTTCTGACAATATCCCAGGCGTGCCAAAAGTAGGACCCAAAACCGCTGTTAAGTGGCTTAGTGAATTTAAGACTCTTCAGGGAATTATTGATAATGCAGATTCACTTACTGGGGTTGTAGGGCAGAACTTCAGAGACTCTATTCCGGATTTAGATAGAAATATTGAGCTTGTTACCTTAAAAAAAGATGTTGATTTAAGAGTTTCTCTTGAAGATTTGCTTATGGCTGAAGAGAGTCAAGAGGAGTTAAATAAATTATTCGCATCCCTTGAATTTAAAACATGGATAAAGTCATCTCGAAGCTCAGGCAGCGAAGATCCTGAAGCCCCAAAATCAAAAAAAGAGTATCAAGCTGTTTTAACAGAAAAAGATTTAAAAGAATGGGCTAAAAAAATTGATAAGTGCAATGTCTTTGCCATTGATACTGAAACTTCTTCCTTGGACACAATGACCGCAGATCTTATCGGGATATCATTGGCATGCAATGAAGGAGAAGGCTGTTATATACCTATTAAACATGAATATGAAGAGATGCCAAAACAGATACCACTTACTCAAATTCAAAAAATCCTGGGCTCTGCTATTACAAAAAATCAAAAAAAATTAGTTGGCCAAAATCTTAAATTTGATTTACCCATGCTCAATAGACATGGTATTAAGGTAGAAGAGTTCCTAGGAGATACCATGTTGATGTCATATGTCCTTAATAGTACCGGTACGAGACATGGACTAGATAGGATGGCTTTATATTATTTAAATTATGAGCCTATGAAGTATGAAGAAGTTGCAGGCTCTGCCTCAAAGCAAATTAACTTTGCCCAGGTTGAGATTCCAGCTGCAACATTCTATGCAGCAGAAGATGCCGATGTAACCATAAGGCTTTTTAATCATCTAAATGGTATGCTCAAAGATCAGCCAAAGTTGATCAACCTGCTTAAATCTATTGAATATCCTATGCTTCGATCGCTTATTAGAGTTGAAACAAACGGTGCAAAAATTGATGGTCAGATGTTAGCTGAATACTCAGATGAGCTTGCAGTTAAGATTGATGCATTATCTAAAAATGCATTTAAGATGGCTGATGAAGAATTTAATATGGATTCTCCAAAACAACTTGTTGAGATTCTATACAATAAATTAGATTTACCTATTCTTAAGAAAACCCCGAAAGGACAACCATCAACAAATGAAGATACTCTTCAAAGGTTAGCTGAAGAGTATGACCTTCCAAAAATTATTATTGAATATAGAGGTCTAGCAAAATTAAAGTCTACTTACACAGACAGCCTTATCAATATCCAGCACCCTGTTACTAAAAGAATTCATACATCATATCAACAGGCGATAACATCAACTGGAAGATTGTCATCAACTGAACCCAATCTTCAAAATATTCCTATCAAGACGGCAGAGGGAAGAAAAATAAGAGAAGCTTTTATAGCTGACAAAGGCAACGTATTAATTTCAGCAGACTACTCTCAGATTGAATTAAGAATCATGGCTCACCTATCCGGAGATAAGAATTTAACTTATGCATTCAATAACAACATAGATGTTCACTCAGCTACTGCCTCAGAAATATTTAATATTTCCCTTGAGGCGGTTACACCAGAGCATCGAAGAAGCGCAAAAGCCATTAACTTTGGATTAATCTACGGTATGTCTGCCTTTGGTCTTACCAGACAACTAGGGATTCCAAGGAACGAAGCACAAGCATATCTTGATACATATTTTGAGAGATATACAGGCGTTAGAAAGTATATGGATTCAACAAAAGAATTAGCTAAGAAAAACCTCTTTGTTGAGACTATCCTTGGAAGAAAGCTCCATGTAGCTGCTATTAACGATTCCAATGGATTGAGACGTCAAGCTGCAGAAAGGGCTGCTATAAATGCTCCATTACAGGGCTCAGCTGCTGATATCATCAAAAAGGCGATGATTGATGTTGATCATTGGATTGGGAATGATAATCCTAATATTAAAATGATTATGCAAGTTCACGATGAGTTAATTTTTGAAGTAAAAAAAGGTTTTGCTCAAGAGGCTCTTGAAAATATTATAAGCCTCATGGAAAGTTCGGTTAAATTAGATATCCCTTTAATAGTAGATGCAAATACAGGTGCAAATTGGAACGAAGCGCATTAAAGTTTTAGTTGGTTATAGTTCCAGACCATATTAAAGGATTTTTAACCATTCGCTCTTCAGGAGTCAGTATCTTGATTCCAAACTCATCGCGTAAATCGCAAACCCTTTGGTTCATCAAGGAGTCAGGCGACACAAATGGCCATTTTTTACTCATTTGCCTGGTCCGTTTCCATATCTTAAATTTTATAGGAATAAGTTTTATAGCCGTTAAGACTAATTTAAGGTAACCGGGGTCATGCCAAAAATCTTTGTATAGCTGTTTGAGTTCTGGGAGTTTGTTGTAGGCCATAAGTTCTTTAAGTTTCCAGCTAGTGCCTGTTATAACCCATGAATCTAACATAGACTCTTGTTCTATAGAGGTATCTAGGCCAAAAATAACATGAGTTGCATCATGATCCCTGATAATTGTTGATCCCGGAGAATCAATTAACTGCTTTTTTCCATTTGCTTGTAAGTATGCTCGATACTCTTCTAAGCCTTCAGCAAGTGTAATATTGCAGTTTTGAGACTGGAAAGATAAATTAGCCATTCTTTAATCCTATCAGAACCTTCCTGAGTTTTTCAAACCCAGTCTCTTTTAAGGATGAAATTGCCAAAACCTCATGAGCATTAGTTTCTCTGCTAACTTGTTGAATTGTCTTTATTAAAATATTTTTAGACACTTTATCTGACTTAGTTAGCACAAGAACATAGGCTGTATTATAACTTTCGCAAAACTTAATCATTTCAAGATCAATTGGTTTAAGCGGATGTCTGATATCCATAAATATGAGAACCGCTTTACGAGCTTCCCTATTTTTAAAGTATTCTCCAAGTAATGGACCCCAGTCTTTTTTTCTTGAATGTCCTGATTTAGCAAAACCATAACCAGGTAAATCTAAAAGCTTGAAATTATCTTCTACTAGAAAAAAATTAATTTCAGTAGTTCTGCCGGGCGTCTTACTAATTCTTGCCAACTTTTTATTCTGAGTTAATGCATTCAATGCGCTTGATTTTCCTGCATTTGATCTTCCGGACAATAAAATCTCTATTCCAGTGTCTTCAGGAAGATTTTTATGCTTTGTTACACCAAATAAAAAAGCAGTATTTTTGAAAGGATTTTTCATAAGATCATTTAACTCGGCGCGCTCACGACATATAATATGCCTTCTTAACCACAACGTACAATTTATGTTAAAAACCTATCTAATCATTTGCTTAAGCATGATCTCTTTGGTAGTTTCATCTGCTGAAGTTAAGATCCCTGATTTGCTTGCTAATGGAGATGCTCAAAAAGGAGCAGAGTTAGTTGCAACATGTGCTGCATGTCATGGTGCGCAAGGTCAAAGCATTAATTCTGACTGGCCAAGTTTAGCCGGGCAAAACCAAAGGTACATCAATGATCAGCTCAAGTACTTTCAACAAGGCACAAGACAAAATGCTTTGATGATGGCTGTAATTCCTTACTTAAAAACACTTACAGATACCCAGCTTTTGGACATAGCTGCATTTTACAGCCAACAACCTGCATCAGTTGGTCAGGCCGTTAATGATGCTGAGCTTTTAGTATTGGGAGAGAGTTTATATAGAGCTGGAGATTTAAAAAGAGGCATTCCAGCTTGTACAGCCTGCCATTCAGTTAATGGTGCTGGAAATGCTCAGGCAGGATTTCCTAGAGTATCTGGACAACAAAAAGGCTATTTGATTTCCACTCTTCAGGAGTATAGAGATTTAACTAGAAATGCAGGTGACTATTCTTTAGTCATGCAGTCTGCATCACAAAACTTAAAAGACTCAGATATTGAGGCTTTAGCTAACTATATGCATGGACTATATGAAAAATAATAAATATTCACTTTTATGCGTCTTTGGATGCTTTCTCCTTTTTTTCGCAGCAAATTTACAAGCAAATTTTCAACTTGGCAGAGATTACGGATCACTTTCTAGACCTTTGCCGGTCAAAGAAGATGGCGTAGTAGATGTTGTAGAGGTTTTTTGGTATGGATGCGGACATTGTTTTAATCTTGCTCCGGTTGTTGCTAATTGGGCAAGTAAGAAAGACTCTTCTGTAAATTACAAAAAGATGCCAGTAACCTGGGGCCCAATTCATCAGTTACATGCAAAACTCTTTTATACAATTGAAGCTCTAGGAATATCTGATACAGCGCACCAAGCTGTATTTACAGCAATGCATAAAGAAGGCAATTTTTTACAAAACGATGCCGCTGTTATTGATTTTCTAGTAAAGCTTGGCAATGAAAAAAGTGTGATCATTAAATACATGAACTCTTTTTCTGTTAAACAAAAAGTTAAAAGAGCAATTGAACTATCTAAGCAGTTTAAAGTTACTGCAACTCCAATGATTTTTGTGGATGGTCAGTATAGAATAGAAGCCAAAGGCAGCCATGCTCAGATGCTTAAAGTCGTCGATCATGTAATTGAACTTCAAAAACCAATATCTTAAAAATATGAAAAAAAATATACCTCTATTTCTTATTACTTTAACGGTTGTATTATTTTTTAATGGAAAAAAATATGATGAGCTTGTAAGTGCAAGATTAAATACTCCAGTATCAATTTGTCTCGAGGGTGAGGATTGCGGTCAAGCTACTGCGATGACTTTAGCATCGGCTAGTGGTTCTCGCTCAGCAGAATCTATATATTCTTCAGGTTGCGCTGCTTGTCATGATGCAGGTATCGCAGGAGCTCCAATGATGGGTAATAAAAATCAGTGGGAAGCTAGAATGGCAAAAGGTTATGAGATGCTTGTTACTAATGCATACAATGGAATTAATGGAATGCCAGCAAAAGGGCTATGTGCAGATTGTACAAAAGAGGAAATTGGCGTAGCTGTTCAGTATATGCTTGATTCTATTTAGGTTTAGATTCTTCTAATAGACTCTCTAGCTTCGATAATCGTTCTTCCAACCTAAGAGTCAAGTTTTTTATGGCTTCATATTCTTCGCTAGAAACATATCCTTGTGATTTTGCAAAATCATCAAACTTATCTTTTAATTCACTTTGAATAGCTCGCATGTTTTGCTGGCTTGCATTATTAGAAAGCCCGTCAATTTTATCTTTTATGATGTCTGCAAATGCTTCAAAAGTATCTTTAGCTGCCATAATTTTCTTCCACTAAACTTATAAATTCAGACCATTTACTAAATTGCTGAGGAGGACTTTGATCTATGTCCCAGTCATGTTTTTCAAGATTAAACCAAAGCGTATTTATGCCTAATACTCTTGCTCCAAGAATATCATTCAAGGGATGATCACCCACATGAAGGGTATGTTTGAAATCTATATTAGAGACTTCTCGCGCCCTTAAAAAATGGCCCTTATCAGGTTTATTACTTTTAACATCCATAGAAGATATTGAAAAATTAAATAGATGACCAATGCCTAATTTATTAACATCTGCATTTCCATTGGTTAAAACGCCTAGTTGAAATGTAAGCGAAAGTTTTTCCAATACTTTTATCACGTCTTTATAGAAAGTTACCTTGTGTCTTTCCTTTAAAAAGTACTCATATGCATCATTGATGAATGCATTGAAATCTTTTGTATTTTGAAAGTATTTTTTGGTGTGATGAGCAATTACTCTCCTTCTTAGCTTGCCAAGATCATATTGCAGCGTTGGATCTTTTTTTACAAGATCACTCCTTATTTGCATAAAATCCTCAAAAGTTCCCCAGTCAATTTTTTCACCAATTCTGCTTTCAGACCATTTTCTGGAGTTTATTTCTGCATTGATGATAGTGCTTTTGATGTCCCAAAATGTATCATCTAAATCGAAAGTAATGAGCTGTATTTTAGACATTTTCTTTTTGAGCTCTAGGGTGAGATTTTTCATATACCTTTATTAAATGCTGATAATCAAGCCTAGTATATATTTGTGTGGTTGATAAAGAGCTGTGGCCTAATAGTTCTTGAATGCTTCTAAGATCTCCGCTTGATTCCAGCAAGTGCGTTGCAAAACTATGTCTCAGCATATGAGGATTTACTGGCGGCAGGCCTTGAATTAGAGCAATATTTTTGATTCTCTCTTGAATACTTCTTGCAGAAATTCTTCGGCCTCTTAAGTTTACAAACAAAGCATCATCAATTGTTTGAAGTTTATTTCTTTCAAGTACCCATTCAGTTATAGCAACCTGCGCAAATCGACCAACTGGTACGAGTCGCGTTTTAGAGCCTTTTCCTATAACTCGTAAAAATTTTTTATTGTCTTCAAAATCACCCAAATTTGCATTAACTGCTTCTGAAACACGCAGGCCGCTTGCATATATAAGCTCAATTACCGCTAAATCTCTTTTTTCCTGAACATTCTTGGGTTTAAAATTTAGCAATTGCACAACCTCCTCTGGTGATAAGGTGCTGGGTAGGTAGTTAGGAGCTTTTGGAGAGCTGATTAACTCAAATGGCGAATGTTTAATTAATTCAATCTTTCTTAAATAGTTAAAAAAGCCTTTGGCAGATGATATATGCCTTTGAATGCTCCTAGGTCCTATGTTTTTCTGGAAAAGATCCGCAATCCATCCCGAGCAAACTTCTTCCGTAAAGTTTTCAATATCATCTACATTTTTTGCATCTAGAAACTTTACTAATTTGTTTAAATCTCTGTGATAAGAATTTGTTGTATTTTTACTTAGTCCTTTAATATTTATGAGAAAGTCTATGTAATCAGCAACCAACGGAGCAAGAAAATATTTTTTTTCATTCATGCCTGCTTCGACTTAAGGACCTCCACAATTACATCTCTTATATATTCTATAAATGTTGTATCACCATCTCCTAGATATTTTATTGGATCATTTGAGCCAAGCTTCAAAAGCCCAAAACCATCCTGTAATTTCATTATGCTGATAACTGCCGACTTAACAGTATCAACTGAGAAGAAGGTTGCCATCTTTTTTTTAGACATAGGCCCCATATGAATTGCATTCTTATCCATATTTAATTCTGTTTGCTCTTCAAGATTTTTTAGCTGAGAATCTGAAAGCGTCTCTAAAATACAGACATCAATATCAAAGTTTTTTTTAAAAAATGACTCTACTGTTGCTTTCACATCATCAAAGTTTTTTGCTGCAATCAATGAAAGCGTTAAGTTTTTTGACTTAAAAAAAAGTTCTTCATTCTCCTTGCCGGTTGAAACAAACCCAGAAAGCATTTCCATAAGCCTTGTTTGCTCATCTCTCAACTTTCTTACTTGCATTTCTAATAATGAGGTTGCACCCTCAGTATCATGTTTGAAACTTAATTCACCAACAAGTGACTCTCTGGACATAAAGAAATCTGTATTTTCTAAAAGATAAAGTTCGATGTCTTTAGCATCTAATTTTTTAGCCATGTTCCCTCACAAATGAATTCAGCTGGTCCGATCATCTCAAGCTTATCATTTATTTTTCTTAGGCTCAGCTCACCACCTGCAGAGAAGATTTTTAATAGAGCTCCATCTTTGAGATTGAAACTTGCAGTTGCTGCTGATGCAGACCCGCAAGATAGTGTCTCGCCTGCTCCTGCCTCGTTAGTTCTTAGGTTTATACCTTTAAGGTCTTTGCTATATAACGATATATTTACATTTTTAAAAAAATCTCTTTTTCTGAGCATGCAAGATAAGCCATCTAGGTCATAAGAATCAATATTTTTTCTCTCGATAATTAAATGGCGATTACCCGCATGTATAAATTTAAATTTACTTAAATTAATTTTTTGTAAAAACTTTGCTTCAGATTCTGGCATCAGCATATCAATGGGACAATCTATGATGGCTTTAATTTTTTTTGCACTTACTGGTTTTATCAAAACAGGCTTTGTTTTAGTGCCAAGTAAAATAGGTTTGCGAGGCGCAAGCGGAATTTCCCACAAGAAAGCTCCAACTGACCTAACCCCATTTAGGCACATATCTGCTTCGGAACCATCTGTATTATAAAACCTTACATAAAAATCATGATTAGAACTATTAGGAGGATTGATAGTGATTAGCTGATCAAAGCCAAGCCCCTTCTTTCTATCGCCGATTTTAATTATTTGGGATTTAGTAAGCGACTGAGATTCAGTCAAATTTTCTATGACTATAAAATCATTTCCATTTCCATGCATTTTTTTAAACTTAATCATCTTCTTTGTCTTCAAGAGCAATCAACTCCGCATAGTCCTCTCTTTTTCTTATGAGAGCATGTTTATCTTTATCAACCAATATCTCAGCCGCTCTTGGTCTCGAGTTATAGTTTGAACTCATCACAAAACCATAAGCACCCACGGTTTTTACTGCTAGAAGGTCATTTTGTGAGGCCACAATGTTAATATCTTTTGCTAAAAAGTCACCGGTTTCACATATAGGCCCAACAATATTTAATTTTTCTTTAGGATTGTCTGTTTTCATTACTGGCCAAACATCATGATGTGCTTGATAAAGTGCTGGACGCAATAAATCATTCATTGCCGCATCAGCAATTAGAAAATTATCTTTCTTATATTCAACTCTGGTAAGCATAATCCCAGCATTGGCTGAAATAGATCTTCCAGGTTCAAGTATCAATCTTTCTTTTCTGCCAGAAAATATCTCCTCATAACTTTTTATTAACTGAAAGGGCTGAACAGTATCTTCACCAATATAGTTAACCCCTAATCCACCACCCATATCGATAAAGTCAAGAACTACATTGAGCTTATCCAGTTCAATCAAAAGATCTAAAGCTTGTTTGGCAGCATCCTGAAAGCCTTGCAGTTCCATAATTTGTGAACCTATATGACAAGTTAATCCAACAAGTTTTAGGTTGTCACTTTCACTACATTTTTTTATAAGAATTTTTGCACTTTCAACACTTACTCCAAACTTATCTGACTTTCTTCCGGTCTTGGTAAATTCATGGGCTCCTGCATCAACATTTGGATTAAATCTAATAGCTACAGGTGCGATTTTATTTAACCCTTCAGCAACATTTGCAAGCCTATCAAGCTCAGGCCCAGATTCAATATTAAAAGATAATATGTCATTGTTAATGCCAGCTTCCATTTCAGCCTTGGATTTGCCAACACCAGAAAAAATAATTTTCCTTGGATCAGCGCCAGCCACTATAGCTCGATGAAGTTCGCCGCCTGATACGATATCAAATCCACAACCAGCATTCTTAAGGGTTTTTAAAATCGTTATGTTAGATAATGCTTTTACAGAAAAGCATACTAGTCCATCCATTAAATCGAAAGAATCTATATATGCTTTTGCATGTCTTTCAAGTGTAGCTTTGCTGTATACATAAGATGGCGTCCCATATTCTTTAGCCACATCATTCAATGAAACTTCTTCAGCAAAAAGCTCGCCTTTTTTATAATGAAAGTGATCCATATTAAGTTTTAAAAGTGAATGAAAGTTGATGAAGGTATTGGTGCTTTCATTCCACACCCAATCAGGATGAAAGACAGTAATACTAAAACAAAAAATAGGCGGATTTGCATCTGCCTATTATGATTAATTTATTCTAAAAAAACTATTTAGATTAGTATTTGTATTCTTCTTCTTTAAATGGACCATCCACAGGTACGTTTATATACTCTGCCTGCTCTCCCGTTAATTTAGTAATTGTCCCACCAAAGCCTTGGACCATAAGTTCCGCAACTTCCTCATCCAACTTCTTGGGTAAGACTTTTACAGTAAGCATCTCTTTCTTTTTATCCTCATCATTAATATTTGCAAAGCCCTGCTCATATAAATACATTTGAGCTAAAACTTGGTTAGCAAATGATCCATCCATAATTCTACTGGGGTGACCTGTTGCATTACCAAGATTTACCAGTCTGCCTTCAGCTAGAAGCACTATATAGTTCTTGCTTTGAAGATTAGGAGTATCTGAGGGAGAGGTGTCCCTGAATACTCTGTGAACTTGAGGTTTTATCTCCTCCCAATACCACTTATCTCTCATAAACTGCGTATCAATTTCATTATCAAAATGACCTATATTACATATTACGGCGGTATTCTTAACTGATCGTAACATCGCTTCATCACAAACATTTACATTTCCTGTCGTAGTTACAATAAGATCAGTGTCTTCAAGAACTCTTAAATTGATATCTTTAACATCTCTTGTCACAACACCATTTTTATATGTTGATACAACCTCAAAGCCATCCATGCATGCTTGCATTGCACATATGGGATCAGATTCAACAACCCTTACAATCATGCCTTCTTGTGCAAGACTCAAAGCAGAGCCTTTACCAACATCTCCATATCCAATAACCAGAGCTTTTTTAGATGAAAGAAACATATCAGTAGCCCTTTTAATCCCATCATTCAAACTATGTCTGCAGCCATATTTATTATCATTTTTTGATTTTGTTACAGAGTCATTAACATTGATGGCAGGAACCATGAGTGAATTGCTTTCTAGCATTGCTTTAAGCCTATGAACACCTGTAGTAGTTTCTTCCGAGATACCATGAATGGTTTCTAACATATCCGGAAATTTGGTATGAACCATATGTGTCAGATCGCCACCATCGTCTAAAATCATATTTGCATCCCATGGAGTGCCATCCTTGACAATGGTTTGCTCAATGCACCAATCAAACTCTTCATCTGTTTGACCCTTCCACGCAAATACAGGAATTCCAGCCGCAGCGATGGCAGCTGCTGCATGATCTTGCGTCGAGAAAATATTGCATCCTGACCAACGAACCTCAGCACCAAGATCAACCAAGGTTTCAATCAAGACAGCAGTTTGGATAGTCATATGGATGCAACCCATAACTTTGGCTCCTTTTAAGGGTTGAGTATCTTTATATTTTGTTCTAAGAGCCATTAATGCAGGCATTTCATTTTCTGCCAATGAAATTTCTCTTCTGCCAAAGTCTGCCAAGTTAATATCTGCTACTTTATAGTCATTCTCCATATTTGATCCTAATTTTTTGTTTGCATTTTACATAAAATAAATACATTTATGCACTAAATTAATAACTTAATATCTAATTATTGGACTATCTCACTAGCCTTATCAGTTCTTTCCCATGAGAGATCAATGTCTGTTCGGCCAAAATGTCCGTAGGCAGCTGTAGGAAGATATATTGGTCTCTTAAGATCAAGCATGTTAATTAAGCTTTTGGGTCTTAAATCAAAATTTTCCTCAACAATTTTTTCTATGGCTTCTTTTGCTATTTTTTCACTATCAAATGTATTTACATTTATAGACGTTGGTGTTGCAACCCCAATGGCATAAGACACCTGAATTTCGCAATAATCAGCTAAACCAGCAGCAACAATATTTTTGGCTACATATCTTGCTGCATAAGCGGCCGATCTATCTACTTTTGATGGGTCTTTCCCAGAAAAGGCTCCACCACCATGTCTTGCCATGCCGCCATAAGTATCAACAATAATTTTTCTACCCGTTAGCCCGCAATCTCCTACTGGACCTCCGATTACAAATTTTCCGGTTGGGTTAATATAAATATTTGTTGAATCCAAAATCCATTCTTCGGGAACTATCGGTTTTATTATTTTACTCATTACCTCTGACTTAATTTCTTCCTGTGAAATATTTTCATCATGCTGAGTTGAGAGAACAATAGCTGATAGACCTTTGATAGTCTTTCCATTGTCGTCGTAAATAACACTTACTTGGCTCTTAGCATCGGGTCTGAGCCAATCTAGTTCACCACTCCTCATTACATCTGCTTGCTTTTTAACCAATCTATGAGATAGGTCTATTGGAAGAGGCATTAGAGATTCTGTTTCTTTGCATGCATACCCAAACATCAGGCCTTGATCTCCAGCGCCTTGCTCAAGGTCCTCACCCTCACCTTCATTGACTCCTTGAGCTATATCAGGAGATTGTTGAAATACTAGATTAGTAAATTCGCAAGTATCACCATTGAATCCTAGATCATCGTTATTATAGCCAATATCATTAATTGTTCTTCTAACTATTGGCTCAAGATCTGGATTTCCTATAGACGTAATCTCTCCAGCTATATAGACCATATTATTTTTGATCATAGTTTCGCATGCAACTCTGCTGTTAGGATCTTCTGCTAAATACGCATCTAAAATGGCATCAGAAACCTGATCACAAACCTTATCTGGATGGCCGCCAGATACTGACTCTGATGTAAAAATATAGCTCATAATTTCTCCTTAATTAATTATTGGTATTTCATCAAATATCTCTTTTAAAAGTGATGATTGGTTAAGTGTATAAAAATGAAAGTTATTTATACCCATATTTTGAAGGTCATGAATTTGTTTAATGCAAATATCTATTGCCGCACGCTGATTTTGATTGTTGTTACCAGAAAATTGTTTAATGATTTCTTTGGGTATTTTTATTCCGCATCTTTGGGCCATATTACAAAGACTATCAATATTATAAATAGGCATAATCCCAGCAGTAATTTCGTTGTTAATTTTTTGAGATGAAATTTGGGTAACCAGGTTTTCGTAGCGCTCAGTTGAAAAACAAAATTGTGTTATGCATTGGTTTGAACCTGCCAAAGTTTTTTCTTCCAATAATCGCAGGTCAAAGGCAAAGCCTTCAGAATCTGGATGGGGCTCAGGATAAGCGGATACAATAACTTCCAATTCATGCCCTGCTAAAAATTTTACGAAGTCTGAGGTATTATAAAATCCATCCGGGTGAGCTTGAAATTTACCTTCTGGGCTATCACCTCTTAGGGCAACAACTTTTTTTATACCAAGAGATTTAAATTCATCAATAATTTTTTTGAGGTCATCCCTGCTTTTCCCCACAAGGGTTAAATGCGCAACCACATCTACGTCAGTGATATTTTTAAAAGCCTTAATCAGCCCAACACTTTTTTCTTGAGAACTTCCCATTGCCCCATATGTAATTGAAACAAATGATGGATCATAGCCTTGTATCAATAAATACTCATTGACAACTTTATTGAAGTTTAAATCCTTTGGAGGATAAAATTCATATGAAATTTTCATTTTTCACCTATTAATAAGGTGTCCCATTTAGCAGTTGAAGCATGCAAGCAGGAACAAATCACTTAATTCGTTTTGAATACTAGTACTTTTATGAAATAAACTCAAATTTTTATATAAATAAATTTAGTCACATATTATGATTATGAAGAGCTAACTACTTGCAAAAAAAATGCACAAAGAACTATCTAACGCCGTAAGATTTTTATCCATTGATGCTGTACAGGCTGCTAAATCCGGCCATCCAGGAATGCCAATGGGTATGGCAGATATTGCTGTAGCACTATGGAAATATAATTTAAAACATAATCCTCAAAATCCTCATTGGTTTAATAGAGATAGGTTTGTTTTATCCAACGGTCATGGCTCGATGCTGCTATACAGTTTGTTACATTTAACTGGCTATAATTTGACCATTGAGGACTTGAAAGACTTTCGACAAATTGGTTCAAACACACCTGGACATCCTGAATTAGATCTTGATATTGGGGTTGAAACAACAACTGGACCTTTGGGTCAGGGTATAGGTAATGCAGTTGGCATGGCTTTGGCTGAGAAAATGCTTGGTAGTAGATTTAATAAACCTGATGGCTTAAATCCCATTGATCATTACACTTATACCTTTTTAGGGGATGGATGCTTAATGGAGGGCGTTTCTCATGAGGCTTGTTCTTTTGCAGGAACTCATGGCTTAGGAAAATTAATATGCTTTTATGATCAAAATGGAATTTCTATAGATGGAGAAATAACAAATTGGTTTACAGACAATACTGGCCAAAGATTTGAGAGTTATAACTGGCAAGTATTAACAGTTGATGGTCACAATGTAGATGAAATCGTTACCGCTATTAAAAATGCTCAGGATGAAACAAGTCGACCAACATTGATTTGTTGTAAAACCGAAATTGGTTTTGGATCTCCAAATAAAGCTGGAACATCAGGAGTGCATGGTTCTCCCCTAGGCGATGAAGAAATTATTAAAACTAGAGAAAAGCTTGCATGGGATCATGCGCCATTTCATATACCAGAATCCATCAAGTCCGAGTGGGATGCTACAGAATCCGGATCTAAACTCAATGATGAATGGGATAAACTTATGGAAGAATACTCTCAAAGTCATCCAGAATCATTTAATGAACTCAGCAGACTGATTAAAAACAAACTTCCTACAAATTTTGAACAGTCATATAAAGAATTTTTAAGTGATTTAATTTCAAGCGATGAACAAAGTTTGGCTACTCGAAAAGCTTCAGAGTTATGTCTAAATTTCTTTTGCGATGAATTGCCTGAACTGGTTGGAGGATCAGCTGATCTTACTGGTTCCAATAATACTTTTTCCTCAGCAAGCTCTGAAATGCTTCCCGATAACCCAAAAGGAAATCATATTTTCTATGGAGTACGAGAGTTTGGAATGACAACTATAATGAATGGAATGCTTCTACATGGTGGAATAAAACCATATGGCGGTACATTTCTTGTGTTTATGGATTACGCCAGGAATGCTGTTCGATTGGCTGCCCTCATGAAGATTCCAAACATTTTTGTTTATACTCATGATTCCATAGGGCTCGGAGAAGATGGGCCTACACATCAACCAATCGAGCATCTCGTCACTTTAAGGGCAACTCCAAATTTAAATAATTGGAGACCAGCAGATATTATTGAAACTGCTGTTGGATGGAAAGAGGCTGTAACTTCTACAGACACTCCACATAGTCTTATTTTATCAAGGCAAAACTTACCATTTATTCATAGAACAAAAGATCAGATCGATTTAATTCAAAAAGGAGGCTATCTTTTGTCTCATGAGGAAGATGCTGATATTACGTTAATAGCATCAGGCAGCGAAGTTCAGTTAATTATCGCAGCCGCTAAATCAATTCAACATGAAGGATTAAAAGTAAATGTAGTATCTATGCCATGTCTAGATAAGTTCTATCTTCAAGATAAGGCTTATAGAGATAGCGTCGTAGCCCCCGAGATACCTAAGCTGGTTGTAGAAGCCCTTCATCCTGACTCATGGCAAGGTTTAGTAAATCTCAATGATATGGTTATTGGAATGAACACTTTTGGTGAAAGCGCTCCAGCAAGTGAGCTGATGGTAAAGTTTGGTTTTACAGAAAATAACATCATCACTCAAGTAAAAAAATTAATTTTAAAATGAGAAAATTGGGCGATACAGATGTCTTTAATAAGACAGTTGCTCTTAGGGTTGATTTAAATGTTCCTGTAAAAGATGGCAAAGTTCTGGACGACACCAGAATTGTTGCAATCACTCCGACCCTTCAATACCTTCAAAAACAAAAATCAAAAGTAGTTTTGATTTCGCATTTTGGCAGACCTGAGCCAGGAATTTTTGATCAAAAATTTTCATTACTTCCTGTGGCCAAAAGACTTGAAGAAATTTTTAATACTCGGGTCCAATTATTTCAATATTTGAAAGATATTAATTTTGATGATCATATTTCTTTGATTGAAAATATTCGATTTTTGCCAGGCGAGGTTCATAATGATCCAGACCTTTCCAGCCAACTCTCTGATTTAGCTGATGTATACATCTTTGATGCTTTTGGAACATCTCATCGTTCTCATGCTTCAACTTTTGGTGCAATCAACTCATCTGATACTTCTTGTGCTGGGCTTTTATTAGAAGAGGAGACAAATGCATTAATTAAAGCAATGGGCTCCAAAGAAACGCCAACCTTATCTATAGTTGGAGGTTCAAAAGTGTCTTCAAAATTAGACGTCATTAAAAGTCTGTTGCATGTCTCCAATGAAGTGTTGACTGGAGGCGGAATTACAAATACTTTTTTAAAAGCGAGCGGGAATAATGTTGGAACCTCTCTTTATGAGGATTCTATGATAGAGCATGCCAAGGATTTACTTGCAACTAAAAAAATATTATTGCCTGAAGAAGTGGTGGTAAGTAAAAGTATTGAATCAAGCGAATCAAGAATCTGTACTGTTGATGGGGTTCAAGATCATGAGATGATACTTGATCAAATTCTAAGCCCAAAAGCCCGCGAAAAAATTGCGAAGGCAAAAAAAATTATTTGGAATGGACCTGTTGGTGTATTTGAGAAAAAGCTTTTCTCACAGGGCACTCAAGAACTTGCTGAGGCAATTGCATCTTCAAATGCTTATAGTTTGGCAGGAGGAGGAGAAACTCTTCTAGCCATTAAAATGTTTACAGACAAAAGTAATATTTCATATTGTTCAACTGGCGGTGGCGCTTTTCTTGAATTCATGGAGGGAAAAGCGCTACCATCACTGTCTGCTTTAGGTTTTAAATTTTGAATAGGAGAGAACCATGTCATTAAATACACTAGAAGAAATAGCTAATTATATTGTTTCAGATGGGAAAGGAATTCTTGCGGCTGATGAGAGTAATCCAACTTGCGGTAAGCGCTTTGATTCTATAGGCGTTGAATCTACTGAAATTAATAGACGTGATTATAGAGAAATGCTTTTTAGAGCCAGCGGGATGCAAGATAATATTGGTGGCGTAATCTTATTTGATGAAACAATCAGACAGAGTGCTGAAGATGGAACGTCGTTAGTTGAATTAATTAAAAGCCAAGGAGCCTTGCCAGGTATTAAGGTTGATAAGGGTCTAGCACCATTAGAATCTTCTCCTGAGGAAACTGTGACCCAGGGACTGGATGGGCTTGATGAGAGATGTAAAGAGTATGTTTCGCTAGGAGCAAAATTTACCAAGTGGCGAGCAGTTATTAAAATATCTGAGAGTTTACCAACGGATGAGTGCATTGATGCAAACATGCAAGCGTTAGCAAAGTACGCAAAGATTGTTCAAAGCAATAATATGGTTCCCATGGTGGAACCAGAAGTTTTAATGGATGGAAGTCATACAATTGATCAGTGCTACGAGGCAACTAGCAAATCTTTAAGATCACTTTTTCAATGTTTAAATCAAGAAGGTGTGAATATTGCTGGCACTATCCTAAAACCAAATATGGTGACCTCTGGATCAACTGCAGAAAATCAAGCATCAGCGCAAGAAGTAGCCGAGATGACTGTTAAATGTCTTAATGAGAATGTTCCTTCAGATCTTCCAGGCATAACTTTTCTTTCAGGTGGTCAATCTGATATTGATGCAACTGCTCACTTGGATGCAATGAATAAGATTGGTGGTTTTCCATGGAAGTTAAGCTTCTCTTATGGGAGAGCTTTACAGCAACCATCACTAAAAGCTTGGCTTGGTAAGGAAGAAAATATTCCTCTAGCTCAAGATGCTCTTTCGCATAGAGCTTTAATGAACAAGCTTGCCGCAAATGGCGCTTGGAATGCAAGCTTAGAAAAATAACCTTCATTCTTTTGCAAGCCTTAGCTCAGCGAGTATCATCTGCAAAGATACATATTGACTCCAAGGTTTATTCTTCAATCAATAGGGGAGTCTTGGCCTATGTCTGCTTTGAAAAAGATGACAGCGAAGAGGTCATAGAAAAATTTATACATAAAATTATAAATTTTTCTTTTTTTAAAGGAGATAGAGGCGTAATGTCTGCAAGTTTAAAGGAGATAAAGGGAGAATTGATGATTGTCAGTCAATTTACTTTGTCTGCTGTAACGAATAAGGGTAACAAACCGAGTTTTCATAAGTCAGCAGGTGCTGAGAAAGCTGAAAATTTGTATGACTTATTGATCAAAAGGCTCAATGAATATCAAATACATTTTCAATCAGGGGTCTTTGGTTCTGATATGGATATTCATTCTGTAAATGCTGGACCTGTAACTTTTTCGTTTAAGATATAAATTTATGAGCAATCAATTAGATAGTTTTGCAACGGAAGTTGATGGTTGGATTCAAGAAAATTGTCCTCAATCAATGAGAACATCAATGCCTGTTTCTGAGCAGGTTTGGGCCTCCTCTGAGATTAAATTTCCTACTGCCGATTCTAAGAGCTGGTTTGATGCAATGGTATCTAAAGGATGGTGCACACCAGAATGGCCGGTTGAATATGGAGGCGGAGGTTTATCTTTTGAAGAAGCAAAAATTTTACGAAGTCGCTTAAAGTTTTTTGGATGTAGGCCAGCTCAAATAAATTTTGGCATTTCGATGCTAGGACCTGTAATTTTAGAATTCGGAACTGATGATCAAAAAAAAGAATTTTTACCAAAAATTTCAAGAGGAGAGATTTGGTGGTGTCAGGGGTTTTCTGAACCAGGGGCTGGATCTGATTTAGCTAATGTCTCCACCTCAGCAAAACTTAAAGGTGATGACTACATAATAAGTGGATCAAAAATTTGGACATCTGAAGCCAATAAAGCCGACTGGATGTATTGTTTGGTTAGAACTGCTAAAACAGAAAAGAAGCAAGCCGGCATATCTTTTATTCTATTAAACTTGAAGCAACCTAACATTGAAATTAAACCAATTAAACTGTTGAGCGGCCAATCCCCCTTTTGCCAAGTTTTTTTTGATGACGTTGTTGCTAAGGAGTCTCATAGAATTGCTAATGAAAATGAAGGCTGGAAGGTTGCAAAAAGACTCCTTGAATTTGAAAGAACCATGATGGCAGACCTTGGGAGTGAGGGAGCGGTTGATATTGAGCCGATTAAAACGTTTAAAAATACAGATGCCTTAAATGCACCTGGGCAAAAAAAACTTCATAAGAAAATAATTAAGCATGAACTGCGAAATCATCTTATTGATTTAACAATGGCAAGAACTGGTATTGAATCAAAGAGTGGTTTTTCACCAGCAGCACTTACATTGAAATACATCAGCACAGAGGAAACTCAGGCAAGGTGGGAACTTAATGTAGCAAGTCTTGGTGCTGGCGGACTGGAGATCGTTGAAAAAAGCCATGGGCAAAAACAGGAAATTGCTAAATCCTTTTTCTACTCTAAGGCTTATACTATCGCTGGAGGAAGCTCTGAAGTTCAACTAAACATCATTGCAAAACATATATTAGGACTGCCAACATGACAATCAAAAAAATATCCATATTTTGTGGTGCCCATCTTGGGAAATCACCAGATTATAAAATTGCTGCGCAGCAAATAGGAAAAGCGATGGCTGAAAAAGGCCTGGAAGTAATCTTTGGTGGAGGCAATGTGGGTTTGATGAAAGTTGTTGCAGATACTGCCATTGAGAATGGCGGAAAAGCTACTGGCATTACATTAAAGTCACTGCATGAATTTGAACTTACAAACCCGAATATTAATGAAACTATAATTACACATTCTCTTTTTGAAAGAAAAGAAATATTTTTAGATATGAGTGATGCTTTTATTGTGTTGCCTGGAGGCGTTGGCTCTATGGATGAGCTTCTTGAGGTTATGGTCAGCAATCAACTCGGAGGAATCAATAAGCCTGTTGGCTTGTTAAATATTAATGGCTACTATGATGGTTTTCTGAGCTGGTTACAGCATTCCGTTGATGAAGAGTTTGTTTCGCTTGAAAATCAGAATCAAGTTCTTGTTCATAATGATCCAAAAGAATTATTAGAATTGGTGCTATCAGCCGAAATGCCATCTTCAGATAAATGGATAGAAAGGCTTAATGTTGATTTTAGCAAGATACCGAAAGATTAATTTTTTTCATCTTTTGAGACCAAAAGACCTATTTCAAATAGAAGCCACATTGGTAATGCTAAGAATAGTTGAGAAAAAATATCTGGCGGCGTCAAAAACATTCCAATAATAAAAAAACTAATAATTAAATATGGCCTCATATTTTTGATGCGATCTTTTGACACCAATCCAGTGGTGATAACCAAGAAGGTTGCCACAGGAATCTCAAAAGCAAACCCAAAAGCAAAAAAAAGTTTTAATACAAAATCTAAATATTTATTTATGTCTGTCATTACCTGGATTGAATCTGGAGCAGAGGACATGAAAAAACCAAGGATGATAGGATTGACAACAAAATAAGCAAATACAATTCCTGTATAAAAAAGCACTATTGAAGTCAGAATTAGAGGACCCACAAACGCCCTTTCTTTTTTATATAAACCAGGAGAAATAAACCCCCAAAGCTCTAGAAAAAAATAAGGCACCGATATGATCAAGGCTGAATAAATTGTAATCCTCAATGGTGCAAGAAATGGAGAGGTCACTTCAGTTGCAATCATGCTGCTACCAGCAGGCATCAACTCAATTAATGGTGCTGAGATAAAAGAGTAAATGTAATTAGTAAATGGCAAACAGCAAACTAGGATTATGCCTGTAAACAAAAACATTCTAATTATTCTTGAGCGTAATTCTTTCAAATGCTCCATGAATGTCATGTCATTTGGATTGGCCATCTTCTTCCTTTTTAAACTCTTCCATTTTTAGCTCATTAAAAATATCTTGCTTCAAATCTTCAGCACCAATATCCCTTTCAACGGACGATCTAAATTCAAAAAATTTGTTCTGGAATCTGGTAAAAGTTTTAATTACAGATTTTATGAATCCTGGAAGCTGATCAGGGCCAATAACTAGTATCCCAACCACTAGGATAATTAGAATTTCAAGAAATCCAATCTGTAACAATTTTTATTGATCGTCTGATTTAGACTCAGTATCTTTGGCTGAGACATCATCTTTTATAGCTTTTTTAAAACCTTTAAGGCCTTCTCCTAGATCTGAACCCATTGTTCTAATCTTTTTGCCGCCAAATAAAATGAGTATAACCACTAGTATGATTAATATTTGCCAAAAACTTATTCCACCTATTCCCATAATTAACTCCTGGTCCCTATGCCAACATTATTCCCATTAGAATCATAATAATACCCATGAGTGTAAGTATAATTATATTTTGCCATTTTCGCTGGTTTTGCAGACTTGCTTCAAGATTTTTTATGAGATCAATATTTTTTTTCCCATCGTTTGCAATAAACTTGATGTTATCAAGCAAGTTAAAAATTTCACCTGGTAAAGAAGAGGCCTTATCTAAAATTTCATAATGATTATCCTCTAGAAATTCTTTGAGCTTAAGCGGGCTGAATTGCTTATCAATCCATTGATCAAGGTAGGGCTCTGCAAGACCCCAGAAGTTAAGATCAGCATATATTTCTCTTCCCATGCCCTCTATATGTATAAGTGTCTTTTGCAAAAGTATTAAAGAGGGCTGAACCGTTAAACCGAATTGCCTTGTTGAATCAAACAAATAAAGCAATAAATTTCCAAATTCAATTTCTGATAGCGGTTTTTCAAAAATGGGCTCACAAGTGGCTCTTAAAGTTTGCTCTAAATCTGCTTTGTTAGTTTGACTAGATACCCATCCAGCACCAATAAATAACTCAGATAGTTTGTTGTAATCTTGTTTTAATGTAGCTTGCAACATTCTTGCTAAATTGTATTGATCGTCTCTACTTAAAGACCCCACTATGGCGCAATCAATTGCTATATAGCTTGGTTGAGTTACATTAATCTTGCTAACAAAAATATTTCCTGGATGCATATCAGCATGAAAAAAATTATCTCTGAATACCTGATCTAAAAATATCTTTACCCCATTCTCTGCAAGGGTTTTTCTATCTATGCCAAGCTCATCCATTGCATTAATATCTGTGCATGCTAAACCATCAATTTCTTCAAGGGTTAAAACATTAACTGCGGTATGATCCCAAAACACTTTTGGTATAAATAATAAACTCGAATCTGAAAAGTTTTTCTTGGTTACAGTAGTATTCGCTGCCTCAACTTTTAAATCTAGCTCTTTGTAGATTGTTTTTTCATAGTCACTAATCACATCCTTTAATTTGAGCCTGTCACTTTCTCTATAAAAGAGGTTGATTAAGAAGCCTCCAGCCTTCATTACCCTAACATTTCTGCTAACTTGCTTTTGAATCCCAGGCCTTAAGACTTTAATTACAACTTTTTCAGATGTGCTTTTTAGTTTTGCTCTGTGAACTTGAGCCAGCGACGCAGCCGCCAAAGGCACATCTTCAAATTCATCAAAAACATCATAAATTTTAATTTTTAGGCTCTCTTCAATTATTTCTTTAGCTTGCTTGGTTGAGAATGGAGTGCATTGATCAGTTAAGCCTTTTAGGTAAGAAGCTATTTCAATGGGTATTGCATCTGTTCTTGTTGATAGTAGCTGGCCAAATTTTATGAACATAGGGCCTAAGCTTTCTAAAAAATTTCTAATTCTTAACCCATGAGGGATTTTTCTATTAATGATAAAAAAAGGATTTAATAACCCCATTGCTTTAATAGCAAAAGAACTGCTGTTATCAATGGGTATGTTTACAATGCCATACCTAAAAGCTTGAAACAGAATTTTCAAGCAATCTAGAGCTGAAAGTAGAATATTCATTAATTTATTAAAACATGCTCAAGTCTATCAAGCCTTATCGAAACATCTCTTAAAGATCTCAGAACTCTATTCACTTCACCTTCATGTAATGGAGATTCTTCTTGCTGTGATTGGTTTGACATAATTTTTCTCAGCATCAATGCCGGGATATCTCCAAAATATTTGAATACTAAAAGCTCTAAATCTATTTCAATATTTGCTAAAGCACCTAACAGTATTACCGCGCTTTCTACATCACCTGAAATAGATTTTGTTTGAATCTGTTTATTGTATAAAGCATTCAAAGCTGAAAAAATATTGAGCTTAAGTGAAAAGTTTGGATTTGGGTATTCAATGAAATTACAGCTTCGAGAGTTATCACTTAATGAAATTGAAAATTTCGTAACAGAATCAATCTCAATATTAAAATTAAGGGGGTACAGATTCTTAATTTTGATCAAAAATCCAGGAGATAAATATTCTATTTCTTTCAAAAATTTATCTAAAGATATGCGCATTTTTTATTTCGCCTTATGGATTGCAACAACTCCGTTTACAAGATTATAGAACTTGCATTCTCCGAAGCCTGAATCGACAACCATTTCATTTAATGTTTCTTGATCAGGATGCACTCTTATCGACTCAGCAAGGTATTCATAGCTTTCAGAATCATTTGCTAAAAGCTTGCCTAACTTAGGAATGATATTAAATGAGTACCAATCATAAACCCTAGAAAATAAAGAGTTTGTGGGTTTTGAAAATTCTAAAACCAACAAAACACCACCAGGTTTTAAGACTCGTTTCATCTCTTTAAGCCCTTTTTGCTTATCAGTGAAATTTCGGAGTCCAAACCCAACGGTCACTAGATCAAAAGTCTTATCTTTGTAAGGGAGGCTTTCTCCAGAGGCTAGGGCAAAATTGCAATTTTGAAAGAAGTTTTCGTTTATTGCACGATCTTTTCCTAGGGCAAGCATTGATTCATTAATATCTGTTACATGCATTGATACAGATTTAAATTTTTTATTTATTAATTTGGGAATATCAGCCGTTCCACTTGCAATATCAAGAACAACAGAGCCTTCACTTAACTCAGACAGCTCAATAAGAATTTTTTTCCATAGTCTGTGCATGCCAAATGACATAGCATCATTCATCAGATCATATTCTTCCGCAACAGAATGAAAGACTTCTCCAACATGCTGAGATTTTTTGTCAACATCGACTTCCTTAAAGCCAAAGTGTGTTTTTTCATTCATTTATTTCTCTATTGCTTAAAAAGATAAAATTATTGTATCTACTTTCTTCAATATCACCATTTTTGAGTGCAGCCATAACCTCACAACCTGCATCAGCTTGATGAGAGCAATTTGGAAAAGCGCAGTTTAAAGAATAATTGATAATCTCAGGAAATCCTAAAATAATCTCCTTTGGTTTCAAATGATCAATACCAATATCTCTAACTCCTGGAGAATCAATAATTTTCATTTGATCGGTATGATAAAGAGTAGAAACAGAGGTGGTGTGAACACCTTGATTATTAGAAAGTGCTTTTGATAATATTTCTTTTCCTGTAATGGCTGAAGTCAAAGTAGACTTTCCAGAGCCAGAGTTACCAACAAATATGGTGGTTCTTTTTGAAAGATATATTTTTAATTCATCTACATTGATAAATAGTTTTGCAGAAATTTGAAAAGTCTTGATTCCTAAGCGTTCATAGATTTTTTGATCTTCCCTGAATGCGCCATTTGGCAATAGATCTATTTTGTTAAAAATTATGAAAGGTTCTATCGAGGCAATTTTTGAAATCGTTATCCATTTATCAATAAACTCAAGATTTGTTTTAGGATTTTTGGTAACCAAAATACCAATGTGTGAAATATTTGCAGCTATTGGTTTTTTAACCTTTTCCTTTGATTTATAGAGAGCGGTGATCCTATCTAATCTCTTAATAACCAACCCTTCAGAGCTATTACTCACAGAAGATAACTCTATCTCAACCAGATCGCCGACAACAAGATTAATTCTTCCTTGAATTTTGCATTTGAATTCTTTGCCTTCAGATACTACGCAGCATGAGTTAGAGTAGAACTCAACTATTTGACCGATTTGAAGTTTTAACATCTTGGCCTCAAAATACACTATAGTTAAAATTTAACAACATATATGTCTACTCAAAAATCAAATCAAAATCTTATCTGGATTGATCTTGAGATGACTGGCTTAGATCCAAACAAAGAGAGGATCATAGAAATTGCTACTATTATCACAGATAGTAATCTTACCATTGTTGCAGAAGGTCCAAATTTAGTTATTAACCAACCGAAAGAACTTATCGAAAATATGGATGAATGGAATACCAAGCAGCATGGTAACTCTGGTCTCACTAAATCAGTGCTTCAAAGCAGCATTTCAGAGCAAGCCGCTGAGATAGAAACCTTAGAATTTATTTCAAAATATGTAGGAAATAAAGCATCTCCAATGTGTGGGAATACTGTTTCGCATGATAGAAGGTTCCTAGCAAAATATATGCCTGCCTTAGAATCATATTTTCACTATCGTCATGTTGATGTTTCTTCAGTCAAAGAGCTTATTTCAAGATGGATGAATGATGCTCAGACATACGAAAAACAAGGATCTCACAGAGCCAAAGATGATATTAAAGAATCTATTAATGAGCTTAGACTATATAAGCAGATGCTATTTGATTAAATTAGGATTTAATTTCTTCTAGCTTATGCCCTTCTCTATAAATTACAAAAGAGTGAGATGAGCTAATTTCAGAATTAATGTTATTTAACTCTTTGATGAAATTAAAGGAGGCAATAATTTTATCTTCCATGCAATCAAGAAATAGATACCCCCTATTGGAGGGGTCCATCCATTGAAGCTCTTTGTTAATTTTTACAATGCTATCAACAAATTTATTTTCATCTAAATTTAATACGTCTGTAATTCCGGGCGAGGTCACAGAGGGGGCGCCCAATTCAATACCTATTTTTTTACCTGACTGATTCTCAAGTTCAGAAACCCAGCTATTATGTGTATCTCCAGCAAGACTAATGAAATTCTTTTTAGCATTTTTCATTAATTGATAAAGGTTATTTCTTGCTGCAGGATATCCATCCCAAGCATCAAGGTTAGAGGGTATGCCCAAACCTAAAAATTTTAAATAAGGCTTAAGAAAATCTGGAACTTCTTCTGTTTTAAGCATTTTGCTTAAATCAGGAAACTTTAATTTCGCCATTAAGACCTGCTGGCCAAAAATAGTCCAAGTATTATCTGATTTTAAAACACTATTTTCTATCCAAGAAAGTTGTTCTGCGCCAAGAAGCTCTCTATTTTCAGAATTTAGATCGTTATAGAATTTTGCTTGATTAAATCCAGATTTGCTCAAGTAATCCTTTGGTTGTAATTGTTTGTCCCTTCCATATTGTCGAGTATCCAACATAATTAAATGTATGAGCTTACCAATCTTAAACTCTCTAAAGATTCTTCTTTTATTCTGCTGCTCTCTGATTGGCATCCATTCATAGTATGCTTTGATGGCAGCTGATCTTCGAGCAAAGAAATCTCCTTCCAATCCATCCTCAGAATGATTTTCTGCTCCTTTCTTCCAAGCATCATTTGAAAATTCATGATCATCCCAGACAGCAATTAGCGGTGCATGTTTATGAAGAGCTTTGGAGCCTTGATCTAGCTTATACTGAGCATGCCTTTGCCTATAATCAGAGAGGGTGATCATTTCATGTGTGGGGCTTGGAGTTCTGCCTAGCTTTTCTGCATTATCTGTAGCATACCCACCCATAGGATACTCATATAGGTAATCACCTAAATGTAGCCACAGGTCTAGATCATTTTTTTCAGCTCCAGCTTGGTAAGCATTAAAGTAACCTGCCGGAAAGTTACTACAACTAAAAACCCCAATTTTTGCAGATACTGTTTTTTTTGAAAATGTTTTGGATTTGCCAATCTCTGAAAAGGAACTTCCAGCTTTAAACCGATAGAAAAACCCCTTATCACTATCGCAATATCGCTTTGCCAGAAAATCATACTTTATGGTGTAGTCTGACAAGGCAGAGGTTTGCAATTTTGTTGAGTAACAAATTTTAGAAAAACTTTTATCTTCTGAGATTTCAAGGGTCGCTTCTATTGGTCCCGTTTGCTGCGGAGTTATCCTGGTCCAAAGAATTACTCTATCCTCTAGCGGATCCCCGCTGGCAACACCATGATTAAAGGAATAGGTATTTTTTGAGCAACTGGAACTTATTGAAGCTGAAAGACCTATCGCAGCAATTGATGTAATTTTAAGAGCCTGCCTTCTTTTCATAAGAAAAGCTTAACAGTCAATTGCTTAAACATTAAGCAGAAAAACTCAAGTCCTTCAGAATTAGTCTTGTTTATTTGCAGGTTGAATATTTATGGGCAAAGGAGATACCTGACTTTTATTTTGTTTAATTTTCGCCTCTCCTGACTCAACAACTTCATCAATTCTAATAATTGAATTGATGGGTATGTATGATCTCTCAACAGAATGAAATTCTTTCTCTAGCTTCTCTGATGTGGGGTCAACCACTAGCTGTTTATTTTGATTAAATATATACTCTTCGACCTCAATGAAACCGTACATGTCACTTTGATAAATATGTTTTGCAAAAATCTCATAGATTTCGCCCAGTTGCATAAAAATTATCTTATATGTAGTTTTTTTCTTCATAATTAGCTGTATGGGTAAGAAACTTTATATTAAAACCTATGGTTGTCAAATGAATGAATATGACAGCCAGAAGACTTTAGAGATCCTGAGACAGGACCCAAGTATTGAAGAAACAAAAAATCCTAATGAGGCAGATATAATTTTGCTTAATACATGTTCTATAAGAGAAAAAGCAGAAGAAAAAGTTTATTCAGAACTAGGCAGGCTCAATAAATTAAAAAAAATAAATCCTCAGTTGAAGATCGGAGTTGGCGGTTGTGTTGCGACTCAGGAAGGAAAAAATATTTATAAGCGGGCTCCATTTGTTGATTTGATATTTGGACCACAAACCATCCATAAAGTTCCTTCATTAATAAAAGAAGAAAATAAAATTAATGCTGTTGACGTATCTTTTCCAATTGAAGAAAAATTTGATTCTTTGCCTAAGCCAGATGCGACTGGTGTTTCAAGTTTTGTCTCTATCATGGAAGGATGTTCTAAATATTGCTCTTTTTGCGTGGTTCCTTATACAAGAGGTGATGAGGTTAGTAGAAAGCCAGAGCAAATCTTTGATGAAGTTGCAAGACTGGTAGAGCAAGGTGTCTCAGAAATTGTTTTCGTTGGGCAAAACGTAAATGCTTACAAATTTACTCTGAACGGAAGAATTATTGGTTTGTCAGATTTAATTGAGGTTTGTGGAAGTATTCATGGAGTTGAAAGGATTAGATACACTACCTCTCATCCACTTGAAATGACCGATGATTTAATTGATACATATGGTCACGTGCCCCAACTTGTTAGCCACTTACACCTGCCAGTCCAATCAGGTTCAAATGAAATTCTTACCAAAATGAAACGAAATTACACAAGAGAAGAATACATAGAGATAATTAAAAAATTGCGTAAGGTAAGACCAAATATCAAAATTTCCTCTGACTTTATAGTTGGTTTTCCTAATGAGTCAGATTATGACTTTCAATTAACTATGGATCTCATTAATGAAATAGAATTTGATGCTTCCTTTAGTTTTATATACTCTGCTAGACCAGGCACACCAGCATCTCAGTTAGAGGATTCGATACCATTGCAGCAAAAAAAGGAACGTTTGTACATTCTTCAAAAACGTATTGATGAGCTTCAGCTTAGTTATAGCAATGAACTTGTTCAAACAATTCAAAGATGTCTAGTTACAGGGGTATCTAAAAAAGATATTAAGCAATTACAGGCTAGAACGGAATGCAATAGAGTGGTAAATTTTGACTTCCAAAATATAGATATTCTAGGTAAATTAGTAGATATTAATATTACTAAAGCATATCAACGTTCTCTTGCAGGCCAAATTCTAGAGCTGGGGAGGACATAATAGTCTTAATGGCATCTGTTAATAAATCTTTAGCTCAATTGGAGCTCGAACCAGCCAGCACCAAAAACTTAAAATCATTTGTTGGAGAGTTAAATGGAAACCTTAAAATTCTTGAAAAAGGTTTTGGAGTAAAAATCTTTCAAAATGGAAACAAAGTAAGCATTTCAGGTGAGTCTGATAGCATCCAGAAAGCATCAAATGCAATCCAGCATTTATATGCTTCAACAACAAGGGGGGTGGATCTCTCCAAGGAAATTATACAAATGGCGATTAATAGCAATACAGAATTAAATCCTGAGCCTATTTCACAAGATGGTAAAGAGCACTCAATTAAAGCTCCAAAAAAAGTAATTAAACCTAGGTCTAAAAATCAGAATGATTATTTGAATAATATGAGCAAGTTTGAAGTAAATTTTGGCGTGGGACCAGCTGGAACTGGAAAAACATACTTGGCTGTTGCGAAAGCAGTTGAGATGTTGGTTGCAGAAAAGGTAAAAAAAATTATTTTAATTCGTCCGGCCGTTGAGGCAGGTGAAAAGTTAGGATTCCTTCCGGGGGATCTTTCTCAAAAAGTAGATCCATACTTGCGGCCATTGTATGATGCGCTTTATGAAATGCTTGGCTTTGAGCAAGTAATCCGTTTGTTAGAAAAAGAAATTCTTGAGGTTGCTCCATTAGCTTATTTAAGAGGACGAACCCTGAATAATGCTTTTATTATTATGGATGAAAGTCAAAATACTACTGTGGATCAAATGAAAATGTTTTTAACAAGAATGGGTTTTGGTTCCCATGCAATTATAAATGGAGACATTACTCAAATTGATCTTCCTAAAAACATTGAGTCTGGATTGGGTCATTCGATTAGAGTGTTAAAAGATGTGGAAGGAATTGGTTTTACTGTTTTCAGTTCTAGGGATGTTGTTAGGCATCCATTGGTAAGGAAAATTGTAGATGCATATGATCAATTTGATCAGAAGAAAAATTGAGCTTAAAAATTATTCCGCATAAATTTGCACTGTTTAAGGGAAGCTTAGAAAAAAGAATGATGCATATCACCGAGTACATCCTTGCAGATCACAATGAAATTTCCTCAGTTGTAAATCTCAAACTAATGAACTCAAGTGAGATGATTATGCTTAATAATGAGTTCAGAAAAAAAGATTCTGATACCAATATTCTTTCTTTTCCAGCTAGTAGCGAGCTAAAGAAGCGTTCTGGGGAGTTGGGAGACATAGCAATTAGCATTCCATATGCAAAAAATGAAATACAAGGCTTGAAGAGAAATTTAGACGATCATATGATGCATCTTTTAGCCCACGGAATATTACATTTATTAGGGTTTGATCATAAAGAAGAAAAAGAAGCAAAAATAATGGAAGAAAAAGAGATTAAATATTTAGAAAGTTTTAAAATAGGTAACCCATATATTCAATGAAAAACCAAGAATTAGACCAAGATCAACCTCCTTCGAGTATTTTAAATAGAATTAAGCGCTTTTTAACTATAAAGCCATCATCTATAGATGATGTATCAATACTGCTAGAAGATGCCCTCAGCGCAAAACTAATTGATAAAGAAGCTCAATTTATTGCAGAAAGAGCCATTCGATTAGGAGATACAGCAGTCAAAGAGATAATGGTTCCTAGGGTAGAAATGGTCATCATTGCTCCAAATGAAGATTCAACCATGATGATCAATAGAATTATAGAATCTGGGCATTCCCGATATCCAGTAATTGGACCAGAAAAAAATGAGGTTCAAGGTATTTTATTGGCAAAAGACTTATTACCAATAATTACGACAAATTCTGAAGATATAGATCTTTCTAAAATTATTCGTGAAATTAAAGTAGTTCCTGAGTCTAAAAAAGCTGATTCATTGCTTGAGGAATTTAAAAAGGATAGATCTCATATGGCAATTGTGTTGGATGAATACGGAACAATTTCTGGGTTGGTTACCATTGAAGATATTTTAGAGGAACTTGTTGGTGAAATTGAAGATGAGCATGACATAGAAGATGAAGATTTAATTCAAGTCAGCGAGTTTGAATATATTGCGGATGCAACATTAGAGCTATCAATTTTTGAAGAAAAATTTAATAAGGATTTTAATAATATAGATGCTGAGACTTTGGCTGGCTTGTTTATTAATAAACTTGGCTATTTGCCCAAGGTCGGGGATAAGATAGAGATTGATAATATGATTCTAGCTATAACAGCCGCAGATAAAAGGAAGATTAAAAAAATTGGAATCACTATTAAATCAAATTTATAAGTCCCCTTTCCTCAGTTACTTTTTTTTAGCTATTTCTGGAGCAGTTTCAGTATTTGCATTCAGCCCTTTTGATATCAAAATACTAATTGTTTTTCCTTTGGCTATTCTGGCCCATTCAATGCATACCTCGCAGAGTATAGGCATAGCCATAAAGCGCGCCTATGTCTGGGGTTTAGGATTATGGTTAGGTGGAACTGGGTGGTTAATAGTAAGTATTTACTATTACGGAAACACAGGAATAACAATATCTATATTTATTGTTTTAATAATGGGTATGCTCCTTTCTTTATTCTTTATTGCTCCCATTGCAGTCTTAAAAAGTTTAAATTTAGAACTAACAATATTTCAAAACTCACTTTTATTTGCGAGTATTTGCACTCTGCTAGAGCTCAGCCGATTTTATTTGCTAGGTGGCTTTCCGTGGCTACTTCCAGGCTTGGTTTTCATGGATACTATTGGTGCAAACTTAATTCCTATAATTGGTGTTTATGGTTGTTCATTTATCCTTTATTTTTTTGCATCAATTGTTGGGAGTTTATTTGTTCTCAAAAATATTAAATTATTGATGTTAAGTATTTTAATGTTTTTAGTTTTTTTACCGTTTCCACCATCTAACAATCAAACTCTTGATGATGGTTTAAAAGTCTCAATTGTTCAGCCATCATTAGACCCATTCTCGAAATATGAGAATGACTCAGTAAATAATATTGAGGAAGTGTTGGTCGAGTTGAGCAAGAAGTATGCTAATTCTGATCTGATAGTTTGGCCCGAATCACCTTTCCCATATTTAAATTCAAGCCCTCAAATGGAAAGTTTACACAACAGGACTAAACACCTACCCACTATTCTTTCTGGTTCATGGCTTTATAAAGACAATAATTTGCATAATACGATGACAATTCTGGGGACCAAGCAACATTATATTAAGAGACATCTTGTACCTTTTGGAGAATATGTACCTTTTGAATCAATACTAAGAGGATTGATAGAATTTTTTGATATGCCTATGTCCTCATTGCAAGAAGGTCCAAATCATCAACCTTACTTTAATCTTAATAATTTTAAGATACTTGGGTTAATTTGTTTTGATATTGCTTTTCCTTTAAGTTTTAGATCAGAAATAAAAAACGCAGACTTTATAATTAATATTAGCAATGATACCTGGTTTGGAAATTCTTATGGCCCATATCAACATCTTCAGATAGTTAGAGCACGAGCATTAGAGTCTAATAAGTGGATCGCAAGAGGCACTTCAGATGGCATATCAACAATTGTTGATAATAAAGGAACAATAGTTGATTTATTACCAAAAAATGCCAGAGACACATTATACGGAACTATATTTAGGACTAATAATTCAACATTTTTTTTTAATTATGGGTATCTTTTGGCGCCATTGATGTCTCTAATTTTATTAGTTTCTTTTTTTATAATAAGATATAGAAAATGAAAAAATTAATCTTATTAATATCAGCTATAACTTCTTTTTCTGTTATGTCTGAAATAACTATAGATATAAGTATCTCCCAACAAAGGCTTTTTCTTTTTGATGGTTCGTTATTATTACGAAGCTATCCTATTTCAAGTTCAGCATATGGAGAGGGGCAAATAGAGAATTCATTAAAAACTCCCCTAGGAAAGCATGAGATACAGTCAAAAATTGGAACAAATGTTCGTAAATATGATTTCTTTGTAAGCAGAAGACATATTCCACAAAAAGCTAAAGTTATTGATGCACCCCTAGACACTGAGGATGACTATATAACAAGCAGAATCCTTTGGCTTACAGGGTTAGAACCTGGGGTAAACATGGGAGGAAATGTAGATTCCAATAAGAGATTTATATATATTCATGGCACACATGAGGAGGGTTTAATAGGTATAAAAGCTTCTCATGGATGCATTAGGATGTTCAATCAAGATGTTTTAGAGCTATACGAGATAGTTTCGCCTAAAACTCCTGTAAACCTTTATTTATAGATCTATTAAGCTATACACCACCCATATTTCCAGTAGTAAAGCCTAATTTTTTTGCTCTATCTTCTGGTGCTGGAGCTTCACCAAATAACCCTGAGTCACTTGCGAGTTTCTCCAGCATTGGGGCTGGTTTCCAAAAATTCTTGTCTAATTCAGCAAATTCATTAATTTTTTCAACTACTTTACCTAAACCGAATTGGTTTGCATAGAACATAGGTCCGCCTCTCCAGATCGGAAAACCGTAGCCATTTATATACACAATATCCATATCACCTGCTCTTTGTGAAACACCTTCCTCTAAGATTTTTGCCCCTTCATTAACTAATGCGAATATGCATCTATCAATTATTTCTTGATCGGATATTTCTCTTCGTTGTATATTATTTTTTTCTGAAACCTCTTTGTAAATAGATTCATTTTCTGGCGCAGGGTTTGGAGCTCTTGATCCCTCAGAATAATTGTAAAAACCTTTTGAATTTTTTTGACCAAATCTATCTTGTTCACAAAGAGCGTCAGAAATTTTATTAGTTAGTGGTGTTTCTATGCCACCTAATTTTCTTGCTCTCCATCCTAAATCAAGCCCAACTAAATCCATCATCCTAAATGGCCCCATGCTCATGCCAAAAGATTCTAAAGCACTATCAATTTGATTGGGGAGCGCCCCCTCAAGAAGTAACATATTGGCTTGGTATGTGTAACCATATAACATTCTATTTCCAATAAACCCAGGAGCATTGAGTGATACTACTGAAGCCTTACCCATTTTCTTCCCAAGAGCCATAACTGTAGCCATAGTTTCATCTGAAGATTTACTGCCTCTAACAACTTCCAATAATCGCATTACATTTGCAGGACTAAAAAAGTGAGTACCCACTACTTTGTTAGGTCTATTGGTTGATGAAGCTATTGCATCTATATCTAAGCCAGATGTATTAGATGCTAGGATAGCTTGATCATTTACTGCTGTGTCTAAGCTTTTAAAAATTTCCTGTTTTAGCTCAAGATTTTCATAAACTGCTTCAACTACAATGTCCACATCTGCGAGGTCTTCATATGATAGTGTTGGAGTTATAATCTGCATAACTGTATCTTTTTGGTCCTGTGACATCCTTCCTCGATCTACCATCATTTGATAGTTCTTTTCTATTACTCCCATGCCTCTGCTAAGATTTTTTTCATCTTGATCTAAAATTAATACTGGTATTCCAGCATTTGCAAAATTCATAGCAATTCCGCCTCCCATTGTTCCAGATCCAACAACACCTGCTGAATTAATTTGATGTAACGGTGTTTCTTTTGGGATATCAGAAATTTTTGAAGCTGCTCTTTCTCCAAAAAAGATATGAATCATTGCCTCTCTTTGAGGATGAACTAAACACTCAAGAAAGTATTCAGATTCTTTTTTCATGCCTATATCAAAGTCATCCTCATTGATGGCGGCTTCAACACAAGATATTATTTGTCCTGGTGCAAACTGTCCTCTTCTTGTCTTGGCTGCTAGTGCCTTAGCTTCTGCTAGAATATTATCCGCACCTCTAGCTTCAAGAAGTTTTTCATTTTTATCTCTCACTTTTGGGTGTTCGCTAAGAGTAATCTTATCTTGCAAAAAGGCTATGCCATCCTCAATTAAAGAATTTTCAGAAATTGCATCAATTACACCTTGCTGCAAAGCTTTTTTAGCAGAGATTGGCGTACCAGCAATCATCATTTTTAATGCTTGAGATGGGCCTATAAGTCTTGGAAGTCTTTGAGTCCCTCCAGCACCAGGCAATAAACCTAAATTCACTTCTGGAAGACCAACTATTGCCTTGTTTGTTCCCATTCTGTAATTGCAAACTAACGCTGTTTCTAGGCCTCCGCCTAGCGCAGTCCCATTAATAGCTGCTAAAACAGGTTTTTTGCTGAACTCAATCTCTTTAAGAGCTGTATGAAGATCAGGACCATCAGGTTTTTGACCAAATTCTGAGATATCTGCTCCAGCTATAAATGATCTGCCGGCTCCAGTTAAGATGATTCCTTTTATGGAGTCATCATTGTTTGCCTTCGCTATACAGTCCGTTAAGCCAGCTCTAACCCCGCTGCTGAGAGGGTTCACTGGAGGATTATCTACTTCTAAAATAGCGATATTTCCATTTACAGTATAATTAACAGTACCCTTAAGTTCGTTTGCCATAATTAAGTTTCTCAAATTAAAATTTAATTGTGAATTATATAGTCTTTTTGACTAATGTAATCTGCTAATTTGTGCAAAAAACCGCAACTCCTTGTCTAAATATCAATATTATTTATATGAATTAATATTTTATATTTATTTATAAAAAGTATTGATATATTAATATAAGTATATATAATAACACTCAACAGCAAATCTCTCCCCCCTATGAGTTGCTGTTAATTCTCTGGAATATGGAGGGCTTATGCCCTCCACCTCTTTTAAAGGTTTGTTATGAAAAGAAAAGTTATTGATCAAGTTGAGCTACTAGTATTAGTTTCAATATTTATATCGTCTGTATACGCAATATCACCAGTCGTATAGACTTAACCAGCCCAAACCGTTCCGATGGTTGATACAGGTTGTATAATACTTATATGAAAAAAAGGCTCATTGTAATTTTCTTACTAGCTTGCTCTTTACATGCAAAATCTGAATGTTCCGGTGCGTTGAACACCTCTATGAAAATACTTGATTCAGATTTATCCCAAAATCTATGTCAATATTTTGGAAAAGTTGTTTTGGTAGTAAACGTTGCAAGTAGGTGCGGATACACTTCTCAATACTCCGGCTTGCAAGCTCTATATGCCAAGCACAAATCCGAAGGCTTGGTAATACTTGGGGTTCCTTCAAGAGATTTTTTTCAAGAATATTCTGATGAATCTAAAGTTGCTGAATTTTGTAGTACAGAATATGGCGTAACTTTTCCTATGTTCTCAACAGTAAAGGTTAGAGGCAGAAAAGCTCACCCACTTTACAAAAAATTGATTGCTGAGTCTGGTAATGAGCCAAGATGGAATTTCAATAAATATTTAATTAATAGAGATGGGAAAGTGATTGAGTACTTTAAGTCTAATATCAAACCAGAATCTAATGAGCTTATTGAAGCGATAAAAGCTGCCCTCTAATCTTCCCCAATTATCACTTTTCCAGGCCTACAGTTTGCAAACACTCCGTTATCTAATACTCCGGGGATGAGGTTTATTATTTGTTCTATAAAAATTGGATCATTAATATCTAAATCATGTACATCAAGTATTTGATTGCCTTGATCAGTTAAAAAATCTTCTCTTAGAATAGGTCTGCCTCCAAGTTTTACAAGTTCTCTAGCTACATAACTTCTGCTCTTAATTATGGCCTCAACTGGCAATGGAAAATTGCCTAGGGTTTTAACAAGCTTTGATCTATCTACAATACAAACAAATTCACGTGCAGCAGATGCAACAATTTTTTCTCTAGTATGAGCGCCACCACCACCTTTAATTAAGTTATTTAATGCATCTACTTCGTCAGCTCCATCTACATAAACCAGAATTTCGTTTACATCATTTAGCTCAAACACTTCTATTCCATTTTCTTTTAAAAGGATGGTAGAAGCTTCGGAGCTAGAGACAGCTCCTTTAAAAAGATTTTTGATTTTACCAAGCTCATCAATAAAATAATTTACCGTTGATCCAGTTCCAACACCTACAATAGAGTCTGAATCAATTTTTGGTTTAATCCAGTCTATTGCTTGCATAGCAGCATTTAGTTTTGACTTGCTCATTATGGGTATAATACGTAAGTTATCATGAGACTAAAAATAATAAAAACAGGTTCATTCAGAGCATCTAAAAAATACTTAGATTTAATTTCTAAATCAAAAGTATACGATGTTGCAATAAATACTCCTATAAGTTTCGCTGGCAATCTGTCTACCAAGCTAGAAAATGAAGTCTTTTTAAAGAGAGAAGACCTGCAACCAATCTTCTCATTCAAAATACGTGGGGCATATAATAAAATTTCTAATCTAAGTCTAGATCAGCAAAAAAATGGTGTTATTACAGCCTCTGCTGGAAATCACGCTCAGGGTGTAGCAAATGCTTGTAAGAATCTAAAAATACCATGTTTAATTGTAATGCCATTAACAACTCCAGAGATAAAAGTAAAATCTGTTAAAAGATTTGGATCTAAAGTTTTGCTTTATGGCGATAATTTTGATGAAGCTTCAAAAAAAGCAATGCAGCTTGCAAAAGATCAGAGTCTTGAGTTTATTGAAGCATTTGATGATCCATATACCATAGCTGGACAAGGAACAGTTGGAAAAGAAATTTTAGATATTGATAAGGATTTAGATGTAATTTTTGTTCCAGTTGGTGGTGGCGGTTTATTGGCGGGCATAAGTGCATGGGCAGCTCAAACTCAAAAAAAGACAAAAATTTATGGTGTTGAGGTCGAAGATTCAGCTTGCTTAGCAGAAGCAATAAAAGCAGATAAAAGAGTTCGCCTCAGGGAAGTTGGATTATTCGCAGATGGCGTTGCAGTAGAGCGCATTGGAAAAAACAACTTTGATGTTATAAAAGAATGTGTTGATGGCGTTATTACTGTGAGCATTGATGAGTTATGTGCAGCAGTAAAAGATATTTTTGAAGATACAAGGGTTCTATCCGAGCCTGCAGGCGCTCTTGCTTTAGCAGGGCTTAAAAAATATGCATCAAAAATTTCAAATAAACGCTTGTTAGCTATTAGCAGCGGGGCAAATGTTAATTTTGAAAGACTTAGCTATATTGTGGAAAGATCAGAGGTTGGAGAAAATAGAGAAAAACTTTTGAGCATTAAAATCCCAGAAAAACCTGGCAGCTTTCTAAAGCTTTGCAAGGTTTTTGGCCGATCTCAAATTACGGAGTTTAACTATAGATTTGCCAATAAAATAAATGCGCATGTTCTTGTAGGAATTAAAACCGAAAACGAAGAGTCGTTCAAAAAAATTAAAAGCAAGCTTGTAATGAGTAAGTTTAAATTTAATGACTTAACAAAAAATCAAATTTCTAATGACCATCTTCGACATATGGTAGGAGGGCACAAGAGCGTTATTTCTGAAAGAGATTCAGAGAGGTTATTTAGATGCCAATTCCCAGTGAGACCAGGTGCTTTAATGGGATTCTTAAAGGATTTCGGCTCTAAGTGGAATATTTCATTATTTCATTACAGAAATCTTGGAGCTGCATTTGCCAATGTATTGATTGGGATTGAGGATAAAAGCAAGTCAAAGAATGCTTTAGAGAAGCATCTTAAATCTTTAGACTACAGCTTCGTCGAAGAAACAGACAATACAGCTTACAGGGAGTTTTTAAGATAATGATACGAGAATTTGAAATTTTTATCCCAGATGAAAAAATTGAACTTTTAAATCAAAAGATTGATTTAACTAGATGGCCTGATGAAATTAATGATGAAAGGTGGACTTTAGGTACAAAAAAATCATATTTACAAGACGCAGTTCAAAATTGGAGAAATAGTTTTGACTGGAGGAAGCATGAAGCTAAACTCAATGAAGCTGGCAGTTACAAATTTAAAACTGAATCAGGGCTTGAACTCCACTACTTGCATAAAAAATCAGGCTCAAAAAATGCAATTCCATTATTACTGACACATGGTTGGCCCGGAAGTGTACAGGAATTTCTTAAGATTATGCCTTTATTAATGAATGGAAAGGATGGAATAGGATTCGATGTAGTCTGCCCAGCTATTCCAGGATATGGATTTTCAGATAAACCAAGCGAGCAAGGAATGAATGCTAAAGAGGTTGCTAAACTTGAAAATGAACTAATGCTTGCTTTGGGATACAAAAAATACATTGCTCAAGGGGGTGATTGGGGTTCAATGATAACTAAATGGATAGCAGAACTATTTCCAGAAAACTGCATAGGTATCCATTTAAACTTAGTCATAGCCTTTCCACCCGATGGACAAGATCCAATGGAGGGAGTGTCAGCCGAAGAAGCTGAGGGAATGAAAAATATAGAAAAATATCAAGCAACAGGATATGGATATTTTGCAATTCAAAGTACTAAGCCTCAAACAGTTGGTTATGGCTTAAATGATTCTCCTGTTGGTCTGGCTGCCTGGATTATTGAGAAATTTCATGGCTGGACAAAAGATAATACAGACAAACTAGTTGTTTCACTGGATGAGATTCTAGCCATTGTATCTCTGTACTGGTATACAGAATCTATCACATCCTCGGCAAGATTTTATTATGAGAATGGCCCATTGGGATTTACATTTAATCCAGTATCTCAGCCAATGGCCGGAGCTATTTTTAAAAATGAAATTGCAAGACCGCCAAGAGTTTGGGCGGAAAAAATCTATAATATTGTCCAATGGAATCAATATTCAGGCGGGCACTTTGCTGCATTAGAGAATCCAGAAATCCTTTCAGATGATATTTTTAGCTTTGCTGCAAAATTAGAAATTTAAAAAATAAATTCTCCTATCAAGAAAATTTTTTACTTTGTTGTTCAGAAAAAACAATATCTAGTTTTATATCATGCGATTCATTGATGGAGTCATCGATAAATTGAAAATCATAAATTAAGCCAATCAGCAGAGGTCTATTATTTCTTTCCATGACAGATTCCAAAAATCTGTCATAGTAACCCCCACCATATCCAAGCCTATAGCCGTTTTTATCCACACCAACTGTTGGAATAATAATGACCTCATGATCAATTGGTTTTACTTTGTCCCCGTCTGATGGCTCGAAAATATCATATTTATTTTTTCTGAGTTTCTTAAAATCTTTGGGAGCAATTAAACTCATTGAATGATTTGGCTCAACTTTTGGAAAGGTCGTTAAGAGATTTTTTTTCAATCTTATATTGGTAAGGGTTGCTAGATCGACCTCATTATTTACAGAAAAGTAACTTCCTAGAGTTGTGATAGCGGTCAAGTTTAATCCTAAGTCAGCATTTCTAAGAATTGTTTTTGAGAGGTTTGAGAGTTCGGATAACCCTAAAGTATTTCTTTTTTGGAGGATAGATTGTCTATATGTCGTTTTCACATTTGTGTTAACTAAAAACCAATTCACCGCTACTCATCGTTACCTGAACCGAAAGCTCAGGTGGTGAAGCTCATACTGCATCAGGCTTCCCTCAATGGTAATGCACAACAACAGCAGTGGAAAATCACCTTTAAATATATTATCGGTTCAAAGAATCTCGATAAGTTGGCGAATGAACCAGTCAAATTGATTATAAATCAGTTGATATCAAAAAGAGAAGACTATTTTAATTTAGGGACTTCTCAATCTCTGAAACAAGGCTATTTAGGTTTCGTTCATCTCCCTCAGAGAGGGCGGCACCCTCTTGAGGAAGTTGACTTTTAAAAGCCAAATCTAGGCTTGTCAAAATTAATGCATTTGATTTATCTGGAATTGAATCTATTTGCTTATTTAATATTTCAGCTGCTTTGATAAGGCCTTCTTTATCTTTTGGCGGACAAGCAATTGATATTTTTTTGCCCATAATCATTAGTTCTAAAACTTCTTTATTGCCCATTTGATTTAATAACTTTTGCTAGCTTTGAATTAACCTTTTCAAGCTTCTTGATTTCATTTGCTTGAACAAGTTTATGTTTCTTCCATTCTCTCTCTTTTTTAATGTACGCATTAATTATGCCCTTTTGCTCATTAAATCTTTTTAAAAGCTTTTCGGTGCTTTTGATTAAATTATTGATAGAACTTTTTGAATTATCACTCATATGAATATACTAAGTTTAAGTCTTAGTATGTAAATAGGGAAGTTTGAAAAAGAAAAGAGTAGAATGAGCACATGAAAAACAGATATTTAGAACGACGAAATAAATTGGGTTCAATGTTACCTAAAAACTCTGCTGTGGTTATCGCAGGCGCTTCAACACAATACAGAAACGCAGATTCATCACATGCTTTTAGGCAAGATAGCAATTTCTGGTATTTAAGTGGATTTAATGAAGCTGAATCAACATTGGTGCTTTTAGTTAATGAAAAAAATAATGTTCAATCTATTGCTTTTGTTCCAGAAAAAGATGAATTAAAAGAAATTTGGGATGGTTACCGAGCTGGACCAGAAGGCGCTATGAAAGATCACGGCTTTGATCTTGCTTTCAACAATACCGAAATTGATCATAGATTGCCTGACTTATTGGCTGGCCATAACCAGGTTTTTTATCCTGTTGGAAAGAGCAAGACATTGGATGCTGATATTATTGAATGGATTAAATCTACTAAATCAAAAGATAGGCACAGTTCAGCCATTGATATTGCCGATGCATCATCCAAAGTTGGCAATCAAAGACTTATCAAGGATGAAGACGAAATTAAAATAATGAAAAAGGCTTGTCAAATCTCTGCTGAGGCTCATGTTGAGGCGATGAAATTTGTAAAGCCAGGAATGACAGAGCAAGAGATGGAGGCATTTTACCAGTATGAATTCTCGAAAAGAGGAGGGCGTTTTTCTGCCTACACGCCCATCGTAGCTGGTGGTGAAAATGCTTGCGTTCTTCACTACGTAGAAAACTCAAAACCACTAAAAGATAGCGAGTTGCTTCTGGTTGATGCTGGATGTGAATTTGAATTATATGCCTCAGATATTACTAGAACCTATCCAATTAACGGTAAGTTTACTTCTCCACAACTAGCTATTTATGAAGTTGTTTTAGAGGCTCAATTGAAAAGTATTGAAGCAATTTCTACAAATAATAACGTTATGGATGCGCAAATAATTTCAGAAAAGGTAATTACTCAGGGGCTAATTGATCTTGGAATATTGAAGGGTTCAATGGAAGAACTTCATGCGTCTGGAGCTTTCAAGGACTTTTATATGCATAAAATAGGCCATTGGTTGGGCATAGATGTTCATGATGCTGGTGACTACATGGAAGATGGCGATTACATGAATTTCAAGCCTGGAATGGTTACCACGGTTGAGCCCGGCATCTATATTTCATCATCTGCAGAGGTTGAAGATAAGTGGAAAGGAATAGGCATTAGAATTGAAGATGATATTTTAGTGACCGCTGAGGGCAATGAAAATCTAACTGCTTTTGTTCCTTCTGATCCTAAAGAGATTGAAGCATTAATGGCTTAAAACTTTTATGTCTCAATCTGTATTGATTTCTGGGGGAGGGATTGTAGGATCCTTTCTAGGTCTTGAGCTTGAGGCAAGAGAAATACCTTTTAAGATTATTGAAAAAAAACCTTTTGCTTCTTCAGGAAACGATCACATCAGGTCTTTAACATTAAACTTAAGCGCTAGTGAAAGACTTGATTATCTCGGAGTTAAAACTGCCTCTTCTGTCATTCAAAGAATGAAGATATTTGATGGTTCTGGATCTGGCAAATTATCATTTAATTGCGATGAAGCCAATATTGATTATTTGGCGAAGGTTTTTAGTTTTAACGATTTAAGAGAAGCTTTGATTAAAAAGGTTGAAAGCTCAATATCTATTGGCGATGAGATCACTTCTTTTGAATCAATGGAATCAGGCATTCAGGCCTCTCTAAGTAATGGCTCGACCTTAGAAACTAACCTTCTCGTAATTGCTGAAGGCAGAAATTCCACTCTGGCAAAGTCTATAGCTTCAGAAAATTTTTCTAAAGATTATGAACAGGTAGCTAAAACATTCCTGGTTGATATTCCAGAATTGAATGCTCAAGAGGCGATTCAAGTGTTTCATGAAAAAGAAATTTTTGCATTAATGCCATATAAGAATGACGCTGAGACAAATCAATTCTCAGTAGTCTGGTCTATGCCAAAAGAGCTTGCTCATGATTTAACATTAGACAATCTTTCGACTCACTTACAAAAGTTTGAAAAAAAATTGTCTTGTAAAATACAAGCAACTAGCGAATTACTCTCATTCCCGCTTTCAGCTCATCACCTTGATGAATACTGTGATCAAGGTGTTTGTGTAATCGCTGATGCAGCTCATACCATTCATCCTTTAGCAGGCCAAGGTATTAATTTGGGTATTTCGGATGCGATTATCCTTGCTGAAGAAATTGAGCGAGCAATTAGCGCAGACAAAGATATTGGCCAATTAGCTTTTTTAAAGAAATACGAGCTTAGAAGAAAAACACTAAATGCATCAATGATTAGGGGAGTCGATTTACTCTTTAATCTTTTCCAACAAGATAATCCATATCTCAGATTAGGTCGTAACTCTGGTTTGAAGGTGGTAGACAAGCTTGGCTTTTTAAAGAAAAATTTTATTTTGCATGCATCTGGCGTTCAAAAAATTTAAAAAGGTTATTTTTGATCCCAGTAAGAAACCCCTAATTCTTTCAACAGTTCAACCACTTCATGTATGGGCAAGCCCACAATATTGGGGTAACTACCATTTATTTTTTTTATAAACGCAGATCCGTAGCCTTGAATTCCATAACTGCCCGCTTTATCGAACGGCTCCTGGGTTTTGCAATATTCTTTGCAATCATCTTCAGTTAACTTTGCAAACTCAACATCTGATGAAACACTGATAGTGTGAAACTTAGCTTGCTCTTTATTTATTATCCCAACAGTCACAGCAGTTATAACTATGTGAGTCTTGTTAGAGAGTTTTAGAAGCATGGCAATGGCATCAGATTCTGATTCTGGTTTCCCAAAAATCTTATCTCCTAAGACGACAATGGTATCAGCAGCAAGCACTGGAAAAGAAGGCATGTCCTCAGTTATAACCTTGCAAACACCTTCCTGACATTTCAATACTGATAATGCTCTGACATTTTCTTGAGAAGAATTAGAGCTATTAATGTTTTCATCAACCTCAATATCGATGATTTTATGTTCGATACCAACTTGCTGCAAAAGCTCAGTTCTTCGAGGCGATTTGGAGGCAAGATAGATCATCCATTACAATTTTAACAGGAGAACAATATGACCAATCAAAAAAAAAGAGTAATTTTAGTAACAGGAGCCAGCAGGGGAGTAGGCAAAGGTATTGCTGAAGGAATGGCCAGAAAGGGAGATATTATTATTTGTGCCGCCAGAAGCCAAAAAAAAGGTTCAACCGTCCAACAATTTGGCTTTGAGATTCAAAGCAGTCTTGATGAAACAGTTAAAAAAATTAAGGTAAAGGGTGCAAATGGTATTGCCTATCCAATTGATCTAAACAATCAAAAAGAAATTTTAGAACTGTCTGGTTATATTAAAAAAGAGTTCGGTAGGCTAGATCTGCTTATTCACTCTGCTTGCCAGATTCATGATGATCTAGTCCAGCCTAAACCTTATTGGGAAAAATCTGTTGATCTTTGGTCTGTGATGGATGTTGGGCTCAAGTCTAATTATTTACTGTCCCATGCATTGACTCCTTTGATGATTGAAAGCAAAGGCAAGTTAATAGTTCAGATTTCTTCTCATGGAGCCATGTGCTATATGCATGGGCCCATATATGGAGCACAAAAAGCCGGAATAGATAAAATGGCATTTGATATGGCCTATGATCTAAAGTCTCATGATATTTGTTCATTATCTTTGTGGTCTGGAATAGTAAAAGATGAGAAAACTCAGAAGGTGAGCGAAATGCATGGAGAGCAATATGCTGAGTTTTTGAAGGGCGCTGCCAGTCAAGAGTACGCGGGCTTGGTGATTAACAAGCTATATGATGATCCAAAACTTATGACATTGTCAGGAAAAACCCTACTGGCTGCAGAAGCTGGAAACCAATATGGAGTTGAAGATATAGATGGTTGCTCTCCTAAGAGCGATAGAGAAACACTAGGTGGGCCTAGAGAATTTTCAAAAGCAGTGGTTTATTAGTTAGACTTTTTCGCCGCGAGATCTCATATCTTTGAGGACCTCATCAATGCCTTTTTTATCTATGATGCGCATGCCTTTAGTGGATAGCTTTAAGGTTACAAACCTGTTTTCTGACTCAACCCAAAATTTATGTGTATGGAGGTTAGGAAAGAACTTCCTTTTCACTCGGTTATTCGCATGGGAAACGTGATTACCGCTTTGTGGCATCTTCCCTGTTACTTGACATACTTTACTCATAGAAACGCGATTTTATAGGACATAGAGAGTCTTAGCAAGATAGAATTAACAAGAATGAAAAATTTATTTTTACTTAGGCATGCCAAATCTAGTTGGGATAATGCAGCACTTGGAGATTTTGACCGCCCATTATCTAAAAGAGGAATATCCAATGCAATTCAATTGTCTGAATACATACAAAAACATAGCATTTCATTTAATCTTGTTTTATCTAGTCCAAGCGAAAGAACACAATCAACCCTTGATCTTGTATTGAGCTCTCTTGATCCTATTCCAACAAGCAATTTAAAAGAATGCATTTATCATGCATCAGCATCAAGCCTCATCCAGTTAATTACAGAGCAAGATGACGAGATAAACAATTTACTAATCATAGGACATAATCCCGGACTGCATACTCTTACAGAAACATTAACCAATGAATCCATTGTGAAATTCCCAACCTGTGCCTTTGCAAAAATTACTAATTTTAATCATTGGAAAGATGTAGATGCTGGTATATTAACTCTCGAATCCGTAATTACTCCCAAGGAGCTCAATCATGATTGATTTGAAAGTAAAAATTCTAAATCCACTCATTGGTGATTCCATTCCATTGCCAGAATACTCTACAGAAGGTTCAGCAGGATTAGATTTAAGAGCATGCGTTGAGGAAAGTTTTAAGCTAAAACCTCAAGAGTGCAAATTAATCCCTTTAGGTTTTTCTATTTATATAGAAGATCCCTCGCTGTCTGCTTTGGTAATTCCAAGATCTGGTCTTGGCTCGAAACATGGAATTGTTATGGGGAACTTAGTGGGATTAATTGATTCTGATTATCAGGGCGAGCTTAAGGTGCCACTATGGAATAGATCAACTGAAGATTTTCTTGTAAGCAGTGGCGATAGAATTGCTCAGATGATCCTTGTGCCCATAAAGCAGGCTAAGTTAAGAGTGGTAGAAGACTTCTCTGAAACAGAGAGAGGAAATAAAGGATTTGGTAGTTCGGGTGTTGAGTAAGAGCTTATTTGTCTTCTTCGCTTTCACCATCTGATTCAACAGAAGCTTCTGCTTCAGCATTGTCTTCAGAAGTCTCTTCTTCAGCAGCTTCTTCAACTGTCTCTTCAACTTCAGCTACCTCAGCAGCAGTCTCTTCGACAACCTCTTCTACAGGAGTCTCCACGACTTCTTCTGCCACTTCCTCTACAGTAGTTTCCTCAGCTTTAGCTTCAGCTTTTTTAGCTGCAGGCTTTGAGGCCCCTGATGCACCAAAACGATCTTGGAATTTCTTAACTCTTCCGCCTGAATCAAGCATCTTTTGCTTTCCGGTATAGAATGGATGACATTTAGCACAAACGTCCAATGACAAATTATCTTTCAATGTACTCATTACAGGCAGCACGTTACCACAGCTACATGTTGTAGTTATTTCTTGATAATTGGGATGTATGTCTGTTTTCATAATAAAATCAAATTTGGATGAGCACTATACCAAATACAGTTACGTTTACAAACACATATGAGTAAATTTTTTTACAATGTAGCTATAGCTGTCCCGCTTAGACAAACCTTTACCTATCACTCAAATCAGCAAATTATTCCGGGCACTAGGGTAGCTGTTAAATTTGGCAGAACCAATAAGCTGGGAATAGTAACAGAGGTCATGAATGATACCGATATTAAGACTAAACCCATTCATATGGTGTTAGATGATTTACCAATCTTTTCTAAAACTGAGCTAAAAATTTTTAAATGGTCGTCTGATTATTATTTGCATCCCATAGGCGAGGTAATTAACTCCTTTTTACCAACCAATCTCAGACAAACAAAGAATACTTTTGAGGTTAAAACGATAGAGGTTAATAAAGAAATTATAGAACAGAACTTAGAGTTTAAAACAACTCTCAATTCTGAACAGGTTAAAGCTGTAAAGTTTTTGAATGAACTAATAGGATTCATGCCAACCCTTTTGCATGGAGTAACAGGCTCGGGCAAGACAGAAGTTTACATAAGGTGCATTTATAAACAATTAATAAATAATAAATCAGTTTTGGTTCTAGCACCTGAAATTGCTTTAACGCCTCAATTGGAAAGCAGGGTAAGAAATCAGTTTGGAGATTTGGTTGGAATTTATCATTCTAAAATGACACCATCCGCTCGTTACAAGACCTGGAAAAAGTTTCAAAATGGTGAGCTTAAAGTCATTATTGGTACTAGATCTGCCGTAATGATGCCTGCACCAAAACTTGGGCTTATCATCGTTGATGAGGAGCATGACGCTTCATACAAACAACAAGAAGGCTTTAAATTTTCTGCAAGAGACATTGCAATCAAGAGAGCGCAAACAATCAAAATCCCAATTATCCTAGGTTCGGCAACACCATCTCTAAGAACACTTAAGCTGGTTGAAGAAAAGAAATTTCAAACTATTAGCTTAACTAAAAGAGTTACCCAAAAAAGCCCACCAAAATTCTCTATCCTCGATATTAATGAGGTGAAGTTAGTAAGCGGCTTGGCTCCTCAGGCAATAGAAGCCATTAGTCAAACCTTAACGCAAAAAAAACAAGCCATGATATTCATCAATCGACGAGGTTTTGCGCCTCAATTTATATGCTCTTATTGTGACTGGAAAGCTATGTGTAACAGTTGTGATTCAAGCTTGGTATTTCATCATCAAGCCGCTCGACTGATTTGTCATCGCTGTGATTCAGCTTTTGGTGTTCCCACTCATTGTCCAAGCTGCTCCAAAGCGCAACTATCTTTTCTTGGCACAGGCACAGAACAACTTGAGGAAACATTAAAAGAACTTTTTCCCAAGACTGCAATTCATCGAATGGACCGAGATTCAACAACAAAAGCCGGCTCCTTGGAAACAATTCTCTCAGAAATAAATAATTCAGATACAGGCATTTTGATAGGAACTCAAATGTTAATCAAAGGGCATGATTTTCCAAATTTAGAGTTAGTTGTAACCGTGGATGTTGATCAAGGCATCACTAGCTTAAACTCATCTGCGGTTGAGGAAATGGGGCAGCAACTAATTCAGGTTGCTGGAAGGGCAGGACGCTCAGATGGTAACGCAATAGTCTTGGTTCAATCACGGTATGTGAATGATCAAAATTTATTACAACTAAAGAGTGGGAATTATTTAAACTTTGCTAAATCTTTGATGGAGCAACGTCAAGCAACAAATCAACCTCCATATACTTTTGAAGCCACTATTAAAGCCTCATCTCCTAAAGCTCAAACTAATATAGAAATGTTAACTTATGCAAAGCAATTTATAGACCCTAGCAGATGCATGCTTATCGGCCCCATTCCAGCAATGCAATCTAAGGTTAGGGGCTCTTACCATCATCACTTACTTATTCAGGCTAAAACAAGAACAGGCTTAAACAAACTTTTAGTTCATTTATCAGATTTTCTTTCTAAAGATAAAAATAATATCTCTAAGAAGGTTCGCTGGAGTATAAATGTTGATCCGCTAGAGTTTTAGATGCTAAAAGTTTGACCCACTAATTCTTCTGATAGGCCCCAAAGCTTATGTGCTTCTTCAAGATTCTTTGAGTAAGTAGAGGATTTATGTATTTTTGAATCAACAAAGTATTCGCCCGTAACCCCATCATCTTGCTTGGTTGCAAGATAGATTATGCTTTCAGCTCCTTTTAATGGCGATCTAAAGAATGGTCTTAGAATTAATCTTAAAGGTTTGCTATACCAGGCTTTATTTTGACTGCCGAGTGAAGTATTTACGCCTCCTGGATGAATGGCATTAACTGAAATATTTTCAGTAGATAGTTTGATTGATAGGTATCTTGTAAAAAGTAAGTTTGCAAGTTTAGATTGTCCATAAGGCTTTAAGCCTTGCCCAAAATTATTTTTAAAATTTATATCTTCCCATTGCACTTCTTTTACAAATGAATGAGCAGCAGATGAGACGTTTATAATCCTTGTCTCATTTACACCTTTTAGTTTACTGAGAAGCAGATTGGTGAAAAGAAAATATCCAAGGTGATTTACTGCAAATGTATTTTCAATGCCATCACTTGTTTCATGATATGAAGTATTTACAACACCAGCATTGTTGATTAGCACATCGATATCCTCACATAAATCATTAATCTCATCTGTACATTTTTGGATGGAATCTTGATTGGAAAAATCACAATACACTGAATGAACTAGAGTATCTGGTGATAAGGATTTAATTTCGGCATGAAGTTCATCTGCAAGATCTTGATTTCGATAAGTAAACAACAGCTTTGGATTTTCTTTCGACAGCTCAATGGCTGCGGCTTTGCCAATACCATTTGTTGCTCCCGAAATGACAACTGTTTTATTTCTTAGATTCCACATTAAATAGCTATTTGAATTACTTGACCAGGATAGATACTTTTATTTTTTAAATTGTTCCAATCGATTATCTCATCAATGGTAACACCAAAACGAATAGCAATCTCTGAGATTACATCCCCTTTTTGGATTTCGTACTTTACAAACTTTGGTAAAGCTGCCATGAACGTATTTGGCTTCGGTTTAATTTTAAAATAGTTGTGAATTCCTAAAAAAATGCTCCTGGCAATCATTCTTCTCCCTGCTTTGCCCTCTAATCTTTTTGCATCATCAGGGTTAGTAATAAACCCAGATTCAATTAGGACTGATGGAATATCGATTGATTTTAAGACTCGAAAATCTGCAAACTCAACGTTTGGTTTATGCATCTTTGTATAGGGATCAGTTTTCAATTGCTCGAGTATTTTTTCCGCTAAGATTACGCTGTTATCTATTTTGGCTTCGTATGCTATTTGATAAAGGGTTCTGGCTGCATCTTCATCAAAATCTCTAATATCTAGCTTACCAATCTTTGATTTTATTTCCGGACTAGTAGTTAGTTTATTTTTTGAAAGAGAAGCTGCTGTAATTGAGGAGGCTTCTTCTGACCATACATAAACAGATGCCCCTTTGACTGATGACAGCCTGAAGCCATCAGCATGAATCGAAACAAACAAGTCAGCTCCCATTTTTCTAGCATTTTGATATCTATCATTTAGACCTACGTATCTATCATCAGAACGTATCATTACAGGTTTATATCCATACGTATTTTTGAAGGTTCGCTCTAACTCTTTTGCGATCAAAAGCGTAACATCTTTTTCTAGTATGTTTTTGCCAACTGAACCCGGATCTCTCCCTCCATGACCTGCATCGATTGCTACAATAATATCTCTTAAGTTTGAAGAGATTTTTTTATCTCTTTTAATCTCTAAAATTAAATCGACGCGGTCTTTGTGTTTGACTTGCCAGGGTTTTTTCCAATACACAGATCCTTTCAGATCAATCACAATCCTAACAGTACTCCCAACTTCACTAGCCCTGATTAGTTTAATAGGATCGAACATTTCAGATTTTAATGGCCCATTTAGAGAAGTATTTTTTAAATCAATCACAATTCTTGAAGGATCATCTAGCGCATATGAATTAATTAAAGCAACCTTATCGAGATTAAATACTATCTTTAAGTTACCAGACTCAAGCTCAGAAACATTATCAAAAGATACTTGGTTAGATGCTTTTATTGGAAGGGCGAAAATGCACAAAATTCCAAGCAGAAATTTTAATTTATTTACTTTCATAGTAAGTTTTAATACTGGACTCAATATTGCTGTCCTTACATTTTAATGTGGCATGTCTTGCCTGATTTTCATGATCCAGGTTGATTATAACGTCGACATTTCTATCTGTCTGAAGATTTTTTGGCCATTCAATAAAAATAATTTTTTGCATGGCAGTCATCCTATCAAGATTTAAGACCTCAACATCTTCAATAGAATGTATTCTATAAAGATCAACATGTAATAATAACCTTCCATCTATTTCATACTCTTCACATAAAGTATATGAAGGACTCGTCACCACATCTGTCCAATTTAAGTATTGGAGAATCCCCCTAACTAAGGTTGTTTTTCCAGCGCCCAAATTACCATTTAAGTGAACCTCAAAATTTTTCAAATCAAGATTTTTGATTGTGTTTCCAATTGCTGAGCCTAAAAGCAATGTCATGGATTCATTCTTTAATTTTAGTTTTAGCATTAAAGTTTAGTTTAGGAATTTTCTTATATATGGAATAAGTTCCCCAGCAACTAACCCAATTTTACCTACATTATTAGCACACTCTTCACCTGCTAAAGCATGGATTACAACACCAGTTTTAGCTGCTTCAAATGGTGATAGACCTTGAGCAATTAGTGATCCGATAACTCCAGAAAGAATATCGCCAGTGCCAGCAACAGCCAATTCTGGGCCGCCAGAAGAACAAAGATAAATATCATTTTCATTACAAATAATTGTCCCGCTCCCCTTAAGGACAATAATGCAACCATATTTTTTTTGCAGTGCTTTGGCTGATTTTATTCTATTTTTTTGTATTTCTTTTGTTGTAACTTTTAGCATTTCAGCTGCCTCACCTGGATGCGGAGTGAGCACAATTTCGCTGTGAAGATTTATTTTAGAAAAAGCCTTCAGGGACAGTAATCTTAGAGCTCCTGCATCCAAAAGGGCGGGGGTGCCTTTATCAGCAATCGTGACAAGCAGTTTGTATAGTATTTGTTCTGACCAGTAGTTAAGAAACATTCCTGGTCCTGCAACCACTGCATTAGGCCACTCTAAATTAGCTTCTATGTCTTGAGCATTATCAGCGCCAGATACCATGATTTCAGGATTTCTGGAAAGGCTTGCAGTGACATGAGATTTTCTTGTTAGAAGTTTTACTAGTCCAGCCCCAGTTTTTAGTCCAGATTCTGAGGACATAATGGCAGCGCCCCCATAACCCTCATCCCCAGCAATTACCAAAAGCCTGCCATGATCTCCCTTATGAGAATTTTCTCTTCTTTTGGGTAAATGTCTTTTTATGTCTTCATAAGAGAGCTCTTTCACTATTGGGCTGACATTTTTATTCATACTAAATCCGAGATCCCTTAATATTAGCTCGCCGCAATAATTCTTACCTTCATTGATTCGCTGCCCCAGCTTATAACCAATAAAAGTAATGGTTTTATCTGCATTAAAACATGCTTGAGATATTTCTCCACTATTGCAATCAAGTCCAGTTGGAACATCTATGGCGACCTTAGATTCAAATCTATTGCAGCTAGATAAAATTTCTTCTAACTCACTTCCTAAATCTATTCTTCCACCTATTCCAAATATTGCATCTACTATAATGGTTTTACTAGAAATATCTTTAAGTGTTTTTGCATGAATGAAGTCTGAATCTTTTGCTGCTTCAAATGCATGCTCGCATAGTGGAGATTTCTTTGCATGGCTTAGTACATCGATAAATTTAACAGATTTTTTTAGCTCACTTAGACCAATGCCTATGAAATATCCATCTCCACCATTATTGCCGGGTCCACATAGAATTAAGAACTCCGAGGTTGAAAACTCTTTATTCAATATCTCAACAGATTGCTTAGCAGCTTTCATCATTGCTTGCAGATCATCACCCTCTTTAATAAATGAATTTTCTTCGAAAGCTCTGACTTGCTCCGCAGTATAAATACTATTCACTAAAAGATAGGCTACCTTCTGCTAATCTGTCTGAATGATACGATCCAATCCATAAGGACTCATCATGTGGCAAACCAACAGTTCCGACTCCCATATTTTTACTTTCAAATTTATAGGACTCAATTAATGAAAGATCTGAGAGAGATAGTTTGTTCACGGAAAAAGGAAGCGTGCAATTTACTGATTCTGCACATCCTAAAGATTGCCAAACTGAATGATCGTGATTAGTAACCCAGGCAAAGCTATCTTTAATAACTACATTGTCCGGTGAATTATGCTCATAGACTCCCAGGATCTGTTTTGAAATTAAGTCAAACAGAATGCTTTTATCTCCAAGGTTATAATTTACAATCAAATTATTATTCTTTTGATCTAATGCGAGGCCATTTGGGAAAGAACCAGCTGTGTAATCTAGTTCCTCAAATTTTTCATCCTTAGTCCATTTCACAACCATGCCTGTATCTGACTTTGCAAATACGTTCCACAAGGCGCGCATCATTGAAAAGTCAGATTCAAACATATGAGACGCATAGAAGTTTCCAGATCTATCCAACGAAACATCATTAAAATAATATAGGCCATCAACGTCAATACAGCCTTTCCACTTAAGTGTCCAATCATCTTCTTTAATCAGTTCAAACATCTCAATGCTTTCACCGGGATAATGACTAACAACGGCAAGCTGCTGCTTTCCATCCTCTCTTTCTACTAAATCAATACCATGAGGGCCAAAGGGAATGCTTGGATCTCTTGAGCAGTCATCTGCACCCCATTCATTTGCCCCATAAGCAATCTTTGCTTCAGTTCTTTTTTTATCTCTAATATTAAAAAAACTTAATTTGCCAGAAGTCATTTCAACAAGTGGTGCCATTCCCCCAAATTCCGCTACAATTAAAAAATTTCCATCTGGAGTAAGAGCTAAGTCTTCAGGATTCATAAAATCACAATAGACTTTTAGTTCCTCATTGTTTTTACATCCATCCAAAGGCCCAAGACTTTCATTATTTCCAAGCCATACAAATGCAATCATGCCAAATGCAAGCAACCCCAAAACAACCATCAAAGCCCTTTTCATTTTTTGCCCCACTCTTGTAAATATTTATTTATTAGAGAAACAAGCTCCAGAGGAGAATCAAGTGGAACATGGTGAGCTGCACCCTCAATTACTTCAACGTCCATAGAGTCCTTAAAAGCCTCTCTTATATATTTCATAATCTTTGATTCTAATAATAAGCTTTTCCCACCAGCAATAAAAAGTGCTGGACACTTAAATTGAAATTCATAATTGTGAAGACGCCTAAGAGTGGCAAATAGTTTATCGTCAAATCGCCATCTCCAACCTTCCTTAACATTGTAAATTGAGTTCTCTGCAATATATCTAAGATACCAGCTATTATCACATTCTTGTGGAGGCATCAGTCTGAATCTTTCTAAGATTGAAACCTTATCTGGATAATATTTTATTTTTCGAAGCGGGCCAGTACTTTGATGTTTGTCATAGTCATATGTTGGCGGACGAATTGGAGAATCAATCATTACCACTCCATGAAATAGATCTGGAAATTCACTGGCCATAAACCCAGCAACATGACCACCAAGGGAGTGTCCCACTAGATAAATTTTCTGCCCATTATTAATAATATTCTCTTGATACATCATTGCAACCAAAGCTTCACTAAAGCCTTCAAAATTATATTCCTGCCTGTGATCAGACTCTCCCATCCCAGGGAGATCTGGGGCGATAATAGAAAAATTTTTATTAATTAGAGGTGCAATTGGATCCCACCATTTCTTATGGGCACCTGTGCCATGAATAAGAATAATAATATCTTGAGCTTTATCTCTATCCCATACTTGATAGGCAAGGTTGCCGAGTTGATGCTGGAGATTTTCTCTTCTGGGATTTTGAGATATAGCTGAATGAAACCATTCTGGGGCATCTTTTGTATCAGTTGCTAGTGAGTCTGTTATTTCCATTAAGTTGTATTCTAAAGGATAATAAAAATCCATACTATTGAAATAAATTATGACAACACCCATTAAACCAGCGGCAACAGTGATTTTAATGCGTGAGTTAAAAGAGGGCGATTTTGAAATATTCATGGTTAAGAGAAGCAACCGATCTGCTTTTGGGAGCTTGCATGTTTTTCCGGGAGGTAAATTAGACCCAGAAGATTCTGAAGATGATTTATATCAATACTGTGAGGGGATGAGTGACACAGAGGCCTCTAAACAGATTGGAATTGAAAATAATGGCCTGTCTTTTTGGATAGCTTGTATAAGAGAGTGTTTTGAAGAAGCAGGAGTATTGCTTGCTAATCCAGAAAACTTGATCATGCAGGATGCAGAAAAGTTAGATAAATTGAGGACAGAACTTAACAATAAAGCAATTACCTTTAAAGATATATGTGTCTCTGAATCTTTAAGCCTTAGGGTTAAAAATATTGTGCCTTGCGCACACTGGATTACCCCTGCGATCGAACCTAAGAGATTTGATACTAGATTCTTTCTTGCCAAGGTAAATTCTGAGCAATTAGCCACGCATGATGGTTTTGAATTAACAGAGAGCTTCTGGATCAAGCCCATGGATGCTTTAAAAAAATTTCAAAATGGAGAAATGAACATGATCCTTCCAACTATAAAAAATATTGAAAAACTAGCAGAATTTTCATCAAGCACAGAAGCTTTTAATTATTTTAATGACTTGGGAAATAATGCAATTCCCGCAATACTTCCAAAATTTATTAAAAGAGATGGTCAATGGATTGGTTTTCTTCCAGGAGAGGAGGGTTATGAAAATGTCTAGAGTATTTATAGAAAGGGTAACTGCTTCTAATGGAAGTGTATTTACGGGTCCAGGAACAAATAGTTACCTTATCGGCAAGGATGACATTACTCTTGTAGACCCAGGTCCAAAAATTGATGCTCATATCGAAAACTTAATTAACCTTGGTGAAGGCAAGATTAAGCGAATTTTAGTTACTCATACTCATCGTGATCACTCTCCAGCCGCTAAAGTTTTAGGAGAAATACTTGATGTACCCCTGATGGGCAGATTGCTTAAAAAAGATGATTCCCTGCAAGATAGAACTTTTAAACCAGATTGCATTTTAAAGCATGGGGATTTAATCAAAACAGATGAATACACCATAGAGACTGTTCATACTCCAGGGCATGCATCAAATCACCTATGTTATTTAATTAAAGAGGAAAAAGTGATGCTTACTGGAGATCATATTATGAATGGATCAACGGTTGTTATTGTACATCCAGATGGTTCTATGAAAGATTACCTACAATCTCTGGAGTTGCTACGAAATTATGATTTTAACAAAATAGGCCCTGGTCATGGTGATTTTCTAGAAGACCCAATGATGGTGGTTGACTGGATTATCAACCATAGGCTAGAAAGAGAAAAAAAAGTTATATCTAAGTTGAAAATATCCTCCGCTATAACCTCAAAGGATTTAGTGGAAAGTGTTTATGATGATGTTGATCCAAAGCTTCATCCTATTGCAATCTGGAGCTTGGAAGCACATTTATATAAGCTTCTCGAAGAAGAAATAGTTGAATTCGAATCAACTGAGAAAATTTGGTCTTTTAAATAAATAGATGTTCGCTTTTTTCTTAGGCTGCTTATATTTAATTGCAGCTTTAATAAACCTATGGTTAATTAAAGAAAAATTTAATATTTTTGGTTTTATTTTAAATCCTCGCAATAGAAATTTCCTGCTTATTTTTGAAGCGCCTTTTTTAGTTGTAAGTTTTGCGGCAATCGTTGAAGAAAACCATTGGTTTCTTTTTTTGATATTCTTTTTGCATGCAATCAACTCGATGATTCTTTTAATCATGCCTCAGTTTTTTTATCAGTCGAAAGAGGATATGCAATTCATAGACGTGGAGTCTTTGAATAATTATCTGGTAATCATCACTTCAGCTACTGGAGTGGGATGTCTGTTAATTAGTTATTTATAAACTTATTTTATTTTTAATTAAATCATCAACCACGCTTGGATCAGCTAAAGTTGATGTATCCCCAAGATTGTCAAACTCACCGCCAGCAACTTTTCTTAGAATTCTTCTCATAATTTTTCCAGATCTTGTTTTTGGAAGACCTGGAGCCCATTGAATCAGATCAGGTTTTGCAATAGGGCTAATTTCTTGAGCAACAAAATTTTGCAACTCTGCAATTAAACCTTCATTTTCTTCCTCCCCCACCATTAGTGTCACGTATGCATATATACCTTGACCTTTGATGGGATGCTCAAAACCCACAATTGCCGCTTCAGCAACTTTTTCATGCAGTACCAAAGCACTTTCAATTTCAGCGGTACCAAGTCTGTGCCCAGATACATTCAATACATCATCAACTCTGCCGGTAATCCAAAAGTATCCATCTTCATCTCTTTTAGCCCCATCACCAGTAAAGTAAGCATTCTCATAAGTTGAAAAATATGTATCAATCATTCGTTGATGATCTCCATAAACGCTTCTTATTTGGCTTGGCCATGATTGAGTGATAATCAAATTACCTGATTGTTCTCCCTCTAAGATCAAGCCATTCTCATCCACAAGCTCAGGCTTGACTCCAAAAAATGGCAAAGTTGCTGAGCCTGGTTTTACTGGAGTTATGCCCGCAATAGGAGAGATTAAGACCGATCCTGTTTCTGTTTGCCACCAGGTATCAATGATATGACAAGCCTCATTGCCAACCACTTTGAAATACCATTCCCATGCTTCAGGATTGATTGGCTCTCCAACGGTTCCAAGCAAACGAAGGCTTTTTCTGCTTGTTTCTAGGACGTGTTGATCTCCTTGAGCCATTAAAGCTCTGAGGGCTGTTGGTGCTGTATAAAAAATAGAAATTTGATGCTTATCACAAATTTCCCAGAATCTAGAGGGAGTAGGGTATGTTGGCACTCCCTCAAACATCAAACTCGTCGCTCCATTAGACAAGGGGCCATAGAGTATATAAGTATGGCCTGTAATCCACCCTACGTCTGCAGTACACCAATATTTATCACTAGACTCATACCCAAAAAGGTATTTAAAGCTTAGGTGGGCCCCTAGCAGATATCCTGCGGTAGTGTGCATTACACCTTTTGGCTTTCCTGTCGACCCTGATGTATATAAGATGAATAATGGGTCCTCTGAATCCATTGGTTCACACGGACAATCACTTGATGCAGCAGCAAACATTTCCTCATAATTTCTATCTCTATCAGCCACCCAATTAATCGACCCATTTGTTCGCTTGATGACCAAGCAATGCGCCACTTCTGGGCACTCTAACAATGCACTATCAACGTTATCTTTAAGAGAAATTGTCTTTCCACCTCTTATAGCTTCATCTGCTGTTACAACTATGCTGCAGTCTGCATCTAAGATTCTGTCCTTGAGAGATTCTGGAGAAAAGCCACCAAATACAACAGAGTGGATTGCACCAATTCTTGCGCATGCCAACATTGCATAAGCTGCCTCTGGAATCATCGGCATGTATATACAGATTCTTGATCCCTTTGAGGCTCCTAAATCTTTTAAAATATTTCCAAACTTGCTGACATTTTCGTGCAAGCTTGCATAACTAATTTCTTTAGATTCGTCGGGATTATCTCCTTCCCAGATAAATGCAGTCTTGCTTGCATGCATCGATAAATGTCTATCAATGCAGTTGTAGGCAATATTAATCTTTCCACCTTCAAACCACTTTGAATCAGCAAACTTGTTATTATGAACGCTTGTAAAAGGCTTCATCCAATCTAAATTTTCTTCAGCTTGCGCACCAAAGAATACCTGAGGATTATCAATAGATTGATGATACATAGACTTATATTCATCTAAATCTTTTATAAATGGGTTATCAAGATTTTCAGGAGGAAGATATTGTTTGTCTGACATTAAATTTCAGATTTTTTAAAGTTTTATAGAATAGATGGCTGGGGATTTATAAAATTTTTACCTCTTGGATCAGACACAATTTTATTTATGAGCATATCGTAGTCAGAGCCGCCTCCTTCAAGATCAATATCAGCTGCGTTAATAATTAGTAGAGGAGCATTTTCAAAGTATAAAAAGAATTTTGAGTAAGCATCATTTAATCTTTCTAAATAATCTACAGTTAAAAATTTTTCATCAGGGTTACCACGTTTATTGATTCTCTCTAACAAAATTTCCACAGGAGCTTGAAGATAAATTACTAAATCAGGTGAAGGTGCATCCAAAGTTAAATGTTCATAGACTTTGTCATATAAACCCATTTCTTCCTCGGATAAAGTTACCTCTGCAAACAATCTATCTTTTTGAATTAAAAAATCTGCAACTCGGACAGGTTCAAACAGCGATCGTTGTTTTAAGTCTTCAATTTGTTGCATGCGTTGAAACAAAAAGAATAATTGGGTTGCCAGTGCCGATTGTTTTGGATTCCTATAAAAGCTTTTAAGAAAGGGGTTTTCTGCTGGCTGCTCTAAAAAAACATCATAATTAAATGTTTCTGCAATCTTATGGGCAAGCGTAGTCTTTCCAACGCCAATTGGCCCCTCAATTGCAATATATTTTGGAAGCGGAGCTTCCTGTAAAGCTGGTTCCATACGGTTTATATTCTATTTATTAAAGGTTAGCTTAACTCTTCCAAGAAACCAAATTTTTTCTCAACTGGACCATTTCTTGATTCTCTTAATGATTTAAGTAATTCAATTTTTCCTGGCCGATTAATCCTTTGAAATTGAGTCCACCATTCACCTATACCTTGGGTGTCATTGGCTGCTTCTTCCCTTAAAAGCAAGAAATCATAAGCAGCTCTGAATCGAGGATGATTTAAAATTTTGTAGGGCTGATGACCCAATCGTGTCTCAAGTTTTAATTGCAGAGACCAAATATCTTTAATATATCCATGAAATTTTCTTGGCACTGCAGTCAGTGTTTGTTGTTCTCTAATAATTCTGTCCATGCTTCTAAAAAATTTTCTTAAATTTAAAACTCCCTTTTCCTTTGATGCCTCGACTAATCTTGGCCAAAGTAGTGCAGCGATTAGGAATCCCGGAGTAATAGATTTCGATGCCTTTAACCTATTATCAGTATTTATTAATGCAGCATGCTGAAATCTTAAGCCAAATGTATCTTCAGCATAATCATTTGAATTAATTAGATATTTTAAAACTCCAAAAGATTCTAGTTTATTAAAATTATTAAGGGCATTTTTTGTAAGGAAAATCTTACAAAATTCATCAAACATTCTTGCATTGGAAATATTGCCTAGTAGATAGCCTTTTTGATAGATAGCTTCTTTAACAGCGTTAGAAATTTTAAAGTTTAGTTTTGAGCTAAATCTAATTGCACGCAAACTCCTAACAGGATCTTCTTCAAATCTAACTAGCGGATCACCAATTGAAACAAGAATTTTCTTTTGTATGTGATTAAGACCATTATGAAAATCTCGTAAGTCATTTTCTATAGGATCAAAATATAGAGCATTAATAGAAAAGTCTCTTCTTACGCAGTCTTCCTCTAAAGTTCCCCAAACATTATCTCTAAGAATTTTTCCTTCAGAATCTTTAATCACTTCAGAGATATTACTTTGTTTAGAGGCATTTGATCTAAAGGTAGAGACTTCGATCAATTCATTTCTGCTAAAAACATGAACCAAACGAAATCTTTTGCCAATAATTCTAGATGATCTAAATAACTTTCTGACTTCTTCAGGAGTAGCGTCTGTTGAAACATCAAAATCTTTTGCTTTAATCCCAACTAGTGAATCACGCACACACCCGCCAACAAGATAGCCCTGGAAACCTGATTGCTTGAGTTTTTTAACAATCTCAATTGCAAATGGACTGAATTTATCTTCCTTGAGGATTTTGGGAGTTTTAACTTTTGATGCTTTATTTGTTTTGTTCAAAAGCTTAAAAGAAAATTTTTTGAGCTGGGTTTTTATCCACCAAGTTGTTTTTCTTTAATTTCATCAAGTGTTTTACAGTCGATACAGTGTGTGGCAGTAGGACGGGCTTCAAGTCTTTTCACTCCTATTTCTATTCCACAAGCATAACAGTAACCATAGTCATCCTGTTTAATTTGTTCTAAGGAACCTGCAATTTTATTAATTAGCTTTCTTTCTCTATCCCTTGTTCTAAGCTCGAAAGCAAATTCCTCTTCCTGTGATGCCCTGTCAATTGGATCTGCGTAAGACTCACCCTTATTTTTTAAATGATCAAAAGTTTTTTGCATTTCTTCTCGCAAGTGCTCGCGCCACTCAATTAAAACTGCATTAAAGTGCTTTTTCATTGCGGCACTCATATATTTTTCACCTTTTCTACCTTTATATGAAGAGATTGGTGTAGACCTTTTCCTAGAAGCTGTTTTTTTAGCAGGAGCTTTTCTAGCAGGGGCCTTCTTGGCTGGAGCCTTCTTAGCAGGGGCTTTCTTAGCAGGGGCTTTCTTAGCAGGGGCTTTCTTGATAGCAGCCTTCTTGGCTTGAGTTTTTTTAGCAGTTGATTTTTTTGTATCTGCTTTTTTTGGCATATTTTTAGTAATAAAAAGTTTTTAGGCGCATGAAATTATCAGAAAGCAGAGTAATAAGCTAGCTTTTTTTAAAATTATTTAGCACTTCCTTGTATGATTCTTGTGTTAGCCTTGGCCCAAATGTTTCTACAATCTTTGAGGCTCCATAATTTGCAAATTCTGCACAAGACTTTAAATCATTGTCTTGCAGTAATGCATACATGAAGCTTCCTGCAAACATATCTCCAGCTCCATTAGTATCTACAGGCTCAATATTAGCTTTGGGCGTATGAATTATTTCATCACTAGTAATTACCGCGCTTCCTTTTTCTCCCATTGTAATTATTGAAGTATAAGATTTTTCTTGCAGTTTCATAAACGCTTCTTCAATATTTTCTGCATCAACAAATGCCATTGCTTCGTCATCATTTCCAAAAATATAGTCCAAGCCAAAAGACTCCATTTCAAGAAATTTTTCTTTAAATCCCATGACAATTCCGGGATCAGATAACGAGAAAGCTATTTTTACATCAGGGAAGTTTTGAAGATGATTAAGGGCTTGCAAGGTGACTTTATAATTCTCTTCACTGGTTACCATATATCCCTCGATATAGAAAATTTTAGAATTTGCTATTTGATTTAAATCTAGGTCATTTTCATCCATTAACGAACTAACATTAAGTGCAGTGGTCATTGTTCTTTTGGCGTCTGGAGTAACAAGGATCAGACATTTTCCAGTTGGAATTGTTTTAGCAGATGCCATATTTCCTTTATGACCAACCCCAGCCTCTTTTAGACTTTCAAGATACCTGACTCCATCTTGGTCATCAGAAACTTTACAGGTATGAAAGCACTTGGCACCAAAACTTGCTGCTGCAACAAGACTGTTGGTTGCAGATCCGCCACAGTCTGAAACAGTATCTGCCCCAGATTCAATCAGTCTTTCAATAATTGGTGAATGTTCTTCAGCACTGGATAAAGTCATTTGATCTATTTCCAGACCAAGCTCTTGTATAAGGCTATGCTCAACTTTAAAAACAGTATCCACAAGAGCGTTGCCAATTGCGCTAATATCATTTTTCATTTTTATAATTCCTTGATTGCTTTTTCAATCTTTATTTTTGTTTGATCAATTATTGAATGATCATGGGTAGAGGATATGAATCCAGCCTCATACTTTGATGGCGCAAAATATATGCCTTGATTTAAAGCGGTATAAAAGAACTTTTTAAACATATCATCATCACTATGCACAACATCTTCAAAATTATTGGGCAAGCTTTCACTAAAGAAAAAACCAAACATGCCCCCAATAGAGGAAGTTGAAAAGGGTATGCCTTTGGCATTCATAAGATTTTTTGTATGAGTCATTATTTCTGAAGAAGCTTTTTCTAATTCATTAAATGGATTTACGTTGATCAAGGTATCTAACAAAGCAATCCCAGCGCTCATTGCTAGTGGATTTCCAGATAATGTTCCTGCTTGATATATAGGACCTATTGGAGCAAGTTGGTCCATAATAACTTGCTTTCCTCCAAAGGCACCAACGGGGAGCCCCCCACCAATTACTTTCCCAAGAGCTGTTAAATCAGGCTGGATTTTATATATTGCTTGCGCACCTCCAAGATTTACCCTGAAACCCGACATGACTTCGTCAAATATTAGAAGAGAGTCATGTGCATCACATAATTCTCGCAAGGTATTAAGGAATGAGGGATTTCCTGGAATGAATCCCATATTACCAGCAATGGGCTCTACAATAATTGCAGCAAGATCGTCACTTACTTCATTCATAACCTCTGATAGAGCTTCAACATCATTATAAGGACAGCTGTATGTTAGGGCTGCTAACTCCTTTGGTATTCCAGGAGAATCTGGCAAACCAAATGTAGAAACCCCAGAGCCTGCTTTTACCAACAATGAATCAACATGACCATGATAACAACCAGTAAATTTAATAATCTTATTTTTACCTGTGAAGCCCCTAGCAAGCCTAATGCAGCTCATGGTAGCTTCAGTTCCAGAGTTAACCATTCGCAATTTTTCCATTGAAGGAACCTGACTCTTAATTATTCTTGCAAGACTATTTTCTATACTTGTGGGTGCACCGTAACTTGTCCCAAGTTCTAGCTGAGCTTTAATTGCATCTAAAATAATTGGATTTGAATGACCAAGAATCATTGGGCCCCAAGAACCTATAAAATCTATGTATTTATTATCGTCTTCATCTATCAAAATTGGACCTTTTGCAGATTTAAAAAAAACTGGCTTCCCATCAACATTTTTAAACGCTCGAACTGGAGAATTTACCCCGCCTGGCATAAGCGATTGAGCTTGCTCAAAAAGTGATTCTGAATTTGTTCTTTTCAAAAGTATTTAGTAAAAGTTTTTATAGAAACCGAAGATTATGCTGAAGATTGTAACAAATTTCTACTTAGGATTTTTAGAACTTAAAGACGGCAGCAATTATTCCTATAAGCAATAGCAAGACTGGTATCTCATTAAAAACACGTAACTTGAAGCCAGTCCAATTATGCGAGGCAGATTTTAAATTTTTGAGAATCTTCCAACAAAATATTTGGTAAAAAAATAAAACTAAAACTACAAAAAGTTTAACAATAATCCAGTTTTGAGATAAAAATCCAATCCAATCAGAACCAAGAAACCCCATCAATAATCCAAAAAATATTGCTAAAAGCCCCAATGGGGTAATAAACCTAATTAAATTTTCTTGCATTATGGTTAGTTGATCTTTTGTCTCCTGATTTTCAGTCTCTACGTGATAAACAAACAAGCGTGGTAAGTAAAAAATGCCAGCAAACCATGACACCATAAATAGAATATGTAGGACTTTAAAAACAAGATATAAGCTCATAGATGTATCATTTTAGCCCCTCTAAGGCCTGGATAGAAAAATATTTTAGGCTTAATGTTGTTGAATGTATTTTTAATCCTATAAAATAAGTATCTTATGAGCTCTGAAATGACATCAATCAATCTTAGTAGCAATGCTGTAAAGCGTATTCAAGACCTTTTGCCTAGTCATAAATCAACTTATTTTAGGGTGTATGTTACAGGTGGAGGGTGTTCTGGTTTTCAATATGGATTTAAATTTGATGATAGCCCTGTCGGAGATGATGATACTGTAAATTTTGATGGCTTCACCATCTTGCTAGACTCTCTTTCGTATCCATATCTTTATGGGTCAACATTGGATTATGTTGAAGATCTTTCTGGCTCAAGATTTTTGGTTACAAACCCAAATGCAAAGACTACATGTGGGTGCGGCGAGTCATTCACTATCTAGATTTAGTTACAGTACCAAGCAACCCTTTATTTTTATTTACAATCAAAGGATTGTTAAAAATTCTTTGTCTTGCCATCCATCCAAATGCCATAGCTTCTATTGCTTGTGGGTTTAAACCATATTCACTAGTTGAAGTAACAGTTAGCTTTGTATGTTTTTCAATTGCGCTCATTAAGAAAGAATTTTTAACTCCACCTCCACAGACAATAATTTGATTGGGTGATTTCTTTAATGAGAGTATAGACTTAGCTATAGATATAGCAGTGAGTTCTGTTAGCGTTGCCAAAATATCATTAGAGGGTTTTTTAAGTAGCTGCTTAGGAATGAATGCAATATTAAATATTTCTTTTCCAGTAGATTTTGGGTGCCGCCTTTTAAAAAAAGAATGGCTTAACATTTTATTAAGCGAGGGAGTGTGAACCTTTCCACTTTTTGCATGCTCGCCATTTTTATCAAAGGGGCGATAGAGAAATTTTTGACAAAAAATATCCATCAGCGCATTTCCTGGACCACAATCAGAACCGTAAAAGTTCTTTCTTCCGTTCAGGTAAGTAAAGTTAGAAATTCCACCAATATTAAGCACAACCAGAGGCACATTTTTTTTTGAAAAAACTTTTTGATGAAATTCTGGAACAAGTGGCGCGCCTTCTCCGCCGAGTTTAATATGGTCATTTCTAAAATCACTCACAACATCTATCTCACATTTATTTGCAATAATTTTGGGATCACCGGCTTGAATAGAGAATGGATATCTGCCTTTTGGCTTGTGAAATAATGTCTGACCCGATAAGCCAATTGCAGCAACATTGCTTTTATTTATTTTATGGTGAGCAAGAAATTTTCTTATTGACCTGCTGAAAGCAATGCCAATTTTATGATTTAATTCATAATACTTTTCAAGACTTAATTCTTGTTGTTGAATTACGTTTGAAATATCTGCATTTAAACTCGCAGCATAATTATAGGAACTAAATTTTAACAAGCTTATTTGATTAGAAAATTTTATAGCACAAATATCAATTCCATCATGGCTAGTGCCACTCATAGTACCAATATAAATCTTATTTAAAGAATTTCGCATTTGGATCTTTAGACAATAACTGATCTGCTATTTCTATGTAATTATTCTTGAATATTTCAAATTGATTTATTTTAGATTGATCTAGCGGAGCTGCTGAGGGAAGGGCTACCTTGAGCGGGTCTGTTCTTTTCTCGCCAATTCTAAATTCATAATGAAGATGAGGGGCTGTAGCTAGCCCTGAATCACCTACGTATCCTATTGTCTGACCCTGCGAAACCTTCATTCCTTTTGTCATGCTTGGATGATACTTATCCATATGAGCATATAAAGTTGTTATTTCTCCTCCATGCCTAATAACTATTGTTCTTCCATACCCACTCTTCCATCCAACTGATTGAATTACTCCCTCGCCTGTGGCACGAATAGGCGTTCCTCTTTTGGCAGCGTAATCAACCCCATTATGAGCCCTGATAGTATTAAGAATCGGATGTCTTCTATTGGGGTTAAAGTGTGAGCTTACATAGGCAAAATCAAGTGGCGCCCTTAAAAAAGCTTTTTCAAGACTGCCGCCATCTATATTAAAGTATTCCCATTTCTTATTTTTTCCCTCGTACCTTATAGCAGTGTATCGATTATTTTGGTTATAAAATTCTGCAAATAAAATACTGCCATTTTCAATTTTTTGACCATCAACAAACGGAGTTTCATATAAAAGCTTGAATCTATCTCCAGCTCTTATATCAAAAACAAAATCAATATCCCATCCAAAAATATATGCCAGATCCATAATCACACTTTCAGGAACGCTATTCTCTAAACCAGCTAAATAAAAAGATGATTCAATAACTCCTGTTTTAAAAGTGTTAATCAGCTCTGGTTTTCTATCAATTCTTTCAATTGATATTTCAGAAGACAAATCAACCTCATAAGACAAAAGCGGCGATTTATAAATAATAATTTTTTGTAATTCTCCGTCTAAGTCTAAAAACTCTAATCTATCATTTGGAAGTATATTTTTAATCTTATTAGTTCTATCTTCTCGAAATATTTTATAGGTATTATTTAATGAAACATTGTGCTTTTCAAATATCACAGATAGGTTTTCTCCCTCTTGTACTATATGAATCTTCCTTGTTTGAACGCCAGGTGTATTCTTGGTTGGCACAGATATAGTTTCTGAAACAAACTCCGGTAAAATGATTTCTTGTTCTAACCCAGCATCATATATATATAAGATCCCAAATAGTCCTAATAACACAAAGGGTAATGTTTTGGCGCTGGGTCTATAGCTTGTCACAGTGCTTAAATTTACCTAATAAGTTTAAATGATAGAGATCCAATATTTTCTATTTCTGCCTCAATTTTATCATTAGGATTAAGTTTGCTAACCCCTGCAGGAGTTCCAGTAAAAATAATATCTCCAGGCTTAAGTGTTATGTACTTTGATAGCCAACTAATTAATTCATCAATTTTCCAAACCATGTTCGAGAGGTTGCTAGATTGTTTAATTTGCCCATTTACTTTAAGAGATATTTCACCTTGTTCTAAAAGCAGCCCCTCTTTGTTTTGAATCTTTGATATCGGTGCAGAATTATCGAACCCTTTGCTTAAGTCCCAGGGCCCTCCAGTTCTTTTTGCAACGGCTTGAATATCCCTTTTGGTAAGATCTACTCCAACCGCATATCCAAAAATATGCTGACTTGCCTGTGATGGCAATATATTTGAGCATGCAGACTTCAAAAAAACCACGAGCTCAACTTCATGATGCAGATCATGAGTAAGAGTCGGAAAGGGAATATTTGCTGATTGGGTAATAGCCTGAGGAGGTTTGCTAAAAAAGAATGGCTGATCTTTGTCTACTTTACCTCCCATTTCTTTTGCATGATCAGCATAATTTTTACCTACACAGTAAACTTTTCCTACTGGAAATAGTCCTGAACTTCCCTCAATAGCTACTCCCCTTACGATTGGCTTGAATACAAAGTCAGATTTCGGTAATTCGGTCATATGATTTCAAACATTTTTTCGATTAAATACTATAATAAATGATTACTCATGAAAGAAAATCTTAATTTAATTAAACGTGGTATTGATGAGCTGATTGGTGAGGATGAACTAATAGCAAAACTCAAATCAAAGAAACAGCTTATTGTGAAAGCTGGTTTTGATCCCACTGCGCCAGATTTGCATCTTGGGCACACGGTACTTATTAATAAATTAAGACACTTCCAACAGCTGGGCCATCAAATAATTTTTTTAATTGGTGATTTCACTGGAATGATTGGAGATCCTTCTGGAAAAAATAAAACTAGGCCAGCCCTAGATGAAGCAGAGATCAAAGAAAATGCAAAGTCATATAAAAAACAAGTTTTTAAGATATTAGATCCACAGCTTACTGATGTTAGATTTAATTCTGAGTGGAGCAAAAAGCTTGGTGCAGAAGGAATTATAAAGCTTGCCTCCCAATACAATTTAGCCAGAATGCTTGAGCGCGACGACTTCAACAAAAGATATAAGTCTAATCAGACCATAGCCCTTCATGAATTCTTATATCCACTCATTCAAGCCAATGATTCCATTGCGCTTGAAGCTGATATAGAGCTTGGCGGTACTGATCAAAAATTTAATCTTCTCGTGGGCAGAGAGCTTCAAAGAGCATATGGCCAAGAGCCCCAAGTAGTTATTACAGTTCCTATTCTTGAAGGGCTAGATGGAAAAAATAAAATGTCTAAATCTTTAGATAATTATGTAGGCATAGATGAGTCTGCGAACGAGATGTTTGGAAAAATTATGTCTATCTCTGATGATCTTATGTGGAGATGGTTTGAGTTGCTAAGCTTCAAAACTATTGACGAGATCAATGATCTTAAGAGTGACCAGGCAAATGGAAAAAATCCTAGAGATATAAAAATAAATCTGGCTAAAGAGCTCATTACTCGCTTTCATGATGACCAGTCAGCTATTCTTGCAGAAGAAAATTTTATAAATCAGTTTCAAAAAAAGAATATTCCTAACGAGATAGAAGAAGTATCTTTCAGCATATCAAAGAGCTCTATTCCATTAACAAATCTTTTGAAAGATTGCGGAATGACCAGCAGCACCTCAGAGGCAATGAGAATGATTAAGCAGGGAGCAGTTAGAATTGATGAACAAAAAATCACTGATACAAAACATATTATCTCTGCAGGTACTTCAGCCATCTATCAAGTGGGAAAAAGAAAATTTAAAAAAATAACTCTTTAGATTTAATAATATAATTACCAATAAACTTCATAAATATGCAGCAATTTTTATCTTCTATTAGTTTTTGCTTAAAGAACATTGGATACTTGTTTATCTTATGTCTCCCGGTCATGACTCTTGAAATTGCCTTGGTTAGCCTAATAGCTTCTTTAAATATTGAATCAAGCTCTGATACTGCTGCGCTAGAAGCAATTGGTGAAATATCTACTCAAGTATTCCTTTTGGTGCTCGCATCCCTTATTCTTTCGGTTGCTTTAAGCGGCGGTTGCATGGCAGCCTTTCGTTCATTGTCTACTGACGGGCTGATGAGCCCATATCAAGCTCTTTTTTCTGGTTTGAAGAAATTTTTTCCGCTTCTTTGGTCTAATATATTGCATTCCATAGCATATGGACTTGGATTTTTGATGTTAATTCTGCCTGGATTTTATTTGTATGGCCGCCTCGGATTATTTCCATTATTTATAATGTTTGAAGACAAGAGCGTGATGGATTCTTTTGGAGAGTCATGGAATCTAACTGAAGAATTTGCAACAAAACTATTTACTCTGACTGCAATTTTTATGGGCATTCAGCTAAGTTTTGGATTTTTAGGAGGCATGATAGGCTTTGATGGAATGTTGTTGTTTTTAATTGCATCAACCGCAGTAAAATATGGAACATTAATGCCTTTATTTTATTTATTTTTTAGCTTATATCAGTCTGTCAAAAATAAATCGCAATTAGGAAGCTAAACGATATGAAAATATTAGTAATGGGATTACCTGGCAGTGGAAAAACCTATCTTACTCAAAGGTTAGTGCCCTTGTTAGATGCTGCATGGTATAACGCTGACCAAGTAAGAAAGATGGCTAATGACTGGGATTTTTCTGATGAAGGCAGAAAAAGACAATCTATGAGAATGAAAGCTTTTGCAGATTTTGAAAAATTGCATGGTAGATATGTTGTCTGTGACTTCGTATGCCCAACTAAAGAAACTCGAGAAAATTTTGATGCCGATCTTGTGATTTGGATGGACACTATCAAAGAAGGGAGATACGAGGATACTAATAAGCTTTTTCAGAATCCTGATAGGGTAGATTTTCACATTACTGAATGGAATGATCATAATCATGATGTCGTTGCTAAGGAGATTTTAAAAAATGTTTGATTGGAAAAAGCCAACAGTACAGATGTTAGGTAGATGGCAACCTTGGCATGATGGACATCAAGCTTTATTTAAACGATGTATTGCAAAAACTGGTCAGGTAGCAATTCAGGTTCGAGATGTTCAGGGAGCATCTGGGGGAGATGGACAAGATGATAATCCTTTTAATTGGGATGAAGTTTGTCAAAATATCGAAGCAGGCCTTTTAAAAGATGGCTTTAAAAGAGGTCAAGAGTATGAAATTATGTTGGTGCCAAATATTGTAAATATTACTTACGGACGAGGTGTCGGATATACATTTGAAGAAGAAGTATTTGATACTTCGGTAACTGAGATTAGTGCAACTAAAATCCGGCAAAAACTCAGAGATGAAGGAAAGTTGAATTAATTTATTGCTTGGTTTGCCAACATCAATGTTTAGTTTATAATCGCTTTTCCCAATTTATTGGGTCTGTAGCTCAGCTTGGTTAGAGCGCACCCCTGATAAGGGTGAGGTCGGTGGTTCGAGTCCACCCAGACCCACCATTTTACTAATAAATAATAGTTAATTCATCTAAGATATTATTGGCATTTTCAACTTTATCTAGGGTCCAAAGCAGATACCTCGAGTCAACAGATATGGTTCTAGCTTGAGGAATATATTTATAGTCAGCAATTATTGTTTCTATCATTCCGTCAAATGCAAGCCCTACAAGCTCAAAATTTGAATTGATCGTTGCTGAGCCTGAGTTTCCGTTTGTAATATCCAATGTTGATAAAAAGTTCACCGGCACTGAGCTCACAGGGCTAAAAAAATAATCTCCATAATCTCTTGCAGCAATCTTATCTAATAAACTTTTTTTAACATTAAACGGATTAACTCCTGTATGTTTTTCAGTAATTCCCTCTAACGTGGTAAAAGGTTCGTAAAAGGCCCCATCCTTAACGCTAACCCCCAATACATTCCCATAGGTTGCCCTCAGTGTTCCGTTAGCATCTGCATAAATTTCTTTATTTATAGATTTGTAATATTTTCTTAAAAGTTTTATGAAGTTTGATTTTAAAAATTGTCTTCTTGCAGCTCGTTCTTCATACATTTTTTCATACTCTAATGACTCTTTATAAATACTTCTTACAAAAATGATTAATGGATCATTCAAGGCATTCATTTGCTTGAGGTTCATATCTTTTAATTGCAATATGTCTACAGATGTTATGAATCTTGACGAGTAAATCTCTTCAACTTTTATTTTTGTTTTTTCAAACTCCTGATCTAAGTTTAACTTTTGGCTAAAAACAGGTCTTCGTAAATCTTTAGATAAGCTTTTATAGCTCTCAAGTCTATTTAGAAAAATAGCCTTATCTACATTGCTATCAAACGAATAGTCTAGGCGTTTAATGCTATTGCTTAATCTTTCTTGGTCGCGGTTTTGATATCCTTGCTTCCGCTTTTGATCAGGTTTTTCTCTTTCAGCTGCATTCCGATAGAGTCTTTGAGCTGTAGCGATTAAGGATGAGTTACCATAATATCTTCTTGCAAGATCTTCTTTCAGAGTTTTATTAATTAAGGCTAGCAACTCCTCGAGATAATCAGCCTCTTTATCACTTGCATTTTTTTTCACAAAACTCAAAAACTCATCCCACTTAGACTTTTCTGTTTTTAAAAGCTCAAAGTTTTTTGCACCATTTTTTTGGCCAGATATTTTTTTATAATAATTTTCAAAGCCACTTTTTCTACCTCTATATTTAAGTTTTGTACCATCTTTTTGACTTGTGTTTTTATCAATTAATTTAATACCCTGATTTAAAAATTTAATTGATTCTTGAAAGCCAATATTAAGGTCATACTGAATTTCATTAAATGTTAGCAGTCTATTTGTTCGCCCTGGATATCCAAGAACCATAACAAAATCACCATCTCTTACACCTTTTGCAGATATTTCTAAAAAGGAATTAGACGAATAAGGAATATTTTCTTTGCTAAATTCATTGCTTGATCCATCTTTCCCAACATACGCTCTTAATAGAGCAAAATCACCTGTATGACGAGGATACATCCAATTATCCACTTCCCCACCATACTCTCCTACATAAGCCGGAGGAGCATATACCAATCGCACGTCTTTAATCTTGAATAATTTTTCTAATTTATAGACTTCTCCACTAAAAAATGTTCTTACCCTGCATTCAATTTCTTCAGAAGTTTCACATTGCTTAATAATGCGCTTCTTATTATTTTCTATTAATTTTGATCGCTTCAGGCTTTCTGTATCATCGGTAATACCAATTAAGACTTGGTTCGTAATTTCTGTGCTTTCAGTTGTGATGTAGACGCGGGCACCTGGCGCTGATCTTTTTTCTTCATCCTTTGATCTTGCTAGAAAACCAGTTTCAAAAAGGTTTTCATTGCTAGAAGAATTGTACTGAAGGAACGAGCTCTCTATACAGTGATAATTAGTTGCAATAAGGCCTTCAGGAGAAATAAATGCAGCAGAGCATCCGCCCAAACTAACTATCGCACTCATTGGATGCTCAAAAAGATTGCTCAGATTAGCGACATCTTTAGTAAAGCCAGATTTTTTAAGTTCGGTTTCTAATTTCGGAAGTTCATATGGCTCCCACATGCCCTCATCAGCATTTAAATGAAAATTTGTCATGAGCAAAAATAGGAATATATGTTTCTTCATAGTTGATAATTTTTGTTTAAAAAGCTCACCACCATATCACATGAGACTTTTTTGATATTTGCTTCTATTTTATAAAGCTCATAGCAGCTCCATAAATATCTGCAATTTCCGAAATCTGTTTGTTTCTTGGCTTGCCTGCACCGTGCCCAGCTCTTGTCTCTACTCTCAGCATGATTGGGTTTTCACAGCCTTGAAGATTTTGAAGTCTTGCTGCAAATTTATAAGAGTGTGATGGAACAACCCTGTCATCTCTATCAGATGTCGTAATGAGGGTAGGAGGATAACAAACTCCATCTTGAATATTATGATAAGGAGAATAAGAGTATAAATTTTGAAAGTCTTCTAAATTTTCAGGTGATCCATAATCTGATTCCCATCCCCATCCGATAGTAAATTTATTAAAACGAAGCATATCCATTACACCAACCTGAGGAATTGCAAATCCAAATAAATTTGGATTTTGCAGCATTACAGCGCCTACTAACAACCCTCCATTAGAGCCTCCTTGTATAGCAGTTGAATGAGGAGAACCAATTTTTTTACTATGCAAAAATTTTGCTGCATAGGCAAAATCATCAAAAACATTTTGCTTATTAAGGAGCATGCCTTGTTCGTGCCAATTTTTTCCATACTCAGAACCTCCTCTTAAATTTGCCAATGCAAAGACACCACCTTGGTTCATCCAGGCAAGAAATCTTTTTGAAAATCTTGGAACCAGTGAGATGCTAAATCCTCCATAACCATAAAGTAATACTGGTGTATCTGATGTTAAGGCAAGACCTTTTTTATGTGACACATGTAAAGGAATGAGAGTTCCATCTTTTGATGGATAAAAAACCATATCAGAAACATAGTTTTCAGATTTGAAGTTTTCCAGTTTTTCTTCCCAATATAGCTCTTGAGCATTATTTAAAAGATTCAGCTTATATATTTGTGATGGTTGTTTAAAGTTAGTGAAGCTATAAAAAACTTCAACATCATCCTTTTTGCCACTCAAGCCAGAAATAGTTCCAGGCAAAATTGTTTGAAGTGAACCATTTTCAATTCCTTCCTCGGAAAAATATTTGATATTTGAAAAAGTATCTTCAAGATAATGAACAATTAATTTTTGATTGATCATATCTACATCTCTTATAGGAAGATCACTCTCTGAGATGATATCTTTAAAGCCTGCATTCAAATCACCAAAATCTAGACGAACGACTTTGCCATTTGGCGCATTTTCATTAGTTAAAAACCACAAACTCTCATTTTTGCTATCAATAAAGGTATAACTTGCTTTAAAGTTCTCAATAATTGGTGTAAATGACTCATCATATCTTCCTATAGAAACTAAATTTCTTTCATCTGTTCCCTTTGTGGTATATAAAATTTTAAATTGACCATCATCTGAGACTGAGATGGACCATGATAAAAGTGGGTCCTCTTTGTTTTCAATTATCACTCTGTCCATTGACTGTTCGGTACCTAAAGCATGATACATAATTGCGGGATGGGTATTTACATCACTAAGCTCCTCTCCGTTTGGTATAGGATACTTTCTATAAAAAAATCCCTTAGAATCTGGCGACCATTCAGCTCCTGAAAATTTAGACCAACTCAACTCATCAGCCATTATTTGACCATTTTCAATGTCCATTATTCTCCATGTTCGCCAATCTGAACCCCCATCTGATTGAGCAAAAGCGAGCCATTTGCTGTCTGGACTTACACTTGCAGATGCCAGAGCGATCGTTCCATCACTTGAAAATTGATTTGGGTCTATAAGAACTCTTTCTATGCATGAATCACAATCTTTAACCATTAATTTATTTTGCTGTAATTTTCCAGTATTGAAGTAATAAAAAGTTTTGCCCTGTACTTTATATGGGGTACTTAAATACTCACTGGTCCAGATAGACTCTAAATTTTTTTTGATGCTTGTTTGATATTTATTTTGAGTAAACTGTTTGGAAAAATCATTTTGCTCATTAACCCATTCTTTGACTGCATCATTTGTAAAATCTTCTAACCATCGATAGGGATCGCTTACTTTTTGTCCATGATACTCATCAAAATGGTCAATACTTTTTGTTTTAGGCACGCTAATTTCTTGACTGCATCCAGCAAGAATACAAAAGCTACAAATATATATTAGCCAACTTTTTAGATCTGAAGATAGAGAATTTAGTAGAAAGTATTTCATATATACCAGTATATAAGAGATATAAAACTCTTTAAAAATATAAATGGTTTTTGCTATAGATTTTTTTATATGAATTCAATATGATCAAGCTTAAATGCAAAGGGGTGGCAAAAAGCCTGAGACCTCATTCGGAACTCTTTGAACCTGATCCATACAATAGTGGCGGAGGAATTGCATGCACATCAATAAAAAAAAATATATTTCTTTTTTCATCATCCTATTTAGTTGTAATTTATTAACTCAGGATTTTGAGGAAGTAATTGTAAAAGGCAGCTGGCGAGAAACGAAAGTGCTTGATAAGGATTCAAGCATAGTGATTTTAAATAAAAAAATACTTAAGTCTCAGCCCATCAAGCATTTCGAAAATATTTCTTATTTAGTTCCTAATCTCAATTTTGCTGCAAGTGACTCTAGAGCAAGGTATTTTCAAATTAGGGGGATCGGAGAAAGATCTGGGTATGAAAGAACTCCAAATTCAGCAGTGGGATTTTTGATTGATGATATTGATTACTCAGGTCAGGGAGGTATAGCAACTACATTTGATATTGATCAAATTGAGGTCCATAGAGGTCCACAAGGATCAAGAGTGGGTTCTAACGCGCTCGCTGGCCTAATTTATATAAAAACAAAAGAACCAACTAAAAAATTTGAAAGAATCAGTGAAATAACCTCAGGAAGTTTTGGCACCTTAAATGCAGGATTTGTAATTGGGGGTCCGGCTCAATTTAGTGAAAACATAACCTATAGATTAACTTTAAGAGAGGATTACTCTGATGGATTTAGAAAGAACTTATTTTTAGGAAAATCTGATACGTCTAAAAAAGATGAGAGCACTTATCGGTTTAAGATGAATTGGGATTCTGGGTTTGAAACGAAATTCAAATTTCTTATTACACAGATAGACTTAAATGATCCTGCAGATATATGGACAATAGACGGAAGCTTAAATACGCTTTCAGATAGACCGGGTTTAGATACTCAAAAAACTAACGCATATGGAGTTCGAATCTTTCATCAGTTTGATGGATTTGAGCTGCAAAGCTTAAGCAGCATGACCGATACAAATGTTGAAATTAGCTATGATGCCGATTGGGGAAATTCCAGTTCACATGCCCCATTTATATACGATTATTTTTCTCAAACTCTTAGAGAAAGAGAGACTTTGAGTCAAGAATTTAGAATAGTATCTGATATAGCTAATTTTAAGGATAATCAGAATAAAGAATGGGTTATTGGAATTAGTTATTTTGAAGTTAATGAAGCTAATCTCAAAAATGATGATGGGTTGTATGGAGATCCGTCTGATCCATTTGGTCCCTATGCTAGTAATTCACAATTTTCTAGTAAATTTTCTTCTGACAATTTCTCAGTATTTGGAAATTTAGATTATTTTTTTGATGATTCTCTTAAGCTTTCCATAGGAGCTCGATGGGAAAATTATGAATCAGAGTATTCTGATTCGCTAGGAGAGTTATTCAGACCCTCTGATCAAATGTCAGGAGGAAAAATCTCTATTAACAAAAATTTTAGTACTGATTCTAATATTTTTATAAGTGTTGCAAGGGGATTCAATCAAGGTGGTTTTAATCTGAATTTAGGTCTTACTCCTGACTCTAATAATAGTAATTTATATTATGATCCAGAATTTTTGACAAACTATGAAGCTGGCTTTAATTCTAAAATATTTAATGCAAGGATGAATATTGCTGCTAACATTTTTTATTCTGATAGAGAGGATCAACAAGTTCTTATATCGACTCAAGTTGATCCAGCAGATCCAAATACCTTTTCATTTTTAACACAGAATGCTGCCGAGGGAACAAATAAAGGATTAGAAATTAATATTGATATGATTGCTGCAGAATCTATTGATTTTTTTGCGAGGTTTGGCTTGCTAAAAACTGAAATCAATAATTGGGCATCTAGACCTGATCTTAACGGAAGGGCGCAAGCGCATGCTCCTGAAAAGAGCTATGCATTTGGATTAAATTGGTCCATAACAGGCAGAGGATCTTTGTCATTGGCTATAACAGGTAAAAGCCGCTTTTATTATTCTGACTCTCATAATAATCAATCAGATTCTTACTCTCTAACAAATGTACACTATGATTATGCTTTTGGACGCTGGACATATTCTATATGGGCTAGAAATATTCTAGATAAATATTATTCTACAAGAGGATTTTATTTTGGAAATGAGGCACCTGACTTTAAAGATAAGTTATACGAGCGTCACGGTGATCCCAGACATATTGGGTTTACTCTGAGATATGATTTCTAATTACATTGCTGAGAATTGGTTTGAAATAACAGCAGTTATTTTCGCAATTTTATATCTTGTTTTAGCAGTTAAACAAAATATTCTATGTTGGATTTGTGGAATTATTAGCTCCATTCTATATTTTTTTATTTTACGATCAGTTGATTTATATATGGAGGCATATCTTCAGATTTTTTATGTCTTTATGGGATTTTATGGCTGGAATCAATGGAAAATAGGAGTGAGTGGCTCAGGATCATTTTTGGTAAATACTTGGAATAAATCTCAGCATTTTTATGCAATTTCTATGATCTTTATACTCTCATACATATCGGCAATCTTGCTAAGAACATTTACTGATGCTGCACTGCCATTTTTTGATGCTTTAGTCACTTGGGGGTCGGTAGTGGCAACCTATATGGTTGCAAAAAAGTTACTGGAAAATTGGATTTATTGGCTTGTTATTGATTCAATCTCAATATTACTATTTATCTCTAGAGACCTTTTGCCAACAGCGCTTCTATTTGGGATCTATATAATAATAATAATTTTTGGTTATCTTGCATGGAGTAAAAAACTCAGAGAGAATAATGCAGTCCCCATCTGAAAGAGCTAAGTCGGTCCCCGGAAGCTTGACCTTGTTCCATGAGCTCTCATCAAGCCTAATTACTAAAATTTATTTGTGTGATTTTAATAACACTAAGGCGGTTATAAGATTTGATCTTGCAGCAGCTTCAAAGCTAAGCATTAATAGACAAAATGAAGTAAACCTTCTTAAAAGCATTGGCAACCTGGGCATTGCACCTGAAGTTCTATACTCAGATGCCGAAGGTGGTATTTTGATTTGGAAGTACATCATAGGCGAAAAGCCATCTTTTAATAAAGATAGAAATATTCCATATTCTTTGTTTGATTTAGGCGCTTGTCTTTATTCCCTGCATAGTTTGTCAATACCCAAAAAATCTATAGATATATTTTCTAACTCAATGGCTTTGTATCAAAGCTTACTTGATAAAAAATCTGACAAGCTTTTATTTGATAAGGCCTTGGCCTTGCATAATAGAATAAACGCAGATGGAGTAGAAAAAGTCTTTTCACACAATGACTTGCACAGCAGTAACTTACTTTGGAATCAGAAATATTATTTCTTAGATTGGGAGTACTCAGGATTGAATCATCCTTGTTTTGATATAGCATCATTAGTCAAAAACCTTGAATTAAGTCAAAGTCAAATAAGTGAGCTCTCAAACGGTTACAAAGGAAGTAATGAATTTTTTCATAGGAGTAAATTAGATCAATGGATAGAATTCATTGATTACTTGAATAAAATCTGGGATATTTCTGTGCAAAAGATTGTGGAAAATCTTGAACTAAATTAATGTCTCTAGCCAGAGTTTTGGCATAATTAAAATATGAAAAAAATATTCATACTTTTATTTTCAGTAATCTTAATTTCTGCATGCGGGGAGAAATCAAATTTAGAAATGAATTTACAAGAAAGCGAAATTTTTTTAGAGCAAAACTTATTAAACTCAAACGTCATCCAGGTTGAACCGGGTCTTCAATATATAATTTTAGAATCGTCTCAAGCTAGCGTTCCCAGTCCAAAGCTCACAGATACAATCACGGCAGACTTTCATGGAACGTTAATGGATGGTTCTGTTTTTTGGAGCTCTGTCGAATTAGGTGAGCCCCTGACTATACAGCTTGCACAACTAATTCCAGGATGCCAAAAGATTATTTCTATGATGCAAGAAGGTGACTTTTGGAGAGTCTTTATTCATCCAGACATGGCATATGGGGAGGCGGGTAGGCCAACCATACCTCCTAACTCTGCTCTTACATTTGATATAAAGCTGCATGCTGTTGAGGAAAGTCAATTTTCAAAATAATAATGACAAAATGTCATTTTTAGGTTCATAATACTAATAATGCTTATTGAAAAAATATTAAATCACATTTCAAATTGGGGAAAAGTTTGGTTTGGTTTAATTTTTCTTGGTAGCATTTTTAATGCAACTTTTGAAAAAATTTCTCTGTTAAGTGATATGCCTTATATTTCAGTTTTTGCTTTTGGATCAGGCGCCTTGATTGGTTTTTTAGCAAAGATGAGGGGGGCTTGGTTATGACTAATATTTCAGAAATCTCTTCAGAGTTTTCATTTGAAAAAGAAAAAGCTATAGCTAGAACCTTTTCTAAACGATTTCAGTGGGAGATGATACTGATGGGTTTGGGGCAGGCAACTATTTGGCTTTCATTATGGCCATTGGTGCTTAACGGTTTTTTAAATTTATGGGTAGGGTTTTTAATAGCAAGTCTATGTGCATGTTTTGCTTATCTCCCTTCTCACGAAGCCCAACATGGCAACTACTCTAGAGGCAATTCCAAGTTAAGGTGGTTAGATGGCTTGGTTGGCCATATCACTCTTATTACCCTTAAGTTTCCTTACCACATGCTAAGAATTACTCACATGAAGCATCATGCCTACACAAACAATCCAGAAAAAGATCCTGACTATCTAAATGCACATACTAATTCTTTGTTGGGGGTTATCAAAAATGTTCTAGATGGCACAACCTTACAATTTGAAAAGTATCTTGATGTGTTTAAGGATGACAAGGCTTTTATTAATTCATTCCATAGAGCAATTCCATTAGCACTATTTTATAAACTCGCGCCGTTGGTTTTAGTTGTTATTTTTCCATTGGAAACTTTATTGCTGTGGTGGTTACCTGCTAAGCTAGGCTCGGTATATACCACAGTATTCTTCTCTTATTATCCTCATCTTGGCACCTCAACTGGAAGATATAAAGATACTAGATTTTGGTCTCATTGGATGCCGAGATATCTCAATCATTCAATGCAACTGCATTTTATCCATCATTTACATCCAAGTATTGGACATTATGATGAGCCAAGAGCTATAGAAGCTTTAAAGCCTTTTCTTCAAGCAAGAGGTGTGCCAGGTGCAGATGAGATACCTGATCGTGTATCATATAATCCTTTGATCAAAATTTAGAGACTCAGCGTTGCAAAGCTCGGCATTAAAAAAATATTGGCAGTCTAATATTAAAATATTAATTTCACTATTATTCATTTGGTTTCTTTCATCATTTGGATTCGGAATTTTGTGGTCAGATACATTAGATAAAATTCAAGTTGGCGGATTTAAACTAGGTTTTTGGTTTGCTCAGCAAGGTAGTATTTATATTTTTGTGTTGTTGATATTTATCTATGTCTTTTTGATGAATAGACTCGATCAAAAATACAGCAATGAAGTCTCAAAGGATGACTCGCAAGAATGACCACTCAGGAGCTGACATATCTATTTGTTGGCTTATCGTTTGCCTTATATATTGCCATCGCAATATGGTCACGAGCTAAATCTACTTCAGATTTTTATGTTGCTGGAAAAGATGTAAATCCGATTGCAAATGGCATGGCAACAGCTGCCGATTGGATGTCTGCAGCATCTTTTATATCTATGGCAGGATTAATTGCATTTATGGGTAAAGATGGTTCTGTTTATTTAATGGGGTGGACAGGAGGATATGTTTTGTTGGCCTTGTTGCTTGCACCTTATTTAAGAAAGTTTGGCCAATTTACGGTTCCAGATTTTATTGGAGCAAGATATTACTCTAAAGCAGCTAGATTGGTTGCCGTCCTGTGTCTTATATTTATTTCATTTACCTATGTCGCAGGTCAAATGAGAGGGGTGGGAATTGTTTTCTCTAGATTTCTTGAGGTAGATATTAATCAAGGAGTCATTATTGGAATGATTATTGTTTTTTTCTATGCAGTATTAGGTGGGATGAAGGGCATAACATATACTCAAGTTGCTCAGTATTGTGTTTTGATATTTGCATATCTTGTTCCTGCAATTTTTATTTCTATTCTGATTACCGGAAATCCCATTCCACAACTGGGATTTGGAGATACTTTAATCAATAGTTCAACGTACCTATTAGATAAGTTAGATAATGTAACTGAAGAACTTGGATTCCTGCCATACACTGAAAGTGTGAAAAGCAATATTGACGTTTTTTGTATTACTGCAGCTTTGATGTTTGGAACTGCGGGATTGCCGCATGTAATTGTTAGATTTTTTACGGTTCCAAAAGTAAGCGATGCAAGAAAATCCGCTGGTTATGCGCTTGTATTTATCGCCCTGCTGTATACAACTGCTCCAGCGGTTGGTGCATTTGCAAGAGTAAATTTTATTGATTCTGTTCAAGGCAAAGAGTATGTCAATGCCCCATCTTGGTTTAAAAATTGGGAGAATATTGGCTTAATTTCTTGGAATGATAAAAATGCAGATGGAAAAATCCGATATGAAGCAGGGAATGTTTATATAGATGGGCGACCACAATTCATTGAGGGATCGGGAGCATCGGGAGAACGAATGACTGATAATGTCTCAGATCTATCTAATAAGAATGAAATTTATATAGATAGAGATATCATGGTTTTAGCAAATCCCGAGATTGCCAGTCTTCCTGGTTGGGTTATAGCATTGGTTGCCGCTGGCGGTCTTGCAGCTGCGCTCTCTACAGCAGCAGGATTATTATTGGTAATTTCCGCAGCTATTTCTCATGATTTAATGAGAAAAACATTTAAACCCAATATTACTGACAAACAAGAACTTTTGTATGCAAGGATTGCAGCAGCTTTTGCAATATTCATCGCTGGTCTGTTTGGAATTTATCCGCCAGGATTTGTGGCTCAGGTAGTAGCATTTGCATTTGGTCTTGCAGCAGCAACAATTTTTCCAGCGTTGTTTTTAGGTATTTTTTCAAAGTCTATAAATAAAGAAGGTGCAATTTCTGGAATGTTAGCTGGATTAATTTTTACTTTTTTATATATTGCATACTTTAAGTTCATTAATCCCGCAATGAATTTCGAAGACAATTGGCTATTTAAAATTTCTCCTGAAGGCATAGGATTTATTGGAATGCTGATCAATTTTTTTGTAGCTATAGTTGTAAGCCGATTCTATTCTCCTCCTCCTATTGAAGTGCAAGAGATGATAGAAACTATTAGACAGCCATAATTACAGATTTTATTTTTACAAAAAAACTAATTAGTCTCTCAATTTAGCTTCTAGCCTCTCAATCCGCCTTTCAAGTTTTTCTATCTCAGCTTTCTTTACAAACCCTGAGTCATTCATAAATTTTTCCAATGCTGGTTTTAGCATTTTTTCCATACCTTTGATATCACCAGCCATTTTAAGTGGATTAAACATTTTTTTCTCCAATAATTATCGTTTATGGGGTCTAAATTAATTTTTACAATTCTTAACAATCAATCAGATACAATTATATAAAAAGGAGAATTTATGAGCATTTCACATTATCTTGATAGCGTTGCAAAACCTTTTGAAGGGCTAGCACCATGGATCCTTAGGCTAGTTTTAGGGGTTTCATTTATATTACATGGGTTAGGTAAATTTCCATTACCTCCAGAAAAGATGGTTACTTGGTTTGAGAGCCTGGGAATTGCTGCTCCTGAAGTAGTCACCAGCCTTGTTGCAATCGGAGAGGTTGGAGCTGGTGCAGCTGTAATTATCGGCGGCTTATTGGGTAGAGCGGGGCATATAGTAACGCGATTGGGAGGAGGCGCTGTTGTTGTCATTATGATTGGAGCATTTTATCTAGCGCACGCAGATTGGTTTATTACACAAAAATTATTTATGAGTGAGCAGATATTTATATTTGCTTTGGGTTTATATTTCTCTATCAAAGGAAATAATTAGAAAAGTGTTGCATTTGTAAATGAGAATGATTATCATTACCATTCTCAATTAGGCATGGTGTCTCTTTGAGTTAATCTCAAGGAGATATTATGCAAGAGCAATGGCCAAACACTCATACAAAGATTCACATTATTTTAATGGGATTGCTTTCCATTTTATTTTTCACACCTATATTTGCTGTAACCTATGATCTTGAAAGCATAGAGTCAGTTCGAATTATCGGAACGAAAGAAGATGCTAGAAAGATTGCTGGATCAGGTACCGTAATTTCAAATGAAGATCTTAAAAAGACAATTGACACAGATATTCATAAGATATTATCTGCAGTTCCAGGCGTATTTTTCAGAACTGAGGATGGTTATGGCTTAAGACCTAATATTTCTATCAGAGGCACAAGTCTAGATAGATCGTCAAAAATTACAATTATGGAGGATGGAGTTTTGGTAGCTCCAGCACCATATACTTCTGCATCAGCTTATTATTTTCCTACAACTGGAAGAATTCATGCGGTTGAGGTTTTAAAAGGGCCGTCAGCTGTTTCTCAGGGTCCAAGTACTATTGGCGGAGCATTAAATTTAGTGAGTACTCCAATTCCGGTTGATGGAAAAGGGAAGTTAGTGCAAGAACTTGGTGATAATGGTATGACTAGAACACACCTTGTGGCTGGAGGTGATAATGGAACTTTTGGAGGAATGCTTGAGGTTCACAATCACTCATCTGATGGATTTGATTCTATTGCAAACGTTGGCGGCGATACTGGTTTTGGAAAATCTGATGTACTAACAAAATTTAGATATACCAAAGGCAATCATGAAGTAACTTTTAAATTCTTAGACTTAGATGAGGCCTCAGAACAAACTTATGTTGGCTTGTCACAGGCTAGCTTTAATAAAAATCCAAGAATGCGATACGGCATGACTCAATATGATCGAATGGATAATGATGGCGAGCAGACATCACTAACATACAAAGGCTCATTTGGAGATATAGATGTTATTGCAACCTCATGGAGCAATGATTATCACAGAGATTGGTTTAAAGTCGATAAAGCTAATAATGAAAAGGCATATGGCATAAGTAATGGAATTAATAATGTTATCGAAGCTGCTAATGCTGGAAATGCAGATGCTCAGGGCATATTAGATGGCACAAGGGCTGTTCAAGTTAAGCTAAAGCATAACAATAGATTTTATGGCAATGAAGGCATCCAATTTCAGATCTCTACAGAGATTGCTAATCATTCATTAACCTTTGGGTATAGAGACATGGAAGATTATGAAAGCAGACTTCAGAATTACGAATGTTTTGATCAAAGCGTTTCAGGCACTAATTCTGCTCTTTACGCATGTAGCACAGGTTGGACTGGAAGCAATAACAGGCTTAGAGAAACTGATGCATCGTCATATTTTCTGCAAGACCAAATTTCTCTAGACAGATTAACAGTAACCTTAGGCTATAGATCTGAAGAATATGACAAAGTGGAAAATAGGTGGAAGGATGAGAAGCCTACAAGAACTATTAAAGATTCAAAATATGATAATAAAAAATCAAGCGGCGATTACTCCACTTTTGGGATGGGCGCTACTTATGATATGAATGAAAATCTTAAGCTTGTGGCAGGTTTTCATCAAGGAATGTCTCCAGTCTTTAATGGTGATGCAGAAGAAGCAGATAATATGGAGTTAGGTTTCAGATATAACAAAGATACTACTTCCATTGAAGTAATGTATTTTGCAAGTGATTACGCAAATCTAGTTGGAGAATGTAAGAACTCATCTGGGGGTGACTGTGATGCAGGAGATACTTTTAGCGGCGGAGAAGTTGATGTATCTGGATTGGAAATAGATGCATCGTGGCTTATAGAGAGACAGTCAGTGAGCTATCCAATTGCCATAACCCTCACTTCAACTGATGCTACATTTGAAAATAGCTTTGATAGTGATTACTTTGGAGTTGTTGCATCAGGAGATGATATCCCTTACATCCCCAGTTCAGTTATAGCTATAAGTGCTGGTTTTGTAACAGATAATGGGTGGAGTGGATATTTAAGGATGGCAGATCATGGCAGTTCGTGCTCAACAGCTGCATGCGGAACTTTTGAAAATATTGAATCATATAGTTATATAGACCTTTCTTTGCGCAAAAAAATTAATGACAGACTGGATGTTTACGGTGTTTTAGAAAATGTTGCCGATAATGAAGACATTGCTGCACGCGCGCCAAAGAGTGGGGCAAGATCTCAAAAACCTCAAACATATAAGCTAGGGTTTAGTTATAAATTATAAGAGATTTCTCATTGGGGGCTACCAAAAAAAGTTGTGGTAGCTTTACTCCCTGAACCCTTCAAACATGTTCCCTAAGACGAACACAGGGTTTAAGGTAGCCTCCTCTGAGGAGCCGATCTCAACGGGGGTTGGTAATTTGGACAAGACGATCACACTTCCCCAGCGTCCTTCCTAAGTTTAACTTTATTTTTAAACAATAGATTTTATCAACCTCTGGTGAGACCTTAGATATTTTTAAGTTACCCTTATTGCACTGAAAAAGATATCTTGTACAATTGTGACCTCGTGTGGGGCTATAGCTCAGCTGGGAGAGCACCTGCTTTGCAAGCAGGGGGTCCGCGGTTCGATCCCGCGTAGCTCCACCATTTACTTTTGTCTGAGTTTCACCATTGTCTTGATCTTAAATATTTTTTATAAATATAGCCAGCTCTTAAACCATATGGTGTCCTTAAAAAGTAGCCCCATAGCTTTTTAGTATTTTAGTATACGGATATATGAACATACTCATTGCGGATGATTTCTTTGATATCAGGTTTCATGAGTGTTCCTCAGAGAGCCTATGCAGAAGAATGAACTTATGAATGAGCTGGTTCCAATTCTGAACCATTAGCTCCACTATTCATTCTTCAAAAAATTCTTTCCAAACTTGACTTACATCTAGCTCTAAGTTGTATAGTTTTGTCTATCTAAAAATATATAGACTTAAATATGATTAAAAAACTTCTAGGTATAGCTCCAACACTCAACAAAGATGGTTCATTTAATCCATCTCCATTAGCCTTAAAATTGGCAACTTCTTCAAAGACTGATTACAAAGAGATAGCTTTCCAAAAATCTTATCAAGGCTCTCAATCAAGAATTATGATGATATGCACTGAAGAGAAGAATTTAACAATGGTAAACGGGAAAAATTTTTCAACAGGCAATCATCCAGTTGAGATGCTGGTTCCAATGTTGCATCTTCAAAATGCGGGATTTCATATAGATGTTTTCACTCCAACTGGTAAATCAGCAAAAATTGAAGGATGGGCCATGCCCACTGAAGATAAAAATGTTATGTCTTTGTATGCTCAATATGAGGAACAATATAATAATCCAAAGAGTTTATCTGAGTTTGTAAACCAACAAATGAATGGCAATTCAGAATACACCGCAATATTTATCCCGGGAGGACATGGTGCAATGAATGGACTACCAGAGAACCAAGACTTAAAAAAACTAGTCCACTGGTCCTTCCAAAAAGATTTACATATGCTTGCAATCTGTCACGGACCCGCAGCTCTATTGTCAGCAAATTTAAACCAAGATGGAGAATTTCTTTACTCAGGATACTCAATGGCAGTATTTCCAGACTCCATGGATAAACAAACACCTATGATCGGATATATGCCCGGTCAATTAACTTATCAATTTGGTAGGAAGTTATCCGAACTTGGGGTCAATATTGTTAACAAGAAAGCAGATAAGACGTGCCACCAAGATAGAAAGTTGATCACAGGAGCTAGTCCTCAAGCAGCAAATGATTTCGGAATACTTTCAGCAACTGCTCTTCTTCAATCCAAAAACTTACTCTAAAGCAAAGCAAACGCTTAGTTTTAACCTGAAAAAATAGATGGCTGAAAACAATAATCTAATAACGAATTTTTTTCAGATTCTTTCTAAAATTAAAGAAAGAGAGATCAAGGCTGTAATTTTTTCATTTTTATTTGTGGTTGTGCTTATGACGGCCTACTACATTTTACGACCAGTTCGTGATGCTATGGCCAGTGACTGGACTGACGCAGAAGTAAGCTTATTATGGACATTAAACTTTTTCATAAGCGCTGGGATTGTTGCCCTATACGGCGCAGCCGTTTCAAAGTTTCGTTTTCGACTACTAGTGCCTACTATGTATGGTATCTTTGCTTTGTCATTCGTTATATTTTATTTCTTAGGATCCATATCTGAGGATCGCATCTTAATTGATAAAGCATTTTATGTTTGGGTGAGTGTATTTAGTCTTTTTCATATCTCTATTTTTTGGAGCTTTATGTCGGAGCTCTTTACCAAGGAACAATCAGGCAGGCTATTTGGCATCATTGCTGCTGGCGCTAGTATCGGTGGTTTGATTGGCCCATCAATAACAGCTTTTTTTTCAGTATCTCTGGGGATAGATAGCTTAATGCTGATTGGCAGCATGATGTTATTGATCCCAATCCCAATTATCTTCTATCTTCAATTATTAAAAACTACAGACTTAAACAATGGTACATCGGATTTGCCCCCAACAAATCAGCCAATTGGTGGCAATCCAATTGCAGGCTTCAAAATGCTTTTTTCAAACCCTTATTTAATTTCGATTGCTTTGTTTATTTTTCTTTATACCGGCATCAGCTCCTTTGTTTATTTTGAGCTTAAAAATTTGCTGAGTAATTTAAGCCGACCTGAGCGCACTATGATATGGGCACAAATGGATCTGGCGGTTAATGTTTTATCAATCTCTATGGGGCTTTTTATTACAGGTCGTATTGTCAGTAGATTTGGAATGTCAGTAACGATTGCACTTGTTCCAGTGATTGTATGTATTGGTTTGCTAGTGCTAGCAATCTCACCTCTCTTAGGCGTTGTCATGATTCTGCAGATCGTCCGTCGGGCTGGCAACTATGGAGTGACTAGACCTGCTCGAGAAATGTTATTTACGCTTGTTGATCGAGAGACACGCTTCAAAGCAAAACCGGTGATTGATATTGTTGCTTATCGTGGCAGCGATATGCTCATGGCATGGCTATTCACTGGGCTTACACAGGGATTGGGTTTGGGTTTAGCAGCTGTGGCTGCTATTGGAGCGGGAATAGCTGCATTGTGGTCACTGGTAGGCATCTATCTTGGGCGGTGGTTCGAACGCGAAAACTATGACCAAGATTCAATTATATTTAATAATAATGTTTAATAATTTAAGTCAACGTAATGATGGTTCGCTTAGCCGCACTATGTTTTTTCATACTAACAATAAGCAAAGGATTAATATCATGAAAAAAATATCTAATATTAAAATGTTGGCACTTTTTCTTGCCTATAGTTTTTTTGCTATGGCAGATCTTCATGCTAGCTCTGAGCATAACTTACAAACAAGATATATCAGCTATAGCCAAATCGGCAATCCTGCTGATGTGCTTGAATTAAAAACACAAACCGCTCGCACTTTAAACAGTGGTGAAGTTCGAGTTAAAGTATTAGCTGCACCAATTAATCCTTCAGATTTATATCAAATTAGTGGTAATTATGGTGTTGATCCTGTCTTGCCCGCTAGGCCAGGCAGCGAGGGTGTAGGTCGAGTTACTGAGGTATCTCCTGAGGTAAACAACCTATCAGTCGATCAGTTGGTTCTTCTTGCTAGTGGTAGCACTTGGGCAGAAGAAATAGTAGCTCCAGCTGAAGGGTTTTTACCATTGCCTAACCTTGGCCCCATCAGCGCTGAGATAATTGAACAACTTTCAATGTCTGCTGTTAATCCACTAACAGCATTACTAATGCTTACCTCTTATGGAGATATTAAAAAAGGTCAATGGATTGTACAAAGTGCTGCCAACTCTGCTGTTGGTGGTTATGTGATTCAGCTTGCAAAACAGAGAGGTATCAAAACAGTCAATATTGTTCGAAGAGATGGTTTAGCTGATGATTTAATATCTAAAGGAGCAGATATCGTATTAATCGATGGGCCAGATCTTAGTGCTCAAATTGCTAAAGCAACAGATAATGCAACAATTATGTTGGCGTTAGATCCAGTAGGCGGTGACACCTTTGGCCGTTTAGCTGATAGCTTGGGCTATGGAGGCACAATTATTACTTACGGAGGTCTTTCAGGCAAGCCTGCATCTTTGAATACCGGAAAGGTTATTTTTAATGATACTCACGTCCGTGGTTTTTGGCTCTATAAGTGGTATCAGACAGCAACGATGCAAGAGAAACAAGCAGCTTTTGGACAAGTGATTCCTTTAATAGTTAATGGCTCATTAAAGGCGAACATTGATTCGAGGTTTACAGTTGATCAAATTAAACAAGCTGTTACTCGTGCTTGGGAAGATGGAAGAAATGGCAAGGTTCTTATAGTATCAACCTCGCTTCTTTAAGGAGGAATTATATTTGTTAATCTATAACCATAAGGTCCTCTGCAACAACAAAATCACCTGTAAACCTTGTTTTAATCTCACTAGCAATGTCCTCTGAGGAAGAGCCCCAAAATAGAATATGTGATAGAACCAAAAGCTTTGGTTTGGCCTTTTCAGCCAACTCTCCAACTTCGAAAGTCGAAGTATGATGCTGTTTGTGATAAACCTGCCAATCTTTTGTTTTTTTAAGAAAGCCGCTATTTGAGTAGACCTCATGAACAAGAATATCTGCACCGTTAGCATAACCTTCTATTTTTTTTGACGGTCCGGTATCACCAGATAATACAATTACCTTATCTTGAGAAGTTATTCTAAAACCATAAGCATCATCAAAAGAGCCATGTGGAACAAGAAATGCTTCAACTTTTATATTTTTATCCTTAAAAACTACCCCTTCATACAACTCACCAAATTCAAATTTAAATCCTGTTTTATTTGCAGGTTGAGTTCCATTAATTCGATAATCTATATCCTCTTGATATGCCTCAAGAATATTCTCAGCCATTCTCTTGAGCCCACTTGGACCAAAGAGTTTAAGTTTTTCCTCTCGACCCATAACCCATGGTGTTAGCAATAGGTCAGTTAATCCCGCAGAGTGGTCTGAATGAATGTGAGTTAAAAAAGCATGTTTGAGATTTTCAACTGCCATTGATTCAAAAGTCCCCCCCCATTCTCTAGACAATGATGCGGCACTTCTAATAACCCCAGGCCCAAAGTCAAACAAGTATGGAGTTTCATTCACTACGATTGCATAAGCCGATCCAGTTCTATTTGGATCAGGGTTAGGGGTTCCAGAACCCAAAATTATAAGTTTAGTTGAGGCGCAAAGGCTTGGTACAAGGATTAAAATAAATAATAGTTTGTATTTCATTAACATATAAGTAAAAGTATTAGAAATTTTTTAATTTAAAGAACACATTGTTAGTAAAACACGAAATATGAAAAATTCAATATCACTGATTGGTATGGCTGGAGCAGGAAAATCAAGCGTTGGCAAGATGCTTGCGACAGAGCTGAATTTAGAATTCAAAGACAGTGATATCTTGATAGAAAGCCATTACAGAAAATCTCTACAAGAAATTTTAAACCAACAGGGATATCTTAAGCTTAGAGAAATTGAGGATTTAGTAATTAGAAGCATCCCAATGGATTCAGTTGTTTTATCTACGGGCGGAAGTGCAGTTTATAGCAAAGCGGCCATGCAATATATTCAACAGCACTCAAATGTATTTTACTTACAAGTGCCTTTTAATCTTATTATTGAGAGAGTGCCAAGTTTTTCAGACAGAGGTTTTGCAAAAAAACCTGAACAAACTATAGAGGAAGCATTCTATGAGAGAGAAATTCTTTATAAGCAATATTCTACATACTCTATTGATAATTCTGCAAAAATAGAGGAATGTGTAGCAAGCATCATTGACTTAATTTAAATCAAGATACGGTATAAGAGATAATTTAAAACTTATTGAGATTTCTTTAAAACCTCAATCACACCAATTACATTACCAAACTCTCGCTTATCACTATATTGTCCTTTAATTCCTGCAAGCTCCAGTCTTTCCTCAATGCCTTGAACAACCAATGAAAGATATGAAGTTCGGCCAGTAAAATATACATTTTTTGAGCCAACCAAGATAGCATTAAGGTATGCCATAGTTCCAATCACTTCTCCAATCATATTGCACAAAGCTGCTGCAGTATTTTCCATTGTATCTGCAAAAGAAGACTGCGCCTGTCCAAAATTAACAGCTGTTATTTCAGGAGACAAGTTGCCAATTTTATTTACGACATCACCAATAAGTAAATCTAATTTATCCCTTTGTCCTTTTTTCCCAAAATCATTTATTTCGAGCCCATTTGAATTTTTGAAAAGTAGGTGCCCTAGGCCTTCTAGCATTCCACCTCCAACAGCAATTCCACCAAGGTGATTGTATGATTTGCCTTCAACATGAACACAGGCTGTTCCAGTGCCAGCACTTACTATCAAAGCTGATTCATCGGCAAGTTGGTAAAGCTTTCTTGCGCCTAAGCCAATAGCATCGATTTCATTTACTTTTATCAATTTTATTGAGTCAATATTATTTTCTAGATCTGAGGATTTTCCGCCAGTCACACCAATCACACTTATCTCTGAGAGAGATATTTTATTTTGAGAGATTATATTTTTTATTAAACCTTTGGTTAAATTCTCTTTGGGCGTTGGAATACTTAAATATTGGGTGGAACCTTCATTATCAATAGCTATGTCAGTATTTGTGATTCCAAAGTCAAATGCTACGAGCATTATTCTCTGGAATCAGTATTAATTTCTTCAGCTTTGCCTTCTATGATTTTTGATCCATCTCTTGAATTACGAAAAATAGTTTTTCGTCTTTTGCCCCATTTTATTCTGTCATCCCTATCCATCTGTTTTTTTGATGCCTTAACTTTTCCAAGGTTCAAAAATATAAAAAGCGAGAAGATAGCCAAAAGACTAAAAAAAATAGCATTCATTTATCTGCTTCTCAACTTCATTAATAGGCGCAAAATTTCAATATATAACCATACCAATGTAACCATTAATGAAAATGCACCATACCATTCCATATATTTAGGCAATCCTTGCTCAGCACCTTCTTCAATAAAATCAAAATCTAAAACAAGATTTAGCGCAGCTATACCAACCACAAATAATGAGAAGCCTATTCCAAATAATCCATTAGAGTGTATGAAACCAATACCAGAGCCAAAGAAAGACATTATAAAACTAATTAAATAAAGCAGGGCTATTCCCATTGTTGCTGAAAATATCATTAGTCTAAAATTTTCAGTAGGTTTAATAATTCCACTCTTATAACAGAATAGTAATGATGCAAGAATTCCAAAAGTAAGCCCAATAGCTTGTATACCTATTCCAGGATATTGCATTTCAGCAAAAACCGTTATTCCTCCAAGAGCAATACCTTCAAATCCTGCATAAAATGGTGCAGTAGCTCCTGCTTTAGAAGGATTTCTAAAAATTGTTACAAAGGCAAGAATGGTACCAATAATCAAACCTGGCAAAGTAAGAGCAGGAAAATTCCATCCAATAAATGCTCCTCCAAAACAGAGAGCTAGCAAGATAGCCGTTTTGTTAACAGCCCCATCTAATGTCATGCGTTCAGATTGGGGTATTGCACCAGTAGAATCAAAGTTTTTTGTAAATGCTGGATTTCCAGATCGACCGAAGGTATTTAAAGCAGAATGTTTCGACATAAAAAATCTCCTAAGTACTCTATATTTGTTGCCTATTATGAATTATTTATGGTCTCATGGACAAATTTAAAGACTAAAGTGAATTTATCCAATTTGTTATGAGTTTAATGCCAGCTTCATCAGCTAAAGCTCTGCCAGATTCAGGCATCATTATTCCTGGATCAAGCGATTTCATTCTGTACAACATTATTGATTTATCAGGATTCCCGGGCACAATTGAGTATTGAAGATTTCCGCTCGCTCTTCCGGCTGCAACTGGCTTTTTATATATTCCCAGCTGTTCTTTATTATTTTCGGCATAGTTTAAATACAAGCCTGTAGTATCTGCTGAACCACCCGCAATATGGCAATGTCCACAATTAATATCCAAATAAGCACGCGCTCGATCATTTAGTTCAGCATTGATATCAGCATAACTAGATATAAATTGTGTTTTAATCTTCTCATTAATCCAGCCGAGCGCTGCCCAATGTAGCAGTTGATTCATTTCACCTGAAGCATATTCAACAGTTTTATTCATGTTTCTTGGTTTTGGACCAATCGGAGTCATCACTTTATTAGCTTGATGACACTCTTTACATTGATTTTGGTTAGGAGCTCGATATCTAATATCAATTATTTCTCCATCTGAACTTATAAAAGTCGTTAAAATTGTAGCTCCTGCAATTGATCGCTTAGCATCGGTTTGATCTTCATTCCATACATAGCTCAGAGCTTTCCAACCCTCATCGGTATTAATCAGTAAACGTGTTTCTAATAATTGCTTAGGCAAAGGACCATTTTGATTAAGATATGCAAATGTTTTTATAAGGGTTGAGCCAACTGGAAAAATAAAAACTTTATTTTTGACATAGCCTAATTTTTCTCCCTCAGGAATATATACGAATCTCAGTTTATCTGTGTGATCAGAAAATAGAGGACTTACAAGTGAATAGGGATGAACTCCTTTGACAGGAATTTGATTGCGCAAGTCAGAAAAAAAACCGAATTCAGATAGATGTAGTGGGAATTTTGTAAAGTTATTTTTTGAAATATTCTGAGCTGTTATTTCAATACAGCTTAATAACAAAATAAAAAAATAAAATTTTTTAAAAATTTTCATTAAATTCAACTTTTGCCAGTGGTGTCACCACTCCATCAAACTCGGTAATATCGAGAGTTGCTGGCTCAAGAAATGGAAGCATGAAGCCTATTGGCTTAATTGCAAGCACTGTTGCATCTCCATTGTTTGTAATAATTATTTTTTCTTCATCGGGTTGGCCTAAGATGATCTGGGAGAGAGGCACTAGTCCATCCCAAAAAATATCTGGCATGTTTCCATTAGATAGATCATAAAGAATTTGCGCTAGATCACCTTTGCTGGTGTCAGGATTATATCCAGTGTGCCCAAATATATTGCCATGTATCTGTATTGATTTCGGGTGAGGGTAGTAAGTCTTATCATCTGTTTCATTAGCGTATGTTACAACTGCAATATTCACAGTATCATTATCACCAATTTCATTATTAAAAATTTCTACATCAGAGTTTGCCTGAATAATGATCCCGGTACCTCTTGGAACTTCACCTACAATATTTCCTTCAGGTGCAAAGTTATCTGTATTGTTTCCAATCGAACGATTGTTAAATACCCTGACATGATGACCACCCTGTTGTGGCAGTCCAGGTAAATCAAAAACTAAGATACCGCCTGTATTGTTAGTGGCAAGATTATTATATACATCTGCAAAATATGAATTTTCGATCTCAATTCCAGCCACGTTATATTCAGCTCTACTATTCCGCACAATAATATTCGTTGATTGACCAACATAAATTCCTGCATCAGAGGCTCCAATAGCAACGCAACCATCAATGAGAACATTGGTAGATTCAACCGGATATAAGCCATAGGCTCCATTTTCTGGCTTGGGTCCATCAGTCCATTCTGTTTTTACTCTTAAAAATTTTATGTTAGTGACGCCCTTAACTTTAATTGCGTCTCCCTTTGCATTTTGGACTGAAAAGTCTTGAAGAGTGACGTTATTAGAAGTAACACTTAGTCCCTGAGCACCACTTTGTTGATTACTAAAGTCAAGGATTGTCTGGTCCATTCCTTCACCCTCAATTTGCACATTAGGCACGTCCAATGAAAGTGAATCTTCAAGTTTAAATATTCCGGATGTTAACCTGATAACGTCACCAGGTTCAGCGAGGATCAGAGCTTCTTGAATCTCCTGGTAGGCATTTTCAGTAGGCTCAATAATTTGAACAGATGCATATAAGCATCCACTACAAAGTAGAGATACAACTAAATATTGCTTAGATAGCTTGAGGAATTTCACCAAATTTTTCTAAAGGCTTTTCAAGTTCATCCCAGTCACACTCAAAATCATCTGGAGCATTTTCATACTCTAGTAATCCTAGGGCTTCAAATTTTGGTCTTACTTTATCAGTTAGCAACCCAATTCTAGAAAGGTTTGGCATGATTCTTGAAAATAAGAAATTTCTAAATGTTGTATTAGCAGAAGTGGACAATGCAAATTCTCTTGCCTCATCTTCTGACATTTTTAAGTATTTTTGCATGGCTTTAGTGTTAATTAACCTTTCTCTTGAAATTACACAAGCCTCATATGCAAATTCAGCTCTATCTTCAATTTCTTCAGGACTTAGTGTTTTGATGAAATCCTCTAAATAGTTGATTCCAAATGTTACATGTCTGGCTTCATCCCTAATAACATAATGAAGTAATTGCGTAAGCAATGGATCTTTTGACAGGCCCTTAAGCATTTGAAAAGCAGCCAGAGCAAGCCCCTCAATAACAATTTGCATTCCAATGAACTTAAGGTCCCATCTCTCATCGGTTAGGATTTTATCCAAAAGGAGTTTTAAATTTTTGTTGATAGGGTAGTGCATACCTATTTTTTCTTGAAGATATCTATTAAAAACTTCAACATGCCTAGCTTCATCGAAAGTCTGCGAAGCGGCGTATAATTTTGCATTATATGTAGGTGCACACGAGGTTAATTGAGATGCTACAAGCAGTGCTCCTTGTTCTCCATGAAGAAATTGACTTAATAGCTCTGCTGCATCATGACGATCAAACTCAATCTTTTCTTCTTCACTAAGGCTTTCATATGCTTCTAAAGTTTCATGAGGCAACTCTTCATCAGCCTGCACGATTCTCTCATTAGCTGGATGATTGTAATCCCAATTGAGATCTATTGAACCATTCCAATTTAGCTCTTTACCAAGTTCATAAAGTTTCTTTATCCTGTTGTCTGCTACAGTGTAATCCCAGTTATAAGCTCCTGTTAATGGAGTATTAAATATTTCCGCTACATCTTCGACTTGCTCTGAAGTTAGATTTAACTCATTTTCAAAATATAATATATCTTTTGGCGGCCCTTCAGCTTTTGTAATTTTCATATTTACCTCAAAATCTTAAAAATGTTTACAGTGTAAACATTAGTTATTATAAGCTTTTTTTTAGCCATTGAATAGATCGGTTAATTTTTCGAGAAGGGCCTCTGCCAATTCTTCCGCTCTATTAATGGTTATCGACTTCTCATAGTATTTAGTAACATCATGCCCAATGCCAATTGCTAGAAGCTCAACATTACTTTGTGTTTCAATAGATGAAATGATTTGTCGTAAGTGATTATCTAAAAAAAGGCTATGATTTGTTGAAAGTGTGCTGTCATCAACAGGCGCACCATCAGATATTACAATCAAAATTTTCCTTTCTTCATTGCGTTTAATTAATCTTTGATGAGCCCAAGCCAAAGCTTCACCATCTACATTTTCTTTTAAAAGACCCTCCCTCAACATTATCCCAAAGCTTTTTCTTGCTTTTCTAAAACTGTCATCTGCTGATTTAAAAATAATATGCCTAAGGTCATTCAATCGACCAGGGTTTGATGGACTCCCTTGATTGACCCAAGCTTTTCTTGAGTCTCCTCCTTTCCAATGTTTTGAAGTAAAGCCTAGTAGTTCTGTTTTGACGTAACATCTTTCTAAGGTGCTCCCAATAATATCTCCACATATAGCAGCAAGGGTCATAGAACGCCCCCTCATAGAACCAGAACTATCTACTAATAAAGAAACTACTGTATCTTTAAATTTACTTTCGCTTTCTTGTTTAAAACTTAATGAATCACCCGGCTTTGTTATCACTCTATGAAGCTGAGCCGTATCTAATAAGCCCTCCTCTAGGTTGAAGTTCCAACTTCTATTTTGCTGAGCTTGAAGAAGGCGCTGCAATCTATTAGCTAATTTTCCTATGGTGGTTTGGTGTGGCGCTATTAATTGATCAAGCTGTAATCTTAATCTATTAGCTTCTTCTGGAGTAGCCAGCTCAATAGCATGAATGATTTCATCAAACTGAGTGGTAAAAATTCTGTAATCTTCATGAGCTGTTGAATCAAGATCTTCACGAAAATTTCTAGTTAGATCTATTTCTTCATCAATTGAGGTAGAGTCAATTGGAACTTGTGATTCCTCAAGCATATCATTCTGCTCATCTTCTTGACCCTCAGCTTGAGCTTCTATTACTTGATCGTCATTGTTTTGATCAGGGTCTTCATGTTGACTGTCTGAGCTTTGCTCTTCTTCTGGTGAAGGTTCATCCTGCTGTGATTCATTATCTCCTTGAGTCTCAGGTTCATGCATTAAATCTAGGTCCTTCATTAGTTCTAGAGCAATCGACTGGAAATCTTGTTGAGAATTTTTGACCGCAAGGAGCTTTAATCCTGCGTTGTCAATTTTTACAGGGATAGATGCAAGAAAAGCATTTACAGTTGACTCACTTTCTTTGGATAGAGTTTCGCCATTAAGTTTTTTTAACCATAAATTAGCAGCCAAAGGATTTAAGGCTGGAATTTTATTATCCATACCTTTCTTTGCTTGCGTTTCTAAATATGCATTGAGATTTTTCTTGGCGCCAGGGAAAGCGTCTCCACCAAGAATTTCAACTCTTGATAACTCAAGCTCCATGAAAAAGTCTCTAGCATTTTTTGGCATTTTGAGAGTTGGATATTCTTTATGATGCGTGTGCCAAAAAATTTGAAAATCTGACTCACCTCTCCATGAATCAACATGAGAAGATGATCGAGGTGGATAATGTAAAGCAATTTCAGACTGAGAGGGAGGCCTGCTTGAGGCTTGTGATGAACTGTTTAGATCTGATTGACCAGATATCGCTTTAGCGGTTGCAAGGACAGCTTGCTTAAATTCCTCCCTATTTTTAACCCAACTCATCAATTAGGTTTCTGGATTATGACTTTCTAGAAGATCTTCTCCAAAACACCTTTGAAAATACTCAGCTACTATTGGTCTTTCTGCTTCATCACACTTATTAAGAAACGATAATCTAAATGAATGTTGAATGTCATTAAAAATAATATAGTTCTGAGCCCATGTAATTACAGTTCTCGGAGACATTAATGATGATATATCATCATTTACAAAACCCTGTCTAGTTAAGTTGGCGAGCTGAATCATACTCTTAATAAGAGCTTTGTCCTTTGCTGCTTTTAGCTCAGGGACCTTACCAATGACAACATTGAGTTCGTGGGAGCCTTCAAGATAGTTCAGTGTTGACAATATGTGCCATCTATCCATTTGCCCTTGATTAATTTGCTGAGTTCCATGATAAAGGCCTGTTACATCTCCCATGCCAACAGTGTTCGTCGTAGCAAAAAGTCTAAAACTTGAATGAGGAGAGATTACTTGATTTTGATCAAGTAGAGTCAATTTACCTTCCACCTCAAGAATTCTTTGAATAACAAACATCACATCTGGTCTGCCAGCATCATATTCATCAAAGACAATTGCAACTGGATTTTGAATGGACCAAGGTAATATCCCTTCTTTAAATTCAGTAATCTGTTTTCCATCCTTTAAAACAATTGCATCTTTTCCAAGAAGATCAATTCTACTGATATGACTGTCTAGATTGATTCGAACACAGGGCCAATTCAATCGCGCCGCAACTTGTTCAATGTGAGTAGATTTTCCAGTGCCGTGATAGCCTTGAATCATAACCCTGCGGTCATGTTCAAACCCAGCTAAAATTGCAAGAGTAGTGTCTCTATCAAAGATATAGGTATTATCTATAGTTGGAACCCATTCTGTCTTTTCTTTAAAACCTTTGACCTCAAGATCAGATTCAATGCCAAAAGTTTTTTTAACATTAAATTTTTGATCAGGCTTTTCGGGCAGGGATATTCTTTCAGAATTAATCATGATATTTTTTTTAGTTATCGGATGACTATGCTAACTTTTGCAAGGATAAAGTTCTAGTTTTTATTGAATCAATGTAAGATAAATTTTTATTAAATTACACCTTTTTTAAAATCATGGGCAAAGCGCTTAAAAATACTCTCAAACTTTTTGATCTCACCAGGATAGATAGAGATTTATATTCTTGGACCGGCCAAAGTGTTGGCTTTCAAAGGATCTTTGGTGGCCAAATCATGGCGCAATGCTTAATTGCAGGCTATCAAACTGTAGAGAAAGGAAGAATGGTTCATTCTTTTCATTCATATTTTCTTAGACCTGGAGATTTCAAGCAAAATATCATATTTGAAGTAGATAGAATTAGAGACGGTAAGAGTTTTACTACAAGAAGAGTAAATGCAATTCAAAATGGAGAGGCAATTTTCAGTTGTTCTATATCTTTTCAGAAGAGAGAAAAAGGTCTGAGCCATCAAATCAAAATGCCTAAGATTGAGGGTCCAGAGAATTTAAAGAGCGATTTGGAGCTAAGAAAAGATTTACAATCAAAAATACCGAAAGATTATTTACCAATGTGGCTAAGGGAGAGAGAGATTGAAACAAGGCAAGTTGAGCCTGTTGACCTGCTAAAGGCTGAAAAACTCCCTCCATACAGAAGCACTTGGATGAAGCCAACAGGAAAACTGCCGGTAGATGAACGAATTCACCAAGCATTGTTATTATATGTTTCTGACATGGGGCTTCTCGGGGCAGCGGTTAACCCCCATGAGGTAAATTTTATGTCTAAAAAATTTCAGAGCGCAAGCCTAGATCATGTGATGTGGTTCCACGGAAAAGTCAATTTTAATAATTGGATTTTGCATCACATGCATAGCCCCATATCACAAAATGCAAGAGGATTTTCTCGTGGATCAATATATACAAAGACTGGAAAATTAGTTGCATCAACTGCGCAAGAGGGATTAATGCGTATTTGGGATTAATGAGTCTCTTGTAATTTTCTAGCTAGGAAAGGAAATTTAGTATCGACTTTTTATACCGGCTTTAATGGGGTGGGGATGCAAGGTGTAAGTGATCTAGCAGATCCTTTTCGAATTGAAGAAGAATTTCTGGTTCAATCAAGTGCCTCATATTTTCAATAATTTTAAGCTTGCTATGTGGTATCAGTTTATGCATTTTATAAGCATTCTTTGGCCGTATCATGGGATCATTTTTACCGTGAATAATTAAAGTTGGCGCTTTGATCTTCTGTATTTTTTTTAGCCTATCTTTTGAGGCTAGTATTGATAATAATTGTCTTGCATAACCAGAACCGTCTTGTGCTCGCTTTAAATTTTGAATTGTTTCTTTCCTAAATTCTGGAGTATCAACCACTCGACCTTCCATACCAATGAGGGTAACAATTTTTATCTCTCTTTTAATGACTTCTTCGACTGATGCATTAGGATTTTTTGATCTTTCTAACATAAGGTCTCTAACTGATTTTGTAGGAGCATTCATTGGACTTGGGGTAGAGGCTGTTGAAGCAATCAAGGTGAAGGATTTAACTTTATTTGGATATTGAGCGCTGATAATTTGTGCAATCATTCCACCCATTGAGGTACCTATGACATGCGCTTGATTAATGCTTAATTTCTCAAGAAGCTTGATCCCATCTTCAGCCATGTCATCAATTGTATATTCTGAATTAATTGGCAATCTTAAAAAGTACTTTATGTAATCCAGAATAAAAGATGGAGTGCCTGAAAACCTTGAAGACAAACCAACATCTCTATTGTCATAGGTTATAGGCCTGAAATTGTGGTCCTGCAAAAACTGAATTAGGTGTGGCGGCCAATGTACCAGTTGAGCCCCCAATCCATGAACCATGAGAACAGGATCTCCCTCAGCAGGACCATAGTCACGATAAAAAATTTTTACCCCATTATTCTCAGCGAAGCCTTCAGAATATTCTGTATTCTCCCTCATATATCTTTAAATTTTTACAATAAGTTTGTTTTTATACTAATGCACTCATCAAATTTTACCAACAAGAGATAAGACTGTTATAGTCAATAAATATTTATGATCTCAAACTCAGTTTCAAATAAAGTTAGAGCGGCATATGGTATTGGAGACTATGCCATATGCTTATATTGGAGTGGGGTAGGTTTGTATCTACTTTATTTCTATACAGATGTGGTTGGCATAACTCCATTATTAGCAGGATGGATATATGCCCTTGGTATTGCTTGGGATGCAGTTACAGATCCATTTATGGGGTATCTTGCAGAAAGAACGCGAACCAAAATGGGTAGCTATCGACCTTATATTTTTTATGGGTCAATTCCATTAGCCTTATCATTTATATTACTTTTCTGGGTCCCTCCATTTGAAGGGGCGGTGCTATTTATTTTCTTGTTAACAGTTAATTTGGTTCACAGAACATGCTTTACGATTGTTAGCGTTCCATATTCCTCTCTTACTGCAAGAATTACTGATGACAGTGATGAGCGAACAAAACTTACTACAGCTCGTATGATTGGAGCTTCATTTGGCACTCTTTCAGTCTCAGCTTTAGGATTTCCAATTGTTTTGTGGTTTGGGGGAGGCGATGAAGCGATAGGCTTTATTTTTTTCGGAATGGTCTGCGGGCTTGCAGCAATTTTAGTCTTAAGCATCACCGTTCGTTTTGTTCAAGAAAGGGAATTTAATTTTAGCCCATCTCTGATACCAAGTTTTTCAAAAGTATCCAAATCAGTTGCAAAAAATTATCCATTTTGGATTGTGTTTGGATCAATCTTAATACTTGGATCTACCTCTATTATGTTCAATAACAACTTAATTTATTTTGTTAAGTACTCTTTAGACCTTCATGAATATCAAGGCTTAATCCTAGGAGTTAGCAGTGGAGCAGCGCTTCTAGCTATACCTTTTTGGGCATATGCTGCACTAAAGATTGGTAAGAGAAATTCTTGGATGGCTGCAATGGCATTGTTGTTAGTGGGCTTTTTAGTTTTTTACTTTTACCCAATTAGCTCACTAAATGAGTTGCTTATTTTGTTAGGATTTATTGGAATTGGAAATGGAGCGACCGGAGTTTTATTTTGGTCGATGCTTCCAGATACTATTGAGTATGGGGAATGGAAAACAGGAGTTAGAACAGAGTCATCTTTGTATGGCTTTATGACTTTTGCTCAAAAGGGAGCTATAGCATTCGCAGCGCTTCTTCTGGGTATGGCATTGACCCAAATTGGGTTTGAGCCAAATCAAATTCAAACTGAGGAAACCTTATCTGGATTAAAATTTATTATGACTTGGATACCTTTAACAGGAATTTTTATTAGCTTTATTTTGGTTTCTTTTTATCCAATAGACAGAAGCTTTCATCAACAATTAATCCAAGAGATAAACTTAAGAAAACTAGACAATGCCTAAAATTAATTGGGGGATAATTGGGCCAGGCTCGATTGCCAATGCATTTTCTTATTCAATTAAAAATGCGAAAAACTCAAAACTCATCAGCGTTTATGGAAGAGATCCATGCAAGACTGATAATTTTGCTGATAAGTTCAATATAGACTCGTATCATCAGCTGGATGATTTTTTGTCTCACAAAGACTTAGACGCTATTTATATCGCAACCCCTCATAGCGAACATTTTTTTTATGCATTAGAAGGGATCAAAAATAAAAAACATGTCCTTTGTGAGAAGCCGTTTACGATGAATGCCTTTGAAAGCATGGTTTTATTAGATCTTGCTAATTCAAAAAATGTTTTCTTGATGGAGGCTTTTATGTATAGAACACACCCGCAGACAAAAAATATTTTAGATAATTTAAATTTTTTATCAGATGCAAAAGCAAAAATTATGATAGAGGCTTCTTTTGGGTTTAAAGCGGATGTTCCTTCAACACACAGACTCAGAAATCCTGAGTTAGGTGGTGGAGCAATATTAGATGTTGGATGCTATCCATTAACAATGGTCAAATTAATAGCTGGTCAATTGCAGGGACTTGCTTTTGCAGATCCAAAAAGTCTTTCTGCAACCGGTCAAATAGATGAGACGGGAGTCGATCTTCAATCACATGCGCATTTGATTTTTTCTGATTTGATTGAAGCAAAAATTAGTTGCGCCATTAATGAGGACTTTTCAAACAATCTTGTAATATCAAATGGTAAATATTCTATTTCTATTTCTGATCCATGGCATTGTGGGCAGTTTCATGAGGGCATTTCATCCATTCATCTATCTCACGAAGGCAGGAGTAGCAAAGAAATTAAATGCATTGATGAGACTGGTTTGTTTTCAAGAGAGATAGAGCATGCTGCTAAGTGTATTTTAGAATCCAAAATAGAATCGAAACTTATATGTCATGCTGAAACTCAAAGCAACATGTTCTGGTTAGATCACTGGCGACAAGAAATGAAGATTGATTGCCCCAAGGCTCAAATTAAAAACTCACCAATTTTGCTATCAACAGCATATTTACTTCAAGAATCCAATCTTGAAAAATATGTCCTCCCGGGACTAATCAAACTCGGTTCAAGACTAGCATTAGGTTGCGATAATCAGACCTCTGATCTGCATGCATTTACTATGTTTGATCATTTTTATGGATCTGGAGGCAGAATTTTTGACACCGCTTTCATCTACAACCACGGAATGGGTGATAAGTATCTTGGTGATTGGATCAATGCTAGGAACGTTGAAAAAGATGTAATAGTTCTTGGTAAGGGAGCTCATACACCTGAGTGTGAGCCCAAGTATATTCGCCCTCAAGTTCTCGAGTCTTTGGACCGTCTGCAGATTTCAAAGCTTGATATTTTTTGTTTGCATAGAGACAACCCAGATATTCCAGTGGATGAATTTATCGATGCGTTAGCTGAAGTAAAAAATGAAGGTTTGGTGAATCTAATAGGAGCTTCGAATTGGGAGATGGATAGATTTTCAGAAGCAAGAAATTATGCTGTTAAAACAGCAAAAGAACCTTTTACAGTCCTCAGCAATAATTTTAGTTTAGCTGAGATGATTGAACCGGTATGGCCCGGTTGTGTTGGTGTTAATGATCAATATTTAAAATACCTTCTTGATGAGCAGATCATATTATTTCCATGGTCATCTCAAGCTAGAGGTTTTTTCATTAAGAAAAAAGAGATTATGTCGAATGAGCATTTCTCAAATCCTACCCTAGATGAAGAAATGAGAGTTTGGCACCATGCAAAAAATTTACAAAGAAGGCAGGTGTGTTTTGAAATGGCAAAAGAAAGAAATGTGCAGCCTATTCAAATTGCTCTAGCTTATGTATTAAAAACATCTGAGCTAATTTTCCCTTTAATTGGACCTAGAACAATCTCTGAATCTAGCAGCTCTATTCAAGCCACTCAACTTGAATTAACTGCTAGCGAACTTCAAGAGCTTGCTCAAGGTTAATATTGGCTTGTAAAAGTATATTTTCTGAGGAGGATCCAATTAGGATTTGATATGAGCCCTCTCTTATTTGCCAAGCATTAGTCTCCACCGACCAAAAAGAAAAATTTCTTGGCCCTAGTTTAATCTCTACTTTTTTAAGCTCATGGGCACCAATTTCTTCTTTAATAAAACCCTGCAAAGTCTTGCAAGGTTCACCGGGAATAGGGCTTGCAGGGCCCACATAACATTGCGCTATTTCTAACCCAGAAATATCCCCAGTATTCTGAATTTCAAACTTACATGTGACGACAAAATCACTACCGGTAGCAACTTCTAGATTTTTATAATTGAAACTTGTATATGATAATCCGTGACCAAAACAAAATAATGGCTTGATTGAATTTGCTTCATACCATCGATGACCAACTAAAAGTTTTTCTTCATAGTTCATCTGTAAATCTTTTCCAGGATAGTGTTTATATGCAGGAGTATCTTCTATTTTAACTGGAAAGGATGTTGGTAATTTACCCGATGGGTTGACTTCTCCCGATAAAATATCAACCAAAGCATTTCCAAACTCTTGTCCGGCAAACCATGTTTGAATGATAGCTTTTGCTTTCTTTTCCCATGGCATATGAATCGGAGAACCGGTATTGATCACAACGATTGTGTTTTGATTGGCTTCTAATATTGCTTCAATTAATTTATTTTGATTTGCAGGTAAATTGAAATCAGCTCTGTCATTTCCCTCTGTTTCCCAGTCCGAATTAGTTCCAACAATCAAGATAACTTCATCTGCATTAGAAGCTGTTTCTAGAGCCTCTTGAAAAATATCTACCTCATCAGGAGTTTGGCATCCTATATAAACTGCTGGAAAATTTCCTTCAAAATTATACTGAACCTCAATTTTATAAGTTTCTCCTTTTTGTAAATTTATGACTCCTTTTTTTGAAGCAGAGCCAAAGGTAAAAAATGCCTCGCCAGGATCCATGCTAGTCCAATTATCAATTAGCTCATTCCCATCAATCAATAAACGACATTTTCCAATGCCAAAAATTTCAAATTCATGCAAGCCAGAAATATCAGGCTTATATTTACATGAAAACTTTACTGAGATATTTGGTCTTTTTTCATTTGAAAGCACATCTTTGGCAAAACCTTCAAAAACCCAAAACTTACTACCTGTTAAGTGTTCCTCTAAAATTAAATTCTTATCAAATTGATTTCCATCAAAGTATTCAACCAAGAAACCGTCTTTTTCTTCCATGAGCTCTTCATTTATTTTTGGAAGATACTTGTGAGTATGGCAGCCCTTTGAATATAGAATTTCTGCCTCATGCCCAAGTCTTTCTTGCACTGCTTCAAGTGGGTGAATTTGATAATGCGGCCTTAAACTTGCACTACCTCCACCAATGATTTGAGCCTCCAAGGCATTTGGTCCAATCACAGCTAATTTTTTAATATTTTTTTTCAAAGGCAGCGAACCTTCGTTTTTTAATAAAACCATCCCATCAGCTGCCGCTTTTCTTAACAGTAATCTATGTTTAGGTTGATCTATAGCTTGCTCGGCTTTAATTTCTGGTTTTTGAAATCTATTTGAGAACTCAGCCACAGTTAAAATTCTTTTAACTTTGTCATCTATCAATTTCTCAGAAACCTCACTGATTCTCACTGCATCAATTAATGCTTTGCCCCAGACATTACTGGGTCCAGGCATTTCAAGGTCTAAACCACCATTGGCATTTTCGATAGTTTCAAGCGCTGCTCCCCAATCGCTAACTACATACCCATCAAAACCCCATTCTTCTTTTAAGATCTTGATTAACAGATCTTGATGCGAACTACAAAAAATATTATTTAATTTGTTATATGCACTCATTACAACTTTTGCATTGCCTTCTTTGATACCCATTTCAAATGGCAATAAATAAATTTCTCTTAAAGTCTGCGCATCTATATTTGAGCTTATGGAGTGACGTTCATACTCAGTATCATTTCCAACAAAATGTTTTAAACAAGCTGCTACGTTTTTAGATTGGACACCCTGAACGTAATTGGTTGCAATTTTTCCAGTCAAAAATGGGTCCTCAGAAAAACTCTCAAAATGTCTTCCTCCCAAAGGATGCCTATGAATATTGATAGTAGGCCCCAATAGAACATCCACATCTTTTGCCTGCGCTTCTTCACCCAATGCAATGCCAATATCCTTGATTAGAGATAGGTCCCACGTAGAACCTATTGATATTGCGCAAGGAAAACAAGCTGAAGATTTGCCCGAATTAGAATCGCCTCGAACTCCGTTAGGCCCATCTGACATTTTTATGCTTGGAATATTCTTTTTTTCAATCTTGTTGGTATACCAAGAATTAAATCCACTTAATAAGGAAACTTTTTCATCTAGAGTTAGTGTTTTTATGATCTGATCTATATTTTTCATGTGTTAATCTTAATTCCTTTATAGTTAAAACACACTCTTATATGTCTTTAGAGTTCATAAGTTTTTTTGCCGCTCTATCTTTTGCAACCTCTTTGTTAACTTCTATATTTAGTGTTGGAGGGGGAATAATTATGCTTGTTGCGTTAGCACAATCTTTTTCTCCTGGAACTCTTATTCCCTTGCATGGAGCGATACAATTATCAAATAATTTATCAAGGACATTCGTATATAGAAAATTTTTTAAATGGCATTTAATTCAAAATATCCTTGTTGCTACCACCGTTGGGTCCGTTGGAGGAATATTATTATTTGGAGCTATATCAGAGCAAGTACTCATATGGTTGATTGCAGGAACAATCTTATTTTTTACTTGGGCGCCATTAGATAATTTTATACTTTCAATCATGAAGAATGATTGGTTCTGCGGACTGATTTCGGGTTTTGCTGGTATTTTTATCGGTGCAAATGGCCCCTTGGTTACAGCCTACATGCGTTCAAAGAACTTAAATCCTGAATCACTAGTTGCAAATCATGGTGCTGTCATGATTTATCAACACTCTATAAAAATCCTTTTATTTATGTATTTTTTTGGATTTTCAATTGGAGAATACCTATTCTTTATAATAATTTTAGCTATTGCTGGATTTGCAGGCGCAGTATTAGCTAAAGCTATAATCTCTTTAATCCCTTATGAAAGTTTTAATATTGCATTGAAGATACTTCTATCGTTTCTTGCTTTGATTCTAATTTTATAAATTGTAATTATGTTCATTAAAGTGCAATAGATGAAAAATATTCGTACAATCAAATAAAAATGGTCAGTTCTATGAAGTTAGTTTTAGGTCTTTTTGGGTTGGAAAATTTTTATGGTGGAGATATTTCATCATATATTGAAATTTCTCAGATGGGTGAGGAGCTAGGTTTTGATTCAGTGAGTGTTACAGATCATGTGGTAATGGGAAAAAATCTTCATAAATATCCATTTGGAAAATTTCCACTCCCATCTGAGGCTCCTTGGTTCGAACCATTATCTTTGCTTACGATGATTGCCTCTAATACATCTAAAATTAATTTGGCAACTGCAATCCTAATTGCACCATTAAGAAATCCAGCCCTTCTTGCTAAGACAGTCGCCACTTTAGATACTATTTCCAAAGGTAGATTGGAGCTTGGAGTGGGTTTGGGGTGGCAAAAAGAAGAATTTGATGCAGCAGGAGTGAGTTTTGATGACCGCTCTGAAATATTTTGGGAAACTTTAGATATATGTAAATCTCTTTGGCAAGATAGCCCAATTTCTTTTCATGGGAAACATTTTAATTTTGATGATATTTGGTGCCACCCCCTTCCAGTCCAAGGTCAGGATTTACCCTTGTTATTTGGTTTAAAGATGACACATGAGAATGCCCAAAGAATTGCAAAAGTAGGGCATGGCTGGATTCCTATTAAGACCAGCCGAGACTTTATTTCAGCAGGAAGAGAAATTCTATCTGAAGCCTTTATAACAGAAGGCAGAAAAGATCAGCCCAGAATTCGAGGTCAACTTCCTACATGTGTTGATGAGAATGGAGCGCCGAATATAGATTTAACGCTTAAAGAATTAGAAAAATCCATGGCTGCCGGCCTTGATGAGGTAGAAGTTTTTCCAATTAATTTTGTTCAAGCGCCTGATGATATCTATAAGGTGTTAAGACTTATTTCTGAAGTTAAAAAATCATGAGAAAAGATTTGATCCCATCCAAACTATCAAACTTATATGCTTCCATTATTGATCAAAGAAGGTTTACTTCATTGAGTTCAATTATGTGGGAGGAATTTTCAATGCTAGGTGAGTTTGAAATTATTGGTTTAGAAAATTTTATAATTGCCATGAAGCAGCTTGAAAATTATCAAAGTACCATGCATCAAGTGATGAATGTTCAAGGTGAATGGGACGAAAATATTTACAAGGGAGAAACATATTGCATTGCAAGTCACATGTTTGATCAAGATAACAAACCTTATAAATTAGATATGGGCATCATTTACTCTGATGTGATTGAGATTAGGGAGGAGGCTGCTAAGTTTATCTCACGAACTTTTTCACTCAAATGGAAAAAAACAGATATCTTAGATCTCCCCGAGCAGAATTAAACTTGATCGAATTCTTTTAAGGATTTACCAAAGAAATCTATAAGTAGCCCAACACTTTCCATTCCTGCATAATTTGGTCTAGTTATCAAAGCAATCTCACGATGCGGCCCAGGCTCAGCTAAATGAGAAATAGATAAGTCTTTTTTATTTCCGACCAATTCTTTTAAAGCCATTTCCGGAACCAAGGTTGTTCCCATTTTACCTTTCACTAATTGAATAAGTGTATTTAAGCTTGAGGCTTTGAGGGAATATTGAGATGAAGAGGAAATATTGCATGCGTCTAAAATATGATCTTTTAGGCAATGACCATCTTCAAGAAGCATAAGTTCTGAATGCTCTAGTTCCGATGCTCTTATTTCAGATTTTCCAGCATTCTTATTAAGACTATGTGAAACCCAAAAAAAGTCCTCTTCCCAAAATTTAAAGCTTAGGAGGCCCTGAACATCGTATGGTAAAGCCAGAATGGCCATATCCAACTCACCTTCCTTCACCCTATTAGTAAGAATTTGAGATTGACCTTCCTCTATCTTTAATTTCAGATTAGAGAATTCCTTTTGAAGTTTAGGCAGAACAATTGGAAGAAAATATGGACTAATTGTGGGAATGATACCAATTGATAGAGAGCGGCTAAGACCCGCTGAGTTATGCTGCGCAAGTTCATGAATATTGTGGACTTCTAATTTTATTTTTCTTGCTTTAGCTAATATCTCCTGCCCAAGATTTGTTACGATAACTTTCTTATTGCTTCTTTCAAAAATTTTTACACCCAATTGAGCCTCTAATTCACTAATGGCATTGCTAAGGGTTGAAGGTGAAATAAAACATTCCTCGGCAGCTTTTTTAAAATGTAGATTCCTTGCAACCGCTAAAGCATAATCAATTTGTCTAAGAGTAAGCATAAGTTGCCTTTAATTATCATTTATAAAATCGAATATAACATTCTTTTTTTATATATTTACCAATACATATAATATCTGTAAGCTAATTGATACCACAGCTTTTTGCGGTAAAAATTTAATATTAATTTGGAATTAAACTATGAGTAAAGAAACAGAAAGTAAATGTCCAGTGATGCACGGAAGCCTATCTTCAAATAGTTCGACTGGAACATCTAATAAGGATTGGTGGCCTAACCAATTAAACTTAAATATTCTTCACCAACATGATCAAAAAGGCGATCCTATGGGTAGTGATTTTGATTATGCTGAAGAATTTAAAAAGCTTGATTATGATTCTCTTAAAAAAGATTTAAACGATTTAATGACGGATTCTCAAGATTGGTGGCCTGCAGATTATGGTCATTACGGACCATTTTTTATCAGAATGACATGGCATGCTGCCGGCACATATCGTATTGGAGATGGAAGAGGTGGCGGAGGCACAGGTGCTCAAAGATTTGCACCTCTTAACAGTTGGCCTGATAACGGAAACTTAGACAAGGCTAGAAGGCTTCTTTGGCCAATTAAGCAAAAATATGGAAAACAAATTAGTTGGGCAGATTTATTGATCCTAGCTGGTAATGTTGCCATTGAATCAATGGGAGGAAAAACCTTTGGATTTGGAGGAGGTCGTCCAGACATTTGGGCTCCTGAAGAAGAAATTAATTGGGGTGCTGAAAAAGAGTGGCTCACTAACGAGAGATACAGTGGAGTTAGGGATCTAGCTAATCCTCTTGGGGCAGTTCAAATGGGTTTAATTTATGTTAATCCTCAGGGTCCTGATGGAGAGCCTGATCCGTTAAAAAGTGCTGTTGATATCAGAGAAACTTTTGGACGCATGGCAATGAATGACGAGGAGACTGTTGCACTTGTTGCAGGAGGCCACACCTTTGGTAAAGGTCACGGAGCTGGCCCTGATTCAAATGTTGGAGCTGAACCAGAAGGCGCATCTATTGAAGAAATGGGTTTTGGATGGACTAGCTCATATGGATCTGGGAAGGGTAGCGATACTATAACCAGTGGATTTGAAGGAGCATGGACTGCAAATCCAACCCAGTGGGATAATGGATATTTTGATCTATTATTTGGCTATGAATGGGAGCAAGCAACAACTCCAGCTGGAGCTATAGTCTGGCATGCAGTTGATCAAAAAGATGAAGATAAAGCTCCAGATGCTGAGGACTCATCAGTTAAAGTTCCAACAATGATGACCACAGCTGACATGGCTTTAAGAACCGATCCAGAATATAACAAAATATCAAAACGTTTCCATGAGAATCCTGAAGACTTTGCTGATGCCTTTGCACGAGCTTGGTTTAAACTTCTTCATAGAGATATGGGACCAAAGGGAAGATACCTTGGACCAGAAGTTCCTGATGAGGAGCTTATTTGGCAAGATCCCGTTCCAGCCGGTAACACTGATTATGATGTTAGTGCGGTTAAAGAAGCTATATCTGCTTCCGGTCTTTCTATTCAGGAAATGGTAGAAACAGCCTGGGCAAGTGCTTCAACTTTTAGAAATTCTGATCTTAGAGGTGGGGCAAATGGAGCGAGGATTCGTCTATCTCCGCAAAAAGATTGGGAAGCTAATAAGCCTAAGCAACTTGAAAAAGTTTTATCAGCCTTTGAGAAGATTTCTGCAGATACCGGCGCTTCAATTGCTGATGTAATTGTGCTTGCAGGAAATGTAGGGATTGAGCAGGCTTCAGGAGCCGAAGTTCCATTTACTCCTGGTCGTGGCGACGCAACACAGGAGCAGACTGATGCCGATTCTTTTGCTGTACTGGAACCTGTAGCAGATGGATTCAGAAATTATCTTGATGCAAAATCTAATATACCAGCTGAAGAAATGATGCTTGATAAATCACAGTTGCTCGGCTTAACTGCTCCAGAGATGACCGTCCTTTTGGGTGGAATGAGATCATTGGGAATAAGCAATAATGATTATGGTATTTTTACGGATAATCCCAATCAATTATCAAATGATTATTTTGTTACATTGCTTGATATGTCAGTTGCATGGAAACCAAATGGAACTGGTAACTCATACGAGGGTGTTGATAGAGTGTCTGGTGATAAAGTTAGAACTGCAACCAGGGTTGATTTGGCATTTGGATCAAACTCGCAACTTCGTGCTTTAGCTGAGGTTTATGCCAGTGATGATGCTAAGGATAAATTTGAGCGTGACTTTATTTCAGCTTGGAATAAAGTTATGAACAATGATCTGATTTAATCAGCATCAATAGTTTGAAAAAGGGGGCTGAAAGCCCCTTTTTTTATTTAATATTAATAGTGGGGAGGCTTTTCATAATCTATAGGCGGGAAAGATGGTTTTTTATCTTCTATCCGATACTCTTTTTTTTTGTTTGAGTATTTTGACATTACATCAGCGGCATCATCTACTGCAGATGGAGTTTTAGTTTTTTGAACCTTTTCCAGGTTGCTAGTTCTATTTTTTTTGCTTTCCATTGAGGATCATTTTACATAATCTACTAATATTTTGATGAATTAAGAATGTTTAGTATGATTCGATAATGAAGACAGCAATTTATCCAGGTTCTTTTGATCCAATTACCTTTGGTCATATAGATATTGTTGAAAGAGCCGCTGCATTATTTGATAAAGTCATTCTTGGAGTTGCTGAGAGCCAGTCCAAGAATCCAATGTTTAGTGTAGAGGAGAGAATCGCACTTATCTCAGAAATTTTTAAAGATAATCCTAAGATTGATGTATTGGGATATTCTAGAAAATTAACTGTAGATTTGGCAAGAGAGAATGATGCAATTGCAATTATTAGAGGTCTTAGAGCCGTTGCTGATTTTGAATATGAATTCCAGTTAGCAACCATGAATAGAAGTCTTGCACCAGATATTGAAAGTATCTTTTTTACTCCCAAAGATACTTTAATTTATGTCTCATCTAGCTTGGTCAAGGAAATTGCAACTTTTGGTGGAGATGTTTCTCGTTTTGTTTCACCGAATGTTAAAGCGGCTCTTATAAAAAAGATATCTGATTAAGTCTGACATTTACGACAATAAAATGTTGCCCTTTGTGATTGAATAATTCTTATAATTGATTCTTTTTTACAGTTCTTACACTTTTCATTCGCTCGATCATAAACAGCTAGGTCTATTTTGAAGTAACCCTTATTCCCATCGGGTTTATAAAAATCTTTAAGGGTTGTGCCCCCAGCTTTTATGGCAATCTTCAAGATTTTTTTAGCTGATTCAGCAATCTTGTTATGTTCTTTTTTTGTAATTGTTTTACTTTTTCTCGTAGGTCGAATCCTGGCATCAAATAATATTTCATTTGCATAAATATTTCCTATCCCCACAACATTTTGCTGATTCATAAGTGCATTTTTTATTGGCGATAAAGATTTTTTAATTTTTTGAAAGAAATACTCTCCATCAAATTCTCTTGATAGAGGTTCTGGACCAAGTTTATCTAATAAAAAATGCTTACTTGGCTCTCCAATGAGATGCATTGACCCAAACCTTCTTGGATCATTAAATATTAGTTTTCCTTTTTGAAAAATAAATTCAATATGATCATGTTTTTTATAAAAATTAGACTTTTTGTTTGCAATTCTCAGGGTGCCCGTCATGCCTAGATGAATAAGTATCTGCGATTTTTCAATATGCAGGAGTATATATTTTGCTCTTCTATTAATTTTGTTAACTTTGAGTCCAAACAGCTTTTTAAAAGATTTACTGTCCACTTTCCATCTTAGGTTTGGATTATATATTTCTATAGATTCTAAGCTTTGATCAGCGAACTCTTGAATTGCTTGAACCGAAGTTTCAACCTCTGGCAATTCAGGCATGTCTTATCCGAGCAAATTATTTATTTTAATAAGATCTTCAGGACTTAGTGTTCCAGCAGCCAAATGCAGGCGAAGTGTTGTAATTAAGTAGTCATATTTTGCATTAGAGAGGTTTCGCTCAGCACTATAAAGATTTTTTTCAGCTTGAAGTAAGTCAACTATATTTCTAGTCCCCACCTCATAACCAACTTTTGTAGCCTCAAGAGCGCTTGATGCCGAAACAACTGCTTGTTTTTGAGCTCTAAGATTTGCAACTAATGTAACGACATTAGAATATTGACTTCTAACATCTTGTATAACGCTTCTCTCTGTAAAAAGAGCATCTTCTGATGATTTGTTCGACTCAGCATATGCCTGTTTAGTTCGTGAAATTACAGCGCCACCTTGAAATATTGGCATGGAAAGTTGCAGGCTATATGTATCTCTTTGTGTTTCATCTGGAACAGTAATATCAAATAAGCCGCCAGTATCAAAACCATCTACACCATATTGATTGGTTTCAGATTCTGTTGAGTTGCCAACAATATCAACTTTAGGAAGGTGGTTAGATGCCACGCTCCTTGCATTATTTTTTGCGGCACTTTTTCTTAGATTTGCTGCTTTAAGTCTGAAGTTATTTGCAACAGCTTTTCTTGCCCATTCCTCTTTTGAGGCTGGCACTGGATTAGTAACATTTAAATCATTAACGAGACCGTCAAGTGAAAAGATCTCACGACCGACTAAAGCATTAAGAGATTCTTTCGCAGTATAAACTTCTCCTTCTATTCTTGTTCTTGCTGCAAGACTTAAATCAAAAGAAAGTTGAGCCTCTTGGACCTCTGTTACTGCAGCAAGACCGACTTCATATCTCTGTCTAATTTGATCCAATTGTTTTTTGATAGCTTTTTCTTCAGATCTAGCTGCACTTAAATTATCTATTGCGCGCAGGACATTAAAATATAGTTCAGCAGTCCTTACAATTAAGCTTTGTTGTGAGTAGGCAAAGTCAGCCTCAGCAGCATCTGTCAAAAACTTAGATTGTCTATATTTAAACCATGCATCCAGCCTTAACAATGGTTGGGTTAAACGTGCAGAAGTACTAAAATTATTATATTCGCTCTGTAAATTACCATTTTGATAATACTCATTCCAGTTTGTTTGAGCGCTTAAATTTATATTTGGAAGTAGAGCAGCCCTTCCTTGAACTTTAATTTCTTTTCCTGATAAGTAAGAAAATTCAGCTGATCTATATTGAGGATCATTTTCTAACGCGTCATTGTAAATATCTAATAGGCTATCAGCCGATATATTTAAACTAATGGCAAAGAAAGAAATGGCTAGAATTTGTTTTTTCATATTTAAAATTAATGTTTACACTGCATACATTAAAACTCTTATTGGACACTGTTGTCAAGTTTGCTTTACACCGAAATACAATAAATATATTTTAATCTATTGTTAAACAATCTCCTAAAATCTCTCAAATTAATAGCTTTCTTTTAATTTACTTAGAGTAGAATACTAGTTAAAAGTTCATCAGTATCAGGAAGTATTAATTGGCTAAAAATTATGATTCAGAGTCGATAGAGGTCCTATCAGGCTTAGATCCAGTCCGCAAAAGACCTGGGATGTATACCGATACTTCTTGCCCAAACCATCTTATTCAAGAGGTACTTGATAACTCAATTGATGAAGCTTTGGCTGGTCACTGCTCCAAGGTTAAAGTTACCCTCTTTAAAGATGCGGCAATTGCTGTTGCGGATGATGGAAGAGGGATGCCTGTAGACATTCATCCTGAGCACAAGGTTTCAGGAGTAGAATTAATTATGTGCAAACTTCATGCTGGAGCAAAATTCTCGGGCGAGGATTACAATTTTTCTGGTGGCTTGCATGGGGTGGGAGTTTCCGTAGTGAATGCTCTGTCAAAAAATTTGTCTGTAGAAATTAGACGAGACAGTCACAAATTTGAAATGAGTTTTGAAGGCGGTGAAAAAACCTCAGATCTTAAGAAAGTTGGAGATATTGGTCCCAGAAATACAGGAACCTCAATTAGCTTTGTTCCTGATTCTCAATATTTCGAAACAACAAATATTGATACAAAAAACCTGAAGCATTTGCTAAAAGCTAAAGCAGTTTTATGTCCAGGTCTAAGTATTGAATATTTTGATGAGAAGAAGGGCGAAAAGATTTCTTGGAATTATGAAAATGGTTTAGTTTCCTATTTATCTGAATCTTCAGAAAACATCGAATTACTCCTTGAGGAATCAATTTCTTGTAGCAAATTAGGAAATGACAATGCTCTTGATTTTGTTTTAAATTGGTCAACTAAACCAGCAAAAAATCTTATGAATGAATCTTATGTAAATCTTATTCCAACTGCTCAAGGTGGATCTCATTTAAATGGGTTTAAAGCGGGTTTACTAGAGTCAGTTAAGGAGTTTTGTGAATTCAGAAATTTAATTCCAAAGGGCCTAAAAATTACTGCCGATGATGTTGTGCAGCATAGTACCTTTGTTATCTCTTCAAAGTTAACAAACCCCCAGTTTGCTGGCCAAACAAAGGAGAGGTTAGATTCAAAAGATCATCAGGGATTTGTAAATTCTACAACTAAAGATGTTCTAAGTATTTGGTTTAACCAACATACAGAGGAGGGGGAAAGGTTGGCTGAGTTGGCTATTGCATCCGCTCAGGCCAGAGTCAAGGAAACAAAGGTAGTAGATAGAAAGAAAACTTTTCAAGGCCCAGCACTTCCTGGAAAATTGTCGGATTGTAATAGTACTGATTTGCAAGAGACTGAATTATTTTTTGTAGAGGGAGATTCCGCAGGTGGATCTGCTAAACAATCAAGAGAACGTAAGTTTCAGGCTATCATGCCGCTTAGAGGAAAAATCTTAAACACCTGGGATTTAGAAAGCTCAGAGATTATGAAATCTGCTGAAATAAAAGATATTTCTACAGCAATTGGCGTTAACCCTGGAAGTCCAGATCTGAGCTCTTTGCGATATGGAAAAATATGTATTTTAGCTGATGCTGATTCTGATGGGCTGCATATTGCTACATTACTATGCGCTCTCTTTCTTCGTCACTATAAACCATTAATCCAGGCTGGACATATATTCGTAGCAATGCCGCCACTATTTAGAATAGATTGTGCTAAAGAGGTTTTTTATGCGCTTGATGAAAATGAAAAAGACTCAATCGTTAAAAAATTAAAAGCAAAACCTGGCAAACCAAAAATAGATATTCAGAGGTTTAAAGGACTTGGAGAGATGAACCCATCTCAGTTGCGCGAAACAGTAATGGACCCTAAAACACGAAGATTGGTTCAGCTTACCATTACCCCTAGCGATAATGTTAATAGCATGATGGATCTATTGCTTTCTAAAAAGAATGCAGGAGCTAGAAAAGAGTGGCTCGAAAAACGAGGCAAGATAGTAACAGTTTAATTATGAATAAAAATCTTAGTTCTATTAGCTTAAAAGAATATGCAGAGGAGTCTTACCTTAACTACTCAATGTATGTCATTTTAGATCGAGCACTTCCTCATATTGGAGATGGCATGAAGCCAGTTCAAAGAAGAATTTTATATGCAATGAGTGAGCTAGGATTGAATGCTAGTTCAAAATATAAAAAATCTGCTAGAACTGTTGGAGATGTTATTGGTAAATTCCACCCTCATGGTGACAGCGCGGCTTATGAAGCTATGGTGCTCATGGCGCAAAATTTTTCATTTAGATATCCCTTGGTAGATGGTCAAGGAAATTGGGGTACGCAAGATGACCCTAAATCATTTGCTGCAATGCGCTATACAGAATCAAAACTTACAGGATTTGCTGACTTGCTTCTGTCTGAATTAAAGTTGGGAACTGTTGATTGGCAGCCAAACTTTGATGGTTCGCTTCTTGAGCCAACCATTTTACCCGCAAAGATACCCAGCATTCTTCTTAATGGAACTACGGGCATCGCGGTGGGTATGGCAACCGATATTCCTTCTCATAATATAAATGAAGTATTAGATGCATGTATTTATGTCTTGGAAAACCCAAAGGCTTCAACAAAGGATTTATTGAAATTTATTCAAGGTCCTGATTTTAGTAATCCAGCTCCAATAATCATTTCTTCTGATGAGCTTGTCGAGATTTATGAAACTGGAAGGGGTGGATTTAAGATCAGAGCTTTCTGGGATACAGAGGGTAATGATATTGTTGTAAGAGCTTTGCCTCATCAAGCCTCGGGTTCAAAAATCTTAGAACAAATTGCTGATCAGATGCAAAAGAAAAAACTTCCTATGGTTGTTGATTTAAGAGATGAAGGAGATCATAAAGAGCCAGTTAGACTCGTAATTTCTTTAAAATCAAATCGCATAAATGCAACTGAAGTTATGAACCATCTTTTTGCAACTACTGATTTACAGAAAAACTATCGAGTAAATATGAATTTAATTAGCTTGAAAGGATCTCCAAGAGTATTCGCTCTGAAAGATTTAATTGCAGAGTGGCTTAAATTTAGGCAGCAAACCGTGATGCGAAAATTAGAGCATAGACTTGATCAGGTTCACGATAGAATTCACATTTTAGAAGGTTTATTAATTGTTTATCTAGACCTAGATAAAGTTATTCATATTATAAGAAATAGCGATGAGCCAAAGAAAGAATTAATGAAAGCTTTTAAGATTTCCGAGGTGCAAACAAACGCAATTTTAGAAATTCGTTTAAGACAGCTTGCTAAGTTAGAGCAGATCAAGCTTGAAGAAGAAAAAAATACACTGGAAGTTGAAAGATCTGACCTTGAAAAAATTATTCAATCAAAGTCTAGATTGAAAACTTATATTAAAAACGAACTCAAAGAAATTAAAGAAAATTTTGGAGATGATAGAAATTCTCCAATTGAATCCTCTTCTGAAGCCAAAGCTTTTTCTGAAGAAGAAGTTGTGACCTCAGAACCGGTAACAGTTATTCTATCTAAGGCTGGATGGATAAGATCAGCAAAAGGCCATGATATAGATCCAACCAGTCTAGCCTTCAGGGGAGATGATAAGTTACAGCATTCTGCACAAGGTAGAAATAATCAAACCACTGTTTTTTTTGACTCTGGCGGCAAAGCATTTTCATTACCTGCTCACTCTCTGCCATCTGCTAGAGGAATGGGCGAGCCTATTACCGGAAGAGTCACAGCAGAATCAGGTGTTACGTTTGAAGGAGTCGCAATTGGAACCGAGGAATCAAAGATTTTAATTTCTAATTCTGCTGGATTTGGCTTTATTAGTAATTTATCTAATGCAATTTCAAATCAGAAAAAAGGCAAGCAGTTTATGAAAACCCCTGAGGGAGCTAGTGTTATTTCTCCAATTGCTATTCATGAGAGTCATAAATTTGTTGCAGCTACTTTTTCATCGCAAGATAATAAAGGAAAGGTAAGCAATAAAATGCTAATTTTTCCTATAGATGAATTGCCGGTATTGCCAAAGGGTAAAGGTAATAAGTTAATAAGTATTTCTACTAAATCTTTTAAAGAGAAATCTGAATTCATGATGGATGTCTGCTGTTTAGCAGAAGACAGCAAACTTCATATTCATCACGAAGGTAAAACTGGTGGGAAGACATGGACTTTAAAAGAACTCGAGGAGTATGTTTCTTCTAGAGCAAAGCGAGGACGAGTTTTGCCTGCTGGATATAATGGCAGGATTATGCTCGAAGAGATTTCAAAATCTAGTGATGCTGCTCCTGAATAGCCTCTCTTAATATTTTTAGACCTTTCAGTATTACTTCATCTTCAATAATTAAACTCGGTGCTATGCGAATCGTGTTGTTATTTGCTTTTAAAATCATCAACCCTTTTGCATAGCAAGCCTTCATCATCGTATCTAAGTTAAAGCTTTTTGTTACATTTAATTTACATCCTATCCATAAACCCGAGCTTCTAATTGCACCAAAGCACTTAAATTCTTTATTGATACTCTTCAGTTCATCTAAAAATAATTTTTCTTTTTTCTTAACCCCATTAAGCAATGATTTTTTAGTTAGCATAGTCATGACCTGTTCAGCAACAGCACAAGCTAGCGGATTCCCACCAAAGGTTGATCCGTGAGAACCAAGCTGCATGCATTCAGCGATTTTTGTTGACGTAAGTATTGCGCCTATTGGAATTCCACCGCCGATACCTTTGGCACAGCACATGATGTCTGGTTTAATCCCAAATTGCTCATAGGCAAATAAGGTTCCAGTTCGCCCCGCCCCTGATTGAACCTCATCAACAATGATAAGCGCTTTATTTTTCTTACATAACCTTTTAATTTTTTGAATGAAGTCTTTTTTTGCTTTTATAATTCCAGCTTCTCCTTGAACAAGCTCGATAATAACAGCCGCAGTTTTTTTAGTGATGACTCTTTCGAGATTTTTTATCTCATTAAATGGATGATGTTTAATTCCTCCAGGCATAGGCCCAAACCCTTCAATAAACCTATCTGATCCATTTAACGCAATAGTCATCATTGTGCGCCCATGAAAAGCATCTGAAAATGAAACTATTTCATTCTTATTTTTATTTATATTGGTGTATGCATATTTTCTGGCTGTCTTTATTGCTCCTTCGACAGCTTCTGCTCCTGAGTTAGAAAAGAATACTTTTTCAGCAAATGTGTATTTACAAAAAATTTTAGCCAATCTAAGAGCTGGCTCATTTGTAAGCAAATTTGAAAGATGCCATATTTTTTTTGATTGATCTGATAATGCTTTATTTAATATTGGGTGGCAGTGACCCAGGCTAGAAACCGCTATTCCAGATGCAAAGTCAATATATTTTTTATTTTTTTTATCCCAGACCCAAGACCCTTTAGCCTTGGAAGGAACAAACTCAGCCGGTTTGTATGTCGGCATCATATATCGGTTAAAATCTGTTCTAGTGACCATATAAACCATTGTAATATGATTAGGATTGAAGAAACTACAGAAAATAATTTTTTAATAGAGATTTCTCCGAATTACTCGTTAAGAGGTTGGAGCCGAGTCATTTTTTTAAGCAGCTTAGCTTTTATTTGTTTAGCTATTGGTGTTTTTTTTCTTTTTATGGGTGCCGCACTAATCCTTCCATTTGCAGGTTTAGAGCTAATCATTGTTCTTATATGTTTTTACATTAGTTTTCGCTGGAGTCAGCAGAAAGAAATTATTTATATTTCAAATGAAAAGGTTAAGTTAGAGAAAGGAAGGTTAATTAAAGAAAAGAGCTGGGAAGAATTTCGAAGCTTTGTTGTCTTTGAGGTAGAAACTGACCATTACAACTCCAATCAATTTTGTTTTCAATCGAAAGGGCAGAGGTTCTACTTTGGATCATTTCTAAATGAAGAAGATAAGCTTATTCTAAAAAATGAATTAAAAAGAATTATTATTCAGCTTAATGCATTATCTCCAGGCATGTAATTTTTTAGTAACCATTTCCATTTTTCCAGCCTTGTATTGAGTATTTTTGATTTCAGGCAGCTTTCCTTCAATGAGAGGTTGAAAGTAGCCTCGTGCTTTTTTTGTCATTCCCATTCCATCTTTTGAAATAAATCCAGCAGGCAGTTTTTTTTCAACATTCGCAATTTTTGTTAGTGGCGCAGCAACAACTTCCCACTTATAGGGTAATGAGCTTTTGCGCTTGATTATTGGCATAACTCCATTTAATCCCTGTAAGGCAAATTGCACAGCTTTTTTACCCACTTCATAGGCATGAGCTCTATCTATCCCGGACGATAGGTGGCTTGCACTTCTTTGGAGATAATCAGCAACGGCCCAATGATTTTTGAGATTTAATTTTGTGTTAATTAGATCAGAAAGTCGCGGCGCAACACCTCCAAGTTGGCTGTGGCCAAATGCATCTTTTGAATCTGACTCAGCTATGAATTTTCCTTTGGAATTTTTTATTCCTTCTGATGCAACAATCACACAAAAACCTTGTTTTTGCACTGTTTCTTTAACCTTATTTAAAAACTTTTTCTGGTTAAAGGTTACCTCAGGCAACAATATTATATGAGGTGCTCCTGGATGGCTATCCTGAGCCAAGCAGCTTGCTCCAGTTATCCAACCTGCATGCCTACCCATAACCTCTAGGATGAAAACTTTTGTAGAGCTTTCGTGCATTGATTCCACATCCAGCGCTGCTTCAATTGTAGAGGTAACAACATATTTAGCCACTGATCCAAATCCTGGACATGAGTCTGTAACTGCAAGATCATTGTCCACTGTTTTAGGTATGGCAATGCATTGCAAAGGATAGCCAAGCTTGTTACTTATTTGAGAAATTTTTAAAGCAGTATCAGCAGAGTCATTCCCGCCGTTGTAGAAAAAGTAACCAATGTTATGCGCTTTGAAGACCTCAATCAGTCTTTCGTACTCTTTTAAATTTTCTTCTATGCTTTTAAGCTTATATCTGCATGAGCCAAATACTCCGCCAGGCCTAAATTTTAGACTTTCAATAAATGCTTTTGATTCTTTTGAGGTATCTATTAACTCTTCTCGTAATGCACCCAATATTCCATTCTTACCTGCATAAACTTTTCCAATCTTAGAAGATTTTTTTGCTTCTAGTATTACAGCACTCGCAGAGGCATTGATAACAGATGTTACACCACCAGATTGAGCATAAAAGGCATTTTTTTTCATTAGTTTATAAATTAATTAATTTCGTCTATGGTAACAAATGTTATCGACAAATATTTAAAAATGAAAATTCACATATTAGGCATTTGTGGCACCTTTATGGGCGGCCTTGCACAGATACTCGTTGAAAAGGGTCATATAGTTTCTGGAAGTGATAAACAATTTTACCCTCCTATGTCTGAGCAACTTCATTCCCTTGGCGTAGAAATGATAGAAGGCTATAAAGAATCAGATTTACCGCCTGCTGATCTGTATGTAATAGGTAATGCGCTGAGCAGGGGCAATCCATCTGTTGAATATATATTAAATGAAAAACTAGAATATACATCTGGACCTAAAATGTTAGGTGAAATGATTCGTGATCGAACAGTAATCGCTGTATCAGGGACTCATGGAAAAACTTCAACATCATTTTTATTATGTGAAATCTTTCAGGCTCAAGGAGTTGATGTGGGGTTCTTGGTTGGAGGCGTTAGCGATGCGTTTAAAAATTCTGCGCGCCTTGGTACTTCAGAATATTTTATCATTGAAGCAGATGAATATGACTCAGCTTTTTTTGATAAGCGATCAAAATTTATTCACTATCATCCAAATACCTTAATTATAAATAATATTGAATTTGATCATGCTGATATCTTTAATGATTTATCGGATATTTTGAAACAATTCCATCATGCCATCAGAACTGTTCCTGCTAACGGTCACATTGTCTTTCATCAAGATGAAAAAAATATTCTTGATCTTATGGAGTTGGGGTTTTGGTCCAACCTCCATAAACTAGGTAGCGAGGGCACCATTCAACTTTCATTTGACGATGGCAGTATTAATTTTGAGAATCAGAAATTTAGTATTGATGATCTTCCAATGCATGGAAAGCATAACCTTAAAAATGCAGTAATAGCTATGCATGTAGCTTTTTTGCATGGAATACATCCTGAGCATTCATTTGCAGCTCTGACAAATTCAAAAGGTGTCAAAAGGAGATTTGAAACAGTGTTTCAAAGAGCTGATAAGTTGGTTATTGATGATTTTGCTCATCATCCAACTGCAATTTCACAAACTGTTCAAGCAGCAATTAATTATTTTTCTTCTAAGCGAATACTGGGCATCATTGAGTTAGCTTCTAATACTATGTCCCAGGGATATCATGGACAGGGCCTTTATGAAAGCGCTTTAAATCTAGATAAAGTATACTGGTTAAACCTTTCGGGTAAAAAAAATCAGGAATTTGAATATGATTCGATTGACTTACTGTTGAATGATTTGCAAAAAAAGATAGATGAATTTGATGTTATTCTAATCATGAGTAATAAGGATAGTAAAAAAATATCGGAGCCTGTAATTGACCTCATTAAAAGCAAATAAATTGCCAGTTTTCCCTTTGGGATTGGTTGTTTTGCCTGGCACTATACAAACCCTTCAAATTTTTGAACCAAGATACCTTGCAATGGTAAAAAATTGCATGAGCACCAATACGGGTTTTGTTATAACTTTGAGTAAAAGCAATCAATCAGGCAAGAGTTTTATGTCGCAGGGAACTTTTGTTGAAATTATTGATTTCAATCAATTGCCAAACGGACTTCTTGGTATCACTGTGAAGGGATCTCAGAAAGTATCTATAAAATCTGTGGAGCAACTTGAATCAGGCTTGCATTGTGCCTCTGTAAATCCAATTGCTGATCCAATTGTTGATGATCAAGCTGTATTAGCTCAATTTCCTGAATTAATAAATGTTCTCAGTCAACTTAAGGAGCATCCTCAGGTAAAGTCTTTGCCCCTAGAAATTGATCTTTTATCCGCTGAATCTGTGAGCTATCAATTGGCAGGTTTAATTCCAATTAGCCCTACGCAAAAACAAGCATTACTTGAAGCATTTGACGCAACCCAGAGAATGAATATTCTTGCAAAACTAGTTGATAAAATTTCAGAAAACTCTACTTAAATTTTTAACAACTGTTTGCCTTTATTTTCTCCAGTAAAAAGTCTATTTAAAGTTTGGGGACAATTTTCAATACCTTCTTGGATATCTTCTCTATGCTGGAGTTTTCCCTCCAAAACCCAGGTAGCAATCTCTTCCAATGCAGGTTGTGAGCGAGACAGGTAATCTAGGACAAGGAAACCCTGCATTGTTGCCCTTTTAATAATTAAAGAAAATAAATTATTTGGTCCATCTGGCGGGCGAGTAGCATCATAGCCTGAAGAGATCCCTCCACATAAAAGAATTCGAGCATTTATATTTATTAGATAAAGAACTGTTTCAAGTATTTTTCCTCCAACATTATCAAAATATACATCTACACCATTTTTGGCAACCTTTGGTAGTTCTTCATGAACATTAGAATTCTTATAATCAATTACATCATCAACGCCAACTTCTTTAAGCCAATCACACTTTTCTTTGCCTCCAGCTATACCTATTACGTGACATCCTTTCAGTTTAGCAAGTTGCACCACCACTGAACCAGTTGCACCAGCAGCTCCTGATACTAGAACAGTTTCTCCGGGCTTTGGCTCTCCAAGCTCTAGCAAACCATAGTAGGCTGTGATACCTGTTGTACCCATTACATTCAACATTGTTGGTATCGGAAGAAGTTCTGGAACAACTCTGAATCTGTCATCAGCCTCAGGCTTAGTTATGCAATGAGTTTGCCAGCCAACAAAACCAAATGTTAAATCGCCAACTTTGTAATCTGCGTTTTTCGATTCAAGCACCCTACCTATACCGCCTGATCGCACCACCTCTCCAATCTGAACTGGTGGAAGATATCCAGGAACATCATTGAGCCATCCCCTTTGAGTAGGATCAAATGAAAGATACATATTTTCTAGCAAAATCTCCCCTTCTTGAATTTCAGGAAGGCTCTCTGTAACAAGCTCAAAATCTGAATCTTTAACCAATCCACTTGGTCTTTCTTTTAAAATCCATTTTTTATTTTCAATACCCATACTATCTCCTATTTTAGATATAGACTCCTATATACAAAATTTTTTTTACCATAAAGAACTATACAACTTAGAGTAGGGTGTAGGTCAACAAATATTACTTCAAAAATCCTATTTGATTAATTATCAATATTTCTTTTAAGCGCCGGCTCATTTGCTCTTAACCTTATCCAATTTAAAGTTCTAAAAATTGAAGGTTTGCTAACAAGTTTTTGTTCTAACCTATATTTCCCTGGATAATTAATTAATAACAATCCTGTTACTATTGTGAGAAGTCCCTGACCTGGTAAAACTAGCATCAATAAACCTCCAACAATAAGCAATATCCCAATTATATTTTTTACAAATATTACTACTAATCTAAGCAATGGTTTTTGGTCTCGCCATTTCGTATTTTTTCTTTTAGATGCCAAGAAGTAATCTTCTGGTATGTTTGCTACAAACCAACTAATACCCAAAATACTTAATAAAAAAATAAAAAAAGAAGATATGCCTAAACCGACCAGTATTTCTGGACGATCAACAAACCACTGGATAAAAGAATTTAAAAAATCCATATACATATCTTAATCAAAAGATTCATAGAAAGAGCATATAAATTAGAAATATTTAATAGATTTATTCTTTTAAGTTAGATATTCTGATGATTAAGCTTGAACGTAAAATTAAACATAATTCAAACAATTTCAAAATGCATCATAAGGTGAAAAATTGCTATGAAAACTCCTGATTTAAAAACAATCTGTTGTGAAGCACTTGATGATTTAAAAGCTCAAAATATTCTCGTTTTAGATATTCAGGATATATCAGGTTTTGCTGATTGGTTCATCATAGCCACTGCATCTTCATCAAGAAATGCAAAGGCTATTTCCAATAAATTAATTGAATCACTTAAGTTACAAAATCAACATTTAGTAGGGGTTGAGGGTCAGGATGACTCAGAATGGATCTTGGTCGATTGTGGAGATGTTGTTGTAAATATTATGCAACAAGAAACACGTGAGTTCTATGATTTAGAAAGTTTATGGGGTGAAAAAACTCTTGTCTCCGTATAATGAAATGCAAAGTTATTAGTATTAGCCACAAGCCTTCTTCCTGGGAAAAAGAAGCTCTTCAATTTTATTTAAAACAGTTGCCCAAACACATCAAAATCTCATCAGTTGATGTCAAGCCTAACTCATCTAAATCAATGGACCAATCCTTAATATTGGACGCTGAATGCAATGAAGTACTTCGTCATATTAATAAAACTGAATATACTATTTTGTGGGATAGGCTTGGAAAAAAAATTAGCAGCCATGGTTTTGCTGATCTAATTCAGGATAAAGCTGATGCCGGTCAAGATATTAACTTTATTATTGGGGGAGCACTTGGCGCATCCGATCATCTATTTCAAAGTTCACAATTAGTTCTCTCTGCCTCAGACCTTACATTCCCTCACAGGCTATTTAAAATATTTCTTATTGAACAAATTTATAGAGCATGTGCTATTAAGAATAATCATCCTTATCACAAATAATGATTTTTGAAGAGCGTCAAATTGAAAAAAATAATTTCTCTTCTAGGGCAATATTACTTTTTGGGCTAGTAATTCTAAGCTTTGTTATGATTCTAATCAAAGTTTTTTCATTACAAATCTCAGGTTATTCAGACTATCAGCTTGCTGCGTTAAAGAATAAAAATTATACAGTTCCTGTTCAAGCACTCCGAGGTGAGATCTTTGATAGAAATGGAGTTGCCTTGGTAAGAAATGATCCTACTTTTGATCTAATCACGCGACCAAATCTCATCGCAGATATTGATAATTTTATCAATGAAATCCAAGGTGTTATTTTTTTATCTGAAAAAGAAATTTTAAATTTTAAAAAGGCCTATCAAAAAAAAGCATTTGCTAATAAAGAACTTGTTTTAAAAAAAGATCTTACTGATGAAGAGATTGCAAGGTTTGAAGTAAGAAGTTTTAATTTTTTGCATGCATTTATAGGCAAGCGTTACAGACGAATAACTGATTATCCAACAATTTTCTCACATGTTTTGGGATATACCACCAGAAGTGAAAATGATTTCACAACCATGCCTGATATTCCTCGCAGCCATTGGAGAGATGCAGAATTGACTTACGCACATGGCTTGATCGCTGGGCAAACAGGGTTGGAGCAAGTCTACGATAATTATCTTAAAGGAAAGCATGGATCAAAAGTTTATGAGATGAATGCGAGGGGGCAATTTGTAAAACCACTTTCAATTGTCAATCCTTTCAAAGGAGCAGATTTATATACACATTTGGATATTAAGGCGCAAAAAAGTGCGGCTAAATTTATTGGCAATAGGAAAGGTGCTGTTGTAGCAATAGATTTAGAATCCGGAGGGATAAATGTTTTATACAGCTCTCCATCATATTCAATTAATAAACTTTCAAATGGGGTGAGTGAGAGAGAATTAAAAGATCTCATTAACGATATAAATAAACCTTTTTTTAACCGTGCTTTACAAGGTAGGTACCCGCCAGCCTCAACAATTAAACCAGCGATAGGCATGTATGGTTTATCAAGCAGTATTGTCGATTGGAATTTCAAGCTTCAAGATCCAGGTTTTTTTACATTGCCTGAGACTGGCAGAATATTTAGGGGATGGCGAGAAGGAGGGCATGGAAAAGTAGACATGCTTAAGGCAATATTGGTTAGCTCTAATACCTATTTTTTTTCTTTAGCCTATCAAGCTGATATTGATGCACTCTCAAAACATCTTTCAAGCCTGGGGTTTGGAAAAAAGGCTTGCGCTGACTGTTTCAATGAAGATCCAGCCTTTGTGCCGACTCCTGAATGGAAGTACGGCATCATGAATGCTGGTTGGGTCAAAGGTGATACTGTAAATTTAGGGGTTGGGCAGGGCTATTTAGTTGCAACACCTATTCAGTTAGCAAACTATGCAGCAATTCTAGCTACTAAAGGGAAATTTTTTGAACCGTCAATTGTTACCTCAGGAATTATCAAAAAGTCATTAAATATCTGGGATGATAAGAAATTTAGTAATTTAGATTGGAAAAAAATGCATGAGGCAATGCTTGGAGTTATTGAAAGTGATGCTGGAACAGCTAGAAGTATACGTTCTCTAAAAAAATTTCAGGTAGCTGGAAAATCAGGAACAGCTGAGTTGGTAAGTCTTGATAGCAAGGAAGCATATCAAGATATTAGAACATCTGAGCTTCTCAGAGATCATTCAATTATAATCGCATTTGGGCCTATGCCCAATCCAAGATATGCTGTATCTGTTGTCATTGAAAATGGGGAGAGCGGTGGCGCAGTTGCTGGACCAGTAGCAATCGAGGTCTTAAAGAGCCTAGTTAATGAATAAACAATTTCAGAAAATTTATTTAGACCCGTATTTATTCTTTAGTATTTTTTTAATCTCTTCACTTGGTTTATTTTTTTTATTCTCTGCTTCTAATGGAGATATAGGCTCTGTAATTAAGCAATTAGTTTATGTGATTATTGGTCTGGCACTTATGGTTTTGATCAGTCAGCCTGATCCAGATGTTTTTCGAAGACTGTCTGGAGCATTTTTACTTTTTTCATTTTTATTGATGGGTATTACCTATTTCTTTGGACCAGAAATTAATGGTGCTCAAAGATGGGTTCGGATTGGTTCAATCTCTTTTCAATCATCAGAGTTAATGAAGCTAGCAGTCCCAATTTTTTTAGCCAGTTTTTTATTTAATAAGCAACTTCCCATTCAGCGCAAAGAAATAATGTTGAGCTTGTTAATGGTTTTTTTCTGTTTTTTTCTTGTTTATAGACAGCCTGACCTTGGAACAGCATTGATTGTTGCATGTTCAGGTCTTTTCGTATTATTTCTTTCGGGACTGAGCTGGAGTTTCATTGGAGGATCTTTTATTTTATTAGTAATAAGCTCTCCATTTATATGGAATATTTTATTGCAACCATTTCAACGCCAAAGGATTGCAACTTACTTTAATCCAGACTCTGATCCTTTTGGTGCAAGTTGGAATATTATTCAGTCAAAAGTTGCAATCGGTTCTGGTGGTTTATTTGGTAAAGGTTTTGGTGAGGGCTCTCAAACACAGCTAAACTTTCTTCCAGAAACAGAAACAGATTTTATATTTTCTGTGATTGGAGAAGAATTTGGTTTTTTAGGTGTTCTGCTGCTCATCAGCATTTATCTATTTATTTTGCTTAGATGTTTTTATTTGGCATTAAGCGCAAGAGATAGGTTTTGCAGGCTTGTAATAGGTGGCCTTAGCCTTACTTTTGCAGCAAATCTAATTATCAACTTATGCATGGTAGTTGGGCTCCTGCCAGTTGTGGGCATGCCCTTGCCTTTTATCAGCAAGGGCGGATCATCATTAATGTCTTTATTTATAGCTTTTGGCATAATTATGTCTATGGGAACCCATAAAAAATTTTTACCGCAATGAAACCTTTTTTTATAACTTGCCTACTTCTTTCAAATTTTATCTTTGCTGACTATTCACAACATCAAGAAGCACAAGAGGTAATAGAATTACTTGTAAGCGAACATGATTTTGATAAAAGTTATGTTGAAGCAATATTGAGATCAGCAAATAAACAAGAAAAAATATTACAGTCAATGTCTCAGCCTGCTGAATTCACTTGGACATGGGAAAGGTATAGAAAGCTTTTTTTAGAAGATAAGCGCATTGCAAATGGTAAAAAATTTATTCAAGATAACTCAGAATTATTTGATAGGGTTGAAAATGAATTTGGCGTGCCAAGAGAAATTATTACCTCTATTTTAGGTGTTGAAACAAGATATGGAAAGATTCAAGGAAACTATAGAGTCTTGGATAGCTTGGTCACACTTGGGTTTGATTTTCCAAGAAGGTCTAAGTTTTTCAAGAGCGAACTAATCCAATTTTTTTTATTAACAAGAGAAAATAACTTAGATATTAATTCTGTTGAAGGATCCTATGCTGGGGCTATGGGATATGGCCAATTTATCTCATCAAGTTATAGAAATTTTGCAGTGGATTATGATGGGGATGGATATGCTGATTTATTTAACTCAGTGCCTGATGCAGTTGCAAGCATAGCTAATTATTTAAAAATTCATGGTTGGAAAAGAGGCGGTGCCATTGTTACAAAAGTTGAGTTAAATAAAGTAAGTAAAACATTCAAGCATCAAGCTAATCTCAATAAATATATTCCTCTTAAATTCACCGAGGGTTTAAATAAAGAATATATAGTTCAAGAGGGAGATAGCCTGTTATCCATTGCCATTGAAAATGATTTAAATGTGAAAAACCTAATGAGTTTAAATAAAATTAAGAATAAGAATTTAATTCAGGTTGGACAAACTATTATAATAAATGTACCCAATGATTCATATTTTATGGGCGATGATAACTTTATTGCTATTACTAAATATAATCGCAGTCATTTTTATGCTAAAGCCGTGTATGATTTGTCCTTGGAATTTAAGAACTAATCTCATGATAAGAAAAATAATTTATTTTTGTTTGGTTGCTCCATTTTGTTTTGAGAGCATGGCTCAATCTATGGTACCGAAGGCACCAAAATTAAATCTTGAGAGTTATATTTTGCTTGAAGCCAGCACAAATACGGTAATTGCAGAGTTTAACTCTGACAATCAGATCTCTCCTGCGAGTATGACAAAAGTTATGAGTGGGTATGTTATTGCAGATCAAATAGCCAATGGAGCTATTGGTTTAGATGATAAGGTTTTAATCAGTGAAAAAGCTTGGAAGACTGGTGGTTCTAAAATGTTTATTGAAGCTGGGAAAAGAATCCCAGTGCGTGATCTTCTTTCTGGAATAGTTATTCAATCGGGAAATGATGCTACTGTAGCATTGGCTGAATATGTGGCGGGGTCAGAAGAGGGGTTTGTCGATTTTATGAATGCCTATGCCTCAGAATTAGGTTTAAGTAATACACTTTTCCAAAACGCAGTTGGTTGGACAGACCCCAATCATTTTTCATCAGCCAAAGATTTAGCCAACCTCACCCAGGCACTTATAAATGATTTTCCAGATCATTACGAAATTTATAAAGAAAAAGAGTTCACATTTGGCGGTATTAGGCAATTAAATAGAAATAAACTTTTATGGAGAGACGATACCGTAGATGGAGTGAAAACCGGCCATACTCAATCAGCTGGATATTGTTTAATTTCTTCTGCCAAAAGAAATGACATGAGATTAATTGCGGTCGTTGCTGGAAGTCCCTCTGAGAATGAGAGATTGATATCTTCGCAGAGACTTCTTGAATATGGATTTAGATTTTTTGCTACTCAAAAATTAATTTCAAAATATACTCAAATCACGTCTGCTAAAGTTTGGGGTGGAAGAGATGATGAAGTTGCGCTGGGATCAGCTCAAGATATCTTGTTAACCTTGCCTCGTTCTGATTTCAAAAATATTAAAGCAAATTATAAGTTCAACAATAATATACAAGCGCCTATCTCTGATGGTGACGTGATTGGTGATATTGAATTCATGTCAGATAGCAGAGTGGTGCTTTCTGCGCCATTGATCGCTATAGAGTCTGTTGAAGCGAAAGGTTTTTTTGGCAGAATATGGAGCAGAATATTATTTTGGATAATGAGCTTATTTTCCATTAGTGAAAATGAGTAAAATTCATGCCATTTACCAGGGAAAGTTAAGCCCAATTGATGAAATAAAGGTTTCTCCTCTTTCTCGTGCTTACACTTTTTCTGACAGTATTTATGAGGTTATCCCATATTTTTCTGGCCAACCTCTATGTTTTAAAGAACATATTAATCGAATGCGTAATAGTGCTGAAAAAATGAATTTAAATGTAGATTTCGACATCGTGACTAATGAAATTTCAACCTTGGCAGAAGCTTTATCTTTAAAAAATGGCTATGTGTATTACCAAATTTCAAGGGGTATAGATATTATCAGATCTCATATGTATGAGGATGATATTGAAATAGAAAAATTTGGTTATGCTTTGCCAATGGATTTTCCTTCATCATCGATAAGTGCAATGCTGTGCGATGATGATCGATGGGGTAGATGTGACATTAAATCTACTTCATTGCTTGGTAATGTTTTGTCTATGAATCAGGCTAAATCAATGGGGTGTCAGGAAGTTGTAATGCCCCGCGACGGCATTGTTACCGAAGCGGGAGCCAGTAATGTGTTTTACTTTGATTCATCCGGCTCCATCAGAACTGCTGCATTATCTGAAAATATTTTGCCAGGAATTACTCGTGAAATACTTATTAATTCATTAAAAGGGTCTTCTTATAATGTAATAGAAGGTAATTGTGCTGTTACTGATCTTGATGACTCTCCTTGCATATGGCTCACTAGCTCCACTAAGGGCATGCTGCCTCTGAAAAATTTGATTGGCACAAATTACAAATTAAACAAGAGTTTTAAAGGGTTTGCAGAAATTTCTGAACTATTTAGTTCTGCAATGCAGTCACATCTTGCAGCTTCAGAATAGCTCTTTCTATTTGCTCCCAAGTTTCTGCTTTTAATAAGCCTTTATTGATAAGATCAATTTTAAGAATTTCATTATTTAAATCCATAAATTCTTGAACTTTAGAATGTTTGATCAATTCTAAATAGGCAGAAATTTTTGATGACCATACTCCGCTGTTAACCAAGGCATTTTTTTTATTGGTAGATTGTATGGATGCAATACAGGAATTTATAACTTTTGCTATTATCCAAATGATGGGCGCTGAGCTCTGGGGATCATGCTCTTCCATGTATTTTACAGCGTTTAATGCTTTATTAAAATTTCTATTAATTAATAAATCTTCTAACTCAAATGCGCTAATACCTGACCCAAATACAATATGATCTGTTTTTAATTCATTGAAGTGTTCTTGATTAAGAAAGAGTAGCTCTAATAATGCAACTTCATTTTTTTGACCTAAAAGATTGGCTTCATTGTTTTGATAAATTGATCCTCCAAATACTGGCAGAAGATGATCAGGCAAGAAGCTAAGCTTTCTTTTCAACCAAATCTTTTCTTCAACTGATTTTAGTTTATTGCAGTTAATTATCATCCCAGCATCATCAAAGTTTTTTATCCAAGAGCCACTTGTAGGTGTTTTTTCAATGCTGGATTCAATTATTATTGCAATATTTGCTGATTGAAAAATATTTTTATCCTCTAATATAAATTTAATTTTTTCAGGAAACCTTCCTGATGAATGTTTAACATGAAGAATAAGATTTTCCTGGAATAAAGAGCCTCCAATATTTTTTGTGAGTATTTCTTGAATTTTCTCAAGCTCATCTTGGGTAAGAGTAATTTTCTCTTTAAATCCCTTGTCTTTTAAATTTAAGTATATGCTTGAAATGGCTTCTTGCTTTAGAACTATCTCATTACCTATTAGTAAGAAGTATTGATAATCCTTTGGGTCAGAAAAATTTATAAAATTAAGCTTCAATTAACCAGTACTCCTGCATTAATTCTTTTAGCAAAGTTAATTCAAGCTCACTAATAATCTCCTTTTGCGCCATTATTTCAGCAGAAGGATTAGTTTCGTTGGCTGGCATAAATTTTGATATTTTCAAAATTCCACTTTTATTAATATTTTGATCATAAAATCTATATTGAAGTTCGCCAATAATTTCAATTTGCTTTGTTCTGGCAGAATAGCCGCCATAAAAGTTTTTCTTTTTAAATGTGAGATTCGTAATACTTAAATTTAAACTTTTTTCATTAGGCGTTTTAATGAAATAATTTTTTGATTTTTTTTTGAATGACTCGTCTATATCATATCCAAATATAATTTCATTCAGATTAATTTGAGATCTCTCAACCCAAGAATGCTGACAGCCAGAGATTAAAATAAAAATTGATAGTATTAATGAATACTTAATGAATTTACTCTGCTCCATCAAAGAAATCTTTAAAGCCTGATGGGTCATGCCTTCCAACCACTAAATTTTCTAACATGCCTATCCCTGTTTCAGAGCCTAAAGTTGCATTTGCCATTTGATGCGTATGAAAAAAAGTATAGTCTCCTGGATCAATTGATGTTAAATCCCATACCTCATATCCAGTTTCAAGCTCTCCTTTCCAAATTCCGTGCTTCCACTCATCATGTTGGTAGCCAATGCCTTTGCAAAAAAATACTGGACCAAAAGTATTTAACTTTAGATCAAACTCATCTTTATTCTTCATCTGGCCTGAAATATTTGCACCAGTTGCCCATCTTGTTCCTTTTTGCCAATTTACTGAGTGGTGGAGGGAATGTATTGTTTCAACCTCAATCTCACCAGGAGCAAGTGTCATATCATCATATAAAGGTAATTTATGACCAGAAATTTGAGTTGTATTGCCATCATTGTCCTGAAAAGTTCCAAACTGTGTGCAAAAATTCTTGAAGTGAACAGGAGCCCAGCACCAATAAACTCCTGGCTCTTTATTTAGCATTCCAGGGGCTCCTCCTTCAGGCTCGCCAACTGGCCTCACACCCCAGGATCTATCTCTTATTCCATAAATCTCTGTTGGAGTGAGACTTCCTGCCTCTGTCAAGATTGTACCAGTCCATTTCCCCAGCTGAGTGAACCTAATTGTGTTCATGATGGTTCTTGTACCTTCCATCATCAATGATCGAGGTTCTTGATGCGCAACAGAATTAGCTGAAAACTTGAGATTACAATTTAATTTATTATCGGGGTCATCCAGCACAAACGTTAGCTCATTCATTGGCTCATCAACCGTTAATGTCATTGGGCCAATCTTAATTGGGACCCTGGCTTGATCTAAGCGTTGACTGGCATGAAATGAATACTGCTTTTCCTTATAAGAAATGCTGAAGTGTGCATCAATCACATGTCTATTTGGGTAAAGTCCAATTCCTATTTCAAAAATATATTCGTTTTCCGGATCCATGCCATTAAAAAAATATCTATCATAAAAATTTCTATCTGTAGGACCAGGTATTGTTATTGGTTCTATTGCTTGATGGATTGGGTAATCGTCAAAAGGTGTGATGTAGTTCATTAAATTACAAAGTTAATAAGTTTTTCTTTTACATAGATTACCTTTTTTATCGGTGCATTAGCTAGAATTTTTTTAACATTTTCATTAGCTTTTGCTAATTGTTCTATTTCGGGTTGCTCCCAATCAATTGCAACTTGTTCCTTTCCTCTTACTTTTCCATTGACCTGAATAATAAGTTGAAAATCATCCAATTTAAGAAAATCTTCATCAACAGCAGGCCAATTGCTTTCAAAATCATTTCCATCAGAATCTGAATATTCTTTCCACAAGTAAAGACAGATATGAGGCGTTATAGGAGAGAGCATTTTTAATGTGAAGCGAATAACTTCATCTAAGCAAAACTGTTGTGCATCATTAGCTTCATCTTCCTTAAAAGGTTCGGGCACAGCATTCAATAACTCCATAACGGAGGCTATGGCTGTATTAAATGAATTTCTTTTAGCAAAATCGTTGGTCACTTTTTTTAGAGTTTGATGACTTTTTTGACGCAACATTAACTCATCGGGTTCAAAAAACTCTGGTGCATTCTTTGAGTATATTTTTCTTGAGGAGATTAAATTCCAAATCTTTTTAAGAAATCTATAAGATCCCTCAATTGCAGTATCTGACCATTCCAAGGATTGCTCAGGAGGTGAGGTAAACATCATATAAAGCCTAACCGTATCAGCGCCATATTTTTCAATCATTATATTAGGATCTATTCCATTAAGCTTAGACTTGCTCATTTTGGACATACCATCCTTGAATACCTCCCTACCATCATTCAGTTTTAATTGCCCATCATCACCGGTCACAAAATCTTTATTTACCCATTCAGGATTTCCATTTAAATCTTTGGTAAAAAATGCATCTGACAGAACCATGCCTTGGGTGAGCAGTCGCTTGAATGGCTCAGATGAATTAATTAGTTTTTGATCTCTTAACAAGAGATTAAAAAACCTTGCATAAAGAAGATGCAGGATTGCGTGTTCTATTCCTCCTATGTAATGATCCACTGGTAACCAATAATCTGCGTCCTTGCCAAGCATTGAATCATTTGGCTGGGATGCAAATCTCGCTGCATACCAAGAACTTTCAAAAAAAGTATCAAAAGTATCTGTTTCTCTTACAGCATCCTTATTGCAATTCGGGCATTTAGTTTTTTTCCATTCATCAAATGAGCTAAGACTCATTCCTTTGGAAATATCTTCTTTAATATCCGGAAGTTCAACCGGCAGATCAGTCTCAGCAACTGGTACTTGACCACATTCTTCACAATGTATTATTGGAATAGGGCAGCCCCAATAACGCTGCCTTGATATTCCCCAATCTCGTAGTCGAAAATTTATTTCAATTTTTGCATTATTATACGCAGCCAAATCTTTTGAGATTTGCGAGAAAGCTTGCTCAGAATCAAGCCCATTATATTCACCTGAATTTATTAGTGTTCCCTTAGCTTCAAGTGCGTGCTCATCAATATTTTCACCTGCCAAAGTTTCAATAACCTGCAAAATAGGTAGTTTATATTTTTTTGCAAATTCATAATCACGCTGGTCGTGACCAGGAACACACATCACTGCCCCAGAGCCGTACTCCATAAGAACAAAATTAGCTATCCAAATTGGAATCTCATCCTTTGTAATAGGGTGGATAGCTTTTAAACCAGTGTCGATTCCTATTTTTTCCTGTTTTGCAATTGCAGCCTCAGTTTTCTTATTAGTTTGATTTTCATTTATAAACCTATTGATTGAAGCATTTTTTGTTTTCAAAGAATTTGATAACGGATGATCTAAAGCAATTGCACAGTATGTAGTGCCAAATATCGTATCAGGTCTAGTAGTGAATACTTGCAAGACCCCTTTGTTGTTTTTAATATCAAAATGAAAGCTTAAACCCTTAGATTTCCCAATCCAATTCTTTTGCATTAATTTGACTTGATTTGGCCAGCTATCTAGTTTTTCAAGCCCAGCCAATAGCTCCTCAGCATAACTAGTAATTTTTAAAAAATACTGATTAATTTTTTTGCGTTCAATCTCAGCACCAGAACGCCAACCTTTTCCATCAATAACTTGCTCATTTGCTAATACCGTTTTATCTACAGGATCCCAATTAACTTCAGACTTTTTTCTTTCTACCAAACCTCCTTTAAGTAATTGAATAAAAAACCATTGTTCCCATTTAAAGTAATCTGGTGAAGATGTATTGATTTCTCTGCTCCAATCATAACTTAGCCCCAAGGCATCAAGCTGTATTTTCATACTCTTGATATTTTGATTAGTCCACTCCTTAGGAGATACATTATTTTCTATGGCTGCATTTTCAGCAGGAAGCCCAAACGCATCCCATCCCATGGGTTGAAGCACATTAAAACCTTGCATTCGCTTAAATCTAGAAATTACATCACCAATTGTATAGTTTCTTACATGACCCATATGAAGCTTTCCAGAAGGATAAGGAAACATTGATAGGCAGTAGAATTTTTCTTTTAACTCAGAAGGCTCTGCTTTAAAGGAATCATTTGCTTTCCAGAACTTCTGAATTAAATCTTCTATTTTTGTTGGATTGTATTCTTGAGAACTCATTTTTTTAAAAACGATCCTTCAAGATAATTAATATTATGCTTATTTTTGCAAAATGTTTGATCATTTAAGAGTGTTTGATGCAGCGGATGATTTGTTTTTATACCATCAACAAAAAATTCGTCCAAGGCGCTAATCATTCTCTTGATACATGATTCTCGGGTATTTGCAGTTGTGATAATTTTTGCAAGCAAAGAATCATAGTGAGGAGGCACAACATATCCAGAATAAATATGGGAATCAAACCTTACACCAAATCCTCCTGGAGGATGCATTTTATTAATAACGCCAGGCGATGGGATAAATGTTTCGGGATCCTCTGCATTAATCCTGCACTCCATGGCATGTCCTCTAAAAATAATTTCATCTTGATCAAGGGTCATTTTTAACCCAAGTGAAATTTTTAGTTGTGCTTTTACAATATCAAAACCTGTAATCATTTCAGATACGGGATGCTCTACTTGAATTCTTGTATTCATTTCAATGAAGTAAAAATCTCCATCCTCATATAAAAACTCCAGCGTTCCAACACCAGAGTATTTAATATCCACACAAAGCCTCAAGCAAGCCTCTAGCGTTTTTTTAAGAGCATCTTCATTTATATCAAGAGCAGGTGCCTCTTCGATAATTTTTTGATGTCTTCTTTGCATGCTACAGTCCCGGGTTCCAAGATGAATAGCATTACCATTACCATCTGCAACAATTTGTATTTCAATGTGACGAGGATTTTTAATAAATTTTTCAAAATATATTGTGTCATTGCCAAATGCATTCTTAGCTTCCTGCTTTGTAAGTTGGAGCGCAGAAATAAGTTCAACTTCCTCATGAACCACTCTCATTCCTCTTCCACCTCCGCCCGCAGATGCTTTAATCATTAACGGATATCCAACATTTTGAGCTATTTGCTTGATTGCTTCTTCAGCTTCTGGAATTTGACCCTTGAAACCTGGAACAATTGGAATACCTGATTTTTCTGCTAGACTTTTTGCAGTGATTTTATCCCCCATTTGCCTTATAACACTTGATGATGGGCCAATAAATACAAACCCGCTAGCCTCACATCTTTCAGCAAAATCTGCATCTTCTGCTAAAAAACCATAGCCTGGGTATATTGCATTTGCTCCAGTAACTTCAGCTGCTGAGAGGATTGAGGGAATATTTAGATAGCTTTCTAAAGGACTTGCTGGTCCAACGCAAACAGTTTCATCGGCCAATCGAAGATGTTTTAATTCTTTGTCTCCAGATGAATATATTGCAACAGTTTTTAGATCAAGTTCCTTGCAAGCTCTAAGAGCTCGCAGAGCAATCTCTCCTCTGTTGGCAATTAAGATTTTTTTTGACATTAATCTATAACGATTAAGGTTTGATCAAATTCAACTGGCTCACCGTCATTAATATTAATGGCTGAAACTTTGCCTGTATATTCTGATTTAATTTCATTCATCATTTTCATAGCCTCAACAATACAAACTACGTCACCAGCATTAACATGGCTACCAATTTCAACAAAAGGTGGTTTATCAGGCGCAGGTTTCCTATAAAAAGTTCCAACAATTGGCGATTTAATTTTTGAACCTGCGTCAATGGACATTTCATCGTCTTTTTCTTCGGAGATATTAATAGAGGATTTGACTGTAGGAATAGACTTCACCTCGATTTGTTGAGCATTTCCTCTAACAATTCTTACAGACTCTTCTCCTTCTTTAACCTCAATTTCAGTTAAGTCTGAGTCTTGAAGCATTTCAATTAGTTTTTTTATTTTTCTAATGTCCATTATTTTTATCCTCACAGTTTTCAATAATATTTATCAATGCCAGCTCATATCCATGTGTACCTAGGCCGCAAATAACTCCTTTTGCAATATCAGAAAAGTAGGATTTTTGCCTAAACTCTTCTCTTGCAAATATATTTGAAATATGAATTTCGAAAAATGGTACCCCAATGCCTAACAAAGCGTCTCGAATTGCAATACTGGTATGTGTTAATGCACCCGGATTAATAATTACAAAATCAATTTCATTCATTGAATTTTGCAGCTTTGTAACAATTTCATGCTCTGCATTACTTTGAAATGCTTCAACATAAACTTTATGTTTTTTTCCTTTTTCCACTAACCTTTCATTAATTTCATCCAATGTTGCTGAGCCATATACCTCCGGCTCACGCACTCCAAGCAAGTTTAGATTAGGACCATGTATCACTAGTACTTTCATTTTTGTAGATTTTATTCTTATTTTTGATGAAATTAAACGATTTTATAAACTTTTTATAATTTTTGGATAACAGTATTTTCCCTCTGCGCAACCTTGATAAGTAACTATAATATTATTATTTTTATCTGAATTTACATGTGAAAGCTCGACTTCTACTTCTAGATTATTTTTGAAGACAATGGATTCGCCAAAAAATTCATCTGATATAGTTGATTCATTCTTTGTAATAAAACTATATTTAGGAGTATTATCTATTGTTTCTATTGAAACAGAATTTTTATATAGATAGTATCCAGGCTTTATTTGCCATGATAGAAAAGTTTTATTATCTCTTGTGTCTGCTTTAAAGATAAATGCTTCATCAGCACTTAAAATATCTTTTTCTTGAAACTGAAAGTTTCCAAATATAAATCCTGATAAAAAAACAAACGAGTATAATAAGGCTTTGAAATTCATTGCTGCATTATAAGAGAAACTATGCTCATTAAAATATTTTTAAAAATTTTCTTTTTGATTCCAGCTTGGGTTTTGAGATGTATAACCTTGCAAAAAAGTCTTTGTATTAATAATCAAATATTAGATTTTCAGACCCAGATTTTTTTGAGCCTACAATCAATGCAAAATAATGCATTTGAAAACCTTGACTCAATACAGGCTTCTGACTTGAGGGTGCTTGTCGAGGGCGGAAGAGAGGGTCTTCCTTTGAACGCCAAATCTTCACAGGATGTAAAAGTATTAGATCATTATTTGCTGACAGAATTTGGCAGGCTGCAATTGAGGGAGTATTGTCCAGATCAAGTTTCAGTTAAGTCTTCAATTCTATATTTCCATGGTGGAGGCTATGTATTAGGAAGCATTAAAACTCATGATCCTTGGTTGCAATTTTTTGCTTCTGAGATCGGAGTTAGGATTTTTTCACTAGATTATAGACTCTCTCCAGAAAATAAATTTCCATGCTCATTGACAGATGCAAACCTTTCTTTAAATTGGCTTGTTGAAGAACTGAAAATTCCTTGTCAGGAGATTAGCCTTTGTGGTGATAGCGCTGGTGCTCATTTAGCTGCATCTTTATCTACATTCAGAGCTATTAAAAATTTAGAATTGCCTGCTTCTCAATGTTTAATTTATCCAATGACAGATCCATCATGCAGTTCAAAATCTCATACTGACTATGCCGAAGGCTTTTTTTTGACCAAAAAAGCAATGGTTTGGTTTTGGGATCAGCTTAAAAACTCAGATCTCGATCTAGTAGACCCAATGTTTAATTTAACAATTACTCCAAATGCAAAGCTTCCAAAGACTCTGCTGATTACTGCTGGATTTGATCCTTTAAGCGATGAGGGAGAGTCGTATGCTAGGCTTTTGCATGAGTCAGGTAATCAGGTTGAACAAATTCATTATCCCCACATGATTCATGGTTTTGTTAATATGACTTCCTTGAGAGCAGCAAAAGTCGCAACAAAAGACCTGCTTGCTTCTTATAGAAAAGAATTATTAAATATATGAAACCATTGCTAAAAATTTCTAACTTATCTGTAAACTTCAAAGTAAGAAAATCTGTCTTTGCTGCAGTAAAAGATTTTAATTTAACCATACATGAAAATGAAATTGTTGGTTTGGTGGGTGAGTCTGGTTCCGGAAAATCTGTTACAGCGATGTCTATTATGAGGCTACTTCCCGAGCCTAAAGCTTTTTATGGCACAAAGTCATCAATCTTATTTGATGACCATGAAATTCTTCAAGCAGACAAAAATTCTTTAAGAGATATTAGGGGAAACAAAATATCTATGATATTTCAAGAGCCAATGACTTCTCTCAATCCCTATCATAGAGTTGGTGACCAAATAGTTGAATCTATTCAACTGCATAAAGCCCAACCCAAAAATCATGCAGTATTAGAAGCTAAAAATTTGATGAATCTGGTAGAAATTCCAGAAATAGATAGGAGATTTTCAGCATATCCGCATGAACTTTCAGGAGGCCAGAGACAAAGAATTATGATAGCTATGGCTCTTGCCAATAAGCCTCAGCTATTAATTGCTGATGAGCCTACAACTGCATTGGACGTAACTATTCAAGCCCAAATACTTGATTTAATGACAAAGTTAAAAAATGAAGTTGGGATGTCTATTTTATTTATTACTCATGACTTAGGTCTGATTGAAAAATTTTCTGATTCAATAACAGTCATGCAGGAAGGCGTTATAGTTGAGCAGGGCGAAACTAAATCTGTTTTTAATAATCCTCAGCACAAATACACAAAGAAATTAATTAATTCTGAGCCATCTGCAAAGCAAGATTCTCTTTTAGTTCAAGAAAACCTCATTGATGTAAAAGACTTAAATATTTATTACCCTCTACCAAATAAAAAAATTTTTCAAAAAGATTTCTTCCATGCTGTAAAAAATGTAAATTTTTCCATTCCAAAAAATTCAACAATAGGACTTGTCGGAGAATCTGGTTCAGGAAAATCAACCCTTGGAAAGGCTTTGGCAGGCTTAATTCAGTATCAAGGTTCAGTTGCCTATGATGGTCAAAATATTAGTCAGCTTAGTAATGCTCAATTAAAATCATTAAAGAAAGATATTCAAATTGTTTTTCAAGATCCTTATGGCTCCCTCTCACCCAGAATGACTATTGGAGAGATTGTTGGAGAGGGGTTGGATGTTCATTTTAATTTAAGCAAAAACGACAAAGACGAACGGATAGCAGAATCATTAATCGCAGTTGAGATTAATCCAGATCATAGATTTAAGTATCCTCATGAGTTTTCTGGCGGTCAAAGACAACGGGTTGCTATTGCGCGATCGTTAATCTTAAATCCTGCTTTTATGATTTTAGATGAGCCAACATCAGCATTAGATAGGTCTATTCAAATTCAAGTGATTGAATTGTTAAAAAATATTCAAACTAAATTTGACTTAACTTATCTGTTTATAAGCCATGATTTAAAAGTAGTTAGATCAATGTCAGATTATATTTTTGTTATGCAAAATGGCGTTATTATTGAATCTGGACCAGCAAAACAGGTTTTTTCAAATCCGGAAGAAGAATATACTGATAAACTTCTCAATGCTGCATTGCGCTATTCAACAGTCTAACTATGTCTAACAGAAAATTTTCAAAAAACTTGGTAGATGGCCCTCATCAGGCCGCTTCTCGATCTATGCTTAGAGGCGTTGGTTTCAAGACTGCTGATTTTTCAAAGCCGCTAGTTGGCATTGCATCTACATGGTCAAAAGTCACACCTTGCAATATGCACATCAACGAACTGGCAAGTCTAGTTGAGAATTCAATTGATGCATCTGAATGCAAAGGAGTACTTTTTAACACTATTACTGTCTCAGATGGTATCTCTATGGGTACACAAGGAATGAAATATTCATTGGTATCAAGAGAAGTGATTGCAGACTCCATTGAAACTGTAGTTGGCTGCCTTGGCTATGATGCTGTCGTGGCAATTGGTGGCTGTGATAAAAATATGCCAGGTGCACTTATGGGTTTAGCAAGACTAAACAGGCCATCGCTATTTATTTATGGAGGCTCAATAAAACCAAGCTCAATAAATACTGATTATGTAACCGTCTGTGAAAAAGTTGGAGAATTTGCAAAGGGCTCAATTAGTGAAGAAGAGCTGATTGCAGTTGAAAAAATCTCAGTGAAAGGACCTGGGTCATGTGGTGGCATGTATACCGCTAACACTATGGCATCAAGTATTGAAGCTCTTGGAATGAGCCTGCCAGGAAGTAGCAGTCAAGATGCTGTTTCTGATGATAAAAAACTTGATTGTCAGGCAGCCGGGGCCGCTATTAAAAATTTATTAGATAATGATATAAAACCAAGCGATATCATGACAAAAAAAGCTTTTGAGAATTCAATTGCTGTTGTTATTGCATTGGGAGGATCAACAAATGCAGTATTGCATCTTATTGCAATGGCTCATTCTATAGGTGTTGATCTCTCATTAGATGATTTCACTAGAGTGGGAAAAATTACTCCTGTTCTTGCAGATATTAAGCCTTTTGGTGTTCACTTTATGTCAGAACTTAATGCGATAGGTGGAATTGCACCAATGATGAAAATGATGTTAGAAAATGGCTTGTTGCATGGTGAATGCTTAACTGTCACAGGTAAAACCTTAAAAGAAAACCTTAAAGAGATTAAGCCTTACCCTAAAAATCAAAAAATTATCTTACCTTTTTCTAAGCCCATCAAAGACTCTAGTCACTTAAGAATTTTATATGGCAACTTGGCTCCAAAAGGAGCAGTAGCAAAAATCACCGGTAAAGAGGGAACACTTTTTAAAGGAAGCGCAAAAGTATTCAATTCAGAAGAGCAGGGCTTGGAAGCAATTCTCGATAAGCAAATCAATGAGGGAGATGTGGTGGTTATAAGATATGAGGGACCTCAAGGCGGCCCAGGAATGAGAGAAATGCTTAAGCCCACTTCTGCAATTATGGGTCAAGGACTTGGAGATAAGGTTGCTTTTATTACTGATGGTCGATTTTCAGGAGGCACCCATGGTTTTGTGGTGGGGCACATTAGTCCAGAAGCTCAAATAGGTGGCCCTATAGCCCTTATAGAAAATGGAGATGAAATTACTATTGATGCTAATAAAGATATTTTATCTATCAATATTTCTGATGAGGAAATGAACAGAAGAAAAAAAAGCTGGAAAAATCCAAATTTATCCCCAAAAAAGGGTGTACTGGCTAAATACCAAAAGACTGTTCAGTCCGCTTCGCAAGGAGCGATTACTGATTAACTGCTATGATTGAAAGAAAGTATCCCCAAACAAGATTGCGCAGAACTCGAATGAAAGATTTTTTGAGGGATCTCGTTGCTGAAAATAATTTAACAACTAATGATTTAATTCAGCCCATATTTATAGCAGAACAATCAGAAAAGAAAATTGAGATACCTTCTATGCCATCTATTTATAGGCATAATTTGGACTCTCTTTATTGTGAAGTTGAGGAGTTATCAAATGCAGGCATTAAGACAATTGCTATATTTCCTGCTATTGATTCAACACAAAAAGATGATCAGGGCTCTCAAGCTTTAAATGAAAATAATATAGTTTGTTTAGCGCTAAGGGGCTTGCATGAAAGATTTCCAGAGGTTGTTAAAATTGCTGATGTAGCCCTTGATCCATTTACAGATCATGGACACGACGGCCTAGTTAATAATGATGGAGAAATTGATAATGATGCAACTCTTGTTTGCCTTCAGAATCAGGCGCTTCTTCTTGCTCAGTCTGGAGCTGATATTGTTGCTCCCTCGGACATGATGGATGGAAGAGTCCAAGCAATAAGAAGTACTCTTGAATCAAACTCTTTTACTAATACAATTATTTTATCTTATGCTGCAAAATATGCTTCAAGTTTTTACGGGCCATTTCGTGATGCCGTTGGATCTTCGACTAATTTAGGTAAATCAACAAAAAAATCATATCAAATGAACTTTGCTAACATAGATGAAGCCCTTCATGAAGTCGCTATGGATATAAAGGAAGGTGCAGATATTGTGATGGTAAAACCTGGTACTGCCTACCTTGATGTAGTTCATGCCATAAAGGTAAATTTTCAAATACCCACATTTGTTTATCAAGTGAGTGGTGAATATTCAATGCTTCAATTAAGTATTGAGAAGGGGTGGCTTGATAAAGATGTTATGTTAGAATCTTTACTGTGTTGCAAAAGAGCTGGAGCTGATGCCATTCTTACCTACGCAGCAAAAGAAATATCATCGGAGTTAAATTCATGAGTGACAATGTCAAAGAAATTACATCTGCAAATTTTACGCAAGAGGTTCTTGAGTCTGATCTGCCAGTCTTAGTGGATTTTTGGGCCGAATGGTGTGGTCCATGCAAGCAGCTGGCTCCTACAGTAGAAGAAGTTGCCAATGCAATGATTGGACAAGTGAAAATCTGTAAAATGGACGTAGACTCAAATCAAGATCTCGCAGTTCAATTTGGTGTAAGATCAATCCCAACTCTTTTGATTTTTAAAAATGGTGAAGTTGCCTCAACTCAAATAGGCGCCATCAGTAAACAACAATTGGAGGATTTTATAGCAGCAGAAGTTTAAAACTTTGCATCAAACTGGAAAACGAATTATCATTTTCCATCTCAGCTTTATAGCTACCTATCGAATCTAAACCTTTTACCCCTTAACAAAACCAGAGATAAATTTATGAACCTTACCGAAATGAAAGCCAAACCAATAAACGAATTGGTTGAAATTGCTGAAAGTTTAGGCATTGAAGATGTTGGAAGATTAAAAAAACAAGAAATTATTTTCAGAATTTTTAAACAACAAGCCAAAGAAGGAGTAGATATTTATGGCGGAGGAGTTTTAGAAATCTTAAATGATGGATTTGGATTCTTAAGATCTCCTGAGGGATCTTATTGCTCCGGCCCAGATGATATTTATGTATCTCCAAGTCAGGTAAGAAAATTTAGCCTTAGAAAAGGAGATGAGATTCATGGGAAAATCAGGCCTCCAAAAGACAGTGAAAGATATTTTGCGCTAGTCTATGTAGACACAATTAACAAAGAAGCTCCAGAAAAAACAAAAAAGAAAATTCTTTTTGAAAACTTAACACCACTTTTTCCAACATCGCGTTTAACGCTTGAGCAAGGCACTGGGTCTGCGGAGGATCTTTCCTCTAGAATTATTGATTTAGCCTCTCCCATCGGTAAGGGACAGCGTGGATTAATTGTTTCACCCCCAAAAGCTGGTAAAACACTAATGTTGCAAAGCATCGCTCATTCAATTACCAAAAATAACCCCGAAGTTGAATTAATTGTGTTACTAATTGATGAAAGACCAGAAGAGGTAACAGACATGTCGAGAACTGTAAGAGGTGAGGTTGTCGCAAGTACATTTGATGAGCCGCCAACAAGACATGTTCAGGTAGCAGACATGGTAATTGAAAAAGCTAAGCGACTTGTTGAACATAAAAAAGATGTTGTCATATTGCTTGATTCCATTACTAGATTGGGCCGAGCATATAATTCAGTCCAACCTGCTTCAGGAAAAATTCTTTCAGGTGGAGTAGACTCGAATGCTCTTGAAAGACCTAAAAGATTCTTTGGTGCTGCAAGAAACTTAGAAGAGGGCGGCAGCCTGACAATTATTGCAACCGCCCTAGTAGAAACGGGTTCTAAGATGGATGAAGTGATTTATGAAGAGTTTAAAGGTACTGGTAATATGGAGATCCACTTAGAAAGAAAAATTGCTGAAAAAAGAATATATCCTGCTATCAATATTAGACGCTCTGGAACTAGAAGAGAGGACCTGCTTACCAGCCCAGAAGAATTACAGCGTATGTTTATCCTAAGAAAGATTCTTGATGACATGGAAGACTCCCAAGCAATTGAATTTTTAATTGAAAGATTAAAATCATCTAAAACCAATGATGAATTTTTTAGCGCTATGAAAAGTGGCAACGGGAATGGTAAGAAAAAATAATTAATTCAACTCAGAGATAGAGCTGCATCTAACATATCTTGATCATGCGCAGACTCTGCTAGCAAGCAATTTTTAAAGCCCTGCTCAATAGAAAATTCTTTTATTCGTTTTGAGGGAACAACTAAAGAAATTTTTTGCATAGAATTATTTGGTAACTCCTTTATCAATACTCTTAAACTTTGAAGTGTATGAATTAGAATAACCAACTTATTTTCATCTTTAATTTGCATAAAGTTAATTTCAGACTCATCGAGCAACGAGTAACAGGGAAATAGATCTATATCAGCATCAGTTAGAGAGAGTATGCGAGGTTTTTTTTGACCACAAAAAACTAAACATTTTTTATAACCTTTTTCTTTAAGCACACATGCCAAACCCTCAGAGTCAAAAGTTGGTGGAATTGATGAAGCAATACTGTGTTGCATCAATGATTTTTGTGTTGCCAATCCAATTGAGAGAATAGACGCCTGATTATTTTTTAATAATATTTCTTTGGAATATTCAGCACCATATAAAACTGAAGATTGGCTGGTAAATATAAGAAGATCATATTTGCTTGAATGACTTATGTAATGTTTAGCTTTTTCAGAAGGCTGAATTTTTATAACTTTAGTTAATGGAATGTGAGTAAAACTACATTTATATTTTTGAAGCAATACATTTAATTTACGACCTAGATCTATAGGTCTAGTATTTATAATCATTTAGCGTTGGATAATTTCTTTTGCGCCATTGCGAATCAGTTTATTTATCAATTCCTCAAGAGCAATATTTTGATCCTTTAGTTTGAAGCTTATTCTTTCATTATAAACCTCATTACCACTCTGATTGGAGAGTCTGACTTTTACCTCTGCATTTTGGTCATCAATTTTGCATAACACTGAAATAGGAGACAAACAATTTCCCTCTAATGAGGCTACAATTATTCTTTCAATTGCCGTTGCTTCATAAGTCAATTTATCATTAAGTAATTTAATCAAGTGACTCATGCTAGATGAAATTTTGCTTGAATTTATCTCTATACCAATGGCACCTTGAGCAGCTGCTGGCAACATTTGCTCCTCTGTAAATAAATAACAGTTTTTATGCGAGATTTTTAATCGATTAAGTGCAGCTTTTGCAACAATCAAACCGTCGAGGTTATTAGTGTTTATTTTATTTATTCTGGTTTGAATATTTCCTCTGATTGGCACTATGTCCAAGTTAGAATTAATAGATAGTAACTGAGCTTTTCTTCTAGGTCCTGAGGTGCCAATTTTTAGGTTTTTTGATAAGTCATCTTTCGTTAAACCCTCTCTTAAAAGAAGAGCATCTCCAACTGCCTCCCTTGGTAAAGTTGCCGCTATAGTAAATTTAGGATTTATGAAGGCTGGTACATCTTTTAAGCTGTGAACCGCAATATCAGCAAGTCCTTGGTCTAACGCATTTTCCAATTTAGACACAAACAATCCCTTACCTCCAATCATATGCAAAGGTTTATCAGTAAGATCACCCTCAGATTCAATCTTAACGATTTCACAAACACATGCTGAATCATGAAGTTTAATTTTTTCTATGACTTCTTTTGTTTGCAGCATCGCAAGTGGTGATAGTCTCGTGGCTATTCTAATTTTCATTGTAAAATTATAAGCCTCACATCTCCTATTGTTTTATCTTTTAAAATATTTTGTGTTTTACTGAATTCAAGTTCGGTATGCTTGCTAGTTTCAAGAAAGACTTTTCCACCCTCTCTTATTAGACCACTTTCATAAATTGTTTTTAACAAACTCTTATAATTAAGCTGATCGTATGGAGGATCTAAAAATATCAAATCAAACTTCCTTTTATTAATTTGTAACCATTTAAAAGCATCACTGCAAATAACCTGGATTTTTTTCTCATAACCTAGATGAGTGACATTTTTTAAAATATTTTTGTACAAAATTTTTTCTTTTTCCACAAATGTTACGTGTTCGGCACCTCTTGATAATGCCTCTAGACCTAAACCACCAGTGCCAGCAAATAAATCAAGACAAGATTTATTTTGTAATTCAAACTGCAACCAACTGAACAATGTCTCTTTCGCTCTATCAGAGGTCGGTCTTAGAGCCGGCGAAGCTTTAAAAACTATTCGATAGCTCTTGTTTCTACCTCCAATTATTCTTATGCTTGACGTGTTCAATTTTTAAAATTTTTAGTGAGTATAAATTATAACGCCTATGCCTAAAGAACAATTTTTAATTGCAATGAGATTCTTGGCCTCATCAGTAAGTGTTATTTCAGCAAAAGACTCTGCCGGGAATCTTTATGCAATGACAGCATCATCTGTTACCTCACTGACCATGGATCCTCCATCAATTTTAGTTTGTGTTAATAATGGTGCTAGCATCCACGATACCCTTGTTCAGGAAAAAGTTTTTTGTATTAATATTTTAAAAAAATCACAGCAAGAAATTTCTAATTTATGCAGTTCTAAAAAACTTGAATCAGAAAGATTTAAAAATGATTTTTGGGATATTGATGAAACACCTTTTATTAAAGATGCTCAGTCAAATATTTTTTGCAAAGTAGATGAAACAGTCCCATATCATACTCACAAAATTGTTATTGCTAATGTGTTGCGTGCACAAAGCTCAGATACATTCAATACATTGATGTATGCAGACGGAGGATACTTAGACTAGATGAGATATTTATTTTTTATTCTTTTTTCATTTTCACTGCAGGCAATAGAACTATCACCTAGCACCGATAATGCTTCTGTGTATTTCATTTCTCCAAATAATGGAGAATCTGTCCCAAGTAAATTTAAAGTTCAATTTGGTTTAGAGAACTTTGGCATTGCTCCAGCTGGTATTCAAGTTATGCATTCAGGTCATCATCATCTAATTATCGACACTGATTTGCCTCCACTTAACCTACCAATACCAGCTGATAAAAACCATGTTCATTTTGGGAAGGGGCAAACAGAGGTAGAGATTGAGTTAACAAAAGGGGAACACACACTGCAGTTGTTGTTAGGAGATTTTCGTCATATTCCCCATGACCCGCCAATTTTTTCAAAAAAAATTACGGTCAAGGTTAATTAGAGCTCTAGAGACTGCTCAAGGAAAGATCGATAATCTTTCTTAACAACCGACATAGCTTCACCCGCATTGCTATCTATTTCTGGTTCTATCTTCATATCGAGCAATCCAACAAGACCATGCATTAGCGCCCAAAATTTTATACATTTTTGACCAAGAGAATCCTCAGAGATTCCAGGATAAAGATCTTTTAAAATTTGGACCAATTCTTCAAATGCACCTTGTGCTGCATCTAACAGCTCTGGAAATTCAACTTTATCAATGACAGGGCTATGCATTAGATCATAGGTTTTTCTTTTTTCTAGCCCGAATTCAAGATATGCAAGACCCATTTCAAGAAACTTTTCTTTTGTAGATACGTTATCTTTGAGATTAATTGCTGACCTTAATCGATCAGTTAATTCTTCAAAACCTCTCTTAGATACCTCTGCAAGAAGACATTCTTTTGTTTTAAAGTGCCTGTAGGGGGCCGTCTGAGAGACGCTCGCCTCTTTAGCAATAGATCTCAAGCTCATATGGTCATGGCCGCTCAATTCGCATACCTTACAAGCACTTAATATTAATTCTTCTTTAAGATTACCGTGATGATATTTCATAATTAATATAATGTTGACAGTGAATACATTAAATATATACTATGTTTACGCTGCTAACATTATTAGCATAGCATAATTAATTTTATGAATAAATTTTTAAAACTAGCATTTTTTTTATTTATCGCTTTTGATCTTTCCTCTAATACATCTCTAGAAATCACTACCATTGAGATTCAAGATTCTTTCAATACAACGCAGAGGTTTCCTGGAAAGATACTTCCATTAAATTATTCCAAGTTAGCTTTTGAAATTCCTGGCAAAATCCAGCAAGTCAAAATTGATATTGGAGATGCCGTAAAAAAGGGAGAAATATTAGCAGCTTTGGATCCTTCAGAAATGCAAGCTAATTTAAACCAGGCTCAAGCAAGATTTGATCTTGCAGAGCAAGCCTTGAAAAGGTTTAAAGATTTAAAATTAAAAGGATTTATCTCTAATCAAGAATTAGATCGAGCTAATTCTGAGTTTCTTATTGCAAAAGCACAAGTAGATTTATATTCAGTTAAATTAGAGCAGACTTTTATTCGCGCCCCATTTAATGGGTATATCCAAAATCGATTTCTTGACTCTGGAACAGTCATTAGTCCAGGGGCGCCAATCTTAGAAATTATTGATTCAACAATTGTTGAGGCACATGTTTCAGTGCCGAGCATTATTATTGAGGGCCTAATTGAAGGAGAATCTTATAATTTTTTAATTGATAAAGAAATTTTCCCCGCAAAACTTAAGCGCTATACAAAAATGAGCAGCCAAGGATCAGACAATAGGCTCTGCATCTTTGAGTTCAATACTTTTATTAACCCTGGTTCTGTATCTTACTTGCAACTTCAGCAAGAAAAATCAATTATTGGTGCATGGGTTCCATTAAAGTCACTTTCGCAAGGCACACAGGGTTTATGGAATTTATACACAGTTTTAAAAGATGGAAATAATCAATTCAAGGTAGCAAAAGAAATTGTTGAATTAATTCATGTTGAAGGAGATAACGCATATGTTACTGGAACTATATCAACTGGTGACATGGTTGTATCGGGTGGTGCTGAGAAGGTTATTGAGAACGAAATTTTAACAGTTAATTAAATTATGTTTCTGCTTAAGATTTTATTTAATCAGCCTAGGGTTTTGATTCTTCTTCTAACGTTTATCTTTTTAGCAGGAATATTTTCCTTGAGTACTCTTCCAAGACAGGAAAATCCAGAGCTTGCTCAGCGATGGTCAATAGTTCAAAACATATATCCCGGGGCATCGCCAACACGAATTGAAACGCAAATTTTAGAACCGTTGGAGGCTAAGCTAAGAGAGGTATATGAGCTTGATGAAATTATCTCATTTGCTTCTCAAGGATTTTCAACAACAGTTCTAGCTATTAAAGATGAGGTTCCTCCATCTTTGATAGAGCAGGTATGGTCTGAGGTTCAGGATAAAATGGATCAAGCATCATTCCTGTTACCCTCAGGCGTTAAACCCCAGTTAATTAGGAGCAGCGGACCTCCATTCACCTTGTTGTATTCGTTGACTTGGCATGGAGATGGAGATATTCCTTTAATTCTTTTATCCCGAGTTGCAGAAGATCTTCGGCAAACTCTATCTTATGTAAGCGGTTCAGACAGAAGTGGTACATACGGCACCGCAGATGAGGAAGTTTTAGTAGAGATAGATAATGCTAAATTATCTGCCCTTGGACTTTCTTTTCAAGAAGTGGTGCAAGTATTATCTGGGTTAGATGCAAAAAAACCAATTGGACAGATTTCTCAGAATGGAAAAGAGCTTTTAGTCAAATCAAAAGATAATCTAACAAATATTTCACAAGTAGCGAACTTACCAATCAAGGTACTAAATGATTTTGAGATTATTCGCTTAGGAGATATTGCAGCTTTGTCTAAAAATCCTAGAGATCCTCCCGAAGAAATCACTCTTTTCAATGGTGAAAGATCTGTATTGGTCAATATTAGTGGAGCTTTTTCACAAAGGGTGGACCTGTATGTGGAAGAAATTGAGAAGGTAGTAGATGAGTTTAGTGATCAATTGCCTGATGAAATTTTTCTAGAAAAAATATATGACGAATCTTATTATTTTAACGAAAAATTTAATACCCTATATACCAGTATCATATTTGCAATTTTAATTGTGATTGGAATAAGTTATTTCCTTTTAGGTTTTAAATCAGCGCTAATTGTTGGGTCAGTTATTCCTCTTACAATTTTCTTGGTGTTATTTGGCTGCACTTTGCTTGGACTTCCTTTACATCAAACTTCAATGACTGGAATTATTATTGCTCTCGGCTTGCTGATTGATAACGCCATTATTGTGGTGGAAGATTTTAAATATAGGCGCAAGTTAGGACATGCTAGAGAACAAGCTTCATATGAAACATTCAAACATCTGTGGATCCCTCTTGCAGCCGCAACTGCTACAACAGCATTATCTTTTTTTCCTATTGCGGCGGGCCAAGGCCCCAGCGGAGAATTTGTCGGCGGTATGGCAAAAACAGTAATTCTTTCTATTACATCATCGCTTTTCCTTGCTCTTTATGTTGTGCCACTGCTGTTAAATTATTTTGATCAAATAAAATTTTTTGATAAAGAAATTTTTGGCGGTAATGGATACTCTAATAAAAAACTCGTTCAAAGGTATAGGGCTATCTTGACCTGGTCTTATGAAGTTCCAAGAAGAGCTATTATGATAGCAATGATATTGCCTGCTATTGGTTTTATCTCTTTCCCATTTCTAAAAGCAGATTTTTTTCCTGAGTTTGATAGAAATATGTTTAAGGTTCTTGTAGAACTCCCAAATAACTCTAACGTTGAAAGCACAGAAAAAGCGGTACTAGAGTTAAGAAAGTCCATAGCTAAAAGCGGAATCGTTAAAGATGATTTTTGGTTCATTGGTAGAAGGCTTCCAAGAATTTTATATAATACTATTGGTGGCGATACAGCCATAGGTTCTAATAATTTAGCTCAAGGCGTTTATATAAGTACTTCTTACAAAGAAATGATTGAAGTTCTTCCAAAGCTTGCAAAAAGACTTGTTGCAGAAAATCCTGAATTAAAAATTATCGTTGATAAATTTGATTCAGGTCCACCTGTTGATGCAGCTGTTGAGTATAGTATTGATGGACCTGATCTAAATATTTTAAGAGCTTTAGGAAAAAAATTAGAGTTAATTGTAAGAGATGCTCCAGGTGTCTTCCTCACTAAAAGTGAGCTTGCTGGTGGAGCAACAAACTTGGAGTTTGCGTTTAATGAATCCAATCTTGCTTTAGGTTCAATTTCTGGAGATTTTTTTATCAATGAGCTCGCTATTGCAAGTGAAGGAATGATTGTTGGCACTATGCTTGATGGAAATAAAGAACTATCAATCAAAATACGTGGATCATCAAATGATTCAATAGAATCAACTCAATTTTTATCTGTGCCTTCCCAAGAAGGTTTTGATTATTCTTCAAATTACGGAGAATTCGAGGTAACCAATCAGGCTAATTTTGTTTCACGTGATGCTGGGAAGAGACAAAATCAAGTTTCAGCATGGATATGGCCTGATTTACTTCCATCTCAAACTGAAAAATATTTAGCAGGCAAGTTAGAAAATTTTAAAGCAGAGCTTCCTCCAGGATATATTTTTGAAGTTGGAGGAGAGGCTGAGGCAAGAGGCCAATCTCAGTCTAATATATTTTCATCAGCAATTTTATTTCTTGTTCTAATAATTATTGCGTTGGTTGCTGCACTAAATTCATTTAGACAAGCTGGGTTAATTTTGAGTGTTGCATTTTGGTGCACAGGTTTGGCATTTTTAGGTCTCACAATTGGCCAAGCTAATTTTGGGTTTATTGGTTTGGTGGGTGCTATTGGACTTGCGGGTCTTTCAATCAATGACTCCATTGTTGTTTTATCTCATATTAAGGAAGCAAATGCTAATTCACCAATCACTAAAGAAGATTTGGTTGAAGTTATTATTAGATCAACTCGTCATGTCATTACTACATCAGCAACCACTATAGGTGGATTTTTACCATTATTAATTACTAGCATTTTCTTTAAGCCTTTAGCTTGGGCAATGGCTGGTGGCGTCATTGGGTCTTCAATAATTGCTTTGTTTTATATTCCAGCTTGCTACGCAATTTCAAAAAAGCTATAAATTAAATATATTAACGAGGTACTAATATGAAATTATTTATGGTGCATGTTGGTTTTTATGATGACGAGGTTGGAGAAGGCATTTATGAGTCACACATTAATATCTTTGTTGCAGCTGGCAATCCTAAATCAGCAAAGAAAAAAATCACGAGTATGGATAAATTTAGAGATAAAAAAATGCATATTGATGGAATAAAAGAGATCAATAATGTCGATGATTATGAGGTGCATTTGATTAAAAATCCTGAGCAAAAAAAAGCTAAGGTATATTCATACGATGAATCTAAAAAACTTTAATTGAAATTGGAAATGATAATATGAGAAGAATAATTACAGGTCACAATCAAGCAGGAAAATCGGTTATTACTATTGATGGACCTCCAGCCAGATCAATTGGGGAAGATGTCGGTGGCCTTTTTGAAATTTGGAATACAGACGGCATGCCTATTGATACAACTGATGATTTAGACAGGGCAGATGCAGAAATAATTCTATCGCCTCCTGCGAATGGAACTAAATTCAGATATTTTCAGATTAACCCAACCCCTGAAGGTGTGCCATGGGAGGTTTTACAAGATGCAGCGGCTGAAGCTTTTGAAAGAATCGGAGCTGGTCACCATAGAATTGATACCTCTAAACATCCTGCAATGCATAAAACAGAGACCATCGATTACATTATTTTATTGAAAGGTGATGTCAGTCTCCTGCTCGATGAAGAAGAGGTCAGACTGGAGCCATTTGATACTGTTGTTCAGCGAGGAACCAATCACGCATGGGTTAATCATGGCGAAGAGCCTGCATTGCTCATTGCAGTCTTGATTGATAGCGAGCTAAAAGAGTAAACTGAAAAAGAGTTAGAATTTAGATAGCCTATGTTTCAAGTAAAACCAATTGCGGCAGCCTTAGGTGCAGAATTGCATGGGGTTGATTTATGTCAGGATCTCTCCACAGATGTTTACGCTGAAATCAGAAGGTTGCTAATAGAGCATCAAGTTATTTTTTTTAGAGATCAAGATATTTCTTCAGCCCAACACAAAGAGCTAGCTGAATCTTTTGGGCCAGTTCAAACACATCCTGCTTATGAAACAGTAGATGGATTTCCAGAAATCACTATCTTAGAGAGTACTGCTGAAAAACCTTCCAAGATAGAGGTATGGCACTCAGATATGACCTTTCGCAAACATCCACCCTTAGGATCTGTTTTAAGGTCAAAAATTTGTCCACCCAAGGGTGGTGATACTATGTGGGCAAGCATGACTGCTGCTTATGATGGACTATCAAAGAATATGCAGGAATATCTTTCAGACTTAGAGGCCGAACATGATTTTAGTTATGGCTTCAAAGAGAGCTTAGCAGAACCAAGCGGAAAAGAGCGATTAGCCCAGGCTGTAAAAGATAATCCCCCTGTTCAGCATCCTGTTATCAGGATTCACCCTGAAAGTAATCAAAAAGTAATTTTTGTTAATGCATTATTTACAACAAAAATAATTGGATTGCCTGAAAAAGAAAGCTCTGCAATATTACAATTTTTGTATGATCATATAGTCACTGCTGAATATACATGTCGATTTAAATGGGAGCCAAATTCAATTGCTATATGGGACAATCGAAGCACTCAACACAAACCTATCAATGATTATTTTCCAGCAAATAGATTACTTGAACGAGTAGCAATTGATGGCGATAAACCTTTTTAATTAAGTTTCTACAAATTTTATAATATTAGCTACAACTTGGAGCTCATTAGTTTTTTTTGCAAGAGAATCACACGCAGCATTAAATTTTTCAATTCCAATCATATCTTTTCTAAACTTATATAGTATTTGAGAAAATTTTCTCTCTAATTCAATGTGCCCTTGTATGCACATAATATGATCCTCAACAAGAAACATTCCTACTGGACAGATTTTTGATTCAGCAATTATTTCTGCACCAGCCGGAAGCGTTTCAACTTCATCTTGATGGCTAAAAATTAGGTTTAATTGATCCCCTTTTGTTCCATATCCTATTGCCTTATCATTAAAAGTAATTGTATCTATGCCAACATGCCATCCAGTAGGCGATTTTCTTACCTTACCTCCAAGTGCTTCAGCAATCACTTGATGTCCAAAACATATGCCCACTAACTTTTTTTTATTTCTATCTAGTTTTTGTATAAATTTTTTAAGATTATTTATCCAAGGGATGTCTTCATAGGCGCTGGCTTTGCTGCCAGTTATTAAATAAGCATCACATTCATGAAGATCATCTGGAAAATTATTCATCTGAACTTCATATGTTTTAAAAGCTACTTTTGAATTTACTCGCCCAAATACCTTGAAAAACATTTCAGGATATTGACCAAATTCATCAGTACCTTCAATTTCTACTGTATCTGAGTTCAGAATGCCTATTTTCATAAATATAATTTTTATTTATGTAGTATATTCAATTTATGAAAGGGTTCAGATATATTTTTCAACTTCTAATGTTAGCCTCTTTGCCTCTTTCTTCTGCAGAAATTGATGCCTCAATTAATTCTCTTATTCAACCTGTTACCTCTGTTCTTTCTAGTTTTATATTTTATGAATTAGTAATCATAGGCGTTCCAATGCCATTGATAGTTTTATGGTTAATTGGAGCCGCAATCTTTTTCACTGTTTATTTCAATTTTTTAAATTTAAAAGGTTTTAGACATGCCTTTCATTTGCTTAGAGGAGATTACTCAAAGCACAGTAGCGAGGGTGAGTTAACGCATTTTCAAGCGTTATCGACTGCAGTTTCCGGAACAGTGGGAATAGGTAATATTGCTGGAGTTGCTATAGTAATTTCAATAGGTGGTCCTGGCGCTACTTTTTGGTTAATAATTGCAGGCTTTCTTGGCATGTCTACAAAATTTGCAGAATGTGTTGCTGGAGTAATGTTTCGTAAAGTTAATGCAGATGGATCTATTTCCGGAGGACCTATGTATTACCTTGAAGAGGGGCTTCGTCTAAGAAATTTAGCTTGGCTTGGGAAACCAATGGGATTATTTTACGCAATATCAATTGTCATTGGATGCCTAGGAATTGGCAATATGTTCCAGTCCAATCAAGCATTTCAACAATTTATATATATTACTGGTGGAGACTCTAGTCTATTTCTTAATCAAGGATGGTTATTTGGTTCGGTATTAGCTTCAATAGTAGGCCTTGTAATTATTGGAGGAATTCAAGGAATTGCCAAGGTTACATCAAGGCTAGTTCCATTTATGACACTAGCCTATGTTATTGGGGCTATTTTAGTGATTTTATTAAATGCTGAAAAAATCCCCTGGGCTATAGTATCTATCTTAAGCGAAGCTTTTAATCCAAGTGCAATGAGCGGAGGGATGTTGGGTGTAATGATCTTAGGATTTCAAAGAGCAGCATTTTCAAATGAGGCTGGCATTGGATCTGCTGCAATTGCTCACTCTGCGGTTAAGACTAAGGAACCAGTCACAGAGGGTTTTGTTGGATTGATGGAACCTTTTATAGATACCGTTGTAATCTGCACTCTCACTGCATTAGTTATTCTTACAACTGTATATGAGCCATCAATGGCAAGTAATGGCATTCAAGGGATTGCTCTTACATCAAAAGCATTTAGCAGTACCTTAAGCTGGTCTGTAATTCCTCTCTCATTTATTGCAATACTGTTTGCATTTTCTACAATGTTGTCTTGGTCATATTACGGTCTAAAAGGATGGACCTATATGGTTGGTGAATCTAGATTTGCTGAAAATATTTTTAAACTATTTTTCTGTATTTTCGTTGCCTTAGGATGCACTCTTCAACTAGATGCTGTCTTAGAATTTTCTGATGCTCTTATTTTTGTAATAGCTTTGCCAAATATTTTTGGTTTATATGTGTTGGCACCAATTATTAAAAAAGAACTAATTAGCTACAACTTAAGATTAAAGAGTGGCGAGATTCTAAACTACAGAAACAATTATGATTAATGGAACCTGCGATCCAAGATTTAAAAAAGTTCAAGATGCTTTTTTAAAAACTTTCAAAACTGAATTTGAAACTGGAGCTGCGCTTGCTGTAGAGCTTGATGGTGAGTTAGTCATTAACCTATGGGGCGGATATCAAGATGCAAGTAGAGCAAAAGCATGGCAAGAAGATACGCTTGTAAATGTATTTTCAGTTACAAAAGGAGTAATAGCCACATGCATATCTAGACTTATAGATCAGGGAAAGTTGGATCCAAGTATGAAAGTAGCTCATTATTGGCCAGAGTATGGCTGCAATGGAAAAGAAGATACTAAAGTAAGTGATCTGCTATGTCACAGGGCTGCTATGTTTGGTTTTAAAGACGGTATACCTGAAGGATCTTTTCAAGACTGGAAAAAATTTGTTCATAGGCTTGAGGTTCAAGCGCCTTATAGCAAACCAGGTAGCTCGCAGGGATATCATGCTTTAACATTTGGATGGCTGACTGGTGAATTAGTGCGGAGAGTGGATGGTCGTTCTGTTGGACAATATTTTAAAGATGAAATTGCAGCACCATTTGGTATTGATTTTCATATTGGCCTCCCAATCATTGATCATGGAAGGTGCGCAGATATGATAATGATGGAGCGAAATAAAATTAAGCTTCCGGGAGAATTTATCAAATACATTCCAAATTTTGTTTTGCCAACAGCACTTAAAAATTTTAAGACAGCATTAATAAGTGGAGATTTTCATGAAGCCTTTCAAAGCAGAGAGGAAGATGCTGTTAATTATGTTAATTCAGTAGACTGGCGTTTAGCTGAAATCCCATCTGCAAACGGACATGGCAGTGCTAAGAGTTTAGCGAAGTTGTTCGGCATACTAAGCAATGGATGCAGTAGAGATGGAATATCAATCATGAGCAAGGATGTTCTGCAAAATGCAATCACTCCGTATTCTAGTGGCCCAGATTCTGTATTATTTGGAGCGCCCATTAAATTTGGACTCGGATATGAGTTAGCTCAAGGAATTTCAACCATTGGAGATATGTCTCCTCATTTAAGTGATCGAATGTTCGGTCATGCAGGTGTTGGAGGCGCAGTAGCATTTGGGGATCCAGATAAAAGTTTAGGATACGGATTTGTTTGCAACCAACAGCATCATCCTAAGGTTTTGTATCAATCAAGCAATGGGCTTACCAAAGAAATATATTCTATTATTTCTTAAATTTTAATTAGTTTATTCTTCATTAGGAGCAGGGACCTTTCTAGAGAAAATATTCCAAGACCACTCCGTTGGAATAATTTCCTCTTCAGTGCTGTTTGCAGCAATCAACCCATCAATATCTTCCATTAAATTAAAGTAACCAAGCGCTTCATAACATTGCTTGGTTATTTTTAAGGCCCTGAGAGTTTCAGAAGTATTAGGGATATTTTCAATAACATATTTAGCTCTTCTTAAAGACGCAACATATGCTTTTCTTTTTAGGTAATACTCTGCAGCAACCAATTCATTCTTGGCTATTAATGTTCTTAAGTAAATCAATCTTTGTGATGCATAAGGCGCATATTGACTTTGTGGAAAGCGGGTCAAAAATTCAGAGAGCTCTCCGAAAGCTTGCTTAGCACCAGAAATATCTCTGTTAGAGAGATCTTGTTTAAATACTCTGGCAAACATCCCTTTATCCCTCGTGTAGCTAGCGATTCCTCTCATAAAATAAGCATAATCAATATTTGGATGCCTTGGATTTAAGCGAATAAATTTTTCAGCTGCTTCGTGAGAAGCTTCATCTTCACCGTTCATGTAATAAGCATAAATTAATTCAGACTGAGCTTGTTCTGCATATCGACCAAAGGGATATCTAGCTTCTATTGCTTCAAGAGATTCTATTGCTGAAAAAAA
>AMWX01000003.1 GCA_000307935.1 SAR86 cluster bacterium SAR86E
TTTCTTTGTTATTTGATGGTAGAAATCAACGTTTGTTTACTTAGTGCAAAATCAGAATCAATCCATTTTTGCTCTAAACATGCTAGCATTTCGCCTAATTTACGACCGGAAAAATATTCTGCTAAGTCAACAGATTTAATTGGAAATTTAACAGCAGAGCCTAGTTTTATTCTACTGAATACACCATCATTTAGTTCTATACCGTGTAAGCTCGACCTCACTAGAATGCTATCCAAAGCTATTTTGTCGTTATATCGATAAGAGAGCTCAGCTGCGTCTTTTTTGCTTCCTGCCTCTTCTCTCAAAACTTTATGAGCTTTTGCTATTCTATTCGAAAATCTTAACTTTGACTTTAAGTTATCCTCTGTGTACGCAGCTAATCGCCTGGTTGCGCAGGGAGTGACTTCAAGTCTGTCTTCGAGCTCTCTTAGATTATTAAGACTGTTATAATTATAAGCATCAAAAATTTTTGAACTAATGTTTGCCGCTTCCATTAGAACAATTGAATATTGTGGGTTAGGCGCTGCAAATAATTTTAAAATTTCATCACTTTTTCTTTCAGCTGATATTGTGTCCAATCCATCTCTTAAATCACGTATTGCGGCAATTTCGATCTCATGGGACTCATCCTCTCTACCAAATAAGGCTAGAAATCGAAAAAATCTTAATATGCGTAAATAGTCTTCTTTTATTCTTGCATATGGATCCCCTATAAATTTGACGCGTTTCTTGGCGATATCGACGATTCCATTCAATGGGTCTAAAATTGTTCCGTCCTGTTCAGAATATATAGCGTTAATGCTAAAATCACGTCTTTTGGCATCTTCTAAAACAGACTCTGAATACTTTACTTTTGCTCTTCGCCCATCGGTTTCAATATCTTTTCGAAAAGTTGTAATTTCATAGTTTTGTTTCTCTGATACTACCGTGACCGTTCCATAATCAATACCCGTAGGTATAGTTGTTAGTCCCGCCTGGTTCATAAGCTCCATAACTCTTTTAGGAGTTGCACTTGTAGAAATATCAATATCTGTAGCTTTTAAGTCAAAAAGAGTATTTCTAATGCAGCCACCAACAAAGAAGGCTTCATGCCCTCCAGAAAGCAGTATTTGCATAATTAACTGAGTCGATGGTTTACTAAGCCAGTCAGCTGATATTTTCATCAGTTTAGTGCCTGTGATAAATTCATAAGAATTCTAGCGGTTGCCCCCCAAATATAATAGGGGCCAAACGGAACTATATAATAGCGTCTTTCCGCACCATTCCATTTTCGCCTTTGTATGGTAAAATTCTTTTCATCTAAAATATGATCAAATGGTACGGTAAATACCTCATCAACTTCGCCCCACTGTAATGTTTTTTTAAAAGGTTCTCTGACCAAACCTATGTAGGGCTTTATAGTGAATCCAGTAGCAGTTTTATGTGTTGGAAGAGATGAAATTACCTTTACATGACTTGTCTTGAGGCCTATTTCTTCCTCTGCCTCTCGAAGAGCAGTCTCCATGGGGTTATTGTCGCATTGTTCCTTTTTACCTCCTGGAAAAGCTATTTGTCCTGGATGATCTCTTAGGTTGACTGACCGCTTAGTTAGCAAAATCTCAAGGTCTTCTTTAAAAGTTAGAACTGGGATTAATACACTTGCCTCAAGAAAATTTGACTTTTGATCAAATAACATGTCCGGATTTAGGTCAAAATCTGAGGAGCAAGAGCCATATGTTGAAAGATTTGAATTAATCTTTTGAATTAATCTGCTTTTATGACTGACCATTTTCGCTTGCCTGAAAGCCAACTGTTTCTGGGCTTAAATTATAATGTGCTCCGCAAAATTGGCAATCAGCGGTCACGGTTCCTTCTGGTGTAGTCATCTTCTCAATATCTTTGGCAGAATAAATAGATAAAGATTGCCGAACACGTTCCTCGCTGCAGGTACAACCAAATTCTACGTTTTGTGGCTCATCTAATATTAATAATGATGGCTTTGACATTAATGCCATTGCGATAACTATACGCTGTTGTTGACCTCCAGAAAGCTGATGAGGAAAAGACTTTAAAATTCTTTCTGGATCTGGAAGCTTAACATCATTTACAACCTCAAGGGCTCTCTTATAGGCTTCGTCTTTTGAAATTCCCTCATGTATCATGGGAACTTCCATCAACTGATTAGCAATCTTCATGGCTGGATTAAGAGATGCCATGGGTTCTTGATAGATCATTGCAATTTCATTGCCACGAATATCTCTAAGGACCTCAGGAGATAACTTTGCTAAATCTTGGCCTTTGAACTTTATTGAACCATTAACCACTTTTCCATTTACGCCAAGATCTTGCATAACACCTAGAGCGACAGTTGATTTCCCACAGCCAGATTCTCCAACCAATCCTACAGCTTCTCCGGGTTGGACGGCTACTGAAAAATCCATAACGGCTGGTATCTCCCGCAGCCTGGTAAAAAATGAAATTGATAGATTTTCAATTTCAAGTATCGGTCCGTTATAGTCAGATAATTTACTCATAAATTTCTCTTTTATTTCCCAATAAGTCCTAAGGCTTAGTGTTTTAATCTTTCAAACTTTCTTCCCTCAATCCATCGGCTAGTAAGTTTAAGCCCAAGACTAAACTTAGCAATGCAAAAGCTGGGGGTAGAGCAGGGTGAGGATATATCGAAAGTAACTTTCGTCCCTCATTAATTGTAGCTCCCCAGTTGGGACTTTCAGGGTCTAGCCCTAAGCCAAAAAATCCTAAGGTTCCCAAAAGAATAGTTGTGTACCCGATCCTTAAACAAAAATCGACTATTAGGGGGCCTCTGGCGTTAGGGAGGATTTCCCAGAGCATGATATACCAAGCTCCTTCACCTCTTGTTTGAGCTGCTGAAACATAGTCTCTTGTTTTAATATCTAGAGTAAGTCCTCTTACGATACGAAATACAGTAGGGGAATTCACAAAAACGACAGATACAAAAACAGTTAGCAACCCTCCAGGCACATCAAACCCATCCAATGTATTGAAAAAGGTTACCTTGGTTCCAGCTTCATTTATCAAAGAAAGGTATAAATAACTTAATGAACCAACAATAATTAGCATTAGAATGTTGCGTTTTTGTGGCTCAATATAATAACGAGTATTTATCAGAACAGCAAAAAATAAAATTGGAAAACTAAACAGAACGATGGCCATGTATTGAGGAAGCCCTGTCATTCTAATTTCAGGTGTGACTAGTAGATAAAATAATAAGATAACAGGAAATGCTAAGATTAAATTTGCTAAAAAAGAAAAAATTGTATCTAGTTTTCCGCCATAATAACCCGCAGGTAAACCAAGAGTAATTCCAACCATAAAAGCAAATAGTGTTGCTAATGGCGCAATCACAATAATTATTGATGCTCCGTCCATAACTCTACTGAAAACATCTCGAGCAAGATGATCACCGCCTAACAAATAGAAAGCATAATCATCATCGTCAGCACCTCTAAATGGTGTGCCAGGAACTTTATTTTTCATTCCGGAGACCTGTGCAAGAGGATCGTGCGTTGAGATCAAATCTAATGCACCAGCAAAAAAGCCGACAAACACCCAAAACATCACA
>AMWX01000004.1 GCA_000307935.1 SAR86 cluster bacterium SAR86E
CCATCGGTGGCAGTTAGCGTAATAGAATATGAGGTGGTCGTCTCATAATCCAAAGTTCCGTTGGTGGTGATGTTGCCGTTGCTGTCAACGCTGAACTTATCACTGCCGGTACCAGATAATGAGTAGGAGACTGTGCCTTCAGGGTTGGTGGCAGTGGTCGAAGTCACCGCTGTACCTGAACTTACAGATTCATTCAGTGAAATGGTGCTGCTGGCTAGTTCTATTGA
>AMWX01000005.1 GCA_000307935.1 SAR86 cluster bacterium SAR86E
GAATAAGTTTGCGAGTAAAAAAAGGTCTAAAAAAAAAGTATAGGATTACTAAAAATAAGACTGCAGATCCAACAAGCAAGATTATTTGTAAATTGCTGGGCATTTTATGAAGCAGCTAATTTAAGAGCTTCTTTCACATCAACAGAAACAACTCTAGAAACCCCTGCTTCCTGCATAGTAACTCCCATTAGATGATCGCTCTTTTCCATAGAAATTTTATTGTGGGTAATAAATATGAATTGCACTCTATCAGACATCTCCTCAACCATTGCAACAAATCTCGTAGCATTCAAGTCATCCAATGGTGCATCAACTTCATCCAACATACAAAATGGAGCTGGGTTTAATTCAAATAATGCAAAAACCAAAGATAAAGCAGTCATAGCTTTTTCACCACCTGAAAGTTGAGAAATTGTGGCATTTTTTTTGCCAGGCGGTTGAGCGGCAAGAGTAATTCCAGAGTTTAATGTATCGCCTTCTGTTAACTGAAGAGCAGCTTTACCTCCACCAAATAGTTTTGGAAAAATTTCTTGTATTTTTGCGTTAACAGCATTGAAGCTATCATCAAATTTTATTTTAGATTCAGCATCAATTTTTTTAATAGCGCTCTGCAGTTTTTCCAGGGCTTGATTAAGATCATCTAGCTGGATATCAAGCTCTTCCACCCTCTTTGACTCCTCGGCTATCTCGTCTGGGGCAGCTAAGTTAATTGCACCAAGAGAGATAATTTTTGATTGAATATTTTCAAGATCTTTTTGAAGCTCTGATAAATTTAAATCAGCATAGCTATCAGGGTTAAGGTTCTCGATTGATATACCTGCTTTTACTAGGTCATTTGAAGCATTCTCAAGATTGACCTCAAAAGTTCTTAAATCAAGCTTTAAGTTATTTGATTTTTCTTCTAGAGAACGAAGATCCAATGCAGCAATAGATTTTTTATTTTCTGAATCTCTAATTGATTCATCAATCTTAGACTGTTGTTGTTTGATTGAATTCAATTCGGCCTCTGCCGATGAGCTTTTTTGTACACACTCAGACAAGTCTTGTTCAACGAGTTTTTTTCTTTCCTCAGTTTCACTTAACAACTTAGATAAGCTATTTTGTCTTGATAAATACTCATCTGGCGCAGCTAGATTGATTGAGCCTAATGCAGAAATTGTGCTCTGTATTTCCGCTAAGGAATTCTCTAATTCATTTAAATTCATAGCACTATATTCTTTTCGATCAATATCATAGATATTAATATCTGCCTTATCCAAAAGAACTGAGGCATTCTCAATGTTTACCTCAAAGGTTCTAAGATCTAATTTTAGATTATTTACATTTGATTCTAATGATCGCAAATCTATCAAGGCAACAGAGCTTTGTTTCTCAGCTTCTCGTATGGACTCATCAACTAAAGCTTTTTTAGATTTAGACTCCTCCACATTCAAATTCTGTGAATCTCTTGATTCGATTAAAGTCTCTAATTCTGCTCGAGCCTCCTCGTTCTGATCATTAATTTGCAGCAGCTTTTCTTCCAATCGATTTTTTCTTAACAATAATTCTTCTTTTACACTTGCTGACTGATCAGATGCAATTTTTAAGATATCAATAAGGGAATCTTTTAACTGCATCGCTTTTTGAAACAGCGAGCCTTCACTGGATCCCATATCTTTTATACCCTCTAGAATTTCATCTAGTAAATTTATTGCTTTTTCTTTGGGGGTAAGATTGGTTGTATCTGATTCCTTTTCTAATGCTTTCAAATAACTTGTATCAATATCTTGAAGCTCTTCTTGTGCTTGATTTGATGACCGCTCAAGGTTTTGTATAGTTGCTTCTATCCTTGCAATTTTTTCGTTTGTAGCAAAAAAGTTAGATTGTGCTGAGTCATGGGTCAACATTAGTGAAGAGCTATCAGAACGTATTTTTTCTAATTTAGATTGATGACCATCAACCTCTTTAGTTTTTATATCTACCTGAAGATTTAAGTTTTCAATTTCATCGTCCAGTTTTTTCTTTTGATCAAGAGCTTGCAAAGCCTTTAATATTGCAATGTTAAGTTTTAACTCATTTTCCTTGGGGTTGAGTGATTCAAATGTCGATTCCTTTTCAATTGCCTTTGAGTAACTTTCTTTTGCAGCTTGTAAATCCTGCTCTGCTTGTACTTCTGTTTTATTTAAGTTCTGAAGGTTTGCTTCTAGCCTTGCTATCTCAGCTCCAATTGAATAAAAGTTCTTTTGGGCACTTTCGAAAGAAGAAAGCATAGAAGAGTGCTCTGTTTTAACCTGATCAATAGAAGATTGTTGAGTTTCAACCTCTAGGCTCTTTACTTTAATTTGATTTTGAAGAGAGTTGATTTCAGAGCTTAGCCTATCCTTTTGTCCCTTGGCTTGAAGGGTATTAAGTATAGATATATTGAGTTTTAAATCTTTTTCTTCTTCCTGAAATTTTTTATATTTTTCAGCTGCATTTGCTTGATTTTTTAATCTATTGATAAGTCTGTTAATTTCATCTCGGATATCTTGAACTCTCGATAAGTTTTCCTTGGTTTTCTTAATCCTTTGCTCTGTTTCCTTTCGCCTTTCCTTGTACTTAGAGATTCCTGCTGCCTCTTCAATAAATACTCTCATCTCCTCAGGCTTGGCGCTAACAATCTTTGATACCATGCCCTGCTCAATGATGGCATAACTTCTTGGGCCTAGACCAGTTCCAAGAAAAATATCTTGCACATCTTTGCGTCTGCAAGAAGTATTATTAATTGAATAGTTTGACTGGCCATCACGAGTCATTAATCTTTTGATGGAAATTTCATTGTACTTCGCATACTCACCACCCAATTTGCCCATGGAATTGTCAAATAACAGTTCAATACTGCACTGCCCGGATGGTTTTCTGAGATCAGAGCCATTAAAAATAACATCTGACATAGATTCACCGCGCAAATTCTTGGCTGAAAGCTCACCCAGCACCCATCTTACTGCATCTATAACATTAGACTTTCCGCATCCATTTGGGCCGACAACAGCAACCATATTTGTAGGGAAGGATATCCTCGTGGGATCCACGAAACTCTTGAATCCAGCCAGTTTAATGTGTTTGAGCTGCATTAAATTTATCCTTTACTTATTTTAAACTATTGTTACTTTTTTAACCATTCGTTGGCGTAAAAAAATACTTGCTCTATATTATCTTTCGAATACTTTAAATCTATAGTTTTGAATGATTGATATGATGTATCAGCACATTCTACAAGTGCCTCGATCTTAATAGTCTCCTGCTGAAGGAATGCCGACGTAATATCAAATCCTCTTACCAAAGCATCAGACTTATTTAATTTAAAGGGGGTAGATATGTCCACAGATGTTATTTTTTTTGATGCAATATCAACCTCAGGACCACCTGGTATGGATACAAAAAATTCTAATGATTGAATTGAACAATTTAACGGTTTTTCAAGATTAAGTAATAATTGTGAATCCGCAATATTTGGATATTTAGAATCCCTTAGATCGGCAAGCAAATTAAATATAGGCACTTGAAAATTTTCTGTAGAAAATTTTATATTCAGTAATCTTAAAATGCTTTCAGCAGAATCAAATGACTCATGCTCCAATGCCTTGTAAAAAATTTCTACTCCAAGTAAAAAAGATTCCTCTTGAGAGGATTGATTTTCTAGATATTTGTTTAAAATATTGCTTTCAAGCTGTCCATTACGAGAAATAACTTTAGTGATTGAGCCTGAGTGAGTAGCTTGCACCCAGGATCCAATTAATGAATTTGTTGATTGAAAATTAAGAACAAAGCCTCCAAATAAAAAAAATGAAATTAAAAATACAGTAGATTTTTGAGTTGATAAAGGATGAAGTAGATAAGAGAGTATTGGTAATAATAAGATTATTGAAATTGCAATTATCAATAACATCAAACTCTACGCTTAATAGAAAAAATTATTATAAGTAAGATAAAAACAGCAAAGGGGCTGAACCACAAGAAATAATTTGCTCCCTCCATGGAGGGCCTATAGTCCGAGAAATCTCCAAACCTATCTGATACATAAAATTTAATTTCTTGATCAGTAGCGCCTGAGAGAACTAATTCATAAACTTTATTTTTAAGGTCGCGAGAGACCGGAGCATCAGAACTAGCAATGCTTCCACTTGTACATTTAGGGCATCTAATTTCTGAAATTAAAAGGTAAAATCTTTTTTCTTGTTGTGAACTTTCAAATTCATATAGCATTTGACTCGTTCCAGGCAAAGCGATGCTGATTAGAAATGCAAGTTTAAAAAACTTATCAAAAATCACGATGGCTGCCTAGCTTTAAAGATTTTAGGAGCAAAGATTGCATCCCATTTTTTTTGAGTTATTTCACCTTGTATGTGCGCCACAATCTTACGATCTATTATCAAAAATGTCTCAGGAGCCCCGGTAACACCCAAATCAAAAGCCAGGTCTCCTCTAGGATCATAGATTGAAAAGAGAAACGGGCTGCCATGTTTTTCAAGCCAAGCAACTGCCTTCGCATTAGAGTCTTTATAATTTAAACCAATAATTTTAAAATTTTGACCTGATAATTTAGTCAAAAAGGGATGCTCAACCAAACAAGTTATACACCAACTTGCCCATACATTTACCAATTTTATGCCATCTAATGACTGAGCTCGCACTGGGTCTCCATTTAAATCATTCAAGGAAAACTCTGGAAAATTTTTTGATTCAAAATCTTTAAATTTTATCTCATCATCCACCAAAAGGATCTTTGCAAAAAAAATCAATATAAGAACAGGTAAAAGTACAATCAAAGACCTTAGAAACATATTCATGATGTTTTATTTTTAAAAATTGTAAGCAGCATCCCAAAAACCATAATGGCAACTGACAACCAAATCCATTTTATGAAGTAGTTAATCTTAAGTGAGAATGTCCAACTACCATTATCTAGTTGATCGCCAATAGTGAGATAAGTGTCTTTTAGCACCGATGCTTTGATCGCTGATTCAGAAGTGATTTGACCTCGTGTAGTATATTTTCGTTTTTGCGGGTTAAGAGATAAACTTCTATTATCTTGTATCACAGATACTTCAGCAGAAATTACATCATGATTAGATGCCTCTAAAACTTTAATGCTTTTAAAAGAAAAATCTTTCAAAGAATCATTAATTACAATTGACTGGCCGGGTGCAAGATTTAAATTTTTTTCATAGCTAAGAATACTATTGAGTGAAATAGCTAAAAACAATACTCCTAAACCAATATGTGAAATCGCACTACCTTTATTGATATATTTTTTATCAATAAAGTTTGTGATAATTTTGATCGAATAACTAAAAAGAATTAGCAGTCCAGATAAAATACCAATGAAGGCAAGCACTGAAAAGACATTTGTGATCTTCCAAATAATATAAATAGTAAGAACTGAGAGGATTGTTGGGGTAAGAATGGATAAAATAAATGTTCGAAAACTCATCCTGCGTTGCCACAAAGCATCAATAGAAATCATAATAAAAATTGCTGCAATTAATATTAAAGGTGCAAAAATTGAATTGTAATAAGGTGGGCCAATACTAACCTTTTCTGAGTAAATAGATTCAATAATGAGCGGGTAAGTTACTCCAAGAAAAATCGAAAAAATGCTGGTGATCATTAAAATATTATTCATGGAAAGAAAGGATTCTTTTGAGCCAGTAACAACTAAATTAGATGAATTTAAAGCGGGGAGTCTATAAGCAAATACCCCTATTGCAAACAAAGAAATGAGACCGGAGAAGGTCAGCAAATAAAGGCCCCTTTGGGGGTCGTTAGCAAAAGAATGAACGCTATCAATAATTCCTGAACGCACAATAAAGGCACCAAAAAGACTCAAGGAAAAAATTAGAATTCCTAAAAACATTGTCCAAGCTTTTAAAACATTTGATTTTGAAGATGCAAAAAGAGAGTGCATAAATGCTGTTGCAGCTAGCCAAGGCATAAGGGCAACATTTTCGACAGGGTCCCAAAACCAATAGCCGCCCCAACCTAATTCATAATAAGCCCACCAACTTCCAAGTGCTATTCCTATTGTAAGAAAAATCCATGCCACTAAAGACCAACTTTTAATATCTTGCTCCCATTGCAATGAAAAGTTTCCATTGACTAAGTAAGCTGTAATAAAACTGAACGAAATAACGAATCCAACATAACCCAAGTAAAGCATCGGGGGATGGATTGCCAATGCGGGATCTTGTAAAACAGGATTTATATCAGCTCCCTCGAGAGCACCGAATGGCAGTATTCTTTCGAATGGGTTAGAAGTTAAAAGCAAGAAAAGCAAGAAGCCCAAAATGATTAGACTTAACATTAATAGAGTTAGTTTTTTTAGAGGATGATTTTGATCTAGTGACTTAATAAATAAAATACTCCAAGCAATTAAAAAAACTATCCATAAAAACATTGAGCCTTCATGAGCGCTCCATATTGAAGTGATCTTGTAAAAAACTGGTAATTGAGTGTTTGAATGGCTCGCGATGTATGCAATAGAAAAATCATCATTAATTGCAAGGTAAATATAAATACCAAATGAAAAGAAAACTAGCCAACATGCTTGGTTAAATAATCTTGTAGATAGTACAAGTTGATTAGGGCTCGCTTTCCCAAAATAAAAGAAGAAGTTAAAAATTAAGATTAAGCCAAATAAAACAGCAGCTGATAAAGATAGAAAATGCGCAATTTCACCTATCATATTTTTACTTCAGCAATATTTAGTTCCGGGGGCATGTAGTTTTCATCATGCTTTGCAAAGATCTCCTCTGCTTCAAAAATATTATTTAAAAAGTAGCCCAAAATAACTACCCCGCTATCCTCTTTAAATAAATCTGGGGGGATTCCATCAAACGTTACTGCAACATCTTTCGAGAAGTCTGTTACTAAGAAATTAAGCTTTGTACCATTCCTGATAATTGAGCCAGTTTTTACCATGCCTCCAAGCTTGATTCTATAACCAGGTTTAATGTCTGCTTGAAGCATTTCAGATGGAGTATAAAAAAGATCCAACTTTGAATTTAATGAAAAAAGAATCAATGAAACTCCTCCTGCTGACAGCAGGAGTATTAAAGCTAGCTTCCATAGACGATTTTTTCTAACTTGAAGCATTAGCAACTCTTATTTTTTCTTGAGCTTCTCTAAGTCTTTTTTTGGCAATAATAAAACTAACCAAAATAGCCGTGATGCCTACAACATAAACTGACCAAACATATATGCCATGACCATTCATTTGTAAAATTTCGTCCAAGCTATTAAAAGCTAAATCAAACATATTCTGAAACCCATTTTTTATTTTTTTCTCTTGTGTATATATATGAACGACTGCTTAAAATACCAAGAGATATAAGCACAAAACCAAGACCAATTACAGAGATGAGCAATGGGTAAAGCATGGATGGATCTATAGAGCTTCCACTAGACACTGAAATTGATGCAGGTTGATGTAGCGTAGACCACCAATCAACTGATTTTTTTATTATGGGTATATTAATAACCCCTATTACAACTAATATCGACATTAGTCGATCTGCTTTTTCTAAATTAGAAAATGATCCATGCAAAGTTAAGATTCCAAGATACATAATAAATAAGATCAAGGTAGAGGTAATTCTTGCATCCCATTGCCACCAGGTTCCCCAAGTTGGAATTCCCCATATTGAACCAGAAAAAAGACCAATGAATGTAATCATTGCTCCAATTGGTGCTGCAGATTTAATTAGATATGCTGCTAGCTTTACACGCCAAACAAGATGCATTAACGCACAAACTGCCATAAAAAAATAAATTAACTCCGCATATATAACTGAAGGAACATGAAGAAAAATAATACGGTATGAGTTTCCCTGAACAGCATCCTCTGGAGCAAATAATAGTCCCCATATCCACCCTAGGCTAATCAAACATAAACCGATACAAATAAAATAGGGATAAAGTTTTGCAGTCAATACAACAAAACTTTTAGGGGAAGAGAATTTATGAATGAACGCTGTTATCACAGAGACTATTATAAACCTAAGTTGCTTAATCTATATGTGTTTTTAAAGCTGCGGAGATAATTAAGGGCATCAAAGCACTGACAATAAGACCGACACCTGCCATTAAAGCAATCATTTCTGAAAAACCATCTCCAAATTGTACGCTTCTTATTGCGCGTCCAAGCAAAATTATAATTGGTAAAGCAAGCGGCAGAGAAGAAAGAACTCCAAGCATTGCTCCTTTGTTTATTGATAAAGAATTTCCAAATGCAAACAAATTAAATAATAAAAGATTAGAAAGACTTAATAATAAAAATACTTTTGGAAAACTTCCAATAGCTACCCCATTAGCAAAAGAAAAAATTGAACCAATAAAGGCAATAGGTACTCCAATTAAGAGCACATAAACAATTATTTTGCACAGAGCTAATTTATAAAAATCTTTTTCTATAAGAAATTCTTGCTCCAAAGAACCATCCTCAAAATCTTCTTCAAACATACCCTCGGTGGCTACAAAAGCAGTCATCAACAAAGAAACCACTATGATTGAAAAGTAAAATTTTTCTAAGTCATACTGGGATATGTCAATACTAAGAGGAAAAGCAACTAGAACTAGAACTAAAATCAGCAATGGGCCCAACCAAGATTTTAACTTGCGAAAAAGCTTAAATGATTCAATGCTAATTAATCTAAGCACTATTATTAGATAGGTCTAAAACTTTGCACTCAACGTCTGGATGAATATGCGAAGTAAAAATTAAGCTCACTTGATTTGATAGTTGATTAACTAAAAAATTATTTAATATCTGTGATGCATCTTGATCCAGGCCAACAAAAGGCTCATCTAGAACTATTAATTCTTGAGGTTTAGCTAATACTCGAATAAGAGCTAATTTCTTTTTTTGGCCAAATGATAAATTGGAAGTAAGTTCCTCTTGCACGCTAGATAGATCAAGTTCTCTAAGCCACTTTAAAGCAATGCCTAGCTCAGATTCATTAAACAACAGCTCTAGGTTTTGAGCTGGAGTTAAATAGTTTTTAATGGCGTTTTTATGACCCAAATAGGATATTTTCAAGTCAGGATTTGAGCGCTCAATTTTACCTTTCGAGGGAGGAGTAATTCCTAATAAAATCCTTAAAAGAGTACTTTTTCCGGAACCATTACTTCCTTTTACATGAAGCGCTTCTCCATTCTGCACATTAAAAGAAAGGCCATGAAAAAGTTTCTTATCATTAATTGAGTATGAAATTTTTTGAGCTGAAAGAAGTGTCATGCCATTCTAATTTAAAAGAGATTTTGACCTTATTGTAAGCGATGGAAGTGGATTTTGTGGGTCTAGTCTAAGATAAAACCTTTTTGCAAGCTCTGCGAATGGATTTTGACCTCCACTTCCGAGCCCACCAACTGAAAAGTAAAGTGATTTTGAAAAAAATATCCCTTGCTCCAATTGAGGAACTTTATTAAAAAAAGTATTTAATTTACCGAAGCTTTGCACAATACCCTTAAATTTATTTCCAAAGTGATACCAACCCCAAAATTGATAATCACTTCTAGAAAAATGAAGTAGCTGCGCTCTGGCATTTTTCTTGGGGAATGCTCCTACGGGAACTATAGAAATTACACGAGAGTCTAATTGAGAAATTTTTGAATCCAGAATGATTGGTAATTCTTCATTTGATTGGAAGGGGCAAAGTAAACACTCTACCCCTTCCTCTATTTTATAAGACTTTATTTTAGAAAGTCTCTCTTGCGAACCAATAATTATGAAGCTTACTTTAAGAGAACTTTCTGACATATCAATTTTTTATTCAGCCTTTGCAAGCGCTTGATCAATATCTGCAATAATATCATCAATATGCTCAATCCCGATTGATAGTCTAATGTATCCTGCGCTCACTCCAGCAGAGCTTAGCTCCTCATCATTTAGTTGAGAATGCGTTGTACTTGCTGGGTGAATGGCTAGACTTCTTGAATCGCCAATATTAGCTACATGATAAAGCATCTCTAAGTTATTAATAAATTTCTTACCTGCTTCTAAACCACCTTTAATCTCAAACCCTTGCAGACCTCCGCAACCACCAGAAAGGTATTTCTCCGCCCTTTCCTTGTTTATTCCGGAGGAGATACCAGGATATGCAACTGTTTCAACCAAAGGATGGTTTTCTAGATACTCAGCAACTAATTGACCATTTTTAGAATGCTCTTTCATTCTTAAGTGCAATGTCTCAAGCCCTTGTATAAACATAAAAGCATTAAAAGGGCTCATTGCCGCACCCATATCTCTAAGGAGGGTTGTTCTGGCTTTAAGTATGTATGCTATTGGCCCAAGAGGCTTTACAGCTTCGGTCCAAACAACACCATCGTAATTTGGATCAGGAGTATTAAGTTTTGGCTGTCTATCTGGAAAAGCCTCCCAATCAAAATTTCCACCGTCAACAATAACTCCGCCTATTGATGTGCCATGGCCACCAATATATTTTGTAGCTGAATGAATTATTACTGCAACACCGTGGTCGAATGGTCTGCATATTAATGGTGCGGCTGTATTGTCAACAATTAAGGGAATGCCAAGCGGCCTTCCAATATCAGCTACCTCTCTTAAAGGAAAGACCTGAAAACTAGGATTAGGAAGAACTTCACCATAATATGCTCTAGTTTTATCATCAGTTGCATTAGCAAAATTCTGCGGATCTTTTGGATCGACAAACCTAACTTCTATACCCATGTCAGAAAATGGGTTTTTAAATTGATTATAAGTTCCTCCATAAAGCTGAGACGATGCAACAATATTATCTCCCCGAGTGCAAAGATTTTGTATTGCATATGCTGATGCTGCCTGTCCAGAGGCCAACCCTAACGCAGCAACGCCACCCTCTAATGCAGCAATGCGATCCTCAAATACTGCATTTGTAGGATTCATTATCCTTGAGTAAATATTGCCTAGCTCTCCTAATGCAAATAGATTTGCAGCATGATCAGTATCATCAAATTGATAACTGGACGTCATATGTATTGGAACAGTAACCGAGTTTGTTGTTTCATCCTTGCGCCAACCTGAATGAAGTGCAATTGTTGCGGGGTTAGTATAAGTTTTATTAGTCATTTTATTTCTCCACTAAGTTTTATAAATTAATTAAAAGCTAAGCCAAAGAAGATTTGTTTGATTGGAATCTTGTTTAGCAAAATTTATAAAGCGCTTGCAAGCCAGTCAAATCAGCGCTAAATAAATTATATACATTTTTTATAATTAATCTAGTAATCCTATATTCGTAGTAAAACTACAAAGAAAACTCTTTAAATTAACTATTTTAAAAGGATTTTTATATTTTATTGACAATTTACATGAAATATTTTTCAATTCACTACATATCAATAATGAGGTTTTTAAAATGGCTAAAAAATATGTAAACTTTAGGGTTGGTGGCTCTCCTTACAAAGTCACTGATGACTACTCTGTATGGACAAATGATCTTCTAGGAAAAATTATAGCCAGTAAAACAGTCATTCAGCCAGGTAAATCTACCGTTGGGCATAGACTCAGCGACTCAGATGTGGTTTACACCATTGTTAACGGCAGAGGAACCATGGAGGTTATTGAATATATGAACTCGATGGAGGGTCATGGAACAGATCCTAGCCAAGGCATTGAGCATCAAGATTCCTTTTCCCTCACCGCTGGTGATGTCATTCTTGTTCAGTCAGGAGATTTTGTTAAGGTGGTTAACGAATCAGAGCACGATCAGTTAACTTATCTTCGAGTATTTGATAGAGAGGGTTGGAGAATTTAGTTTAACTTGGAACACAAGAGTCTTTGCAAAGCAAACTAATAGCTTCATCAATAGAATAAGTATTAGTCTTATTTTCACTCAAGTTTCTTATTGAAACGGTACCAGCTTTCATCTCATCTTTTCCAATTACAGCCATCAATGGTACCTTTGCATTACTATGTTCCCTGATTTTATACCCGATTTTTTCATTTCTTCTATCAAGTTCAACACGTAAATTCATTGCATCAAATTTTTCTTTCAAACTCATAGCATATTCATTAACTTCTTCAGTGACAGTTAAGATAGATAATTGAGTTGGGGCCAGCCACAAAGGCAATTTACCAGAATAATTTTCAATTAAAATACCAATAAATCTCTCAAAAGAACCAAGAATTGCTCGATGCATCATTACAGGTTGATGCTTGGAGCCATCTTCCCCAATGTACTCAGCATCCAGTCGATCAGGAAGATTAAAATCAGCCTGAAAAGTACCGCACTGCCATTCTCGCCCTATAGCATCCGTTAAGACAAAATCTAGTTTAGGGCCATAAAAAGCTCCGTCACCAGCTTCAACCGTGTATGGGATATCTAGTTTTTTAATTGCAGATTCTAATGCAGCTTCAGCCTTGTCCCAAACATCGTCTGAACCAACTCTTGTTTCTGGTCTTGTAGAAAGTTTTATGTCAAAAGATTCAAAACCAAGCTCAGTATAAATTTCAGACAATAAAGATATGAAATCAGCTGTTTCGGCCTCTATTTGATCTTCAGTACAAAAAATATGACCATCGTCTTGAGTAAACCCACGAACTCTCATCAGACCATGCATGGTACCTGAGGCCTCATATCTATGACATGATCCAAATTCTGCAAGTCTAACTGGAAGGTCTCTATAAGATTTAAGGCCTTGATTATAGACCTGAACATGGCAAGGGCAGTTCATTGGCTTAAGTGCATTAACTCTTTTTTCATTGGCATGCTCTTCATCAATTTCTGTTATAAACATATTTTCACGATACTTATCCCAGTGACCTGAAGCTTCCCACAGTTTTCGATCAACCACTAAAGGAGTATTAATCTCTTTGTAGCCATTAGCAATTTGTTTATTACGTATATAGTTCTGCAAAGCTACATAGATGGACCAACCTTTTGCATGCCAAAAAACCATTCCAGGAGCCTCTTCTTGCAAGTGAAATAAATCCATTTCTTTTGCAAGTTTGCGATGGTCTCGCTTTTCAGCCTCCTCCAGGAGAGTTAAATATTTTTTAAGGTCTTTATCATTTTTCCAAGCTGTGCCGTAGATCCTTGAAAGCATCTCGTTTTTTGAGTCTCCTTTCCAATATGCACCAGCAATCTTTGTAAGCTTGAATGCTCCGACTTTATCCAAGCTAGGTAGATGAGGACCGCGACACAAATCAATGAAGCCGGTATCACCCTGGTTGTAGAGTTGAAAGTTGTCTTCTTGATCAGACTCTTCGATGATCTTTACTTTGTAATCTTCTTTGATATCAGCAAAGTTCTTGATCGCTTCTTCCTTTGAATGAATTGTTTTAGCAATGTTAGATTTTTCGGCAATAATCTTCTGCATCTCTTTTTCAATCTTTGGTAAATCGTCTACGGAAACTCTCTCATCAGATAAAAAATCATAGTAAAAACCATTTTCAATAGTTGGGCCGATTGCTAGTTTAGCTGTTGGATAGAGGTTTTTTATAGCACGGGCTAACACCTGAGCCGCGACTGTGTGTCTCATAATTTCCAAGCCTTCATCTGAATCAATTGTAAAAATAGAGATATCCGCATCCTGACTAACAACATCACTCAGATCTCTTTGCTCGCCATTGACACTAAATGCAACAGCAGCTTTTGCCAAGCCAGCTCCGATCATATTAGCAATTTCAAGCCCACTAATACCAACAGGAGCCTGCTTCTGAGATCCGTCAGGAAGTGTGATTGTGATTTCTTTGCTCATGGTAATGGTCCTTGCGCCCTATTCTAATATTTTTATCGCTAAAGGTATATTTTCAATAAATCTTTATATTAAACACTCTTTAATTTAATATTGGGAAACAATCATTTTAGGAATCATTATGTCAGTAAGTGTTTTGCTTGGCGGGGAATTAAAAGATGGATTGGTTGATCAATTTACAGAAATCTGTACCGAAGCTTTTCAGGTCACTCGGGCATTTGATGGCTGTCAAAACATCAATCTAACATTCCATGTTGAAGAAACTAATAAGTTTGTATTAACTGAGGTTTGGGATTCAAAAGAGCACTATGAAAAGTATTTAGCATTCAGAACAGAGGATGGCACTATTGAAGCAGTCACCGACATGTGTGTTGATGGCCCAACTATAGATATTTTTGATATTACAGACGCTTAATAAAAGCCTTCTTAGTTAAACGGATATAACAACTCCCTCCTAAGGAGTAGTTCTAGGTTCGATTCCTGGAGAGGGCACCATTCAAGCTATTTAAAAACAATCCAAAGCATCCAAAACCATATGGATGGTTAAACCAATCCCAATTAATCTGGTTTTTGAAAAAAAACTCATGGCTAAATATATGCCAATTAACCAATACTGATGAAGAGGATGGAATCCTATGCTGCAGCGGTTAGCGTCGTAAATTGGGCTGGCAAGCAAATGATCTAAGTCAACCAGCATAGTTACAATCATTATCAAATAAGATAACTTCCAATTTTCTTTAAAGAATAAAAAAGCAATTAATAAGGGAGCTATAAAATGCAGAGCTATATGTAACATAGGCTCATTATTTTTCTATTTCTGTTATTCCCACTCAATAGTTAATACTGATTTACTAGAAGTATCATTGATGGTTCCGTTCATAATTTTATTCTGAATAAAGATTTACTATTTGATCACCGTTTTTAATATTTTTAATATTCTGAAAAAATAACTCAAATGCTCGCTCTAAAGATAGCAGAGAGTGTGCGGAATCATGGGCTGAAATAAAACAATTCTTAGCCGTCCAGAGTGAAGAGTTAGCATCTAGAGGTTCAACCTTGGTGGTATCTAATGCTGCTGCAGCAATTTTTCCATCATTCAATGCATCAGTAAGATCATCCTCGTTAATTGCAGTGCCCCGACCAACATTAATTAACATGGCGGAGCTATTAATTTTTTCTAGGATATCTGCATTGATAATATCTCTTGTTTGAGGGCTATCTGGTAATGAAAGCACCAAGTAATCAGTGAGTGGAAGCAATTCCTCAAAACGATCCAGCCCTAATACTTCATCAGCATGCTCATCATCTTGCGGATTGCGTCTGATCCCAGTTACCCTCATTCCAAAGGCTTTACCTAACTTTGCTACCTGACTGCCAATGCCTCCATAACCAAGGATCACTAGGGTCTTATTAGTTAGCTCACCATCTCCTGCTATTGGAGCCCAGTTTTTAGATTGCTGATATTCAATGTGATGATCAATTCGCTTATTCCATCTTAGTATTTGAGAAAAAACATAATGGGCAATTGGAATTGCATAAACACTACTTGCATTAGCAATGTGCACATTTTCAATTTTTAAAACATCCTGCAGTATTTGCGCATCCATTCCAGCAAAGCCACTTTGCAGAAATTTCATTCGTTTAGCTAAGCTCAATAAGGAATCATGAATTTCTGGATTATCCCTAGCTGCAAATAAGAACTGGTAACACATAAACAAAGCATCAGATTCTGGAATCGTCTCCCAATCTGGGTCAGAAGAGTCCAATGGGTTAAGGGCAATAATTTCCATTGAAGGATCAAAGGAAAGTAACTCAGATCTATACAACATATCATTATCTTTAGAAATTACGATTCTCATGATTCATCCTTAAGTAAGTATTTCATTATTTTTCCAGCAGCATTTGTGGGTAATTCTCTCACAAACTCTACTTCTCTGGGAACCTTGTAATTAGCCATATTATCTTTAGACCATTGCAACAGAGAATCAGCATCTAAATCTTGATTAGGTTTTAAAAGAACAAAAGCTTTGGCAACCTCGCCCATTCTCTCATCCTCAATACCAATCACAGCTGCTTGAGAGATTGCTGGATGATCACACAAAATATTTTCTATTTCAGCTGGGTAAGCATTAAATCCACCAACAATAAACATGTCCTTACTTCTATCAGTAATTTTTATATAACCATTAGAATCAAGTATTCCGATATCGCCTGTGTGCAACCAACCATCGGTATCTATAGCTTCTTGTGTAGCCTCTGGATTATTAAAATAGCCTTGAGTAATATTATAGCCCCTTACCAATATCTCTCCTGGCTCCCCAACAGGCACCACTTTGTTATTTTGATCTACACATTTAACTTCAACATCGGCTATAGCACAGCCTGAAGTGGTTGCAATGGTCTCATAATCATCATTAGGCGTACACATTGTCACAACACCCGTGCTTTCTGTGAGCCCGTATGCAGTAATAACAGTTTCAAAACCTAAGGTTTCTTTCATGTCCTTAATTAGCTGAATGGGAATAGAGGCGGCCCCAGTAACCCCCAGTCTTAGTGAAGATATATCTATGGTTTCAATTAATTGACTGGTTAAAATAGATTGGTAAAGAGTTGGAGGGCCCGGAAGCATGGTAATTTTTTCTTTATTGATTATCTGAATGATCTTATCTGCATCAAAGATTGGACATGGATATGCAGTAACACCTCGCATTACAGCAGCAAGCCAGCCAGCCTTATATCCAAAAGTATGAAAAAATGGATTAACAATTAGATATCTATCATTCTCATTCAAGCCGATATATGAGGACCAATAATCAAACACTTTAATATTTTGTAAATGCGTAGATATGACGCCTTTAGGTTTTCCAGTGGTACCAGAAGTAAAAATAATATCTGCCATATCTGTTTCAATGACTTCAGGTAGCTGAACATCCACGGTCTTATCTTTAAGAGTTGAGAAAGAAATTTTTGAATCTATTGCCTCTGTCTCATCAAGTGAAATTTGGTATTTTAAATAAGGGAGATCCTCATTTTCTAGAAGCTGAAAGTAGTTGGTTCCAAGAAAAGTATTTACGCTAAATAAAATTTTGGATTCTGAGTTATTTAAGATGTAAGCAGCTTCTTTCCCTTTCATTCTTGTGTTGATGGGAACTAAAACCCCACCGACCTTATGGATTGCAATAGCTGCCAGAACCCACTCATTCATGTTGGGAGCCCAAATGGCCACCCTATCACCTGGCAAAATATTGAGATCTATTAAATGAGTCGCAATGTTTGTCGATAAATTATCTAGCTCTAAAAAAGATAGGGTTTCATAATCAGAAATTAAAGCGGGTTTAGACCCTAAGTTGTTAGCTTGGTGTTTTATTAACGCCGGTATCGTAAGTGAACTTAGATTTTTCAATCCAATATCCTTGCCCAGCGATAATCATACTTGTAATACTTTAACCCAATGGATGACTCTGAAAATCTAACACCTGGAAGAGAGGAAATTTCTTCATATAATACTTTTGATAACTTAGTAACATCTTCCGCGAGAACAAATGCCATAAGATCATGTCGACCGATAAGCGATGACACAAACCTTACCTCTTTCATCTTTGAAAGGGCTTTAGCAACTGAATCTTTTGCTCGAGTTTCAACATCTAATCCAACAAAGGCAAGAGAGGGGTTTTCCATGCGATTAATATTATTAATAACTGAAATTTTAATTACTCTATTTTTAATTAGTTTCTGAATTCTATTTCGAACTGTGCCCTCGGTCACTCCAATAACTTTTGCCATTTGGTTGTTAGACATTCTTGCATCCGCACCAAGCAACTGAATAATTTTTTTGTCTGTTTGATCAAGCTTCATTTGCAAAAGGCGTCCAGTCGGTTTCAAACTTATACACGTTAGATGCTATTGCGGGCGCAATACTCTTAATGCCTACAATAGAGGGTAGTGTTTCATCTAAAAAAACTTTCGTTTCATCCAAGCTTTGAGTGGCGCACAGGATTTCAATATCTTGAATCCCGCTTACAACATTTACACTAAAGACTTCTTTTTGCTGAGAGAGAACCTCAGCAACCTCCTCCAACTTATCACCTTGAACTCTTATACCAATTGGAAGCAGGTGGTCAAAACCACATTTTTCAAAATCTGCTATTGCTATGATTTTACAAAAACCCCCATCAATAATTTTTGCAAGTCTCTTGCTAACGGTAACTTCATTTACAGATAGTTTTTCTGCAATAAATTTTGCTGGTGCGCGCCCGTCCTCCTCTAGAATTTGAAGAATCTTATGATCAAGATCATCGAGTGAGAGTTTCACTATTTCAATAAATTACTTTGGAAATTAAAATTCTCTTTTTTCCAAATCTAAACCTGAAGGAATATCAGCTCTATTGACTAAAAATTGCCCGTACCATTTTCTTAATTTATGTAAAGGACCATCGCCATCACAGACTACTGGATCAGGGATATAAATTTTATTTTCCCAAATAGCCACATCTTGCCCAAAAGCAAAATTATTAGCATCAACATAGCCCTGAATAAAGGCAGCCTCATCTTCAGCTGACATGCCAGGCACTTTTTTAACCATAACACCAAAATTAATAACAAAAGAAGTTAAGGTTAAGGGTATATGACTGACTAATAATCTGCTTTCAACTTTTGCTCCATCATGAACAGCACTCATATAAGTTGTCATGTAAGCCGGACCTTCATATCTAGCTTGAGAAAATAAATCCCTTCCTAAAATTGGGCTATCTGCTGTCATTTCTTGCGTATATGTATGATCTTTGGCCTCATTCCAAAACCCTTCAAATGGAGCTTGGTGAACTGGACCAAAATGACCTTTATCAGCCATATTATCAATTAACTCTCTACAATTATTCTTTACTATAAAACTTGCCATTCCATAGTCTGACCAATCATCGGAATAGCACTCTTCTATTTTATCTGGTGTAAAGTCTGGATCTTGCTTCTCCACATCATGCCAAACCATAACCATCTGATTAATTTCTAACACTGGCCAAGAAGTATCTCCACCAACATCTACGGCGACTGAGCCATCCTCGATTCTAGAAATTAATATCTTGTTATTAAATCCAAAAATTGTTTTTGTTTCTCCAACTGGAAAATCTCTTTGATGACCCAAAACAAACCATCCTCTTGGAAATCTATCTGGTAAATCATTCATATCTGTCTCCTGTCTTTAATTAAACTTTTGCCCATTTGGGTCTGCTGGTTTTTGATCTCTATCAAACCAGACATAAATCATCCCATCATTTTCACTCACTTCCCATGAGCGAGTTATAGCTTTAGCTGGGATTTTTTTTGCGTAAGGAATTTTATCGCATTGTCCATCTCCTGCCCAACGCCATGCATGGAATGGACATTGAATACTGTTTTCCTCAACCTCACCGCAAGCCAATGATGCTCCCATATGTTTGCAATATAAATCAAGACTCCTTAAAACAGCATCTTCTCCTCTCCAAACCACAATCTGGGTTGGGAAGTCATCAATCTGGATTGCTTTCTTTAAAGGAATATCCTCACTTTTTGCAACCTTGTACCAACCAGACTCTAAACCACTGGTAGCAGGATCTTTTTGTTCTGGAAGCTCAGGCGCTATTAGCTCTTGATCAGTCAAAATATTCTCCCTGTCTTTTTATAACTAGTAATAACTATTATATAAATGCATCAAATAATCAACGAGTAACAAGTGGATTTAATTTGTCAAATTTTGGTTAAATTCAGTAATCACTTCTTCTGCTAAGATTAATTGCTCGATATTTTTTGAAGTAGGCACCAGGATCACATCTGTTGCACCCGCAGCTTTAATCAAGTGAAGAAAATCAACTAACTTATCTTGACTACCTGAAAAACCTGCTGTTTTTGCTAAATCCTTGGCAAGATCTTCACCCATCCAACTTAAATATCTTTCAAGATGAATTTGAATATCTGATCGAGCTTCTTCACCCAGTCCAAACCAAAAACTTGTTACCAATCTAGGAGTTTTATTTTTTTTCATAAATGCTTCATTAACTCGATTGAACGAATCTTTGATCTCTTCAATATCTGCATTGAATGAAAACCCAGCTAAACCTGCAGCAAAATTAGAAGACATATCCATTGCTTTAGGGCCTACTGCGCCGGCTAATATTTCTGGTCCATTCTTTGAAGAGGTTGTTGGTCCAAGATTGGGGTGATACTCCATTGACCAAACGGACTGCATGGTTTTAACGCAGTTAGAAAGCGTAGCCCACCTTCTATTAGACCATTTAGAACCTATAGCATTGTAGTCTTCTTCTCTACCACCAACCCCAACACCCAGGGTAAATCTACCTTCAGAGATCATATCAATGGTCGCAAACTGTTTTGCACTCAGTATTGGATTATGCATTGTTAACACAGAGATAGTTGCGATAATCTCTACACGCTTAGTCCAGGCAGCCACTGCGCTCAAAGTAGAGATAAATTCAGGATTAGGAAATAAAATTCTTTCCCCTAGGGCAATATGCGACCATGGACCAGCATCTATTCTCAAAGTCCAATTCTCTAAGTCTTGCCTTGATAAATCAGGCTCCATGACCGGAAGGGTCATGCCAATTTTCATGATTGAGATTTCTTTTTTAATAAATCTAAGGCTACATCGACAATCATATCTTCTTGTCCGCCAACCATCTTTCTTTTTCCTAGTTCAACCAATATTTCTCTGGTATCGAGATCATAAGTTTCTGCAGCTGATTCTGCATGCCTTAAGAAGGATGAGTAAACGCCAGCATAACCCAATGTTAATGTCTCTCTGTCTACTCTTACGGGTCTATCTTGCAATGGGCGAACGAGCTCTTCAGCGGCATCCATTAATTTAAAAAGATCTGTTCCATGCTCCCATCCCAACCTATCAATTGCTGCTATAAAAACTTCAAGAGGAGCATTTCCTGCTCCAGCTCCCATGCCAGCAAGACTTGCATCAACTCGATTAGCTCCATTTTCAACAGCAACAATCGAATTGGCGACTCCTAAAGATAAATTGTGATGAGCATGCATACCTGTTTGAGTTTTAGAATCCAAGGCATCTTTAAAGGCTTTAAATCTATCTGCTACATCTTCCATGCTCAATGCGCCACCCGAATCAACAACATATACGCATTCTGCTCCATAGGACTCCATTAATTTGGCCTGTTTTGCTAAGTTTGCTGGCGATGTCATATGTGACATCATCAAAAAACCAATGGTATCCATGCCTAATTCTCTTGCAAACTCTATGTGCTGCTTTGAAACATCTGCCTCGGTGCAGTGAGTTGCAACTCTGACCGATCTAACACCAAGATCCCATGCCCACTTAAGATCTTCTTTAATTGCAATTCCAGGCAAAATAAGAGTTGTAAGTTTTGCATGATTTAATTTCTCAGCAACTGCTCCAATCCATTCTTTATCTGTATGAGCTCCAAAGCCATAATTAAAAGAAGACCCAGATAAACCATCTCCATGAGCGACCTCAATGGCATCAACTTTAGCTTCATCTAATGCTTTTGCAATCTCAATTACATGATCTAAACCATATTGATGTCTGATTGCGTGCATACCATCTCTCAGCGTGACATCTTGTATATAAAGCTTACTCATGAGTTAAGTTTAATTAATTCCTGTGCAGTTCCCATAGCTGCAGAAGTCATAATATCTAGATTCCCTGCATAAGTTGGCAAATAGTGTCCAGCACCCTCAACTTCTAAGAAAATTGATGCCTTCAATCCCTCAAACTCTCCATAACCAGGAATAAGGCATGGGTTATTAGAGCCAAATCTTTCAAATTGAACTTCTTGCTTTAATCTATAGCCAGGAACATAAGACTGAACACGCCCTACCATTGCTTCAATGCTATCTTTAACTAACTGTTGATCAACGGGATCACACAAAGTAAAAACAGTATTTCTCATTAATAGAGGGGGCTCAGCAGGATTCAGCACTATAATTGCTTTGGCTCTGTCTGCCCCTCCAACTTTTTCAAGCCCTAGCTTAGTTGTTTGAGTAAATTCATCGATATTCGCCCTTGTTCCTGGTCCAGCAGACTTTGAAGAAACAGATGCAACTATCTCAGCATATTTAACGCTAGAAACTTGATTAACCGCTGCGACCATTGGGATGGTAGCTTGGCCTCCACAGGTCACCATGTTTACATTCTTTTCTTTTAAATGTTCAGTTAAATTAACAACTGGGACGCAATATGGACCTATTGCTGCTGGGGTAAGATCTATCATCTGCTTGCCATCATTAATAATTAAATCATGATGATTCTTGTGGGCACCAGCAGAAGTTGCATCAAAAAATATTTCAGTATCTTGATACTCATCCATTTCCATAAAGCCCTGCAAGCCAGTTGATGAAATAGCAATATTATGAGATTTTGCCATTGCCAAACCTTCGGACTCAGGATCAATCCCAATCACTCCATTTAAAGATAATGATTGAGAGGTTTTAATAATTTTTAACATCAGATCTGTACCGATATTTCCAGATCCAATAATTGCACATTTAACTTTGCTCATAATTAGATAAAATTAATTTCGCAGGTTCCAACACCCTTGAGCTCTAATGCAAAACTATCGCCAGCAATTGCTGGCTCTAGAGGAACTAAAGATCCTGATAAAATAAACTCACCTTTGAGTAATGGGATATCATATTCACCCAAAGTGTTAGCAAGCCATGCAACTGCTTCTGCTGGATGACCTTGAACCGCAGAACCTAAACCTGATGACAAAAATTCTCCATTCTTATGAACAACTACCTCCAACTCATCCATTGGAAACTTTTCAGGGGAAGATGATCCTTCTCCTAAAACAAAAATTCCACAAGATGCATTATCAGCAATAGTGTCTTGAATTTTAATTTTCCAATCATCAATTCTTGAGTCAACAATTTCAAAACATGGCACAATTTTGTCAGTTGCCAGAATGACATCTTCCTTTGTAATTCCCGGTCCTTGGATATCATCTTTTAAAATAAAAGCAATTTCAGCTTCTGCTCTGGGTTGAATTAAAGAATCTTTTATTGAGAAATTCGATTTATTTTTAACTTGCATATTGTCTGTTAAAAAACCAAAGTCTGGTTGGTTGACCCCAAGCATTTCTTGAACAACTGGGCTTGTAACACCAATTTTTTTTCCAATAACCTTTTCACCCTGGTCTTCTCTTAATGAAAGAAATTTTCGAGAAATTTGATAAGCATCATTGATATCTATCTCATCATATTGATCAGAAAGCGGCTGAACTGTTTCTTGATTTTTTAAAGCCAAAAATAGCTCTGAAGCTATATCATTTATAGTATTTAAATTCATATTTAAGCTGATAGGAAATTAATACAGGCCTCATTAAATATTTGCTCTTTCTCGATCATAACCCAATGTCCACACTGGCTAAAAAGCATGATCTGAGCATTTGGACATTTTTCACCAATCTTCATCGAGCCTGATACGGGAATAAATTGATCATTGATTCCCCAAAAAGCAAGGATAGGATGTTGAATTCTAGAGAGATCTTTTTCCATATTTGGAATAGTCATTGAAGCTAGAACTTGCGAATTCATTAATGGAAGTATTTCCATTCTGTTTGATACCATTTCATCAGAAATAATTGAAGGGTCATATGGAAAAAGTGAAAGCAAGCCTTCTATTTTTTCTTGATTCATCTCTCCACCCAAGAAATCAGCAAGAAGTTTCTGTATGCCTGGCATTTTGTTATAAGTATCTTGATCTTCGACACCACCAGGAGCCATAAGAATTAATTTCTCTACTCTTTTGGGATGACTCAAAGCTAGGCCTAAGGCCAGTGCCCCACCTAAACTGTTTCCAATTAATGAGAATGATTCAACCTTTAGCGCATCAAGGAGCTGGAGTATTTTACTATTAAAATAGTCCAGTGAATAAGTTTCATCCTCTGGCTTGCTTGAAAAACCATATCCAGGAAGGTCAGGCAAAATAACTCTATATCCTGCTTCTTTCAAAGCTATAAAATTATTTTTGAAATTGGTATGCCCGGATGCACCAGTCCCACTGCCATGCAATAAAACCACAACGTCCCCATCTCCCTCGTCATAATAATGAAACTTAAAGTCGTTCTCGACTTCTAAATACGAGCCTTGAGGAATCATAGAGCTAAATCCTAGTTAGAGTTAGTGGCAAACCATCTATTGGCCTTGGCAGATGCACATGCATAAATGCAGGATCGTAATTAGATCTAAGATTCACTTTATAATTTTTCAGCAATCTAAATAAATACAGTTTTGCATTCATCATCGCAAAATGCATACCAATACATTTGTGCGCACCGCCACCAAATGGCACATAGCTAAAACCATGGTTTTTATGTTCAGCTCTTTCTGGAGAAAATCTCATAGGATCAAATTCTAAAGGGTTTGACCACCATTCTTCCATGCGGTGAGTAAATGGTGGGCTGAGCATAACAACAGTATTTGCAGGTATGTCATATCCAGCAACATTTACATCTCTGGTGGTTCGCCTATTTAAAATCATCACTGATGGATAGAATCTCAACGTTTCTTGAAAAACGTATTCAGTCATGGTCATCTCCGCCATGTCTTCAAATGTAGGCATTTCATTGCTCACACTAAAAATTTCATCCCTAACCTTTTCTTGCCATTGAGGATTTTTACCTAAGTAATAAAGAATGTTTGTCAGCGCACTTGTTGTGGTATCAAATGCAGCAAATAACAAAAATGCCATATGTCCATCAATATCAACATCTTCTAGATACTCACCATCCTCATCTTGAGCATTGCAATATCTTGTAAACATATCCTGAGCATCAGAGCCCCTTCTTTTAGGAATATTTGAAATAAAAAACTCTCTAAGCTCTTCGCGAGCCTGCATAGATTTTCTAAATTTTAAAAATGGCAGATCATAAGGCAAGGGCGTTACCAAGCCCTCATTGATTGTTGAAAAAAGGTAACTCAATCTTTTTGCTTCAGGGCTTTTTTCATCTAAGCCTATAAACACTCTTGCAGCGACATCCATTAATGTTTCTTGAATATTGTCATAGAATACAAACTCCTCTTCAACGGGAAGTGCTTGAATGCGTCGCTCTTGAATGGGAATTAACATATCCACATAAGATTTAAGTGCATCAGTTTTGAAAGCTGGTTGGGATGCCCTTCGTGTTTTTTTATGTTTTTTGTCATCCCTAAGCAACATACCCTCAGGGTATAAGGTACCTAACGAACTTGCATAACCACCAGCAACACTAAAATTACCCTTCGGGTCAAATAAAGCTGCCTCATTAAATTCTGGACCGAGACACATTAAAACTCTTTGATTACGAACCATATCTAACCTAGAGACAGGACCGTATCTGTCATAATGCTTGTTGCACATTGCCAAAGTATCTTTGACTAACTCGACTGTCTTGCCGAGAAAAGGCCAACCATATTGCCCTGGGAACATAGAAAGATCTCTATTATCAGGAGGTAATTTGTCAATATATTCCATAGTCTATTTTATTATGAGTTTTTTTGGACTAATTTCCACCAATAATTTGGGAAAAATCTTCTTATCCTGGTGGCGTAAACAGCTTCTTTTGAGGGATAACAAATAATTTTATCAGTCAGTAAGTCTTTTTCGATTTGATCAACCACCTCCTCTGGATCACAAAGCATCCCTTTTTTCACTGCAGTATTAATTGCATCAGGCGCATCAGTCTCATCAACAAACCTCATCAAGGGAGTATCGGTTTGAGCTGGACAAACTACCATGACTCTAATATTTGTATCTTTAACCTCTTTAGCCAAGATTTCACCAAATATATTTACGGCTGCTTTAGAAGCGCAATAAGCGGACATGTTTTCGAGAGGACACATTCCTGCAATTGAGCCAAAAAGTATTATTTGCCCATGATTTTTTTCAAGCATTGATGGCAAAACATTGCTCACAATGTTTACTGTACCCTCATAGTTAATTCTCATTAAATTATTTATTGAAGATGAGTCTAAATCTTGAATTCTTGCCATTGGCATTACTGCGCCTGCTTGGGTAACTCTATCAATTGAACCTACCTCTGATTGAACCTGCTGAACCATAGTCTTGACGGCATTTGAATCTGATAAATCACATGGAAAAATAGAAATGTTGTTTGATTCTTGCTTAAGGTCATTTAACCCTTCTTCATTTACATCTACAGCTGCAACATGCACACCTTCAGCAGCTAGCCTTTTAGAGGAAATTCTGCCCATGCCACTTGCAGCTCCTGTAACCAATGCAACTTTTAAATCATTCATATTGTCTCCCTCTATCTTAATTTCTTTATACTCTTAAATTATTCTATACCTACTTGTA
>AMWX01000006.1 GCA_000307935.1 SAR86 cluster bacterium SAR86E
GATTCTATTGCTGAAAAAAAATTATTAGCTTTCATGCGCCTTTGTGCCAGATCATAATAAACCTTTTCAGGCTGTTCCATAATCTGCTCATCAGAGTTACACGAAACTAATAGCAAAGAAGGTAAAATTGCAGTTAAAAATGTTAAAAAGCGAATATTTTTTTTCATTTGTATCATTGGTAGTGTATTTTACATTTATTAATGACTTTGGGTTAAAACAATTAAATTAGATTCAAAGAATTCAAAAAAGTTCTGAGTACAATGGAAATTATTTACAAAACTATAGATATCAATTTTCATAATATGCGCCTTGATCAGGTAGCTACATCTCTATATCAAGATTTTTCACGCAGTCAAATCCAACGCTGGATAATATCAGGCAATTTGCTGGTAAACGGAGAAACACTAAGACCTAAAGATAAAGTTCACTCTGGAGATGAACTGTCACTGGATCCAGCTCTGGAAGAGAAAGTCTCATGGGATGGTGAAGATATTCCTTTAAATATTCATTATGAAGATGAAGATTTTCTGGTTATCAATAAACAACCTGGACTTGTTATGCATCCTGGAGCAGGTTGTCCAAATGGAACATTGGCGAATGCTATAGCATTTTATTATCCAGACTCATCAAAATTGCCACGCTGTGGAATAGTGCATAGACTAGATAAAGATACTTCTGGTCTTGTAGTCATTGCCAAAACTGAGAAATTTAGAAGTTTTTTTGTTAAGCAACTGATGAACAGAGAAGTTCAAAAGAGCTATGAGGCAATAGTTGTTGGTCAGGTTATTGGCAGCATGTCTATCGAACTAGGTATAGAAAGGGATCCAAGAAACCGAATTAAAATGCGTGCATCTGAGCTTGGTCGTGAAGCGATTTCTCATGTCTCCCTGATACAGTTTTTAAATGGTTATTCACACATAGAAGTGAAGATTGAAACGGGCAGAACTCATCAAATTAGAGTTCACTTAAGCAGCTATAAACATCCTATTATTGGAGACCACATATATAATCCAAGAAATATCCTTGCCAAGGAGACACCCAAAGAACTTATTTCACAAATTCAAGACTTCCCTAGGCAGGCACTGCACGCAAAGAGTCTTTGTTTTAAAAGAATGAATGGCAAAGAGAATTTTGAGTTTGAATCTTGCATTCCTAATGACATGCAAAAATTAATTTCTTCATTGCAATAGCATTTTAATCAGCATCAGATCTGGAAAAACCTTGTTTTTCAAACCATTTAATGTATAAAACCCTTTACTTAAAGGGAAAAAACCTAAATTAATGAAACTATCTGGCGGAGATTTATTGATGCGCGCTCTCAAAGATGAGGGTGTAAAGTTTATATTTGGCTACCCTGGTGGCGCAGCCCTGCACATTTACGACTCTATTTTTAGGCAAAAAGCACTTGATCATATTCTTGTTAGGCATGAGCAGGGCGCAACGCATGCAGCAGATGGATATTCCAGAGCCACTGGTAAGCCTGGGGTTGCGTTGGTGACTTCTGGGCCAGGAGCTACCAATGCTATTACTGGGATTGCAACAGCTTACATGGATTCAATCCCATTAATTGTAATTTCTGGGCAAGTTCAAAGTCATCTCATTGGTACAGACTCATTTCAAGAAACAGATATGATCGGTATTTCTAGACCTGTTGTGAAACATAGTTTTATAGTTCAAAAAACTGAGGATATCCCTCGCATTGTTCAAGAGGCCTTTCATATAGCGACAACTGGAAGACCTGGACCTGTAGTTATTGACATACCAAAAGATAAAACAGATCCTTCAATTTTATATACATACAAAAGAAAAAAAGAGATTTCTCTTCGCTCCTACCAACCAAGAGTTATTCCTCATCCAGGTCAAATTAAAAAAGCAAGCAAAAATATCTTATCTGCAGAAAGACCAGTAATTTATGCGGGCGGTGGTGTAATTTTAGGTAATGCACATAAAGAATTAATTGCTTTAAATAAGTTACTTAAAGCTCCAGTTACCAATACTCTTATGGGTCTTGGTGCATATCCAGCAAATGATAAATTCTTCTTAGGAATGCTTGGTATGCATGGCACCTATCAAGCCAATATGGCAATGCATCATGCAGATGTAATTGTTGCTATAGGAGCAAGGTTTGATGATCGAATTACAAATACGCCTTCTATGTTTGCACCAAATGCAAGAATTATTCATATTGACGTTGACCCTGCTTCAATTTCAAAAATAATCAATGCTGATATCCCCATAGTTGGTCAGGTTAAAGAATCTCTTGCAGCTCTGATTAAAGAAATCAAAAGATCTAAAATTAAAATGGACTCAGAGGCCCTTGAATCTTGGAATATACAAATTTCTGAATGGCGTCAAAAACATGGTTTGGACCATGATAGATATCTTAGCCAATTTAAGTCACAAATGATTGCCCCACAGGTTGTTGTTCAGGAACTTTATCATGCAACAAGTGGAAATGCTTACGTGACTTCTGATGTAGGGCAGCATCAAATGTTTGTTGCTCAGTACTATCATTTTAATAAACCCCGAAGATGGATAAATTCTGGAGGTCTGGGAACTATGGGTTTTGGTTTGCCAGCTGCTATGGGCGTAAAACTTGCGTTCCCTAATCAAGAGGTTGTTTGTGTGACTGGAGAAGGCAGCATTCAGATGTGCATACAAGAGCTTTCAACTTGTTTGCAATATAATTTGCCAATAAAAATTATTAATATTAACAATGAAGCGCTCGGTATGGTTCGTCAATGGCAGGATATGAATTATGGTGGCAGGCATTCAGCTAGCACTTATTCAGATTCTCTACCCGACTTTGTCAAATTGACTCAGTCATATGGACATATTGGAATGAAGGTAACCAAACCTTCCCAGCTTAGGAAAACCCTAGATAAAGCATTTTCCATGAAAGATAAATTGGTTTTTGTTGATGTGTATGTTGATCCAAATGAACATGTATATCCCATGCTAGTTGCTCCAAATGGGAGTATGAAAGATATGTGGATCAAAAAAAATACAAAAGCATGAAAAGAATTATCTCTATACTAATAGAAAATAAGCCTGGCGCTTTGGCCCGAGTTGTTGGCTTATTTCACCAACGAGGTTATAACATTGAAACTCTCAATGTTGGCCCAGTTTTTGATGGTAGTTATTCTCGCATGACAGTTACAACTAGAGGAACTGAAAGCGATGTTGAGCAAATTACGAAGCAAATAAACAAAATTATTGATGTTATTAAAGTCTCCGATTTAACTGAAGGAGAGCATCATGAGTATGAGTTTATATTAGCAAAGTTTAAGCACACTGATAAAATTTTAAAAACTCTAAAAGCATTAAATGGAAAAATTCATGAGAAGAATAAAGAGGCTATGGTTATGTCTGCTTGGGGATCGTCCAGTGAAATAGAATTAGCAATTAAGACTATTGGAAAAACAAATTTAATTGAGCTTGTTAGATCTGGAAGTCTTGGCTTGCATGAGGGTATAAAGGTATTAAAAATTTAGGAGCAAATTAATATGAAAATTTTTTATGAAGATGATGCTGACATATCAGTTATTCAAAACCTCAAAGTTACAATAGTGGGTTACGGGTCGCAAGGTCATGCGCATGCGAATAATCTTAATGACTCTGGTGTAGATGTTACTGTTGCATTGCGGGAGGGATCTTCTTCATGGTCTAAAGCTCAAGAAGCTGGGTTACGGGTATCAAAAGTTTCTGATGCTGTAAAGGATGCAGATCTTGTAATGATTTTAGCTCCAGATGAATTTCAACAAGGCTTGTATGATTCAGAGATCAAACCTAATTTAAAAGAAGATGCAGTGCTTGCATTTGCACATGGTTTCAATATTCATTTTAAGAAAATTATTCCTGCCGTTAATACATCTGTGATCATGGTGGCTCCAAAAGGTCCAGGTCATACAGTTAGAAGCACATATACTAATGGAGGTGGAGTACCTTCATTGATTGCTATTTATCAAGATGGTAGTAATCCTAACGGACACTCCGCAAAAGAAATTGCGCTTTCCTATGCAAAAGCAAATGGAGGGACTAGAGCAGGCGTACTAGAAACAACTTTTAAGGAAGAAACAGAAACAGATCTTTTTGGAGAACAGGCCGTTTTATGTGGAGGGATGACTGCGCTTATAAAAGCTGGGTATGAAACCCTAGTTGAGGCTGGTTACAGTCCAGAGATGGCATATTTCGAATGTCTTCACGAGACCAAATTAATTGTAGACCTAATTCATGAGGGGGGGATTGCAAATATGCATTATTCTATTTCAAATACTGCAGAATTCGGTGACTATGTAAGCGGTCCAGAAGTTATAACCAAAGATACAAAAGAGGCCATGCGAGGAATATTAAAACGCATTCAAACAGGTGAATTTGCTGATAGTTTTCTAAATGACTGCCGACAAAGTAATGATGGTTCCGGTGGTCCAATTATGAAAGAGAAGAGAATTAATACTGCTGATCATTCAATTGAACAGGTTGGAAGTGAGCTTCGCTCTAAGATGAAATTCTTGAACACGGAGCGACTTGTTAACAAAGATAAAAATTAGTTATAAAACTGGTTGATATTTCCACTTAAGGGTATACAATTCTCCGTTCCGGCCTAGAGCTGGCAAGTTCTTTTAACATATTTGGTTACTCGTGTGGGTGTTCAAAATACGAGATATATATATTTTTGTTATTTTTAATATTTTATAAAAATGACACAACATGATTTTAATTGAAGAGTTTGATCATGGCTCAGATTGAACGCTGGCGGTAGGCTTAACACATGCAAGTCGTGCGAGAAAGTATCTTCGGATATGAGTAGAGCGGCGGACGGGTGAGTAACGCGTAGGAATCTACCTAGTAGAAGGGGATAGCCCGAGGAAACTCGGATTAATACCGTATACCTCCTTCGGGAGAAAGAAGGCCTCTCTTTGAAGCTTTCGCTATTAGATGAGCCTGCGTAAGATTAGCTTGTTGGTGAGGTAAAGGCTCACCAAGGCGACGATCTTTAGCGGGTCTGAGAGGACGATCCGCCACATTGGGACTGAGACACGGCCCAGACTCCTACGGGAGGCAGCAGTGGGGAATATTGGACAATGGGCGCAAGCCTGATCCAGCCATACCGCGTGTGTGAAGAAGGCCCTAGGGTTGTAAAGCACTTTAAGTTGGGAAGAAAAGTTATTGGTTAATACCCAATGACCGTGACATTACCTTCAGAATAAGGACCGGCTAATTCCGTGCCAGCAGCCGCGGTAATACGGAAGGTCCAAGCGTTAATCGGAATTACTGGGCGTAAAGCGCGCGTAGGTGGTTTATTAAGTTGGATGTGAAATCCCCGGGCTCAACCTGGGAACTGCATCCAAAACTAATTCACTAGAGTACGATAGAGGGAGGTAGAATTCACAGTGTAGCGGTGGAATGCGTAGATATTGTGAAGAATACCAATGGCGAAGGCAGCCTCCTGGATCTGTACTGACACTGAGGTGCGAAAGCGTGGGTAGCGAACAGGATTAGATACCCTGGTAGTCCACGCCGTAAACGATGTCAACTAGCTGTTGGAAAACTATGTTTTTCAGTGGCGCAGCTAACGTAGTAAGTTGACCGCCTGGGGAGTACGGCCGCAAGGCTAAAACTCAAATGAATTGACGGGGACCCGCACAAGCGGTGGAGCATGTGGTTTAATTCGATGCAACGCGAAAAACCTTACCTATACTTGACATACTTGGAATACTTTGTAATGAAGTAGTGCCTTCGGGAACCAAGATACAGGTGCTGCATGGCTGTCGTCAGCTCGTGTCGTGAGATGTTCCGTTAAGTCGGATAACGAGCGCAACCCTTACCCTTATTTGCCAGCGATTCGGTCGGGAACTATAAGGGGACTGCCGGTGATAAACCGGAGGAAGGTGAGGACGACGTCAAGTCATCATGGCCCTTACGTATAGGGCTACACACGTGCTACAATGGAGAATACAGACGGACGCTAAGCCGCGAGGTGGTGCTAATCCTAGAAAATTCTTCGTAGTCCGGATTGGAGTCTGCAACTCGACTCCATGAAGTCGGAATCGCTAGTAATCGCGAATCAGCATGTCGCGGTGAATACGTTCTCGGGTCTTGTACACACCGCCCGTCATACCATGGAAGTGGATTGCACCAGAAGTAGATAGTCTAACCTTCGGGAGGGCGTTTACCACGGTGTGCTTCATGACTGGGGTAAAGTCGTAACAAGGTAGCCGTAGGGGAACCTGTGGCTGGATCACCTCCTTAACGATACTTTCGTACTAGAGTACCCACACGAGTAATCAAATATTTAAAAGAAGTTCTTTATAAGTTTTGGTATGTAATTTTCTAGTGTTTATATCATTATGATATTTACACCAGTGTCATATTTAATTTAAATATGTACACGTAGATCACTGCATTTAATAGAAGAAAATTTTATTAAGTTATTCTCAAACAATAACAAAAAAACTTAGTTCGCTTAAAAAGGAGAACTAAGTATATAACCCTTTTTTAGGGTTATATGATCAAGTAATTAAGAGCACAAGGCGGATGCCTTGGCAGCTGAAGGCGATGAAGGACGTAGTAACTTGCGATAAGCTTCGGGGAGGTGGTAAACAACCTTTGATCCGGAGATTTCCGAATGGGAGAACCCAGTGTGCATAAGCACATTATCTTATACTGAATACATAGGTATATGAGGCAAACCTAGGGAACTGAAACATCTAAGTACCTAGAGGAAAAGAAATCAAAAGAGATTCCGGTAGTAGCGGCGAGCGAAACCGGACCAGCCCTTAAGCTTTTTTAAAATTAGCAAAACATACTGGAAAGTATGGCCGTAGTAGGTGATAGCCCTGTATGCGAAAGTTTTTTAAAAGTGAAATCGAGTAGGTCGGGACACGTGAAATCTTGACTGAACATGGGGGGACCATCCTCCAAGGCTAAATACTCTCAGCTGACCGATAGTGAACCAGTACCGTGAGGGAAAGGCGAAAAGAACCCCGGCGAGGGGAGTGAAATAGAACCTGAAACCTTGTGCTTACAAGCAGTCGGAGCAGACTTGTTCTGTGACGGCGTACCTTTTGTATAATGGGTCAACGACTTAATTTCAGTAGCAAGCTTAACCGTTTAGGGGAGGCGTAGGGAAACCGAGTCTTAATAGGGCGCTCAGTTGCTGGAATTAGACCCGAAACCGGGTGATCTATCCATGGCCAGGGTGAAGGTTAGGTAACACTGACTGGAGGCCCGAACCCACTTATGTTGAAAAATGAGGGGATGAGCTGTGGATAGGAGTGAAAGGCTAATCAAACCCGGAGATAGCTGGTTCTCTTCGAAAACTATTTAGGTAGTGCCTCATGTATTACCATTGGGGGTAGAGCACTGTTTCGGCTAGGGGGTCATCCCGACTTACCAAACCGATGCAAACTCCGAATACCAATGAGTACGAGCATGGGAGACAGACTGCGGGTGCTAACGTCCGTAGTCGAGAGGGAAACAACCCAGACCGTCAGCTAAGGTCCCAAATTATGATTAAGTGGGAAACAATGTGGGAAGGCACAAACAGCTAGGAGGTTGGCTTAGAAGCAGCCATCCTTTAAAGAAAGCGTAATAGCTCACTAGTCGAGTCGGCCTGCGTGGAAGATATAACGGGGCTAAATCATAAACCGAAGCTACGGATCTTAAATTTATTTAAGATGGTAGAAGAGCGTTCTGTAAGCGGTTGAAGGCTTGCTGTAAGGCATGCTGGACGTATCAGAAGTGCGAATGTTGACATGAGTAACGATCAAAGAGGTGAAAAACCTCTTCGCCGAAAATCCAAGGTTTCCTGTCCAACGCTAATCGAGGCAGGGTGAGTCGGCTCCTAAGGCGAGGGCGAAAGCCGTAGTCGATGGAAAACAGGTTAATATTCCTGTACTTCTTATAATTGCGATGGGGTGACGGAGAAGGTTAGGCTAGCACGGCGATGGTTGTCCGTGTTCAAGGTTGTAGACTTAGATCTTAGGTAAATCCGGGATCTTTCAAGGTCGAGAACTGATAACGACCACTCTTTGAGTGGGAAGTAGTTGATACCATGCTTCCAGGAAAAACCTCTAAGCTTCAGATTATAAGGAACCGTACCCGAAACCGACACAGGTGGATAAGTCGAGAAGACTAAGGTGTTTGAGAGAACTATGGTGAAGGAACTAGGCAAAATGGTACCGTAACTTCGGGAGAAGGTACGCCACCATTGGTGATAAGACTTGCTCTTTAAGCTGATGGTGGTCGAAGAAACTAGGTGGCTGCGACTGTTTATTAAAAACATAGCACTCTGCAAAATCGTAAGATGACGTATAGGGTGTGACGCCTGCCCGGTGCCGGAAGGTTAATTGATGGGGTTAGCTTCGGCGAAGCTCCTGATCGAAGCCCCGGTAAACGGCGGCCGTAACTATAACGGTCCTAAGGTAGCGAAATTCCTTGTCGGGTAAGTTCCGACCTGCACGAATGGCGTAACGATGGCCACACTGTCTCCACCATAGACTCAGTGAAATTGAAATCGCTGTTAAGATGCAGTGTACCCGCAGCTAGACGGAAAGACCCCGTGCACCTTTACTATAGGTTCACACTGGACTTTGACTTTATTTGTGTAGGATAGGTGGGAGACTTTGAAGCTGAGACGCTAGTCTTGGTGGAGTCGTCCTTGAAATACCACCCTTGTAAAGTTGAGGCTCTAACTCAGGTCCGTAATCCGGATCGAGGACAGTGTGTGCTGGGTAGTTTGACTGGGGCGGTCTCCTCCCAAAGAGTAACGGAGGAGTACGAAGGTATCCTAAGCATGGTCGGACATCATGCAGATTGTATAAAGGCATAAGGATGCTTGACTGCGAGACCGACGGGTCGAGCAGGTAGGAAACTAGGTCTTAGTGATCCGGTGGTTCTGAATGGAAGGGCCATCGCTCAACGGATAAAAGGTACGCCGGGGATAACAGGCTGATACCCCCCAAGAGTTCACATCGACGGGGGTGTTTGGCACCTCGATGTCGGCTCATCACATCCTGGGGCTGGAGCAGGTCCCAAGGGTATGGCTGTTCGCCATTTAAAGTGGTACGCGAGCTGGGTTTAGAACGTCGTGAGACAGTTCGGTCCCTATCTGCTGTGGGCGTTGGAGATTTGAGGGAAGCTGATCCTAGTACGAGAGGACCGGATTGGACGAACCTCTGGTGTTCCGGTTGTCACGCCAGTGGCATTGCCGGGTAGCTATGTTCGGAAGGGATAACCGCTGAAAGCATCTAAGCGGGAAGCCTCTCCCAAGATTAGATCTCCCATAGACTTCGGTCTACTAAAGAGTCGTCATAGACTATGACGTTGATAGGCAAGATGTGTAAGCGTTGTGAGGCGTTGAGCTAACTTGTACTAATAACTCGTGAGGCTTGATCATGTAACCTTAAGAAAGGTTCCATTGTTCTTGAATAACAAAAATTTGTAGTGAAAAGAATTACATACCAGTTTGCCTGATGACAATAGCAGTTTGGTACCACCTGATCCCATCTCGAACTCAGAAGTGAAACGAACTCACGCCAATGGTAGTGCAAGGTCTCCTTGTGTGAGAGTAGGTAATCGTCAGGCTTTTTTCTTTGAAAGGCTCTCAGTTTTATCTGAGAGCCTTTTTTTTGTATTAAAATAAGTATATGGACATTGCAGAAATCTCAGATCGCATGGAACTTGAAAAACTCGTAACTGATTATGCCACTGCTGTTGATACAAAAAATTTTCAAGAGTTTAATAATTTATTTACAAATGATGCTCACATTGATTACACCGCAGTAGGAGGTATAGCTGGCAACCTCCAAGAAATAATAAAATACTTAGAAACAGCATTAGATCATTTTCCAAATTATCAACATTTAATTTCAAATATTTCATTAACCTTAAATGGGAATTCTGCTTCTGGAAAAGTAATGTGTTTTAACCCCATACAAACAGAGGATGAACAAGTTTTCTTTCTTGGAATGTGGTATCAAGACACCTATAAGAAGATCAATGATAGATGGCTTATTGCATCTAGAATTGAAGAAAGTTCTTGGGCGTATAATGTTCCAGGTTTTATTGATACCAAACCTAAAAAATGATTATAGGTTTAACGGGCGGCATAGGTTCAGGTAAATCAGCTGTAGCTAAATTCTTTCTTGGAGAGGGCATTACCGTAATAGATGCTGATGAATTGTCTCGTGAGGTAATTGAGCCAGGTACAACAGGATTCAAGAGAGTGTTAGATAATTTTAGCGCTGAGATTCTAGATCCTAATGGATGTATTGATAGATCTAAGTTAAGAATAGAAGTCTTTGATAGCCCTGAAAAGAAAATTTTATTGGAGTCAATAACGCACCCACTTGTAAGAGATTTGCTTTCACAAAGAATAATAGATTCTAAATCTTTGTATTCAATTATCATGGTACCTTTAATTTACGAAACCAAAAGCATGAGCATGTATAACAGAATATTAGTGATTGATTGTGATCCTGAGCTTCAACTTTTGCGTGCTTCCTCAAGAGATAACAACTCAAAAGATCAGATTCAAAAAATTATCAATTCACAATGCACAAGAGAAGAAAGACTGAGCATTGCTAATGACGTTATTCCAAATAATGATTCTTTAGAAAACTTAAAAGATAGAGCTTTATCAATGCATAAATTTTATCTAACACTATGTTAAAAATAAAAAAAAATTGTCCACATTGCAAAAAAGTTACGGATCTATCTTCATCAAATCATTTTCGACCTTTTTGTTCCGAGAAATGTAAATTAATTGACTTAGGAACTTGGGCAAATGAAGAAAAATTAATTAGCAGACCAATAGAATCTGAAGATTTTTTTGAAGATTAGTTCTTAAAATTAGATTTCAGATAACCCTAATTTTTTCCACAACACTGTTTAAATTTTTTGCCAGATCCGCAATGACAAGGATCATTCCTGCCAAGCTTAGGCTCTTTTCTCTTAACTGGTTGTGTAGACAGGCTTTTTGATGATTCTGAGTCTTGGTTATTTCCTATAACTGGTTTTAATTGTTCTTTTTGTAGCTGTATTTCCCGATTATTTTGTGCCTCTCTAGATCTTTCTTCTAGCTCTTTAATTTCCTCTTCACTGGCTAATTCAAGTCTAAATAAAACTTTAATTGCTTCGCTATTTATTTCATTAAGCATGACTTCAAACATCTCAAATGCTTCACGTTTGTATTCATTTTTAGGGTTTTTTTGAGCATAAGCCCTCAGGCCAACACTTTGTCTTAAATGATCCATTTCACCCAAATGATCTTTCCAATGAACATCAAGGATTTGCAGCATTACTTGTTTTTCTAATTGCGCTAAATTATCTTTAATTTTTGAGTATTTTTCTTGATATTTCTTTTCAGCTATATCAGCAATAAAATCTGCGATAGTAACAGGGTTTAATGTCTGATCGTCATTAACCTTCTTTTTGATATCTTCTTCAATTAAATAGTTATCTATAAGATATTTATTTAAATCATCAAGCCTCCATTGGCTCTCAACAGATTCTAGGGGAATGAAGTCATTAGATACTGCTAGCATTTCTTCATAAATTAAGTCCTTAATTGCTTCAGAAATATTATCTTCATTAAGCAATTGGTTCCTTAGCGAATAAATTGCTTGCCGCTGATCATTAGCAACATCATCATACTCGAGTAGATTTTTTCTAATATCAAAATTTCTGCTCTCTATCCTTTTTTGTGCATTCTCAATTCCACGAGAAAGCATCTTATGTTCGATATGATCATCGCCCATGCCAATCCTTTCGAATAAGCTTCTTCTGCTATCAGATATAAATAATCTTAGTAAATCATCCTCAAGGGATAGAAAGAATTTGGAATATCCTGGATCCCCTTGTCTGCCTGATCTTCCTCTTAGCTGGTTATCAATTCTTCTAGATTCATGTCGCTCAGTTCCAAGGATATGAAGACCACCAGCATCAAGTACTATTCGATGTCTTTTTTCCCAATCGCCATCGCCAATATTCTCCTTACCACCAAGAACAATATCTGTTCCTCGTCCAGCCATATTTGTTGCGATAGTTACAACACCAGGTCTACCAGCATTTGCAATAACTTCCGCTTCCTTTTCATGTTGTTTTGCATTGAGAACTTGATGAGAAATATTTTTACTTTTCAGGAGGGCGGAAACTATTTCGGATGATTCAACTGATGCTGTGCCAACTAATATAGGAGCATCTTTTTTTCTTAGCATTTCTATCTCTTCAATTAAGGCTTTAAATTTTGCTTCTTGGGTAAGGAAGACTAAATCATCATTGTCTATTCTCGCCATTGGTTTGTTTGTTGGGATAATTGAAACATTTAAACCATATATTTCAGCAAATTCAGCTGCCTCAGTATCTGCAGTTCCCGTCATGCCAGAAAGTTGTTTAAAAAGCCTGAAAAAGTTTTGATAAGTTGTAGAAGCTAGAGTTTGGGATTCTCTTTGAATAGTTACATTCTCTTTGCATTCTAAAGCTTGGTGAATACCTTCACTCATCCTGCGACCTGACATTGTTCTTCCAGTATGTTCATCAATTAAGAGAACTTCCTGACCCCTTACTAGATAATGAACATTTTTGCTAAATAAAAATGCAGCTTTTAGGGTTGCATTAACATAACGCATAATTTTTAAATTGCTAACTGAATATAAACTATCCTCTGTTTGTAATAAACCAAGATTCTCAAGGTGCGACTCTACAACCATATATCCATCATCTGTAAGCTCAATAGTTCTATTTTTTTCATCAATAATATAATGACCCTTCTCGTCTTCTGTTAGAGGCTCATCCTCTGATCCCTCCCTCGATTGCGCTTTGAGAGTAGGTATTATTTTTTTGATTTGTATGTAGTAATCAGCACTCTCGCTGGATGGTCCGGAAATAATTAAGGGGGTTCTGGCCTCATCAATAAGAATAGAGTCCACTTCATCAACAATTGCAAAATCTAAGGAGCATTGAACTTTATCCTCTGCTCTGAGAGCCATATTATCTCTTAGGTAATCAAAACCAAGCTCACCATTGGTTGCATATATGACGTCACATTCATAGGCTGATTTTTTTTCTTCAAATGATTGATTAGAATAAATAACACCGACACTCAAGCCAAGTAATTCATATACGGGTTGCATCCAATCCGCATCACGTTGAGCAAGATAATCATTTACCGTAACTAGAATAACTTTATTGTTTCGAACAGCATTGAGATATGCTGGTAGAGTTGCAACCAGTGTTTTTCCCTCTCCAGTTTTCATCTCTGCAATATTTCCTTCTGAAAGGGCAATTCCTCCAAGCATCTGCGAATCAAAATGTCTTAAACCGATACTTCTTACGCTAGCCTCTCTAACAGCTGCAAATGCATGCGGCAATAGATCAAAATCTGCATCTCCTTGAGATTGCTCTAGATTGCTCCTGAGATTTTTTAATTCTTCATCACTAAGCTTTTGATAATGCGACTCTAGTTCATTTGCACGATCTACAAATACTTGCATCCGCTTGAGAGAGCGTTGGTTGCTGCTTCCAAATATTTTGGTTAGGAATGACATGAAATTAGATTCAAATATTTTTTATAATTAATTTACAGAGCATCGCCAAAGGGTGCTCTAGCATATGATATGGGGGCGATTGAAGAATCTTCAAAGGTGACTACCTCCCATGCATCCTCAGATGCTAAAATTTTTCTTAATAATTCATTGTTAAGAGAGTGGCCAGACTTATAGCCTGAAAATTGACCTATCAAGTTATGTCCAAGCAAGTACAAATCACCAATAGCATCAAGCATTTTGTGCTTTACAAACTCATCATCAAATCTTAGACCCTCTTCATTCAGAATACCGTCCTCTCCAAGAACGATTGCATTATTAGCGCTAGCTCCTAGAGCCAATCCTTGAGATTGAAGGCTATCTTTGTCCTTTACTGATCCAAAAGTTCTAGCTCTGCATACCTCTTTTACAAAAGTAGTAGACGAAAAATCAATTGATGATTTTTGAGCATGTTTTTTGATAGTAGGATCATCAAAATCAATTTCAAAAGAAACTTTGAAACCATCAAAAGGTTTGATGGCTGCATAGGTATCTCCACGCTCAACCCTCACCTCTTTTTTTACTTTAATAAACTTTTTTAATTTTTCTTGAATTTCCAATCCTGCAGATTGAATCAAAAATACAAAGGGGCTGGCACTCCCATCCATGATAGGGATTTCAGGACCATCAACTTTGATAATACAATTATCTATACCAAGACCTGCAATTGCTGACAGCAAGTGTTCTATTGTTCCAATTTTGTAACCTTCTTTGAATAGAGCAGTTGAGAGAGTGGTATCCCCAACATATTCAAATATCGCAGGGATACTTATTTCTGGATCTAAGTCTGTTCTAATGAATGTTATGCCAGCGTCTATTGGCGCAGGTATGAGCTCTAAGGTCATATCTTTGCCACTGTGGAGACCAACTCCCACAGCTTTAATAGGGTTTTTTATAGTTCTTTGGTTAAGCATTCAATTTAAAGGTTAAATATATACAACCATTGTAAATGAATTTTAAATTAACTTCTGCCTAGCTATCTCAAAAAGCATTACTCCAGTCGCAACTGATACATTAAGGCTATTGATCATTTGATTTTTTGATAATGTACAAACTTGAGAACACTTATCCAGTGTTTTTTGCCTAAGACCATCCTCTTCAGAGCCCATAATTACTAATACAGGCTTGTTGAGATCTAAGTCAGTATGCATTGAATCTGCATGCTCACTTGTTCCTAGGATGAGATATCCCAGCCTTTCGAAGTGCTTCAAAGTATTAATTAAATTGGTCACTGTAAAAATTTGAATTGCTTCGGTGCCTCCGGCTGAAACTTGTCTTACCAATGGAGTGATTGGAGAGCAGTGATGTTTGTTAATAATTACTCCTGCAATATTACTTGCAGCTGCAGACCTAATGCATGCGCCTAGATTACGAGGGTCAATCACATTATCGATAACCAAAAATGTAGGATTATTATGTTGAATGCTTTCCTCATACTTTTTTAGGTCACCTAGTCCAAGGTTTATTACAGTTTTAAGAATTGCTTCGGGATGCTGCGTTAAACTTTTTTTTCTTTCAATAGAAACTGATAACTTTTCAGCCATAGCCACTAAATTTAGAGCCCTATCATCATTACGATTGGCTGGTATAAAGATCTGTTTTATGTTTTCAGGAGAAAGTTTTAATAGCATCTCAATACTATGAAATCCAACTCGCATATTTTCAGAATTCTTATTATCCATTTGAAATGATGAGATTAATCTTTCTTTCAAGAGGAAAGATAGCAGCAATTTTAACCTTAATTTTTTGACCAAGCTTGTATATACCTCCTCTTCTCTTTCCTTTCAGCGCATTGCGATCTTGTAAAAATTGATATCGGTCCTCAGGAAGATCTGATACATGCAACAGACCTGAAATGAAATAGGGCTCTAAATTAACAAACAAGCCAAAATCTGTCACACCAGTAACAACTCCATCCATTGAAGAGCCTATTTTTGTTTTTAGGTATGAGCAAATTAGTACTTGCTCTACTTGCCTGGATGCTTTTTCTGCTCGCCTTTCAAGCATAGAAGAATTCTCACATTCATCTTGAAGCTCATTTTGCCTCATGCCTAGTTTTTTATGAGCCAGGGAAGTATTAATTAGTCTATGAACTAATAAATCAGGATATCTTCTAATGGGTGATGTGAAATGGGAGTATTGTTTAAGCTGCAGGCCAAAATGACCCAAGTTATTTGTTGAATACTCTGCTCTTGCAAGAGTTTGAAGGACTAGAATTTGACCAGTATCATCTTTATTCTCGTGAGCTTCACGCAAACATCTGTTAATCATCTCTAGAGGCGATGATTTTTTTGCAATTTGAGTTGGGATTTTAAAATGTTTCTTTAGTACCTCAAGTTTGCTTGGATCTGGATTTTCATGAATCCTATAAACTCCCAAATCTAATCTATCATGCATAAATTCAGCAGCTGATTCATTCGCAAGCAACATCGATTCTTCAACAAGTTTATGAGCAAAAAGAGATTTTTTGATAATTATATTTTTTACTTCTTTGTTTTTGGTTAACTCCAAAATTGCTTCTTTGGGATTGATTTTAAGTGCTTTCCTTTCATTGCGAAGCTTTAATCTTAGATTGGCAAGATCATAAAGGTGCTTTATTGATTCATGAACTATCGATTGTTTGATGTTAGATAATTTTTTAAGATGTTTTTCGACTTGGTTATAAGTCAGTCTAGCTTTGGAGTTTATTAGGCCGCTATAAAACTTAAATTTTTTTCTTTTACCGTCAAGACCAATAGACATTTCACATATCATTGAGCACCTATCTTCATTAGGTCTCAGCGAGCATATTCCATTTGATAGATTCTCTGGAAGCATTGGAATGACCGTTTCTGGAAAGTAGATGGAGGTACCACGTTTTTTTGCTTCTTTGTCTAATTTTGATCCAGGCTCCACATAAAAAGAGACATCTGCAATGGCGACATAGAGCTTATAACCATTGTTACTTCTCACACAATAAACAGCATCATCAAAATCTTTAGCATCCTCGCCATCAATTGTTGCAAATGGGAGTTCCCTTAAATCTTTTCTGTATTTTGCTGTTTTTTTCTTTTTAGCCACATGTTCTGCCTCACTTAAGAGGTCTGATCGCCACTGTGATGGAAGCTCATGCATTGAGATCGCGTCTTGGATTGCTTCTTTGTACATTCTATTTTGTAGCTATTGTAATTTTAATGTGATGCTATACTATCGCTCTATGAAATTTGGACTAAAAAGCAAAACTATCTCATTTATTGGGTTATTTTTTCTTGCAAGTATATCACTGCATTCGTTTGCGCACATCGATGAAGCTCCTTTAACTGAGGGCCCGCAGCTAGAATGTCTCACTTGTCACTATGAAGCATCTGCAGATGTAGAAGTTTTTGTTTTTATTCCTAATGAAATTTTTCCACAACTTGCAGATCAGAAGTCCCCTCAAGACTTTTCTCTTCAAGTCAACAAGCCTTTTAATTCACAAGCACCTCCAAAAATTAATATTTAACTTTTTTTAAATTTTAATTTTTCTTTTTAGGAGGTTCTTATGAAAATTAATAAATTTTTCTTTTTACTGTTATTTACTTTCTCAATCAACACCTTGTTTGCTGATGAAATGGATGAGGTTGTTGTATCTTCAGCTTTAATTGATAAAGCTGCAAGCGAGTTGGCTGATCCAATTCATATTTTAAGCGGCGATGATATTGCAACTGAAGCCACTCAAAGTCTAGGCGAATCCATAGATGATTTATTAGGCGTTTCTTCAGCAGACTATGGCTCTGCCGTCGGCCAGCCAATAATTAGAGGGATGTCAGGTACAAGGGTTAAAGTTCTAGATAATGGAATGGTCAATCGTGATGTTTCAGGTCTTGGTGCTGACCATCTTAATGATGTTGACATGAGCAATGTACAGCAAATTGAGGTTGTTAGAGGCCCATCATCTTTACTCTACACGAACGGAACAGTTGGAGGCATCGTCAACATTGTTGATAACTCTATTGCCATGAAAGATGTAGAGCGATTATTTAAAGTTGGAGCTGAGTCACAATCGGTTAATGATGGGGACAGCCAAAGCTTCTTTTATCAAGATAATGTTGGCGGTGATATAAACATAAGCCTTGCATATAAAAATACTTCTCTTGGAAATTTTGATGTTCCTAACGGCGCAATTATGCATGAAGAAGAAGAGCATCACGATGAAGATGAAGACCATGATGATCATGAAGAAGAGCATGAGGAGCATGAAGAAAACCTAGGCTTCTTGGCAAATTCTGATTTTGAATCAGAGTCATTTAAATTTGGAGCATCCACCACAGGCGACTGGGGTTATCTTGGAGTTTCATTGGCAAGCATTGAAAGTATGTATGGAATTCCATATCACGGCGAGGGTCATGGCGGTCATGGCGATGAGCATGGAGATGAGCATGGCGATGAGCATGGTGAGGAAGAAGAGGGCCATGATGAGCATGAAGGTGAAAGAATTTTTACTAATACTGATTCTGAGAAGTTTGATATCAGAGGATCTCTCAATCTGGCTGGTAATTTAGTAAAAAAAGTTGATTTTTTCATGCGAGATACTGATTACTCTTTCACTGAGCAACACGCTGAAGAAGACCATGAGGAAGAAGAGCATCATGATGAAGATGAGGATCATGACGAGCATGACGAGCATGACGAGCATGACGAGCATGAAGGTCATTCTGAAGGACCAACTACTTTTACAAATGATGCAATAGAGGCGGGAGCTATTTTTGATTTTTCAAATTCAACAGTCTCTCAAAAATTTGCTATTAACTTTGTGAATGAGGATACATCAGTGATTGGAGCAGAAGCATTCATGACTCCTGCATCAAGAGATGAGCTTACATTTGGTTATTACTTGAGCAGAAGTTTTGATTCTTTTGATTTAGATTTTGGTGTTAGATATGACATGATTGATAACGAAGGGTCCATAGTATCAATGCACGAAGAAGATCATGATGAGCATGAAGATCATGATGAGCATGAAGATCATGATGAGCATGAAGAAAGTGAGGTTGCTTATTATGACAAAACTTTTAACAATTCGAGTATTGCCTTAAATATTGGAAGAGAACTTAACGACTTTCTCAGCTTAGATTTAGGTTTTTCTTCAGTAGAAAGAGCACCTTCAACCACTGAAATGTTCATGAATGGAGCGCATTTAGCAACTGCTAGATTTGAGGTTGGTAATGTAAATTTAAATTCAGAAACATCTAACAATATAGATTTAACACTTAATGTGAAAAATGGCAGTTTTTTTGCTAAAGCTACTGTATTTATGAATGATGTTGATAACTATATTTATCTTCAAGATGAAACTGAAGAAGAGCATGAAGAACATGACGAAGAGCATGAAGAGGGTCATGATGATCATGGAGGTTTAATTCTTGCAAACTATCTTCAAAAAGATGCTGAATTAGATGGTTATGAGATTGAATTTGGTAACTCCATGGACCTAGGTTCTGGTGAGCTAACTTTATCATTTGGAAGAGATGAAATTTCTGGAGAGTTCTCTGGTGGTGGCAATATTCCAAGATTAAACCCAGCTAGAAATATCTTTAAATTGAAATATTCGCAAGATAATACAACCTTTGGGTTGATGTTCAAAGATGTAGAAAAACAAAATGATATAGGCCTTGCTGAGACCAATACAGACGGCTATCAAATGCTGAATGCTAAATTATCTAGAAGGTTTGATCTTGGCGGTCAGGGAGACTTAACCGTTTCATTATTTGGTAACAACTTGCTTGATGAGGTTGCTAGAAATCATTCTTCATATGTAAAAACTCAGGTTCCTTTACCTGGAAAAAATTATGGTATGAGGTTTAACCTAACATTCTAATTATTTCATATAAATAGGCTTCAATGACCGGAGACCATTATCAAATGGTTTCCGGTTTTTTTATGTTTAAAATACGTATAATCTTTAAAAAAATTATTAATTTTTAGCCAAATGACTTCTAGAATTTTACATACATTCTTCATTTTTTCTTTTGTAATTAATTTTCTTTTTGCTCAAGAAACTGAAGAGATTATTTCAGTAGCTTCATACTTAGAATCTAGTGAATTAAATGCATCGCCTGTAGATGTTATCTCTGGCGAGGAGTTCAAAAATTTAAGAGTATCCACAGTAGCCGAGCTTAGCAAATACCTCACCATTGCCTCTGGCTCTAATTTTCAAACGAATGCTTTGGATGGTGTTGATCAGGGAATGGCAAATATCACTTTGCGTGGAATGGATCATGCATCAACCCTTGTGTTGATTAATAAAAAACGCCAGACCCATTCTGGTACACCCTCAGACGAAGGCGAGGGTTACATTGACATTAATATTATTCCTGAAATAGCTCTCAGCAGAATTGAGATCCTAAAAGATGGGGCTACTTCACTTTATGGCTCTGATGCAGTGGCAGGAGTGATTAATTTTCAAACATATCAACAATTTAATGGCATACGGATTGCCCTTGGTAGCCAGAAAACTAGTAACTATGATCAAAGGGATGATTCTTTAGGTGCACTTTTTGGAGGCGAGGCTTTAGGAGGAAACTATGTTTTTGCCTTAAGCACTTTGAACAAATCCCCTCTGAATGCTTCAGGAATCCCAAAGTTTGCTGAATTGGGTCTCAGCGGTCTGGGAAATAGTTTTAAAGTTACTCAAAATGATTCAGTGGTTTCTGGTCCATATGCTGGAGATTATAATAAAAATCAAACAGTGCCTGACCCAAATTGTGTTGACAATGGAGGGATATTGGCTGGACCAAGATGTAAATTTTTATATGGTGAAAGGTTCAACATAGTCAATGATGAGGATCACCAAAAAGGATACCTGCACTTTACAAGACCTAGCTCAAAGTTTGATTATTCAGCCACTGTGCTGATGGCCAAAATTGATGTTAATGACAATCCACAATCTCCATCTTATCCAGCTCTATCATACTTATCTAAGCAAATTTTTCCAGGACAAGGAGGAAGTCCATTTAACGTTCCAGTGATTTGGTATGGAAGACCTTTAGGTTCTGCATTCCCATCACCCAATTCACCTAAGGCCATTTTTCAATATCATTTTAGTAATAGATTAATCTTTGATATTTCTCAAAATGTAGATTTTGAATTGTCTTTAACTGCAAGTGAACATAAAAACAAGCACAATCGACCAGATACCATTGAATCAAGATTTGAGGCTGCAATTTTGGGCCAAGGTGGTCCAAATGGAAATGAGCAGTGGAATATATTTTCACCTTTAGAAAATTCAGCAACCTTGATTGATTACATAAAAGGTTCTGAGACTTCAATAAAGACTGGCAGTCTTATATCCTTGGATGGAATTTTGAGAGGCCAAAAGAATGGAGCGAACTTTGCTTTGGGTTTTCAATTTAATTCAGAGGACTTGCAAATTAATTATTCTGAAATGAGTAGAGTTGCATTTGATTCCACTGGAAAATTAACAAAAGGCGCAGATTTGTTATTTCTGGGTGGCGGGACAAACGTTGACACCAGCAGAAACAAGCAAGCTGTTTTCTTTGAAGCAAATAAAAATTTTGGTGGTGCATTGGACTTAATTTTGTCTGGTCGTTATGAAAGGCTGAATAATGAATCGTCATTTGATCCAAAATTTTCATTTAAGTACTCATTCTCAAGTGATTTTTTATTAAGGGGTTCTATCGGCACTTCTTTTACAGCCCCTTCCATGGCTCAAATGTTTTCCTCTGCGATTCGTCTTGGAAGTGTTAGAGATATAGATGATTCACCATTTGTTCGGTTAGCAGTTTTAGGAAATCCACACTTAAAACCTGCAACTTCAGAAAATATTAGTTTGGGATTTGTGTGGAATGTTAATAAAGAACTTAATCTAACCATTGATTATTGGGCTATTAATTACAAAGATCGAATTGAAGCAGAGAGCGCTCAGGTATTATTAAATACAAATCCGTATGCAACCAGCGTAACGAGAAATCAATTTGGAGAGTTGATAGCAGTAAGCACTTCATATTTCAATGAGGAAAAAACTGAAATTAATGGTATAGATGCAGAGATGAATTTTTTTAAAGTTACTAGGTATGGTGACTTTAATTATTCGATTAAGGCAACTCAATTTTCTGAATTTTTAACGCCCGCGGATCATGATGCAGGAGCTCATGGAGAGCAATCAATAATGGTAAACAGAGTGGGTAAGTTTAATTACGACGCCCATACTCATTCACTACCAAAAATGCGTTTGAATACTTTTTTAAGCTGGACCATAAACGACTGGGTGATGGGCATGAATACACGGTATGTCGAAGGGTATTCAAATGAGCGTCAGATCCCCGCATCTGCAATTGCGCTTGGCTACACCAATTATGTTAAATCATTTTTAGTCCACGACTTTTCGGTAAAAAAATCTTATCAGTTTTCATTGGGCCAAATGGAGATTGGTTTAGGAATTATCAATGCTTTTGATAAGAAAGCTCCCCTACTATACGATGCTCCTGACTTTAGTTTTGATACCAAGGTACATGATCCTAGAGGCCAATTAATAAATCTTACTGCAGAATTCAATCTCTAAGAAAATATGAAGGGTCTAATTAAAGACCCTTCATCATTCTAGGGGGAAAGTGCGCTGGACATTAAAATGAATCTATATTCAACTTCTATTTGGGGGAAAAGAATGAACACCCAGCACACACTTATACATATGCAATTTACATGCCAATAAATGAATCTTAACGATTCATGAAGATTAAAAATTAAATATACTAAGGGTGGTGCCGGCACCAAGAGTTGAACTCGGGACCTGATGATTACAAATCAACTGCTCTACCAACTGAGCTATACCGGCAAAAAAAAATTATTATATACTTTTTATGAAATTGGGAAAGTGCAATTTGTTCCCCCAATACCGCAATATCCATTTGGATTCTTATCAAGATATTGTTGATGGTATTCCTCGGCTAAAAAGTAACCTCTTTCAACTTTAATTTCAGTGGTAATGTTTCCATACCCAGAATCATGCAAAGCATTTTGATACTGCTCTAAACTATTTTGAGCAATTGCTTTATCAGACTCATTGTCGCAAAAAATAACAGATCGATACTGAGTGCCAATATCATTTCCTTGTCTCATACCTTGAGTAGGATCATGACACTCCCAGAAGACTTTCAGCAAATCCAGCAATGAAATTTGCTGAGAATCATAGTCAATTTTTACTACTTCAGCATGACCAGTAATTCCTGCGCAAACTAATTCATAGGTTGGTTTATCATAATCGCCGCCAGAATACCCAACGGAAGTCATTACGATGCCCGGCAATGACCAAAATTTTCTTTCAACTCCCCAAAAGCAACCTGCACCAAATATTATTGAATTATTTGATGGCTCCCGATTATGGATAATTTCCGCATTCAAAATTGTATGTTTCATAATTTTAATAGACTCCTTTAATTGAGCATTCTCCCGAGCTAATCAACTTTAGTTCATTTTCTGTTTGAAGAAACATTTTACCTTCTTCATTGATTCCATTGCATATGCCAACCTTGGTATCATTTTGGTTATTTGAAACAGCAACTAATTCCATACCCATATGTATACATCTTCTTTCCCATTCATCCTTCCAGTTTTTATATCCATTTTCTAAATAGTCAGTTATGCGATGCAAGATACCATTAATCAATTTTTCTCTTGGCAGAATATCAGCTAGTTCACCAATTTCTCCCCACCATGATTCTTTTTTTGGTAATGAGTAGTTGATCCCGATGCCGACTGTATATTCAAGTTGATCGGCGTTTATCTGAGATTCAATTAAAATACCGCAGATTTTTTTGTTATTAATTAGTAAATCGTTTGGCCATTTGAGACCAGCATTAATTTTTTGATTTGAAACTGCATCCATAGCTTCAGAGATTAAAAGTCCCATAATGAGACTCAGTGGATCAGAGTTTTGATTTCTAAATTTTACGCTCATATAAATGTTACCAGCATCTGGGCTATACCAATCTTTGCCTTGCCTTCCTCTTCCAGCAGTTTGCTCCTCAGAGATCACAATCAGATAATCTTTGTTTAAAGGTTTTTCTTTTGCAAAAGTATTTGTGGAATCAATGCTATCAAGAAGATAAAAGTCTATTTTTTGTATATTTAAACCTTTTAAAACTTCATTTTGTGTTAATTTGTGCAAGTTATTAATAATCTAGTTGACTTCAAGTCATTCTAGAACAAAAATAGCACCCTTGAAATGGAGGAGTGGCCGAGTGGTTAAAGGCGGCAGACTGTAAATCTGTTCTCTACGAGTACGTTGGTTCGAATCCAGCCTCCTCCACCATTTTTTTAAAAATATTTACTGCAAAAAAGGTTGAGTTTATCGATTTTTAAGGGGATAATACGCCACCTTAAATTTGGATGCTGTAATTCGGGCTCATATAGCTCAGCGGTAGAGCACTTGCTTGGTAAGTAAGAGGTCACCGGTTCAAGTCCGGTTATGAGCTCCATTTTATAGGCAAATTTTAGAGTTAATTTCATTTAAAGAGAGGCAAGAAATGGCTAGAGAAAAATACGAAAGAACGTTACCCCACGTAAATGTTGGAACAATTGGTCACGTTGATCATGGTAAAACTACACTAACTGCTGCTTTAACAAAAGTCGCTGCAGAGGTATTTGGTGGTGAAGTGGTAGACTTTGCAAACATTGATAATGCTCCTGAAGAAAGAGAGCGTGGTATTACTATCGCTACCTCACATGTTGAGTATGTATCAACTACAAGACATTATGCACACGTTGACTGTCCTGGTCATGCTGATTACGTAAAAAACATGATTACAGGTGCTGCTCAGATGGATGGAGCTATATTAGTTGTTAGTGCAGCTGATGGTCCTATGCCTCAAACAAGAGAACATATTCTCCTTGCCAAGCAAGTTGGTGTTCCAAAAATAGTTGTTTTCTTAAACAAAGCTGATCAAGTTGACGATGCTGAATTACAAGAATTAGTTGAAATGGAAATCAGGGAACTTTTAGATACATATGATTTTCCAGGTGACGACACTCCAATCATAGTTGGAAGTGCTTTAAAAGCATTGGAAGGTGATTCTTCTGATATTGGTGTTCCAGCTGTAACAAAATTAATTGAGGCATTGGATTCATTCGTAGAAGAGCCTGCTAGAGAAATTGAAAAGCCTTTCTTAATGCCTGTTGAGGACGTTTTTACAATTTCTGGAAGAGGAACTGTTGTGACAGGAAGAATAGAACAAGGAATTGTTAAAACTGGTGATCCATTAGAAATAGTAGGTATTTCAGATACAACAACAACCACATGTACTGGTGTTGAGATGTTTAGAAAGTCTCTAGACGAAGGTAGGGCTGGTGAAAATTGTGGAGTCTTATTAAGAGGTATTGAAAGAGATGCAGTTGAACGTGGTCAAGTATTAAGTGCCCCAGGTTCTATTAATCCTCACACAGAATTCGAAGCTGAAATCTATGTCCTTAGCAAAGAAGAAGGTGGAAGACATACCCCTTTCTTTAGCAACTACAGACCTCAGTTTTACTTCAGAACTACTGATGTAACTGGAGCTTGCGCTTTACCAGAGGGAACCGAGATGGTTATGCCTGGTGATAACATTAAGATGACAGTTAGTCTAATTGCTCCTATTGCAATGGAAGAAGGTTTGAAATTTGCAATTAGAGAAGGCGGAAGAACCGTTGGAGCTGGCGTAGTCGCGAAGATTATTAAGTAATTTAACAATTTTACAATTTTGCCGAGTTTAAAGCTCGGCATTTTTGTCTCTATTTATAGGAGAAAAATTTAGGCCAGTAGCTCAACTGGTAGAGCGACGGTCTCCAAAACCGTAGGTTGGGGGTTCAAGTCCCTCCTGGCCTGCCAAGGAGCTGGTTTAAAGATGAAATATGGCAAAGGGTAAAGCATCAAACATTGCCGATAAGATCAAATGGCTTCTGTCCATCAGCATCTTTTCTGCCGCTATTGTTGGCAATGGCTATTACACGGAAGTTGCTTTTATTTATAGAGTTCTTGCGGTTGTTGCTCTTTTTATACTTGCCACAATCATTCTTGCAACAACAGTTTTTGGGAAAGGAGCAGTTTCTTTAATGCGAGAATCCAGAACTGAAATGAGAAGAGTGGTTTGGCCAACTCGCATGGAGACAACTCAAACTTTTATGGTTGTTTTTGGGTCTATCGTCGTTCTTTGCTTATTTTTTTGGGCATTAGAATCTCTTTTAAGCTGGTTAACAAAATTAATTTTAGGATAGTTATAAAGTGAATTGGTACGTAATAATGGCATATTCAGGGTACGAACTTAAGGTCAAAGCTGCCCTTGAAGAGCGCATTGAGCTTGCCGGGTTAAAGGATCAATTTGGCGAAATTCTTGTTCCAACAGAATCTGTGGTTGAGTTAAAAAGTGGAGCTAAAAAGAAAACAGAGCGCAAATTTTTCCCTGGCTATATCTTAATTGAAATGGAAATGAATGATGATACTTGGCAACTTGTAAAGCATACCCCTAGAGTCAGCACATTTGTTGGGGGTAAAAAAGACAAGCCCTCACCCATCTCAAAAAGTGATGTTGATAACATCCTAAACAGGATTGAGGTTGGAGAGGAAGCTCCAAGACCTAAAACCTTATTTGAACCAGGCGAAGTTATCAGAGTTTGTGACGGACCTTTTAATGACTTTAACGGGATTGTAGAAGAAGTTGATTATGAAAGAAGTAGTGTAAAAGTTTCAGTTCAAATTCTTGGAAGATCCACACCTGTTCAATTAGATTTCATACAAATAGAGAAAACATAATGGCAAAGAAGGTAGCAACAATTTTAAAACTCCAAATTCCTGCAGGTGCAGCAAATCCTAGTCCTCCAGTGGGCCCAGCTCTTGGTCAAGCAGCTGTAAATATTATGGACTTCTGTAATGCTTTTAATGCAGAAACACAAAACATGGAGAAAGGATTGCCTTTACCTGTTGTGATTACCGTTTATGAGGATAAGTCATTTACTTTCGAAGTAAAATCAGCTCCAGCATCAGTGTTAATCAAAAAGGCTGCAGGTATAAGCAAAGGAAGTGGAGAACCAAATCGTGAGAAAGTAGGTTCAATTACAAGAGCGCAATTAGAAGAAATTGTTACAGCAAAACAAAAAGATTTAAATGCTAACGACATGGATCAGGCTGTAAAAATTATTGCCGGCACTGCAAGAAGCATGGGAGTTGAGGTTAAATAATGACAAATCTTACAAAAAAGAAAAAGCAATTACTCGAGCTTGTAAATCCAGAAAATATTTATTCTTTAGATGAAGCTATGAATATATTTCAAGAAGTTAAATCAACCAAATTTGATGAGTCTGTAGATATTGCAATAAGGCTTGGTGTTGATCCGGGCAAATCCGATCAAAATGTCAGGGGCGCTATTACTCTCCCTCATTCTTTGGGCAAAACAGTTGCAGTGGCAGTCTTTGCTGATGGAGATCAGGCTAAAGAAGCTGAAGATGCGGGTGCCGACTTTGTTGGAATGGAAGATTTGGCAGAAAAATTTAAAAAAGAAGAAATTGAAGCTGATGTAGTTATTTCATCTCAAGCTGCAATGAAAATAGTTGGGCAATTAGGCCAAGTTCTTGGTCCAAAAGGCTTGATGCCTAATCCTAAAACAGGAACAGTTACTGAGAAAGTTGGCGAAGCTATTAACAACGCAAAGTCAGGTCAAGTGAGATTTAGAACAGATAAAAATGGAATATTGCATGGGTGTATTGGAAAGGTCTCTTTTACATCTAATCAAATACAAGAAAATGCAGCGGTTATGCTTGAGGAAGTTAAAAAGTTAAAGCCTGCTACTGCAAAGGGTTCATATATTAAAAGTGTTGCGTTGAGTAGCACGATGGGACCAGGAGTGAAAGTAACTCCTGCCTCCTTAGTTGTATAAGTTTTAGGGTCTTTTTTTGACCCTAGATTGTTGCGTTAATCGCAGCCGTCAAAGACCGTAGGTGCGAAAGCTTAATTTCCTACGTAGGTGGTGTTCAAATTGCGAAGGCGGTTTGTCACCGATTAGCCGAAAGGCATTAATAGGAGAATTGCTGTGGCGTTAGCTAGAGAAGATAAAGAGAGAATAGTTCAAGAAGTTAAAGAAGTTTCGGCTTCTGCATCTTCGCTTGTTATTTCAGATGCCAGAGGCCTTAAGGTTTCTGAACTAACTGAAATAAGAAAACAAGGAACAGAATCTGGTGTTCATATTCAGGTTATAAAAAACTCTCTTGCAAAATTGGCATTTGAAGGCACTGACTTCGGTTGTACAGATGAAGTGTTAACAGGTCCCTCACTTTTTGCTTTCTCATATGCTGAGCCAGGTGCAGCAGCGAAGATGTTAAAAACTTACGCAAAAAACTTTGAAGCTCTTGAGATCAAAGCTTTGGTTGTGGAAGGGCAACTTCTTGATGGGTCGCAAATTGATGTTCTTGCATCATTGCCATCACGAGAAGAAGCATTAACTCTTATTGCTGCAGTGCTTCAAGCACCTATAGGTAAATTTGCAACACTTCTTAACGAAGTGCCAAGTAAATTAGCTAGGGTTCTTTCTGCAGTTCGAGACAACAAACAGGCTAACGCCTAAATCTAGGAGAAAAAAATGGCAATATCTAAAGATGATATTCTAAGTGCGATAGAAGAAATGTCCGTCATGGACTTGGTTGAACTAATCTCAGCAATTGAGGAGAAATTTGGTGTTACTGCAGCTGCTGCTGTTGCTGCCGCTCCTGCTGCTGCTGGCGGTGATGCTGGCGAGGCTGCTGAAGAGAAAGATGACTTTGATGTGGTTTTAACTGCAGCTGGCGATCAAAAAGTTCAAGTGATTAAAGCGGTTCGTGCTATTACTGGACTTGGATTGAAAGAAGCTAAAGATTTAGTTGATGGTGCTCCTAACACTTTGAAAGAAGCAGTTAAGAAAGCTGATGCTGAAGAAATGCTTAAGCAGCTGACTGAAGCAGGGGCATCAGCGGAGCTTAAATAATCTTTCAATAAAACATTTTTTAAAGGGCAACATATGTCATACAGCTATACAGAAAAAAGAAGAATTAGAAAAAACTTCGGAAGACTTCCAAAGGTTATGAAGCTTCCTAAGCTGATTGAGACCCAGCTTGAATCTTATTCGCAATTCCTTCAACAGCATGTTGAAGCAGGTGCAAGAGAGAACAAAGGTCTCGAAGAAGTTTTCCAAACTCTTTTTCCTATCACAAGCGTGTCTGGTAATGCTGCCCTTGAATATGTTTCATATGAGCTTGGGAAGCCAGGCTATACAGTCCAAGAATGCCTAATTCAAGGCTTAAGTTACTCTGCTCCACTTCGAATAGTTGTTCGTCTTGTTATCTATGACAGAGATACTAATTTTCAAGAAGTAAAAGATGTAAAAGAGGGAGAAGTTTTCATGGGCGAAGTTCCATTGATGACTGAAAATGGGTCATTTGTTATTAATGGCACTGAAAGGGTTGTTGTTAACCAACTTCACAGATCTCCAGGAGTTTTCTTTGATCATGATAAAGGGAAGACGCACTCCTCAGGAAAAGTTCTTTACTCAGCTCGAATCATTCCTTACAGAGGTTCATGGTTAGATTTTGAATTTGATCCTAAGGACAATCTTTTTTGCAGAATTGATAGGAGAAGAAAAATCCCAGCAACCATTATCTTAAAAGCAATGGATATGGGTACCGAAGAGATACTCAAACAGTTTTATGAAGTTGATACAGTACAAATCGAGAAATCTGGAGTAAGTATTGAACTTATCCCATCAAGGCTTCGAGGTCAGACATTGCCGGTTGATCTGAAGATTAAGTCAAAGATAGTTGTTGAGGCTAATAAAAGAATTACTGCAAGGCATGTTCGTGAGCTTGAGCAAGCTAAGATGGCAGCACTTAAAGTTGAAGACGATTTTTTAGTCGGAAAAGTTCTTGCCAAAGATATTTTTAATACAGAAACTGGTGAGGTTCTTGTACCTGCAAACACAGAAATAGATTTAACAATTATTGAGGCTATAAGAGAGGCTAACATTACTGAACTTCAAACTCTTTACATTAACGAGCTTGATAAAGGTCCATATATTTCTACTACACTTCGCGCTGATCCAACCTCTAACAGATTAGAGGCTTTGGTTGAAATATATAGAATGATGAGGCCTGGTGAACCACCAACCAAGGATTCAGCTGAGCAATTATTCCAAAATTTATTTTTTAATCATGAACGTTACGATCTTTCAGAAGTTGGAAGAATGAAATTTAATCGTAGATTAAAAATTAATGCTACTAAAGAGACCCCAGGCATTTTAGATCTTGATGATATTTTGGGTGTAATGAAAGGAATTGTTGCAATCAGAGATGGCCATGACACTGTTGATGATATCGATCATCTTGGAAATAGACGCGTAAGGTCCGTTGGTGAAATGACTGCTAATCAATTTAGAGTAGGTCTTATAAGAGTCGAGAGAGCGGTAAGAGAGAGACTGAGCATGGCTGAAGCTGATGAGCTTGGCCCCCAAGACCTTATTAATGCCAAACCTGTTACTGCTGCAATTAAAGAATTCTTTGGCTCAAGTCAGCTTTCTCAGTTCATGGATCAGAATAATCCTTTATCTGAAATCACTCACAAGCGACGAGTATCGGCTCTGGGACCAGGTGGACTAACCAGAGAGCGTGCTGGTTTCGAAGTAAGGGACGTGCATCCAACCCATTATGGGAGACTTTGTCCAATTGAAACACCTGAAGGCCCAAACATCGGACTTATTAACTCATTTGCATGCTACTCAAGAACTAACGCTTATGGATTTATCGAAAGCCCTTATAGAAAAGTTGTCAAAGGCAAGGTATCCAATGACATTATTTACCTTTCTGCCATTGATGAGGGAGAACACGTTATTGCTCAGGCAAATGCCGTGTTGGATAAATCAGGTAAATTTGTAGATGACCTTGTACCAGTTCGACACAATGGTGACTCAGCTCTTATGAGTCCAGAGAGAATAGATTTAATGGATGTCGCCCCTCAACAAGTTGTTTCTGTTGCTGCTTCTTTGATTCCTTTTCTTGAGCATGACGATGCTAACAGAGCCCTTATGGGTTCAAATATGATGCGTCAAGCTGTGCCTGTTTTAAAACCTGAGAAGCCTTTAGTTGGTACTGGTTTTGAAACCATTGTGGCTGGTGATTCAGGTGTTTGTGTTGTAGCTAAGAATAATGGTGTAGTGGAGAATGTCGATGCTGCAAGAATTGTTGTTCGTGTAACCGATTCTAAGAACTCTAATAATGCTGTTGATATATACAACCTAACAAAGTACACAAGATCAAATCAAAATACATGTATTAATCAGAGACCCTTGGTTTCAGTTGGGGACAAAGTTAAATTTGGTGACATCCTAGCAGATGGACCGTCAGTAGATAATGGTGAGCTAGCTTTAGGTCAAAACATCCGAATAGCCTTCATGCCATGGAATGGATATAACTTTGAAGATTCAATTTTGATGTCAGAAAAAGTTTCAAGAGAAGATAGATTTACTTCCATTCATATCCAAGAACTAACTTGCATCTCAAGAGATACAAAACTTGGTTCAGAGGAGATTACAGCTGATATTCCTAATGTTGGCGAAGGTTCACTTGGGAAGCTTGATGAGTGTGGCATGGTTTATGTTGGTGCTGAGGTTCAAGCTGGTGATATTTTAGTCGGTAAAATTACTCCAAAAGGCGAAACTCAATTATCTCCTGAAGAAAAACTATTGCGTGCAATTTTTGGAGAAAAAGCTTCTGATGTTAAAGATACATCCTTGAGAGTCCCATCTAGCATTAATGGAACTGTGATTGGTGTTGAGGTCTTTACTAGAGATGGCATGGAGAAAGATGAGAGAACTCAATCAATTGAAGCTGATCATTTATCTGTTGCAAAGAAAGATGCCGATGACCAAATTAAAATCATTAATGATGCAACAAGAATTCGTTTAGTAGATATTATTAAAGGCTCCAAGATTTCAAAAGGTCCTGGGCTCAAGAAGGGCTCTTCGCCTTCAACTGATGATTTATCAGACCTTAGCTTGGATGATTTGTTATCAGTGAGAACTTCTGAAGATTCTGCAAACTCAAAAATTGAAGATGCTGAAAAAGCTCTCAAGCAATATCTTCAAGATATTCAGGAAAGTTTTGATGAGAAAAAGCAAAAGATTACTAGGGGTCATGATCTTGCACCTGGTGTTATTAAAATCGTAAAAGTTTATCTTGCGGTAAAAAGAAGAATTCAGCCTGGAGATAAGATGGCTGGTAGACATGGTAACAAAGGTGTCATATCTGAGATTATGCCAATTGAAGACATGCCATATGATAATGATGGAAATCCAGTTGATATTGTCTTGAACCCTTTAGGTGTGCCATCTAGAATGAATGTTGGACAGATTCTTGAGACTCATATGGGTTCAGCAGCAAAGGGTATTGGGGATAAAATCAATAAAATGATTAAGGCCAAAGCAAAGGCTGATGAGCTTAAAAAATATTTAGATGTTTTGTATAACAAGAATGCAACTATTAAAGAGGACCTTAATGCTTTTAATAATAGTGAAATTCAATCTTTGGCAAGCAATCTATCAGACGGCCTACCAATTGCAACTCCTGTTTTTGATGGGGCCAAAGAATCCGAGATTAAAGAATTATTAAAGCTTGCTGATCTTCCTGAGTCAGGTCAATTGACTCTCTTTGACGGAAGAACAGGCAGGCAATTTGAGAGACCTGTAACTGTAGGATACATGTACATGATCAAACTTAATCATTTGGTCGATGACAAGATGCATGCTCGCTCAACAGGGTCATATAGTCTTGTTACTCAGCAACCTCTTGGAGGAAAAGCTCAGTTTGGCGGACAAAGGTTTGGTGAAATGGAAGTATGGGCTCTAGAAGCATATGGTGCCTCATATACATTGCAAGAGATGCTTACTGTTAAATCTGATGATGTTCCTGGCAGGACTAAAATGTATAAAAATATTGTTGACGGAAACTATGAGATGGATGCAAATATCCCTGAGTCATTCAACGTACTCACAAAAGAGATTCGATCACTTGGAATTAACCTAGAACTTGATTCTGAAAATTAGGAGAAATAATTGAAAGATTTACTAAATTCGTTAAAGGCTAAGCAAGAAGATTTTTCTTCAATCACTGCTGGGCTTGCTTCTCCACAGATGGTCAGATCTTGGTCATTCGGTGAAGTAAAAAAACCTGAAACTATTAACTATCGAACTTTTAAACCCGAAAGAGACGGTCTTTTCTGTGCAAAAATATTTGGTCCAGTAAAAGATTACGAGTGTGTTTGTGGAAAATACAAACGCATGAAACACCGCGGTGTTGTTTGCGAAAAATGTGGTGTAGAAGTTACCTTAGCTAAAGTTCGAAGAGATCGGATGGGTCACATTGAGCTTGCTGCTCCTGTTGCTCATATATGGTTTCTAAAATCCCTTCCTTCAAGAATAGGTTTATTGCTTGATATTACCCTCAGAGAGATAGAAAGAGTTTTATATTTTGAAAGCTATATTGTTACTGATCCTGGATTAACAGAACTAGAAAAATGCCAAATCTTAACTGAAGAGGAGTATGTAGAGGCTTTTGACGAGTATGGAGATGAATTTACAGCCTCCATGGGTGCAGAAGCAGTGCAGATGTTATTGCAAGAAATTGATTTAGAGGAAGAAATAAGAATTATCCGTGAGGAGGTACCTCAAACTAATTCTGAAACTAAGCTTAAAAAATTATCTAAGAGGTTGAAGCTACTAGAAGCTTTTAATGAATCTGGAAATAAGCCCGAATGGATGATTATGAATGTATTGCCAGTTTTGCCGCCTGACTTGCGACCATTGGTTCCATTGGAGGGAGGTCGTTTTGCTACCTCAGATCTAAACGATCTTTATAGAAGAGTGATTAATAGAAATAATAGATTAAAGCGTTTATTAGAGTTAAGTGCACCAGATATTATTGTTAGAAACGAAAAGAGAATGCTTCAAGAAAGTGTTGATGCTCTTCTTGATAATGGTAGAAGAGGAAGGGTTATTACTGGAACTAATAAACGACCATTGAAATCTTTGGCTGACATGATTAAAGGTAAAGGCGGAAGATTTAGACAAAATTTATTGGGTAAGCGTGTTGACTATTCAGGTAGATCCGTAATTGTTGCTGGCCCTAATTTAAAACTACATCAATGCGGGCTTCCTAAAAAAATGGCGTTAGAGTTATTCAAGCCATACGTTTATGGAAAACTAGAGCAAAAAGAACTTGCAACAACTATTAAAGCAGCAAAAAAACTAGTTGAAAGAGAAACTCCTGAGGTTTGGGAGATTTTAGAAGAAGTTATTAGAGAACATCCTATTCTTTTGAATAGGGCTCCTACTCTTCATAGGCTTGGTATTCAAGCTTTTGAACCTTTGCTCGTAGAAGGAAAGGCAATCCAGTTACATCCGTTAGTTTGTGTTGCTTTTAACGCTGACTTTGATGGAGATCAAATGGCTGTCCATGTTCCATTATCTATTGAAGCTCAGTTAGAAGCTCGTGCATTGATGATGTCAACGAATAATATTTTATCTCCAGCAAATGGTGAGCCCATAATCAATCCAACGCAGGATATTGTGTTGGGTCTTTACTACATGACTAGAGATAAAGTTAATGTAAAGGGAGATGGAAGAGTATTTAGTAACCCTGATGAAGTTTTAAGAGCATACGAGTCAGAGACATTAGATATTCATGCAAATATTAAAGTTAGAATTACAAACGTTGATAAGGGAACATACCTAGAAGATACTACTGTAGGTAGAGTATTGGTTTGGAGAATCACTCCAATCGAGGTTGGCTTTGATAATGTTAATAAAACTCTAGATAAAAAATCTGTTTCAAATTTAATTGATATTTCTTATAGAAAAGCGGGATTAAAAGCTACCGTCATATTTGCTGATCAATTGATGTACTTAGGATTTGAGCATTCGACACGTTCTGGCTCTTCAATTGGTGTAGATGATTTTGTGATTCCTGAAGAGAAGCCATCTATTATTGATGCAGCTGAAAAAGAAGTTAAATCAATTGAATCACAATATGAGTCTGGTCTTGTAACCCAAGGTGAGAGATACAATAAAGTGATTGATATATGGTCTCGTGCAAATGAAAAAGTTGCAAAAGCAATGATGACAAAAATAAGCACAGATCAGGTTGAAGATACTGAAGGCAAAGAAGTGGATCAAGCATCATTTAACTCTGTTTTTATATATGCTGATTCGGGTGCCAGAGGATCTCCTGCTCAAATTAGACAGTTATCTGGAATGCGCGGTCTTATGTCTAAGCCTGACGGTTCTATTATTGAAACTCCTATTACGGCTAACTTCAGAGAGGGTCTATCTGTTCTTCAATATTTCATATCTACTCATGGAGCTCGTAAAGGTCTTGCTGATACAGCTCTTAAAACAGCTAACTCAGGTTATTTAACAAGAAGGCTTTGTGATGTTGCCATGGATTCAGTTGTTGTTGAGGATGACTGCGGCACTGATCAATCAATTGTTGTTTCATCGATTGTTGAAGGAGGCGATATTATTCAACCTCTCACAGAAAGAATTCTGGGCCGAGTTATTGCGGAACCAATTTCCAATGCAGAAGGAGAAGAAGTCTATCCAATTGGCCATCTAATTGATGAAGATTCAGTTAAGAAAATTGATGAGCTAAATATTTCATCTTTAAAAGTTCGATCACCAATGACGTGTGAGGCTAGTTATGGCGTTTGCTCTAAGTGCTACGGAAGAGATTTGGCTAGAGGCCATCTTGTGCACAGAGGCGAGGCTGTTGGAGTTGTAGCGGCTCAATCTATTGGTGAGCCAGGTACACAATTAACTATGCGTACTTTCCATATCGGTGGAGCTGCATCTAGTTCATCAGAAGATAATGCAATTGTTGTTAATAATACTGGAATGATTAATTTTTCTTCAGACATAAAAACAGTAACAAATAAAGATAAGCAAGAAGTTGTTGTTTCAAGAAATAGCCAAGTCACTTTGACTGATGAAAAAGGTAAATTGATCGAGCAACATAAATTAATTTATGGAGCTACGCTGCTTGTTAAAGACCAAACTTCTGTAGAGCCAGGATTGAAGATTGCAGGCTGGGACCCATACACTCGTCCAATTATCAGCGAGGTCGAAGGGATAGTTCAATTTACAGATATTGATGACGGCGTAACTGTTCGTTCAAAAACTGATGAATTAACCGGTTTAAGTAGCATCGAGGTTATTGATGTTGCAGAAAGACCTTCTGCAGGAAAAGACAAGGTACCATCTATAGCTTTGGTTGATGCTAAAGGAAAACCTGTGCCGTTAGGCGAGCACAAGACACCAGCAAATTACTCATTGCCTGCAAAGGCTTTGGTTAATCTAAAAGATGGGAAGAAGTTACATGCCGGAGAAGTGCTAGCGAGGATACCTTTAGAAGGATCAAAAACTAAAGATATCACCGGTGGTCTTCCTAGGGTTGCAGATCTTTTTGAGGCAAGAAAACCAAAAGATGCAGCTGTGCTAGCAGAAGAGAGTGGAATTATTGCCTTTGGAAAAGAAACTAAAGGCAAGGTCAGACTTGTAATTACTCCTGATGGAGCAACCAAGAAAACCCAGAATGTAGAGATGCTTATTCCTAAGCATAGAATTCTTACAGTGTTCGAGGGCGAGAGAATAGAAAAAGGAGATATTATTTCAGACGGTCCATTAAGTCCGCATGACATCTTGCGCTTAAGAGGAATTCCTCAGCTCACAAACTTTATAGTTAACGAGATCCAAGACGTATACAGACTTCAAGGGGTTCTCATTAATGATAAGCACATTGAAACTATATTACGTCAAATGCTTAGAAAAGCTCTGATTGTGGATGGTGAGGATACTAAGTTTATTCAAGGTGATCAGGTTGAGTATGCTGAATTAGTAGAAGAAAATGCTAAGGCAGTTGCCGCTAATAAAGAGCCTGCACAATATGAAAGAGTTCTTCTCGGTATAACAAAGGCTTCATTAACAACCAACTCATTTATATCAGCTGCTTCATTCCAAGAGACTACACGCGTTCTTACAGAAGCTTCTGTTACAGGCAAGGTTGACTATCTAAGAGGCTTAAAAGAAAACGTTGTGGTAGGAAGGCTAATACCAGCTGGAACTGGCATGGAGTTCCATGATCAAATGGCTGCTAAAAAAGCAAGCGATTCGAGTGAGTCAATGCTTTCCGAAGATGATATTGAAGCAGCTTTGCGTCAAGAATTACAAGAAACTGAGGAATAATGTTGACCGTAGTGAATCATGTCTATAAAATCGCGTCCAACTAATAAATTATGGCTACTGTAAATCAATTAATAAGAAAACCTCGCAAACCTAAAGTGAGGAAAACTGATGTTCCTGCATTGGAAAAATCTCCACAGCGTAGAGGTGTATGTACCAGGGTATATACAACAACACCAAAAAAACCTAACTCAGCTTTAAGAAAAGTTTGTAGGGTCAGATTAACCAGCGGATATGAGGTGACATCATACATCGGTGGTGAAGGGCATAATTTGCAGGAACACTCTGTAGTTCTTATTCGTGGTGGAAGGGTCAAAGATCTTCCTGGGGTGAGGTACCATACTGTCAGAGGCTCCCTAGATACATCAGGCGTGGCTAATAGAAAACAACGTAGATCCAAATATGGAGCTAAAAAAGGTAAATAATTATGCCAAGAAGAAGAAGTCCTGAAAAAAGAAAAATTTTACCCGATCCTAAATACAAAGATATTATCGTAGCTAAGTTCATGAACCACATCATGAAAGATGGAAAAAAATCTGTAGCTGAAAAAATAGTTTATGGTGCTTTTAACAAAATAGACCAAACCAATAAAACAGATCCTGTAGAGCTATTTAAAAAAGCTCTTGATACTATCGGGCCAATGGTTGAGGTTAAATCTAGAAGAGTTGGTGGAGCAACATATCAGGTCCCAATTGAGGTCAGACCATCCAGAAGGCAAGCTCTTGCGATGCGTTGGCTTGTAGATGCTGCCCGAAAAAGAAGCGAAAAGTCTATGGATCATAGATTGGCTGGTGAATTATCTGATGCAGCAGAGGGCAAAGGTTCTGCAGTTAAGAAGAAAGAAGACGTCCATCGTATGGCCGAGGCTAATAAAGCTTTCTCACACTTCCGTTTTTAATTTATAACATTTCATAGGTTTTAATATGACTAGACAGACTGAACTTAGTAAGTACAGAAATATTGGTATATGTGCACACGTAGATGCAGGAAAGACAACAACTACAGAAAGAGTGCTTTTTTATACTGGCTTATCTCATAAAATTGGTGAAGTTCATGATGGAGCTGCAACCATGGATTGGATGGAGCAAGAGCAGGAAAGAGGGATCACCATTACTTCTGCTGCAACTACATGTTTTTGGTCGGGAATGGAGCAACAATTTCCTCAACATCGCATCAATATTATTGATACACCTGGACATGTTGATTTTACAATTGAAGTGGAAAGATCTTTAAGGGTATTAGATGGCGCAGTTGTTGTATTTTGTGGGACATCAGGTGTTGAACCTCAATCAGAGACTGTTTGGCGACAAGCAGATAGATATGAGGTACCTAGAATTGTTTTTGTAAACAAAATGGATAGAGCTGGCGCAGATTTCTCACGAGTAACTGATCAAATCAAGGATAGATTAAAAGCAAATGTTGTTCCTATGCAATACAACATTGGAGCAGAGGAGAATTTTAAAGGCGTAGTTGATTTAGTTAAGATGAAAGCTATCTTTTGGAATGAAGATGATCAAGGGCTCACTTTTGAAGAACAAGAAATTCCAGCAGATATTATCGAAACATGCGAATCTCTTAGAGAATCTATGGTTGAAAGTGCAGCAGAAGCAAATGAAGAATTAATGAATGCATATTTAGAGAATGGTGAATTAAGTCCAGAGCAGATTAAAGAAGGGATTAGAGTTAGAACTCTTGCAAATGAAATAGTTCCTGCTTTTTGTGGTTCAGCATTTAAAAATAAAGGTGTGCAAGCTGTCTTAGATGCTGCGATTGAATATTTGCCTGCTCCAAATGAAGTTAAGGCCATTAAAGGATCATTGCCTGATGATGAGGAAGTTGAAATCAGCAGATCATCATCAGACGAAGAGCCATTTTCAGCACTGGCTTTCAAAATTGCTACTGATCCCTTTGTTGGGACCTTAACATTTATTAGAGTTTATTCTGGAGTGCTTTCTGTTGGTGACGGTGTAATGAACTCAACCAAAACAAAGAAAGAAAGGGTTGGCCGAATGGTGCAAATGCATTCAAATGATCGTAATGAAATTAAAGAGATACGTGCTGGTGATATCGCTGCATGTATAGGACTTAAAGATGTTACTACTGGAGATACTCTTTGTGACTTAGGCGATCAGGTTGTGCTTGAAAGAATGGATTTTCCTGAGCCAGTAATTTCAGTAGCTGTAGAGCCAAAAACAAAATCAGATCAAGAGAAGATGGGTGTTGCTCTTGGCAAGCTTGCTCAAGAAGATCCATCATTTAGAGTTCATACCGATGAGGAGTCTGCTCAAACAATCATCTCAGGAATGGGTGAACTTCATTTAGATGTTCTAGTTGACAGAATGAGAAGAGAGTTTGATGTAGAAGCAAATATTGGTAAACCACAAGTTTCTTATCGTGAAACAATCAGAGAATCAGTTGATATAGAAGGAAAATTTGTTAGGCAAAGTGGTGGTAAAGGGCAATATGGTCATGTTTGGCTTAAATTAGAACCACTTGGGTTAGATGATGAATACGAGTTTGTAGATAAGATTGTTGGAGGTGTAGTTCCTAAAGAATACATACCAGCTGTTGATAAGGGTATTCAAGAGCAAATGAAAAATGGTGTGATTGCTGGCTACCCCCTGCTTGCGCTACGGGCAACTTTATATGATGGGTCATTCCATGATGTTGATTCTAGCGAAATGGCTTTTAAAATCGCTGGATCTATGGCGTTAAAAGAAGGTTGTCTTAAAGCACGTCCAGTCCTTTTGGAGCCAATGATGGCAGTAGAAGTTGTGACTCCAGAAGAGCACATGGGTGATGTTGTGGGTGATTTAAATAGAAGAAGGGGAATAATTTTGGGAATGGATGAAATCCCAACTGGAAAAACTGTCAGGTCAGAAGTGCCTTTATCAGAGATGTTTGGATATGCAACAGATTTAAGGTCTGCAACTCAAGGTAGAGCAAGTTTTTCTATGGAATTTCTTAAATATGCTGAAGTTCCAAATAACATTGCTGAGCAGTTAAAAACTTCTTAAAACAATACACTGATAAATACCCAAAATTTGTTGACATTAAGGCCTTTAGAGACATAGAATACGCAACATTTTGCATAAAGCAGAAATATAGGAATTAAATAAATTGGACAATCAATCAATAAGAATTCGCCTAAAAGCTTTTGACTATCGTTTGATTGATGCTTCAACAAAATTAATTGTTGAAACTGCAAAGAAAACCGGCGCGATTGTGAAAGGACCAATTCCTTTGCCGGTCAAGAAAGAAAGAACCACAATCCTAACATCTCCGCATAAAGATAAAGATGCAAGAGATCAGTATGAGATAAGAACATACAAAAGACTTATGGATATAGTAGAACCTACAGATAAAACTGTTGATGCTTTAATGAAGCTCGACCTTTCATCTGGGGTTGATGTGCAAATTAGCTTAAGCTAATTTGTTACTTTTTTAACGCTTAGCGGCCATAGAGGGTTATAAGCCCCGTATAAAAGGAGAGTAAATTGAGCATTGGCTTAGTTGGAAAAAAATCAGGCATGTCGAGACTTTTTCAAGAAGACGGCACCTCTGTTCCTGTAACAGTTATTTCAGTTGCAGCAAATTTTGTTGCTGATATTAAGACCCATGAAAAGCATGGATACAGTGCTATTGTGGTGTCTAAGAATACATCTAAGAATTTAACAAAATCATCCACAGAATTCTTCAAAAAACAAAATATTTCTAATGGAGAATTATTTGAATTCAGAACTGAAGAAACTGATGAGATTAAGATTGGTCATCATTTAACTGCTGATATTTTTGAAGTTGGAAAAATGGTTGATGTGACTGGTACCTCGAAAGGTAAGGGGTATGCCGGTGTAATTAAAAGGCATAACTTTGCGATGCAAGATGCTACTCATGGTAATTCCTTGGCACATAGAGCCCATGGTTCAATTGGTCAGTGCCAGACGCCTGGAAGAGTTTGGAAAGGAAAGAAAATGTCTGGTCATATGGGTCATGAAACAAAAACTATTCAAAGTTTGGAATTAATGGGTGCAGATGTACAAAATAATCTTCTTTATGTTAAGGGTGCGGTTCCAGGCTTTAATGGCTCAACACTAAAAATTACCCCTGCGGTGAAACAAAGATGAAATTAGATGTATTAAATATCGATAATAAAAAAACTGATGTTCAGATTTCTGAAACAACTTTTGGAAAAGAGTTTAACGAAACACTTGTTCATCAAGCTGTTGTCACCTATCTTGCTGGATCTAGACAAGGTACACATAAACAAAAGACAAGATCAGAAGTTAGGGGCGGCGGCAAAAAACCTTACCGACAAAAAGGAACTGGTAGAGCTAGAGCTGGAACAATTAGGAGTCCTATATGGAGGGGTGGCGGAGTAGCTTTTGCAGCTACGCCAAGAGATTACTCTAAAAAAATTAATAAAAAAATGTATAGAGCTGCAATCAGTTCTATATTTTCAGAACTGCATAGGCAAAATCGTTTGGTAGCTATTGAGCAGCCAAAATTTGAAGCACCGAAAACAAAAGAAATGAATAGTTTTCTTCAGCAGTTTGATCTTAATAATGTGCTTATTATCCTTGATGAAATGGATACAAATTTATATCTTTCAGCTCGAAATATTCCTCATGTTGATGTTGTGACCGTAAAAGAGATCAATCCAGTGATTTTATTAAGATCTGAAAAAGTAGCAGTCACGCCTGCTGCATTTAAGCTAATTGAGGCATGGGTCTAATGAACAAAGAAAAATTGCTCACATTAATTCATTCTCCATATATCACTGAGAAGGCTACATCTGTTGGAAGCTTGAATCAGGTTGTATTCAAGGTAGATTTATCGGCATCAAAATCAGAGATCAAAAAAGCTGTTGAGGACTTGTTTGATGTAAAAGTTGATAGTGTTACCACCTCAACTCAAAAAGGAAAAACAAAAAGAAACAGATTTGGAATTTATAAAAGATCTGACTATAAGAAAGCCTTTGTTTCATTGAAAGAAGGCTCTGAAATCCAATTTGAGGGCATTAGTTAATCATGGCAGTTATAAAAGCAAAACCAACCAGTCCAGGCAGAAGAGGCGTTATTTCGATCAAATCTGATCTTTATAAAGGTCGGCCTCACAAAGCTCTTCTAGAGAAAAAATCAAAAAATGGCGGACGAAATAATAACGGTAGAATAACTGTTAGACATCAAGGCGGCGGTCACAAGCAGCATTACAGAGTCATAGATTTTAAAAGAGATAAATTAGACGTCCCTGCTGTTGTGGAGAGAATTGAGTACGATCCAAACAGGTCTGCTCATTTAGCTTTGCTTAAGTACGCCGATGGTGAAAGAAGGTATATTATTGCTCCAAGTAAAATTAAGGTTGGAGATCCAGTTCTCTCAGCAGACCAAACTGAAATGAAGGCAGGTAACTGCATGAAATTAGCAAATATTCCCCTTGGAACAACAATTCACTGCGTAGAAATGAAGCCTGGCAAAGGAGCGCAGATCGCTAGAAGTGCTGGCACATCAGCTAGATTAGTTGCTAAAGAGGGTATTTACGCTACTTTAAGATTGCAATCTGGTGAAATGAGAAAAATCTTGTCAGCATGTAAAGCAACTTTGGGTACTGTTTCAAATCAAGAAAATAACTTACGGTCATTGGGTAAGGCGGGAGCTAAAAGATGGAGAGGTGTAAGGCCTACAGTAAGAGGTGTAGCCATGAATCCAGTTGATCACCCTCATGGAGGCGGTGAAGGTAGAACTTCTGGGGGAAGACATCCATCAACGCCATGGGGTATACCAACCAAAGGCTATAAAACAAGAAAAAATCAACGGACAGATGATCTGATTGTCAGAAGAAGAGCTAAAAGGAAATAAATAATGCCTAGATCACTAAAAAAAGGACCATTTATTGATTTATCACTGCAAAAAGCCGTGGATAAAGCAATTAGTGAAAATACTAAAAAGCCAATCAAAACTTGGTCTAGAAGATCCATGATCAGTCCTGCAATGGTTGGTCTGACTATATCTGTTCATAACGGAAGACAGCATGTCCCTGTATACATTAATGAAGACATGGTTGGACACAAGTTAGGTGAATTTGCGATCACAAGAACTTTTAGAATGCATTCAGGTGATAGGAAAGCAAAATAATGGAAACAAGAGCATATTTAAAAGGAACTAGATTATCTGCTCAAAAAGCAGGACTAGTCGCTGATGTAGTAAGAGGTAAATCAGTGCATGCCGCAATGGATTTTCTTACTTTTCATAAGCAAAAAGCATCAGCTGTAATTAAAAAACTTTTAGAGTCTGCAATTGCAAATGCTGAAAATAATGACAAGGCAGACATTGATTTGTTAGTTATTAAGTCAGTCATTGTAAACCAAGGAATGAGATTAAAAAGAATGAAACCTCGTGCGAGAGGCAGGGCTGACAGGATCATTAAGCCTACCTGCCATATTGAAATCATATTATCGGATCAGGAGAAGTAATGGGTCAAAAAGTTCATCCAACAGGCTTTCGACTTGGCGTTATCAAGAAGCATAATGCTTTGTGGTATGCAAAAGGAAAATCTTATAGAGAGAATTTGATTGAAGATCTTAAAGTTCGAAATCATATCAAAGATAGATTGAGATTCTCCTCTATTAGCAAGGTAGAGCTTGAAAGATCTGCTCAAAATTTTGTTGTAAATATTCATACATCTAGACCTGGAATTATTATTGGAAAAAAGGGTGAAGAGATTGAATCCTTGAAAGCATCAGTTCAAAAAATTGTTTCTCTGCCAGTTCAAGTCAATATTAAAGAAGTTCGCAAGCCAGATCTTGATGCAACAATTCTTGCCGAAGGAATCGCCCAACAGTTAGAACGAAGAGTTCAGTTTAGAAGGGCTATGAAGCGAGCTGTTCAAAGTGCCATGAGACAAGGCGCTAAGGGTATTAGAACTGAGGTTTCTGGCAGATTGGGTGGAGCAGAGATCGCAAGGGCTGAGTGGTACAGAGAGGGCCAAGTCCCCTTACATACCTTAAGAGCAAATATAGACTATGGAGTAGCAGAAGCCGCGACTACATATGGATTAATTGGTGTAAAGGTTCATGTTTATACCGGTGAAGTATTAGGCGACCCTTTTAAAGATGAGGACCAAGGAAGTTAATCATGTTACAGCCAAAACAAACAAAGTTTAGAAAGATGCATAAGGGCCGAAACAGGGGCCTTGCTCAATCTGGTAATACAATTGCATTTGGTGAGTACGCTTTGAAGGCAACAACTAGAGGCAGAATTACTGCTCGTCAGATTGAATCTGCTAGAAGAGCGATGACAAGATCTATTAAACGTGGCGGTAACATTTGGATTCGTATATTTCCTGATAAACCCATAACCAAAAAGCCATTAGAAGTAAGAATGGGTAAAGGGAAAGGTAATGTTGAATATTGGGTAAGTCTTGTTCAACCTGGAACAGTTCTATATGAAATGGCTGGGGTATCAGAAGAGGTTGCTAGAGAAGCTTTTAAATTAGCAGCAGCCAAGCTACCAGTTAGAACTACATTTATTAAAAAGGCATTATAAAAATGGCAAAGTTAACAAGCGACCTTCAAGACCTTCGTAAGAAAGATATTAAAGCTCTTGAAAATTTAGTTTTAGAAATTAGAGAAAGTCAATTTAAAAATAGGATGAAGCATAAAACTGGCCAGCTTACTGAATCCCATTTGCTGACCGTTGATAGAAAAAAGATTGCTCAAATAAAAACAATTATTAATGAAAAGAAATCTGAGGAAGCATCCGCATGAGTACTAATCCAAGGCAACTGACTGGTGTAGTTATTAGCGATAAAGCTGATAAAACGATAACTGTAAAAGTTGAGCGTAAAGTCAAGCATCCTACTTACAGCAAAATTATGAAGCGTTCTACAAAAGTGCATGCTCATGATGAAGAAAATATGGCTAAGATTGGTGACGTTGTGACAGTTCAAGAGTGCAAACCATATTCCAAGTCTAAAACTTGGAAACTTCTTTCTGAAAATGAATCTGTTTCACCTCAAGTTGAGATGCAGGAGAGTCAATCATGATTCAAATGCAATCTATATTAACGATAGCTGATAACAGTGGCGCTAGAAGTGTAATGTGCATAAAAGTGCTTGGTGGTTCAAAGAGAAGGTATGCCAACATTGGTGATGTTATTAAGGTAGCAATAAGAGAAGCTATTCCAACTGGCAAGGTAAAAAAAGGTCAAGTTGTTGATGCATTGGTTGTGCGAACTAAGAAAGGAGTGAGGAGAAGAGATGGCTCACTGATTAAATTTGATGAGAATGCTGCTGTCTTGATAGGTGGAAATAAAGCTCCGATAGGCACTAGAGTTTTTGGGCCCGTGACTCGTGAACTCAGGGAAGGCAAGCATATGAAAATTTTATCTTTAGCTCCGGAAGTTTTGTAATGAAAAAAAGTATAGAGACAGTAACGAAATTTAGAACAGGCGATGAGGTCGTTGTTATTGCTGGAAAAGATATTGGAAAGAAGGGAACTGTTCAAAAAATTTCAAAGTTTAATAATAAGGCTATTATTTCTGGCGTGAATATGATGAAAAAACATACGAAGCCTAACCCTCAACTTGGAGAAACAGGTGGGATTGTTGAAAAAGAAGCTGCAATTAATCTATCAAACGTTGCAATTTGGAATCCTAAAAAGAAAAAAGCAGACAGAATTTCCTTTCAAATGGACGGCGATAAAAAATTAAGAGTTTACTCATCAGATAAAAAAGAAATTAAATCATGAATTTAAAAGATACTTTCAACAAAGAGCTACTTCCTCAATTACAAGAAAAATTGGGAATCGAGAATGTAATGGCTGTTCCAAAACTTACTAAGGTTGTTATCAATATGGGTGTTGGAGAAGCTTTAACTGATAAAAAGCATTTAGAGTCAGCGGTAAACGATTTAGAGTCCATTGCAGGCCAAAAAGCAGTCGTAACTAAAGCAAAAAAATCTGTTGCTAGCTTCAAACTGCGTGAAGGTTGGCCTGTCGGATGCAAGGTTACGCTCAGAGGCGAAAGAATGTATGACTTCATTGAGCGCCTCATTAACGTTGCGATCCCAAGAGAAAGAGATTTTAGAGGTTTAAATCCAAAATCATTTGATGGCCAAGGTAATTACAGCATGGGCATAAAGGAGCAAATAATCTTTCCAGAAATTAATTATGACAACATCGATAAAATTAGAGGCATGGATATATGTATCAACACATCTGCTTCAAACAAAGACGATGCTAAGGCGCTTCTAGAGGTGCTAAATTTTCCATTTAAAAAATAAGGTAAAAACGCATGACAAGAAAATCAGTAGTTGCAAGAGATGCTAAAAGACAGAAAACGGTCGAGCGTTATGCTGTTAAAAGAGCTGCATTAAAAAAAGAGTTTTTAAATCCTGAAAATTCATATGAAGAAAAAATGGCTGCATTTGAGAAATTGCAAAAACTTCCCAGAAATGCAAGCCCTTCCAGGGTCACAAGAAGATGCTCTTTGACTGGAAGACCGCATGCTGTGTATAGAAAGTTTGGACTAAGTAGAATTAAATTACGTGAAGCTGCAATGCGCGGTGACATACCTGGATTGGTTAAATCAAGTTGGTAATATTATGAGTTTTCAAGACCCTACATCTGATTGTTTAACAAGAATAAGGAACGGCCTCATGCGTGGTAAAAAGGTCGTCAACGCTCCTTTTTCAAAATTTAAGCTAGAGCTTGTATCTTTGTTAGTTAAAGAAGGATATTTGACTTCCTGTGAAAAAATTTCACTTGATGGCAAGGATTCTCTTAGTATTTCTTTAAAATACATCAATGAAGCGCCAGCGATCAGGGAAATAAAAAGAATTTCAAAACCTAGCTTAAGAAGGTATTCATCTTCATCAGATCTGCCTGAAGTAAAAAATGGATTAGGTATGTATGTGCTTTCAACCAACAAAGGCTTGATGAGTGATAAAGATGCTCGTTCACTGAATATTGGTGGCGAAGTCATTTGTGAGGTTTTTTAATTATGTCTAGAGTTGCAAAAAATCCCGTATCAATTCCATCAGGCGTAGAAATTAAACTTGAAGATAGAATGATTTCAGTTTCAGGGTCTAAGGGCAAGTCTGACTTCACGCTTCCAGAATCAGTATCTGCATCTCACGCGGATGATGTGATTACTATTTCGTATGACGAATCTTCATCAGAATCAACAGCACTTGCTGGGACAGCTCGCTCTTTAATAAACAACATGGTGATTGGAGTTTCTCAAGGCTTTCAGAAAACATTATTACTAGTCGGAGTTGGGTATAGAGCTAAAGCTAGCGGGAAGAAACTAGAATTAACTTTAGGTTTCTCTCATCCTGTCCATTATGACCTTCCTGAGCAAGTTGAGGTTGAAACACCATCTCAAACAGAAGTTGTCTTAAAAAGTCATGACAAGCAAGTTCTTGGTCAGGTGGCAGCAGAGATTAGAGCATTTAGACCACCCGAACCATACAAAGGAAAGGGTGTGAAATACGCTGATGAAAATATTCGAAGAAAAGAAGCTAAAAAAGCAGCAGGAGCATAAGCAATGAATTCTAAATCAGACTCTAGAATAAGACGCGCAGCAAAGACTAGGATCAGGATATCTCAGCAGGACAAACCGAGATTATCTGTTTTTAAATCTTCACAAAATTTATATGCACAAGTTTTTGATTCTACTGGATCAACTGTATTGGCTTCAGCTTCAACTAATGAGAAAGCAGATAAAATGGCTTCCAACAACTTAAGCTCTGCTAAAGCGATAGGGCAAAAGATAGCCGAAAGGGCAATTGAGGCAGGCATTAAAAAAGTGGTCTTCGATCGATCAGGTTATAAATATCATGGCCGTATAAAAGCCATTGCAGAATCAGCTCGTGAAGCTGGGTTGGAGTTTTAAGAAATGAGTCAACAAAATAATAGTTTGCAGCAGCAGGACGCGCTCGAAGAAAAACTTGTTCAGGTAAACAGAGTTGCCAAAGTTGTCAAAGGTGGTCGTATTTTTGGATTTACAGCTTTATGTGTTGTAGGTGATGGCAAGGGCAAAGTGGGGTTTGGAAGAGGTAAGGCTAAAGAGGTCCCAATTGCAATTCAAAAAGCCATGGAAAATGCTAGAAGAAATATGGTTGATGTTAGTCTAAATGCAACTACCCTTTGGTATCCAGTGAAGGCTAAGCATGGTGCTGCTAAAGTATATATGCAGCCTGCTGCAGAAGGTACTGGAATTATTGCAGGTGGTGCAATGAGAGCAGTTCTTGAGCTAGTTGGAGTTCAGAATGTTCTAGCGAAATGCTATGGATCAACTAATCCTGTGAATGTAGTAAGAGCCACCATAAATGCATTGCGTTCAATGGAGTCTCCTGAGGAAGTAGCCTTAAGAAGAGGTAAAAAGACAGCAGAATTATCATGAGCAATAAAACAATAGATATCAAACTAATTAAAAGTAGTATAGGCAGGCTGCCTAATCACAAGAAATGTGTTAAAGGCCTGGGTTTTAGAAAATTACAGGAAACTGTGACCGTTCTGGACACCCCTAGTAATAGAGGCATGATAAATAAAATTCGAGATATGCTAGAAGTAAAAGAGAGCTAATTATGGAAAACTCAGAAACAAAAAACTCTTTAGGACTTAATACTTTAACCAGCTCTGGAACTTCTAAAAATAGAAAGCGTGTAGGAAGGGGTATTGGTTCAGGAACTGGTAAAACGGCTGGAAGGGGCCACAAAGGTCAAAAATCTAGATCAGGTGGATCGATCGCAAGAGGCTTTGAGGGCGGTCAGATGCCTCTTCAGCAAAGAATCCCAAAGTTTGGCTTTTCATCCAGAGTGAATAGGGGATCTAAAGAGGTAAATATTAAGAATATAGCCATGATGACAGAGGTTAACTTGGATTCTCTAAAAGCTAAGAGAGTTATTTCTCAAGCTACTAAAAAAGTAAAAATTTTTGGAACGTATGATATTTCACAACCAATTGTTGTATCTGGCGTTTATCTTACAAAAGGTGCAAAAGAATCTATTGAAAAAGCAGGAGGAACAATTACTGCAATCGAGACGAAGCCTGTAAAAGAAAAGTTTATAAAGACATCAAAGAAAGATGCTAAAAAAGTATCTAAAAAAATAGAGGAATCTCCTGAATAATATTTATGGCTGATCAAAATAAAGGAATGAGCGATTTATGGAGAAGACTAAGATTTGTCTTCATGGCCATTGTTGTTTATAGATTGGGAACCCACATCCCAATACCTGGAATTGACCCAGCTAGATTAGCCGCATTATTTGATCAAAACCAAGGAACAATTCTCGAGATGTTCAATCTATTCTCTGGTGGTGCCTTAGAGAGAATGAGTATATTTGCACTTAATGTTGTCCCATACATCTCTGCTGCAATTATTATGCAGTTATTTTCAAATTCAATTCCATATCTACAAGAGTTAAAGAAAGATGGTCAAGCTGGACGCAATCAAATCACACAGTTCACAAGATATGGAACAGTAGTGCTTGCATTTGTGCAGGCATCAGCATTGGCAGTTACTTTGGGCGCAAGCGGCCTAGCATATGAGCCTGGAACATCTTTTTTTGTTTCCGCAGTTTTTAGTGTTGTAGCAGGGACAATATTTTTGATGTGGTTAGGCGAGCAAATTTCTGAAAGAGGAATTGGAAATGGTATTTCGATTATTATTGCCACTAGTATTCTTACTGGTATTCCTGGGGCAATTGGCCAAGCATTAGAACAAGCTAGACAGGGAGATTTAAACATTCTCTTGCTTTTAGGTATTGGTGTTTTGGCAATGGTTGTAATAGCAGTCGTTGTTTTTATCGAAAGAGGTCAACGAAGAATTACCGTAAATTATGCTCAGAGACAGCAAGGCAGAAAAATGATGCAAGCTCAAGCGAGCCATTTACCATTTAAAGTAAATATGGCCGGAGTTATTCCAGCAATTTTTGCTAGTACTTTTTTACTATTTCCTGCATCACTGTCTACTTGGTTTGGGCAAGCTGAATCGTTTGGGTTTCTTCAAACAATTTCATTGGCTTTGAATCCTGGACAGCCGTTATATATTCTTACATTTTCTGCTCTTATTATATCTTTTTGCTTTATTTGGCTCGCCCTAACTTTTGATACAAAAGAAGTTACAGACAATTTAAAAAAATCAGGTGCTTTTGTCCCAGGAATAAGACCTGGAGAACAAACTGCAACATATGTGGATAGCGTGTTAGCAAGATTGACTGTATTTGGAAGTATCTACCTGACTCTTATATGTCTACTCCCGTTGGCGCTTATAAATTTTGCAGGAGTATCGTTTTATTTGGGCGGGACATCGGTACTTATTATTGTGGTTGTGTTGATGGATTTCATGGCTCAAGTTCAGTCCCACATGATGTCCAGTCAATACTCTTCATTATTGAAGAAAGCTAATCTAAAAAACTATAAGAGATAAAAATGAAAGTTAGAGCATCAGTTAAGAAAATTTGTAGGAATTGCAAAACAGTCAGGCGAAAAGGAGTCCTGTATGTAATTTGCAAGACAGATCCTAAACATAAACAAAAACAAGGGTAACAAAATATGGCTAGAATAGCAGGCGTAAATATACCGGAAAATAAGCATCTAGAAATAGCTTTAACTCATATATATGGAATAGGAAAAAAGACCGCACAGGATATATGTATAAGCGTTAAATTAGATTATTCTCAAAAAGTTTCTGATCTGTCTGAGGATCAAATTGAGACCATAAGGACAGCTGTAGCTGAATATACTGTTGAAGGTGATCTTCGAAGATCTGTAAGCACTAATATAAAAAGATTAATGGATCTGGGTTGTTATAGAGGTATAAGGCATAGAAGAAAGCTTCCTGTAAATGGCCAAAGAACTAAAACAAATGCAAGGACTCGAAAGGGACCTAAAAAACCAATGAGGGCATAATTAAATGGCGACTGGTAAAAAAGTTAAAAAGGTAATATCTGATGGTATTGCACACATACATGCATCTTTTAATAATACAATTATTACTATTACTGATAAACAAGGTAATGCTGTATGCTGGGCCACATCTGGAGGTTCTGGATTCCGTGGATCTAGAAAAAGCACACCATTTGCCGCTCAAATTGCCGCAGAAAAAGCTGGTAATGCAGCAAAAGAATTCGGAATGATTAGCCTAGATGTAAAAGTTAGAGGTCCTGGAGGTGGAAGAGAGTCTGCAATCAGGTCTTTAAATTCCTGTGGTTTAAAGATAAAAAGTATAACGGATGTAACACCATTGCCCCATAATGGTTGCCGTCCTTCAAAGAAACGTAGGGTATAGAGGAAAATAAATGGCAAGATATAGAGGTCCATCACTAAGGTTATCTAGAAGAGAAGGCACTGATCTTTTTCTGAAAAGCGGAGCTAGATCAATAGAATCTAAATGTAACATGGAGACAGCTCCTGGAGTCCATGGTTTAAGGCGAGGAAGGTTGTCTGATTATGGTGTTCAATTACGTGAGAAACAAAAGGTAAGAAGAATGTATGGTGTGCTTGAGAAGCAATTCCGTAATTATTATAAAAAAGCTTCAAAGTCCAAAGGTAATACAGGTGAAAATCTGTTGAGTTTTCTTGAGCAAAGACTTGATAATGTTGTTTATCGAATGGGTTTTGCCTCAACAAGAGCTGAAGCAAGACAACTGGTTTCTCATAAAGCATTTCATCTTAATGGCTCAATAGTTAACATTCCATCCTATCAGGTTCAACCTGGTGATGAATTGGAAGTTCGAGAAAAATCTAAAACACAGCTAAGAATAAAAAGTGCATTAGATCTTGCTGGTCAAAGAGAAGCCTGTGAGTGGCTTGAAGTTGATTCTAAAACTCTCAAGGGTGTATTCAAATCCGTTCCTGATCGAACAGATTTAAGTGCTGAAATTAATGAAAATCTCATTGTTGAGCTTTACTCAAAATAATTAATTAAAAACATAAAAACGGAAGGAAATTATGGAAACATCAGTTATAGATCTTTTAGTACCAACTGACATACAGGTTGATGACTCAGACAACAATACATCTAAGATAACTTTAGAACCTCTGGAGAGAGGTTTCGGTCATACTCTCGGTAATGCATTAAGAAGAATTCTTTTGTCATCTATGCCTGGTGCAGCTATTACTGACGTTACCATTGATGGAATTGCACACGAATATTCAACCATCGAAGGTGTAAGAGAGGATGTTATAGATATACTTCTTAATCTTAAAGATATGCCAATTAGTTTAATCGAGGGCACAAGCGCTGTAATTAAATTAGATGTTTCTGGACCTTGCGAAGTCACTTCAAGCTCTTTTGAAGTTCCCGGGAATGTTGAATTACCAGATGCAGAACATCATGTCGCATCGCTGGTGGATAAGGTAAGTTTGTCTCTATCAGCAACTGTGAAAACAGGAAGAGGTTATGAGCCTGCTGACGCACGAGGTGAGGAAGAGACTGCAGTTGGTGCATTGAAAGTAGATGCATCGTTTAGCCCCGTAAGAAGAGTTGCATATACAGTTGAAAACGCAAGATTTGAAAAGAGAACAGATTTAGACAAGCTCATAGTTGAGTTAGAGTCTGACGGAACACTTGATCCAAAAAAAGCTATTGAGCACGCGGCAACAATTATGCAACAACAGTTGGCTGCTTTTGTAGACTTGGATGCTATTGCAGAGCAGGAAGCCAAAAAAGATCAAAATGACTTTGATCCGTTCCTTATGCGTTCAATTGAGGAGCTAGAGCTTACTGTGAGATCAACAAACTGTTTAAAAGCTGAAAGTATATTCCTTATTGGTGACCTTCTTCAAAGAACTGAGTTTGATCTTTTGAAAACACCTAACTTAGGTAAAAAATCTTTAAATGAAATAAAAGATGTGCTTGCATCTAAAGGCTTCTCTCTCGGTACAACACTAGAGAATTGGCCTCCAATGGGTTAAGAAATGAGACATAGAAAATCAGGTAGAAAACTAAATAGGAATTCCTCTCACCGAAAGGCTTTGATGAAAAATCTTGCAATTGCCTTCATTGAGAGAGAGTTAATTAAAACAACTGTTCCAAAGGCAAAAGAACTTAGGTCCTTTATTGAGCCCTTGATTACAATGGCAAAAGAAGATTCCGTTGCTAATAGAAGAAGAGCTTTTAGTAAGCTAAGATTAGATTCAGCTGTTAACAAGCTATTTACTGAAATTGCATTAAAATCAAAAGAAAGACCTGGCGGCTATCTAAGAATTATTAAAGCAGGCTTTCGGCCTGGAGACAAAGCAGACATGGCTTTTGTTGAGTGGGTTGATCGTGATTTAGAGCCTGCATCAGATATTGCAGAGCCTGAATTAAAAGAAGGTTCAGCAGCTTAGCCTTTTAAAGCCTCTTTTAAATATTTTCCTGTATAAGATTGCTTTGACATAGCCACTTTATTTGGTGGGCCCTCTGCAATAATTTGTCCGCCATCAGCACCACCTTCTGGGCCTAAATCAATAATCCAATCACTCGATTTTATAACATCTAGATTATGCTCAATCACCACGACAGTGTTACCTTGATCTGACAATCTTTTAAGTACCCCAAGAAGTAATTCAATGTCATAAAAGTGAAGCCCTGTAGTTGGCTCGTCTAATATAAAGAGTGTCTTTCCGGTGCTTCTTTTTGATAATTCTTTTGCGAGTTTAATTCTTTGTGCCTCACCGCCTGAGAGAGTGGTAGCAGATTGCCCAAGTGTTATATATGTGAGACCAACATCTGATAAAGTTTGTAATTTATTTTTTATTGCAGGAATTGCTTGAAAGAATTCAAGAGCCTCTTCTACGGTCATTCCTAGAACTTCAGCAATATTTTTGCCTTTATATTTCACTTCAAGAGTTTGTTCGTTATATCTTTTTCCATCACAGATATCACACTTTACATAGACATCTGCTAAAAAATGCATCTCTACTTTTATCATCCCATCGCCCT
>AMWX01000007.1 GCA_000307935.1 SAR86 cluster bacterium SAR86E
TTCAAGGGTTGGAGCACTTAGATAAGGTAATTGGGATAGATCAATCTCCTATTGGCCGCACCCCAAGATCTAATCCAGCTACCTATACAGGTCTTTTCTCGCATATTAGAGACTTATTTTCCCAATCTGAAGAAGCAAGAACAAGGGGGTATAAACCAGGTCGATTTAGCTTCAATGTTAAGGGAGGAAGATGTGAGGCATGCCAGGGCGATGGGATGATAAAA
>AMWX01000008.1 GCA_000307935.1 SAR86 cluster bacterium SAR86E
TCAGTTAAAGTGAAAAAGGCTTCAGTAACATCTGGAAAGGCCTTAAATATTATTGAAGAAGCTGAATTAAGTGAACCAGAAGAGGATTCACCAATCCAGCCAGATGAAGTATCTGCAGATATAGAAGAGGAGAAGGCAGAGGAACAGATTGACCAAAAACATACTGCCAAGGATCCTGCAGAGGAAGATAAGGATGCTAATGTTACAGAGAATGTGGCAAAAGAATCTGAGGAGTCTGAGAAAGAGAAATGAGTATTACTGCAAGCCAAGTTAAAGAATTGAGAGATATGTCTGGTGTCGGCATGATGGAATGTAAGAAAGCATTGGTTGAAACTAATGGAGATATTGAAAAAGCTTTAGACCTTCTTAGAGCTAATAGCTCGCTAAAAGCTGAGAAAAAAGCATCGCGCGTAGCTGCTGATGGAGAAGTAAAAGTAGCTCAAAATGATAAGTATAGTAGTTTGGTCGAGATTAATTCGGAAACAGACTTTGCAGCTAAAGACTCAAAATTTAAAGAGTTCACAAATGATATCTCAGACTATCTTGCAAATAATTTTGTAAATGATATCTCTAAGCTTGCTGAGATATATGAAGAAAAAAGGCAATCATTGATTCAATCTATTGGAGAAAACATTCAATTAAGAAGATTGCAAACTATTGAAGTTCCCTCAGGTGGAACTATTGGTGCATACATTCATTCTGATGGGCGTTTAGCTGCGTTGGTATCTATTGACAAAGCGAATCAAGAGTTAGCAAAGGATCTTGCGATGCATGTTTCAGCAACCAATCCCAGCTGTTTAAACGCTGAAGATATTGATCAAGAACTGCTTGAACGAGAGCGTTCAATATATCTAGCTCAAGCAGAAGAATCTGGTAAGGATGCAGCTATTATGGAAAAAATGGTAGAAGGCAAGGTAAAGAGATTTCTATCAGAGGTAACATTGGTCTCTCAGGGTTTTGTAAAAAATCCTGATCAAACAATCGAGCAGCTTCTTAAAGAAAATGATGCTTCAATTATTTCATTTGCACGTTTTAAGGTAGGTGAGGGAATTGAGGTTGAGGTAAAAGATTTTGCAGCAGAGGTAGCTGAACAACTTCAACAATGACATCTCTGACATATAAACGACTTCTCGTTAAATTTAGTGGAGAGGCTGTTGCTGGAGATGATGATCATGGTATAGATCCAAAAATACTTGATCAAATGGCACAATCTGTAAAAGATTGCAAAGATCTGGGCGCTCAAGTGGGCATAGTAATTGGTGGTGGTAACCTTTTTAGAGGTGAAAAGCTTAGTAAAGCTGGAATGGATAGAGTTGCTGGTGATCACATGGGAATGCTTGCAACTGTTATGAATGGTATTGCTTTGCGGGATGCTTTAGAAAGAGCAGGGGTGAAGACAAGAGTGATGTCAGCGATTTCAATGTCTGGTGTTGCTGAGCACTATGACCGAAGGTTAGCAATTCAACTTTTATCCAATGATTTTGTTGTCATATTTACAGCTGGTACAGGCAATCCATTTTTTACAACTGACAGTGCAGGATGTTTAAGGGCGATAGAAACTCAATCAGATATTATGCTAAAGGCTACAAGGGTTGATGGTGTTTACTCTGCTGATCCTGAAAAAGATTCAACGGCAACGTTCTATCCAACCCTTTCATTTGACGAAGCCATTCAAAAAAATCTTAAAGTGATGGACGCCACTGCGCTTACATTAGCAAGAGATCACAACTTGCCTCTAAAAGTATTTAATTTAAATCAACCTAATGCATTGCAAAGAATTGCTTGCGGCGAAGAAATTGGAACATTAATATCTTAAGTATGAATGAAGTAATTGAAAATATTAAACCAAAAATGCAAAAAGCGATTGAATCGCTGAGCCATGAATTTAACAAAATTAGAACTGGTAGAGCAAACCCTAGTATCTTAGATTCTGTAAAATTTGATTATTATGGTAATCTCACTCCAATTAACCAGGCTGCAAATATTTCTGTAGAAGAGGGCAGAACACTTGTAATTTCCCCTTGGGACAAATCATTAATTGCCGAGATAGAAAAAGCAATTATGTCATCTGATTTAGGTCTAAATCCAAGCACAAGTGGAGACTTAATACGTTTAACCATGCCTGCCTTAACTGAGGAAACTAGACAAGAATATATTAAGCAGGCAAGAACAGAGGCTGAAAATTCAAGAATCTCAATAAGAAATACTCGTCGTGATGCAAATAATACAGCTAAAGACCAGCAAAAAGCTGGAGATTTCTCTGAAGATGACCTCAAGCGGATAGAGGAGCTTGTTCAAAAAGAAACTGATCATTTTATAGGTCTTGTTGATTCAGAGCTCAAGAAAAAAGAAGAAGATTTACTAGAGATCTAGAGATTTTATACCAGCCAGCATGGCAAATAATAATAACTCATCATTCACCCTGCCAGGGTTAAATGCAGCTATTATCATGGATGGAAATGGCAGATGGGCAAAAAAGAACACTATGAATGTGACATCCGGTCATGAGAAGGGAGTAGACGTTGTTAGACGAATTGTTGAAACCGCCGCAGAAGCAAAATTAGGTTCCCTTAGCTTGTATGCTTTTAGTACAGAAAATTGGTCTCGTCCCAAGAAAGAAATATTAGGAATTAAAAAGCTAATCATTAAAGCCATTGATTCCCAAGTTCCTGAACTAATCAAACAAAAAGTTAAGTTAGATTTTTTTGGTGATTTTGAAGATTTTGGCAAACAAGTTACTGATGCGATTGACCAAGCTCAAAAAGATACTGATTTTCAACACCCTAGTCTCAAATTAAATATTGCTCTTGGCTATGGAGGCAGAGCAGATATTATTCAAGCAACTAAGCTTATGGCTAATGATATAAATTCAGATAAGTTATCTGTTGAGACCATTAACGATGAAATTTTTTTTAAATATTTAAACGCCCCAATCCGTGAGCTTGATTTGCTCATTAGAACTGGCGGAGATCATCGAATAAGTAACTTCCTGTTATATCATTTAGCTTATACAGAGATACAATTCTGCGATACTCTGTGGCCAGATTTTACTGAGCTTGAATTTATAAAATGTTTAAAAAAATTCTCAAAAACGGAGCGACGCTTTGGCAAACGTTCTAATTAAAAATATCTTAGAGCGATTGCCTGCTGCATTAGTTTTAATTTTAGCTGTAAGTGGAATTCTTTATTTTCAAAATACTTTACTAATTTACACTTTAATTGTTGTAGTAGTTTCTGTAATGATTTTTGAATGGCTTCAGCTTTCAGACTCAAGGGTTGATATTCTTCAGGTTCTTTTTTTTATATTTTTAACCACTCTTCTTTTTCAAACTAATATTTCCTTTCTAGCCTTATTTTTATTCATAAGTTCATTTTTTTGGCTCACCTATGCATTCGCATTATTCGCTAATAAAAAACTTCCTTTTTTGAGTTTTGATAATAATTACTTAGGCTCTTTTCTAATTTTTGGCTTTCTGTTAGGTTTGGTATATTTATTAGAGTTCGCGGTTTTTTCTGGCTTCAATAGGTTCTTCATTATATTTATTGTTTTATTGAGTACAGTTTTGATAGATGTTGGTGCCTATCTTGTCGGAAGTAGTCTGGGTAAAACACCCTTATTTCCACTCATAAGTCCCAACAAAACCTTAGAGGGTTTATTAGGCGGCGCAATCCTTGTCTTAATTTTCAACCTATTACTTTATTTTTTTGATTTAATTTCAATAGAGATATTCTTTATTTTAATAATTAGTATCCCATTTGGATTTATTGGAGACTATTTTGAAAGTTCGTTGAAAAGAACTAAATCTGTTAAGGATAGCGGGTCATTGATTCCTGGTCATGGAGGTATTTGGGATAGGCTAGATTCCCACATAGCGGTCATTCCAGTTTTTTCTTTATTAACCATAATGTTGATATGAAAAATATAGTTTTATTAGGTGCAACCGGAAGTATCGGAGAGAGTTGCTTAAATGTTTTAAGGCAAAACATCAGTAACTTTAATTTGTTTGGCATAGCTTTTGGAAGTAATATCAGTCAAGCAAAAAGAATTTCTCAGGAATTTCAGCCTGAACATATTTTTACTGGTAAGACTGTCAATCCTGATGACTTAATTGAACTGCAATCTGTATCTAACGTTTTAACTTCAGAGGAAGATTTGAAACAACTTATACAAAATTCTCAGGTTGATATTGTGATCTCTGCAATTTCAGGATTTGAAGGGCTATTGGCAAGTTATTTTGCCATAGAGTCTGGCAAAACAATTCTCGTTGCAAATAAAGAGAGTATTGTGGCTGCTGGAGATATTTTAATGCCATTGGCTAAGAATAAAAATGCTCTAATAATTCCCATAGATAGCGAACATAATGCTATTCATCAATGTTTAGGAAATAAAAAAAACCTCAAAGAAGTTTCTAAAGTCGTGATTACAGCTTCGGGTGGACCCTTTAGAGAGACCCCATTTAATGAATTAAAAAACGTTAGCCTTCAAGATGCTTTAAATCATCCCACATGGTCAATGGGATCAAAGATCACAATCGATTCAGCAACACTGGTAAATAAGTGTCTTGAATTGATTGAGGCAAACTATTTGTTTGACATCCCAGAATCTCAGATTGATATCGTTGTGCACCCTCAAAGCATCATTCATTCAATGGTTACTTACATTGATGGATCGACAATTGCTCAATTGAGCAATCCTAATATGGAGGTTCCTATAGCTAACGCATTGGGCATAGAAGCAAGGCTGCCAATTCAATTTGAAGAGTTAAATTTTTCAGAATTAAACCTTTCTTTTGAGCCAATTCCTGTTGGCAGGGAGAGAATTTTTGAAATAGCGCGTGAAGTTTGTAATCTTAAAGGTAACTCTGGTGTAATCATGAATGCTGCAAATGAGGTTGCAGTAAATGCATTCCTTAATAAGAAAATCTTATTTTCTGAAATTTATGATGTTATTGAAAGAACTTTTGCTCATTTCCAATGTTCTAAGTTGTCAACAATAGAAGATGTTTTTGATTATGACAAACAGGCACGCATTCATGCCGAGAAGGTGATAAAATCCGTACACTAAATTTTTCAAGAATATGATATATCTATTTTCAGCATTGGTTCTTCTTGGTGTCCTCATCGCAATACATGAGTATGGCCATTTTATAGTTGGCAGGATATTTAATATCCATATTTATCGTTTTTCAATTGGCATGGGTCCAGTGGTGTACAAAAAAATAGACAAACATGGTACTGAATTTGCTTTATCTGCGCTCCCTCTGGGGGGATATGTTGCATTTCATACAGAAAAGTCAGTTGAAGATGAAGAAAATTCTGAGTTGCTACAAAGCATGACAGCGGAACAAAAACTCAATACTTTTGAGAGTAAGCCAAGGTGGCAGAGAGCATTAGTAATGCTTGCTGGACCTATTGCAAATTTTTTACTTGCAATAGGAATATTTTCTGTGATTTTTGCGAATTCCCTTGAGCGCCAATTTATTCCTGAGGTCGCTGAAATTACTTCAGAGTACTTCATTCAAAATACTTCATTAACGGAAGGAGATATTTTAACTTTCGTTAACGGAAAGTCAGTGACAAATTTACAAGAGATAAGATTAGAACTTCTTTCTGCTTCTGGTTTAAGCGGTAACTTAGTCTTAGGTTTTCGATCTCAAGTTGATAGTGCCCCATATGATATTTTAGTTCCTGTAAATAATTTTCTATCAGACACTGAGCAGCAAAATGCACCAGAAAATTTTATGGGCTTTAATTTATTGATGAAATTGCAGCCCATAGTTGGCTTAATAGCAAAGGACTCTAAAGCTTTTGAAAGTGGCCTTCGTGTTAATGATCGAATTCTTGAGGTCGACAATCAACCAATTAATTCATTCGAAGATCTGCAAAGTTTTGTTTCTAGTTTTCAAGGGAGCTCTATTGAGGTCAAGATTGAAAGATCTGACGTAATTGATTACCTGACCATTCCAATGAGCTCTAGAGAGAATGATGCGGGTATGACCGAGAAGTATATAGGCATCGTTCCTGGTTTTAAAAGATCATGGGCGAGCTCGCTTGCAAAGGGCGCATATGAAACATATAACCTAAGCGCTAAAACTCTAACATTTGTAGGAAAAATGATTATTGGCGACCTAGGAACACAAAACCTCAGTGGACCGATTGGCATTGTTAAAATGGCTGGAGATACTGCAAATGCTGGTTTTCTTCCATTTTTATATCTAATGGCTTTATTGAGCATTAGCCTTGGAGTCTTAAATCTGTTACCTATTCCTGTTTTAGACGGTGGGCAATTAGTAATGCTAGGAGTTGAGGCTGTCCGAGGTTCACCAATGCCAGAAAGAATAGAAAATCTATTTTATCTATCTGGCTGGATTGCCGTTGGATGTTTAATGGTTTTCGCTGTATTTAATGATATTTCAAAATTTTTATAAAGTACAACCTCAGAATATGAAAAATTTTGTTATTACTCTTCTGGCACTCTTTTCAATCTCCTCAGTCGCTTTTGAAGAGTTTTTAATAACTGATATTAGAATTGTTGGACTGCAGAGAGTTTCAATTGGCAGCATATTTACAGCCATTCCTGTGAGTGTCGGTGATAAAATGGATCAAGGAAAAGTCTCTGAAATTACTAGAGCACTTTTTTCTACTGCCCAATTCAATGATATTCAAATTGCCAAAGATGGAAGCGCATTGATAATAAGCGTCTTAGAGAGGCCATCAATTTCAAAAATTGAGTTAGAGGGTAATAAAGCGCTCAAGTCTGAAGACCTTTTAAAAGGTTTAGAGGGTGCTGGAATTGCTGAAGGTCAGGTTTATAAAAGATCAACGCTTAATGGAATGAAAAGTGAGTTGGTGCGTCAATATGCCTCTCAAGGCCGTTATGGTGCAGGAGTTGAAATAGAAACAACTGATATGCCAAGAAATACCTTAGATTTAAAAATCATTATTGATGAAGGTAAAAGTGCAAAAATTAAGAAAGTAAACATTATTGGTAATACACTTTTTTCAGATGAGGAGTTGATGACTGGTTTTGAATTAAAGGAAGGCAAGTGGTATTCATTTCTATCCAATAAAAATAAATACTCAAAAGAGAAGCTCGAAGGTGATATTGAGAACCTGGAATCATTTTATTTGAATCGAGGCTATCTTAAGTTCTCGATAGAGTCTTCTCAGGTTTCTGTTTCAAAAGATAAAAAAGATGTATACATCACCCTAAGCGTCTCAGAAGGGATTCAATATAAAGTTTCTGATGTAAATGTTATTGGAGAAATGCCGATTGACGAAAAAATATATTCTCCAATTGTTAATAGTCAAAAGGGTTTAATCTACTCTCAAGCTCAAATAACTCAAATAGAGGAGTATTTTGTTAATCTCTTAGGGAACGAGGGTTATACATTTGCCGAGGTCACTGGCAACCCAGAAATTAATGAAGAAGATAATTCTGTTTCGCTTTTATTTTTAGTGCAGCCAGGCAATCGAACTTACGCAAGAAAAATATTATTTTCAGGTAACTACCTTACAAACGATGAAGTTCTCAGAAGGGAGATGCGTCAATTTGAGGGGGCTTGGGCCTCTGATAATTTAATTGAGGGCTCAAAGGTAAGGTTAGAGAGACTGGGATTCTTTAAAGAGGTAAATGTTGAAACAATCCCTGTTCCAGGTACAGAAGATCAAGTTGATATTGAATTTACAGTGGAGGAGGAAAGCACCTCTTCTGTTGGAGGCTCAATAGGATACAGTGACTTTGGAATGAATTTGGGTCTCAATTTATCAGATAATAATTATCTAGGGACGGGCAATAGATTCATTTTTGGAATTAATAAAAGCATCTATCAAGAATCTTATAATATTTCATTCTTTGACCCTTACTTCACTATGGACGGTGTGAGTAGAGGTTACAGTATATATTTTCGTGAGACTGATTATGGTGAATACAATGTCGCTAATTATCTAACAAACTCTCAAGGTTTAGGCGTCCAATTTGGTTATCCAATAAGTGATACTCAAAGAATAGGGCTCAACCTCAATTTTGATAATACTGATATTGATCCAGGATCACTTCCCTCAAGGGAGATCGCAGATTTTTTAGAGTCTGAAGGAACTGTTTTTGATGTATTGAAAGCACAAGCAGTCTGGTCAAGAATAACTTTAAATAGAGGGATGTTTCCAACGTATGGGGCCTCAACAGATGTGATGTTGCAAGCAACTATTCCTGGCAGTGATTTAACATACTATAAAGCGAATATTAGACAAAAATTTTATCGACCAATAGGTTTCGCCAATCTTGTCTTTGGTTTTGATGGAGAACTTGGATACATTGGTGCTTATGGAGACACAAAAAAAACTCCTTTCTTTGAAAATTTTTATTCAGGTGGACCAAAATCAATTAGAGGCTTTGAATCAAATACTCTCGGGCCTAGAGTCACACCATCACCATGCTACAATTTTGATCCTGCAACAGAGGAATGTCCTCTAATAATTGATACTGATTTTGATGGAACTCCAGATTCTATTGCACAAAACCCATATCTTTATCAACAGCGCAGAAATCCTATCGGAGGGAATTTTTTAATAGAGGGAAGTCTCCAGCTAATTTTTAAACTTCCAATAATAGAAGACCAGAGATCAATGCGCTCAGCATTTTTTCTAGATTTTGGTAACGTCTTTTCAACTGACTGCCAAGACTATCAAATCAATTGTTATGAGGCCTCTATTGATGAGCTAAGATATTCTGTTGGAGTGGGCGTAACTTGGATCACTGGCTTTGGGCCTATGAGTTTTAGTTTTTCTCAGCCCTTTAATGATGGTATATATGATAAAACTGAGGAGTTCCAATTTACCATTGGCACTGTATTTTAATTAATACATAGTGTTTTTTATTTCAATTACTATAAAATATAACAACCATTTAAGGGGTTAAAAATGAAACATTTATTATTTATTCCACTATTAGTTGCATCTTTATTGGCAGCAATTCCTGCGTTAGCTATGGAGGGCGTTGCAGTTATAGATATGCGTAATGCAGTTCTTGCAACTCAAGTTGCTCAAGATGCTTTTAAAGCTCTTGAAGAAGAGGCCGACTATGCTGCAAATATAGAACGCGCAACTGTGCTTCAAACTGAGAGACAATCACTCGCTGAAACGTTGCAAAAAGATGCTGAAACTTTATCTCAAGAAGAGATTGCAGATATGCAGAGAGACATTCAAGAAAAAGGTAAAGATATTGAATTTATAGTTGGAAAAATTCAAGCTAAACAAAGTGAAACCGCTGATAAGATTTTTAGAGACTTAAATCCATCCTTACAAAAAATACTCTCAGAGCTCATCGCTGCAAAGGAAGTAAAAATGCTTCTTGGTAGAGAGAATGTTTTATTTGCAGATACTTCCCTAGATTTAACCGATGATGTTACTTCAATGTTAGATGTTGCAGCAGCTGAAGGCAAAGACAACGAGTAAATTTGTCAGGGCAATCATATAGCCTCAAAGATTTAGCTTCAAAAGTTAATGGTGATATAGTTGGTGATCCAAACTTAATCATCCGCTCAATCGCCACTCTTCAAAATGCATCCCCTGGATGCATTTCGTTTTTATCAAACTCGAAATATAAAAAATTTCTATCTAATACTTCTGCATCGGCTGTAATTGTGAACAGAGAAAATGCAGTTGAACTCCAGGCTGCTGGTATTGTAGTGGATAACCCTTATGCTGCATATGCAGTGATTTCAGCTTTGTTTAACACTTATCCAAATCCATATATTGGAAATGAGATTAATTACTTTGTGCATTCAACTTCTTCAGTTGACGAGTCTGTAATAATTGGGCCGAATGTTTATGTTGGTCCAAATTGTAAGATTGAAAAAAATACGATCATACATGCAAATTCATCATTAGTTAAAAATGTTCATATTGGCAGAAATTCTATTATCCATCCGAATGCAGTTTTGGGCTCGGACGGTTTTGGATATGCGCCTAATAAAAATGGCTATACTAAAATAGAACAACTAGGTCGATTAATTATTGGAAGTAATGTTGAGATTGGAGCAGGTTGCACAATCGATAGGGGTGCAATTGATGACACTGAAATTCATGATGGTGTGAAATTAGATAATCAAGTTCATGTTGCGCATAATGTAATTCTAGGACAAGATTCAGCAATAGCAGCTTCTTGCGCTATTGCTGGCTCAACCACCATTGGCAAAAATTTTCAAATGGGTGGCCTATCAGGAGTTTTAGGCCACCTTGATATTGTAGACAATGTAATGGTTGGAGCTCATACGCTTATTACTAAAAGTATATCTAAGTCCGGAAATTATGTAGGTATAATGCCTGCGCAAGATCATAAAGACTGGGCCAAATCATCAATTTTTATTAAAAGAAGGAAAATATAATGAGTTTTGAATTTTCAGATGTTTTAAAACATTTACCCCACAGATTTCCTTTTCTATTCATTGATAAAATTGTTGGTGTCGAGCTTGGTCAAAGTATTCATGCTCAAAAAAATGTTTCAATAAATGAAGATTTTTTTAATGGCCATTTTCCTAATAAACCTGTTATGCCAGGTGTTCTAATAATAGAGGCTTTAGCTCAGGCAGCTGGAATACTTGGTTTTATGACCATGGAAAAGACTCCTGAAGAGGGAAGCATTTACTATTTTGCAGGTGCGGATAAGGTGCGTTTCAAGAACCCAGTATCTCCAGGTGATACGATTAATCTTTTTGCAAGCATTCGGTCTGAAAAAAGGGGTATTTGGAAGTTCGATTGCAAGGCAGAAGTTGATGGAAAGAGTGTATGTGAAGCAACCATATTATGTGCGGATCGACCTAAATAAATCATGAATTCCGTTATTGATTCTTCAGCAAAGATAGATGATTCAGTAAAGATTGGACCCTTTTGTGTGATTGGTCCAGACGTAGAGATAGGTCCTAATTGCGTTCTTCACTCCCATGTTGTTATAAAAGGACCATCCAAAATTGGCGAAGGAAACATTTTTTATCAATTCTCAACTATTGGAGAAGACACTCCCGATAAAAAATATAACAAAGAGAAAACAACTTTAGAAATTGGTAATAATAATATTTTTCGAGAAGGGGTTACTGTTCATCGAGGAACTGTCCAAGACAAATCTCATACGTTTATAGGCAGCAGTAATCTATTCATGGCATATTCTCATATTGCCCATGATTGCGTGGTTGGGAATAACAATATTTTTGCAAATACTGCCGGGCTTGCAGGCCATGTTGTAGTTGGAAATAATGTTACCCTTGGCGCAGTTACATTAGTGCATCAATTTTGTTCGTTGGGTGATTACTCATTCACCGGTCTTAATACTCTTATCACAATGGATGTGCCTGCATTTGTAAAAGTTGCTGCAAATCCCGCTCGTCCAATTGGGCTCAATACTATTGGAATGGAGCGCAATAATTTTGATTCCGATACTATAAACTTAATAAAAAAAGCCTATCGAATTATATATAGAAAAGGCTATTCTCTTGAAGACGCCATCAATCAATTATATTCACTAAATCAAGACAATAACCCAGCTTTAACATCCTTCATAACATCTATAGAGAGATCGGAAAGAGGCCTACTTCGATAGGTGTCAAAGGAAAATATAAAAATTGGAATTATCGCTGCTGAACATTCTGGTGATAGGCTGGGTGCAAAGCTTATTGATTCTATAAAAGATATATATGAAGTGGAGTTATATGGCCTTGGAGGACCGGAAGTAGATTCCAAGAACATTAATTCTTTACCTGAGATAAATTATCAAGATTTACATGTGATGGGTTTAATAGACCCCTTATTAAATCTTCCAAAGCTTCTTTCTATTAGAAAAAAACTGTTAAATTTTTTTATAAAAAAAAATATTGATGTTTTTATTGGCGTTGATTCACCTGACTTCAATATGTTTTTTCACAAAAAACTTAAAAAACAAGGCATAAAAACTATTCAAGTTGTTAGTCCTTCTGTTTGGGGTTGGAGAGAAAGTCGGATAAAAGCTATCAAAGCAAACATTGACTTAACAATGTGCTTATTTAAATTTGAATGTGATTTTTATAATAAAAAAAACATGCAGAGTTTTTTTTTAGGACATCCATTTGCACAACTTAAACAAGGTGATCATGATGAATTAATCAATAAGTACAACTTAGAAAAATCTAAAAAATTTGTAAGTATCTTGCCTGGTAGCAGGGTTAGCGAGGTCTCTCAATTAATGCCTATATATATTGATTCAGCTAAACATCTTTTGCAGCATGATAAAAACCTCTTTTTTTTAATTCCTGCAGCTAACACTAAGTTAGCATCAATGATTAAAGGTTTGGAGGGCATCAATCAAATACCTCATCAATTATCAATAGCCTCTGCGCAAGACTTTTTGTCAATATCATCTATTTCAATCGTTACTTCTGGCACAGCATCACTTGAGTCTGCTGTTTTGAAATCCATTCCAATTATTTGCTACAAAACAAATAAATTAAATTATGCAATTTTAAGTAGATTGATTAAAACCCCGTTTATTGGATTGCCAAATTTACTAATCCAAAAACATATTTTTCCTGAGTTAATTCAAAACAATCTCAGCATTGAAACAATAGCATCAAGCTTTAATAAAATTGATTTACATCCCGAGTTATATCAATCTCATATTTCTGAAATTAATAATTCTATGACCGGTGAAGGTTTCAAAGCAGCAGCAACTGCAATTAAGAATAAATTGTGATCATAGCTGGAGTTGATGAGGTTGGAAGAGGATGTTTGGCTGGTCCAGTAACGGCTGCAGCTACCATAATCACTGCTCCAATTCAGGGGTTAAAAGATTCAAAAAGAATTTCTGCAGAAAAAAGAAATATTCTTTCTGTAGAAATTAAAGATAAATCAATTTTCAGCTTTGCCAGTGTTTCAAATTCACAAATTGATGAATTAAATATTCATCAAGCTACGTTGCTGGCTATGGAAAAAGCTATAATGAAATTAACTATACAGCCTGACTTAGTGTATGTAGACGGAAAGTTTACTCCCAATATAAGAGTAGACTGCAAAGCAATTATTGGTGGCGATAACTTAATCCCCGAAATTTCAGCCGCCTCAATCATTGCTAAGGTGTACAGAGATAAATTAATGACACAGCTTGATAAAAAATACCCCCTTTATAATTTTGCAAAAAATAAAGGCTATGGAACTGCGCAGCATTTGAATGCTCTTAAAGAATTTGGGTATACATCTATTCATAGAAAATCATTCAAGGGAGTTGTTGTTTAAAATGTCATCTCCATTTATCCATCTTAGAGTTTCGTCTGAGTTTAGTATTTCAAGAGGGTTGCTAAGAGTTAATGAAATAGTTGAAAATGCCAAAAAATTGGGCATGCCAGCGGTAGCTTTAACAGACCTTAATAACATGTTTGGCATGGTTAAATTTTTTAAGAAAGCCGAAGCGGAAGGAATTAAGCCGATTGCAGGCACAGTATTCAATTTAAAATCACAGAATGGTGAATTGGGCGAAATTCTTTGCCTCGCAAAAAATAATATTGGGTTCAAAGCTTTAATGGGAATTATTTCCAAATCTCAGCTTGAACAAGAGAATAATATTATTTCCGTAACATTTGATGATCTTAAATCCAGTGCCGGAGATATAGTGGTTTTAGCAGGTGGACCACTTTCTAACATTTTTAATCTTGCTAAAAATAATAAACTACAAGATTTGAAGACTGAACTTATTTCCTTTAAGAATGTCTTTAAAGAAGATTTTTGTATTGAGCTTCAAAGACTAGGAAAGAACTTTGAAGAAGAATTTATTCAATGTATCTTACCTTTAGCTTCTGAGTTATTGATTCCAATTGTTTTATCGAATGATGCAATGTTTTCTCAAAAAGAAGATTTTGATATTCATGAAACAAAAGTTTGCATCAATACTGGCAAGACTCTCAATGATTCAAGTCGAGAAAGATTTTACACCCCAGAACAATATTTCAAATCTTCAAAAGATATTTCAGAACTATTTGACGACATAGATTCGTCTACATTGATAAGTAATTCACTTGCAATCGCCCAAAAATGTAATGTTTCGTTAACTACAGACCAATACTTTCTTCCAGAGTATCCAGTTCCAAAAGAGCATGATTTCAACTCTTTTCTCTCTGAACTCTCGAATACCAAACTTACAGCTATGATTGCGAGCTACTCGAGTGATCAGCAAGCAATTTATAAAAAACGTCTAGATTATGAATTAACTCAAATTCATGCAACAGGTTTTTCAAGTTATTTTTTAATTGTTGCAGATTTTATTCAATGGTCCAAAGATAACGATGTGCCTGTTGGGCCAGGTAGAGGTTCTGGTGCTGGCTCTCTTGTAGCATTTGCACTTGGGATTACTGCATTGGATCCCATTGAACACAATTTACTTTTTGAGAGATTCATCAATCCTGAGCGGATATCTATGCCAGATTTTGATATAGATTTTTGCATGGATAAAAGAGATATGGTTATAGATTATGTAGGTCAGAAGTATGGCCAATCTGCTGTATCACAGATTGCAACATTTGGGACTATGGCTGCTAGGGCAGTTGTTAGAGACGTAGCCAGAGCATTGGGAAAGCCTTATGCTTTGGGAGATCGTATCTCCAAGATGATTCCATTTATTCCTGGCATGACTCTAGAAAAAGCAATTAGCTCTCAGCCAATTTTTAAAAAAATGATTCAAGACGAGGATGAAGTTTCTGAGATCATTGATTTAGCATATAAACTTGAGGGCATAGCTAGGAATGTTGGCAAACATGCTGGCGGCATAGTTATTGCACCTGGCTCAATCGCTGATTTTTGTCCGACCTATTTTGATCCACAGTCAGATTCATTGATGACTCAATTTGATAAAGATGATGTTGAAACAATTGGGCTTGTTAAGTTTGATTTTCTTGGTCTCAGAACTCTTACAGTAATTGATAGAGCATTAAAGAGCATCAATGAATATCTTGCAGAAAGTAATAAAGAAAGTTTAGATCTAAGCACGCTCTCACTAGATGATCCCAAGGTTTTTGAGTTACTCGGATCTGGAAGAACAACTGCTGTTTTTCAACTTGAATCAACAGGAATGCGAGAATTAATCAGAAGATTAAAACCCACAAAATTTGAGGAAATAGTTGCTTTGCTTGCACTCTATAGACCTGGCCCTTTGGAGTCAGGCATGCATGATGAATTTGTAGATCGTAAACATGGCAAAAGTACAGTGACCTTCCCACACGAATTACTTGCGCCCGTATTATCTGAAACATATGGAGTAATCTTATATCAAGAGCAAGTGATGCAAGCTGCTCAGGTATTGGCTGGCTATTCTTTAGGGCAAGCAGATATTCTGCGCCGAGCAATGGGTAAGAAAAAAATAGAGGAAATGGAACAGCAAAGGCAAATTTTTGTTGATGGGTGTTCTAAAAATGAAATCAAAAAAGCTACTGCTGAAAAAATATTTGATCTAATTGAAAAATTTGCTGGATATGGATTTAATAAATCGCATTCCGCTGCCTATGCAATGCTTTCTTATCAAACAGCATACTTAAAAACATATTTTCCTGAACATTTTATGGCAGCAGTATTATCAACTGAACTGGGTAATACAGATAAAATTAACACGCTAATAAATGAATGCAAAGAGATGAATATTAATGTTCTGATACCTGATATTAAAACCAGCAATAAGCATTTTAATGTAAACGCTGAGCTAGATATTAAATATGGATTAGGCGCTATCAAAGGTGTGGCAGATTCATTTATAGATCATGTTATTGATGTAAGGAAAGAGCTTTCATTCAAAGATTTATTTGATTTAACAAAGAAAGTTAATATCAGATTGGGGGGGAAAAAATCAATTGAGGCGTTAACTAAAGCCGGGGCTTTTGATGGGCTAGCACCTTCCAGGTCAGTAGCTTTAGCATGCATGGAAGATATGCTAAGAGAGGGTCAAAAAAACAGCGCAAAGATGGCAGGAACTTCTGATTTATTTGCATCAATGGAGGATACTTTTGATCCATATGAGAAATATATAAATGTAAAAGATTTATCAAAAGAGGATCTGCTTAACCACGAAAAAGATGCATTGGGTTATTATTTCTCTGGTCATCCAGTGATGGCAATCGAGGGCATGATAAATAATCTAAGATCTCATACAATTAGCGAGATTACAGATGAAATCAGTAGAGTCAAGGTTGTTGGTTTGCTTAATTCTTATCGACAAATAAGAGATCGATCCAATAAGCAAGTTGCATTTATTAGTTTTGATGATGGGACTGGTTCTATGGAGGGAATAGTTAGCACGGAAGTTCTTGAAAAATATCATTTATTATTAAAAACAAATGCAATACTGATTTTTGCTGGCCCTATAGAAATAGATGATTATCGATCCAAGGAGCTGAATCGAAGAATGTATAAGATGAAGGTTAGCTCTGTATTTTCACTTGAATCTCAAATGAGCCATGGAGATAAATCAATTATGATAGATGCCACTGAACTACCTAATGATTCAATTCAATCTAATATGTCTAACTTAAAAAATTTAAATGGAGATTTTTGGAAGCATGGAAATTGTAAGATTCATCTAAAAGTTATGCATAATGACTCTGAGGCTATAATAGAACTGGGAAATGAGTTTAAGTTAATGCCTTCAAATAAAAATATTAAATTATTAAAAGATATGTTTGGAGACGAAAAAATAAAATTAATTAAATGAGTATTAGCATTCTAGATTTTGAAAAACCTATAGCTGAAATTGCAGAGAAGATAGAAGCTTTGCAATTAGCTGCCGTAGATAATCCTGAGTTATTGCCCCAAATAGATAAACTAAAAACGGAAAAATTAGCATTAACTAAAAAAGTTTACTCTAAATTGTCTACCTGGGAAAAAGTCCAAGTAGCCCGTCATCCTAATAGACCCCACACTCTAGATTTTATAGAGAGAATTTTCGATGAGTTTGAAGAACTGCATGGAGATCGTCAGTTTGCAGATGATGCTTCTTTGGTTGGAGGGTTAGCAAAATTAGAGGGCGCTCCTGTCATGATTATTGGGCACGAAAAAGGTAGAGATACAGATGAAAAGGTTAAAAGAAATTTTGGTATGCCTCAGCCAGAAGGGTATAGAAAAGCAAAGAGGTTAATGTTGCTTGCTGAGCAATTTAATATGCCTGTAATTACATTTATCGATACTGCTGGAGCTTACCCAGGTGTTGAGGGAGAAGAGAGAGGTCAGAGTGAAGCGATTGCAAGGAATCTGGCTGTAATGTCTACTCTGAAAACCAAAATTCTAGTAGTTATAACTGGCGAAGGGGGGTCCGGAGGGGCTTTAGCTCTTGGCGTTGGTGACCATATCTCTATTTTAGAATATGGAACATATTCTGTTGCCTCTCCGGAGGCATGCGCATCGATTGTCTGGCGAGAATCAGCCAAAGCGCCAGAAGCCGCAGAAGCGATGAAAGTTGGTGCTAGCGACTTAAAAAAAATAGGCATTGTGGATGAGATTATTACAGAGCCAATTGGGGGTGCTCATCAAGATTACGATAGTATTTCATCTAATATTAAATCATCTCTGTTGACCAATATTGCAGAGTTATCAAAATTTTCTGAAGAGGATCTATTGAATAGGCGTTATCAGCGTCTGCTTAAAATTGGTTCCTAATTTTGTTTGATTTAAATTCTTTTTTTGATTTAGTTAATCCTAATCATAATATCGTTATAGGGTTCAGCGGCGGAGGGGACTCCTCTGCACTTTTGCACTTTTGCCACGAACTTCATCAGCAGGGACTATTGCATGGCAGTCTTTCTGCAATCCACATAAATCACTCATTACACAAAGATTCAGAAAAATGGGAAGATCACTGTAAAATATTTTGTGAAGAAAGGAACATTGCTTTTCAAAGTTATGCTGTAGAGGTAGATTCAAAGAAATCAGGTCTTGAATCAGCTGCAAGAAATGCTAGATATGAAATTTTTAAAGAAGTTATTCAATTGAATGATCAATTGTTAATGGCTCATCATTCAGATGATGTTGCTGAGACAATCTTATTTAGACTATTTAGAGGTACTGGATTAGACGGTTTGCAAGGACCAATGCAAAAACGTACTTTGGGAAAGGGCGTAATGTTAAGGCCTTGGCTTCGCTATACTAAGTTCGATCTCAGTGAATACTTGTCTATCAATAATATTAGTTTTATTTCCGATGATTCAAATTTTGAAGGTCATCAAGATCGTAATTTTATTCGTAATGAAGTTCTAAATATTGTTTCGAGTCGATGGCCTAATGCAAGCACGCAAATTCAAAAGACAACTGACTTGGTTTCAAAGCACAAAAAAGCTCATGATTTTTTGCTTGAAAAGCAATTTGGAAAATATATTCATGGATTAAAGTTGCGAAGAGAGTGTTTACTTGATCTGAAAGAAGAGACCTGTACCGAGGTCATTAGATATTGGATAAAAATGAATAATGTAGCAATGCCAAATAAAAAAATAATTGGTGAAATTTTAAAAGCATTTATTTACTCTAATCCCAGCTCTAGAACTCAGGTTCAATGGTCAAGAGCAGACAATGATCAAAAGAATGCTTTTTTAACTTTTAGTGATGGTGATTTGATCTTAAATAAGAAATAATCAGTAAATTCGGAGACAAATATGACGTATGAAACGATCAGCCTTGATATTGAAGATAAGGTAGCAACTATAACAATTACTCGTCCAAAAATGATGAATGCATTTAATGAGCAGCTTATTTGGGATATGGGAGATGCAACCGAAAAGGTAAGAAATGATTCGCAAATCAGAGTATTAGTTATTACAGGTGAAGGAAGAGGTTTTTCTGCCGGAGCTGACTTAACTGAAAGAGATGCTTCTTGGTCAGATACTAAAGATGCATTGCTGCGCGGATATCACCCCTTTTTAAAGAATATTATTGAAATGCCAAAACCAGTTATAGGCTCGATTAATGGTGCCGCTGCTGGTATTGGAGCCGCATTAGCCATGGCCTGCGATCTAAGAATTATGGCTAAAGATGCTTATATTATGTCTGTATTCAGTAATATCGCTTTGGTGCCTGACGGCGGCCTTAGCTTCCTCTTAACCAGAGCTATTGGCTATGCGCGAGCATTAGAATATGCTATTGAAGCAAAGAAAATATCTTCAACTGATTGTTTGACTATGGGCATTGCTAATAAAGTTGTGGAATTAGATGAGTTAACATCCGAAACAAAAAAATGGGCAGAGCATTTATCTAAACGATCTCCTCAAGCTTTATCACTGACAAAAAAATTGATGAATGATGCGCTAACTAAAACATATGATGAAACCTTTAAAGCAGAGGCAGAGGCACAAAATAATATTTTTGGATCTCCAGAAAATATGGAAGGAGTTACAGCGTTTCTAGAAAAGCGTGACCCTGATTTTAAGTAATTAGTTTATTTAGTCCTGCTACAATGGCTTGAAAAGAGGCTTTCACAGTATTGCCATCAATGCCAGCTCCCCACTCATTTTTACCTTCAAGAGTTAATTCAATAAATGCAGCAGCTTTTGCGTCAGCACCCGAGGTAACTGAATGTTGGTGGTAATCAGACACAGTAATTGAGGTTGCAAAATGATTGTTGACCGCAGATACAAAAGCTTCAATAGGACCCCCACCAATACCTGAAAGATTAACTTCATCTTTCTTATCTTTTAATGTAATTTCCACTTTATCTGAAGTAATTCCAGAGGAATCCTCTGTTGAGGAAAGAGCATAATTAATTAATTCGAGTTTTCCTGTAAAACTAATATAGTTTTTTTCAAATACCTTCCATATATCTCTGGACATGACCTCTTTACCAGTTTCATCTGCAACCTTTTGAACTTTTTCACTCAGATTAATTTGCAGCCTTCGTGGAAGTGATACCCCATGATCTTTTTCAAGAATAAATGCTATTCCACCTTTGCCTGACTGTGAATTGATTCTTACAACTGCCTCATAGGATCTTCCAAGATCGGCTGGATCAATTGGTAAATAAGGGACCTCCCATTCTGGCTTATTAGATTTTTCGAGGGCGTTTAAGCCTTTTTTGATTGCATCTTGATGAGATCCAGAAAAAGCTGTAAACACAAGATCTCCTGCATAAGGGTGCCTTGGGTGAACCGGAAGCTGATTACAATACTCAACCTCTCTTATGACCGCGTTAATATCTGAGAAATTAAGTTCTGGATCTATTCCTTGAGTGAGTAGATTGAGAGCAATTGTTACTATGTCAACGTTACCGGTTCTCTCACCATTCCCAAATAAAGTGCCTTCAACCCTATCAGCACCAGCCATGAGACCAAACTCAGAGGCTGCAACTGCCGTTCCACGATCATTATGAGGATGCAATGAGAGACAAATATTCTCACGATTTTTTAAGTTTTCATTCATCCACTCTATCTGATCACCGTAGATATTTGGCGTCGCCATCTCCACAGTTGCGGGAAGATTGATGATGATTTGTTCAGATGAAACATCTTTGAGGATATCTACCACAGCATCACAAACCTCTGCAGCATAATCAAGTTCAGTGCCAGTAAAACTTTCCGGAGAGTATTCAAAAGACCATTTTGTTTCGGCATTAGCCAATGCTAGTTTTTTAACCAGCAACGCCCCATCTGTTGCTATTTTTTTTATACCTTCTTTGTCTTGATCAAAGACCACCTTTCTCTGCAGGGTAGAAGTTGAGTTATAAAAATGAACAATAGCTTGAGAGGCACCATTAAGAGACTCAAAAGTCCTTTCAATTATATGATCGCGAGACTGTGTAAGAACTTGTATTGTGACATCTGAAGGAATCTGTTTTTCCTCTATCAACCATCTCACAAATTCAAAATCTGTTTCAGAGGCTGCAGGAAATCCCACTTCGATTTCTTTAAACCCGAGATCACATAGAAGTTTAAACATTCGTTTTTTTCTTTCATGACCCATGGGTTCAATCAGGGCTTGATTTCCATCGCGCAGATCAACAGAGCACCACCTGGGCGCTGCTTGAATAACTTTGTTTGGCCAATTTCTTCCCTGCAAAGGAATCGGCTCAAAAGGTTTGTATTTTTTTATTAAATCTTTCATGATTGCTCTTGTGACGCTATCAAATAAATCTCAGTATATTCTTTCTAAAATTGGTATCCCTCTATTTGAGGATGCAAAAAATCCTTCTATAAATGATGAAATTAACATCTACTTCTTTCAAAAGGACAATATTCTAACATTACATGCTAATTCTGTAGATGAATACCCTGAAAAAGAGATAAAGTTACTTGAAGCTATTATTGGAGCAATTCGTGGCCCTAGCAAGCCAGCCTCTCAAGGGGTTGTAACTGCTTCCTCACAAGAACCCTTTGATCAAAATGATTTTAAAGAATCTTCTGATCTTAAGGCTACATTAGCATTTTGTGAGTTAGAGAACTTGTTTGACGGGCTGGACTTAATTGTTTCACCGACCCTAAAGGAAATGCTATCAAATCCAGACCTAAAGAGGGAGCTTTGGAGCAAACTCAAGCCTTTGAAATCAACATAAATGAGTGCTTTGATTAGGCCTGCCAGCATAGATGATGTTTCAGCTATTGTAGAAATAGAAAATAAGACGAATCAAATGCCGTGGTCAAAAGCACAATTTCTATCCTCAATGGAAGTTGGCCATTATTCAGCAGTTATGCATAAAGAGGATAATATTTTAGGATTCGCTATCTATTCCCCAATAATTCCTGAATCACATTTATTAAACATTGCTATTGATCCAGCTCATCAAGGCAAAGGTCTTGGAGATAAACTGCTACAACAAATTATTCTTCAAAATAAAACAATTGGAGTGAAGATGATTTCCCTTGAGGTGAGAGTTTCTAATTTGCCAGCAATAAATTTATATGAAAAAAGAGGATTTCATAAAGATGCCATTCGACCAAATTATTATAGCGGCTCTCCAAAAGAGGATGCTCTGCTAATGAGTTTAAAGATTTAGGTTAGAGAATTTTTTGTAACTCGGATTCAATTGCTGACTCCCCATCTTTGGGAGCAAATCTTTTAACAACTTTACCGTCTTTGTTAACAAGAAACTTAGTAAAATTCCATTTGACTGCCTCTGTGCCGAGAATTCCAGGAGACTCATGCTTGAGATATTTAAATAAAGGGCTGGCATTTGAACCATTAACCTCAATTTTATCAAACATTTTGAATGAGACATTGAATGTAAGATCGCAGAATGATTGAATCTCTTCATTGGTTCCAGCTTCTTGGGCACCAAATTGATTGCACGGAAAGCCCAGCACCTCCAATCCTTGATCTCTATATTTTTCATAGAGACTTTGCAGGTCTTTGTATTGAGGAGTAAACCCACATTTACTAGCTACATTCACAATTAATAGTGTTTTTCCTTGATAGTTACTTAAATCCACTGAATTTAATTCAATGTCTTTAACGCTAATGTTGTATAACTCACTCATGCAGAACTCCTAATTTTGAATTTAGATTATACAGAATAAAACAAATATAATCATCGGATGGAAATTAAATGGAAATCGTACTCCGCGCTAACAAAAGATGAATTATATGCATTGCTCAATCTTCGTCAGCAAGTTTTTGTTGTTGAGCAGGATTGCCCATTTATTGATGCTGATTTTAAAGATCAAGATTGTGATCATTTGCTCGCCTATCAAAACAATGAGCTGGTGGGTTACCTAAGAGTTGCAAAGCCTGGAAAACGTTACGAAGGGCCAGAAATTGGTAGAGTATTAACTGCTGAAAAGATTAGAAGAGAAGGCGCTGGAAAGATTTTAACTCAGGAGGCCATTGAGTTTTGTGCATCTAAATACTCAAACTATGAGATAGGTTTATCTGCGCAATACAGACTTCTAAATTTCTATCAGAGTTTTGGTTTTGTTCCTCAGGGAGAGGTATATCTAGAGGATGATATAGAGCATATCAAGATGACCTTGACCCCAACATCAAATCACAAAAATTTTTTTCAATGGAGGCTTGGAATTCATCCATTGCTTATTTTGGGTGGAGTCATCTCCATTGGAATTATAGGCTCAAGTTTTGTAAAAGAGATTGATGTCTCTCAGCTAAATTGGGTTGCTAAAATTGATGAGAGGGCAATTTCAAAAGAAAAGTATGAGATTTATTTAGAATCAATTGCTCAATCAAGGAAAACCGGATTAATAGACTCAGATCCAGATAACATCCTTGAAAGAATGATCGATGAGGAGTTGTTGATTCAGCGAGGGATTGATCTTGGAATGATTGAGAATGATACCGAGATTAGAAGCACAATTATTCAAAAAATGATTGGCTCAATTATTGCTGAGACAAATGATTTACGCATTTCGAGGCAAGATCTTGAAGACTTCTATTCAGTGAATAAAGATTTGTTTACACCGAGCCCTAAGCTGCAACTTTTAAAGCTAAGTTTTAAGAGCAATCAAACGATTGCTGGTAATCAAGCTAGAGACTTGCTTATTGAAGGTGATCTTGCTGCTGCAAAACAGCTTGCTGAAAATGAAGTTATTAGCCTCCCTAATGTTTTGCTGCCGGCAATGAAAATTAGGGAATACATTGGGCCATCTCTCACTCAGATTGCATTGAGCCTGGAGGAAGGCGAGGTGAGTGAGCTTATAGAGCTTGATGGAAATTTTCATTTATTAGTACCGCTGCAAAAAATTATATCCAGCGCGCCTGAATTTAATGATGTCTATCAACAAGTGGAGTCTGAATTTATTCGATCCAAAGGGGAGGAGCTGTTAGACGAATATTTAGAGGACTTAAGAAATTGGTATGACGTTGTTAAGGCAAATGACCTCTAAAAAACTTTTACTTTTATTTATCTTTCAGCTTTTGTTGCCGCTGGAAGCCCATAATCGTAGCGAATCTTACTCAAAGTTTCAGTTTCTCAATCTTGAAAGTGGAGTTGAGGTAAGGATCACGGGAACCATTAAGAGGGGTATTTTTGAAGCTTTAAATCCAGGCAAAAAATTTCAATCATATGAAGATTTTACAAACTATTTAGACGATGCAATTATTCTTGGAGATAAATGTAAGCTAAATCAATCAGTAGAGTTCAATGAAAATAATGCAGCTGGCGTTTTAAAATTCTATTGGGATTTTAAGTGCTCAACATTACCATCCAATGTCTCAATTTCTTTGTTTCAAGACCTAGGCGTTACTCATACCCATATTGCTAGGGGAGTCATTGATGGCGAAACCATTCCTGAATTTATGTTCGCAAGTCAAACCGATGTTTGGCAGATTAATGCTTTATCTCAACCTAACACAAATCAAAGCTCCTATTGGGGCTATTTAATTTCAGGAATCGAGCATATTCTAAGTGGCTTGGATCATCTAGCATTTTTGCTAGGCCTCATTCTGCTATATCAAGGTAGAAACCTCGTTATTGCCATTACTGGGTTTACTATCGGACATAGCTTAACCCTTGGTCTTGGTGCTATGAATGTTTTAAGAGTGCATTCAGAGATGGTTGAGATTTTAATAGGATTTTCAATCTTACTTTTAGCTGTTGAAAAGTTTTTCAAGCATCATTATGAATTTGACAAGGGAATGAAACATTTGATCTTTGCATCTATTGCATTATTTCCATTAGCGTTATTTGGAGTTCTAGAACCTCTACTAGTATTAGGCTTAGCATTATTTTTAACCATTTATTTAAGTCTGACGTATCATTATTCTTCGCCATGGATCCCCTTGATGATTACTGTATTTTTTGGATTAATTCATGGACTGGGATTTGCCTCATCAATTGCAGAAGTAGGCATTCCTCAGGATCGATTGTGGCAGATAATCTTAAGCTTCAATCTTGGAGTTGAATTGGGTCAGTTAGCAGTAGCTTTTGGAATACTCGGTTTATTTGCATTAGCAAAACGTTATTTTTCTCAGTCTTATTTCAGTTCTATTCATAACATTACGGGTGCTGTAGTATTCTCTATGGGAACTTTTTGGTTTGTTACCAGGGCGATGGGAATATGAAATTTGCAATACCTCTATCAATGCTACCAATGGACGAAATAAAACCATTGGGTATAGCCGCTGATGAGATTGGGTACGATTTCCTTGCTATCTCAGATCATTTAATTCATCCAGAAAATTTTTCAGTTCCTTATCCATACACTGATGATGGAAGTGTGAGGTGGGAACAGGGCACCGATTGGCCAGACCCTATCAATTCATTATCTTTTCTTGCTGGGGCTACAAAAAATATTAGATTCTATACTAGTGTCTATGTTCTTCCGGCTAGAAATCCACTAAGAGCAGCCAAAGAAGTGTCTACTCTCGATGCAGTTTCCAATGGAAGGTTTGACTTGGGAATAGGCATGGGATGGATGCCAGAAGAATTTGAAGCAGGCGGTCAAGAGTTTCGACGCAGAGGAGCCCGAGCTGATGAAATGCTTGAAATTATGAAATTGCTTTGGTCTGGAGAGATGGTTGAGTTCAAAGGCCAATTTTTTAATTTCAAAAAATTAGAGATGCTGCCTGCGCCAAAAAAAGATATTCCTATCTATGTTGGCGGCTTTTCAGAGCCAGCTCTCAATAGGGCGGCAAGGCATGATGGCTGGATTTCAGATATGCATAGTTTGAGTGAGCTCGAAGCCTTGATAACAAAATTAAAAGAGAAAAAACAAGGATTACCCCATAAAGAAAATTATGAATATATTTGCTTTAGTTGCTGGGATGCTTTTAGTCTTGAGGGTTTTGGGCAAATGAAAAATTTAGGTGTCACAACCATGACCACATACCCCTGGATGCTATATGGGGCTATGAATGATGCGCCTCTAGAGCAAAAGATCGAGGGCATGGAAAAATTTTATAATGAAATTATTTGTAAATTGAAATAGCAATTGATCCGATACTAATCACCACTCCCATTAGCCTATAGTTGTTATAATGACTTTATGAAAGTTGCAAGGCTTGTAAAAAATTCAGACTTTAAAAGTGTTGAGCATTTGGTCAAGCACTCTGGCAAGGGCATGACGACCATGCCAAAAACATCTAATGAGATTCAAGAAAGGATTTTGTGGTCAGAAAAATCTCGAAATAAAAAAACCAAGAAACCAAATCAAGATAGTTATTTATTTGTGCTTGAAGACAATGGCCGCATAGTTGGGTTATCAGCTATTTATACCTCTGTTTCACTGAAGAAGCCTTCAGTTTTTTTTAAGAAGTCTATCTCACAGCTTGAATCTAAATCTCTCAATTTCACCAAGGACTTAGATGTGCTTTCTCTTCATCTTTGCAAGCAGCCATATTCCGAGCTAGGAACTTTATTTCTCAAGCCAGCTTTCAGGGGGAAGGGCCGAGGTTCACTTCTTTCTTTTTCTAGATTCATATTTATGTCTGCGCATCAACAACGATTTGATCCAAAGCTGTTTGTTGAAATTAGAGGATTTAAAAATGCTAAAGACGAGTCTTATTTTTGGAATTCATTTAGTAAAACTTTCTTTAATCTTGATTTTTTTAAAGCCGATGAAATTAGTTACATAGATAATCATTTTATTATGGAATCTATTCCCAAATATCCATTTATCATCGAACATATGCCAAAAAAAGTACAAAGAGTTATTGGCAAACCTCATCCTAATGCCATGCCGGCATATTCACTGTTGAGAAAACAAAACTTTAGACCTAATGGTTTGATCGACGTTTTAGATGGAGGGCCATGCTTGGAGGCAAAAATTAAAGACATTCCCTTGGTTAAATCTGCACAGTTATTTCCTATTGTGATCAAAAGAAATATTAACTTTGATCGTTTTGGCTTTATTGCAAATCCATCCATTGATGATTTTGCTGTGGTCAAAGAAAATTATGCTTTTGATAAAGATAAAAAGGAGCTTTTCATCTCAGCCAAAGTAGCAAAAGCTTTGAATTTAAAGCCAGGCTCTCTAGCACAGGTCAACTAATGCTTTACATACAAAATCAATGGACTTCTGGGAGAGGTAAGCTATTTAAGTCAATGAACCCTTTAACCGGTGAAATAGTTTGGGAGGGCAATTTTGCCAATGCTTCTCAATTAAATGCAGCAATGCATGCTGCCCATAAGAGCCATGATGGATGGTCGACTGAATCCAATCAAGCAAGAATAAAAATTATTAGAAAATTTTATGCTTTGCTTGCAAAGAATAAGTTGCCAATGACTAAGCTTATTTCAACAGAAACCGGCAAAACTCATGCTGATGCTGCTTCAGAGGTTACTGCCACTCTGGCCAAGCTTAATAATTCAATTCTTGCATATAAAAAACGCACAGGCTCTGAAAGAAATAATCTGGGCGTCATGCAGACAAGTCTTCAACATGCATCTCACGGTGTTATGTCGGTTGTTGGACCATTTAATTTCCCATTGCACTTACCCAATGGGCATATTACTCCAGCACTTATTGCCGGAAATACGATTGTTTATAAGCCAAGTGAATCGACTCCTATGGTTGCAGAGTACATGATGATGCTATGGGATAAAGCGGGATTGCCTGCTGGTGTGATTAATATGATTCATGGAGGCAAAGATATAGTCCAAGGTCTTTGCAAACATCCTCTAAATAAGGGATTGCTTTTTACTGGTAGTTACAAAGTTGGCAAACAAATTAATAAAATTATGGCTGACTATCCAGAGAAGATCCTGGCATTGGAATTAGGAGGCAATAATCCACTGGTGGTTTGGTCGACTCAAAAAATTAATGCCGCAGTAGATCTTATTTTTGAATCTGCCTTTATTTCATCAGGCCAACGTTGTACTTGTGCTCGTCGCCTGATTCTTCCCAATACTAATAATGGCAAAAAAATCTTAGCTAAATTGAAGCAGAGAATTCAATCGCTTTCCTATGCAGATGAATCAAATCTTTACTACGGCCCATTAATCTCACCCAAAGCCACTGATGGATTTTTAGCTTTTCAAGATAAGCTAATCAAGCTCGGCGCTAAATCAATTCTTAAGGCTCGTAAAGTTAGAGGTTCATTTAACTTGGTTACACCCAGCTTGATCAATACTACCGGCATGAAAAAATCTTATGATGAAGAAAACTTTGGTCCAATGTTGCAGGTATATTTTGCTAATACCTTTGATGATGCTGTGGCAGAAGCAAATAATACAAAATATGGTTTGGCAGCAGGCCTCATTTCAGAGAATGAGAAATTATTCGAGGGATTTACACAAAGAATTAATGCAGGCGTGATAAATTTTAATTCAACCACAACGGGTGCATCTGGAGCCTTTCCATTTGGCGGAATAGGGAGAAGTGGCAATCTAAGGCCTGCAGGTTTTTATGCTGCAGATTATTGTGCATGGCCAAAGGCATCAATTCTAAAAAAACTATAGATGACTTATTTGGGGGAGATTAATTTTGACGGTTTAATTGGACCGACTCATAACTATGCTGGTTTATCCCAAGGTAATTTAGCCTCACAAAAACATCTCAACGAAACTTCAAATCCTCAAGCAGCTGCATTGCAGGGCCTTGATAAAATGAGGTTCATTATGGATCAAGGGATTCCACAGGGGTTTTTCTTGCCTCATGAGCGCCCACACTTAAGGACTCTTAGAGCTTTAGGATTTGGTGGTACAGATGAAGAAGTCATCAATCAAGCAGCTAAACAAAACCCAGCTTTATTAAAAAATGTTTATTCGGCATCATCAATGTGGGCAGCCAATGCAGCAACTTTCTCTCCTAGTATTGATAGCTATGATCAAAACATCCATATCACTCCAGCCAATTTAAATTCTATGTTTCATCGTTCCATTGAGCATGAATTTACAAAGACTCAATTAGAGCTTATGTTTGGAGGAGTTGCTCAGGTGCACGAACCAATTAAAAATATTTCAGGTTATGGTGACGAGGGCGCTGCAAATCACCTAAGAGTAAGTGCGCAGCATCTCATGCCAGGCTTTCAAATTTTTGTCTATGGAAGCCCTGCATTTGAATCGCATCAAGGCATCATTGCTCGCCAAGCAGAAGAAATTTCTCATGCAGTTTCAACCCAACATCAACTTGATCCAGAACGAGTACTATTTTTAAAACAAAACGAACAAGCCATTCATTCAGGGAGTTTTCATAATGACATTGTGAGCCTGGCTAATGAAGAGGTTTTTATCTTTCATCAAGAAGCATTTGCAGACAGGGTGGAATTAGAAAGAGTATTACACCATCTTAAAGAACATGTGAAAGGCTTTCACCCCGTTGAGATTCTCTCTGAAGATATTTCTCTTGATGACCTTGTATCAAGTTATTTGCTTAACTCGCAATTAATTACTGTTAAGAATAATGAGATGATGATGTTGCTGCCAGAAGAAGTCCAAAATCATCCTAATTGCATGCGATGGCTCGATGAAATTAAATCTTCCTCACCCATCAAGCACATTGAGTTTGTTGATATTCGCCAAAGCATGATGAATGGGGGAGGACCGGCCTGTTTAAGATTTAAAGCTGTAGTAAATAATGATGAGTTTGATAAGCTCAATGAAAAATTTTTGCTCAGCCCAAAAAAACTTATAGATTTGAGAGCCTTGGTTGGCAAACATTACAGGGATCAAGTCAACCCAATGGATTTATTAGATATCAAATTAATGCAAGAGTCTTATACATTTTTAGATGAATTGACCCAATTGTTAGATATAGGTTCTATCTACAATTTCCAAAAAAATTAAATTTAGATTAAGGTATTGCCATGCTATGGAGTCACCTTGAATTTTTTCTTGCAACCGCCCGTCATGGCACGCTTAGTGCTGCTGCAAAAGAATTAGATGTAAATCACACAACTGTTTCTAGAAGAATTGCTACTTTAGAGAAAGAATTTCAGATCAAGTTGTTTAAAAGAAAAAATACAGGCTATATCCTCACCGAGCATGGAGAAAACCTGCTTGCAGAAGTCCGGAATATAGAGAAGATGATTAATCAAACCAAATCTAAATTTATTTCCACTCCCGAAAATATTGTTGGGAAACTCTCTATTGCCAGAACCACAGATTCAAATAGATTGAACTCATTGCTAAAAAGATTTCAAGATTCATATCCAAATGTTGAGATTTCAAGTTATGTGGGCACATCTGAATCTCAAATTAAAAGTTATGAGGCAGATGTAAGTATAATACCTGCCAGGTATCCGCCCCAAGATATGGTGGCTAAAAAAATTGGTACAACTGTAATGCATATATATGGATCGAAGGATTACCTAAAGGGCAAAAATATAAAAGATCTTGCATCTCTTGACTGGCTATCTTTTCGAAGTGGTTCAGTAAGACCAAATACTATGGATCTAATAAGAAGATCTGTTAACAATCCAAATATTAAATTTGCTTCAGATTCATATAGCGAAATTCTAGAATTAACGCTAGCAGGCTCTGGAGTGGCTTTTTTAGCTGATCTAGATGTTGAAAGTAATAAAGATATGCAAATAATTGCACCTCAAAAACATTATCAAAACCTTCATATTTGGTTAGTGTTCCATCCAGATCTTGTAAGCAACCCCAGAGTACAAGCATTTAAAAAATTTCTTATAGAAAATGTTAATGCCGTAGGCATTAATTAATTTTAATTAGAGGCGAGTTGTGCAAATTTGCACACCTATATTATTTAAATGCATCTTTGTGCAGAATGTTTTTTGTGCAATTATCAACTGTATTGACATAAATTATGCCAATAAATTTACTTTAAATAAAAAAAAATGTGATTTTCATATGGGGGAAATATTATGAAACTTAATATATCTAAATTACTATTAGCTTCAGCATTTGCTTTGCCTTTTTCAATTGTGGCTCAAGATAGTCAGATTGAAGAGGTTGTTGTGACTTCTACAAAACAAGAAAAAAGCATTCAAGATGTTCCGGCAATGATTACTGCATTAACTGCAGTTGATATTGAGCAGTCTAGCATTGAAAATATGTATGATGTTGCTGCCAATTTACCTACATTAAGGGTTGATACAAATATTAGCCCAATGGCAACCAGTATTAGAATAAGAGGCATTGGTTCAGCAGGAAATGATCCAGCCATGGAGCCCAGTGTTGCTATTTTTGTAGATGGTGTATATCTCCCAAAATCAGGCTTAGGTCTTTCGGACATCCATGACATTGAAAGAATAGAGCTTTTACAAGGACCCCAGGGAACTCTATATGGAAAGAATGCAACTGCTGGAGTCATAAATGTTATTACAAAAGCGCCAGATTTTGAGGAGTCCTCTGGTTATTTTGAAATAGAGGAGACTGATTTTAATGGTCAAAGATTGCAGGGCGCTGCAAACATGCCTGTGGGTGATAATTCAGCAATTCGTGCATCCTTTGCTACATATGAAAGTGATGGCTTTATGAAAAATACAAGACTTGGAAATACAGCTCAAGGAGCAGATGATACTAACCTTACGCTTCGTTACTTATGGCAAGCATCAGATAACTTAAAAGCAGATTTTAAGTTTTCTTCACTAGAAAGAAATACATCTACTGCGGTTGACTCCAGGCAAAATAATCCTGTAATTAACACCGGTTATATGCTTTTTGGTATTACCCCTCTTCCAGACAATGATCGAGATGGAGTTTTTCATGCCGACTATGATCCTATATTTGAGCTTAAGCAAGACTTGTTGAGTATGAAATTAGAGTACGAATTGGATAATGGAATATTTACGTCAATTACTTCACTTAACGATTATGATACTTCTGGTGGCATAGACCTAGATTACACAGGGATAGATTTATTAAGAGCCTATCAAGTATGGACAGGAGAAGATTTCTCGCAGGAATTTAGATTTAATTCCGACTTAATTGATGGAAGAGAATCAATGCTAGGTTTTTTCTATCAGGATAATGATTTCCATTATGATTCTCCTGGATTAGTTTCAGTCGGAAGCCAATTTAGCCCTCTTTTTGGTGCGCTAGCTCAAGGAGCTGCAGCAACTGTGGCAGAGTTAGGCGCGGCTTTACAGGCAGCTATGGCTGCTGGCCAACCTTTACCTGTTATTGGTCAATTAAAGCAAGGCTTGGATGCGGCTGCGGCTCAAGCTCAATCTTTAGGTGGTTTAAATGCGACAATAAAGACAGGAGACTCTATTGATGCTGATCATCAATTAAGTACTCAGTCATGGGCATTTTTTGGTCAAAGAACTTGGCATCTTAGTGATTCCCTAAGAACAACTCTTGGCTTGAGATATGGCACTGAAGAAAAAACTGCGAACTTAAATGCAGTGCATAAACCTCAGTCTCCACTTGTAAAAGCTGGGCTAGCGCCTTGGGCACTTGCAGGATTTCATGGAGCCATTGATGCAGACTATGATAGAGAGGATACAGCCTTTACTTGGAGTGCAAGTATTCAAAAAGATATTTCGGATCAAGTTTCTGTTTATGCAAGTGCAGGAACAGCTTTTAAATCCGGTGGTTTCAATACCTCAGGAGGCATAAATAAAGCTGAAAGAGAGTTCAAAGAGGAAGAAGCATTTAGTTATGAAATGGGAACAAGGATGTCTTTTGCTGAAAATAGACTAATTGTTAATATGTCCTACTTCAATAGTGAGCTTGTAAATCGCCAGTTTACAAGACAGCTTGAGAATGGAGTAGGCACGATTGTCGGAAATGCTCTTGAAGATGCTGAGCGGACTGGTTTTGAAATTAATGTTAGAGCTAGACCTCATGAAACAATTACCATTAACCTAGGTCTTATGAGGTTGGATGATGGCGGGAGTCAAATTGAAGGCGCTGGGCTTCGAAGAACTAGTGATGAAGGAGAAAATGCATCTATTATTCATGCTCTCCCTATTGGCAATGGCCGATATTACTCTAGGTTAGATTACGCCTATGAAGGTCTCCATGAAAATACTACCGGTCGAAACGCAGAGCTACCTGTTACTAGAAAAAATATAAATGCAAGGATTGGCTGGAGAACCGATGACTGGGACTTTGCTTACTTTGTAAAAAATCTAACTGATGAAAATACTCCATTTCTTATCCAAACTCCCAGTTCATTATTCGGTGGGACACAAGGAATTCATCCTGCGTTTCCCAAAACAGCAGGTATCAGTGTGAGATATAACTTTTAAGAAAGTCCCTAGGGTTTTAGATGAGAGATTCTTCCCCTCAAAAAGTTTCTTACATTCATCAAAGATCCTTAAATGGCCTCTAAGTTTAGAGGCCATTTTTTTAAACCTAAGTCTAAAGATGATTTCATAAAAAACAAATCTTAATTTTTACTAATGATAAAGTTATTTGATAGAATCCATGAACTACTTTTGATCTAAAAGTAAATTTTTTATTTAGGGGAACATTTTGTTTAAAAAAGTTATAGAGTTGTTTAGAGTCTTAGGTGAACTGAGATACCTGATTCCAGTTATGCGTTATAAGTTCCCAGATCCTGAAGATCCAGGTTCATTAGCTCATATGTTTCAGACTGCAACTGAGAAATTCTCTGAAAGGCCTTTTTTGTATTTTGAAGATGAAATGTGGACATACGATCATACAAATAAAGCAGCTAATAGCTTGGCAAGGTACCTAGTTTCAACTGGTGTAAAACATGGAGATAGAGTTGTTTTATTCATGGAGAATCGCCCAAGTTTTCTTATTTCGTTGTTGGCTTTGAATAAAATTGGTGCAATAGCTGTTCTAATTAATACTAGCTTAACGGGCGACCCATTGATCCATTGCATTAATTCTTCTGATGCAGTGAAATGCATAGTGGGTGCTGAACGAGCTGAACCTCTAGAGGATGTTCTAAATCAAATTAACATCACAAAACAAGAAGACTTTTTATGGGCTGAGGATACTGATCAATACTCTTTACCGGATTGGGCAATCGATCTAAAAGCTCAATTAGATCTTTCTGACGATGAGAATTTAGAGGAAACAAATGAAGTAAGGATAAAAGATGTCGCCTGCTATATATTTACCTCAGGAACCACAGGTGTTCCAAAGGCAGCGATTTGCCCTAATCAAAAACTGATGGCAGCTTCGGTGAACATTAAAATAGCTGGTTATAGAATAAATGAAACAGACTGCATGCATAATAGCTTACCTCTATATCATTCAACTGGCTTGATGTTAGGTATATGCGCTGTTATTCAAGCAGGGGCATCAACATTTATCAAAAGAAAATTTTCTGCTTCCTCTTTTTGGGATGAAGTACAAAAATATAATACAACTGCACTCGTATACATTGGCGAGCTTTGCAGATATCTAGCTAACACAGACCCCACCCCAGCTGAGCAAAATAACCCTCTCAAAGTCATGGTTGGAAACGGACTTAGACCAGATGTTTGGGATATTTTTAAGAATAGATTCGGAGTTAATAGAATTGTTGAAATTTATGGAGCTAGCGAAGGCAACGCTTTATTTATGAACTTATTAAATAAGGATAAAACCATTGGAATGACAAACGCAGATGTTTCTCTTATTGAGTATGATGTTGCAGAAGATGAGATATTAAAAGGTGATGATGGCTTTTGTAAGAAAATCTTAACTCATGATCCAGGCTTATTGATTGTTAGGATCGGTCCAGATTCTGTTTTTAATGGATATACCGATGCACAAGCAACAGAAAAGAAAATTCTAAGAGATGTTTTTGAAGAGGGGGACGCTTGGTTCAATACTGGAGATTTAATTAAGACAGTTGATGTAGGTTATGCGCTGGGTAAAACGCATTATCAATTTGTTGACAGAGTGGGTGACACTTTTAGGTGGAAATCAGAGAATGTCTCAACCAATGAGGTCGGTGAAATATTAAATGGTTACAGGGACGTTAATATGTCTAATGTCTATGGAGTGCAAATTCCTGGTTGCGAGGGTAGAGCTGGTATGGCTGCATTTAGTCTTGAAGATGCAAGCAGCTTCGACTGGCATGGTTTTTCAGAATATGTTGATAGCAGCCTTCCTAAATATGCTCGCCCTCTTTTTATAAGAATTATTCAAGAGATGGATACAACAGGAACCTTTAAGTTAAAGAAAAATGATCTAAGAAATGAAGCTTTTGATATTAGTAAAGTTACAGACCCTATATATTGCCTTAAACCTAATTCAAGTCATTATGAGGTTTTAGATAATGAATGGTTACAAACCATTAATTCTGAGCAAGCTGGTTACTAAATAAATTATTCACAAGGAGCATCTTATGATTGATAAGAATTTTGACGTTGTTGTATATGGAGCTACAGGCTTTACTGGAAAGTTAGTTGTTGAATACATGCAAAAGATGTATGGCAATGATGCAGAGATTTCATGGGCCATCGCAGGCAGAAGCTCAGAAAAGTTAACCTCAGTTAGTGGAGAGCTTGGAGTGGGGTCAGATGTCCCTCATCTTATAGTTGATAGCAACGACTCAGATAGTATTACCAAAATGGTTCAACAAACAAAATGCGTGTTGACAACTGTTGGCCCATATCAATTATATGGAGAAAATATTCTTCAACAATGTGTCACTCATGGAACTGATTACGTTGATTTGTGTGGTGAGCCTGGTTGGATGCATGAGATGATCAATGCATATTCAGATCAAGCAAAAGAAACAGGTGCAAGAATAGTATTTTCATGTGGTTTCGATAGCATACCTTTTGATTTGGGTGTGTACTTTTTACAAAAAGAAGTTATAGCACAGCATGGTCAACCAGCATCTAATGTTAGGGGTAGGGTTCGAGCCATGAACGGTGAATTTTCTGGAGGAACTGCGGCCTCATTGGGAGCAACGATGGCCTCACTCAAGGAAAAACCAGAATTATTTGAGGTTTTAATTAATCCATTTGCATTGTCTGATGGGTTTACTGGACCAGAGCAAGCGCAAGATTCAAAACCTATTTACGATGAAAAACTAGAAACTTGGGTGGCTCCATTTTTTATGGCTCCAATCAATACTAAGAATGTACATCGATCAAATGCGTTAATGGATCATCTCTACGGGGAGAATTTTTCTTATAACGAAATGTGGATCCAAGGACCGGGTGAAGAGGGTAAGGCTGCAGCAGAATTTGTTGGCAGCATGAATCCTTTGGCTGATGCGCCAGCCCCAGGAGAAGGCCCTTCGAGGGAATCTAGAGAGAATGGAAATTATGATGTCCTTTTTTGTGCGGACTTATCCGATGGATCGAGTGTGCATGCCTCTGTCTCAGGCGACATGGATCCTGGATATGGCTCAACATCTAAGATGATAGCTGAAAGCGCCCTTTGCTTAGTTAACGACTGTGCAGACTTGGGAGGAGGAATCTATACTCCCGCCCCAGCAATGGGTGAAAAGTTGATCACAAGACTGCAAGCAAATGCTGGACTAACTTTTAAAATAGAAAATTAATCCTTTGCAGATAATGATCTCATGGTGAGTTTTGCTAGTTGAGACATATGAACCTCATCTGGGCCGTCAGCAATCCTGCAAAATCTACTTGTTGTAAAAATATGAGCCAATGGAGTGTCTTGGCACACACCCATGCCTCCAAAAATTTGCATGGCTCGACTTGAAACATCTTCACACATTTTTGGGGCAACAATTTTTAACATAGAAATATAATCTCTTGCTGAATCAATGCCATGATTATCCATTTTTTCAGCAGCAGCCATAACCAAGAGTCGGCACTGCTCAATGTCACATCTACTCCTTGCGATTTCATGCTGCACGCTTGTTTTTTGACTCAAGGCCTCACCAAAAGCTACACGATTTTGTGCACGATCACACATCAGCTCAAGGCTGCGTTGAGCCATTCCTACAAACATCATCGCATATTGAAAACGCCCAGGGCCTAATCGACCTTGCGCAATTTCAAATCCTCTACCTTCGCCAAGAATCAAATTTGTAACTGGAACTCTAACATTTTTGAATACCACATCACCTTCGCCACCAGGAGAGTGATTTTCGCCAAACACTCTTAATGATCTAACTATCTCTACACCTGGAGTATCAGTAGGTACTAAAATAGTTGAGTGTTGCGTATGACGAGAGTTTCCTGGGTTTGATTTACCCATTACCAACATTAATTTACAGCGTGGATTAATTACACCTGTGGTCCACCATTTGTGTCCATTTAGAATATATTCATCGCCATCGCGTTTAATTTCTAACTCCATGTTGGTTGCATCAGAAGATGCCACATCTGGCTCAGTCATTGCATAGGCAGAACGAATTTTTCCATCTAACAGAGGATCAAGCCATTCTTTCTGCTGCTCCGGAGTACCATATTTTGCCAATACTTCCATATTACCTCTATCTGGCGCATTGCAGTTAAACACTTGTTGCGCCCATGCAGAACGGGACATGGTCTCAAACAAAACCGCAATTTCAACGTTGGTTAAGCCTGGGCTCCAAGGAGCATATTCTTTGGGTAAGAATAGGTTCCAAAGCTCCTGTTTCTTTGCTTCTTTTTTAAGGTCTTCGTACCAGTCTGGATATTGCCACAGGTTCTCATAATTGCTGGTAAATTCATCGTAATCTTTTTCACGAGGGTAAATATGCTGCTCCATAAAAATTTCAAGTCTTTCATGAATTGCTTTAGCCTTTTCACCAATTTGGTATGCCATTTTTTTCCTTTATTTATTATCGTTTGCAATTAAGAGGCATTGCCTGAGCATAGCCTTTGAAATCTGATCATTATTTAATTTTTGACCCTGAAGCCTCGTCCACATTGCAAAGGCTAGACTGGCATGGAATAAATGCCTAGATTCGGTATCAAAATTTAAAACCTCTGGAAGAATCTCTTCGGTTTTATTTTTAATAATATCTTGATACATCAAATAATTTTCTTTTAAAAATTTGTATTTCCACATATTAGAAACAGTCATAAACATAATTAACTTATGTTTTTCATAGCCTGCATTCATGTGCTTGATTATGGATTGGAGTCGAGTCTCAAATGATGATGAGGTATCGTACTTGACCTCAAAATCATATTCCTTGCTTAAGACGGCATCAACTGATTTGAAGAGATTTTCCATTTCATCAAATTGTCTGAAAACAGTCCTTATTCCAACACCTGATTCATCAGCAACTTGTTGAGCGGTTGGCTCTAAATTTCCTGCTTTGAATAATTTAATGCAAGCATCCACGATAAGTTTTTGGCTATTGATACTTCGTAGATTTCTTCCGTCTTGTTTTGTCATAATTATTTGAAATATATCTATTGACATAATTTATGTCAATAGATATTGTTAATCTATGAATAGAGTAACTGAAATCTTAGGGGTTAAATACCCAATTATTCAAGCGCCCATGGGATGGATTGCTAGAAGTCAGCTAGCTTCTGCTGTTTCAAATGCAGGAGGATTTGGCATCATCGAAACTTCTTCTGGAGAGACTGAAAATTGCAAAGCTGAGATTTTAGCTATGTCAGAACTCACAGATAAACCCTTTGGTGTGAACCTGCCTTTAATGTTTTTGAGAGATGAGAGCATGATTGAATTGGTATTAGAGCAAGGTATAAAATTTGTTACTACTTCTGCCGGTGATCCAGGCAAATACATTCATATTCTCAAAGATGCTGGTATCAAGGTTTTTCATGCAGTACCAAGCGTAGCCGGTGCAATTAAGGCAGCTGATGCTGGGGTGGATGGCCTTGTGATTGAAGGCACAGAGGGAGGAGGCTTTAAAAGCCCAGAAGAAGTAGGTTTAATTGTGCTTATACAGGCAATTAGAAAACACACAGACTTGCCTATTATTGCAGCGGGCGGAATTGTTGATGGAATAGGTATGGCTGCAGCTTTTGCGGCTGGAGCAGAAGGCATCCAGATGGGGACTAGGTTTGTATCTTCCAAAGAAAGTCCAGTGCATGACAACTTTAAAAATTCAATTATTGACTCAGATGAGCAGGGAACATGGATTCTCAATAAAAAATCAAAACCTTGCATTAGAGCGCTAAAAACAGAATTTACCGAAAAAATACATGAAGCTGGTGTCATGGAGATGACTGACATGATGAAAATTCAAGATCTCTACTTTGGGGGAGATATGAATGCAGCGCCTGCTCTAACTGGCCAGTCAGCAGGATTGATTGATGTAGTCAAACCAGTTGCTCAAATCATCGACGAAACCATCAGCGAATTTAATCAGGCATGCAAAAGGATGTCTGCTCAGAAATTTTAAGAATGAAAAGCTTGAACCCTATCCCAGTTATTGGAGTGCCCGCTTCACCGTATACAAGAAAGATGGTTGCCTTGCTTCGTTACAGAAGGATTCCATACACAGTAGAGTGGGGCAATGCCAGGGAATTGATTGAAAAACATAAACTTGAGGCGCCAAAACCCGTTTTACTTCCAGTGATGATTTTTGAGATTGATGGTGCGCATAAAGCAATCACTGATTCCACTCCAATCATTCACCATTTAGAAAATGAATTTCCTGATAGAGGAGTGATTCCTCACGATCCAAAACTAGCTTTTTTGAACTATGTTTTAGAAGATTTTGGAGATGAGTGGGTCACAAAATATATGTTTCATTACAGATGGCACTTCAAAGAAGATATAGATAAAGCAGGCACCATTTTGCCATTGTTGCATGATGTAAGTCTTGATGATGAATCACATAAAGCTTTCAAACAGGGATTTGCTGAATTACAGATAAGCCGACTTTGGGTTGTAGGTTCAAATGAAATAACTGCTCCAATCATTGAGTCAAGTTACAAGAGATTTCTGCAACAGCTTGAAGATTGCTTGTCAAAGAATGCATTTTTATTTGGCAGTCGCCCATCATCAGCTGATTATGCAATATTTGGTCAATTGTCAGCATTAATAGGCTTTGACCCAACATCTCGCACAATTGCTCATGAGATATCACCGCGAGTTATTGCATGGCAGGATCGTATGGAGGACATGAGCGGCATAGATCCCGCGGAAGACGATTGGTTGACTTATGAGGTTGCCCAAGAGGACTTAGCTGACATCTTTCAAGAGGTCGGCAAAGTTTATTTGCCCGCACTCTTGGCAAATGCAAAAGCTATCGCTGCTGAGGAGAAGACTTGGACCACTCAAATAGACGGTGCTCAATGGAAGCAGCGCAGCTTCCCATATCAAGCAAAATGTCTTCAATGGATTAATGATGAATTTAATGCTTTAAATAGTGATGACCAAAATCAAATCATGGTCTTTTTAAAGAAAACTGGTTGTCAGGATTTAATTGTAAAGGAATAGAGATGGAAGTATTAAGAACGCCTGATGAGAGGTTTAATAATTTAAAGGAATATCCCTTTGAACCTCATTACACAAACATTAAAACTCATGATGGAACAACATTAAGAATTCATCATATCGATGAAGGGCCAAAGGATGGCCCAATACTTTTAGCTATGCATGGGCAACCAGTTTGGAGCTATTTATATGCAAGAATGATTCCGTTTTTAGTGAAGGTTGGCATTAGAGTAATTGCTCCAGACTTACCAGGTTATGGTAAATCAGATAAACCAGCTGCCAGAGAAGATTACAGCTATCAAAATCAAGTAGATTGGATGGGTGAATGGTTGAAAGAAAATAATTTTTTAAATTTAACTTTTTTTGGTCAGGACTGGGGAGGTTTAATTGGGCTTAGAATGGTTGCACAAGATCCCGATAGATTTATTAAGGTATCTATGGGAAATACTGGATTACCATATAACCCAGATGTTCCGCAAGAAGTAATTGAAAAGGTCAAAGAGTTTAGAGCAAGTAATTTAAAGCTTACTCCAATGAGCATGCAAAAAGAGGTTATGCAGATGGATGGAAAAAACCTTTCAAAAGAGTCATCACCTACATTTCATCCATCATTAAAATTTATGTATTGGCAAAAATTTTGCTGGGATACAGAAAACCTACCTGTAGGATTTATTAACTCAACCATGATGGAAAAAAGATCAAAAATTTCTATGATAGGACAGTATCTTTTTGAAAATTTAGGCTTAGCAAAGATCTCACCATTTACCTCTGACCTGATGAAGGCTTATGAAGCGCCTTTTCCAGATCCATCTTTTAAAATGGGTCCTCGCGCAATGCCCAGTCATGTTCCAACTCTTCCAGATCAATCTTTAGAAGCTCAGAAAAAGGCAAGAGAATTCTTTAAAACCTCAACCAAACCTTTCTTAGCAGTATTTGCGGGTGACGATCCAGTCACCAATGGTATTGAAAAAGATGTCCTCAAAATGGCGCCAAATGCAAAAAGTGCACCTCATATTGGAGGAGGGCATTTTTATCAGTGGACAAGACCAGAGCAGCTATCTGATATTCTTATATCTTTTATAAAGGAGCAAACATGATTGATTTTTATACTGCACCAACACCTAATGGGCATAAAGTATCATGCACCTTAGAGGCCATGGAGCTCGAGTATGAGACTCATGTAGTTAATTTGATGGAAAATGAGCAAAAAAAACCTGAGTTTCTCGCAATTAGTCCAAATGGCAGAATCCCTGCCATTGTTGATAGAGACGCCGATAATCTTCCAATTTTTGAGTCAGGCGCCATTATGATCTATCTAGCTGAGAAGACTGGCAAGCTTATGCCAACAGATCTGCATGAAAAAGCTAAGGTGCTCGAGTGGGTCATGTTTCAGATCGGTGGCGTAGGTCCGATGATGGGGCAGGCTAATGTGTTTTTTAGATATTTTCCAGAAAAAATTCAGCCAGCTATAGATCGTTATCAAAATGAAGGCAGAAGACTGTTTGAGGTTTTGGATGATCATTTAGCAAAGCAAGAATGGTTAGCAAAAGATTATTCAATTGCAGATATTGCTAACTGGTGTTGGGTGAGAACTTATAAATGGTCAGGAATTTCAATTGAGGGCCTTAATCACTTAGAGCGATGGATGAAGGCTATGTATGGCCAACCAGGAATGAGTGCAGGTCTTGAAGTCCCTATAAAAATGGAAAGTTTGTTAGATGATGATAAAAAAGCCAAAGAATTTGCAAAAAATGCAGAGAAGATGGTTAAAAAATAAAGAGGATAAATTATGTTAAAAGTTCATTTTGTGGCTGGTACTAGGGCAGGTCGGGTTGTATGGCTGTTAGAAGAGTTAGGATTAGAGTATGAAGTAAATATTATGCCCTTTACTAAAGAGGGGCTTAAATCTTCAGAGCACAGATCAAGGCATGCATTAGGTAGAGTGCCAGTATTAGAAGATGGAGATATTTCAATTTTTGAGTCAGGCGCCATCATTGATTATGTTCTTGAGAGACATAAGAATGGAGGATTAAAACCGAGTTCAGATTCTTCTGAATTTCCGTTTTATCTCCAGTGGTACCACTATTGCGAGGGCATGGTTATGCCCCCAATGAATCAAATAGTTGTTCAGACTATTTTATTGCCACCAGACCGAAGAGATGAAACTGTTTTAAATCAAGCAAAAAACCTACTCACAAAATCTTTAGCTCCAGTGAATGAAAATCTTGCTGATAAAGATTACCTAATTGGAGATTTTTCAGCTGCAGATCTCATGCTTGGACACTCATGCTTCATGGCTAACAGAATGGGATGTGTGAGCGAGGAAATGCAAAATATTAAGGACTATGTTGCAAGAATTAATGCAAGACCTGCCTTTCAAAAAGCCATTACGATGGGAGAATAATTATGGAGGTAAAAAACCATTTAAAACCTCATAAAACTCAGATTGAGGGATTTCTTGAGGGTGATACTGACACGCCTATAACAATGCTAAATCTTTTAAAGTTTAAAGAAAAGGCTGAATATGAGGATGGAAGAGAGACAGATCTTACCGGAAAAGAGGCCTATTCTATATATGCTAAAGAGGTTGTAGAGCATCTTAAAAAAGTAGGAGCAAATTGGGTTTTGTCTGGAAAAGTAAGTCGCCTCATGATTGGAGAGGCTGAAGATTTATGGGATAGCGTAGGAATTGCTAGGTACCCAAGCCGAAAAGCCATGTTTGAAATGATCATGGACCCCGATTACTTAGAGAGCGAAAAACATAGATCGGCTGGTCTAGAAGGACAGTTAAATATCGAGTTTAAAGAAGACGAATTATTATGAAGAAATATTTTTTCTTTATCGCAATATTACTAATTGGAATTTTTTTCTTTTTCTTTGATCGAAATTCTAACAATAACGAAGAAAAGATTTTTAAGAATGCGGTGACCCCATCTCCAGTTCAGGTTGCAGGATTTGCATTAGGAGAAGATGCTCCATTTTTGGCAGTCAATCTCATTAAGTTTAAAGAAAAAGCAGAATATGCCGATGGAAGAGAAACTGATCTTACTGGAAGAGAGGCATATGCTCTTTATGCTGATGAGGTTTTAGGGCATTTAGCCAAAGTTGGCGCTGAACCAATATTTGGTGGAGATGTTAGTCGACTCATTCTTGGTGAGGTTGAAGAGCTCTGGGATGTTGTTGCAGTTGTAAGATATCCCAGCAGAAAAGCTATGTTTAAAATGGCTACAAGTGACGAGTACAGAGAAAGTGAAAAACACAGGACAGCAGGCTTAGCTGGACAACTAAATATTGAAGTCACCGAGGATGGATTTAATTTTGAATAAACTCTTCCCTGAAAGTGCTAACAATGATTTTCGAGGTTACAAGATTGCGCTTTGGGGGTTTATAGCTTTCACGCTTTTGATGACATGGCGATCAATAATTCACATGTTATTTGAGCAGTATGGGTTTCATGAAATAGCTAACTTTACAATTATTGCGGGCGACCCAGACCCCATGATTGTAATTTATAGATTTTTTTCATTATGGGGTTTTGCGCAACTAATTTTTTGCTTAGTTTGCTGGGTTGTTATATTTCGATACAGAGCACTCATTCCATTAATGTATTTGCTGTGGTTATTTGAGTGGAGCTTCAGAACTTTTGGTTATCCATTGATAAGAGAAGACATAGCTGTGCAAGGCATTTATACCGTTGGAGCAACTCCAGGGGCGGTTGGGGCTCCTTATATTACTTTTCTTTTAATAATACTTTTCAGTCTTTCACTAATACAAAAAAAATAATCCAAAGGAAAAAATTATGAGTCAATTTCAAACTTTTAAATCTGATTTAACTCATTCAAGAATTGTAGACACTGATTCAGTTTCTATTCATGATGGTGAGATTGCAGTTAAGATTGAAAGCTTTGCTTTTACAGCTAATAACGTAACTTACGGTGTCGCGGGAGATACGATTGGTTATTGGAAATTTTTTCCAGCAACACAAGATAAAAAGAATGAATGGGGTTGCATACCTATGTGGGGGTTTGCTGAAATCACCCATTCAAACATTGAAGATTTAAATGTTGGCGAGCGACTTTTTGGTTATTTTCCCGGCTCAGATTCATTAATTTTAAGCCCAATCAAAGTTAATGATCAAAGCTTTAGCGATGGTAAAGAGCATCGTAAAGAACTCCCACCAGTTTATAATAATTACGTAAGGCTTAATGGAGATCAAAATTATGATTCCTCCATGGATGCTGTAAGAGCTCTTTTATTCCCACTTCATATTACGGCATTTTGTCTATGCGACTCTTTGGCTGAAGATTTATACCTTGGAGCATCTCAAGTAATTGTAGTGAGTGCTTCGAGTAAAACTGCCATTGGTCTGGCTCAAGGTTTAGCTGATACTGAAAATGCACCAAAAATAGTTGGGCTTACATCTCCATCAAATTCACAGTTTGTGGAAAACCTTGGCTGTTATGATGAGGTGATTTCTTACGATGAGCTCAGTAATGTAGATTATTCATTGGGTTCTGTGATGGTTGATATGGCTGGTAATCGAGAAATTCTTGGAACTCTTCATGGGGAGTTGGGTGATAACATGCTCAAGTGCCTTACGGTAGGCATGACTCATTGGGATAATGAGACCACTGCAGAAGATGCTTTAGGTCAAGCAATGCTCAGAGACAGAACTGAATTCTTTTTTGCTCCAGCTCACATCCAAAAACGCATTGGAGACTGGGGGCATGATGGCTATGCTGAAAAAACAAATTCGTTCATGACTGCCAGAGCAATACAAAGTAAAAATTGGATGCAAGTTAAAGAAATTCATGGTTTAGAAAATTTTACTAGCATCTATGAAGAAATGGTTGCAGGAAAGATCAATCCAAATGAAGGAATTATCGTTAATCTATAAGATGCTTAAAAAGTTATTTTATTTTTTACCAATATTTTTAATTTCTGTATTTTTAATTTGGGAATATAAAGTCAATATTCTTATTTGGTCTATTCCAAAGATAGCAAGTATCACCATGCCTGTTCAAGAAAACATTCCCACCTCTTGGTCTAAAGGACCGGAAGTTCCTAGCGAGGATGATAGACCAAACATAATTCTAATTCTTGCTGATGATATGGGTTATAACGATATATCTATGCATAACGGCGGGGCTGCAGATGGAACACTGCAAACCCAAAACATAGATGCCTTAGCCAAAAGTGGAATGTTGTTCACCAGAGGCTATGCTGCCAATGCAACTTGCGCTCCATCTAGAGCTTCAATTATGACTGGTAAATACCCAACTAGATTTGGATATGAATTTACTCCTGTTCCTGCGACAGGGAGATTGATAATGAATTGGCTTGCTAATGAGAGTGATGAAGAGCTAAAAGCAAGAATCGATCGAGAAGTAGCTTCAAAAATCCCCCCCTTTATGCAGCAAGGGATGCCCACCGAAGAAATCACTATTGCTGAGGTATTAAGGGATGCAGGTTATTACACAGCTCATATCGGGAAATGGCATCTTGGTCATGCATATGGCATGGATCCTCTTAGCCAAGGGTTTCAAGACTCTTTGTCTATGGTTGGCCCACTCTATTTGCCTGAAGATCATCCTGATGTTGTGAATGCCAAATTTGATACAAGAATCGATCAGATGATTTGGGGCATTGGTCAATATTCAGCTACATTTAATGAAGGTGAATTATTTGCACCTGATAAATACCTTACAGATTACTACACCGATGAGGCTCTGAAGGTCATTGAAAATAATAAAAATAGACCTTTCTTTTTATATTTAAGCCATTGGGCAATCCACAACCCACTGCAGGCTTTAAGAAGTGATGTTGAGCAAATGAGTCACATGGAAGGCCATAATCTTCAGGTCTATTCAGGAATGATTGCAGCTCTTGATAGGAGCGTTGGAAAAGTTATTCAGAAATTAAAAGATCTGGATATACATGGCAAAACGTTGATCATCTTTACCAGTGATAACGGTGGGGCAAACTACATTGAGCTTGATGATATTAATAAACCTTATAGAGGTTGGAAAATTAGCTTTTTTGAGGGGGGAATTAGAGTTCCATATATAGTTAGCTGGCCAGATGAAATTAACCCGGCACAAAAATCAAATAGTGCTGTTCATCATTTTGATATTTTCTCTACCATTGCGTCAGCAGCTGGAATTCAATCCTCACATGAGGATGAGTTAGATGGCGTTAATTTATTGCCTTACATAGCAAATGAAACAACCAGTCAGCCTCACCAAACTCTTTTTTGGCGCTCAGGTAATCATCAGTCAGTTCTGCATGGAAAATGGAAATACATTATCAGTATAAAAGAGAACTTGCGCTGGTTATTTGATACCTCAGTAGATCCAGTAGAACAAAACAATATTATCGAAAATCACCCTGAAGAAGTTAGGTTGATTGAGGAACTGTTAGTTCAATTCAACTCTGAACAACAAGATCCTTTATTTCCATCTTCATACGAAGTCCCAATCATGATTGATAAATATGACGGGCAGGAATATGAAGGGGAAGATGAATATATTTATTGGTCAAATTAAACGGAGAAAAAAATGAAAAATGTTTTAAGAATAGTCGCCGGCCTTTTAGGAGTTTTGTTTCTAATAAATGGACTGCAGTGGATTATTGCTCCTGCAAGTATTGCAGAGCAACTTGGCATGCCCTTGTTGGAAGGTGTTGGCTTGAGTGCTCAAATTGGTGATATGGGAAGTTTCTTTATAACCGTGGGTGCCATGACATTAATTGGAGCCCTCACGCAAACTCGTCATTGGTTTTACGCGCCTTCAATGTTATTGCTGGTGGCAGCTTTATACAGAACTCTTTCAGCTGTCCTATACGGCGCACCATTTGTTATGCCAGCAATTATTGTTGAGGTGGTTGTAGGTTTATTTTTAATTTTTGCTGGCCCAAGAATTGCAACTGAGGATTGAAATAATGAAGCTGCTTAAATATATCTTTATTATTGGTCTTGTTGGCTTTATTTTAGTATCAGTTTTAACAAGAGTTCCTGCTGTTCAAGATCGGCTTATGTTTAGATTTGTTCAAAGCTTAGGCAGCGCAACCGCTGATCTAAATGACAATTCATTATCAGCTGTTGTATGTGGATCTAGATCTCCACTTCCATCTCCTGGAAGGGCGCAAACATGTGTTCTAATTAATGCAGGTGGCAATTATTATGTTGTAGATATTGGTGATGGCAGTGCAAATAATCTCAATAATTGGAGGATAGATGCAAATAAGATTCGCGGTACTCTTCTAACACATCTTCACTCAGATCACATATCAGATCTTGCGGATCTTCACTTAATGACTTGGGTTAATTCTTCCCATACAAAGCCTATGGATGTTTATGGTCCTCAAGGAGTTGAGCTCGTAACTCAAGGTTTTGAGGATGCATATCAGTTGGACTACCAATTTAGACATGAGCATCATGGTGATGAAGTGGCGCCAAGGGATATCGCTGGGTTTAACGCCTTTCCAGTAGATTTATCAAACCCAGTTATAATTGATCAAGATGGTTTGAAGGTCACAGCGTTTAGGGTGCCTCATGATCCTGTTAAACCAGCTCTAGGCTATAGATTTGACTATAAGGGTAGGTCAATTGTTATTAGTGGTGATACTTCTTATAGTGAAAATCTTATCAAGCATTCTCAAGATGCTGACGTGCTATTTCATGAAGCTCAAGCCAATCATCAGCTAGCTATTATGAAAAAAGCTCTAGCTGATAATCAAGGGTTAGTAAAAATCTTAGATGATATTGAGACATATCATGCAACGCCCATTGAAGCAGCTAAAGCAGCTAACTTAGCAAATGTCGATCATTTAATGTTTTATCATCTAACTCCTGCGCCTAGAAATAATTTAACGGAAAGAATGTTTTTTCGAGGTGTTGATGAAATCAGAAAAGATTGGAGCTCATCAAAGGATGGCACTATGGTTGTTTTACCATTAGACTCAGATGAAATAATAATTACCGAGATAAATTAATGGATGTAAAAAATAAAAGGGTTGTTGTAACTGGTGCTGCCAGTGGAATTGGAAAAGCTCTTTGTGAAGCTTTTCATGAGGCTGATGCTCAATCCATTGTAGCTGTAGATATGAATCTAGACGGAGCACAAGAAACAGCCGATTCAGTTAATGGCATTGCTGTTCAAGCAAATGTTGGCAATGAAAAAGACATCATTAATGTTATCCAAAAAGCAGATGAACATGCTGGCGGCACAGATATTTTCTGTTCCAATGCAGGAATTGGGGGCGTGCCAGGATTTTTTGAAGTTGAAGCCTCTGATTGGCAGAATATTTGGGATGTGAACGTTCAATCTCATATTTTTGCAGCCAAACATGTTTTACCTCAAATGATTGAAAGAGGAGAAGGCTATTTAGTCAACACTTCATCAGCAGCTGGGCTTTTAACTCAGTTAGGAGCAGCAGGTTACTCAGTGACCAAAGCAGCAGCGGTAAGTTTTGCTGAATGGGTCAAGATTACTTATGGAGAAAAGGGTATTGGTGTTTCTTGTCTTTGCCCTCAAGCAGTTAGAACAGCTATGACCGCTCAAGGTCCTGGTGTTGCAGGTGTAGATGGAATGATGGAGCCCGATGTGGTTGCACAAGAAGTTTTGAAATGCATTGCTGAAGAAAAATTTTTAGTATTACCTCATACAGAAGTGGCTGAGTATGTTTCCAGAAAGGGAAATGATAGAGACAGATGGATATCAGGAATGCAGAGACTGCAAAAGCAATATGAAGATTTTTTAACCCCAGTTGATATGAAGTGAAAAAAAGGAGAAAACATGAAAACTAAAATTACAGAACTATTCGGAATTGAGCATCCTATTATTCAAGGTGGCATGCATCATGTTGGTTTTGCAGAATTAGCTGCTGCAGTATCAAATGCTGGCGGGCTTGGAACAATTACTGGTTTAACTCAAGGAACCCCTGAAAAGCTTGCTGATGAGATAGCTCGATGCAAGGAAATGACCGATAAGCCTTTTGCTGTGAATCTAACTTTCTTGCCTTCCTTAACTCCTCCAGATTATCCAGGATTGGTAGATGTAATTATTGGCGGCGGCGTTCCAATTGTTGAGACAGCAGGCAGAAATCCTGCTGAGTATTTGCCAGCTCTCAAAGAAGCCGGTATTAAGGTGATTCACAAATGCACCTCAGTAAGACATTCTTTAAAAGCCCAATCCATCGGGTGTGACGCAGTTTCCGTGGATGGTTTTGAGTGTGGCGGACACCCTGGTGAAGATGACATACCTAATTTTATTCTTTTGCCAAGAGCTGCTGATGAACTTGAAATTCCATTTGTTGCCTCAGGCGGTATGGCTGATGCGAGAAGTTTAGTTGCGGCAATGGCTCTTGGAGCAGAAGGCATGAATATGGGTACAAGGTTTATAGCTACCCAAGAAGCTCCTGTTCATCAAAATGTTAAAGATTCAATTGTGAATGCGTCGGAATTAGATACCAGATTAATTATGCGTTCTCTCAGAAATACTGAAAGAGTATTAAACAATGAAGCTGTAGAGCGTCTTATGGAAAAAGAAGCTGCTTTAGGTGACCAGCTCACCTTTCAAGATATAGCCGATGAAGTTGCCGGCGTTTATCCAAAAATTATGCATGAGGGCACAATGGAAGTTGGAGCTTGGTCTTGTGGCATGGTTGCTGGATTAGTCAATGATATTCCAACAGTAAAAGAGTTAATCGATGGGATTATGGGCGAAGCAGATGCAATTATTGGCAAGAGATTAGGAAATTTCTAATTCTAAAATTTGGGATTTATCCTAAGATTCCAGTCACTCTGTCGATGAGCCAGAAAAAACCCATGCCACCCAAAATCAATGAGGTGAGGGTGGCAGATTGCTTATATAAATTAAATTTATGAGCAAGCCATATAACTGATCCAAATATTGGGACTAACATAAGCTGACCTGCTTCAATCCCCAGGTTAAAGAACAGCAAAGAAAGTAGCAGCTGCTCATTTCCAATACCAATTCCCGTCAGGGCATTAGCAAAACCTAGCCCATGCAGCAATCCAAAGCCAAATGCAATGAGCCAGGGTGTAGATTTATATTTTTTGCTTTCACTAACCTCTAATGCAAGATAAATGATAGTGAGCGCAATTATGGCTTCTACAGTTGCTTGAGGCAGTGACACCAACTCAAATACTGATAAGCCTAAGGTAATGCTGTGAGCAAAAGTGAAAGCTGTAATTGTTTTAACTGCATTTAAAAATCCAGAAATTAAAAAAAGTAATCCTAGTATGAAGAGGATATGATCATTTCCACTTAATAAATGATCAATACCCAGAGTGAAATATCCAACTGGATAAACCTGCTCATTCAATGGGATCTCTATTGATGATCTCTTGAGGTTCATTAGCCCTTCAAACACCTCTCCATTAGAGTGAGTGATTGTTACCAATGCATCTGTGAGTACGCTCAGGTTATTGACTGAAATTATTTGGCCTTTAAGAGAGTTTGCACAATTTAGCGATATTTTTTCAACTAGATACTTTCCCTTTTGACTAGGTAATTGGTTCTTTCTCTCGCAACTTTCAGGAAAAAAAACTTCTGCTCTAGCACCTATATTTTTAATAGGGTACATCCAGCTAACCTCGTATTCATTTTCAACTAGCTCATTTATAACCAGGTGGGCTGGATTAAACTCATGAGAGAATAGTGCCGTTGAGCAAAAAAGTATGGCTAATGTTTTAACGAGCTTACAAGCCATTAGAACTTATAATCTGGATTGATGATGACTCTGTATTGAGACCTTATTTCATTAATATATTCATCAATCGCTTTATCTTGGGCTTGCGATAGATAGTCTTGTTGAACCTTTATTAGTACTTTTTCTAGGGGAGGAGAGAATCCATTTTGAACCTCCTTTAAGAGAATAATATGTTGACCAAAAACAGATTCATGAGGCCCGGACCACTCATTCAAAGAAAGATTCTCGATAGTTGAAAAGAATAACTCGCCAAAATTTTTTTTAATTTCATTTGCGCTGTTTTGATAAAAGTTTTTTCCTAGAAAAAAGGGATCACCTATTATTTCAGTCCCATTTGTTTTATAGCCATTGAAAGCTTTGGCTGCTCTTTCTTTGGCATTAGACTCCTTTGAAAAATAGTGATGTGAGAAAGAGTAGGTTGCTGGAACAAAGTAATTATCTTTATTTAGATCAAAAAAATTTTCTAATTCTTCTTGCGATGGATCATCTGGAATCGTTTCTTGTTTTAAAAAAGTAATTTTCTGAGCCAATCTTCTCTTGATAATTCGATCTTCTTGATCTAACTCTAAAAGCAATGCTTCTCTGTATAGAATCTCTTCTTGAACAAAGTTATTGATAATACTAACGATCTCTTCATCACTTGGAGGTCTTCCAACTTGTGACTTCCATGCCGAAAGAAGACTGGTTAATTCTTGATCTGAAATATAAATATCTTTTGAGCTTTGCTCGGAATTGAACCCAATATCAAGGAAAAAAATTAATAGTCCAATTGCAAAAAATACAAGTATTCTAAGATTCACTTCAGTTTCCTAAAATTTATAAGGGAATAATATTTAGCTCACTTGACTTAGGTATATACCAAATAGGAGAAGACCATGCGCGTTCTTGAATCGTTTCATCTAGATCAGGTCTTGGCTTGACTCCTGCTTTTAATGCATCCCATGTAGACCATCTACATGTCGGATTTTCTAAAACTCGAACATAATAAAAAGCTTTAATAGTTGGATCAAAATCGGGATCCACCCAAGTAGTTTTTAACTCGACCGCTCCGACATCACTTGAGATGGAGCAATTATTGATGTTTACCTTAGCGCCATTATCAGGACAGCGATTAGTCATGGGATCTACTGTTAGTCCATCTGAGCATGCAACATCATAAACTTTCTCCTTCGGGGTTCCAGAGGCATTTTCAATCCATCCTTTGATGATTTGTACTCTTTGAAGCGGAGCTCCTAATTTATCACGCTGAGCCCAAACTAAGAATTGTGGCGTTTGATTATCTTGGCTAAATAGATCTGCACCCATGGTGACACCTTTTGCATAGGCATTTTTAACCATATCCTCAGAATCTAAATCAATTGACTGCATGTCAAATCCAGCAAAGAATCTGACTGCCATTCTTGTACCTGTTGTAGCGAATGTCTCTTTTCTTTTGAAGGCCTGAAAAATAGAATCTCGAGTATTTTCTTCTGCCCATGCAACTGCCAGGCCTGATGCACTCCATTGATCAAATCCAACATCTGCATAGGTTCTACCCTCAATATCCTGAATGCTTATAGGCTGATCATAAAGCTCAGCATATTCTTCCAGTTGTTCAATTCTATCTGGAGTTAAAGGTACACTTCCTCTGCCCATATCAGTTCCATCCAATACTCCAGCCTTCGACCAATAATTATCTTCATCAAATCCTCCAGCACCAGTATGAGTATCACTTGATCCTATTAGACCAAATTTATAAGGATTACCACGACCTTCCCAGTCTAAGGTTAGGCCTCTTAAATATGCATCTCTAACATAGCCTCCTTGGGGCATGCTGTATGTTGGAGGCCTGCTTCCAACTCTTTTATCCATGATTTCAAAATCTGCCCATTCGTCATCTGGAGAAAGAAGTGGGTGAGTATCAGAGGTTCCTTTAACCTGGGTCATTTCAACAACAGGCTCATTTCGCATTCGCTTTTCAGCATATTCTATGCTGATTGGATTTCCTCTAAATGTTTCAACCTCAAACATTTGGCCATTAGAGCCATTACTATTGTGAGGCATGGCCAAAGAATCGACGCCCTTATCTCTTAAACCATCCATCCATGTCCAAAGATCTTCTGGATTTATGGAATCAATTCTTGTCCAAGGTCTAATGGGAGCATTTGAAGAATTAAAAATAACATTTCTGTGCAAGTTGCCACCCTCAACATCTGTTGAAGTTGTAAATTCATAGCCAATGAACGTAGTAAATTCTCCTGGTTTATTGAATTCTTCTGCTGCATTTGCAACATCTGCCCATGCAGATTTATGCACATCATAATCAAATGATTGAAGGGCTACTTGAATGTTGTTAGTGAACCAAGCTTTCCAAACTTTTGGATGCCAATATGGGTAAGGCTTGACGATTGCTTGAGTTAAGACAGAACTGAACAGGTCGGCTCTTGCGCCCAGTGAATCAACCGTAACATTTTCGGGTCTATTCAGATTATGCATTGGCTTGGTCCATTCATTTTTTGACATCTCTGAGGATGTATCAGCATAATTTTCTATCATCCCCATGTAAAAACCATGATCAGTAACTGCATAAAAATCCAAAGGCTCTCTTAATTTCATATCAAAACCTAAAGGATGCTTGATGGCCTCACCTTTTGCATATCTGTAAGCATCATAAGGAGTAGCTGTCACACCAAAAATATATGCATCAAATGAATACTTCGTATGAACATGCAAGTCACCATAAAGAGGAATTCGGTCTGGATTAGAGGGTGCAGCATTTTCCGTTTCCGGCTGATCTATTGAAAAGTCAACAATCTCCAAAGCTGAATCAGTTTGAAAGTTTGTATAAAACCCTGTCGCATATATCAAAAAAATTGTTGAAACAACCACTAGACCTATAAAAGATTTATTCATTTTTATTTTATTCCCCCATATTTATCACAACTATTTTAACTTATTTTTTTCAGTCATAGCGATAAATTGACACAATATATGACAATACTATATAAAGACATTAGCGCTTAATCATATTTAATTTAAGGAGTGGCATGAGCGATTCATCAACATACGTTCCCCCAAAAGTCTGGAAGTGGGAAAATCAAAGTGGCGGCAAGTTCACCAATATTAATAGACCTATTTCAGGCTCTACACATGAAAAAGAGTTACCAATAGGCAAGCATCCTCTTCAGCTTTATTCTTTGGGCACGCCAAACGGAATTAAAATTACAGTTTTGCTAGAGGAGCTTCTAGCACTTGGTCATGAGGGAGCAGAATATGATGCATTTCTCATTAATATTGGTGAAGGAGCGCAGTTTGGAAGCGGCTTTGTTGAAATTAATCCAAATTCTAAAATCCCTGCATTATTAGATATGAGCACTAAACCTTCTACCCGTGTTTTTGAGTCCGGCGCAATTATGCTTTATTTAGCTGAAAAGTTTGGAGAGCTCATTCCAACTGATCAGTCTAAAAAAGCTGAATGTATGTCATGGTTTTTTTGGGGCATGGGCAGTTCTCCATACCTAGGTGGTGGCTTTGGACATTTTTATGCTTACGCGCCTGAAAAATTTGAATATCCGATTAATCGTTTCGCTATGGAAGTAAAACGTCAGTTAGATGTTCTAGATAAGAACTTATCAAAAAGACAATATTTATCAGGAGATGAATTTAATATTGCAGATATAGCAGTGCATTCATGGTATGGAACTTTGATTTTACGTAATGCATATAACTCAGCAGAGTTTTTGGATTTAGCATCTTATAAAAATGTTGTTCGTTGGGCAGAAGAAATTGCAGAGCGACCTTCATACAAAAGAGGCTCAAGAGTAAACAGGGCGCCTAGTCCTGAAGACAATGCGATTGTTGAACGTCATGATGCAAGTGATCTAGACTAGCAAATGAGAATATTAAAATGATAAAAGCTTTTAGAAATTTCATGTCCAGGCGGACCATAAGTGCAAAAGCTAGAAATCATATAATGAATACTTTCTCCAGTTATGAATTATTTCAAAAGATCAGAAGCGAAACAGAATCTGCAAGACAAGCAGCGAACAGACCGCATGAAGTTTTGTATTTTCATAAAGTAGATGACCCATACTCTCATTTAACCATTCAATGTTTAGAACAGTTAAAGTCTTCTTATGAAATAACTCTCAAGTTCATTTTGGTCGGAGAAGAAAATCTTGATGCAGTTCATGAACCTTCTTTGTACAACATATATTGTTTACAAGATGTAAAACGAATTGCACCTTTTTACAACATTAATTTTCAAGCCAATGAATATCCTGCAAAAGAGTTAGTAGATCTGGCAAACTCAATATTAACTGCTGTCCAACCAGAAGATCTTATCGAAATATCAACTAAAATTAGCTCTGCTTTATGGCAAGGCGATGCTGCTGCTTTGGATGCATTATCCTCTTCTTATTTTGCTACCAAGGCTGAGGTCAAAGAACACTTAATTCAAGGCAATAAAATTAGAGACGATAAGGGTTATTATTTTGGCTCTGCATTTTATTATGAAAAAGAACTTTATTGGGGCGTTGATCGTTTGCCACATTTAGAGGAAAGGCTTGCTGATTTAGGCGCAAAGAAACCTCATGAAAATCAAAATATTTGCTCGCTAGAATTAAATGCTCCCAAGGGCTTTAAATCAGATCAAAAATTAAATTTATATTACTATCCATCTTTAAATAGCCCATACACTTTTGTAAGCACCAAAAGAGTTCAACAAATGCGAGAAGATTACCCAGTCAATCTTATTACAAAACCTGTATTACCCATGCTGATGCGCATGATGACCATTCCAGGCTTCAAAGCAAAATATATTATTTCAGATGCTGCAAGAGAGGGCAGAAGGCATAATCATGAAATGAAATCTATCTATTCGCCCATCGGGAAACCAGCTCGAAAATCTTACTCATTGTTTCCAGTTATTGATGAGGCAGGCAAAGGTTTTGAGTATATTGAAGCATTATTAAAAGCATCATTTCAGGATGGAATTAATATAGGTGATGAAAGTTTTTTACAAAATGTAGTAACTGATCTTGGTCTTGATTGGCAGGTAATAAAAAAAGATTTAAACACCAAGCGATGGAAAAAAATTCTCAATGATAATCTTGAAGACATGTATGCAGGAAATTGTTGGGGGGTTCCAAGTTTTAAGATTACTGACCAAGATGGAGGCAATCCATTTTATGTCTGGGGACAGGATAGAATGTGGCTTTTAAAAGAAGAAATATTTAAACGTTTGGGAGAATAGGTATGAAAATTAAAAATAATTTGTTAGTCGTGCTTGTTTTGATTGTCGCATCATGCTCAGATTCAAATAAATCAACAAATTTAGAAGTATCTTTGCATGATAAACCATTACTGCAAGTTGAAATTCAACCTAGGCCATTGCCTAACCCAAATAAAAATGCATATTTTGGTGACCTACATGTTCATACAGCAAATTCATTTGATGCTTATACTTTTGGCACAATTAGTACACCTGCAGACGCATATAAGTATGCGCAAGGTTATCCAATACTGCATCCAAGCGGATTCCTAATCCAACTTAGCAGACCATTGGATTTTTACGCAGTTACTGACCATGGTGTCTTTATGGGATTGATGAAGGAGGCTGCTGATACAACCTCTGAATTCTCAAAGTATGAGCTTGCTAAGCCCCTTCACAATTTAAATGAATCAGTAAATGATGGACTCTTTTCTCTTATTAAAAGGGCTGGTCTCTTTAGACCTTTTGGTCAAGCAGTCAGGAAAGGTCTTGATGATGGAACCATAGATAGCTCTATCATAGAGGAGGTAAGTAAATCAGTATGGCAACAAACTATTAAAGCTGCTGATGAGGCTTATGCTCCAGGCACTTTCACTACCTTTGCTGCCTACGAATATACTTCCAGTTTTGATCTTTATGATAAATATTTACATCGAAATGTCATATTTAAAGATACAAAAGATCTCCCAGCTAAAATTTTTACCAGGGCTGATAGTCAAGATCCTGAGGAGCTCTGGGATTGGATGAATTTAATGAGATCCAAAGGAGTTGAGAGTCTTGCTATTCCTCATAATTCAAATATCTCTGGAGGAGCTACTTTTGCTCTCATTGATTATAATGGCGGCCCCATTGATGAAGAGTACACAAAGAAACGAGCTTTCAATGAGCCTTTGGTTGAAATAACTCAAGTCAAAGGCACTTCAGAAACTCATCCATTGCTGTCTAAAAATGATGAGTGGGCAGCTTTCGAGGTAAAAACGGGAATGGAGGAAGAAAAACTTATCAGTAACTTAAAAGGGAGCTATGTTCGAGATGCATACTTAAGAGGTTTAAGTCTTGCAGAAAAAGGTTTAAGCAATCCATATAAATTTGGATTAATAGGCTCAAGCGACACGCATGTTTCTGGACCATCAGACAGTGAAGAAGTTTTTTTCTCAAAAGTAGGCATTCTTGATGCGACAGCTGAGTTGAGAGGCTCTATTCCATTCAAAAGATTCTATGGAACATTTTTAAAGGCGTTGCGACCCAATATTCTTAAAGAAGTTGATGGTAAAAACTATTTTGCTGCAAACGATCGCGTGATTAATTTTTCAGCTTCCGGTCTTGCTGGTGTTTGGGCTGAAGAAAATACACGAGAAGCCATTTATGATGCTTTTCGCCGCAAAGAAACATTTGCTACAAGTGGACCACGAATGAAAGTAAGATTTTTTGCAGGCTATGATTTAGAGAACTCTCAACTTGATGATTTAACTCTTATTCAAGATGCATATGCCAACAGTATTCCGATGGGGGGAACGCTCAATACTGAATCAAATAAAAATCCAACGTTTTTAGTTTGGGCGATCGCAGATCCGATGGGAGCTCCATTGCAGAGAACTCAAATTATTAAAGGATGGTTAGAAGATGGAGAGCATAAAGAAAAAGTTTACGATGTAGCATGTTCTAATGGATTAAGCGTTGATCCTTCGACCAATCGTTGTCCTGATAATGAGGCTTGGGTTGATTTAAGTGATTGTTCTATTAGCGCAGACTCTGGATCAAGAGAAATGAAAGTTTTTTGGCAAGATCCTGAATTTCAAAATGGCCAGAATACTTTTTATTATTCTAGAGTACTTGAAAATCCAGTCTGCAGATGGTCAACATGGGATGCAGTTAGAGTTGGTGAAAAGCCTAGATCAGATTTACCTGCCACAATTCAAGAGAGAGCTTGGTCTTCACCTATTTGGTTAAAGTCAAGTTAAAATAAGTGCTCAATGAGTACTTCTACAAATAAGGTCGCTTTAGTTACCGGTGCTTCCGATGGAATAGGGGCTGAATTTGTTCAGATTCTTGCAGGACGAGGCTATGATTTGATTCTTGTCGCTCGTCGTAAAGAAAAGCTTGATCAGTTGGCAGTTAAATTGAGTGATGAGTTTGGAGTTAATTGCACTGTTATGGCAGCTGATTTATCAGAACCCAAAGCAGCTCAAAATTTATTTCAACGCGTTGAAGATAGTGGATTGAAAGTAAATTTTTTAATCAATAATGCTGGGCTTCTTCACAATGGATTTTTTACCAAACTCAGCCTTGAAGCCCAAGAAAAAATGATTCAAGTTAATGTAATGGCCCTTACAGCTTTGACTCACTTATATGCAGATAATATGTCAGCTAATGGAGGCGGGCATATCTTGAATGTGGCCTCACTAGCTGGTTGGATGGCTATTCCAAATCAGAATGTTTACGCTGCATCAAAAGCTTATGTTGTGTCTTTCTCTCAAGCGTTATCTAATGAAATGATTGCTGCAAATAGCGGGGTTAAGGTAACTGCATTATGCCCTGGTTATACTGCTACAAAAATGATGGATAACCCTGATCAAGGTGCAACTCTTCGCATTCCATCTGGCATGATGATGTCAGCTAAAGATGTAGCTGAAATCGGTATAAAAGCATGTTTTGCTGGTAAGGATATTGTAGTTCCTGGCCTTGCTAATAAGTTCACTACAATCATTACGCGTCTCTTTTCAAAGTCATTAATAACAAAGATTTTCGGTTCTTTTTATAGAAAGAATATGGACTGAAAAGTTAGCATTATTTTGTTAAGGTTTTCATATGAGCGAACAAGCTATTAAAAAGGTACTTATAACTGGTGCGAATGGATTCATTGGCGGGTCATTAATGCGTTATTACCAAAATCAGGATCAAGATGTTGTAGGGGTTGATCTTGTTGGTAATGGTGATGATATTGTTGAAGGTGATATATCTCAACCAGATACAATCAGTCAGCAACTACAAGAATGCGATGTGATTATTCACACAGCTGCACTGGTCTCTAATGCGATGCAAGATTCTGATATGTGGCGTGTTAACGTCTTAGCAACTCGCAATTTAATTCAAGCAGCAAAAGAGCACAAAGTTCGACGTTTCGTGCAAATTTCATCAATCGTGGCTTATGGAAATACAGCAGAGGGTGAGATAAATGAAACTCATCCTGTGCATGCCGATGGAGGTAGCTATGTTCTGACAAAACTAGCCTCAGAGCATGTTGTCTTAAGCGAGCAGACCAATGACGAAATAGAAGTGGTGATAATCCGTCCAGGAGATGCATATGGTCCGGGTAGCCGCCCTTGGATTATTGCTCCATTAGAAGCAATTGCTAAAAATCAGTTTATGCTTCCAGAAAAAGGAGAGGGTTTCTTTAGACCCATATATATTGATGATTTAGTTCGAGGTATAGCAATGGCCTCAGGGCATTCAGATGCAGCTGGCGAAATTTTTAATTTATCTTGCAAGGGCTATATGTCTACCAAAGAGTATTTCACTCCTCATTATAATTGGCTCGGTAAAAAAGGACCTATGCTCGTTTCCACAAAACTGGCTTTGAGGATATCTGCAATTGCATCAAAATTGGCTGATCTTATGGGTAACCTAAATGAAGCCTCGCCATCGACTGTAAAACAGCTTTCAACCAAGAGTTGGTTTTCAATTAAAAAAGCTGAGCGGATTCTTGGGTGGAAGCCTGAAGTTTCATTCGAAGAGGGGATGAAAGTAACTCATCAATGGGCCAAGAGGCAAGGGTTGCTTGAAAAGTGATTAAGGCAATCTAATTAGGAGAAATCAATGCGTTTATGGAATGGTTGGGGAAACGAAGATAGTGATCTGACTATGGAACTTAGTGATGGTCTTCGCGCTTTATTGGAGGCCCTTGTTGGACCAGGCACAGCGCTTAGTCAGGCAACCCTTAATGAGGTGATTGCTAAAGTTCCCAATACTCGTCTTGATGATCACCCGCAAATAAACACTGATCCAGAAACAAGAGTTCGTCATGCGCGTGGCCAAAGTTTGCCTGATTGGTTAGAAATGCATAGTGGTAATGTTGATACCTTTCCAGATGGCGTTGCATTCCCAGAATCATCAGAGCAGGTTCGAGAACTTCTAGCTCACGCTAAAGAAAATAATTTGATAGTTATCCCATATGGTGGAGGAACATCGGTGGTGGGTCATATTAATCCCGAGACAAGCGATAAGCCGGTATTGACGATAGATATGGCAAAAATGAATTCCATGTTGAGTATTGATACTGAAAGTCAGTTAGCCACCTTTGGAGCGGGAGCTCCAGGTCCTGTTGTGGAGGAAGAGCTAAAAAAACATGGCTACACACTAGGCCACTTTCCCCAATCTTGGGAGCTATCTACTTTGGGCGGATGGGTGGCTAGTCGATCAAGCGGCCAACAATCTCTGCATTATGGGCGCATAGAAAATATGTTTGCAGGAGGTACTATCGAAACCCTCAATGGCACCATGAAAATTCCAACCATTCCAGCATCTTCAGCCGGCCCCGATGTTCGTGAGATGATTCTTGGCTCAGAGGGTCGCATGGGAATTATTACTGAAGTTACTGTGCGCATTACACCCTTGCCAGAGAAAGAAAAATTCCAAGTGATCTTTTTTCCTTCTTGGGAAATTGGGATTAGTGCTGCGAGGGAATTGATTCAGCAGCGAGTAGCTTTGTCTATGGTGCGATTAAGCAACCCACTTGAGACAACCAGTCTTCTATACATGGGCGCGGGCAGCGACAGCAGTGGGGTAGTTGCCTTAGAGGAATCACTATCTAAAAAAGGCATTGGAGAAGGTAAAGTCATGATGACATTTGGGGTCACTGGCTCCGCTCGTCATTGTGATGCTGCCTATCAATTAGCGCTTGATCACTGCAATGGTCTTGGTGGTGTTGCAGATGAATCTGGTCTTGGTGAGAATTGGGCTCATGGTCGATTCCGCGCTCCATATCTTCGAGATCCGCTAGGAGCAGAAGGCTATGTTGTAGATACCATGGAGACAGCCGTTGATTGGTCAAAAGTTTCTGAAGCTGCAGAAAATATTGAGCAAGCAATTCGAACAGCTTTGGATGATGAGGGTGAGCAAGTGCATGCTTATACTCATTTATCTCACGTCTATGGTCAGGGATCGAGCATTTACACCACTTATTTGTTTCGCATAGGTAAAAGTTATGAGCAGGGAATGAATCGATGGATGAAGTTAAAAAAAGCTGGAGCCGATCAGATTGTTGCTCATGGCGGCACTATCAGTCATCAGCATGGTGTAGGCAGTGACCATAAGAATTATTTAACAGCTGAGAAAGGCAAGCTTGGCATCGCAGCAATTAATAGTTTATGTGAACAATTTGATCCCAAAGGTCAAATGAATCCAGGAAAGTTACTTCCTGATGATAAGCACTAATCAACCATGACTGGATTTACTAATCGCGAACAACTTTTATCTAAAATGCGTAATGGTGAGCATTTGGATTGGGATATTATCGTTATTGGTGGAGGTATTACTGGCGCCGGCGTTCTTCGTGAAGCACGACGTCAAGGTTACAGAGCATTATTGCTTGAGCAACAAGATTTTTCATGGGGTACCTCAAGCCGATCATCGAAAATGGTTCATGGAGGCTTGCGCTATCTTGCTGCTGGCGATATAAAACTTACCAAAGAATCAGTTCAAGAAAGACAGCGGCTTTTAAAAGAAGCTCCAGGATTGGTTGACCCAATTTCTTTTTACTTCACTTTTAGAAAAGGTAAATTTCCTGGCCGCATAGCTATGAAGATCATTTTAACCATCTATGACTTTTTTGCTGGTGCTCAAGATAATAGATACTGCAATAACAAGGAATTATTGGAGCGTTTTAAGGGTCTAGATGAGAATAAACTTCAGGGGGCAAGTTGTTATACAGATGCGATGGTGGATGATTCTCGATTAGTGCTTCGCGTCTTACAAGACAGTATTGATGATGGCGGCTATGCCTTAAATTACACAAAAGTTGAGGATCTCTTATTAACAGACGGCCAGGTTTCTGGCGTGAGCATTCAAGACAGTGATCATTCTGGATTGATTCACTTAAATGCCCCGGTCGTTATTAATGCTACAGGTGCCTGGGCAGACAGACTTAGAAATGTTGTTAACAGCGAGACTCGCATTAGGCCATTGCGTGGCAGTCACATTATTATTGCTAAATCCTTATTTCCCATTTCTGATGTCATGACTTTCCTGCATGTGGATGATAAGCGAGGTGTTTTTGTATACCCGTGGGAGGGAACAACGGTTATCGGCACAACAGATATTGATCATGATGGAGATATAGATATTGAGGCCGGCATTTCTGATCAAGAGATAGATTATTTATTAAAAGCTTTCAATAGCCAATTTCCAAACAAGGCACTCAATCGCAGTGATGTTTTATCAACCTGGGCTGGCGTTCGCCCCGTGATTGGTGCAGAAAAAAGTAAAGACCCTTCAAAAGAACGTCGAGATCATGCTGTTTGGTCTGATAATGGATTGATCACTGTTAGCGGCGGTAAGCTTACTACCTTCCGATTGATCGCATTAGACGCTCTAGCAGCAGCTAAAAATAATCTTCCACAAGCTAAAGAGATATCCGACGATAGAGTGTTCTTAACTCCAACAATTACTCCCCAGTCTCTGTCACCTCAAAATACTAGCTGGGCTCAACGTTTGCTTGGTAGATATGGTGAAAAAGCGATTGAGCTTGTAAATGAAAGCTCGCCAGATGAACATCGTAATCTTAATGAAACAGAATTCTCTCTAGCTGAATGCCGTTGGGCTATAAAATATGAAGCCGTTGTGCATCTTGATGATCTTCTGCTTAGAAGAACCCGTTTAGGTATGTGTCTACCCAATGGAGGTACTAATCTCTATCCAGCTCTAAAAGAACTATTTTTATCTAACCAAAATTGGGATGATGAGCGATGGCAACAAGAAGTCACTCGCTATGAAACAATTTGGAAAAAGTATTACAGTCTTCCTAGCAATGCCTAAGAAGAGGTTCTTATGAAAAATGAAAAGTATTTTCTGAGTATTGATAATGGAACTCAGAGTGTCCGAGCTATGGTTTTTGATGGGGAAGGCCAGCTTATTGCAAAAAGCAAAGTTGAAATTGAGCCTTATTTTTCTTCTCAGAAAGGATGGGCAGAGCAGCATGCAGATTATTTTTGGGATTCCTTGTGTCAAGCATGCCAAGAACTGTGGCCAAAGCTATCCATACCCAAGGAAGCTATTGCAGCTGTTTCAGTAACCACTCAGCGTGCAACAGTTATTCCAATGGGGGAAGATAATCAACCCTTGCGACCTGCCATTAGCTGGTTAGATCAGAGACAAGTAAAAACTAAGCCCAAATTAGGAAAAGTAGAATCAGCTCTAATGAGCCTAATTAGAGCCAAGCCATTGGTAGATTTAATGCATGCAGAGGCTGAAGCCAATTGGATTGAGCAAAATGAGCCTGAGATCTGGAAGCAGATTCATAAATTCTTACTCCTATCTGGCTATCATAATTATAAACTCACTGGTCAATACAATGATGCCATCGCTAGCACTGTTGGGTTCGTGCCATTTGAATATAAGACTCAACAATGGGCAGAGCAAAAAGATTGGAAGTGGCGAGCTATGCCCATTCGTCCAGAAATGTTACCAGAAGTTTTACCAGCAGGATCAGTGCTTGGAGAAATTACTGAAGCTGCAGCTGAAGAAACTGGGATTCCTCAAGGACTCCCATTGATTGCCAGTGGTTCAGATAAGGCCTGTGAAGTATTAGGAACTGGCTGCATCAATAATGAAACAGGTAGCTTGAGCTATGGGAGTCTAGCTACTCTAAATATCACTTCTGATAAATACCTTGAAGCTATTCCTTTTTATCCAGCATATCCTGGCGTCATACCCAACACTTTCAATATTGAAATGATGGTCCAACGCGGATACTGGATGGTGAGTTGGTTTAAAAAAGAGTTTGGACTTCAAGAAGAACAATTAGCAGCTAATCAAAACCTTCAGCCAGAGGAGTTATTTGATAAATTGCTAACCAAAGTTCCAGCTGGTTCTGATGGGTTAATGCTTCAGCCTTATTGGTCACCTTCAAATGGTGATGGGCCAGAAACTCGTGGTGCCATTATTGGCTTTAACGAAGATCATACAAGGGCACATCTTTACCGAGCAATGATCGAAGGGCTGACCTATGCCTTAAGGGAAAGCAAAGAACTTTTAGAAAAGCGAAGCAAGAAAACCATTTCTCGGTTGGTTGTTTCTGGCGGAGGATCTCAAAGTGACGAGGTAATGCAAATCACCGCAGATATTTTTGGTATGACCGTCTTTCGTCCACATACCTTTGAAACCTCTTCGTTGGGAGCTGCTATTGCAAGCGCTGTTGGGATTGGGTTGTATCCAGATTTCTCATCTGCGGTTAGTAAGATGACACATCAAGGTGATAGATTTGATCCCATAGATGCCAATCAAGAAATTTATAATGACCTTTATCATAAAGTCTATAAAAAGATGTATGGCAATCTCAAGCCGAGCTATGAGGCAATAAGGCTAATTACAAGTAGATCTTAAATTTAATCTTAAATGATATTTTCTTGACTTAGAGTTAACTTTAACTGTTAGACTTACCTCTTAATTTTTTGTGGGAGAAAAAAATGCCAGAGATGTCACTTTATGGTTGGTTTCATACCTTTATGGGAATTTTTGCGTTGTTAAGCGGATTCTATTCTTTAGTTAAATATAAAATTATCGATTCTCAAAATACATCTGCAAAAATCTTTTTAATTTGTACATTGGTTGCAGCCGTTACTGCTCTTACTTTGTACAAGCAGGGCGGATTTGGCGTAGGTCACATGCTAGCTGTCTTGACATTGCTTGCATTAATTGTAGGCAGAGTTAATGAAAAGGGATTATTTTTTGGTTGGCTAGCTCCATATTTTCAAACTCTATGCTATACCTCGCTATTTTTGTTTCACTCTATTCCGGCAATCACAGATGGATTAAGACGACTGCCAGTAGGTGATCCTGTAATAACAACTTTGACCGACCCTCTTTTAATGGGTTTTTATGCAGCCTTTTTCTCAATATACATAGTGGTGCTGGTGATGCAGATGCTATGGATCAAGAGGAGCACTTAAGATGAGCTTATATACTATTGCCAAGGCCTCAGAGGAAGTTGATTTAACACCTTACACTCTGCGTTATTACGAGAAGGAAGGTTTGCTTCCTAATGTGACAAAAGATTCTGCTGGTCGAAGAAAATACCATGATGATGATTTACAAAGAATTGGCTTTATTAAATGCCTAAAGGGAACCGGTATGTCCTTGAAGCAAATTAAAGAATATGGAGATCTTTACGAGCAGGGTAAAGCGAAATTTAAAGAGAGAAATGCCATGCTCGAAGAGCATCGTGAAAAGATCCTACAAGAAATAAAAACGCAAAAGAAACATCTAAAAATGGTTGAAGCCAAGATTGAAATGAAAATCTAGCTATGAACTATAGAGATTTCAAACCTTATTTAAAGATTAGCTCTTTAACACTTGGTGGCGGTGGTATTGGTCAAGTATGGGGTGAAACAACATCTGAAGAAGCAGTTAAAACGGTTCATGCTGCTATAGACCATGGCATTAATCATTTTGATGTCGCGCCTATGTATGGAAAAGGTGAGGCTGAGCGAATCATTGGAAAGTCCTTAAATGGCTCGGATGCAGACGATTTATTTTTTACTACTAAGTGCCAATTAGGAACTCTCCCTGATACTGAAGTCTATGATAAGTTAAATGATTCTCTGACTAGAAGCTTGGATAACATGAAATTAGAAAAGGTGAATTTATTTTTGCTTCATTCTCAATTAATTGAAGATAACTACAAGTTGTATAAGTTTGATGAGATGCGGGCGAAAAGTGCAACTACTTTAAGTTGTTTTTTTAATGCCGCTATTCCAGCTTTTGAGCGACTGCAGAAAGAGGGAAAGATAGATCATTGGGGGATTGGTGGGCTTGGACAAGAGGAGGCAATTATTCAAGCCTTAAAACATTCTCAAGTACCTAGCGCAGTTCAATGTGTTATTAACCCATTAAATTCTGCTGGAGCTATTGGCTATGTTTCAGAAGCCTTTAATCCTCCAGCAATTTTATATGAGTGCCAACAGCTGGACATTCCAATTTTAGCAATTAGAGCAGTTCAGGCTGGAGCCTTAACCTCTTCAATGGATAGATCTCCCCATGAGTCTGGTTTTGATAAAAGTGATTTTGATGATTTTGATAAAGCCGAACCTTTTAGGGATCTTGCAATTGAGTGGGGCGAATCCCCTGCGAGTTTGGCGCACAGGTATGCTTTGAGCATTAAAGGAGTTGCGTCTGTAATCTTAGGAGTGAAAAATAGAACTGAGTTAAAAGAATGTGTTGAGGCTGAGGCAAAAGATCTTCTATCTGATAGTGAGATTCAGCAGATTGAAAATTGCCTTACTTAAAGGTTAATATTTAAAGGAGTGGTTGATGGATACATATCAAAATAAAATAGCGTTAGTAACTGGTGCGTCAACCGGAATTGGCAGAGCCATGGCCATTGATCTTGCAGCAAAAGGAGCTGAGTTAATTTTAACCGCTCGATCTAAAGAGCAATTAGATGCTTTAGCGCAGGAGATCAAAGGAAAGGGAGGAATGGTACATGTTTTTGTTGAAGATTTGGCTCAACCGGGCTCAGGTGAAAGATTGCATCAACAAGTTCTTGCTGCAGGTCTTCATGTGGACGTATTAATTAATAATGCAGGTTATGGCAGATGGGGCCAATTTGGAGAGTTCCAAAGAGATGATTATGCAGCCATGATTCAACTAAACATAACGTCTCTAACTGATCTTTGTCATTTATTTATGCCAGCCATGGTAGAAAAAGGTGAGGGTGGAGTAATTAATATAGGTTCTTCCGCCTCATTTTTGCCAGTTCCATATGCAACTGTTTATTCCTCCACCAAAGCATATGTTTTAATGCTGTCTGAAGCTTTGCGATATGAGTATGCTGAAAGCAATGTTCGAGTGATGGCCTCATGTCCAGGAGCCACTGATTCAAATTTCAGAAATACTGCCTCAGAAAAATCATCTGATCGACTCAAGCAAAGGATTAGTAAATTGAAGGGAGAAGGCCAGGTCGGTGATACATGTGAAAGAGTATCTCAAGAAACCTTGGATGCTTTTTTACAAAATAAACACTACATAGTACCTGGCAAAGGCAATTCTAAGTTTGCATTTTTACCAAGAATTTTATCCAGAGCAAAAGTCTTAAAATTTACTGGTGATGCTTTTAAAAAACATACTGCAAGTTAGTTTTACCCGAAAGGATATTTTTTTAGTAGCATAGGAGACCATGGCTATTAAAAACCAACCAGAGTTTCAAAAATTTATTCGTAGAGTTGAAAAAAGCTCTGATGAATTTCGTGCATCTTCAACTGAAAAAAGACATTCTAAACAATATAGAACTGCTCGAGAAAACCTTGCTCATTTAGTAGATCAAGATAGTTTTTTAGAGTTTGGTCAATTTGCAGTCGCAGCTCAACGCAGTCGTCGAGACTATGAAGAGCTTCAAGATAAAACAAATGCCGACGGCATTATTACTGGATTTTGCTCCATCAATTCTGAATTAGTTGGATCAGAAAACTCTCAAGCAGTTGCAATTGTTTATGACTATTCTGTATTAGCAGGAACTCAAGGTGCGTTTCATCATCTGAAGCTGGATCGCATTTGTGATCAAGCTAAAAAGTTTGAGTTACCGATTGTAATATTTACCGAGGGAGGCGGAGGCAGACCTGGAGATACTGATGTATTGATTCAGATAGCAGGATTGCATATACCTTCTTTTTCTAATTGGGCTCAACTTACTGGCAGTTCTTTAAAAATTGCTGTAAATAATGGTTATTGCTTTGCGGGTAATGCTGCGTTATTTGGTTGTTCAGATTTTAGAATTGCAACTAAGACCTCATGGATTGGTATGGCTGGTCCAGCCATGATTGAAGGTGGTGGGCTTGGAGTATTTGAGCCAACAGATATTGGTCCTGTTTCAGTGCATGAGCAGAATGGAGTCGTAGACTATGTTGCTGACAATGAAGAGGATGCAACTTTGATTGCAAAAAAACTCCTTGCTTATTTTCAAGGCCCTATCAGCGAATTTTCAGTTAAGGATCAAGAAATTCTTCGTAATATCATGCCTGAGGACAGGCGTTATACCTATGAGGTTCGAGACATTATCAATACAGTGGCTGATGAAGATAGCTTTTTAGAACTTAAAAAAAACTATGGTCAAAGCATTGTCACAGGTTTTATCAGGATAGAGGGACAGCCTTTTGCTCTCCTTGCAAGTGATTGTCAAAAACTTGGAGGTGCAATTGATTCAGTGTCTGCTGAAAAAGCTGCTGAGTTTATATCTATTTGTAATGATCACGACCTTTCAATTCTTGTTCTTGCCGACACTCCAGGATTCATGGTTGGCCCAGCAAGCGAAGAGGGTGGAGCCGTCAGAAGAATGGCGTCTCTATTCAAACAAGGAGCTAACATCAAGGTTCCCCTTGTAGCTATCTTTCTTCGTAAAGGATATGGATTAGGCGCACAAGCTTTAGTTGGAGGCAGCCTTCATAATCCAGTCTATACAGCAGCATGGCCAACAGGAGAATTTGGAGGCATGGGAATTGAAGGCGCGGTTAAGCTTGGATACAAAAAAGAACTAGAGAGTCTTGAAGACCCTAACGAGCGTAAAGAACTTTTTGATAAGCTTGTGGCTAAAATGTATGAGGTTGGTCAAGCTATTGAGGCAGCATCTTTTCTAGAAATTGATGCTGTCATTGATCCGATAGAAACAAGAAACATCGTGCTTAAAGCTTTTCAATCTGCGCAAGGAAATTCATGAAGAAAATACTCACAGGTCTTTTGGTTATTCTCTTGGTTTTATGGATCCCATACTTTGTTCAAACATATAACCTTAAAACGCTAACAGCATCTGACCTTCCTGTGGAAGGTTCTTGGGCCCCACTAAAAGAAGGCAATATGTATTACCGTTGGTATTATCCAGATGCTGAAGTTGCAAACAATGAAACAGTCGTTTTGGTGCATGGATTTTCTACTCCTCATTTTGTATGGGATGGAATGAAAGGTTTTTTATTGGATGCAGGTTACTCAGTCCTTGTTTTTGATCACTATGGTCGAGGGTACTCTGAGAGACCAAGGATTAAATACACCAAGGATGTTTTTGTTCAGTCTCTAAAAGGATTGTTAGATTCTCAAGAAATTTTTGAACAGGTGCATTTGGTTGGTTACTCAATGGGCGGACCGATAGTTGGTCACTTTACCAATGAGTTTCCTGGCATGGTTAAGAGCATGTCATTGATAGCTCCAGCTGGTTTTATGGTTGAAAATCCAACCAAGGATTGGTGGATAATGAAACCTTTAATCGGAGAGTGGTTTCTAAATGTTTTTGGTTCACGGTTGGTCTTTCAAGGTAATGAAGAGAATGATGAGCCACCTAGAGAAGACCCATTAGCTTTATCAAAAAAAGAATTTATAAAAAAAGCAGGAATACAGATGCAATACAAGGGCTTTATTCATGCTTTGCTATCAACAGCTCGTAATTTCAATTTATTTAGCACTCAGGAAATGTTTGGCAAAGTTGGGAATTTAAATAAGCCCACTCTAACTATTTGGGGAACTGATGATGGTGTTGTTCCATTTAAAGGAAGTGAAGAACTCATACTTTATATTCCTCAATCTGAGTTACTAATATTGGAGGGAGGCAAGCATGATATTACTTATGCTGAGCCTTCATTCGTTGGTGCAGCTATTCGTGATTTTCTAATTAGCTTGGCTAAGGCTGAAGTTTAGCGATGCTTTTTTCTAACAATGCTTTTTTGCTTTCAGCATCTAAAACTTTTGCTTTTTCTTTCTCTACAACTGCAGGAGGAGCCTTGGAAGTAAATTGCTCATTAGCAAGCTTAGAGTTAATAATCTTAAGGTCATTCTCCACATCTGCTAGCTCTTTTTGAAGTCGCATCATTTCTTCTTCAGGATCAATCAATCCTTCTAGTGGAATGATTAGTTTGTAACCATCCACAGTTTTTTCAATTGCTTCTGCTGGGATCTTATCGCTAAATTCAATCCCATCTAATTTTGCAATTCCCGCAATCATTGCTTCATTTTTACTGATAACAGATTGCATTTCAGAGTTGAGATCATTGGAAATAATGAGATTCAGGATCTCATTTTTAATATTTTGATTTTCTGCTCTAATCGCTCTGAGTGCAGAAATAATGCTGATGATTTCATCTAATTGCTGCTCAGTTTTTTTATTGGAAGCCCGTGAATGAGCAAAGCCACTCTCAACCATAAAACCCAATTTCTCTACTTTTGCTAAATTAGCTAATTTAGAAGAAAGTTCCTCAGTAATAAATGGCATGAATGGATGCAGCAATTCAAGGATGCTATAGAAGTTTGTAATTAAATTTCCAATTAAATTATTTGTTTGGTTAGCATCTTCAGAGTTTTGGATGGCCACTTTATTGAATTCTATATACCAGTCACAGAAATTTGACCATACCAATTCATAAATCTCTGCTGAAGCTAAATCAAATCGATATTGTTTTATATGAGTTTGACAATTTTCAGCAGTTTGATGAATTTTTGAGCCCATCCAGTCGGATAAAATATTTCCTGAGCTCTCTCCAGGTTGATAACTATGATTGGTAACTTGCATTTCAATAAATCTGAAAGCGTTCCAAATTTTGTTGCAGAAGTTTCTGTAACCTTTGATTCTGCCTATATCAAAATTAATGTCTCTACCTGGAGAGGCAAGAGAATAGAAAGTGTATCGCAATGCATCTGTACCATAACTTTCAATACCTTCGGGGAATTGTTTTTTTGTTTGTTTAATAATTTTTTCTTTGAGTTGAGGCTGCATCATGCCTTCGGTTCTTTTTGCGAGGAGCTCATCTAAGGAAACACCATCAATGAGATCAATTGGATCTAGGATATTTCCTTTTGACTTAGACATCTTTTGTCCATTTTCATCTTTAATCAAGCCAGTTATGTAAACTTCTTTGAATGGAACCTCTTTTATGAAATGCTTAGTCATCATGATCATTCTTGCTACCCAAAAAAAGATAATATCAAAACCCGTTACTAAGGTTGTTGTTGGGTGAAATAGATTTAACTTTTCATTTTTTTTAGGCCATCCCATGGTTGCAAATGTCCAAAGGCTGGATGAAAACCATGTATCTAATACATCATCTTCTTGGCGTAAAGTGCCATTAAGATTATGTTTATCTCTAACATCTTTCTCAGAAAACCCTGCATAGGGTGTATTCGATTCATCGTACCAAATTGGAATTCTATGCCCCCACCACAGCTGTCTGCTTATGCACCAGTCTTGAATATTATTCATCCATTGGAAATAAGTTTTCTCCCAATTAGCAGGCACAAATTGTATTTCTTTTGACTTAACAGCCTCAATAGCTGGCTTGGCAAGGGTTTTTGCATCTACATACCATTGATCTGTTAAGAGGGGCTCAAGAATTTGATCAGATCTATCTCCATAGGGCAGAGTGCTTTCATATTCTTTTTCAGATACGAGAAACTTTTCTTTTTCTAGATCTTTTAAGAGCAATTTTCGAGCCTCAAACCTATCCATGCCATGAAATTTCTTAGGAGCAACACCAATAATTTCAACGGCTTTGTTTAAAATTGAAATTGGAGAAAAGGCGCTTTCATCCCCTACATGACATTGCAAGCTTTCATTCAAGTGGAGCCCATGTCGTTTGCCCAATTCATAATCATTAAAATCATGACCAGGAGTAATCTTGACAACACCAGTACCAAATTCTGCATCTACATAATCATCTGCAACAATAGGAATAACTCTATTGCAAAGGGGAATCTCAGCATTTTGACCTACCAGATGAGCAAACCTTTTATCATCAGGATTGACTGCTAGAGCCATATCCCCAAAAAGCGTTTCAGGTCTTGTGGTAGCAATAGTCACAAATTCATCGGTTCCCTCTAGCTGGTACTTTATTTCCCAAATTTTAATTGTTAAATCTTTATTGATGACCTCAAGGTCTGATAGGGAGGTCTCTAGCACAGGATCCCAATTTACTAAGCGCTTGCCTTGGTAAATTAGACCTTCTTCAAATAATTGAATAAATGCGCCTAAAACAGCGTGCTGATATTCATCATCTAATGTGAACCTCTCAGTGCTCCAATCTAGACTTGATCCTAAGCGTCTAAGTTGTGAGGTAATTTTATTACCAGAATATTTCTTCCAATTCCAAACTTCTTTTTCAAAAGCCTCTCTACCAATATCATTCTTTGACTTACCTTCAGCATTTAATCTTCTTTCGACCACCATCTCAGTAGCAATGCCAGCATGATCTGTTCCCACTTGCCACAAAGTATTTTTACCTGACATTCGATAGTATCGAATCAAGCAATCCATGATGGCATTTTGAAATCCATGCCCCATATGAAGAGTTCCAGTTACATTTGGTGGAGGAATAGCTAGTGAATAAGATTCAGACCCATCATCTGGGGTAAACAGACCGGAATCTTCCCATTCTTGATAGAGTCTTTGCTCTATCTCAGATGGGTCATATGGCTTCTTATCCATTGCCTAGAAAGATTTGAAAAGGCTTATAAATTTCCATTTAAAATTAATTCAGCCAACAGTGGAACTGGTCTGCCGGTACCACCTTTTTTAGCACCACCATTCCAGGCACTTGCTGCAATATCCATATGAGCCCATTTAAAATCTTTTGTAAAATTAGATAGAAATGAAGCAGCATGAATAGTTCCGGCCTCTCTTCCTCCACCAATATTTGCAAGATCTGCAAAGTTGGTTTTGGTGCAATGCGCATATTCTTCCCAAAGAGGCAGTTGCCAAGCTCTGTCACCAGATTTTTCTCCCGCTGCTAAAATTTTATCAGCAAGGAGTTGGTTATTAGCCATCACACCAGTAGCAGGGCTACCGAGTGCAACAACCACAGCTCCAGTTAGAGTTGCCATATCAATAACATGACTAGGCTTAAATTTCTTTGAATAAGTTAATGCATCACACAGAACCAATCTACCCTCAGCATCCGTGTTTAGAATTTCGATGGTTTGACCTGACATGGAAGTAACAACATCTCCTGGTTTTGTAGCACGCGCAGATGGCATATTTTCTGCACAAACCAATAAGCCTACAACATTTACTTTAGCTTTTAGTCTAGCCAGCGTTTGCATGATCCCAAATACAGATGCAGCTCCACACATGTCCCATTTCATTTCATCCATAGCAGGACTTGGCTTAATTGAGATACCGCCAGTGTCAAATGTAATTCCTTTTCCTACTAACACAATGGGCTGCTTATCTTTTGCACCACCCTTATATTCGATAGTCATCATCCTAGACGGCTCATCACTTCCTTTGCCAACTGACAAATATGATCCCATTTTCAATTTTTCCATATCCCTCTCATTGAGACTAGAAATTTTTAAAGCTGGAAAATCTTTTTTAAGAGCTTTGGTTTTACGCTCAATAATTCTTGGCGTGCAATGATTTGCAGGTAAATCTCCTAGATGTTTTGTGGCATTCATTCCTTCGCCAACAGCATGACCTAGCTTAACTGCAGTTCTAACTGATCTTAATTTTGCTGGGGTTAGGCCAGCAAATAAAAGAGTTCCTTTTTTTACTGTGATCGGTTTTACAGTTTTATTCTTGGTTGCATTAAAAGTGTAAGCTGAAGACTCAAATGTCCTAGCTGCTACTTCAGCAGCCCAAACATCATCAAAATTCTTTGAAGTGGTTGAACTCATCAGATATGCAAAATCCTTTGCCTTCGATGATTTAACCAAGCCCATGATTTCCTCGTAATAACGAAGAACTAAAAAGCTGGCTGCTTTAGGATCTGGCTCTTTGATTAGTAAAATATTTTTAGCTCCGACTTTGGCTGGAGCAGGAAGAAAAATAGATTTTCTAGACCCACTATTTATTTCTTTGATTGACTCTTTAACCAATGATTGAGGGCTTGCTTGAAGACCTTTAAGTTCAGTGGCAGCTGCTGTTTTTTTATTAACGGCAATAATCAACAGATCTGTCTTGACCTTCAATAGATCTGCAGAATTTACATTGTTTGCCGTTAGACTTGATAAGACTTTGTAAGCCATAAACCATACTCCTGATAAAAATTACTGATAAGATATTTATTGTAATGCATCAAGATCCTTAAAGGCATGTATAAAAAGAATATTCTTGCAATTCATTTAAATTCTCAAATTTTCAGAGGGTTTACTGCAATCTTATTTATCCTCACTGCTTTAATTTTCTCATCAAGGCTTGTTGGGTATTTTGAGCAAGCTGCATCAGGCAGTTTGAATCCAGATATTATTTTTAATGTTATTTTTCTTAGATTGCCTGATTTTCTTGCCTTATTGATCCCTTTTGCATTTTTTTTGAGCCTTTTGCTAGTTATATCTGAGCTTTATAGATCCAATGGAATCTATGCTTATTTTTCTGCAGGAATATCTCGGTTAGGGCTTATCAAGCAAATAACCCCATTTTTTTTCATCGCTTTAATTTCATGTGCGCTGATTAGTATTTATTTAGCTCCTTATGGCAAAGCTCTGTCTAAAAGCTTAATAGCCGAGCAATCCTACGAAGATAAACTATCAATGTTGCAACCTGAGACATTGGTTAATCTTGATGAAGCTGGAAGTTATCTTCATTTTAAATCTTATGATGGCTCGCAAATGACTGGCGTAACATTTTTTGTTCAAGATGATCCATCCCTGTCAATGATAAAGGCTGAGATACTGGAAATATCAAATCAAGGTAATGATATGGTTTTAAATTTCCAAAATGGATCTATTTACCCAGACCTAAATAGCTCTAATAAAATAGATGCCTCATTCAAAGAGTTGATTCATTCTATTGGCGTTGGAGAGACATCAAATAAATCATTCACTCTCTCAAAATTGCTAGATTATAAAAATCAATCCAATTTTATTCAGAATCAATGGAATGCCAGCATTCCGATTATGCTTATTGCCTTGCTGGTACTTAGTTTTGTTTTTGGTAAAGAGAATCCCAGATCAGGAAGAGAGGGCAGTCTTGTTACGGGGGTATTAATTTATATTTTTTACCTAAGTATCCTGGTTGCATTCAGAGAGAGTTATACCGAAAACCTCAATCTTTTTTATTACTTTTTATGGCCTGTGCATCTGGTATTTCTATCTTTTGGATGCTTGCTTTTTTGGTTAGATGGAAGAGTTTCATTAAAGAGTTTTTTTTCTAACTCAAGAATAAAAACGATCTTAATTATTTTTTTAATATTTGTTCTTTTGGCCTGGCTAAGCTCATGATAAAGAGTATTTTTAATACCTATACCAAACATCTAATTATTAGAAGCTTTGCAATCTCAGCATTGGTATGGGTTGTAATGTTATTTCTTGATTTTGCAGTCACTCTAGTAATGGAGCTCGAAAATTTATCGGAGGATAAAAGATTTCCAACTATTTTTAATCTGGTGCTTTATGAGCAATTGCACAAAGGAATGCAATACCTTGAAAGCTCTATGTTGATAGGCACTTTAATTGCATTATCAATATTTAATCAGCAGGGCAATTTAGTTTTTTTACGCTCAGCAGGGTTTTCACCTTTAAAAATTGTTTTAGTATCAGGTTTGGGTCCCTTGATGTTCTCATTGGCATTAATGTTTTTTAACGAGACATTATTCATGGACTTGGCAAAAAAATCTAAAATTATCAATCAACCCGCCCAAACGGCAGAGGTATTTCAATGGGAGATAGCTGAAAAAAACCTCATCGGCTTGAGGCGATTAAATGATAGTCAGGTTGAAGCAATTAAAGTTATAGAATTCAATGGTCAGCAAAAAGTTATCTCATTTAATAGTTTTAAAGAAGGGGAGCTAGATGATGGTGTATTAAAAATAGTAGATTCCCCTTCAAATAAAAAATTTGATTTCCCAGCGTCTTTTTTGCTCTCAAACAATGCCCTAGAAAAAATCTCTTTATATTCGTTGCTTGAATTAAAAAATACTTACAAACTCGATAAAGATCTACAAAAAATTAATTCATTGATATATTCAAGGTTGCTCTTGCCAATTTCTATTATTGCAATAATTTTTTTAGCAGGCAGTTTGATGTTCGATAATACTCGTTCAACAGGAGTCGGTCGACAAATAATCATAGGCATTTCACTAGGACTTATTTATGACTTAATCAAAGATTTAAGTATTGCATCATTCCTGACTTATCAATGGCCAATGTTAATGGCACATCTTTTACCGATAATAATTTTAATTGCAATTGGGACTTATAAATTTCAGAAAATCTAGCTAAATTTTTTCAAGTCTAGTTTTAGAAAGAATATCATTCACAGCCAGTTTTTTTGAATCTACATAAATAAGGAATAAAGGCATGCCAAGAAGCGCCAACATTCCACAATTTACTGTATATCTTAAAAAAGTTTGCTTGAGAGTGATTCGATCATTATTAGGATCTGCATTAACAATTTTAAATTTCCATACCTGCATTCCAAGAGTTTGACCGTTCTTTATCCAAAAGAATGTAAAAAACATCCACCCACTTATAAAAACTAACAAACCTCCTACTAATGGATGCAAGATTTCACCTCCATTCAACCAAAGCGCTAAAGAGCCAACTAAAAACCAGACTCCGAGCAACAAAAAGAAGTCATAGACTGATGCCACGATTCTCTTAAACGGTCCAACGTAAGGTGTTTTTTCCATTAGTTTGATATAGTATTCTCCTAAATCATAACTCAAATAATATGAATACAAGTAATACTTTTTTTGGGCATCCAATTGGATTAAGAACGTTATTTTTAACTGAAATGTGGGAGCGCATGTCCTACTATGGAATGCGAGCTTTATTGGTTCTATATATGACAGGAGCTGTTACTGGTTTTAATCCTGGTCTAGGTTGGTCACAAGTCGAGTCTCAAGCAATTTACGGTATTTACTCTGGAATGGTTTATTTTATGGTTGTTCCAGGAGGATGGATTGCAGACAATATTTTAGGGCACCAAAAAGCTGTATTAATAGGAGCTCTCATTATTGCTTTGGGCCACTTTACACTTGCTATTCCTATTGAGCAGACATTTTTCTTGGGTTTAATTTTTGTTGTATTGGGTACCGGTCTTCTTAAAGGGAACATTTCAACCATCGTTGGTCAGCTTTATGAAGGTCAAGATGATAAGAGAGACTCTGGCTACACCATTTTTTATATGTCTATCAATATAGGCTCAACACTCGGATTTTTAATTTGTTCATATTTGGGTGAAAAAATTGGATGGCATTGGGGGTTTGGTGCTGCCGGGATAGGGATGGCTTTTGGTGTAATTCAATATATTAAACATAGACATTTATTGGGAGACGCTGGCATGCATCCTAATGAAATGCCAGATGATAAGCGTAAGAAGCTGACTACCTATTTAAAAGTATCTCTTGTGGGAATGTTTATGGTAATAGGTGCTGGACTCTTTGGTTTTTTTACTATTGATCCAAGATTCTTTGCTGAACAATTTGCATATTTTCTTACAATTATTGCTGGTTTATATTTTGTATATCTTTTTCTTTTTGCCGGATTAAATGCTGCTGAAAGAAAAAATTTAATTTTATTATTTTTACTTTTTGTAGGAGCCGCTGCTTTTTGGTCTGGCTTTGATCAATCAGCTGGCTCATTAAATATTTTTGCAAGGGACTATACGGATTTATCAATTGTAGGATATGAAATTCCTGTTGGTTGGTTGCAGTTTGCAAATCCAGTAATTGTTGTTTTATTTGCTCCAATCTTTGCTGGAATTTGGGCACAGCTAGCTAGAAAAAATTTAGATCCATCATTGCCAATAAAATTTGCAATCGGGCTTTTATTTATGGCATTGAGCTTTCTCATAATGATTGTTGCTGTAAACATAGCTCTTGAGTCATCTCCCGTAGGCATGCAATGGTTACTTTTAACATACCTGTTTCAAACATGGGGTGAATTAGCCCTATCACCAATTGGTTTGTCGGCTTTCTCTCGATACGGTCCTAAGCGTTACATGGGTCAGATGTTTGGCTTATGGTTCCTGGCCAGTGCAATTGGTGGCGTTCTTGCAGGGTTGCTTGGAGGAGAGGCTTTAGATGGAGGACTGGAGACCATATCACCAGTCTTTGAATTTATGATTCAGTATTATTTGGTTATTGCTGTTGCATTAATTGCGCTTTCTTTTGTTATTAAAACAGCAAAAGATTAAACGCTTTTAGCTGGCATGATCATTTGTCTCAACTAGAATTTGTTGATAAATTTCTTGCAATAATATCAAGTCTGCTAGAGAGATTTTCTCATCTATCTTATGAATAGTTTGATTTCTTGGCCCGAGCTCAATAACCTCTGAGCCGGATGGCGAGACCCATCTTCCATCGGAAGTTCCTCCGCCATTATCAACGATCGCTTCCTTACCATTAATCTTTTTTAAGGCTGTTTGAATGATAGAGAGGAGCTCTGTTTTTTTTGTTAAATAAGGCTGAGCATTTAGAGTCCAATCTATTTCAAATGAACATTTTGATTTTTCTAGAACTTGAACTAATCTTTCTTTGAGTGATTCCTGGCTTGATTCTGGAGAAAACCTAAAATTAAAGAGCATATTCAAATGTCCTGGAACAACATTTGTAGCTCCAGTCCCAGAATCAATATTTGAAATTTGAAATGATGTTGGGTCGAAATGTTCATTGCCTTCATCCCAGATCATTTGATTCAGCTCATTAATAATAGGTCCCACCTCCAAAATAGGACTTAAAACCTTATGAGGATATGCAACATGACCCTGTTTGCCAATTAACTTAAGCTTTCCACTTAATGATCCTCTGCGGCCAACTCTTAAAACATCTCCAACTTTATCAGATGAGCTTGCTTCTCCGACCAAACAGTAATCAATAAATTGATTTTGATCCGTCAATGCATCCATCAAAGTATTAATTTTTCCATCAGTTGGTTCACCTTCTTCATTGCTGGTTAACATAACCCAGATTTGAAAATTCGGGTTTGGATGATCGGCTAAAAATTTTTTTACTGATTCTATGAAGACTGCAACACTACCTTTCATATCGGCTGCTCCTCTTCCTATTAGCTCTCCCTCTACAATATTTGCCTCGAAAGGGGGTGATGTCCATTCATCTTCTGGGCCTGAGGGAACAACATCAGTATGCCCAAGATAGCAAAATACCTTTCCTGAATCGCCGTACTTGGCTAATAGCGTTTCACAATTCAGCTCAGGAATTTTCTCTATTTGAAAACCCAAGGGAGTTAACTCAGCCTCTATAAGATCAAAGCAACCCCCGTCTTCAGGAGAAATTGACTTTATTTTAATGAGTGATTGAGCTAATTCTAGTGCTGACATAAGTTATTAGTTTTTATGAAGTTCTTCATTCAATTCAACAGATTTAGGATTAATTTTTGCTTCAATGGCACCAGTCTGAGAGTTCCTGATAAATAACAAATTATTGCATCCAGCAAGTTCTGAAGCTTTGATAACTGATTCAGGTTCATTATTAGAATTATACTTCGTAATTTTTGATCCCCCGGTAATATAAAGGCCTGCTTCGATAATGCAGTTATCACCAAGCGGAATGCCAAGACCAGAGTTTGCTCCTAGAAGGCAATTTTCACCAATGGATATTTTTATATCATTGCCTCCTGATAGCGTTCCCATTGTGCTGCAGCCACCTCCCAAGTCTGAGTTTTTACCGATTACAACGCCAGCAGATATTCTTCCTTCTATCATTGCTGGCCCAAGCGTTCCTGCATTAAAATTTACAAAACCCTCATGCATCACCGTTGTGCCCTCACTGAGGTAAGCACCCAGTCTTACTCTGCTCGCATCTCCAATACGCACACCTGGAGGAATAATATAGTCAGTTAAACAAGGAAACTTGTCGACTGATTTGATTTCAAGTGACTGATTATTTTTCTGTGCAGACAGAATTCTTTTATCTATGTCACCAAGCTCGATTGGCCCTTGGTTTGTCCATGCAACATTCAGAAGAGAATCGAATAAGTTTTCAAGATTCAATGAATTGGGCGCAAAGTACTTATAAGATATTAGATGTAATTTTAAATATGCTTCCTCGATAGTTTGAATGGGTTGGTTTTCTATAATCCTGCATAAAACTATGATTTTATTTTCATTAAGATTGCTAATTGCAGTATTTAAACCTTCATCCTGAATATTAAGAGAGGCAGCATCTTTTATTTCAGCTACATTTTCACTCATCAAGGAATCCCAAATCTCATAATATTGACTGAATTCATCCTCAATATTTTTAAAGCTTATGCATGGAAAAAAGGTATCCAATGTATTGCCTGAGGAACCTTTTGTTGCAATGCCGAGGCCAATTAATGGAAAATTTTTCATATAGTTATTATAGGCAGTCTTAATCTTTATTGAAGTGCCTACAGGCTCTTTAGTTTCTTTTGTAGCTGATTAGTTTTATTTTGAGAAATGCATGATTTTGTTTTTTCATCAATTACTGTGAAATTATCTTCTACTTTTTCACCAAGAGTAGTAATTCTGGCGGAGTCAATGCTAATTCCATGATCAAGAAATATATTGGCAATTTTAGAGAGCAAATAGGGTTGATCTAAAGTTTCAAGTGTAACCAGACTTGCATTTTTCTTGTTTGTTGGTGATACATACACTCTGGTGGGGTATTCAAAAACTTTTTTGTATTTTGTTTTTAATTTAGTGATTTCTTTAAAATTTTCAGAAGAGATTGCATGAATAATTTTTTGTTCAATATTTTGAATATCTCTTTGAATCAAATTCCCCCCAAGAATTTTATGTCTACATATAAAGGTATTCATGGCATATTTTCCATCACGGGTTGTATGAATATCTGAATCAATAGTCTCTAAAGAAAGTTGCTCAAACCCATTAACAGTTTTTAAAAATAAGCCAGCTTGATTAGGGGTGAAGATAAAAATCTCAATTAGGTTTTTTCTACTTTGTACAAAAACAGATGTTTCTCCATTCGAAGTAGCAACAGCTCTTGCTTGGTTTGAAAGTTGTTTTAGTTGGTATTTTGAAAAATAAGCATCTGGCAATTGATCCCATACCTGATTTAAAAATGCATGTCCTTTTTTGATTGTACTAGCTGATGTAAACTTTCTTTCATAGACAATTGATTTATTAGATTCGGCTTCCCCAAGATTTAGTTTTTTTCTAGAGGACATAAAGAGCTGTTTTAACAAATCATGTTTCCATGAGTTCCACAAAGTTGGATTAGTGCCTCTTATATCATTGATGGTAAGCATATAAATATAATTAAGCTTTTCTATGGTATTAACATTTTCAGTAAAGTTCGTAATAGTCTCAGGATCATGGACATCGGTTTTTTGAGATATCGATGACATGATTAAATGATTTTTAACAAGCCAAGATAATAGCTCGGTATCATGAAGAGAAAAATTTAACCTTTTACAAAATTTCTCAACTATCTTTTCTCCTATTTCAGAATGATCCCCACCTTTACCTTTACCAAGATCATGAAAAATTCCTGCGAGATACAAAAGCTCAATTTTAGGCAATTTGTTAATTAATTCATGTTCGATCTTTAAAGATGGATCAACTTTTCCAATTTGCATTTGTCTCATGTTTCTTACAACTTTAAAAGTATGCTCATCAACGGTATAAACGTGAAACATGTCAAATTGCATTTGACCTTCAATCAGCCCAAACTCTGGAATTAGTAATCTCATTAAACCCAGCTGCTTTAGTTTTTTAAGAATGGTTGAAAGATTGGTAGATGATCTTAGGATTTCAAGAAATTGAGCCCCAGCCTTAGGTAACAAAAAATATTTTGGATCAATTTTAGGCAATGATTCCTGAATTTTTTTAATGGTTTTAAAATCCAACCCGTTGATTCTTTTTAGTTTTCCAACTTGGATCAAGCTATCTAAAATTAATTCGGGATTTTGTACAAGATCAACATTCATCGAAATGCCAATGCGGTCTTTAAAGATGTAATAGTTTTTTGTATATGGCCTCTTAAGTATATTTAACTGATCATCATATGCCTGAAAAACAAACTCATTAAAATCAGATAGGTTGGATGCATGCAGAAAAAAAGTTCTCATGAATTTCTCAACAGCAGATGACTTTTTCGAGGCCTTGAGTTTAGATTTTTTTGAAAGCAATAATTGATTCTCAAAGCTAATACGATTAACACCACTTTCAAGGTTAATAAAATATCTTAGAGCCTGCATATGGGTATAGGATTGATAAATGCTTGACACTTCTTTTTTTGAAAAAAGTTTTGCGCTTATACAGTCTTGTAATTTTTTTAATTTAAAACAATGCTCTAAAATCCATAAAGCAGTTTGAAAATCTCTTAAGCAACCTGGTGATTCCTTGAGGTCAGGCTCAAGACTAAATTCGGTAGAGTCAAAAGATTGAAATCTATTGTATTGTTCAAGTCGTTTCGCTTTAAAAAATTTAGTTTTATTCCATTTTTTTGATATTTTCTTTAAATCATTTTCTAAGCTAGCAACTTTATTTTTTTTGCAGAAAATAATTCTGTAAGAAAGATATGAGGTAAATTCTTTTAGATCAGATTTAGTTATTTTTTCAATATCTTTAAATGTTCGAACTGAGTGCCCAACTTTTACCTTCAGGGTCCAAAGCCATCCAATAAAATCTTTAATGTCTTCAATCTTTTTTGTCTTCGTATTAAATTGAATAATTGATAGATCAATGTCGGAAGAGGGAAAGAGCTCTTTTCTTCCATAGCCCCCAAGTGCAACTATGGCAAAATCTGTTTCTAGCTCTCTTCTTATGAATTCCTTTTTAATAATTACATCAAATTTATTTGATCGCTTTGTAAGAAAGGATTGAATTAGTTCAGGTTTTTGGAATACGCTGTGAAAACTTTTTTTAAAGTCAAGATTGATGCTTTCTAATGAGTTACTCAAAAGGATTCTTCACTGCGCTTTGTTAAAACCTCCACGCCAGATTCAGTAACTGCAAGTGTATGCTCCCATTGAGCTGAGTTTCTGCCATCCTTTGTCTCTACAGTCCATCCATCACTTAAGAGCTTGGTATATTTTGATCCTTGATTGATCATAGGCTCAATGGTAAAACACATGCCCTCTTTGATTTCGAGACCTCTGCCAATTTTGCCATAATGCAGAACTTGGGGTTCTTCGTGATAAACCTGCCCAATTCCATGACCACAATAATCTTCCACTACAGAGTAATGATTTTTTTCTGCATGCTCTTGAATAACAGCACCAATGTCACCTAAATGAGCTCCTGGCTTTACAACTTCAATCGCCTTATACAAGCATTCTTGAGTTACTTTCACAAGCCTTTCATTATGTGGTTGAGTCTTGCCAACCAAGAACATTTTTGATGTATCGCCATGCCATCCGTTGCGAATAACTGTTACATCTATATTCAATATATCTCCATCCTTTAGTATTTTTTTATCTGAAGGAATTCCGTGGCAGATTACTTGGTTAACACTTGAGCAAATTGTTTTTTCAAAACCGTTATAACCCACATTGGCAGGAATAGCTTTTTGTTCATTCACTATAAAGTTATAACACCTCTTATCGAGCTCTTCAGTACTAACTCCAGGAACTACATATGGTGTGATCATTTCTAAAACCTCAGCTGCCAATTGACCAGCAATTCTCATCTCAGATATTTGATCTTGATTTTTTAAATTTATCTTCATTTTTTTTAAAATTTAATGGACGTTTAGGACTTATCAATATAAAGTACCCTTTTAATGCCAGCGCACAATTTTAGCTCATTAAATCCTCAATTTTCACAATTTTTTGCTATCTTTTTTACTCTATTTGGGAGAGCTAACTAATGTCTTTTCCAGCTATTTTAGTTCTGGAGGATGGTTCTGTCTTAGAGGGCATGGGATTCGGAGCAAAAGAGCCGGCAGTAGGTGAAATTGTTTTTAATACCTCCATGTCAGGATATCAAGAGATCATTACCGATCCATCATACGCCAAACAAATCATTGCTTTTACTCATCCCCACATCGGAAACACTGGTATCAATGATGAGGATAATGAGTCCGATGAGGTCGTTGCCTCCGGAATTGTAATCAAAGATTTGCCCAGCCATTTTAGCAATTGGCGTGCAACCCAATCCCTTGAAAGTTTTTTAGAATCGAAGAAAACAATAGGAATTTCAAACATTGATACTAGGGAGTTGACAGCAAAGCTTAGAGACCACGGATCAGTAAAAGCTTGCATCGCTCCTGATGATTCAAGCTCTTTATCAAAAGCCAATCAAGCTTTGGATAAATTTGATGGCTTGGAAGGCCTGGATCTTGCTAAAGAAGTATCTACTAAAGATTCTTTCTCATGGGATGAGGGTACTTGGCCAAATTATCAACAGACAAAAGATGAGAAGTTAATTGTTGCTATTGATTTTGGAGTAAAGAGAAATATTTTAAGGCTCCTAAGAAAGCATGTAGGTAAAGTGCAAGTAGTAAATGCTAAAATCAGTTTTGAAGAACTAATGCAACTAAAACCAGATGGGGTTTTCTTATCTAATGGTCCTGGAGATCCTGAGCCTTGTAATTATGCAATTGAATTAATTCAGCAACTACTTAATATCAACATGCCAATTTTTGGAATATGTTTAGGTCATCAGTTGCTTGCTCTTTCGGGCGGATGTAAAACATATAAGATGAAGTTTGGTCATCATGGTGCTAATCATCCTGTTCAAGATCTTGCATCAAAAGTGGTATACATCACAAGTCAAAATCATGGTTTTGCAGTTGATTTATCAAGTCTCCCTGAAAATATTGAGCCTACTCATATCTCGTTATTTGATCAAAGCTTGCAAGGCATTGCTTTTAAGGATAAGCCTGCATTTAGTTTTCAGGGGCATCCAGAGGCGAGTCCTGGACCACATGAGCTAGAGGAGCTATTTACAAAATTTAATTCAATGATTAAAAACAATGCCAAAAAGAACTGATATTAAATCTGTTTTGATTATTGGCGCTGGACCAATAATTATAGGTCAAGCTTGTGAGTTTGATTATTCAGGGGCTCAGGCATGCAAGGCCCTCAAAGCTGAAGGTTTCAGGGTCATCTTAGTTAACTCTAACCCAGCAACAATCATGACTGATCCTTTACTTGCTGACGCTACATACATTGAACCTATACATTGGAAATCAATTGAAAAAATAATCGATAAAGAGCGTCCAGATGCATTATTACCAACCATGGGAGGGCAAACAGGTCTAAATACAGCTTTAACATTAGCAAAAGAAGGGGTGTTAAAAAAATATAATGTTGAGCTAATTGGTGCATCAAGAGAGGCTATTGATAAAGCAGAAGATAGAGAGCTCTTTGATAAAACCATGAAAGGTATTGGTATTGAAACTCCAAGATCTGGAATTGCTCACTCAATGGTGGAGGCTTTTTCTGTTCAAGAGGACTTAGGGTTCCCATGTATTATTCGACCCTCCTTTACTTTGGGTGGTTCGGGAGGAGGTGTTGCTTATAACATCCAAGAATTCAAAGAAATTTGCGAAAAAGGTTTAGATCTATCTCCAACAACTGAGTTGCTTATTGACGAATCTTTGCTGGGCTGGAAGGAATATGAGCTAGAGGTTGTTAGAGATAAAAATGATAATTGCATCATCATATGCTCGATAGAAAATCTTGATCCAATGGGAGTTCATACTGGTGATTCAATTACCGTTGCACCTGCTCAAACATTAACGGATAAAGAGTATCAAATTTTACGAGACCAATCTTTTAAAATTCTGAGAGAAATTGGAGTTGAGACAGGAGGAAGCAATGTTCAGTTTGGTATTAATCCCAAAAATGGGAGAGTGGTTGTAATTGAAATGAATCCTAGAGTCAGTCGATCCTCTGCTCTAGCCTCAAAGGCAACCGGTTTTCCAATTGCCAAAGTTGCCGCGTTATTATCTGTTGGATTTACGCTAGATGAATTGCAGAATGATATTACTAATGGATTAACACCTGCATCATTTGAGCCATCTATCGATTACATAGTTACAAAAATTCCAAAGTTTGCTTTTGAGAAATTTCCTCAGGCAAATGACAGGCTTACCACTCAAATGAAATCTGTTGGTGAGGTGATGGGTATTGGAAGAACTTTTCAAGAATCGCTCCAAAAAGCACTTCAGAGCTTAGAAGAGGACTTGAATGGTTTTGAAAGTATTTTAGATGACTCTGCCGATCAAAATGAAACCCTGCGCTATCAACTTACTTTTCCTGGCTCCAGGAGAATTTTATATGTTGCTGAGGCAATAAGGCTTGGATGGGATGCAGGTCAAATCAATCAATTAACTGGAATGGATTTTTGGTTCTTACATCAAATCATAGACCTAATTGATGAAGAAAACACTCTTCAGGATACTAAGCTTCAAGAAATAGATTCTAAAAAAATGCTCAATCTTAAACAAAAAGGTTTTGCGGATAGGAGAATTGCTGATTTAACGCGATCAACCTCCAAAGAAGTAAGGCATTTAAGAAAAAAACTGGGCATCATGCCATCCTTCAAGAGAGTTGATACTTGCGCTGCTGAATTTGCAACTGAAACCGCATACATGTATTCAGCTTACGAAGGAGAATGTGAATCTCGTCCTACAAGCAATAAAAAAGTTATTGTTTTAGGAAGTGGTCCAAATCGGATTGGACAAGGCATTGAGTTTGACTATTGTTGCGTTCATGCTTCATTTGCTCTGCAGGAAGAGGGCTATGAATCCATAATGATTAACTGTAATCCTGAAACTGTTTCAACAGATTACGATACATCTAATAGGCTGTATTTCGAGCCAATTACAGAAGAAAAAGTTCTAGATATTATTGATTTAGAAAAGCCTGTAGGAGTGATTATTCAGTTTGGTGGTCAGACACCTTTAAAGCTTTCCGAAGTCTTGTTAGCAAATGATGTAAACATTCTTGGCACAGATGTTGATGCTATTGATAGGTCTGAGGATAGAGAGAGATTCCAATCTTTAGCTCATCAATTAAACCTTATGCAACCTCCTAATAGCACAGTGAAAAATCTTCAAGAAGCTATTACAGTATCCCATGAAATTGGCTTTCCAATTGTAGTGAGGCCTTCATATGTTCTTGGAGGAAGAGCCATGGAGCTTGTTCATACTGAGGCTGAGCTTAAAAAGTATTTAAAAGAAGCTGTTGAGGTTTCGGATCAGAAACCAATTTTACTTGATGGTTATTTGACTGATGCGATTGAAGTTGATGTTGATGTTATTTCAGATGGTAATGAAATCGAAATCGGAGGAATTTTGCAGCATATTGAGCAAGCCGGTATTCATTCTGGTGATTCTGCATGCTCCTTACCACCATACAGCCTTTCAGAGAAAGTAATTAAAGAAATTGAGAAACAGGCCAAAGAAATTGCAGCTGAGTTGCATGTGATTGGATTGATGAATATCCAATTTGCTGTCCAAGACGATAATGTTTTTATTATTGAGGTTAATCCTAGGGCCTCAAGAACTGTCCCATTTATTTCTAAATGTTTAGGCGAGTCTTTAGTCAAATCTGCTACAAAAACTATGGTTGGAAAAACATTAAAAGAAATTGGCTTTTCTAATTTGCTCCCTAAAGATTATTTCTTTGTTAAAGAGGCCGTTTTACCTTTTGATAAATTTCCTGCAGTTGATCCCATTCTTGGTCCTGAAATGAAATCGACTGGAGAGGTAATGGGCATAGGCTCTAGTTTTGGTGAAGCGTATGCTAAAGCTCAAAGAGCTGCTAATAAAATTTTTCCTGATTCAGGATCGGCATTTATCAGTGTTAAAGAGTCAGATAAAAAATATTTACCTAAATTACTTCCATTACTTCTTGAACAAGGGTTCTCATTAATTGCTACCAGGGGAACTGCTGAAGCTATAAAGGCGCTTGGATATGATGCTGAAATTATTAATAAAGTTACCGAAGGTAGACCTCATATTGTTGATGAGTTATTAAATAACCGAGTGAATTTACTCATTAATACCACCGAAGGGCGTCAGTCTATAGAGGATTCTGCATCTATAAGAAGAACTGCATTACAAAATAAATTATTTTGTGTGACCACAATTTTTGGTGCTTTTGCTATTCTAGAGGCAATGAGCACAGATGCCAATGATTGGGTTTACGATTCATTACAAGAGATAAATTAATTTCTTTCTTGATATAATCTATAAATGGAAAAACTTCCGATTACTAAACAAGGTGAGGCTGCGCTTTCAAAGAAACTGCGTGAGTTAAAAACTAAAGATAGGCCAGAAATATCTCAAGCTATTGCCGAGGCTAGGGCTCATGGTGACCTTAAAGAAAATGCTGAATATCATGCTGCAAAGGAGCAGCAAGGATTTATTGAAGCAAAAATTCAAGAAATAGAGCATGCACTTGGTAATGCTCAAGTTATAGATGTCAAAGATATTCCTGAGACTGGCAGAGTTGTCTTTGGATCAACCATAGATTTATATGATGTAACAAATGATAAATCCATTACCTATAAAATAGTAGGCAATTTAGAATCTAACCCAGAGGCGGGACTAATATCCATTCAAACTCCTATTGCAATGGGCCTAATGGGAAAAAATGTTGGTGATGAGGTGTCAATTTCTACGCCATCAGGAACCATTGATTTAGAAATCGAAAAAGTTCAACATCTATAAAAAGAATGCACTCTGATTCATGGGCTTTGAAAGCAAAAAAACTGGGCCTGCGCTCTCGTGCCGTCTTTAAGTTAGAAGAAATCTTAAGTAAAACTCAGGCCCTTAGACATGATAGCTTAGTACTTGATATTGGGTCTGCTCCAGGGGGCTGGTCTGAATTGATTAAATCAATAGCTCCATCTTCAGAAGTTTATGCAATAGATCTTTTGCCAATGGATCCAATAAAAGGTGTGAGGTTTTTTCAAGAAGACCTAATGAATCTTGAGGCAATAGAAGAAATTTCTTCTTTAAAATTAAAATTTAACCTTGTAATTTCAGATTTAGCCCCAAATTTAACAGGTATTAGAGCGGTTGATGAAGAAAATATATATGAGCTTAATATTGTTACTCTCAAAACGGCCATTACCTACTTAAATAAAAGTACTGGTTCATTTATCATCAAAACCTTTCAAAATAGTTTATTTAAGAAACTAAGAACTCAAATGGAAAAAAGTTTCCATTTAGTTCAAACTTATAAACCTGCTGCATCAAAGAGCAAATCAGGTGAAATTTATTTATTTGGAGATAAGCCATTATGAATTCAGTATTTAAAAATGCCCTAGTATGGGTTCTCTTGGGCTCTGCTCTTATTTTTATATTTAATAATGTTGAAAATGCATCTTCGTCAAAACGTGAGATGATTTCCTATAGTCAGTTTAAACAAGAGGTTCTTTCAGATCGAATTGCAAAAGTTACATACAAAGGTGATCAAATGACTATTTTTGGTGAGCGCCTCGATGGAACAAGGTTTGAGACTCGTCACCCAATTTATAAGCGTGATGAATCTGTCGATAATGCAATAGAAGAGCACGGAGTAATAACAGTATTTGAGAGCGTTGAGCAACCGTCAATTTGGTCTCAATTATTAGTTGGTGCTTTTCCAATACTTTTGCTTTTGGGTATATTCTTTTTCTTTATGCGTCAAATGCAAGGTGGTATGTCTGGAAGAGGCGGTCCTATGGCATTTGGTAAAAGCAAAGCGAAGCTTATGGAGGGTGGGAAAGTCACCACTACATTTGAGGATGTCGCTGGTTGCGAAGAAGCCAAGCAGGATGTTCAAGAGCTTGTTGATTTTTTAAGAGATCCAACAAAATTCCAGAAACTAGGTGGCAAAATTCCTAGAGGCGTACTCATGGTTGGCCCTCCAGGTACTGGTAAAACCTTATTAGCGAGAGCAATTGCTGGTGAGGCTAAAGTTCCATTTTTTTCTATCTCAGGTTCAGACTTTGTTGAGATGTTTGTAGGTGTAGGCGCATCAAGAGTCAGGGATATGTTTGAGCAGGCTCAAAAAAATTCTCCCTGTATTGTATTTATTGATGAAATTGATGCAGTAGGACGACACAGAGGTGCTGGTATGGGCGGCGGTCATGACGAGAGAGAGCAAACATTAAATCAGTTACTTGTAGAAATGGATGGTTTTGATGGAAATGACGGTGTTATTGTTGTTGCAGCTACCAACAGGCCGGATGTTCTGGATCCAGCGCTATTGAGGCCTGGACGCTTTGATCGTCAAGTTGTAGTTGATCTACCGGATCTCAGAGGAAGAGAGCAGATCTTGAAAGTGCATATGAAAAAAGTACCTCTATCAAAAGATGTTGATGCATTAGTAATTGCAAGAGGAACCCCGGGTTTTTCAGGTGCCGATCTTGCTAACCTTATCAATGAAGCAGCTCTGTTTGCAGCAAGATATGGTGATAAAAAAGTTGATCAAACACATCTTGATTTAGCAAAAGATAAAATTATGATGGGTCCAGAACGTAAATCCATGATTATGACTGATGAGCAGAAAAGGATTACTGCATATCATGAAGCTGGTCATGCAATTGTAGGACGCCTAAGCCCAGAGCATGATCCAGTTTATAAGGTAACAATAATCCCTCGAGGCAGAGCCTTGGGCGTCACAATGTTTCTACCTGAAGAAGATAGATATATGCAAAGCAAGCAGTATTTGCATAGCAGAATAGCTGCACTTTTTGGAGGCAGGATTGCCGAAGAAATTATTAATGGTAAAGATGGAATAACAACTGGTGCATCCAATGATATCGAAGTAGCTACTGGTATAGCTACAAATATGGTTACCAAGTGGGGCCTGTCTGACTTAGGGCCATTGAAATTTGGTGAGGATGACTCAAGTCCATTTTTAGGAAGATCAGCATCCATGGCTCCAAAAGGAATCGGAGGGGAAACTTCGAATAGTATCGATTTAGAAGTGAAAAAAATAATTGATACTAACTATAAAAAAGCTACAAAGCTTCTTAAAGATAACCTAGATAAATTACACACGATGGCAGAATCATTGCTTGCTTATGAAACTATCGATGCTGATCAAATTGATGACATTATGGCAGGCGCTAAGCCAAGAGCTCCAAAGGATTGGGATGAGCCAAAAACACCTAATAAAAAAACTTCTAAAAAAACTTCGATAAAGGGTCCTGCAGAAGAGTTATAATCTTTTCCCATGAGTATAAAATTTGGTACTGATGGTATCAGGGGACCTGTTGAGACTGACATAACCCCAGAAGTTTGTTTGCGGATAGGTCACGCTGCTGGAATCGTTCTCAAAGAAATGGGATGGGAAACTGTTCTTATCGGTAAAGATACGCGCGTATCTGGATACATGCTTGAGTCTGCTCTTCAGGCTGGATTCATTGCAGCTGGCGTTAATGTGAGATTGCTTGGTCCCTTGCCAACCCCTGGAGTTGCATATCTTACTAGATCTTTAAGGAATCAATTTGGTCTTGTCATTAGTGCCTCACATAATAATTATCTTGATAACGGTATAAAGCTATTCGCTGGAACTGGCGAGAAAATATCTAAAGATGCAGAGAAAAAAATTGAAAAGCTACTTGCGGGAGATTTGAAACCAGTTAAAACAGCAGATCTCGGTAAAGCTAGAAGATTTGATGAATCTGGAGATCGATACATTGAGTTTTGCAAATCAACCGTTCCAGCAGACGTATCATTTGAATCATTAAGAGTTGTTTTAGATTGTGCGAATGGAGCCTGCTATAAAGTTAGTCCTTCAATATTTAAAGAACTAGGCGCTGAGATAATTACGATTGGCGCAGAACCAGATGGTTATAATATAAATCAAGACTGTGGCTCTACGAACCCACAAAGCGCTCAAGATGAGGTGATTAAACAAAGAGCAGACTTTGGTATTGCTCTTGATGGTGATGGCGATAGAGTTGTTTTGATTGATCGGGATGGCAACATCTTAGATGGCGATGACATTATGTACATTCTTGCATACGCAAACCCAAATAGAACAGGGCAATGGTCCGGTATAGTTGGCACAGCTATGACTAACTTAGGGTTTGAAGAGGGTGTGAAAAAACTTGGATACAAGTTTAAAAGAGCAAGTGTTGGAGACAAATATGTAAGCCAAATGCTTCAAAAAGAAGGTTGGATGCTTGGTGGAGAGCCATCAGGGCACATTATTTGCCGCGATCTAGTGAGCACTGGAGATGGAACAATTGCAGCATTGAAAGTTATATCCTCTTTACTAATGTTAGAAAAAGATCCTAAGGATATATTAAGCAATTATACCAAAATGCCTCAAATCATTATCAATGTTGATGTTAAAAACAAAGATATTCTTTCAGATTCCGATATACAAAAAGCTATTAAAGAAGTTGAGTCTGATATTACTGTGGGCAGAGTTCTTGCTAGACCCTCTGGAACAGAAAATAAAATAAGAGTAATGGTGGAGTCAGATGATGAAAATGCAGCAACAAAATATGCTACTGATATTGCAAAAATGTTTAAATAAATTATGTCTTTGCGTTTAATAGCAAATTGGAAGCTAAATGGTTCTATAAAATTTATCAAAAGTTGGTCCCAACTGTTTCTAGAGAATTTTAATGGGGATAATTTTAATTCTATTGGTATTGCTCCGTCTTCTTTACATTTTTCACTTACCAAGGACCTGCTTATAGAGCATGGAATTAATATTGGGGTTCAAAGCATTGATGGGGAACAATTCGGTGCTCGTACTGGAGAGATATCTGCATCAATGGTTAAAGATCTTGGAGGGGTTTTCAGCATAATAGGCCATTCTGAGAGACGAGTTTTATTTCAAGAATCAGTTGAAAGTATTAGTCGCAAACTTGCGCAGGCAAATATGAACGACATAGTACCTATTTTATGTATAGGAGAGTCTTTTGAGGAAAATAAAGCCAACATCACACAAGACGTTCTAGAAGGGCAAATTAATGATGCTCTCAAGGATCATAAAGATTTGAGCTCTTTGATTATCGCCTATGAGCCCATCTGGGCCATTGGTACCGGAAAAACACCAAACCCTAAAGATATAAATTCAGTTCATGAAATGATTAAAGATGTAGTACAATCTCGATTCCCAAAAACTGAGCTGGAATCGGTAATTTATGGGGGCAGTGTCAATAAGTCTAATGCTTTAGAATTGTTTGAACAAAAGGATATTGATGGGGCTTTAATCGGTGGCGCTTCATTAGATGGAAAAGATTTTGCACTTATTGCAAATATTTTTAATAAATTAAAGGTATAAAAATAATGATTATCACAGCAATCAAAATCATCTGCATTATTTTAGCAATTATATTAATTGTTCTTGTAATATTGCAGCAAGGCAAAGGCTCGGATTTGGGCTCTGCTTTTGGTGGCGGCTCGTCAAATTCAATGTTTGGAGCTGTAGGCCCATCAAACTTTCTTGGAAAATTAACCGCTTTTATAGCTTTCTTGTTTCTAGTGTTAAATTTAGCTCAAGCCGTGCTTCTCAAAAATGCAAATACAGAGACATTGTTTACAGAGGAAGAAATTCAAGAAGCCACAAATGTTGTTGAGATACCGATTGAATAATTCATTGTATTGAATTGGTATATAGCTTGAGTACTCTTCAAAACCGAATCAATAAAATTATTAAGATTTTTATAAATTTTTAATTAAACATTAAAGTCTTCAAAAGTTAGTGCTATAAAACTCCATGAATTGATATCTTAAATGCAACAATAGATATTGAAGTATGGTGCCGAAAGCGGGACTTGAACCCGCACGAGCTTTCGCTCACTAACCCCTCAAGCTAGCGTGTCTACCAATTCCACCACTTCGGCAAGGCCGTGAATTATAACAAGTTCTATTTTTATTACTCAATTAAATTTAATTAGACTTGACCAAAAGCACTATGGTTCTATACACTCTATTCCTCTGCGATGCGGGGTGGAGCAGTCTGGTAGCTCGTCGGGCTCATAACCCGAAGGTCGTTGGTTCAAATCCAGCCCCCGCTACCAGTAAATTGAGTACGAACTGGGGCATTTGCCCCATTTTTATTTTTTAAGGTATGAGAATAGAAGAGATAGAAAATATAATCGAACCAGTAGCAACAAGTCACGGATGCTCTTTGTGGGGAGTTGATTTATTACGAGGGAAGAAACGTCCTACTATCAGAGTTTATATTGATGCAATAGCAGGGGCAACAATTGATGATTGTGAAAAAATTGCAAAAGACTTAAATTATGAATTTGCATTAGAAGATGACTTTATTGATCAAGATTATGTGCTTGAGGTTTCTACTCCCGGTATTGATAGAAAATTTTTTAAGGCAGATCAGCTCGAGTCATTCTTAACAGAGGAATTTAATTTAAAGCTTAAAGAAAATAAAGATGGTAAAAAAAGCATTATTGCTAAATTAACCAAGGTTCAAAATAACATTGTGTCTTTTAATTATATGGACGAAGAAATTAATATTGATTTCTCAGACTTGGATTTATGCAGACTCAAGCCAAACTTTGAAGAACTTATGAGGGTAAATAAATAATGGAAAGTATTGAAATATTAGCAGTTGTGGAATCAGTTTCTAATGAAAAGGGCATTGAAGATGGAATAATTTTTGGAGCACTGGAAACAGCTATTGCTAGCGCTTCACTCAGACATTTTCATGAGGATGCTGATATAAGCGTCTCAATTGATCGGTCAACAGGAGAATACTCTACACATAGGCATTGGTTGGTAGCAGAAGAAGATTCTGAGGATTTTCATAAAGAGACTCACATTTCTCAATCTGATTCAGAGCTAAATCTTGGTGATACCTTTTCTAAGGATGTTGAAAATATCCCTTTTGGAAGAATAGAAACTCAAGCAGCGCGACAAGTTATGATGCAAAAAGTCAGAGAAGCTGAAAGAGATACTATTGTTGCAATGTTCAAGGCTCAAAATAACACCTTGATGAACGGAACAGTTAAAAGAGTTACTAGAGATAATATTATTGTTGAAATTGGAAATGATGTTGAGGCTATTCTCCCCAGAGACCAGTTACTTCCTGGAGAAATTTATAAAATCAATGACAGAATGAGGGCGGTTCTTCAGATTAGAGAAATTGAAGGAAGAGGTTCTCAACTTATGTTAAGCAGAACATGTCCAGAAATGGTTACCGAGCTTTTTAAAATAGAAGTTCCAGAAATTGGTGAGGATATTATTGAAATTAGAGGTATTGCACGTGATGCAGGCTCTCGATCAAAAATTACTGTAAAAACAAATGATGGCCGTATTGATCCTGTCGGAGCTTGTGTTGGTATGAGGGGGTCAAGAGTTCAGTCAGTTTCAGGAGAGCTTGGAAATGAAAGAATAGATATCATTATTTATGATGATAGCCCCGCACAAATGGTAATTAATTCATTGGCTCCTGCAAAAGTTGAATCAATTGTGATGGATGAAGACTCTCGTTCAATGGAATTAGCAGTTAACGAAGAAAACTTAGCTTTAGCTATTGGAGCAAGAGGACAAAATATCCGTCTAGCTTCAAGATTAGTCGGCTGGGAGCTAAATATTATTAGTAGCAATGAAGCGGAGGCAAAAGAAAGAGTTGTAGAAGCTGAATTCCAAGCAAAATTAATGGAAAGCTTAACCTTAAATGAGCAAGAAGCAGAATCATTGATCAGAGGCGGATTTTTAACTTTTGATGATATTGCTTACGCTGATGATGAAAAGCTTCTTTCTGCTTTAGAAATATTACCAGAAAGAGCTGAAGAAATTAAAGCAGCAGCTGCAGACGCAGCCTTAATGGAAGCAATGGGTGAAATTACCCTTGAAGAATCCAATCTCGAGTCATTAACTGAGCTTGGTTTTACTGAAGTAGAATTAGATACATTAACATCAAAAGCGATTAAGAGCATGGACGATATAGCTGAATTAGCAGTAGATGAGCTTCAAGAAATTATTGAAATTGATGAAAAAAAAGCAGCTGACATTATTATGAAAGCTAGAGCAAGTTGGTTTAACGAATAAAAAAGGATAATAAATTGGGATTAACTGTTAAAGATTTTGCGAAAACTTTAAAGATAAAGGACGATGTTCTTCTTGAAAGAATGAAATCTGCTGGTTTGTCTCATAGCAAACCTTCAGATGAGATAACTCCTGCAGACAAGCTGGCTATTTTAAAATCTATCAAAGAAAGAAAAACTACAACCACAGCATCAGTAACCTCATCATCAAATAGCGGAGGGGTTACTGTTAAATCAAAAGGTACTTTGACTCAACCATCTAGTTCTTCTTCCCCATCATCAGAGGGTCTAGTTGATAACATTGAAGCAAAAAGACAAGCAGCCGCAGAAAACCTCAAAGAACAGCAACAAAAAAGAGAAGACCAAATTAAAGAAGCTATCAGATTGAAGCAAGAACAACAGCAAGCTGCTAAAAAAGTAAAAGAACAAAAAACCACTAGTCAAAAACCACAAGCTAAAGTAAATATAAAGGATCAACTGTCTAGAGCTGCCAATGCATATTCCAGAAGAGAGGCAAGTTTTAATTCTGACTCAGATCATCAATTTGAAAAACCTGCTGAATTTATTAAGCGTGATATTGAAGTTCCTGAGATGATTCAGGTTGGTGAACTTGCCAAGTTAATGTTTATAAAGGGTGGTGAAGTTGTCAAGGTTTTAATGAGCTTAGGGGTTGCTGCTTCTATTAACGATTCGATCGATCAAGAGACAGGAATTCTGGTAGCAGAAGAGCTTGGTCACAATGGTATAGCGCTCGATGATTCTTCTGTTGAAGATGAAATTATAGGCAATATTAATTATTTAGATGCCCCTCAGACAAGAGCTCCAGTTATAACTGTGATGGGCCACGTTGATCATGGTAAAACAACATTGCTTGATTTTATTCGTAAAACCAAGGTTGTAGACGGCGAGGCTGGCGGTATTACCCAGCATATTGGCGCATACCAAGTGCCCGTTGGAAAATCGGTGATTACATTTATTGATACTCCAGGTCATGCAGCTTTCTCTTCGATGAGAGCAAGAGGTGCAAATACAACTGATGTTGTAATACTGGTTGTTGCTGCCAATGATGGTGTTATGCCTCAAACTGAGGAAGCCATTAATCATGCAAAAGCAGCTGGTGTCTCAATTGTAGTTGCAATTAATAAAATGGATCTTCAGGGAGCTGATGTTGAGAGAATTAAAGGAGATCTAGCCGCAAAAGATTTAACTCCAGAGGATTGGGGTGGAAATATTCAAATGATCCCAGTATCCGCTTTGAAAGGTGATGGTGTAGACAAATTACTTGAGGCTGTTGTTCTAGAGGCTGAACTCTTAGAACTCAAGGCACATTATCAGGGACCAGCTCAAGGTGTGGTGATTGAATCAGAATTAGATAAATTTCGAGGTGCTGTAGCAACTTTGCTCATCCAAAATGGAATTCTTAATGTTGGTGATATGGTTGTTTGCGGTTCAGCAATCGGTAAAGTAAAAAGTATCATTAGCTCTGATGGCTCCAAATTAAAAACTGCTGAGCCATCATTTGCTGTAGAGATACTTGGATTAAGCGGTGTGCCTGATGCTGGTGAAACTTTTCAAGTTGTTAAAAACGACAAAGAAGCTAGAGAAATAGCTGAATTTAGAGAAAATAAACTTAAAGATAGAAAAGTATTAAAACAACGCGATGAGAGTCTTGGCAATATATTTGAATCAATGGGCCAATCTGATAAAAAAATACTTAATGTTGTCCTTAAATCAGATGTTGCTGGAACTTCAGAGGCAATTGTTGCAGCTTTAATGGACGTTGGAAATGATGACGCATCTATCAAAGTTGTTGCTTCTGGTGTAGGGGGAATTTCAGAATCAGATGCTAATTTAGCCTTAGCTACAGAATCAATCATTCTTGGGTTTAATGTGAGATCAGATAATGCTGCAAAGAAAATAGTTGAAGGTGAGGAAATCGTTCTTTCCTATCATAGTATTATTTACGAATTAATTGATGAAGTTAAGGCTAGGTTAAGTGGTTTATTAGACCCTATTATTAAAGAAGAAATAGTTGGAACAGCAGAAGTCCTTGAGGTCTTTAACTCTCCTAAATTTGGTCAAGTGGCTGGTTGCATGGTTGTCGAGGGTTCAATCTTTAAAAATAAACCGGTAAGAGTATTAAGAGATGACGTTGTAATTCATCAAGGTGAACTAGATTCTCTGCGAAGATTTAAAGATGATGTAGCAGAGGTAAAATCTGGAACAGAATGTGGTGTTGGTATCAAAAATTACAAGGACATCAAACCTGGAGATAAGGTTGAAGTTTTTGATAGAAAGGAAGAAGCCCAAAGTATCTGATTGTATGTCATCAACAAGAGTTCCTAAGATTGAAGACTTCTTAAAAAAAGAGATTTCTCAAATTATTTCTTCTCAAGTTCAAGATCAAAGATATAAACTTTTTAATATTGTTGATGTTAAATGCTCCTCCGATCTAGGTGTTGCTACAGTTTTTTTCACTATTATTAATGGAGATAAGACTAGTGCTCCAGAAAAAAAATCTCTTGAGAAATTTTCATCAATGGTTCGTTCTAAGCTATCCAAATTTATGCAGATAAGGCGAGTTCCAAAGTTGATATTTAAATATGATGAAAGTCTTGAAAGATATAATAATATAGATTCTTTGCTTAACTCCATAAGTGATTAACGGTTTTTTTTTAATAAATAAAAATTCTGGTATTACCTCTGCCGGGGTAGTTAAAGAAATAAAAAAAAAATTTAATCTTAAAAAAGTTGGCCACCTTGGAACTTTAGATCCTTTAGCATCTGGATTGCTTATCTTAGCTATTAATAAGGCTACGAAATTAGCTTCACTATTACTTGAAAGTCATAAATCTTATCTTGCCGAAGTAACCTTAGGAATTCAGACTGATACAGATGATGCAGAGGGAAAAATTTTGTCTTCAATGCCCGTGAATTGTAGTTCAGATGCTATCAAAAAAGAGTTAAATAATTTTTTAGGAGAAAGCTTGCAGGTGCCACCTGTTTATTCAGCCTTAAAGCATGAAGGGCGTCCCATGTATAAATACGCAAGAGAAGGTATTTCGGTAAAAAAAGATGCAAGAAAAATTAATATTCATGAATTAAAAAATATTGATATAAAACTTCCAAAAGTAATTTTTGATATTAGTTGTTCAAAGGGAACATACATAAGATCTATAGCTAGAGACTTAGGACTAAACCTTGGGTGTGGAGCTCATTTATCGGGCCTCGTCCGAACAGGTCAGCATCAATTTTTATTAGAGGATTCCCGCTCGATTGAAGATGTAAATATAGAAAACTTAATTGCTCCTGAAAAAATATTTGAACACCTCGATCAAGTTTATCTTAATAAAATTGATTCAAAAGACTTTTTGAATGGTTGTAAGCTCCAGTTAGAAATTAAAAATAATCTTCTGTATAGGGTATATGATGATTCTAGAAATTTTATTGCAATTGGTAAAAAAACTGACGAAGGGTTTCAGCATGAATACCTTGTTTAATAGTTAAATTAGTAATAAGCTACACCATCTTAAACTTTAGATATGCAAGGTTTAAGAGGTTTAAGGAGCATATCCAAGGAGAAATAACATGGCTTTATTAAAAGAAGAAAAGAATAAAATTGTAAAAGAATTTCAAAATAGTAATTCTGATACTGGCTCACCTGAAGTGCAAATTGCTCTTCTCACTGAAAATATCAATAAACTACAATCTCATTTCAAAATTCATAAAAAAGACCATCATTCAAGAACAGGTCTTATTAGAATGGTTAACTTAAGAAGAAAGCTACTGGCTTATCTAAAAAGAAAAAATCTAGAAAGCTATCAAGACATAATTAAATCTCTTAAGTTAAGAGGATAAAAAAGGAAAATCGTGGAAGAAAATAATTTAAATACTCAATCCGTAGAGTTTGAATACGGTAACAAAACTGTAAAAATTGAAACTGGTAAAGTTGCTAGACAAGCTACATCCAGTATTATTGTAACAATTGATAATCTTGTAGTGCTCACTACAATGGTTGCAAGAAAGGAAGCTGATCCTAGAAAAGATTTCTTTCCTCTTGCTGTTTTTTATCAAGAAAAATTTTATGCTGCTGGCAAGATTCCTGGTGGCTACTTTAAAAGGGAGGCAAGGCCAACAGAGCAAGAAACATTAACTTCAAGATTAATTGATCGACCAATCAGACCGCTGTTTCCTGAAGATTTCAAAAATGAAATTCAAATATTTTGTACAGTTCTATCTGCTGATAAGAATATCAATCCTGACATTGCTTCACTGATTGGTGCATCTGCAGCTCTTTCAATTTCTGGGGTACCTTTTCAAGGACCTCTGGGTGCTGCTCGTGTTGGTTTTATTGATAGTAACTATGTTTTGAATCCATCGCCACAAGAGCTAGAGGAATCTATGTTAGATATGGTGGTAGCCGGAACAGAGGATGCTGTTCTCATGGTTGAATCTGAAGCAAGTGAGTTAAGTGAAGATTTAATGCTTGGGTCTGTTTTGTATGGACATCAAGAGATGCAGAAAGTTATTAAAGCCTGTACTGATCTGCGAGCAAAAGTAAATCCTACTCCATGGGAATTTTCAGCCGATGAATTAACTGCTGAATATAAATTAAATATTTCAGAACTATATACTGATGAAATTGCGAGCGCTTTTAAAATTGCAAATAAATCTGATCGCGGAGATGCGATAAATGCAATCAGAGAAAAAATTAATGATGCTAATGAAGAATTAGATGATATCGAAAGAGGCAAGTTAATGAATGCATTTAAATCAGTGGAAAAGGATGTTGTCAGAAAAAGTATTCTTTCCAATGAGCCCAGAATTGATGGTAGAGATCTTGATACGGTCAGGCCTATATTTGTTGAAACAAATATTTTGCCAAGTGTTCATGGATCTTCTTTGTTTACCCGAGGCGAAACTCAAGCATTAGTTGCTGCTACTCTTGGCTCCACTAGAGACGCACAAAGAATAGAAAGTTTAAATGGAGAAGAGTCTAATACATTCATGCTGCACTATAATTTTCCAGCATACAGTGTTGGAGAAATTGGCATGCCTTTGGGACCAAAAAGAAGAGAAATTGGCCATGGAAATCTAGCAAAACGTGCAATCAAAGCAGTCCTTCCTAATTCTGAGGATTTTGGTTATACATTGAGGGTAGTATCAGAGATTACAGAATCTAATGGATCAAGCTCCATGGCATCTGTATGTGGTACCTCCTTATCTTTAATGGATGCAGGCGTCCCAATTTCTAATCCTGTTGCTGGAATTGCTATGGGTTTAATCAAAGAGGAAAACGAATTTGCTGTCCTTACTGATATTCTGGGTGATGAGGATCATCTTGGTGACATGGACTTTAAGGTTGCTGGAACCAAAGAAGGTGTCACTGCTTTGCAAATGGATATTAAGGTCCAAGGCATAACAGCAGAGATAATGGAGTCAGCATTAGAAAAAGCAAAAAATGCAAGAATGCATATTCTTGAAAAAATGAATGATGTTATTTCAGCTCCAAAAGAGCTTTCTGATAATACCCCAGCCATGAAAAAAATAACTGTTCACCAAGATAAGATCAAAGAGATCATTGGTAAAGGTGGGGCTGTAATTAAAGGAATGCAAGCTGATACAGGAGCATCTGTAGATGTAAATGATGATGGTGTAGTCACAATTTTTGGTGAGACTCAATCCATAATGAAAGCAGCATTAGAAATCATTGAAGGTATTATCGAAGATCCAGAGCTTGATAAAGTTTATGAAGGAACTGTAGTAAAAATTGTCGATTTTGGAGCCTTTGTAAACATATTACCTGGCAAGGATGGCCTGCTTCATGTATCTGAAATCTCAGCTGAACGTGTAGAAAACGTCTCCGATGTTTTAAGTGAAGGAGATGTAATCAAAGTAAAACTTATAGGATTTGACAGAGGGAAGATGAAGCTTTCAAAGAAAGTCTTGGAAAGCGATACTTAATAAGCTAATCATCAGTATATAAAATACTTATAATTAAGTGTTTTATTTATTCATGATATTCATAGTATAAACACTATGTTTTTGTCAAGTTTAGTAAATTTTAAATTCATATTTTCTTGAGCCTTAATTACTTTTGTGGTCTTATAGGTTAACTAACCATGCAAACCATAGGGGGAAATTATGGATAATGCATTTAGAATGTTAAGCGACCTAGTTAGTAACCTAACTAGTGTTATCGTTGGTATCTTAGGACTTGGTATTGTTGGAAGCCTTGCTTTTGGCGATATGATGGGACTTGATGTGATAGGAAATATCACTAGCCTAGTTGAGTCTTTGGCATCTAGCGGTGTTGTAGGGCTACTTGTTTTAGCGGTTCTATACAGCTTAGTTAACAGATAAACTTTGCTTTATCTTAATTAGAAAGGGTCATTAGACCCTTTCTAATTTCTTTAAATATGAATCTTAATAATTCACTTATTAAACTCACAGCCTTTTTTAATAAATTATTAAAACTTTTATTGCCTCTCGTAGCTGTTTCACTATTGTTAGGTATTATTTTTGGACCAAGCACTCCATTTGTTGGAGATGTTTACAAGAATGTAACTGATATTTTGAACATGCTTGGGGAGGATGCTCTTTTAGCATTGGTATCAATAATAATAATTTTGATATTTCTTAAAAAAGAGTAGAAAGTAGAGTTTCCTTTTTCAGTGAGACCTTACTTACTGAGAAAATTCTTTGTTTTAAAAAATTCCAGAAGTGGTGGCTATGGGTGGAATTGAACCACCGACCCCAGCGTTATGAGTGCTGTGCTCTAACCATCTGAGCTACATAGCCAAGTTTTGAAATGATAAAGAACTTCATTTATAAGTCAAACATTAAATTTGAAGTGGATAATGTCTCCATCCATTACCAAATAATCCTTTCCTTCTAGCCTCAGCTTGCCTTCTTTTCTGGCACCAGATTCGCCGTTACAGGTCAAAAAATCTTCATATGAAATAACCTCAGCCTTAATAAAACCTCTTTCAAAGTCAGTATGAATAACGCCTGCAGCTTGGGGGGCCAAAGAGTTCTTACGAACAGTCCATGCTCTAGATTCTTTTGGTCCAGCGGTAAAATATGTTTCTAAATTAAGCAATTTATAACCTGCGAGTATTACCTTATTTAATACTGGCTCATCCATATCAAGTAACTCTAGATATTCTGCTTGCTCATCCTCCTCTAAAGTAGCTAGCTCATGCTCAACCTTTATAACCGCAGGAATAATATTTATATCATTTTTTTTTGCATATTCTGCTAAATCACCCACTTTATTTCTAGACTCATCATCTGACATATTTGCAATTAAAACCATTGGTTTGGTTGAAAGTAAATTCATACTCTCAATAAATTTAATTTCCTCACCATCAAAGCTATCTAAGTTTGGTAAATTTCCATTCTCCATAAGAGTTCTTAATGAATCAATAATTACTTTATGTTTCTTTGCTTCAGTATCTCCGGATCGTATTAATTTTTCTAGCTTCTGATCTCTTTTATCCAGAACTTCTAAATCAGCAAAAATTAACTCAAGATTAATTGTTTCAACATCTTTAAGCGGCTCAATTACTCCATCTACGTGAACAACATTTTCATCATCAAAACATCTTACAACATGCAATAGTGCGTTCATTTCCCTGATATTAGATAAAAATGCATTCCCAAGACCCTCTCCTTTTGAAGCACCCTTTACCAGTCCAGCTATGTCAACAAAACTCATTGTCGTAGGTATAACTTTATCTGATTGAACAATGCTATTTATTTTTTCTAATCTTTTATCTGGAACATTGACTATTCCTAGGTTAGGTTCAATTGTGCAAAAAGGAAAATTCTCAGCCGGAATAGCTGATTTAGTAATGGCATTAAACAATGTAGATTTTCCTACATTAGGCAACCCTAGAATCCCACACTTAAAACCCATGTTTAATTAGAATGAAGTTTTAGTTGTGCGCTTTGGATGTTACCATCCCCCAATAAGTTAATAATATTATTAAAATTATAGAAGCTTTCTATAAGTATCTTTTTTTCAGAAGGTTTAAACTTACCTAGAACCCAATTTGTAACATCAACCTTATTTCCAGGATGTCCTATTCCCACTCTGAGTCTTAAAAATGATTTTCCTACAGTAGATATAACACTTTTTAACCCATTATGCCCTCCATGACCTCCGCCTTCCTTGATCTTTAAAGTGCCTATTGGTAAATCTAAATCATCATGAATTACGATAATATTTTTAAGATCTAAATTGCTAGTTTGAAGAATTTTTTTAATTGATTGACCAGATTCATTTACATAATGATTTGGGTAGCCCCATAAAATCTTTTGGTCAGATGAAATAACTACCGTGGACTCTATCTTTTTTTTTGCTTGGAGATCAAGACCAATGTCTTTAGTAACACTTTTCACCCAATCCTTACCAATATTATGGCGAGTTCCATTGTATTTAAGGCCAGGATTACCTAGACCAATAATACATATATCAGGCACTTAAATTGAAGTTTCTATTTGCTTGATTCAGCTTCATCAGTAGCGCTTTCATCTGAATCAGATGAATCTGTAGCAGCCTCATCTCCTTGAGGCGCATCACTATCTTCACTATCTGGAAGTATCTCTGATTCCTCAACTTCAGCCCTAGGTGGATTAACTGAGACAACCATTTGATCATTTTCTTCATCATAGCCAGGTATTTCAGCACCCTCAGGCAGTGTGAGGTCTGATAATCTAATTGCTTCGTTAAGCATTAAGTTAGAAATATCAATCTCAATTGCCTCTGGAATGTCTCCTGCTAAACAAGCTATTTCGATTTCTGAGATAGCTTTTGCTATAACACCACCCTCGGTTTTCACGCCCTCACATTCTTCTTCTCCATTAAATTTAAATGGAACGACAACCTTAAGTTTTGTTTTTCTTGAAACTCTTTGAAAATCAGCATGAAGGAATTTTCCTTTTACAGGTTCCCTTTGAAGTTCTTTGAGAACCACTTTTTCTTCTTGCCCCTCTAATAAAATCTTGAGAACTTGAGTGTAAAAAAGTTCATTTTCAGATGCTTTTGTAAGCTCATTAAGCTTTAATTTTATATTTTTAGACTCTTCTTCATTTCCATATATTATCGCGGGTACCATTGCATCCTCGCGTCTAATTTCACGTGTTTTATTTGTGCCAGTTCTAACCCTTAGATCCGCGTTTAATATTATTTCGTTTGACATATGCCGTACCTTTTAACTTTATTTTACAAAAACAGAGCGCTAAGCGACTCTTCATTGTTTAATCTTCTAATGCACTCTGCGATAGTAGGGGCAAGAGAAATGACGCGTATTTTACTGCATTTTTGTGCTTGTGGGGATAAAGAAATTGAATTGGTCACAACTAATTCATCTATTGATGATTTAGTAATTCTTTCAATTGCAGGGCCAGACAATACAGGATGAGTAATATATGCTTTAACTTTAGCCGCACCTGCATCTTTTAAAGCTTGAGCTGCATTACATAAAGTGCCTGCTGTATCAATAATATCATCGGGTACTATGCAGCTTTTTCCTTTAACATCACCAATAATATTCATAACTTCTGATTCATTTGCTGATGCACGTCTTTTATCGATAATTGCCAAATCTGATTCATCTAAAAACTTAGCTAAGGCTCTTGCTCTGACAACACCACCAACATCAGGTGATACAACCATTATTTCTTCATCATTAGAGGTTCTAGACTTTATGTCATCATGCATAATTTTTGTTGCATAAACATTGTCTGCAGGCATATCAAAAAAACCTTGAATAGATTCAGAGTGAAGATCAACGGTTAGAGTTCTGTCAACACCAACTGAATTCATCATATCTGCTATAACTTTTGCGCTAATGGGCACTCTTGCTGATCTAACTCGTCTATCTTGACGAGCATAACCATAGTAAGGAATGATAGCTGTTATTCTGGATGCAGATGATCTTTTTAGGGCGTCTGTTATTAACATTAACTCCATCAGGTTTGAATTTGAAGGAGCGCAAGTAGATTGAATAATATATGCTTCATGCCCCCTGACATTTTCAAGAATTTCTACTTTTATCTCTCCATCAGAAAATTTTCCAAGATCAATACTTCCCAACTTCAGGCCAAGGATTTTTGCAACTTGCTCTGAAAGTGATGTTGAAGCTGAGCCAGAAAAAATTCCAACTGTAGGTTTATTTATCATTTTTCTTTATATTGGCTGGGGTGGCTGGATTCGAACCAGCGCATGACGGGATCAAAACCCGTTGCCTTACCGCTTGGCCACACCCCATTATGTTAAGTACTTTAATAATGGTGAACATTGTAAAGGTTCGCAAAAAGAGTGTCTCCATTTAGTTGGAATTTTTTTTAATGTTTTTTCAATTTCTTTGTATTCATTATAGGCACAAAAAATTGTTGAACCTGTTCCAGAGAGCTTTAAAGAGTTAATTTGATTTAGTTTCTCAAAATTTTTTTTTATTTCTGCATCATTATCAAGAAAAATTGGTAAAAATGAATTTTCTTCACTTTGAGCAATTAACTGCTGAGTTTTTTTATTTAAATTATCCCATTGTAAAAATAGATCTTTAGTAGAAGAGTGGATTTGAGGAAATAATAGTAAATATTTCATTTGAATAAGTTCTTTTTCTTCAATTAGTTTTTCACCAATGCCAGTAGCATGAGCATTCTTCCCAAAAATAAAAAAAGGAATATCCGCACCCAGTTTCTTCCCAATCTGCATTAGCTCGTGTTGAGATAAACCAAGCTTAAATAAAAAATTGACTCCAATAAGCGCAGCAGCAGCATTCGAACTTCCGCCACCTAACCCTCCGCCCAATGGAATGTTCTTTTTAATTTCCACATCACAATAAAGTTCTTTGTCAGTATGATCTGATAATGCCTTGATAGCTTTAAAAACTATATTATTTTCATCATCAATAGATTTTTCGAGATTTGTTTTAACTGAAATAGTAGAGTTCTTCGCGGTCTTCTTAATAAATAATTCATCAAATAAATTAATTAATTGGAATTGTGTTTTAATTTCATGCATTCCATCTAATCTCTTTCTAAGAACTGAGAGATTTAAGTTTAGTTTTGCAGGACACTTAAGTTTAATTTCACTCACGCTTTAAGACACCATCAAAATTTAGATTTTTTCCATAGATCAAGCTTACAAACAAAGTATCCTCATCTTGACGATAGCATGATAATTCAACGCTAGAATTTTTTAAGATAAAAGATTTTTTGTTTCTATCAAAATTGCTTAAGCATGAATCAAAAAAATTCATATATTCATCTTTATTAAAATTTTTTGCTAAAAACATATATTCATCATCAATTTGAGGAATAAAAGAAATGCCATTCAAATAGTTAAATTGAATCTTCAGCAGATTTCCAAATAAAGGTTTCCCAATCTGTATAATAACGTTCTCAGGAATAACTCTAATGCTAATTTTAAAGTTAGAGCTATTTTTTTTATCGGCAAATGAAAGCTTGCCTATAAATAGTTTTTCTGAAAATGTTGGGTGAGATATAGATGAACATGAACCAAAAAAGATTAAAAAGAATATCGAGATAATTTTTGTAATGGAACTAAAGCTATTTGGCATAAATCATAAAACTACAAAGTTATCTGAAAGAGAGTTATTCATTATAAATGACTCTAACCAAGATGACTTTATAAATTTCTTTCAAGAGAATTTTGGTGAATATATAGAATCATTTTTTGCTCTTTCTACATGTAATAGAACTGAAGTGTACTTTTACAGTTCGTTATCAAGTATTGATTCAATTGCTCAAAAAACCCTCGAATTCTTTGGCGCAAGTGATTCTTTGAGGAAAGACTTATATTTTTTCACCGGCACTAAAGCTATAGAACACATGTGCTTTGTTGCAAGTGGTCTTGATTCCCAGGTTTTGGGCGAACAGGAAATATTGGGTCAATTTAAAAAGTCAATTCAAACCTATACTAAAATGAAATGCTTAAGTGGTCAGCTCCAGAGGCTTACAGATGATATTATTTCAATTGCAAAAGCAGCAAGGACAGAAACCCAAATTGGTTTCAACCCGCTATCAGTTTCGGGTCTATCATTAAAAATTGTTCAAGAAATCTTTGAAGACCCAAGCAAGCAAAATCTCACTATAGTTGGGGCCGGTCAGATGGCAATCAGTGTAATTGAGAATTTCCATAACAATGATATTACAAATATAAAGGCAATCAATCGGTCAAAGAAAATATTGACCATCAATAATCATCTCTCAATTGAAACAACCCCCTTATCTAAACTTGGAGTTATGATTCAAAGTACAGATATCTTAGTAACATCTATAAATTCACCGCTTCCCATTATCGGTAAGGGCTTAATAGAACAAGTAATGAAAGAAAGGGGGAATAAACCAATGCTTCTCATTGACCTAGGAGTACCTAGAAATATTGAAGATCAGGTAAGAGACTTAGAGTATGCGTATCTTTTCACGATTGAAGACATTGAGTTGGTTACTCAGGAGAATTTAGATGAACGCTCTCAAGAGGCATTAAAAGCTAAAGATATTATTGCTGATAAGATAAAATCCCTAAGCCAGGATAAGGCTGATAAGCAGCAACGTAAAGATGCTTATTTTATCCTTAAAGAAATCTTGAATAATATGAGTGAAGATAATTTTCTAGATTTAATACAATCAAAGGATCCCTTCACGTCTTTAGAGCAAATGGATGTTGCCCCCAATGATCAGTTACAGTATATTTCAACATTAACCCCTCACGCTATTTTGTCCATGATTAAGGAAATCAGAAGTGCTTGAAAAATCCATTATTACCAAATTAGAAAGCTTAAGATTGCGATCTACCGAGATACATGAGGCTCTCGCGAAAGAGGGCGCAACAGATGATATGGCACACTTCACTCAATTAAATAAGGAATACTCTGAAATCACTCCTATAGTAGATTTATTTAAATTATTGCAAGATGCTGAGGCTGAGCTTAATGGCGCCAAAGAGCTATTAGACTCAACTGATGCGGAGTTGATAGAGCTTGCAAAAATTGAAGTAAATAGCAATCAAGAAAAGATTGCAGATCTTGAGAAGAATCTAAAATTTATGCTTTTACCAAAAGATGAAGCAGATGATGGGGCTGCATATCTTGAAATTAGAGCTGGAGCAGGAGGTGATGAAGCTGCTATATTCGCAGCAGATTTATTTAGAATGTATTCTAGGTTATCTGAGCGTCAAGGATGGAAGCTAGAGATTGTTAACACAAAGCCATCAGAGCCAAGCGGTTTAAAAGAGGCAGTTGTTAAAATTAATGGACAAGGAGTTTTTAAATTCCTTAAATTTGAATCAGGGGTCCATCGGGTTCAAAGAGTTCCAGAGACAGAATCACAGGGAAGAATTCATACTTCAACCGTTACAGTTGCGATTTTGCCAGAAGTTGATGAAGTCCAAGATATTGAAATTGATAAGAGCGAATTAAGGGTTGATACATATAGAGCTTCTGGTGCTGGCGGGCAACATGTTAATAAAACTGACTCAGCAGTTAGATTAACTCATATTCCAACAGGGGTGGTAGTTGAGTGTCAAGATGATCGATCTCAACATAAGAATAAGGCTAAAGCAATGGCGCTATTGGTAGCTAAATTGAAACAAAATGAAATTGATGAACAGCAAAATTCAATTGCAAGTGAAAGAAAGATTTTAGTAGGCACTGGAGATAGAAGTGAGAAAATTAGGACCTATAATTTTCCGCAGGGGCGCATTACTGATCACAGAATCAAGCTTACTCAGCATAATTTAGACCAAGTAATGGATGGGGATATGATTTCTATTTGCCAAGCACTAATTACTGAAAATCAGTTAGCCCAGCTTTCTAATTTAGAAGAAACCTAATAATTGAATCAAAGCCTTAAATATTATTTTGCACTTGCTAGATCTAATGAGTCACTGCATCCTGAAATTGTTAGAGATTTAAAATTTTTCTTGCAGGGTCTCGAAGTTAGCGATGTCATTCTAGCTCTTGAAGACGAAGCCAATTTATCGGCTGAGGAATCCATCAAGATCAATGCTTTTTTTAGATCATACCTATCCGGCATTCCTATTGACTATATTTTAAATGAGTCAGAATTTATGGGATATAAGTTTTATGTCGATTCAAGAGTATTAATTCCTCGACCAGAGACAGAATTAATTGTCGAGTGGGTATTGAATTTATCATTAAATAAAAACGCAAAAATTTTTGAGGTTGGAACGGGTTCTGGATGCATTGCAATTTCAATTTGTCTTAAAAATAAAGATCTCAAAATTATTGCTACAGATTTTTCAGATTCAGCATTAGAGGTGGCGCAAATTAATAGAGAATTACATAACGTTAAAAATGTGACGTTTATTCAATCCAATTGGATGGCTTGCTCAGTAGAAAATTCCCTTGATTTAGTGATATCAAATCCGCCATATTTGAAATCAGATGACCCTCATCTTAGTAATCTTAAGCATGAACCCGTCATGGCTTTGGTTTGTGAAAATGGACATCAAAGTTTTTTTGAAATTGCATCACACAGTATAAATTCTCTAAAGTTAGGAGGGAAAATAATATTTGAACATGGTTGCTCTCAAGCAGAGGAGGTTTCAAATATTTTAAAAAAATTGGGTTTTAAAAATATTGCTACAAAGAAAGATTTGCAGGGATTGGATAGATATACATATGCAAATAAATAATATTATTTTCATATGATAAGATTTATTCTTTATATTTAATGTTGGATACAATCTAGCTTAAAAAAGATCAAAAAATACAAATAAATATAATGAGGTTACTTTAATGAATGGCAATATGATGAATTGGGATTTAACTATCCCCAAGGCAATTTTACATGCAGAAAAATATAACTTTGATGGTAAATTAGTTTCACGAGAATTAGATGGCTCCATAACTTCAACTACTTATGGAGATTCGATTAAGCGATCAAAAAAGCTAGCTAATGCCCTCGCAAAACTTGGTGTGAATTTGCGCGATAGAGTTGCAACCATTGCATGGAATAACAGCAGGCATTTTGAAACCTATTTTGCTGTATCTGGTATGGGAGCAATACTGCATACTTTAAATCCAAGATATTCCCCTGATCAATTAATCTACATTCTTAATCATGCAGAAGATGAAATTTTAATCGTTGACCCCACATTCATTCCTCTTGTAGAAAGCGTTCAAGATAAATTAGATACAGTTAAAACTATTATCATAGCTTCGGCAAAAGATGCTATTCCAGACAATAATTTAAAAAATGCATTGAGTTATGATGAATTAATACAAGCTGAATCTGATGAATATGATTGGCCTGAGTTGAGTGAAGATGATGCAGTTGCTTTGTGCTATACCTCTGGAACCACTGGTAACCCTAAGGGAGTTTTATACTCTCATAGATCAACTATTTTGCATGCAATTTCCGTCTCTGGGGCTATGGGTTTTGATTCATCTAGTTCAGTCTTGCCTGTTGTTCCTATGTTTCATGTTAATGCTTGGGGAGTACCTTATTGTGCATTAATTATTGGAATAACTTTGGTATTACCTGGTCATGCTCTTGATGGCAAGTCTTTGTATGAACTAGTTAAACAAGAATCAGTCGATTCTATGTTGGGCGTCCCTACTGTGTGGCTGGGACTATTGCAGTATCTTGAAGGAGAAGGTCTTAAACTGGATACGGTTGATCAAGTTTTGGTTGGAGGTTCCGCAGCTCCATATGCAATGATTAAAGCATTTGATGAACAGCATGATGCATTCTTAACTCATGGATGGGGAATGACAGAAATGAGCCCTCTAGGAACTATAAATGCACCAACCAAAAAAACAATGAGCCTTCCCAATGAAGAAAGATATCAACTTCAAACAAAACAAGGCTATCCAATGTTTGGTGTAGAGATTAAGACTGTTGATGATGAAAATAACGAACTTCCCAGAGATGGAGAGGCTAGTGGCGCACTTAAGGTGAAAGGCCCATGGATAATGGACGAATATTATAAAGCAGACGGTCCAGCAACAGATGAGCAAGGTTGGTTTGATACGGGAGATGTCGCAACCATTCATCCAGATGGATGTATGCAAATTGTTGATAGAGCAAAAGATGTTATTAAAACTGGCGGAGAGTGGATCAGCTCAATTGATTTAGAAAATGCTGTGCTGACTCATGAAAATATCCTTGAAGCGTGTGTTGTGGGAGTGCCTCATCCCAAGTGGGATGAGAGACCTTTGCTTTTTTTGATTACAAAAGATGGAAATGAAATTGATAAGGAAGAAATTAATGAATTCCTCTTAGAAAAAGTTGTTAAGTGGTGGCTGCCTGATGATATTATCTTTGTTAAAGAGCTTCCACATGGTGCTACTGGAAAGTTATTGAAGGTTGAATTAAGAGAAGAATATAAAGATCATTTAATGGGAAAGTAATATGCTGCACATTGTAAAACCTGGTGAAATTAATTCGGTTATTGGTAAAGATTTAGGCGCATCCGAATGGATGATTATTGATCAAGAAAGAATTGATAAATTTGCTGATGCAACCATGGATCATCAATTCATTCATGTAGATCCAAGCCAGGCAGAACCTATTTTTGGCTCGACAATTGCCCATGGATTTTTATCATTATCACTTGTTGCCGGAATCTCATTTGAGCAAGAAATTGGCATGGTGCTTGAGGGAACAAAAATGGGCTTGAACTATGGCCTAGACAAGGTCCGTTTTTTAAGCCCGGTACCAGTAAACTCAGAAGTTAGAATTCATACTAAATGCATTGATGTTACAGAGAAAAATCCAGGGCAGTTTTTGGTTAAAAATGAAGTAACAATGGAAATCAAGGGTGTAGATAAACCAGCTTATATAGCAGAGACCCTTAGTTTATTTATTACTTAAGCTTTTCATTTAATATTGCATTAACAGTCTTAGGGTTTGCTTTGCCCTGAGTTAATTTCATTACTTGACCAACAAAAAAACCAAAAAGCTTATCTTTTCCTCCACGATAGGCCTCAACCTGAGCAGGATTATCGTTTATCACTGAATTAATGATTTCTTCGATAGCACCATCATCAGATATTTGTTTTAGGCCTTGAGATTCAATTATTTCATCTGGCGAAATGCCGCTGATACACATTTCTTCAAAAATAGCTTTACCAATTTTTCCTGAAATAGTCTGATCATCGATTCGATTAATTAATATTGCCACGTTGGCTATACTTAATTTTGATTCATTTATTTCTATGAGCTCTTTGTTCAGATATGCGCTAATTTCACCTATTAACCAATTTGCCAGTAAGTTATAGTTTCCTGTTTGTTCTGCAGCAGCCTCAAAAAAATCTGCCATCGACTTAGAGGATGCAATAATTTGAGCATCATATGCTGATATTTTAAAATCTTGTTGATAGCGCATTTCTTTTTCACTTGGCAGCTCAGGAAATTCATCTTTAATTCTCTTAATTTCTTCATCGGAAATAACAACCGGCAATAGATCAGGTTCTGGGAAATACCTATAATCATTTGCAAATTCCTTTGATCGCATTGAGCGAGTTTCATCTTTAGAGCTATCATACAGTCTTGTTTCTTGAGTTACCGTTTCTCCCTTTTCAAGAATCTTAATTTGCCTTTTAATCTCAAAGTTGATTGCTTTTTCAATAAATTTAAAAGAATTAATATTTTTGATTTCTGTTCTAGTGCCTAAATCTTTATCACCTTTTTTTCTTATGGAGACATTTGCATCACATCTCAGTGAGCCTTGTGCCATGTTTCCATCTGATACGTCTAAATACGTTACAAGCTGATGCATTGCCTTCATGTAGGCAACTGCTTCTTTTGCACTTGATATCTCTGGTTCTGAGACTATCTCCAGCAGTGGAGTTCCAGCTCTATTAAGATCTATTGCTGAGTAACCATCATATTCATCATGAATTGATTTACCAGCATCCTCTTCTAAATGCGCTCGTGTAATATTAATGGTTTTAGTTGTTTCTCCAGAAACAATATTTATTGATCCGCCCAAAACAATTGGTAAATCCATTTGAGTAATTTGATAGCCTTTTGGAAGATCAGCATAAAAGTAGTTTTTTCTATCAAAAATAGAGACCTGATTGATTTGAGCATCTATAGCCATACCAAATCTAATTGCCTTATAAAATGCTTCTTTATTTACGGATGGCAAAACTCCTGGAAGACCACAATCAATTAAATTTACATTTGTGTTTGGGCTAGCTCCAAAAGCAGTAGAGGCTCTTGAAAATAACTTTGTTTTGGTTGACAGTTGAACATGCGTTTCCAGCCCTATAACAGTTTCCCAGCTCACGAGAAATCCTCTAAGCTTGGCTGCGCAAGATGAAAGTCTGAGTTTTTTTGAAAAAGATGGGCCGTATTAAGCAGTTGATCTTCTTTTAGAAAGTTTCCTATCAATTGAAGTCCTACTGGCAATGAATTAACTTGTCCATGAGGAATTGAAATTGCTGGAAGTCCAGCCAAATTAGACGAAATGGTAAAAAGATCTTCAAGATAGAGCTCAACTGGATTTTGCGTTCCTTTACTCCCAAATTCAAAAGCGGTATTCGGTGAAGTTGGCGTCATTAACACATCCACTGATTGAAATACCTGATCAAAATCATTCTTTATCAATCTCCTAACTTGCTGAGCTTTTTTGTAATAAGCATCATAGTAACCAGCTGATAGGGCATAAGTGCCAATTAAAATTCTTCGTTTTACTTCATCTCCAAAACCCTCACTTCTTGATTTAATATAGAGGTCGTTTAAATCAGTAGTATTTTTTGCTCTATGTCCAAAACGAACCCCATCAAATCTTGACAGGTTTGATGAGCATTCCGCTGGAGCTATAGAGTAATATGTTGGCACGGATGCCGAAATATTTGGAAGCGAGACCTCTATGAATTTAGCGCCAAGTTTTTCATAAGTTTTTTTTGACTCCTCAAAGCGTGCTTGAACCTCAGAATCTAAGTCGCTGAGATTGAATTCCTTAATAATTCCTATTTTTAAACCATCAATAGGTTGGTTAATATTTGCAAGAAAATCAGGGACATCAGAGTTCAATGAGGTAGTATCTTTAGAATCGTATCCTGACATCGAATTTAGTAAGATAGCGCAATCTTCAGCGGTTCTCGCTAATGGACCAGCTTGATCAAGGCTTGATGCAAAAGCAATCATCCCCCATCTCGAAACTCTTCCATAGGTGGGTTTTAATCCAGTAATTCCACAATGTGCTGCAGGTTGACGAATTGATCCACCTGTATCTGTTCCAGTTGCAGCTGGAACAATTCCTGCTGCCACAGCTGCAGCTGAGCCGCCAGAACTTCCTCCTGGGACGTACCCTTTTTTCCATGGGTTATGAACATTACCAAAAAAGCTTGTTTCATTGGAGGATCCCATTGCAAACTCATCCATATTTGTCTTGCCAATAGTTATCGAGCCAGCATCCTCAAGTTTTTTTACTGCTGTTGCGGTATATGGAGGGATAAAATTAGATAGGATTTTTGAAGAGCATGTTGTTCTCAAGTTTTCTGTACAAAATAAATCTTTTTGGGCTAAAGGAATTCCAAAAAGCATCGATGAGTTTTTATTATTAGAGTCTGCAGCATCAGCTTTTTTTTGACCTACCTCTTCATTCATTGTTACAAAACAATTTAATTCATCATACTTTTTAGCTAATAAAAAAGATTCTTGAGTTAGTTCCGTAATAGAAATAGATTTGTTATCAAGCATTTCCCTTAATTCGATAATAGATTTGAATTGTATGTTCATTCAACCACTCTCGGAACAAAAAAATAGTCATCATTGGATTCGGGTGCATTTTTAAGAAACTTTTCTTTTTGATTATCGGAGTTTTCAATATCTTCATGAATTGAAGCCGTCATCTCAAGAGGGCTATAAAGAGGCTCAATGGCTGAAGTATCAATATTTTGCAAGCCTCCAATGAGATCGACAATTGTTTCAAGATCTTTTTGTATTTTTTCTGATTTTTTTTGATCTATTTCTAGTCTAGCTAGATAACAAATAGTTCTGACTGTTTCTTGGTCCATATGATATTATTAATCTTTGATGCGCAATATTAAACTAAAAGCATCTTAAAATGAATTTACAAGGAACATCATAGTGGATTTCAACCTATTTAAAACTGTTCGGGGCCTATTTTCTAATGATTTATCGATAGATTTAGGTACCGCAAATACATTAATTTATACAAAAGACATTGGAATTGTTTTAAACGAGCCATCTGTTGTAGCTATCCGTGAAAGTCGTGGTCAAAAAACCGTAGTAGCAGTTGGGCATGAGGCAAAAAAAATGCTTGGCAGAACTCCAGGTAACATTAAAGCTATTAGACCCTTATCCGAGGGAGTCATCGCTGACTTTCAAGTAACAGAAAAAATGTTACAACACTTTATCGCAAAAGTGCATGAGCAAAGATTTATTAAGCCAAGCCCTAGAGTGCTTGTATGCGTTCCATGTCGATCAACCCAAGTTGAAAGAAGAGCTATTAGAGAATCTGTTTTGGGAGCAGGGGCAAGAGATGTAAAGTTGATAGAGGAACCAATGGCAGCAGCTATTGGTGCAGGGCTTCCGGTTGAAGAAGCTAATGGGAATATGGTTGTTGATATTGGTGGGGGAACTTCAGAAATTGCAATCCTCTCTCTTAATGGGGTGGTTTATGCTGAGTCAGTTAAAATAGGCGGGGACCTTATGGACAGCTCTATTACTTCTTGGGTGAGAAGAAATTATGGTTGTGTAATTGGTGAATCCACTGCAGAAAAAATAAAATACACAATTGGTTGCGCCTCACCAGACTCTGAGGATTTAGAAATGAATGTTACTGGAAGAAATCTAGCGGAGGGTATTCCAGAAACATTTACCCTAAAAAGCTCTCAGGTATATGAGGCAATGCGTGATCCACTATCTGGAATGGTAAGAGCTATAAGGAATGCACTTGAACTATCTCCTCCAGAATTAGCAGCAGATATTGCTGAAAGAGGTATTGTTCTCACTGGCGGAGGAGCGCTAATGAGAGATTTAGATAAGCTTATTTCTACTTCAACAGGCATTCCTGTCATTTGCGCTGAAGATCCATTGACTTGTGTTGCAAGAGGTGGAGGCAAGGCTTTAGAAATTATTGATAAATATAATATTGATTTACTTTCAACAGAATAATTAAATAAATATGGCGAGATCCGCGCCTTCATACATTCCAATTAGAAACTATTTGATAGGGTTCTTTTTATCGGCACTTATTTTATTTGCAGATATTCGTTTTGATAGTTTTGCTTCAATTAAAGGTTTTTTTAGAGCCTCTGCACTATATCTTCAGCTAGCATCCAATGTTCCCTTGAATCAATTAAACAAGATCACCTCAACTTTTTCTGAAAAGATTGCAATAACTCAAGAAAATAATTACTTGAAACAAGAGATTATTAAACTACAAACAAAAGCTATGATCGAGCAAAAAATGTTCTCTACGCAAATTGATAGAATTAATAGCTATGAAAATAAACTTAATACTTTAGGGATGAAGAGCATTTCATTATTTGAAATTGCTTCGATTGATTTAAAAAATTATCTTTGCTGTTCTTCTCATAAACTTTTTTTAAATAATCCAGACAAGAAATCCATTAGTACAAATCTTCCTGTAATGGCTAAAGAATCATATGTTGGGCAGACAAGAAAAAATCATATGAATTTTATTGAGGTCATCCTTTTTTCAGATGCTGAGCATTTATTGCCTATAAAGTCACCATCCTTTTTTTGTAATGCTAGAGGTCGAGGCAAACCATTGATGATATCTTGTGTGGTGAATACAGAAGAATCTGCATTAACTAATGTCAATGACTCTATTTTTACCTCCGGGCTTGGCGGAGTCTTTATGCCAAATATAAAGGTTGGAGAGATCATTGAAATCAACCCTCTCTCCATAGATGAGTCAGAAGTAATAATCAAGCTTATTGATGATCCGCTAGAGCAAACCCTATTTGGGATAGTGGGATAGCTTTGATGAAAATCAATAATCATCTAACCATATTAGGCACAATTTTTTTAGCTTTTTGGCTTGAGAATTTTATTAACCAATATTCAATTAATTTTTATATTGAATTTAATTTAGGCTTTTTAGTATTCTCATATTGGGTTTTCGCCATGCATGAAAAGTTGCAAGCCTTTTCTTCGTTAGCTTACGGTGTTGTAGTTGATTTATTTTTTTTTAGTGCGCTAGGTTTTAATATGCTTTTTTTTACAGCAATGTCTTACCTAATCAATCTTTATGTTTTTCGATTTAGAATTTTTTCATACTTGCAACTTTCAATATTTTTTTCAGCATCATCAATTTTTTATTTGGCATGTAAATATCTTTTATTTTCTCCATTAAATTATTCTTACTTGATGCTTTTAAATAGTTTTATTTTTAACATGATCTTATGGGTAGGGCTCTATTTTGTATTACGCTCATTTAGAAGAAAATTTCTTTCTATGTAAAAGTGCTCAATCCAATAAAAAATATAATTTTGGGAGCCTTTGTAATTAGCTGGCTAGGCATTTTCTTAATTCTTTCACTTTATGTATTTCCCAAGCAAACCATTCGAGCTGTTGATAATTATTTTCTTTATTCACATTCTATTAACTTTAAGGATTTAGAAAATCGGGGTACTTTTTTGGGCCCAATCCTAAAATTTTCAGAACTGGAAGTTAGTAATAAAAATCAAAAAATCTTTGAGGCTAGGAATCTTGATATTGGTATCCAGCTATCGTTGGGCATATTTTTTAAAGAAATCATTGTTGAGAAACTTGTTTTAAATGAAGGTTTCTTTAGGTTTGAGAAATCAAACGAAAATAAGATTAGTTTTCCTTCCATATCATTAGCAAATTATTTTACATTTTCAATTGAGAATTTTTTGTATAAAAAAGATAGCAAAAATATTCTAATAAATGGCAGTATGTCAGGGTCTATTTCAGAATCACTATCTGGTCAGATCAATCTAATGCATGAAGATAATTTGAGCACTATCTCGCTTATGGGAGGAGGTAATAATTATAATTTTTCCATCAATCTTCATAACTCAAATTGGTTTGATTTACTGCCTATCAGTTTTTTAAAGCCTATTTCAGATTTGAGCTTTCATTTAAAGTCGATGGGCTCTATCAACCAAGGGTCATCAATTATTAAGGGCTCGATTGGGCTCAATGAATGGTTAGCTAAAAATGTAAATATTAAAAAAAATTATGGATCATTTGAGGTTAAGTTACACAATGGCAAAGGTGAATTAGCCCTTTCAAAATTTTTAAATCCAATAATTGATGAAAGTGACCCTATAAAATTTGATTTTTATAAAAAAAATATTTTCATCCCTTCATTAATTTTATCAAATCAAATTTTAGACCTCCAAAAATATAAGATTCTAAACCTATCCATTAAAAATTTCTTTCTATCATTTAAGCAATCAAATATAGTTTTTTCTGGTTTGTTAGCAGACCTTGACTTGGAAAATCTCTATTTTAATAGAATCTTAGATATTTCTGGACATTTTTCAGGTAACCCCAAAGGTATAAATTTAAGGCTGTTTTCAGATTCCACATCTTTGATAAAAAACTCTCAGCAATCTATTCTTGCTTCAATAGATGGTTATGGGCATCTCAGTGATACAGGGCTGGGTTTAAAAGCTCTTATTGATTCAAATGAATCATCAATAAATCTTAATTTAAGTTTTAATCCTCTGTCTAAGGAACCACTTCTCGTTGAGTTAAAGGGAGCCGACGCCTCAAAGAAATTAATTTTGACTTCATTTCCACAGTCTTTATCTTCAGTCAATAATTTTATTCAATCAAACATTTCTCTGAGTAATAAAAATAATATCTATCTAAAATATTCTGGAGGAGCTCTAAATTCTAATTCTAAATTTCAACTTAAATTGTTTGCAAATCAGGCAAATATATCAGGTATTTCTAAGCTTCAGTTGAGTCTGAGAGATGTGCTGATTGAAGCAGATAAAAAAAACCTATACATAAACTCAAATATCGGGCGGGTAGGAAAAATTTCCTATACCAAAGGGTTTGGCATCCTGAATTACCAGGATCAGCAACTGAAGTTTTCAACATCTCATTTAGTAGATTTAAAAGATTTAGTTGAGTCCAATATATTACCTCAAAATACTTCAATCTCTGATATTCAAGCCTTGCACAAGGGCAGAATTCAGTTATCTAGTGCTGAATACAAGAGCGCCATATCAGCTGAGGTGGGTTCATTTTCTTTTCCCTTTACAAATGAACAACATGTAAATATAAGGAGTGGTAATTTTTTTATCACCAGTCTTGATCAAATCTTTGGGACTTTCTCAGCCAATTTACTTAATCAAGATGTACATATCCTTTTAAAAGGAAAGGAATTATTTAGTGACTTTGATATTAATTTTTTAACCACAATCAATATTGATCCAAAAAAATATATACCTCAAACAGATTTACTGAATATTGCTGGAAAAGATAATTTTTTAGTTGATTTAAAATTATTTGCTTTAAAAAAACCTTTGCTCAAAATTTCTTCAGACCTTCAAGAAATAAAAATAAGATCGCCTCTTAAATTTCTGAATAAAGAAAAATCTAAGACTTTGCAAACATTAATATCAATAGAGGGCTTTAAAGATCCTGCGCTGAAATTAGTAAATGATTTTATGTACATTGATATAAAAGATTTAAGTATTTTTGAGGGATATATCTCTATTGGAGGATTGCTACCCGAAAAATATAATTTTTTTAGAAATCAATCTGGGCTAAATATATTCATCAAAACCAATAGCTTTGATCTTAATGATTTCCAATCTATTTCTTTTGATCAAAGTCAAAGCACTAATATTAACTTTCAAAACTTTGCTTTTGAGATCGACAGACTCAATGCTTTTGAAAACACTTTTTTAAAAGTATCTGGCTTATTTGAATTTAATAATAAGGAGATGAAAGGGAATATTAATGGCAAAAATTTAAACTTAAATTATAAAAATGATACTTCAGGTTTTTTTAGAATTGATTTAAAAAACTCCACAATAAAAAATATTAATTTTTTTACAACTAATAATAGCAGTTTTAATAATGTTATTAATTCTAGGATTACAATTGAAAATTCTAATATTGAAAATATAAATATTTCAAATGCCGACTTCTATGTGTTAAGCAATCAAGATGCTCTAACTTTTAACAATATTAAAATGAAGTCAGATTTGATTAATATTTCTTCCCAAAATTCCTCTTCGCCAGCATATCTATCATTCAATAAAAATATTCCTTTATATAAAATTAATGGAAATTTTCTTGTAAAAGATTCAAAGCAAATTCCTCTTTTAAGAGACTATATTGATTTTAGCTATTTTAATGGTTCTTTAAACTTGCAATGGCAAAATTTGTTGAGATTAAGTCATATTGAGGGAAAGGCAGATTTTATTCTCAAGGACTTAACTATTCCAAGCACTTTACCAAACTCCTCGGCTTTTAACCTTTTAGGGGTGCTGAATTTAAAAAATATTTTAGGTAAGTTAGTCAATTTTGATTTATCGCTTGATGAGTATACCTCTACTCAATTAAGTAGGGTGGAAGCAAATCTTCTCTTGAGCCAATCGAGGCTTCGCCTTGCAGAGCCCTTATTTATTGAAACTAATGCAGCAAAAATGAAATGGATAGGTCAAATCAATAAAAATAAATCTGAGATTTTAGATGATTTAGATTTGAATTTAGATTTAAGAATAAGGGTTGGAGAAAATATCCCTTGGTATGCAGCTATATTGGGAGGCCTGCCAGCAGTTGCTGGATCGGCTGTGCTGAATGAATTCTTTGAAGAAGATATAAATAATTTATCTAATTATCAGTATGAGGTTACTGGCAATATTAACAAGCCTCAATTATCAAGGCTTAAATAAGAACTAAGCTAGCCAAACCTAGAAATGAAAAAAATCCTATTACATCTGTGACTGTTGTCACAACAACGCTACCGGCTATAGCTGGATCTTGATTAAATTTTCGCAGCATAATTGGAATAAAAATCCCAGCAACTGCTGAACATATCAAATTCACTATCATTGCAAAGCAAATCAGAATGGAAATGGTAATGCTATTGAACCATAAATAAGTTATACCACCTACCAAAATTGATAACAGAATACCATTAACTATGGACACAGCTAATTCCCTCTTGTACAACCAATTAATATTAGTTTTATTGATTTGCTGGAGTGTTAACCCTCTGATCATAATTGTCAGTGTTTGAGTGCCGGCAACTCCTCCCATGCTGGCTACAATGGGCATTAAGATTGCTAGATAAACTATCTCATCAATAGTTTGCTGGAATAAGCTAATAGTCATAGATGCGATAAATGCCGTCATTAAATTTATTGAGAGCCATAGAATTCGGCTTCTAGCAGCTCTAGCTGGTGCTGCAAATGTATCTTCTGCAATACCAGCCATCCCTAAGAAATTTTGATCGGCATCCTCCATAATGACATCAACCACATCATCAATGGTGATTCTTCCTATTAAATTTTTACTATCATCAACCACTGGTGCAGAAACCCAATCATTCTGTTCAAATAGCCTAGAAACATCTTTATCGTTTAAATTTGCAGACAATGGATCTGTTTCTGTTTCCATTAACTCTCTTACATTTAACGAAGGATCTGAAACAACAATTGTTGAAACAGATAATGATCCTAAATACTTATTTTCTCTTGAAACTACAAAAATTTTGTCAGTATTTTGAGGTAGTTTTTTTTGGGCTCTTAAGTACCTCATAACGACTTCAAGGCTATGCTTAGGTCTTACGCTAATAATATCTGTATTCATGAGACCGCCAGCAGAATCTACAGGGTACTCTAAAACATCTTTAATTCTTTGCCTGTCTCTTTTTGACATAGAGGCTAGGATATTTTCAGTTGTTCTATCTGGTAATGTTTGAAGAATATCTACTATTTTATCAAGCTCAAGATCTTGAATAATTGCTATTAGTTCATCTGGTAAAATTTCTGAAATTAATTCTTGTTGTATTTCATCATGTAGTTCTGCAATGATTTCTCCTTCATCTTGAATTTCAATAAGAGACCACAAAAACTTCCTTTCCTTGGGTGGAAGAGATTCCATTGTGTGAGCCACTTCAGATGGATGCATGCCATGCAAAATCCTTTTTATTTGATTAATTGATGGCTCTACATTCGGATTTTGTATGCTTTTTAGTAACTCTTCAGATGAGAAATGATGAGGAGTTATTTTTTTCATTGAATTAATTCTACCTCACTAAAAAAAATTATCTGTTTCTTGAATTTGGTAAGTTAATTTTTTTTCTATATTTTGTAATTGTTCTTCGTGCTAGGTTAAAACCACGGAGGTTCAGCAGATCAGCAATTTTTTGATCACTTAACTTTTTTGATTCGTCTGCAATAATTTGTTTTATTTCTTCCATCAGCTGTGATGGCGTAACTTTTCTTGTTTTTGAAACTGAATTAGCTAAAAGAGATTTCATAGAAACGGCTCCTTTAGGTGTTTGAATATATTTAGATCTAAGTATCCTAGAAACAGTAGACGGGCTTATCTTTAATGTTTTCGCAAGTTCAATATTTGAAAGAGGTACTAGCTCTGAAGAAAGATCCAGGAGAAAATCTGCTTGAATTTTACATATTAAGGAACCAACCTCATACACAGTTTCATTTCGCCTTTTTATCGCGCGAATTAACCATTTTGCGTCATCTATTTTTTCGATTAACTGAGAACCAGCATTATTCTTTTTGTCTTTAGTAAGAGCTATGAGTTCTTTATCTAAAACAATATTAGGAAAAGCAGCTTCTTTAAATTTAACATCTAGTGATAAATTATCCCTAGGCATAACCTCTAAATCGGGCTGGATAATATTAGATGGCTCGAATTCTAAACCAGGAGAAAGATCACATTTTTTAATTTCAGTTAATACCTCTTCAATTAATTTCTCAGAAAAAGATAAAAGTAATGCATCCTTAGCATCTAGAAAATTTATATATTTTGGATTGAAAAGTATTTCAGAGGCTATTTTCAGATTAACTGGATCCAAATTTTTTCGTTGAAGTTGTAAATAAATAGACTCTTTAAAATTTCTTGCACCAATTCCAGCTGGCTCAAGATCATGCACAATTCCCTCAAGAACATTCTGTATTTCTTTATATGTATAAAAAAAATTAAGGCTCTCCTCAATCACGTCCAATGGATCGTGGAGAAGACCATCTTCCCCAAGAGATTGAATAATAGCTAATGCAATTTTCTCTTTTTTAGGGCTCAGTCTTAAGTCTATAAGTTGTGATTCTAAATGATCGCCTAATGTAGCCATGCTGGAGAGGTTTTGAATTATGTCTTCATCATCGAAGCTTGAATTATTATCTAAATTTTCAACCTTATTTAAGAATGGATTCTCATCTATTTCATTATTAATTCTATTGATAATTTCTAATCTTGATAATTGAAGTAGATCAATCGATTTTTTTAATTGAGGAGTAATTGAAAGCTGTTGCTTTTGTTGGAATTCTCTAACCAGCCTAATTGCCATCTTTTAAGAAAACATCTCGCCAAAGTAACTTTCTTTTACTGTTGAGTTTTGAGTTAATTCTTCTTGCGTACCTTCAGCTATTATTTTTCCATTATTTAGTATTAATGCACGATCACACAAGCTTAAGGTCTCCCTAACATTATGATCGGTAATTAATAATGCCATATCTTTTTTTGATATTGCTACAAGCAATTCCTTAATCTCTTCTACAGCAATTGGATCAATTCCAGCAAATGGCTCATCAAGAAGTAAAATGCTTGGCTGAGAGATCATTGTTCGTGCAATTTCAACTTTGCGCCTCTGACCTCCAGACAGCATTCTTCCTTTCAGACCTAAAATTGTATTAAGACTAAAGTCATCGATAATTTCTTTTACAAAATTTGTGTAGTCAGAACTTCCTGAGATTAATTCAGACATACCCATTAAATTTTGTTCAACTGTTAAATCTAAAAAAAGAGATGCTTCTTGAGGTAAATATACTAAACCATGTCTAGCCCGAATATGCATAGCATCTTTGCTAACATCTTTATCTCTAATAAATACCTTTCCTTTCTCAGAAAAAACAAGGCCTGCTGCAATATAAAATGCAGTAGTTTTACCAGCTCCATTAGGTCCAAGCAATCCTACAATTTCATTTCTGTTGATTGAGAAGCTTATGTCAGATAGTATCTGGTTTCCGTTTATAGATTTATTTATATTCGAAAGTTTAAGATAAGCATTATTCATTAGATAGAATTTGGTATGTAATTAAATTTGCATTTATAACGTTTCCTTGATTATTCAGCTCAGCATTTCCAATCATTTTCATTGCCTCATTGGGAAATATAATAAAGGTCTCTGCTTTTCCTTCGATTTTTTCAGATTTAATGGTTGCAGGATTTCCGAAAATTTTTAAACTTTCTTCGTCAAGTATTAAGGTAGCCTCATCTCCAGATATTAAATAATTTCCAAAAGAGATTTTTATGTCATCTAAAAAAGCTAAATTACCCTCAATTTCATTTAATGTAATTTCATTTGCCTGAATTGAAATATTTTGAAAATTGCTCAATGCACAGTTTGCATCGTTTATATATATACAACCAATAATCAAAAATAATGTTCTATAAAGTTCTTGCATTAGTTTTCTAGATAATTCCCGATTCAAGTAATTGATGCATCGTTATTATTCCAAATTCACTTTTTTCCCCTTCATGAGGTTTAACAACAAGGCTAAGTATTTTATTCTTTTCCATAATTTCTGCCGCATCAATGGCTAAATCATCACCAAATATGCTTTTAAAATTTGCTGTCATAATATCTTTTATATTTGTATTTTCTATGTCGACACCATTATTAAGACATCTCCTAAGATCACCGTCTGTGAAGACTCCTACGATCTCACCATTGGCTTCAACCAACGTAAGGCCAAGTTTTTTTTCAGAGATAACAATTAGAGTATCTTTTAGTGAGGTTAGCTGATCAACAATAGGAGTCATTTCACCAATTGTTGCTATATCTTTAACGAGAGTTGTAAGTTTTTTTCCAAGTTGGCCGGCAGGATGCGACTTTGCAAAATCATCTCTGCTGAAACCTCGAGCTTCTAGCAGTGATATTGCTAAAGCATCCCCAAATACAAGCGCAATTGTTGTTGAAGACGTTGGAGCTAGATCGAGAGGGCAGGCTTCTTCGGCTGCATTTATTGCAAGACTAATTTTCCCAGCTTTAGATATAGTGGAATGAAGGGTATTAGTAACTGTGTAAATATTTGCTGTAGCTCTTTTTAAGGCAGGCAATATTTCAATAATTTCCTTTGTCTCACCAGAGTTAGAAAAAATTAATACAGCATCATTTTTTCCAACCATTCCTAAGTCCCCATGAGCAGCTTCCGTAGGATGAATAAAAAATGAGGGAGTGCCCGTAGAAGATAAGGTAGCGGAAATTTTTTGAGCAACATGTCCTGATTTACCTATGCCCATAAGAATTAACTTGCCTTTTAGTTGAATTATTTCCTCACATAAATCATCAAATGTAGGTTGAATTTGCTTGGCCAATTCAAGCACTGCATTCCCTTCGATTGTGATTACTGCCCTAGCTGAATCAATAAAGGTTTTTGCTTTCATAATTTAAATTTAGTTATTTTACTAATGATATAATAACTATATGAATATATCTTTGAAATCTGTTGCGATGCTTGTTGTTATTGCAAGCATTAATTTATCTAGCTCTGCATCAGTCAATCCTCACATTTATATTGATCAGCAAGCTCAAAAAATGGTTTCTGTGATTACAGAAAATGAGGATTTATATTCTCAGGATCCTGATTTATTTATCTCAAAGATTAATTATATCTTTGAACCCATGGTAGATTTTAGAAGAGTGGGAGCAAGCGTCATGGGAAAGAAATATTATTTAGCTGCAACCAAAGAACAGCGCATAGAATTCATTAAAGCTTTTAAGAGCTCACTTCTGAATACATATTCGTCCACTCTTGCACAATGGGGAGATCAAAAAATTGAAACCATTTTTCCTGATGAGGCAAACTATACAAAGGTTGTAGATGTGCAACAAAATCTAATAACATCTAGCAACATTTATCCAATTACTTATAAAGTGAGAAATGATGGTAGTGGAAATTGGCTGATTATTAACATAATTGTAAATGGAGTAAATCTTGGGCTGACTTTTAGAAATCAGTTTCAAGCTTTGGCTACAGAACATAGCGAAAATATAGATCTAATTATTCAAAATTGGACCTCAGACGCCAACCTTTAATCTCTTAATTTAAAAAGATGGATATAAAAAAACTAATAGAAACCTCCTTCCCTGATGCAAAGGTTCAATTTGAAGGCGAGGACTGTAATTCCAAATTACTAATTATTAGCGAACAGTTTGCAGGAATGTCCTCTCTAAATAGGCATAAGCTAATAATGAACACTCTAAAAGATAGATTTAAATCTGGTGAATTGCATGCATTAAGTTTATCTACAAGAACTCCATCTGAGGTTGGCTGAGCATGGAAAAGCTTAAAATAGTTGGTGGCAATAAACTATCAGGTACAATTTCTTGCTCTGGAGCAAAAAATGCTGCGCTGCCAATGCTTGCTGCAACCATTTTGTCAGATAAACCTGTAACTTTTAAAAATCTTCCATATTTGCAAGACATAACAACGATGTTTGAGATTCTTGGTTCTATGGGCGCTGATATTACACTTAATGAGTCCATGGATTTTATTATCTCTACAGCTAACCTTAATGATTTTGAGGCTCGTTATGAGCTTGTAAAAACTATGAGAGCATCGATATTAGTGCTAGGTTCTTTGGTGGCTAAACATGGCTTCGCAAGAATTGCATTGCCTGGAGGGTGTGCTATTGGATCTCGTCCAGTAAATTTCCATCTTGATGCATTGGAGCAGCTTGGGGCAAAGATTGAACTTAAGAGCGGCTATATTGAAGCTAGTTGTTCCAAATTAGTTGGGTGTGAAATTAATTTTCCAGGTATATCTGTCACTGGAACAGAAAATATCATGATGGCTGCAGTATTGGCAAAAGGGCAAACCATACTAAGAAATGTTGCAAAAGAACCAGAAGTAGAGGATTTAGCTAACTTTTTAAATTCAATGGGAGCAAAAGTTTCTGGAGCAGGAACTGATGAGATAGTAATTGATGGTGTAGATGTACTAAATGAGTCTGTATTTGAAATTCCTGCTGATAGGATAGAGGCTGGGACATATCTCATAGCTGCTGCAATTACTGGAGGAGATGTAACAATTCATAATATTGATGCTAAACGCATGAACAATATTATTGACAAATTGAAGCTAAGTGGAGCTGCCATTTCAGTGTTTAATTCAAGCATCTCACTTGAAATGAGCAACAAAACACTTAAACCTGTAGATATATCTACTGCTCCCTATCCAGGTTTTCCTACTGATATGCAAGCTCAATTTACGGTTCTTAATTCTTTATCTTCCGGTCCCTCAGTTGTATCTGAGAATGTATTCGAAAACAGGTTTATGCATGTACAAGAGTTAAATCGTATGGGGTGTGATATTACAATTAAGGGTAACAACGCATTTGTAAAGGGTGTCTCTAACCTTAACGGAGCCCCAGTTATGGCAACTGATTTGAGGGCTTCCGCAAGTTTAATTTTGGCTGGGTTGTGTGCAAGCGGCGAGACAATAGTAGATAGGATTTATCACATTGATCGAGGTTATGAGCGAATTGAAGAAAAGCTTTCATACCTTGGGGCAAACATCACAAGACTGCCAAACTAGGAATTCATACCAACCGTCTTTATTTCTGAAAAATTAATCCTATTTTCATCAAGGGTCTCAAAAGTAATTTTATCTCCTGGAAAAGAATTGTTTAAAGCCCGTGTTAAATTTTCCCATGTTGCTTGAGCACCATTAATTTTAATAATGATATTTCCCTGTCTAATTTTACTTTCATCAAAAAGTGGGCCATAGTTTTTTAAGTCTAATATTTCTAAACCATTGGTTAGCTTTGAGTTGAGTAAAAAACGCCTAGGTCTAACCCTAAAATCACCGATCCACGATCGCTTGACTGAACCAAATTTAATTATTTCAGATGCAACTTCAATCATTTTATTTGCTGGAAGGGCGAATCCAATACCCGAATATGAACCTGTTTTAGAAAATATTTTTGTGTTCATTCCAATTAAATTACCTCTATGATTGATTAACGCTCCTCCAGAATTTCCTGGATTAATAGCAGCATCAGTTTGAATTAATTCAAGATATGGATTGCCATAATCTCTCCCAGTTGCACTTATAATTCCACTTGTAACTGTTTTTCCAAGACCAAATGCATTCCCAATTGCTATGACATTATCGCCAATCCGCACGTTCTCACTATCAGAGATCTCTATGGGAGTTAACTCAATTGCAGGATCAATTTTAAGGACCGCTAGGTCTGATCTTTGATCAAATCCAATTAACCTAGCAGAGAATGTTAAACCTTGTTCGAGCTCAACCTTAATTTCTTTATTGCCTTGCACAACATGAAAATTGGTAACTATATAACCTTCTTTGGAGATTATTATGCCTGAGCCAACAAGATTCCCTTCATTCCTTTGATTGAAAAAATTAAGATTGTTTTTAATATTTGAATAGATATTCACAACAGAGGGATCAGCCTTATCAATTCCATTAATATAATTTTTACTGCCAGGCTCCTGGATTGAAATATATGTGATCAGGGAGAGAAGAATTAAAAAGTTTATTCTAGAAAGCTTATTTTTAAAAAATTTCATACAATTGTTACCTAGCACTATGAAAGATATACAAATTGTACTTGAGAATCTATCTTCTCAAGGTATTAAAATAGACCAGCATCAAAAACAATTTATTTTAGAGTTTCTCTCTGCAGACGATTTGTTCAAAAAGCCTTCATTTTTTTCTAAAGGAAGAGGACTGGGAAATATTTATCTTTGGGGGCCAGTTGGCAGGGGAAAGACAATGCTACTCAATGCAATTTTAGAATCATATTTTCAAGATTTTGGTAAATTTCATTTTTTAGAACTTATGCAAATGATTCATAAAAAGCTTGCAAACTTCACTGGCCAGAAAAATCCATTAATCAAAGTAACCCAATCTATTGCCGAAGAGCATTCAGTTATTTTGATTGATGAGTTTCAAGTAGAGGATATTGCTGATGCAATGATCGTTGGAAATATTTTCAAAGCTTTGATTGGTCATGGAACTAGAATAATGCTGTCATCAAATGCTGAACCAGGTGAATTGTATAAAGAAGGGCTTCAAAGAGCTAAATTTCTTCAAACCATAGAATTAATTACTTCTCATTTCAAGGTTTTCAATCTCATTGGCTCTGAAGATTATCGTTTAAAAGAAATTGCATCTTTTGATGATGATCTTATTGAGGCCAACACTAATCAAAAAATAAGATCTTTCTTACAAAGCACATTTGATATTGAATTAAGCTCTAAAAGCTCTTTTGAAATTAATAATAGATCTTTCCCTTGCCTAGAATCGTTTTCAGATAAATTTCTATGGTTATCCTTTAAAGATTTTTTCTCTCAGCCTTGTTCAAGCATAGATTTCATTGAGATGGTCAAGAAATTCGATTGGATTTTTATCAATGACTTCCATCATTGCTCAGATGATAATATAGATAAAATAAGACGATTTATAAGTTTTATTGACATAGCCTATCAGGAAAAACAAAAAATGAAGTTTTTTTATACTCAAGGCATAGAATCAAATCTCTATTCCGGAGTCCTGCTACAAAAATTTTGGGAAAGATCAGCGAGCAGATTGCACGAAATCTCCACAAAAAAATATCTTAAGAATTTAAAGAAAAATTAAACTAAATGCATTAAAATATTGATTAAATAGCTCTTAAACATTAACATTCGCATCTAATTTTTTTCTTTAATATAAATTGCAATGAAAACTCTTTCACTCAGAAAAGAAGACGCTCAACATGACTGGTATGTTGTTGATGCTTCTGACAAAATCCTAGGCCGCTTGGCAGTTAAAATTGCTGACCGCATCAGAGGTAAAGATAAGCCAACATTTACGCCCCATACAGACGGTGGTGACTATGTTGTGGTAATCAACGCTGAGAAGATTCAAGTAACTGGAAAAAAATATGATGACAAAAAATATTATACTCACTCACTTTATCCCGGCGGTCTAAAAACTAAGGCTTTTAAAGATGTCTTGGATGATAAGCCAGAATATATCATTGAGGAGGCAGTTAAGGGCATGCTTCCTAAAAATAAACTTGGAAAACAAATGTTCAAAAAACTTAAAGTGTACAAGGGTGAAAGTCACCCGCACGAATCGCAAGAACCTCAAATCTGGGAACCAAAAATATGAGCACCGCAATTCACTATGCAACAGGAAGAAGGAAGACCTCTTCAGCACGAGTATATCTTTCAAAGGGCAAAGGAAAAATTTTAGTAAATAATAAAGAGCTATCAAACTACTTTGGTAGACAGGTTGCACAAATGCTTGTTATGCAACCTTTAAAACTTACTGAATTGGATGAGCAGGTAGATATTAAAGCAATGGTCAAAGGCGGGGGAAGCTTTGGGCAGGCTGGAGCCATTCGGCATGGTATCTCAAGAGCTTTGTTGGAGTACGATGAAGCACTCAGGCCTCAGTTAAAATCAGCTGGATTTCTCACCAGAGATGATAGAAAAGTAGAAAGAAAGAAACCAGGATTAAAGAAGGCAAGAAAAAGCTCTCAATTTTCCAAACGTTAATTTCTACTTTATGGAAGAAAAAACTACCACGCGAAGAAAAGTACTGATCGGCATGACCTCAGCAGTAGGTGCGGTAGGAGCCTCATTTGCTGCCGTTCCTTTTATTGCCTCATGGAACCCTAGTGCAAAAGCAAAAGCCGTCGGAGGTCCTGTAAAAATTGATGTATCTAAGATGCAGATTGGACAAAAAATTCAAGTATCTTGGAGAAAGCAGCCTGTCTTTGTCATTCGTCACAGCAAAGAGGCTCTAGAAAGTCTTCCGCAAGTTGAATCCAAGCTTGATGATCCTAGCTCATTAAAAATTGATGAACCATATAGAGATATTAATCCAACTCTATCTACTTCAACTGAATATACAGTAATTGCGGGTGTCTGTACTCATCTAGGATGTGCACCAAAATATTATCCTGAGATGGAATCTCAGCCATGGGACGAATCTTGGGTAGGAGGATTTTTTTGCCCCTGCCATGGATCAATGTTCGATATTGTTGGGAGAGTATTTAAAGGAGTTCCAGCACCAACCAATTTAAAGGTTCCGCCACATTATTTTGACGGAAATATATTAACAATAGGGGAAGAAAGAGGCACTGCATAATGACCCAAAAATCATCAGGATTTTTTAATTGGATAAATACCCGTTTACCTATTGTAAATACATATGAACGTCATTTATCTAAACATCCCGTACCTAAAAAAGTTAATTTTTGGTACATGTTTGGTGCCTTAGCATCTGTTGTATTAATTATTCAGATTGTTTCAGGCATTTGGTTGATGTTTGGGTATGAGAACACCGAGGAAGGCGCCTTCGCTTCAATCGAATATATCATGAGAGATATAGAGTATGGGTGGATCATCAGATATATGCATACTACCGGCGCTTCAATGTTTTTTGCTGTCGTATACCTTCATATGTTCAGAGGGCTTTTATATGGCTCATATCACAAGCCTAGAGAGCTTGTATGGGTTTTTGGAATGACTATTTATCTAGTGATGATGGCGGAAGGTTTTCTGGGATATGTTCTGCCGTATGGGCAAATGTCTTATTGGGGTGCCCAAGTTATTATTTCATTGTTTGGAGCTATTCCTTACATCGGTGAATCATTAGAAATATGGGTTAGAGGCGACTACTACATATCTGGAGCTACAATTTCACGGTTCTTTGCTCTTCATGTTGTGGCATTACCACTTATATTAATTGCACTAGTCTTTATGCATTTAGTTGCCTTGCATGAGGTTGGAGCAGGAAATCCAGAGGGCGTAGATATAGAAAAGCATTTAGATGAAAACGGCGTGCCACTTGATAGTGTCCCATTTTTTCCTTACAAAGTTTTAAATGCCCTAGTCGCGATCGGGATATTCGGTATTGTGTTTTCAATTATCTTATTCTTCTTTCCCGAGGGTGGTGGATATATGTTAGAGCTTGCGAATTTTGAAGAGGCTAATCCACTTAGTACCCCAGAGCATATTGCTCCAGTTTGGTACTATTCTCCATATTACGCCATGCTAAGAGCCGTTCCAGATAAGCTAGGCGGTCTTGTGGTAATGGGTGCAGCCATCGCTATATTATTTGTAGTTCCATGGCTTGATAGAAGTAAGGCTGCTTCAATCAGATACAAAGGTGTTCTTAGTAAAATTGCAATGACAGTATTCATATTAAGTTGGCTAATGTTAGCTTGGCTTGGTACCGTCCCTGTTACTGCACTAAGGACTACCCTTAGCATTATTGGAACCATTATTTACTTTGCATTTTTCCTTTTAATGCCAATATACACATCAATTGAAAAAACAAAGCCGGTGCCTGAAAGATTATGAAAAAACTTTTTATAGTTATTTTTTTATTTTTTGGTTCGCAAGAAATCTTTTCTGCAGGTGGAGCACCATGTGGCGATTACGGTGAATGTGATTCATTTAAGCCCGAGCTTGAGAATATCGAATCTTTGCAATTGGGCGCATTAACTTTTATTAACCATTGCTATGGCTGCCACTCACTTAAATACTCTCGATGGGGAAGAGTTGCCTCAGACCTCGATATTCCCGAAGAAATCTTTAGTAATAATTTAGTCTTTGGAAAAGACGTCAAGCTGGGCGACAGAATGACCGGTTCAATGGAGCCCTCAGTCTCTGAGACATGGTTTGGAATTGCACCGCCTGATCTTACCCTCGTCACTAGGTTACATGGCTCAGATTGGGTCTATACTTATCTCAGAACATTTTATGAAGACTCATCTAAACCATATGGTGTAAACAATATGGTATACCCTGGAGCAGCCATGCCTAATGTTTTAGCATCTCTCCAAGGCCAACAAATACTAGCATGCAAAGATGTGCCAATGATTGCTAGCAATGGCGGAGTGAGAAGAGACGAATTTGGCAATGATATTACCGAAGAAAAGTGCGGTTACTTAAAGACTATTGAAGATTCAGGATCTCTGTCTGTTGAAGAGTTCGATGAGGTAATATTCAATCTTGTTAATTTTATGACTTACGTTGGCGAGCCAAGTAGAGTAGATAGAGAACGAATGGGCTGGTATGCAATATTATTTTTTGTTGTCTTTACAGCTCTTTCCTATCTTCTTTTTAGAGAATACCAAAAGGACTATCACTAAATTTAATTTAACACAAAGAGGAAGCATGATTTTATATTCTGACAAAGACGATCACTACAGCCATAGAGTAAGAATTGTTCTTGCAGAAAAAGATATTGCTTGTGAAATAAGAGAGACATCCAATGAAGAGGCTCCTGAGGAGGTTCTAGCCTTGAACCCTGATCATACATTACCCATTCTCGCTGACAGAGATCTCGGCCTCTACAATACAGGAGTAATGCTTGAGTATCTTGATGAAAGATTTCCACATCCGCCATTACTGCCAGTATATCCAGTTTCAAGGGCTAATAGCCGAACTTTAATGCTGAGGATAGATAAAGAGTGGTGCCCATTGGTCGATACTTTAATTGAAAAAAAACTTTCAGAAAAAGAATTACTTATCATTCGTGAAGAGCTTTTAAATGAAATAAGCACAGTCGCACCAACATTCAAAGAATTCGACTTCTTTATGAGTGAGGATTTTTCATTGGTGGATTGTTATTTAGCGCCAATTTTATGGAGATTACCAAATCTTGGTATTAATCTCCCACTTAATAGGCATTTAAAACCATTGCTTGATTATCAAGCAAAGATTTTTGCTAGACCCAGCTTTCAAGATAGCTTATCTATGATCGAGAAGGATCTTCGCAACTAAGTAGAGATTAAATCTGGCTTCATTTTTTTAAGAGTTATGTTCCTCTTAATGCATGATCCTGAACTGAAATTCAATCTACCGGTCATGCCACTTATTGTTCCTGATCTTATGCCTGACTGTTTGAAGATCTCAGCTATCAGCCAATCATTCAGCACTGCTAGCTCAAGGTAACCCTCCATACTAGTGATTTTATGATTTCTAATTTTGTTTAAGGCCTGATTAGATATAGGAATATATGAATCCTCATAATCTAAAAGTTGCAAGGGGTTCATTATTCCCTCTAATGCAGAAATAAAATTATAGTAATTATAAGAATTCTCTCCAAAATACCTAAGAGCTGGAACTATAGATTTGTAGTCACTGGGGTTAATTAAGATAATGATATTTGAGATATCCTCTCTAGCCCTTGGATTAAATTGTAAATTCTGGTTTGGGTTGATGTTTAAAATTCTTTTATACCTATCATTACTTTGATTCACTTCTAATATAGTTGATGCAAAATCTTGAAAGTTTTTTGAGTTAAGTTTTACAAGATATTTATAAGAATTTAGAGAATCAAATTGATTTAAAAGGTATTCATAGTCCGTAGAATAGATAATTAGAGTATCTCCATCAATGTCGTTTAACTTATTTATGATTGACGACAGAGCATCTTCATAAATGCTTGAACAGAAATTATTAACTTTAGATGTGCGAAAGTTATCAGGAAAACTCCTTTTATCATTTTCAGACCATTGAATTCTGATTGGAAGATTTAACCCATAAATAAGCTTGATTATTTTTTTAGAATTCTCTCCATTGGGATGAAGTGATATTGCAAAAGATTCTTTTTCAATTATTTTTTGATAATTTCTTTTTAACTCTCTGATTAACTCAATGTCATAACCATCTTTAAGAATCGTTTTATCTGACTCAAAAATTAAACTTAGGCTTTCATCAGAAAAATTATTATATTCATTTAGTGTTTGTAATTTTATTGCGCTAAGTGGCTGATTTACTTCTGCGAGGTCCTGATAGAGATTTGTTGATGCGCATGATGCTAGAATGAATAATATAAAAAGATATTTCACCGTAATATTTTTACTACAAAGATACATTGACTTTATATGCTTTTTTTAATTTGTACACCAATTGGTAATTTAAATGATTTCTCATTAAGGTCAATTATTACATTGCAAGAGGCTGATAAAATTTATGCAGAGGACACTCGTACAGCTGCAAAACTTTTTAAGTTTCATGATATTAAAAAAAAATCAGTATCTTTTCATGAGCATAATGAAGTGAATTTAATTTCAGAGATTATGCTTAGTCTTTGTAGTGGCAAAAACATAGCAATAGTTTCAGATGCTGGCGCACCACTTATATCAGATCCAGGCTATCCACTGGTTCAGAAGTGTATTGAAAATAATATTCCTTATACTGTTTTGCCGGGACCCTCATCCGTTATAAATGCTGTAATGCTTGCTGGGTTGCCAGCAAATAAATTCTTATTTCATGGATTTTTACCAAGAAAATACGATTCAAAGATCAAGGTTGCAGAGAATTTAAATGGTACCGGTTTAACACATATTTTTTTTGAGTCTGCAAAGAGGCTTGAAAAAACCATAGAAGCATTTATTGAGGTATTAGATTCCAGTACTCGTGCTGCAGTTTGCAAAGAAATGACCAAAGAGCACGAATCTATATTTAGAGGCTCTTTGTATGAAATACATATGCTTTTAAAAAATAAAAAAATTAATTTACTAGGAGAGTTTGTTGTAGCAATTTATTCAGAATTAAGTGCTAAACAGGACAAAAATTTAGATGAGAGTTTTTGCAAACCATTTTTAGATTATTTATCACCTTCAGATGCATCAAAGCTTATTGCTAAGATTGTAAATTTACCTAAGCAAGATATATATAAATATCTTGTAAAGATTTCAAAATAAATATAAAAGGTATTAAAATGTATATGAGTTGATCGGATGGTCGCTAGTAATTGCTAGAGGAAAGTCCGGACTTCATAGAGTAAAGTGCCAGGTAATTCCTGGGAGGTGTGAACCTACGGCAAGTGCAGCAGAAAATATACCGCCAAGAAATTGGTAAGGGTGAAATGGTAGGGTAAGAGCCTACCGCGCATTTGGTAACAAATGCGGCAATGTAAACCCCACTTTGAAGCAAGACCAAATAGGAATCCGTTTAGGTTACTCGCTTAGGATTCGGGTAGGTTGCTTGAGCAATATGGCAACATATTGCCTAGATAGATGACCATTTATTACAGAATCCGGCTTATAGATCAACTCGACTCACTTTTTTTAAAAAAAAGTGTGTAAAAGTGTGATAAATGTAGTATAAAGTGTGTAGAAATAATTTATTTACACAATATGTTTGGTTACACAGCAATTACAATCGATTCAAAGGGACGATTAGCCATTCCAGCAAAATTCCGTGATCAACTGTTATTTCAAAATGAAGAGAGCATTGCTGTTACAAGAGATCCTCAGTATCCTGCTTTAAAAATCTATCCTGGATCAATATGGAATGAAATATCACAGGAGCTTCAATCGCTTCAAGGCCTAGATCCAATTGTAAGAAATCTCCAGTGGACAATTCTTGGAAATGCGAGTGTGAGCTCATTTGATCCCAGCGGACGGATGTTAATCTTATTACCATCTGTATTAAGGGATTATGCAGAAATTAATTCATCTGAAAAAATATCTTTTATTGGAATGGGTAATAAATTTGAAGTTTGGAATGAAAATAATTGGCAAATGAGGCAAACGGGCGGAGCCCTCTCAACCGAAATATTAGAGGTTGTTTTGCCAGAGAGCTTGAAAACAATATCTTTTTAAGTAAGGGGTAAAAAATGAATTGGGAAATTATTGAAGAAAATGCTGGTTTAGCAAAGATTAAGGTTATCGGTGTTGGTGGAGCTGGTGGAAACGCAGTTATACATATGATCAATCATCAGATACAGGGGGCCGATTTTATTTGCGCTAATACTGATTCGCAAGCTTTGGATAGGGCTACTGGCTCAACTATCTTAAAACTAGGTGACAATGTTACGAGAGGCCTAGGAGCTGGAGCAGATCCACAAGTTGGAAGAGCTGCTGCAGAAAGAGACAGAGCTGCCATTGAAGAATTACTTGCTGGTGCTGACATGATTTTTATAACTGCTGGAATGGGTGGTGGAACTGGAACAGGTGCTGCGCCTGTGATTGCTGAAATTGCTAAAGAATTGGGAGCATTAACAGTAGCCGTTGTAACTAAACCATTCAATTTTGAAGGACATAAAAGAAAGGCTGCTGCAGAACAAGGCATTGCTGAGCTGGTCGAAGAGGTGGATAGCCTGATCACAATACCAAATCAAAAATTGATGGATATTTTAGGAAGAAAGACCTCTATGGAGGAAGCTTTTGCAAAAGCAGATGATATTTTAAAGGGAGCAGTTCAAGGTATTTCAGACATTATTATGAAGCCTGGATATATTAATGTAGATTTTGCAGATGTTAAAACAGTTATGTCTGAAAAGGGAATTGCAATGATGGGTACCGGTCAGTCAACTGCAGAAGAAAGAGGCATTGATGCAGCAAGTCAAGCTGTAAGCTCAGAGTTGCTCGAAGACATAGAGCTTAAAGATGCAAGAGGGATTCTAGTAAATATAACGGCAAAATCTCCGACTATGGCAGATTTTGATGAGGTGGATTCAGTCATTAGAGATTTTACAGCTGATGACGCCACGATTATTTATGGAACAGTAATGGAAGATTCAATGGATGAGGATGAGTTACTTGTTACCGTGGTTGCAACAGGAGTTAATCAAAAAACAGCTACATTGGCCGTAGATAACACTCGAAGAGCTACTGTTCAACTTAACCCAGTGGGATTAGATGCACCAAAATTAGACAAATCAATCGAGTCAGGTGGCACATCGTCTGCAGAGGATATAGATTTCCTTGATGTGCCGACCTTCATGAGAAAACAAGTAGATTAAATCAATGCTGCATGTTCCAGTTTTACTGGAAGAATCGTTAGATTTTATGCTCCATAATTTGTCTGGAACTTATCTAGACCTTACTTTTGGAAGAGGCAGTCACTCCCAAGAAATCTTGAATAGACTTAATCCAAAGGGAAGGCTCTATGCAGTTGATAGGGATTTTGAAGCAGTTTTATATGGTAAAAACAATATAAATGACTGTCGTTTCAGTATCCTCCATGCCAATTATTCAGAGATTGATTCACTCTTTCCTGAGCTAAAATTTGACGGAATTCTTTTAGATTTAGGTACCTGTTCAACTCATCTTGATAATCCTGAGAGAGGTTTTAGTTTTCAAGCTGATGGTCCATTGGATATGAGAATGGATACGACTCGAGGCTTCAGTGCATCTGAATGGCTAAATAACGCCAATGAGAGCGAGATAAGTAATATTTTGTTTGAATACGGAGATGAAAAAGCTGCAAGAAAAATTGCAAAAGCAATAATAAAGTTTAGAGAAATAAAAAAACTGGAAACTACCTCCGATTTAACTCATGCTGTTGAGTCAGTATTAAAAAGAGTAGGAAAAATACACCCTGCAACTAAATCATTTCAGGCTATTAGAATTCATGTTAATGATGAATTACACCATCTTAAAACAGTACTCCCAAAGATTGAGAAGATCTTAAAAATAAATGGAATAGTAACAATAATATCATTCCACTCTTTAGAGGATCGAATCGTAAAAAATTTTTTTAAACCTGAAGTAACAGAGCTACCCAAAGATATTCCAGTTAATACTTCAATTAAAGAATCTTATAAGTGCATAAAGAAAAAATTGAGACCTTCCGAAGATGAGATTAAGAGAAATCCTCGCTCCAGAAGCGCGGTGATGAGGGTATTCTCTAAGCTATGAGTGTTAAGTTTTATTTATACTTCTTGTTTATAAATATTTTTCTATTATTTCTTCTGTGCATCGAAACTATTAAGGTTAGGTGGCAGTTTAGTCAGGAATATGAAAATAATGCATACCTCAAAGTGGCTAACAGTAAGCTAAAAGAGATTAATTTTAATCTAAAAACAGAGCTTTATCATTTGAATTCTCCAGCTAAAGTTGAGCGACATGCAAAAGAGGGTTTAAAGATGATTACGATCGAAGAGGTTATTTATATTAATTATGAAAGATAATTTTTCTTTAAGTTGGCGCGCTACTTTGATTTATATTATGTTATTTGCCTGCTTAATCATAATAATTTTTAGGATAACAAGCCTTTATTATTTTGAAGGAGATTTTTTAACATCCAAGGGCAAGAACATGTTGGAAACCTCACGCTCGATACCGGCAATTCGAGGCAGCATGCTTGATAGAAATAATTTCCCCTTAGCAGTTTCAATCAATCAGTATGATTTATATGCACTGAAAAAATTCTCTGAAGAGGATTTTATTGCATTAAAAAATATTCTATTGCTTACAAAGAGTTTTTTGGAAATAAAAGAGTTCGAAAAAAAAATTTTAATATTTTCAAACTTAAATTTTTCTCAGTATGAAAAAATTCAAGGATTAAAGCTTTCGGGTATTGAGATTGAGTCTTCTCAGAAACGATATTATCCACTTGGAGAGCAGATTGCTCCCTTAATTGGGTTTTCAGGAAAGGATGGAATTGGTTTAGAGGGGCTTGAAAATATTCTTAATTCAGAGCTATCTGGAGTGCCTGGTCAAGAGATCATTTATAAAAATGCAAGTAGGAGACCTCAAACCATCCAAGAAGTTATTCAAGGTAAAGATATTAAGCTAACAATTGACAGCAGAGTGCAATTTTTTGCATTTAAACATCTTTCTAGATTTGTTGAGGCAAATAATGCGAAGGGCGGAAGTGCAATAGTGTTAGATAATATTTCTGGAGAAATCCTTGCAATTGCAAGTTATCCTTCCTACAACCCTAATAGTCCCCAAAGGCAAATTAAGAGAAATAGGGCCCTGGTTGACGCTTTTGAACCAGGATCAATTATCAAGCCCTTAGTTCTAGCAAAAGGTATAGATCTTGGATTACTTGAGATTGATCAAGTCGTTAAAACGAGCCCAGGATTTATTAAATTAAATGGTCGCACCATATCAGATCCAAGAAATTACAGCGATCTCACAATGAGCGAAATCATTGCAAAGTCGAGTCAAGTTGGAGCATCGAAGTTAGCTCTCAAAGTTGGCATAGACGCAATCACCTCAGGATACAAAGGTTTTGGTCTGTCAAAGCCACCAAACATATTTTTTCCTAGCATTGCATATGGTGTAATTAATTCTAGAGAAAATATAACTGATCATGAAATAGCAAGTATTGGATTCGGCTATGGAATGACAGCATCATCTCTGCAACTAGCGCAGGCTTATTCTGTTTTTGCAAACAAGGGTTATTTGAAGGATTTTAAAATATTTAAGAATGATACCCCGCCTTATCAACAGAGGGTAATAGGTAAAAATACTGCAGATCATGTCCTCAGTTCCTTAGAGCTAGTTGTAAAAGAGGGAACAGGCCAGCTTGCTCAATTGTCGGATTATGTTGTCGCTGGAAAAACTGGGACTTCTCACAAATCAAGTGCAAAAGGAGGATACGATCAAAGTAAATATATAGCTTCATTCGCTGGAATAGCTCCATTGCAGTCAAGACGGCTAACCATTTTTGTTACCGTTGATGAGCCTGGTTTAAACAACTATTCTGGTGGCAGTGTTGCTGCCCCATTGTTTGCTGCAATTTCAAATGATGTTCTAAATTATTTAGATGAATAGACTATCTTTAATTGAAACATTTATAACAAATAATGCATTTGATTCATGTGTTATTAACTATGTTACCGATGACTCTAGGGATGTTAAAAAAAACACATTGTTTGTTGCAAGACAAGGTTCTGGATCTCATGGAATAGAGCACATTGATGATGCTATTAAAAATGGAGCCTCTTGTGTAATCAGCTCTCAAAAAATTAAGAAAAAAATTGATATTCCAATTTGTTATATGGATAACTTAGAGGATTGTATTGTTGAAATTTTATTTAAGTTTTACGAGCTATCACCCGAAAAATTTTTTTTACATGGCGTGACTGGTACTAATGGAAAAACTACAACAGCATATATGGCTCACAACATAATGCGACAACTCAAAAAACCTTCTATGTATGTGGGTACTATTGGAGCCCTTATTAATGACCAACATATACTTACTCAAGGAAACACAACCCCAGGAATATTTGAGCTATTTAAAATTTTAAATCAGTCTAATCGCGAGGAAATAACCTATGTTTTTGTTGAGATTTCTTCTCATGCTTTAGTTCAAAAGAGATTATGTAATCTACCTTTCCATCAAAGCATAATTCTGAACATTCAATCTGATCACTTGGATTATCATCTTTCTAACGAGAATTACATTAATGCAAAACTATCTATCATCAATCTTAATAACATCAATCCAACTTTAATTTATATAGACAAATTTAAAAATCTTAATTTTGAATTTTCAAAAAAACAAAATGATCTTTTGCGCCAATCAAAATTTATAAGTTCAATTGATTCAAAAGCTGAATTTTATTATTCATTGGACTTTAACTCGCATGGGTATTCAAAGATAGACTTTCAATTTCCTGGATTGGATCTAACTTTAAAGATATCAACATTACTAAAATTTAATATTGAAAACTATATTTCAGCTATAGCACTAATTTTCAAGCATTTATCATTAAGCGATTTTAAGAAAATTGATTCTCAGTCACTTAGACTTCCTGAGGGAAGGGGAGAATTACTTAAATTAAATTCAGGTAAAGTTTTGATAGATTTTGCACATGATCATCAGTCTATGCAAAATATCTTAAGCGCTTTGGCAGTTTCTTATAAGGAGATAGTTCTAGTATTTGGTTGCGGAGGAGATAGAGACAAATCAAAGAGACCAAAGATGATGAGGGTCGCTCAGAGCATTGCACAAAAAATTATCTTCACATCAGACAATAATCGCTTTGAGGAGTTCGCATTAATTGCTGCTGATGCTCTAAAGGGTAATGAATTAAAAAATACTACAATTATAGAAAACAGAAAAGAAGCAATAACCGAAGCACTTAAATATTTAAATGAAGACAATATATTAGTTATATTGGGTAAAGGTCATGAAACTCATATGGAAACATTAGGTAAGAAAATTATCTTTAATGATAAGGATTGCGTTTTAAAAATATCAAATAATGAAACTTATTAAAAATACATATGATCTTGCAACCTCCTTAAAGCTTGAGTGCAAAGAAAATTTACCTATTTCAAATTTTCATATTGATTCTAGAGATGTGAAAAAGCACTCAGTGTTTTTTGGTCTCCATGGAATTAATCAGGATGGGAGCTTTTATGCCGAAGACGCAATCAAAAAAGGTGCTTCTCTGGCAATAATTAAAAAGTCAAAAGCTGCGATTCAGACGATCAAATCAAAAAAAGTAATCTTTGTTAGAAGTCCTGAAAAATCTCTTATTGAGGCATCTAAGATAGCGATGAAGAGATATAAAGGGAATGTTATAGGTATTACGGGCAGTAACGGGAAAACTACAACAAAAAATATTTTGAAATGCGGTATACCAAAGAGCTTTGCTAGTTATAAAAATTTTAATAATGAGATTGGCTTGCCGCTCTGCGCTCTATCTCTAGATTCAAAAAATACCAATGCTATTTTTGAAATGGGCGCAGCAAAACTAGGTGATATAGACCTACTTTCCAATATTATTAAACCAAATATAGGCATAATCACTCATATTGGTTATTCACACTTAGAGGGGTTAAATTCTATAAAAGGAGTCTTGAAGGTTAAATCAGAACTTATACATAATATCAGAAGTAATGGCGCAGCTATTGTTCCAGATTCTAATCATTTACCTTACTGGAAGAAAATGAGAAGTGATCTCTCGTTTTATACCTTTGGACATAATCCCTCCGCATCTTTTTATCCCACTCAAATCAAGATGACTAAATTCGGATTATCGTTTTTTATTGAATCCAAGCATTTAACCAAAAGAATTCCAATCAAAACTAAATTGATAGGTGCTCATAATGTGTTAAATATCCTTGCATCCTTTGCTGTAATTTTTATTTCAAAATTGGATATCCCATCATTCCAAAATGGACTGAAAGAGCTTAAGAACCCGTCTCAAAGATTATGTTTAAGACGATGGAAAAGGGAATCACAAGTGATTGATGATTCATATAATGCCAATCCAGATTCTATGAAGGCCGCTATTGATGTGTTGACTAAATTTAATAATAGAAAAATAGCAATTTTTGGAGATATGCTTGAGCTTGGAAGATATAGAAAAAAACTGCACCTAGAGCTGGGTGACTATGCAAAAATACAAGGAATAGATATGTTGCTGGGCTATGGTGACCTTATGCGATACACAGTCAATGCATTTGGGACTGAAGGCTTTTTTTTTAAAAATAAAATAGAGCTAATTAGTTTTTTAAAGAAAAATTTAGTAAAGGGAGATAGTATTTTATTAAAAGGCTCGCGATCAATGCGCATGGAAGAGATATTAAACCTGTGGGGAAAAAATGATTGAATTACTTGGAACATGGCTTATAACCTATGACTCAGGTTTTGATGTATTGCGTTATTTAACTGTTCGAACAATAGGTGGGACGTTAACAGCGCTCATATTGTCAATTTTACTTGGACCTGTGCTAATAAAATTCTTGCAAAACATTCAATTTTCTCAATCTATCAGAAGTGATGGACCCCAATCTCACATAAAAAAATCTGGCACACCAACTATGGGTGGCTTGATTATTATTTCGTCATTAATTATCTCAACTTTGCTTTGGTCAGATTTTTCAAATCCATATATATGGATTTTAATCTTTATCACTATTTCATTTAGTACCATTGGCTTTTTTGATGACTGGTTAAAGATCAAAGAGAGAAATTCAAAAGGGTTGCCGGGGAAATATAAACTTTGTTTACAGCTTTTCTTTTCTTTTATAGCTATGAGCCTTTTCTTACATGTCTCATCGGAAGGAGCAGGTCAGATTTTTATCCTGCCATTCAATAAAGAATATATTTTTTTGATTTCACCTGTTCTTTTTCTTTGCATTAGTACCTTTGTAATTATTGGATCCTCTAATGCAGTTAATCTTACGGATGGGTTAGATGGATTGGCAATACTGCCGTCAGTTTTAATTGCAGGTGGGTTAGGTCTTATCGCTTATGCATCAGGAAATTCCATTATTGCTAATTATTTATTTATCCCCTTTAACCCTTTAAGTGGTGAGCTTATAGTATTTTGTGGGGCTATGATTGGAGCTGGGATAGGTTTTCTTTGGTACAACACATATCCTGCACAAATTTTTATGGGTGACTTGGGGTCTCTAACTCTTGGGGGAATACTAGGAACCTTAGCTGTTTTGGTAAGACATGAAATAGTTTTTGCCATTATGGCAGGAGTTTTTGTAATGGAGACTCTGAGCGTTATTATTCAAGTCGGTTCTTATAAACTCAGAGGTAAAAGAGTTTTTCTAATGGCTCCAATACATCATCATTTTGAATTAAAGGGATGGGCTGAACCCAAGATTATTGTCAGATTCTGGATTATTACCTTTGTTCTTGTTTTATTTGCGCTTGCAACCTTGAAGCTGAGATAAAAATTTATGACGTCTCTTATTTTTGGTTATGGAGTCACGGGCCAATCTTTTGAAAGATACTTAAATAAAAAAAATATAGACTTTTCGATATATGATGAAAAAATTTCTGGCAGTAATATAACTAACAAATTACCAAATCGAGATAGATTGCAATCTTTTGAAATGATTTATCTGAGCCCTGGAATTAATTTAAAACAAATTTATCCAAATGGAGAGTTTGAGGAAATACCCTATCAAACAGATTTAGATATTTTTTTTAAAGAAGATAATTCCTATAAAATTGGGATTACTGGTACAAATGGTAAAAGTAGTTGCTGTTATTATTTGCATCAACTTTTAGAGGGATCTCAATTAGTTGGAAATATTGGCAACCCAGTCCTTGATAACATAAACAAATGTGCTTATTCGATAATTGAGCTTTCTAGTTTCCAGCTTGAAAAGGCAAAGTTTATTGAATTAGATTTTGGTGTTCTTTTAAACATCGAGCCTGATCACATAGATCATCATGGAAGTTTTGCAGAATATGCCAAAGCAAAAAATAAAATTAATAAATCCAAGGTATTTACCAAAGAAGCTAATCCAAGAAAATTATGGTCAATGATTACTGGAGAAGAGCAATCATCTATCAGAAATATTCAACTGAAAAATTTACCTCATAGGCAAGAACATATTACAACATGGAAAAACCTGACATTCATAAATGACTCAAAGGCTACTAATATTGCTGCTTTAAAATATGCACTTAATAAAATGTCAGGCCAATATCTTTTGATTCTTTGTGGAGATCCGAATAAAGAGCGGTATAAAAATATAGAAATTACCGGGCCTCTTAAGATATACATTTTTGGCACTCATGCAAATGATATATATAAGAAAGTTACCCATCCAAATAAAATTTTACTTCACAATAAAAGTATAGAGACTGTTATAAAATTAGTTGCGGAAGATATTTATCAAAATCCTACTACTATTCTTTTTTCTCCTGGCCATCCAAGTGGCAAAGATTTTAAGAATTTTGAGGACCGCGGTAAGCGTTTTTCCAATTTAGCAATGAATTTAGATGGTTAACAGAGATACTATATTGATTGTCTTGCCATATATTTGCTTGCTATTTATAGGAATTGTAATGGTGGCATCATCGAGTGTTTATGTTTCCGAAGCAATTTATGGCAACCCATTTCATTTTGCATCAAGGCAAATCATTTTTTTTATAATTGGTGTTTTAGCAACAATAATTGCGTTAAGCATCCCTTCAAATATATTTCTTAGATTAGATTGGTTGATTCTTCTAGGGTCTTTGATTTTGCTGGCTGCTCTTTTTTTTCCGGGTGTTGGCACAGAAGTAAATGGAAGCTTGCGCTGGATAAGGATTGGTCCAATTAATGTGCAACCATCAGAAGTAAGCAAGCTAGCTTTAGTTATTTACATTGCAGGTTACTGTGTACGAAGGCTTAGCGAAATTAATACTTCATTAGGCTTTGTAAGACCATTAATTGTATTAGCTCTTTTTGGATTATTGATTATGTCTCAACCAGATCTTGGATCTACCTTAGTGATTGGAGCTTTGGTAATAGCAGTACTATTTTTTGCAGGTATTTCATTTTTACAATTTTCATTATTAGTTTCTTTGATGGCGATCCTAGCTGTTGTCGCTATTTATTTGGAGCCATATAGATATATTAGGTTTATTTCTTTTACCGAGCCCTTTGAAAATTTCTATGGCCCCGGATGGCAGCTATCAAATGCTTTGTTGAGTATAGGCAGGGGAGAATGGTTTGGCATGGGTTTAGGTAATGGCTTACAAAAAAATCTTTATTTGCCTGAACCACATACAGATTTTATATTTGCGGTAATAGTTGAAGAGTTTGGTTTGATCGGAGGTTTAGTTATTATTTTTTTATTTTCCATGCTCATTTTTGGAGTTATCAAAACATCAATCAAATCATTAGAGCTTGGAAAGTTGTTTCAAGGGTTAATAGCTTTTGGCGTAGGTATTTTAATTGCAATCCAAGCAATATTTAATATTGGTGTTAATCTTGGAATTCTCCCTACCAAAGGATTAACACTTCCCTTCATTAGTTATGGAGGCACTAGTTTAATTTTGTTTATGTTTTTAATGGGAATGGTTTTAAGAATTAATTTTGAAAATAACACTATAAAATAATGAATTTTTTAATTTCTGCTGCTGGAACGGGAGGTCATGTTTTTCCTGCCTTGGAATTTAGCAAGGAGTGTATATCAAAAGATCATAAAGTAGTTTGGATTGGAACGAAATTTGGAATAGAAAATCAAATCATGCCCTCTAACATTAAATTTTTAAATATTCCTATGAGTGGATTTAGAGGAAAAAGCTTAGTTTTAAAATTCAATGCAATATTTAGGTTGATACAATCTGTTTGTAAAAGTATTTATTTTTTACAAAAAAATGAAATCGATTATGTGGTTTGCTTTGGTGGATATGTAACATTGCCAGTTGGAATATCTGCATGGGTTTGCAGAAAGCCTCTTTTTTTGCATGAACAAAACTCAGTTGTAGGAACATCAAACAGATTATTGAAAATTTTTGCAAAAAAAGTTTTCTTAGGCTTTGCCATCAATGAACCCATGGAAAAAAAAATGATGCTGGTAGGAAATCCTATCAAGAAGTTTACTGGAGATGATAGTCTCAATTCTAACAATCAAAGTTTGAAAATATACATAACTGGTGGAAGCCAAGGCTCTGAGTATATCAATCATAATATTCCAAAAGCATTAAATGATTTGGAAATACCCTTAAAGGTTAAACATCAGACCGGAATAGGCAAAACTCATGGAATCCTTGACCTATATTCAAATAAAATCGATGCTGAGATTGTTGAGTTTTATGATTCTCCTCAAGACTCAATGCTGTGGTCAGATTTTATTATTTCCAGAGCTGGAGCATTATCCCTTTCTGAGGCTATTAGTTTAAATAGAGGGTTATTAATGATTCCTCTGTTGATTTCGATTGATAATCATCAATTTTTAAATGCACAAAATATTGTTAAGCAAGGCATGGGTCTATTGCATGAAGAGACCGATTCCTTTGAACAGCTTTCTAACAAACTTAAAGAGATTATTGATCAAGAATTGCACTTAAAATGGGCAAAAAAAAATAATAACACTTATCATTTTAGTGCATCAGAGAAAATGTTAAATTCAATTCTAAAACTTGAAAAAAAATGAAACTACTAGGTTTTCAAAAGTATAAAAAAATTCACATGATTGGCATCGGCGGATCAGGAATGATCGGAGTTGCTACCATTTTGCAGAAACGCGGTTTTAAGGTAACTGGTTCTGATTTAACAATTACAGGCGAACTTAATGAATTGAAAAAGCTTGGAGCAAAGGTGCAGATTGGCCATGAGCCAAAGCTCATTAAAAATGCTGATTTGATTGTAGCCTCATCTGCAATATCCAAAAGAAATCCTGAGCTTGTTTATGCCAATCAGTCTGGATTAACAATAATCCCTCGGGCTGAAATGCTAGGCACTTTGATGAAGCCATATAGAAGTATTGCGGTTGCAGGCAGTCATGGTAAAACTAGCACTACAAGTATAATTGCAAGTATTTTTAATGCTGCAAATCTCAGCCCTACCTATGTTATTGGTGGGCAAGTTTTGAGTGTAGGGCGAAGCTCTAACTTAGGAGAGGGTGATTACATGGTAGTTGAAGCAGATGAGAGCGACGGATCTTTCTTGCATCTGCAGCCAGATGTTGCAGTGATTACCAACATTGATAATGACCATTTAAACTTTTATGAGTCTGATCAAAACAAACTTAATCAATCATTTGTGAGTTTTGCTGAAAACCTACCATTTTATGGGCATATTTTACTTAACTTAGATAACGTCAATATTAGAAAAATTTCTAAAAAGATTCACAGAAAACAAATAACTTTTGGATTTTCTGCAAAAAATAGATTTCAAATATCTAATGTTCATATAAAAAATGGTACTCAAAAATTTAAACTAGTAGATCACCTTAATAATAAAAAAAATTATAAATTTGCTACAAAACTTAGTGGCAAACATAATTTATACAATGTTACTGCTGCAATCTGCGTGGCCTTGGAAGAAAAAATATCTATAAAAAATATTGCTAAAGGGTTAGATGATTTTAAAGGGGTAGGAAGAAGATTTGAGATTTCAAATATTTATATTGATTCAAAGACTCAAGTTGTAATAGATGATTACGGGCATCATCCTGCTGAAATAGACGCAACTATTCAAGCAACTAAAGAAAAATTCCCTCGAGAGAAAATTTGCATGATTTTTGAACCACATCGATTTTCAAGAACCCAACAACTGTTTGATGATTTTGTAAAAGTTCTTTCAAAAGTTGACTATTTGCTATTGCTGGATATATATCCCGCAAGTGAAAGGCCAATACGCGGAGTTTCATCTAGAAAATTGATCTCTGAAATTTCTAAAAATCACAAAAATACTTATCTTATGAGCGGGGCTAATCCTATTGATTGGCTGCAAGTAAATCATCATCAATTTTCAGTTATCATCACACAAGGTGCAGGTACAATTTCAAAATTGCATCAAAAGATTCAAAATAAGTGGCAGTAAAAAAAATCACAGTCTTGTATGGCGGACAATCTTCGGAGAGAGAAGTTTCTCTTGAAAGTGGTAAATATATTTATCAATCAATAAAAGACTTAGGGTACGAAACACAGCTCATTGATTACCCGGCTGAATTTTTGTTAGATAAATTTTCTCATGAAGACTTAGTTTTTATTGCTCTTCACGGAAAAGATGGAGAATCTGGCGAATTACAAAATCATCTGAAGGAACAAGGAGTTTTATATACTGGTAGTGGAGATGAGGCATGCAAGAAGACTTGGAATAAAGATACCTTCAAGAAAATTTTAAGGGAAAATAACGTTCCTACCCCTAATTGGATCTCTGTTCCTTCTTTGCTCGAAATAAAAAGTTTAGAGGATATTCTTTTTAAAAATCTTGATCTTTCTAATAATATCTTTTTAAAACCCGCAGAGGATGGATCTAGCATAGATGTTTTTAAAATATCAACGAGCAAAGATTTAGAGATGGCAATCAGCAATTGTGTAAATGCAAATAGACAATTCATTTTTGAGGAGAGCATAAATCACAGAGAGCTAACAGTTCCAATATTAAACGGAAAATGCTTGCCTGCTGTCGAAATAATAACCTCAGAAATATTTTATAACTTCAATGCAAAATATGTGAATGAGGACACAAAACTAAATAATTTAAATCTATCTTTTGATAAGAAAAAAGAGCTTGAACAAATCTGTTTGAAAACTCTAAAAGTTACAAAATGCAGAGGCTGGTTAAGAATTGATCTTATGCAAGACAGCGATGGTAACTTTTATGTTCTCGAAGTAAATACCGCTCCTGGAATGACATCTCATAGCCTATTTCCTAAATCTGCACAATCCATAGGTCTTTCATATAACAGTTTAGTTCAAGAGATCATCAATGCTAGTTAAAAGACTGCTATCTATTTCTATTCTCGCGCTGATATCTTTGGGTTGTACAAAAAATTTACAAAACGATGTAGTTATATTGTTTGAAAAGCCTTTGATGTTAAAGCAAGAGCAAGAGCTAGTTTTAAATCTTTTAAATAGCTCATCTAAAAAAAAGCTATCAGAAATTTTAAAAGATCAAAGCTGGATAGAATCTTATTTGATTAAGAAATATGCATTCCAACCTACTCAACTATTTATAAATTCAAAGGAACCAAAATATGTTTGGAAAAATTTATTTTACTTAGATGCTCAATTAAGCAAATTTCCATATTTAGGTGATATTAACAATTTGCTGCACCTCAATATGCCAATTGAATTTGTTAGTAACTGGATGCAAATTGAAAATGAATTATTTTCAATAATAGATACTTATAAGCTAAAGATTTCCTCGGTATCATTTACTGAAGCTGAGGGTTGGTATTTTCAGACAAGCAATAATTTGCGAATAAATCTTGGTTCAGATATTTCCGCTAATGCACTCAAAAAACTGTCAAATGCTTTGAAATATATTTTCGAAAAAAACCTAACTCCTAGTATTATTGATTTAAGATACAAGAATGGAGCAGCATTAAACTATGGCAAATAATGGAGCAAAAGATACCGACTATGTTGTTGGTTTAGATATTGGCACCTCAAAGGTAGTGTGCATTATAGGAAAGTATGTTGACCAGCATTCTATCGAAGTTATTTCAATGGGTTCATACCCATCGAGTGGTCTCAAGAAAGGAGTTGTTGTAAATATAGATGCAACAACAGATGCAATTCAAAAATCTATTGATCAGGCTCAGGCATCTTTTGAGGGAAAAATTAAAAATGTATATGTTGGTATTGCTGGCAATCATATACGAAGCTTAAACTCTCATGGGATAGTTGGCATTAAAGATAAAGAAGTAGAAGCAAGTGATATTGATAGAGTCATTGAGGCTGCTCAGGCAGTAGCAATTCCTTCAGATCAAAGAGTTTTACATGTTCTCCCTCAAGAGTATGTTATTGATAATCAAGATTCTATTCGAGAGCCTCTTGGTATGTCAGGAGTCAGATTAGAGTCTCATGTGCATCTCGTAACTTGCGCAAATAACGCTATTCAAAATATAGAAAAGTGCGTTAAAAGATGTGGAATTGGTGTAGACGGATTTGTTTTAGAGCAGCTTGCCAGCTCATACTCTGTTCTATCTGAAGATGAAAAAGAACTTGGTGTTTGTTTAGTTGATATCGGTGGTGGAACAACAGATATTGCTGTATTTAATTCTGGTTCAATATCATTTACTGGTGTTATACCAATTGCAGGAGATCAGGTTACCAGCGACATTGCTGTTGCTTTGAGAACCCCCACAGCTCAAGCTGAGGACATTAAGCAAAAGCATGGTTGTGCCGCGGCTGAATTAACTCATGATGGAGAAACTCTCGAAGTAATGAGAGTAGGTGGAAGGCCTCCAGAGGACTTATCTAGACGATCATTAGCCGAAATTATTGAGCCAAGATATGTCGAACTTTTTGATCTTGTTAAAGCAGAGATCAAAAGAAATGGATTTGAAAACAAGATTCCTGCTGGGATAGTACTTACAGGAGGGACTTCTAAAATGGAGGGAGCTGTTGCTTTGGCAGAATCTATTTTTCAAACAAGCGTAAGGTTAGGAATTCCAGAAAAGTTTAATGGCATGGAGCCTGTTCTTAAAAACCCAATTTATGCAACAGCGCTTGGTTTGGTCGGTTTTGGTTTTGATCAGATTAAACAAGGTTATACATTAGAAAATAATAAGAGCTTCTTTGATAAAGCATTTGGTTTCTTAAAAAATAATTATTGATTGCAGGACCTATTTGGAATAGAATTCAGGCTCCTTGGTTTTTTGGTATTCAAAAAATCTTTTAACTCATAGGGAAAACATGAATAATTACGAATTAATATTAATACTTAATCCAGACCTATCAAATAAGTTTGACGAGTTTCAGACCAAGTTTGAAAAAACTCTTACTGATTTAAAATTTCAGATTGATAAGCTTGAGAATATAGGCAGAAGACAGCTTGCCTACAGTATTCTTAATCATAACAAAGGCCACTACGCGATTTTTCAGATTCAGGGACCATCTGATGCTGCATTAGAGCTAGAAACTAAATTAAAATATGATACTTCCGTTATACGACATTTATTACTAAAAGTTGAAAATCCATCCTTGGAAGATTCAATGTTACTGGTAGAGTCTAGAGAAACCAAAAAAACACCACAAGATGAAACTTCACAAGACAAACCAAAAACTAAATTAGTAGAAAAAAATGAAAGCAGCGCCGATCAATCTGATATTAAAGCTGAAGCCAAGGAAGGTGAATAATGAATGAGTCAAATAAAAAAAACTTTAATTACAAAAACGTTGATTTGCTCAAAAGATACATTACTGAGACTGGAAAAATCATACCCGCAAGAGTTTCAAATATTAGCGCAGCTGAGCAAAGAAAATTAACAAAAGCAGTAAAAATTGCTCGATTCCTAGCATTACTTCCATATACAGATTCACATAGATAGATTATGAAAATTATACTTTTAGACAAAATTCAAAAACTTGGTGAAATTGGTGACGTGGTTGAGGTTAGCTCAGGATACGCAAGGAATTTTCTTATTCCAAAAAAGAAGGCTATGTTTGCATCTGATGAAAATCTTAAATATGTAGAGAGCAAGAAAGCTGAACTTGCCGCCGCCTCAGCAGATGAAATGGCAAACGCACAAGGCAAAGCTGATCTTATTTCAGGGGCAAAGGTAGAAATCAAAGTTCAAGTTACAGAAGAGGGTGCCTTATATGGTTCAGTTGGTACAAGAGAAATCTCAGAAGCCTTCAGCGCAATAGATCATATAGTTGATAAAAGTGTCATCCAGTTACCTGATGGCGCGCTCAAAGAACTCGGGGACTACTCTATAACTTTGTTGTTTCACCCTGAAGTGTCATGTGTTGTTGAGGTATCTGTTCAGCCTGAGTAGTTGTTATCTTAATAATATGATGTAAGAATCATATTTATGTCCAGTAAATCCATAGAAAATACAGAGCAAGTCAGAGAACTTGAAAGAGCTATTCTGGGCGGATTAATGCTTGAAACAGAAAGATACGATGCGGTGAGTGAAATCATTGAATTCACAGACTTTGAGGGTCAAGATCACCAAAATATTTTTCAATCAATGGGTGAGCTTGTTAATTCTAATAAACCCTTAGATCCTCTTACGGTTTCAGATAGATTGGATAGTAAAAACCTCTTAACAAGAGCAGGTGGTAAGAATTATTTAATTGATTTAGCTTCCACCAGTCCCTCCGCTGCAAATTTAGAAGCATATGCCGGCATGATTAGGCAAAAATCTATTTCAAGAAGGCTAATGAAAATTAACTCAGAGATTTCTGAGCTTATTATTAATCCCCAGGGTAAAGATGCAGCTGAATTGCTTGATGAGGCTGAAACAAAAATTTTTTCATTAAATGATGAAGCCAGTAGAACATCGACTAATATTCAGAAATTAGATGAATTAATTCCTCAATCAATCGAGAGGATGAATGAAATTGCAAAAAATGGATCATCTCTACTTGGAGCCTCTACAGGATATAAAGATCTTGATAGCAAGTTGCAGGGACTGCAAAAAGGAGATTTGATCATTGTTGCTGCTAGGCCAAGCATGGGTAAAACAGCATTAAGCATGAATATTGTTGAGAACTTTGTTCTTAACAAAGAAATTTCTGGTGGCGTCTTGGTATTCAGCTTGGAAATGCCAGCTGAGTCACTAACTACTAGATTATTAGCAAGCAACGCTAAGATTGATCAACAAAAAGTTAGATCTGCCTCCATGAATCAAGCTGATCTTAAAAAGTTTATGGAGTCATCCTCTAAATTAAAAGACTTACCTCTTTATATTGATGATAGCTCTATGCTATCCCCCATGGAGCTTCGAGCAAGAGCTCGTCGAATTGCAAGACAAGAGCCTAACGGACTATCATTAATAGTTGTTGATTATCTTCAGTTAATGCAGTTACCTACCTCTCAAGAAAACAGAGTGAATCAAATTTCAGAAATTTCTCGATCTTTAAAAATGCTTGCAAAAGAACTCAATGTTCCTGTGATTGCATTGTCTCAGTTAAATCGTGCTGTTGAGCAAAGACCTAATAAACGTCCAATTATGGCTGATTTAAGAGATTCAGGTGCAATTGAGCAGGACGCAGATGTGATCTTATTTATATATAGAGATGAGGTATATAACGAAGATTCTGAAGAAGGAAACAAGGCTGAAATTATTATTGGCAAACAAAGAAATGGACCAATTGGAAAAGTAAATCTTACTTTCCTTAAAGAATTTACAAGGTTTGAGGACTTTGCTGTTGATAGCTATTACGACTCAATTCAATGATTGAACCAAATTCAGAGCTTGTAATTGATTACGAGCGCGTAAGAAATAATATCCAAATCATTAAAGGCAAGTTACCTTCTAACTGCAAAATCATGGGTGTTATTAAGAGCAATGCATATGGACATGATCTTCAGATGGCTACTGAGGCATTAGATGGTGCAATTGATGGATATGGTGTGGTTAGATTGGGAGAGGCTCTTAAGATACGAGAAACATCCTCAAAGCCAATCTTGACTATGCAAGGTGTATATTCGTCGGATGCCTATGATGCTCTAAAACAAAATAATATATGGTCTGTTATTCATTCAATTTCTCAATTGCCATTAGCAAGGCAATACCAAGATGATTTACAGTTTTGGATTAAAGTAAATACTGGCATGAATAGGTTGGGTGTTGGATTGGATGAGCTAGATCAGTTTGAGTCACTGTTAAATGATTCTAGCGTTTTGATGACGCATTTGGCTTGTGCAGATACGCCAGAAGATGAGTTAAACAATACTCAATTTAAGAATTTTGATTATGCATGGAATCAAATTGAAATAGACATCCAGAGAAGTGTATTGAATTCTGCAGGAGTCTTTAATTTTCCAGATAAGGCATACGACTGGGTTAGACCAGGCATTGCCATGTACGGAGGGATTGACTTCTCCGGTTTAAAAACTGCCATGACATTTAGAAGCCAAATTATCTCTATTCAATCTTTGCCTAAAAATGAAAGACTTGGATATGGTGGAAGGGTAAAGACAGAACAACCTTCTAAGATTGCTATTGTTTATTGTGGTTATGCTGATGGTTTTCCTCAAACAGCAATAGATGGAACGTCCGTGTTAGTGAATAGCCATCGCTCTCACATACTTGGAAGGGTAAGCATGGATCTAATTTCAATTGATGTTACAGAAATTCCTGATTGTAAAATTGGAGACTGGTGTGAATTATGGTCTCCTGAATTATCTATCCTAGAAAATACAAAAATGAATCGTTTGCTTTCTTATGAACTTATGACCAAAATGAGTCAAAGAGTAAAACGACACTATTTAAATATATGAAAATTGATTATTTAAAAAACAATCCTAGAGAAATTCAACTTGAGGAGGATCTCCCTCCATACATGACCGAAGGTGTCGCTAATGACATTGCAGAAATCTTTAGCACTCCTTTGTCTGGGGCATATAACTGGGATTACACCGTTCAGGATAATAGGATTAAAAAACTTTATGAATTAGGCAAGGAGCTTAACTGGAATGTTGAAGTTGATATTGATTGGTCCAGACCATTTGAGCCAATGACTGAGCCAGCTCCAATATTTTGGGATGATTATGCTCCCTATCAAAAACTTTCTGATGATAAAAAAATAGAATTTTTAAATCATCGAATTGCTTGGAGTCAAAGTCAATTTCTTCACGGAGAGCAAGGAGCTCTTCTGGTTGCATCTCAACTAACCTCATGTGCTCCAACTTATAATGCAAAGCTTTATGCAGCATCCCAGACATTTGATGAGGCTAGACATGTAGAAGCTTTTAATAAGTATATTCAAACAAGAATAAAGCTTATGTACCCAATCGGAAATGCTTTGAAATCAATTCTAGATAAAATACTTACAGATCCAAGATGGGATCTCAAGTTTATTGGCATGCAGATTATTATTGAGGGATTGGCACTAGCTGCTTTTCAAACCTCTAGAGAGCTAACCAAGGATCCGGTATTACGAGATATGCTTGGTTTAATCATTCGGGACGAAGCTAGGCATGTTACTTTTGGAATAAATTATTTAGAAGAATTTGTTGAAACTTTATCTGAAGATGAAAAAGAAGACCGAGCTCAATTTGCATACGAGGCATGCTGGTTAAGTAGAGAGAGACTTGTTTCAATGGATGTTTTTGAGCATTTTGGCTGGAATGCTGAAGATGCAAGACAATTTCAATTAAACTCTGACATCACTAAACATTTTCAAAAACTTCTTTTTCAAAGAGTTATGCCGAACTTAAGAAGAATTGGTCTTCTGAGAGACTCGGTAAAAGGTAAATTTGAAGATTTAGGAATCTTGGAATATGCCGAAGCCAAAAGTGATGCTGATATAGATTGGGCTGATTTATCAAGACCACTATTTGAAGAATCTGCTTAACTTAGTTTTTATTAGGACTAGAATCTGATATTCTGTATTCCCATCATAACTTAAAAACTGATGGCTCAAACAAAGTACATTTTTATCACCGGTGGTGTTGTCTCCTCTCTTGGCAAAGGCATTGCAGCCGCTTCAATTGGAGCACTTTTTGAGGCGAGAGGTTTAAAAGTTTCTTTAAATAAACTTGATCCCTATATCAATGTAGACCCTGGAACCATGAGTCCTTTTCAACATGGTGAGGTTTTTGTTACTAATGATGGAACAGAGACTGATTTAGATCTTGGGCATTACGAAAGATTTGTTCGTTTTCAGGCAACTAAAAAAAATAATTTTACTGCTGGAAAGGTTTACGAAAAAGTCATACAAAATGAAAGGAGGGGCGATTACCTCGGAGGGACGGTTCAGGTTATTCCTCATATTACAGATGAAATCAAAAGAAGGATTAAAGAGGGTGCAAAAGGCGCTGATATTGCAATTGTAGAAATAGGCGGAACAGTAGGTGATATTGAAAGCCAACCTTTTATTGAATCAATCAGACAAATGATGCTTGAACTTCCATCGTCTAATACTGCACTGGCGCATCTGACGCTGGTTCCATATATTCAAGTATCCGAAGAACTGAAAACTAAACCCACTCAACATTCCGTGAAGGAACTTCGATCTTTGGGGCTGCAACCAGATTGTTTGATATGCAGATTAGAAAAGGAACTCCCCCATGATGAAAAGAAAAAAATAGCCTTATTTTGTTCAGTAGACCCAAAAAGCGTGATTTCAATGCATGATGCTGAAACAGTATATTCCATTCCTTTGCTTCTATATGCACAAGGAGTAGATAAAATCCTACTCAAGAAATTAAATTTATCAAAAGTAAAATCTCCAAGGCTTAATGATTGGAAAAGAGTTGTTGACGCAAAACTTAATCCAAAGAAAAAAGTTTCTATTGCAGTTGTTGGAAAATATGTTGATTTAAAAGATTCATACAAATCATTAAATGAGGCCCTTGATCATGCTGGAATTGTAAATCTTGCAAAAGTCGATATTCAAATGATTGATGCTGCAAAAATTACCAAAACCAATGTCTCAAAACTTTTAAAATCTTTTCAAGCAGTCCTTGTTCCTGGTGGTTTTGGGAGTCGGGGTATCGAAGGAATGATTTATGCATGTCAATTTGCAAGAGAAAACAAGCTCCCATATTTTGGAATCTGTTTAGGAATGCAGATTGCAATTATTGAATTTTCTAGAAATATTTTGAAACTGAAAAACGCTAACAGTACTGAATTTAATACAAAGACTAAACATCCAGTGATTGGATTAGTAACAGAATGGAAGGATGCATCAGGCAAAACCGAACATAGAAGTGAACGCTCTGACTTAGGTGGAACCATGCGCTTAGGTGGGCAACAATGCTTAATAAAAAAATCTTCTCTGTCACATAAGCTATACAAAAAATTAACTATTACTGAAAGACATCGTCACAGATATGAGGTTAATCCAGAGTATAAAAATGAATTAATTGCTGGGGGAATGGATATAGTTGGCACATCATTTGACGGTAATTTAGCTGAAATGATCGAAATAAAAAATCATCCATGGTTCTTAGGTTGTCAATTTCACCCAGAATTCACATCAAACCCTAGAGATGGCCACCCAATTTTTAATGATTTTATTGCAAAAGCTATTAAGATAAAAAGATAAAAAAATGAAAACTTTAAAATTAGAAAACTTTTTGATTGGAAATCATGAGCCTATGACGCTAATGGGCGGTGTTAATGTTCTAGAGTCTGAATCAGTTGTAATGGCCGTTGCAGAAAAGTTTGCAGAAACAACATCAAGTTTAAATATTAATTGGATTTTTAAGGGATCTTTTGATAAAGCAAATCGAAGCTCTATTTCGTCGTTCAGAGGCCCCGGCCTTGATGAGGGTTTAAAAATGCTTGAAAAAGTTAAATCAGAATTTAATGCTCCTGTCATAACTGATATTCATGAGCCATCTCAAGCAGATCCAGTTTCAAAAGTTTGTGATGTAATTCAGATTCCAGCGTTTTTGTGCAGACAAACTGATTTGGTTGTTGCGGCAGCTAAAACAAAAAAAATAATTCAGTTTAAAAAGCCTCAATTTCTTTCTGCTCCAGAGATGAAAAATGTAATAGAGAAGTGTCATCAGGCTGGAAATGAAAATGTAACTCTATGCGAAAGAGGCAACTCTTTTGGCTATAACAATTTAGTGGTTGATATGCTGAATTTCCAAATTATGAAGGATCTTGGCGTGCCGGTAATATTTGATGCAACTCATTCCCTTCAACTTCCGGGCGGTCTGGGTAATGCTGCTGGAGGTCGAAGAGAATATTTACTTCCTCTTGCCAAAGCAGGTCTAAGTCAAGGTATAGCAGGTTTATTTATAGAGGCTCATCCCGATCCTGATTTAGCAAAATGTGATGGTCCCTGCGCAATTTCTTGTGATGAAATACCTCAAGTGCTCGCTGAACTTTCCTCATTAGATCAATTTATGAAAAATCAAAATAGTGATAATTGATGCCAATTATTCAATTCATTAAGCCTATTCAAGTTATCGATTCTCGAGGCACACCAACTGTTTCATGTAAGGTGATTCTTGAGAATGGAATTACTGCTACCTCAATGGTTCCTAGTGGAGCTTCAACAGGTTCAAGGGAGGCGTTGGAGCTTAGAGATGGCGATAAAGCTTTTATGGGAAAGGGAGTAAAACAGGCAATTGAAAATATTGAAACAATTATTGCTCCTGCATTAGTTGGTATGGATGTAAGAAAGCAAGCAGAGATTGATAATCAAATGCTGAGCCTTGATGGAACATCTTCCAAATCAATGCTCGGTGCAAATGCTATTCTCGGAGTTTCTTTGGCCGTTCTAGAGGCTGGATCAAAGGCCTCAGAAAAACCTTTATATCAATATATCAATCAAGTCTTCAATGAAATAAATGGTAATAAGCCAAAAATGCAGATGCCAGTTCCAATGCTCAATATTATTAATGGTGGAGAGCACGCAAATAATAATATTGATATTCAAGAATTTATGATTATGCCTGTTGGAGCAAAGAATTTTTCTCAGGCTATGCAATGGGCCACTGAAATATATGCCATATTAAAAAAATCCTTGCATGATAGAGGTCTTAGTACTAGCGTGGGTGACGAAGGAGGCTTTGCACCAAACCTTCAATCGAATGAAGAGGCTATAGAGCTTATCATTGATGCCATTAGAAAAAATGATCTTGTCGAAGGAAAAGATGTTGGGATTGCATTAGATTGTGCTGCATCAGAGTTTTATAAAAATGGTATGTATTATCTTGCAGGCGAATCCAAGCAACTAAGTCCAAAAAATTTTACTACTTACCTCCAAGAGCTAGCTAATAAATACCCTATTTTGTCTATCGAAGATGGAATGGATGAGAGCGATTTCGATGGCTGGAAAAATCTTACTAGCGTTTTGGGAGATAAGTGCCAACTAGTAGGCGATGATTTATTTGTTACGAATGTTAAAGAGCTTCAAAGAGGCATTGATGAGTCACTTGCAAATGCAATTCTCATTAAATTTAATCAAATTGGGACAATTACTGAAACCCTGAAAACTATTCATCTTGGTAATATGAATGGATTCAATTCAATTATTTCTCATCGCTCAGGTGAAACAGAGGATAGCATCATAGCAGACCTTTGCGTCGGCCTTGGTACTGGTCAAATCAAAACAGGCGCCCCTTGCAGATCAGATAGAGTAGCAAAATACAATAGATTACTATGGATTGAAGCTGATCAACCCAATCTTTCTTTTGCTAAAAATGTCATTGGTTAAATCTTTAAATATAGTTATTATTTTTTTGATCGGTCTTGTTCTTTATAGCCTCTTTTTTGGGGTTGATAATAAGTTGAGTTTTGAAAACCTTCAAAATGAAAATCAAAAAATACTTAAAGAAAATGAAATGCTTACTCAAGAAAATAATACCTTAGAATCAAGCATCAAGAGCAGACAAAAAAATGACGCCCATGCTGAAAAATTTGCAAGAGAAGAGCTTAATTTGATATATAAAGATGAGCAGTTTTTGAGCTTCAAGGAAATCAATCCTAATGAACCTAAAAAATAATATTGCAGTAATCATTCCTGCTGCAGGAAGCAGCAGCCGCTTCGATGGAAAGCTACCAAAGCAATTTTTAAATATTGGACATGAAACAGTTCTGGAAAAAACTGTAAACTTATTTCTTGGCATCACAAGCGTTAAAAAAATATTTGTAGCAATCAATCCTGCCGAAAAAATTATTCAATCACAGTCTTTTTATGACCACTCTAGAATAAATATTGTTGAGGGTGGCAATTCGAGAAGCCAATCTGTGCTGAATGCACTGGATGAAATTGATGATGATATTTCAATCGTAGCAATTCACGATGCTGCAAGACCTTGGCTGCGTAAAGATCATTTTAATGATCTTTTATCAGAATTTATTAATGATCAAAATATTCATGGAGTTTATCCAGTCATTCCAATCTCAGACTCACTGAGAATGAATAGCAAATCAGGCCCAATACCTGTTCAAAGAGAGGATTTTCTTGGGGTACAAACACCTCAAATTTTTTATATTGATAATTTAAAAAAAGCATTTAAACAAGCAAATAAGAAAGATCTAAATTTTAGCGACGAATCGCAACTCATGGAGTATGCAGGCTTCAAGATATCTTCAATACCCGGTGATACATCAAATTCTAAAATCACATATAAAGATGATCTACCAGATAATCATCAACAAGATAGTCGAGTGGGTCGCGGTGTAGATTTTCATAAATTTGAATCTGGCAATGGAATCATCTTGGGAAATGTTCATATAGAATGCGACAAAAAGATAGTAGCCCACTCAGATGGCGATATTGTGCTGCATGCAATTGCGGATGCTTTGCTAGGAGCAGCAGGTTTGCGGGATATTGGTTATTATTTTCCTGACAATGATCCCAAAAATAAAAATATAAGCAGTCTCAAAATACTTCAAAAATGCATAGACCTTTTAAATAAGGAGTCTTTGGAGCCTAGCAATATTGATTTTGTTATCGTTTGTGAGGAGCCTAAAATTGGACCTTATGTTAACTATATCAAACAATCCCTCTCTTCAATCTTAAACATCCAAGAAAATCATATTGGAGTTAAAGCAACTACAACAGAGAAGATGGGAATAATTGGAGATGGGAATGGTATTGCAGTATTTGCAATAGCATCTTTAAGGAAGGGCTCATGAATATTCTTTTAACAAATGATGATGGTTATAAGGCTTCAGGTATTAATGCATTATTTAAATCTTTAAGTTTGGAGCATAATGTTTATTTAATTGCACCAAAAGAAAACTGTAGTGGCATGAGTGCAGCTATAAGCCTGCGCAAGGAAATAGAGGTTAAAGAAATCTCTAAAAATATTTTTTCAGTATCTGGCACTCCAGCAGATTGTTCTTATCTAGGATTGCTTTCAGTAATACCTAACTCAATTGAAATGATTGTTTCTGGTATAAATTTAGGTGCGAATTTAGGAGAAGATATTTTTTATTCTGGTACTGTGGGCGCTGCAATTGCAGGACGAAGGCTTGATTATGTTCCTGTGGCTTTCTCAGTTTCAGCTTACTCTCCAGAAAATCTTCAATTTATTTCGGAAACTGCATCCATTATTACAAATCAGGTTGCGAAACTTCCTTCTGATAAAAACTTACTTGTAAATGTAAATTTTCCTGATCTGCCGTCTTCTAAAGTCAAAGGAACGCGCATCACTTCACTTGGTAAAAGAGGTACTCCCGATATACCTGATCTTACTAGGGTGCAAGATGCTTCTAAATTCTATAGTTTTGGTCCCTCAGGAAAGTTGTTGCCTGATCAGTTGGGCACAGATATTCAAGCGATTGAAGAAAATTATATTTCAATATCAATACTTGATTACAACCTAACATCTGAAGAAATGAATTGGGATTTTTATAAGGAAATTTTTAACTGTGAATAGTTCGGGTTTTACTTTTACACGTGTCAAGGATCAAATGATTCAGCAATTGCTTGAGATGGACATCAAAGATTTTCGTGTTCTTGATGCATTAAGCCAAGTCCCTAGACACATTTTTTTAGACGAAGCGCTGTGGAGTAGAGCCTATGAAAATAGAGCATTAACAATTGGCTACAAACAAACAATTTCTCAACCTTATATAGTTGCTCGAATGACCGAACATTTAGTTTCACACACATCCAAAAGGGGCAAAGTGCTCAAAAATGTTCTCGAGATAGGTTCTGGCTGCGGCTACCAATCTGCTGTTTTATCTTATTTTGCAAAAGATGTTTTTGCAGTTGAAAGAATCAAGCCTCTAGTTACAAAGTCTAGAGAAAATCTTAGCAAGCTAAAAATTAGAAATGTTATTTTTAAGCACGCAGATGGATTTAATGGATGGGAAGAAGATCTTAAATTTGATGGGATTATTTGTGCAGCTGCACCCAGAGCATATCCTGAAGAATTACTTGAACTATTAGAGATAGGGGGGAAACTTGTTATTCCAGTTGGGAATGAGGGCCAGCAAAAACTTTTTGTTGTTACAAAAAAAAGTAACACTGAAAATGAGGAGATCATTCATGAAGAAGTTGCATTTGTGCCCATGTTGCCAGGCATTTCAAATGGTGAGGTATGATAGAAAATAATAGGATTAAATATTCTCTAGCAGGTTTCTTTATGGGGGTTGCAGAATTAATTCCGGGTATTTCTGGGGCCACTGTTGCAGTAATCTTTAAAATTTATCCAAATTTAATGACTATTCTGAGTAAATTAAGAATAAAACATTTATCGTTCAGCCTTTCATCCCTCTCAAAAAAATTCCAATTTGATCTTCTTCTCCCTCTGATATTCTCAATGATAGCTGCGATTATTTTATGCTCTAAGGCAATTAACTTCTTACTAAACAACTATGAAGAAAATTTTTTAACATTTCTGGGTTGCTTGATGATCATCTTATCTCTCCAAATTATAAATTTTTTTAAAGGTATCTTGCATCAAAAAAAACTTTTCATTTTTATATTTTTAGGTACCAGTATTGGATTCATATTAGGGCAATTAGATGTTGAGTCTGAAAATATTTCAATTTTTTATTTAATCTTAAGCGGAGTTTTGGCTTTTTCTTTTTTTCTTATACCTGGAATTTCAGGCAGCTCAATGTTGGTTGTTTTGGGGATTTATAGTCCCATTATTGGAGCAATAGCTAACTTTAATTTCGATATTTTGATTCCATTTGCACTGGGATGTTTAATCTCTCTCTTGCTTTTACCTAGATTAATTCTTTCAATTTATTCATCTTATGAACAGAGCTTGCTTTATCTTTTTTCTGGGTTAATTGCCTCATCCGGATTGCTCTTGCTGTGATCAAATTTCAAAATCATTTTAAATTATTAATTCTTGTGCTGTTATCAAGTTGCTCCAGCCTTGATTTTTTTCAGAGTGCCTACTCAGATTTTGTGCCTTCATTATATAAAGAGAGCTATATCGTACAGCCAGGAGACTCTATTTGGTCTATCTCAATTAAACAAAACTTAGATGTAAATTTATTAATTGAAAATAATAATTTAGAAAACCCTTTTATTATTTATCCAAATCAAAAATTAATTCTAAGAAGGGAAAAGAGTAACAATAATTATGTAGAGAATTCTAAAATTACAGAATGGCATTACCCTTTAGGCAAGAAATCAAAAAATATAATTAATGATGAGGCATGGCTAATCATTAAAGAGCCCAAAGGTACTCCTATTCATTCAATATATAGTGGAAAGATTGTAGTTTCAGGACCTGATATTCCAGGGTATGGAAACTTAGTAATGATTTCTCATCCAAATGGTTTTTTAAGTTTATACGCTCATTGCGATAGGATCTTCGTTAATACAGGAGATGAGGTAAAAAAAGGTGAGGTCATAGCCCAGATTGGCAATTCAGAAGCAGCTTATCCTATGTTACGGTTTCAGTTAAGGAAGAATGGCAAGCCTATGATGAATGATAAACTAGATTTTTTATTTTAAAATTCTTCGCATTAATTACTTTTCAAGAAGATGCTTCTTATCTTTAATATCCGCATACTCATTAGCCTCAGGGAGCTGGTCTTTTTCTTCTGTAATATTTGGCCAAATTTCACTTAGCTCAGCATTGATTTCAATAAAATCTATTTGATCTTCAGGTAATTCATCTTCAGAAAAAATTGCATCTACAGGACACTCAGGCTCACATAACGCACAATCAATGCATTCTTCTGGATGAATTACAAGAAAATTTGGACCTTCATAAAAACAATCAACAGGACATACTTCAACGCAGTCTGTATGTTTACATTTAATACATGATTCAGTAACTATGAATGCCATTTATTTTAAGTATTGATATATAGTTGCAATTAAGATTAATCGATTTTAGCAATGACTTTTATACAAGTCAGCATGAATTTAAGAATATTTAATTTTACTTTTTTATAATTTATTATATACTGTATAGATATACAGTAATAAATGGAGTTAATTATGTCTGACAAAGATAAAAACTTGAACGAAGCGCTATCACAAATTGAAAAACAATTTGGTAAAGGCACCGTTATGAAGATGGGTGATAGGGAGATAGTAGATATACCATCAGTCTCAACAGGTTCTCTCGGTCTGGATATTGCTCTTGGAATTGGAGGCCTTCCTAAAGGAAGAGTGGTCGAAATTTTTGGCCCTGAATCATCAGGTAAAACAACTTTAACTCTTCAGGCTATTGCCGAGTGTCAAAAAGCTGGAGGCACTGCTGCTTTTATTGATGCAGAGCATGCTCTTGATCCAAATTATGCTGAAAAACTTGGCGTTGATGTTGATGAGTTGCTTCTTTCTCAGCCAGATACTGGTGAGCAAGCATTAGAGGTTACAGATATGCTTGTAAAATCTGGCAGTGTTGACTTGATTGTTGTAGATTCAGTTGCAGCTTTAACTCCTCGTGCAGAAATTGAAGGAGATATGGGTGACCATCATGTTGGATTGCAAGCCCGTCTGATGTCACAAGCACTCAGAAAGATCACCGGAAATATTCAGCGATCTAATGCAATGGTAATTTTTATTAACCAAATTAGAATGAAAATTGGTGTGATGTTTGGAAATCCTGAAACTACTACAGGCGGAAATGCTCTTAAATTTTATTCATCCGTTCGTTTAGATATTCGCAGGATTGGTGCTGTAAAAGAGGGCGAGGAGGTTGTTGGTAACGAAACTAGAGTGAAGGTTGTTAAGAATAAAGTTTCCCCTCCGTTTAAACAGGCTGAATTTCAAATCATGTATGGTGAAGGTATTAATACAGAAGGTGAAATTCTAGAGTTAGGTCAAAAATTAGAATTAGTTGAAAAATCTGGATCTTGGTATAGTCACAATGGAGAGAAAATTGGCCAAGGCAAGGTAAATGCAAGTAAATTCTTAAGAGAAAATACTAAGATTAGAGATACCTTAGTTAAAGAAATAAGAAATGCATATATTCCTTCTGCCAAGAAAGCAGCTAAGAAATAATTCGTTTTAAACTTGTTATGCAGTCTTAAAATTGATTAAGATACTCTCAAGTAGGAGAGAAAAATGTCAAACAATGCATATATAGTTTCAGCTGTTCGTACTGCTGGTGGAAAAAAGAATGGAAGTTTAAGCCAATGGCATCCAGCCGATCTTGGTGCAAAAGTATTAGATGAGCTCGTTCATCAGTCTGGTATTGACCCTGCCTTAATAGATGATGTTATTTTTGGTTGTGTAGATCAGGTTGGAGCTCAGTCAGGAAATGTTGCAAGAAATGCAATTTTAGCATCCAGCCTTCCAGAGTCTGTTCCGGGAACCTCAGTAGATCGTCAATGTGGATCATCTCAGCAAGCAATTCATTTTGCTATTCAGGCAGTTATGTCTGGTACTCAAGATGTCGTAATAGGTGGAGGGGTAGAAGTAATGTCAATGGTGCCAATTGGGGCCAGCATTAAGGATGGTTTTGATGCGGGTCACGGACTTCCCTTTGATTCTGATGGAATGAAAGAAAGATATCCTGGCATATTTTTTTCACAATTCACAGGTGCTGAGCTCATGGCTGAAAAATGGAACTTATCCAGAGAAGATTTAGACAAGTTTGCACTTAGCAGTCATCAAAAAGCTTCTGCAGCTGTAGAAGGCAAATACTTTGATAGAGAAATTCTTCCTGTTCAAGCTAAAAATGCAGAAGGAAAAACTGATATGCTATTTAATGACGAGGGTATAAGATATGATGCAAGTCTTGATGCTCTTTCAGGTTTAAATCCAGTGACTGAGGGCGGAGTCATTACTGCCGGTAATGCAAGCCAGATAACAGATGGTGCTGCAGCACTTATGATATGCAATGATGAAGGGCTCAAAAAGGTAAAAGCAGATCCAAGAGCAAGGATTGTTGGTATTAGTGTTGTTGGGGATGATCCAATCATGATGCTTGGTGGTCCAATACCGGCCTCTCATAAAGTTTTAAAAGCTACTAATCTCAATATTAATAATATTGATCTTTATGAAGTAAATGAGGCTTTTGCTCCTGTTCCATTGTCATGGGCAATTGAGCTTAAGGCAGATCTAACAAAATTAAATGTTAACGGAGGCGCCATGGCACTTGGCCATCCATTAGGTGCTACTGGAGCCAAGCTTATGACTACATTGCTTCACGAACTTGAAAGAACCAATGGTAAATACGGGCTTCAAGCTATTTGTGAGGGTGGAGGAACAGCAAACGCAACAATTATTGAGAGACTTTAGTTATTTGTTCTTAAAGTGTTCAAAGATTGTTTTTATATCTTCTAATGTTCCAATAGAGCTTTGACCATCTCGGTGTTTAAGCTCTATTTCTTTTTTTTCAATATAATTCTTACCAATAATTACATTCATTGGGATCCCGATCAGTTCAGCATCTTTCATTTTAGTTCCGTATCCATCTTTTCTGTCATCAAGAATTACCTCATATCCCATTGATAAAAAATCTTCATATAAACTCAAAGCAGCTTTTGTAATTTTTTCATCCTTATCAAATCCAATGGCAACAATATTAACTTCATACGGAGCAATCGATTCAGGCCAAATGATTCCATTTTTATCATTATTTTGTTCTATTGCAGCGGCAACAAGTCTGGAAACCCCAATACCATAACAACCCATTAATAGGTTTTCTTTTTTGCCCTCATGATTCAAAACATTGGAACCCATCGCATCAGAATAAACTCTCCCAAGTTGAAAGATATGACCTACCTCAATTCCTTTTTTAATCTGAATAACTCCTTTACCATCTGGAGATGGTTTCCCTTCAAGCGAATTTAAATCCTCTCCTTTCTTAAGCAAAAGTTCAGTATTAATAGCAAATTCTGACCCATTACTTACAGCAATAGTATCTTCTCCATTTTCAGCTAGCACATGGAATTCTTCTGACGCGTCCCCCCCAATAGCTCCTGAGTCCGCTTTAACAATCTTAAATTCAAGACCTACTCTACTAATAATATTTTTATATGTGTCCCTCATTTTCATATAAGATTTTTGAAGTGACTCTTCGTTTAGATCAAAACTATAGGAGTCTTTCATTAAGAACTCTCTTCCTCTCATGACCCCATACCTTGGCCTAACTTCATCTCTAAATTTAGTTTGAATTTGATATAGATTTAGAGGAAGCTCCTTATAACTTTTTACATTGTTCCTTATTAAATCTGTTATGACCTCTTCGTGCGTTGGTCCAAGACAAAAATCTCTTTCATGTCTGTCTTGAATTCTTAGTAACTCTGGACCCATTTTTTTCCATCTTTTAGTCTCTTCCCATAATTCTTTTGGCTGAACCATGGGCATCAAAACTTCTTGCGCTCCAGATGCATTCATTTCTTCTCTTACTATATTTTCTACCTTCCTTAAAACCCTAAGCCCAAGAGGGAGCCATGTATATATTCCTGAAGCAACTTTCCTTATCATCCCAGCTCTTAGCATAAGTTGATGACTAATAACCTCAGCATCTTGGGGCGTATCTTTTAAAGTGGGTAAAAAAATCTTAGACCAAAACATTTTTTATATTTGAATTTTCATTTAGTTTATAATTCTATATTTTTTTAGAGACTTATGCCGATTTATGAATATAAATGCTCAAAATGTGGGCATCAATTTGAGATAATTCAGAGATTTTCAGATAATCCAATTGAAACTTGTCCTGAATGTGATGAAAACTCAGTTAAAAAACTTGTGTCTGCTCCATCATTCAGACTTAAAGGTGGAGGTTGGTACGAAACTGATTTTAAAACTGGGTCTAAAAAGAATATAGTAGACTCCAAGGATGAAAAAATAAAACAATCAAAAGATAAAACTAAAACTACTGAAAAATCAAAAAATACAAGCTCTGATACCTAATATTTTAAAAGAGAGATAAAACATGCGTTCACATTATTGCGGGGACATTAATAATTCAAATATAGCTAGCGAAGTTGAAATTTCTGGCTGGGTTCATAAAAGAAGAGATCATGGCGGTGTAATTTTCTTAGATATCCGTGATTTACACGGGATAGTTCAGGTTGTTTTTAACCCTGATATTAAAGAGGTTTTTGACTTAGCTGATTCATGCAGAAGTGAGTATGTTGTTAATGTAAAAGGCTTGGTTCGTAAAAGAATTGAAGGTGCTATAAACCCAAAAATGGCTACTGGTGAAATTGAAATCGAAGCCAAAGAAATTAAAATTTTTAGTGAAGCTGTTACACCTCAGTTTCCTTTGGATGACTATCAAGAGGTTAGTGAAGATGTAAGATTAAAGCATAGATTTATCGATCTCAGGCGACCTGATGTTAGTCAAAAACTTGTTAAAAGATCTAAAATAAATTCAAAAATAAGGTCAATTCTTGAGAAAAATAACTTCCATGAGATTGAAACTCCAATTTTAACAAGAGCAACTCCAGAGGGAGCAAGGGATTACTTGGTACCTAGCAGAGTTCATCCAGGTGAGTTCTTTGCTCTCCCACAATCACCTCAACTTTTTAAGCAACTATTAATGATAGGAGGTTTAGACAAATATTATCAAATAGCTAAGTGTTTTAGGGATGAGGATTTACGTGCAGATCGTCAGCCAGAGTTTACACAGGTAGATATCGAGGCTTCATTTGTAACGACTGAGGATATCATTAGGCTTGGAGAGGATATGATTCTTTCTTTGTTAAGCAATTTTACTGACTATAAAAAAACGACAGTTCCTAGAATTACATACAAAGAATCTATTAAAAAATATGGCTGTGATAAACCTGATCTAAGAATCCCATTAGAGTTACAAGATATATCTGAGTTGGTAAAAAATGAGGATTTTAAAGTATTCTCTGGGCCTGCAAATGATAAGGAATCCAGGGTTGTTGCATTAAAAGTACCTGGAGCCGCATCTATGACAAGGAAAAAAATAGATGCATATACTGATTATGTAGCGAAGCTTGGTGCAAAGGGTCTCGCATATATCAAAGTAGTTGAACTGAACAAAGAGAACGGATTGCAATCACCAATATTGAAATTTTTTCAAAAAGAAACAATTGATTCAATTATTGCATCCTTAGATGTATCCAATGATGACATGATTTTTTTTGGCGCCGGAAAGGAAAATATTGTTAATCTTTCTATGAGCTCTCTTATTAAAAGGCTAGGTGAAGATCTTGGTCTGATAAATGCATCTTGGGCGCCATGTTGGATTATTGATTTTCCTATGTTTGAGAGGAACAAGGAAAATAACCTTACATCGTTACATCATCCCTTTACATTACCCGCAGTATCAGTAGATGAACTAAAAGCTGATCCAGATAAAACCTTAAGCGACCGTCACTGAGAACTGTTTTCCAACCAAATTCATAATTGGTCACTTCATCTGATTCAGTAATAGGTGGAACGGTATATTTTCCATCAGGCGTAGAATCACCACCAGGTCGATTCAAAAGTCCGGGTCTAAAACCCTCTGACCAAGTGAGGTAGTACATAATGTCTTCAGATGGATTCCAAGAGTAAGTAATTTTTCCAATCACCCCATCAGTCTCAGCTTTATCAGGATAATCCATTGCATCTAATGCAGGATTACCTGAACTGCCTCCAGGCCCATTGTATTTATTGGAAAGGTTAGTTCCAAATCTTTGGCGATCATTATGAGCAGCTAATCCAGGCACAAATCCAGTAGAAAATGAGGAGTTGGCACTTCCTTCCAAGTCCACTTCAATATCGTACCAACGTGCGCCAACCGTCAGCTCAGATGTTTCTGATACATCGACACTTAGCTCACCGAAAACACCTTGTTGCTTATCAGTCCTTCTTACATCATTAACAAACATGACAGGGGGAGCATACGGTCCCCTACCTGAATGCCAGCCAGCACCAGCATTTGAGCTGCTTCCAGTTAGCGGAACACCTGTGACTGAGGTATCTGTAAGCGCATAATTAAGCCCATAGCCTATATCACTTACAAGCGCGCCTGGATAAGTAAACATATTGTGCTCTGTTAACTCAAGATCACTAAAAAATACTCCGGCAGTAAGACTCATGGTGTCATTGATTGGAGCATTAACTCTGAGTTCATGGGTTTGAACTTCAGATTCAACTATTGAATCTACATACATATCTGGCGCTCCACAATCACCATATGGAAGACCTGTATATGGAGCGGGAACTTTAGCTGGGTCACTGTTTGCATATGTGACGTAATAATCACAAATGTAGTATGGGAGATACTGACCCACAAAAAGATAGTCAGTATAGTCAATTCTTTGATCAGAGCGTCTGTCAGTATAAGCACCAGCATAGACAACCTCCAAATCACCGATTGATCCTTCTAAGGTTAAGCTTAAATTATCAAATTCATCAGCAATGCTGTCATCATGATATCTCTTTACTTCTAGATCTCCCAGGGTTGGATCTGCAAAAAAGACCCCATCAGATTCGATGGTTTGATTGGCAACGCTAACTAAAGCATCCCAATTATCATTCAGCTCAGTTTTAATGCTTGCTCTGAAGCCATGATAAGTTGATGTGTTGACATCATCTTCAACAATTGCATTTGCACTTTGTCTGGTCACACCTGTTAAATCAGCATTTGCTCTCCAACCATCTCTTGAAGAAGCAACAGGTAAGCCATTGGATCTTACAGTACCAGCTGGTCTCCAAGCTGCAGATTGACTGACATCTACCGACCCAGCAACCTGATCAATGTATCCGCCCCTTTCATCACGATATGCAACAAATCTTAAAGCCGAAGAATCACTCAAAGGTACATTAGACATGTATTCAACCTTAGAGCCTACATCACCGTCAGGCATGTATCTTCTTTCAATTTCTAAACTGCTAGCTGATTCACCAATAACAGGTTTATTTGTAATCAGCCTAACAACACCAGCTTGTGAGCTTGCACCAAATAAAGTTCCTTGAGGTCCTGACAATACCTCAATACGAGAAACATCTGCAGCATAAACATCAAGATTTCTGCCCGGATAAGCAAGCGGTTGCTCATCTAAATAAAAAGATACGTTTGGAGCCAAACCCCCAACACCGGCAGTTGTTAAATTTGGGGTAGTTGATGCTAAACCTCTTATATAAATGGTACTTTGACCAGGCCCCGATCCACCTGCTGTGACACCAGGTAACTGTAAAAGATAGTCCTCAAAAACATTGATTCCTTTCTCTTCAAGAGTTTCTTCCCTCAATGCAGAGACAGAAAGTGGAACATCTTGCAGGCTTTCAGTTCGCTTTCGAGCTGTCACCACCACCTCTTCAACCGTCGCTTGAGTTTGCGCAGCTATATATCCACTGAATGCAGAGGCATTAACAATTGCCATCGCAGACAAAGATGGAATTATCTTCTGAGTAATTTTGTTAACAGTAGCCTTGCTAAAGATATTTTTTATTTTATTTAAATAGTTACTTTTCATAGTATTCAGCATGATATTCCCCCAAGGGATTAAATAGATTTAGAGTTGATTAATGGACTGGAAGCGGTTATGAATCCTGCTTCTTTGATTTGATTTGCTTAAGCCGTAACTTAAGTTTTTTAAAAACATACTAAGACCATAACAAATGAAATCAATGTTTTTAACTAAATATGAAAAAAACAGCATTTATTTTCAATTTAAAGCATTTAATGCTGTTCTTGAGTAGACTGACTTCGCAATGTTTAAAAATATAGCGCCCAAACGCTTTCTATTTTCAATCCTAGTCATTACTTCGTTTATTGGAATTACGCTTGCCAATCTAAATCAAGCTGATAGCTTATTTGCAAATCTCCAGAAAGAAATTTCTGACAACCTTGGCTGGTTGATTATTTTAGCAGCAAATGCAATTTTGATATTTGTAATATTTCTGGCATTTAGCAAACATAAAAATGTGATTCTGGGAGGAGCGGATGCAAGACCTGAGTTTTCAAATATTAACTGGATCGCTATGTTGTTTAGCGCTGGATTAGGTATAGGCCTTCTGTTCTATGGTGTTGCAGAGCCCATTTTACATTTAAGTTCTGATGTAATACATCCAGTTGATGCTGAGTTTGCAGATCGAGCCAATCTTGCCATGAACTTTACATACCTGCACTGGGGCTTTCATGGTTGGTCAATATACGCCGTGGTTGGACTTTGTTTTGCATACTTTACGTTTAATAAAAATAAACCTTTTAGAATAAGCTCATTTTTTTCTGGCAGCCTCACCGATCGAGTTTGGGGTCGAGTCTCTCTTGATGTGATTGCAATCATAGCGACCATTTTTGGAATAGCGACCTCGCTTGGTCTTGGAGCTAACCAAATTAACTCAGGTCTTGGATACATGGGTGTTCTCGATGAAAGCTTTAGCAGCACAGTAGGCATTATTATTTTTATTACAATCCTTGGATTGATCAGCGTGGTGCTTGGTCTCAAGACTGGAATTAAAAGATTGTCTCAAATCAACATGATTTTATGCTCATTGTTTCTTTTATTTATCTTTTTTGCTGGGCCGTCTGCCTACATTCTTGATGGCATTATTCAAAATATTGGTTCGTATCTTCAGAAGATCTTAATTCTATCCTCGAGCACTCAGGGATATGCTGATTCGGCATGGCAAAATAGCTGGACTCTTTTTTATTATTCATGGTGGTTTGCCTGGTCTCCATTTGTTGGACTATTTATCGCGCGAATTTCATACGGTAGATCGATTCAAGAATTTTTATTAGGAGTGGTACTTGTGCCCTCTATATTGGTATTCATTTGGATGGGCGTTTTTGGTAATGCTGCTTTAAATCAGGAGTTTCTGGAGCCAGGCTCGCTCAGCACAGCAATTAACAATGATATTACGATCTCTTTGTTCGTATTTCTTGAACAATTCCCATATGCACCTGTGTTAATGGGTTTATCAATATTAATTATATTAACTTTTTTTGTAACTTCTTCAGATTCAGGTGCATTGGTTACATCAATGCTAACTGCCGCAAACAATGAAAGCGCGCAAGAAGAACCGCCGATGACGCTGAGGGTAATATGGGCTCTATCTTTGGGTGTTATAGCAATTGTACTTTTAGCGGGAGGAGGGCTGAGTGCACTTCAAACCTCAGTGATTGTCACTGGCGCTCCTTTTGCAATTCTAATTTTCTTTGCTTGCAAAAATTTATTAAACAATCTTAATGAACAATCTAACTCATTAGATTGACTGCTAATCTGAAGATTGTTCCATTGACACAAGATAAATAACCCCAAATAAAAAAGTCATGGTGAATGCTTTTATGGGTGCATCGGATGAACTTAATATTCTCTTGCGGAGAAGAATACACTCAACCAAATGTGAAATTAATAAGAGCCAAAAAATAAAAGTTGAGAAATAAAAAAGAAATCCTTTAAAGGGTTGGAAAAAATTAATGATGCCCATAGACCATAAAACCAGTGGAATAAGATAACGAACTTTCATAAATACATATTAAAGAATCTTGATGATCGTGACTATCAATAAAAATCAATAACATATTCTGAATCAGTCCTAGCCTGGAGATATCCTTTGTTTATTTAAAATTTTAATCTGCTAATTGGCATCAAAATTGCAACTACCGATATTGTAAATTTTTGGGATTAGTAATGTTAGATTATATTAATAAGTTAATTGTTTTTTGCTCTGATTATCCTTCATGGTCAGTGGCTTTCTTTGTCTGCGGTTTTATAATGGGCGAAGTATATTTCTAGAATCTTTAATTCTTGATAGAACATTTAGATAAATTCACTGTCTGGAAGATTGTGAGTAAAGTTGATGAATTACTTAAACTTTTAAGTGTCATATACTTTTACATAACTAGGAGGTTTGATGAAAGACTTAGAATTTATAAACGACCATAGAAAAAAACGAATATCTAAAGATTTAAATAAACAATTGCAAAAGCATACAGACCTTATTGCAATCAACTCAGAATTAATCCAATTATCTGGAACTAGCAGTCAAAAGATACAATTAACTGAATTATTAAGAAAAATAAATAATCTCTATTTATAAAAAGTTTTTTTAAAATAAATTGAGTTTTAGATAAATTTGAATGCCATAGAAAAATATAAAAGAATTTTATATTTCTTTGCACTCCCCTTAGGTGACTTTATAAAACACGAAGTGTGACTACTGCATTTATTGTATATTTATATTTATGAAAATTAACTTCCTTACATTAGTAACTGCTGGGATTCTTTTACTTGCTCGAGTTGAAGCAGGAGAATTCCAGGTTGGATTTGCACAGCTCTCAATTACTCCCGACCTGATAGATCAATGGGTCGACATAAACAATGATGCCCAATTTGATCCTGATATTGATCTATGGACAGATGTTAATGGTAATGAAAAATTTGATGCTGTGTGGATGGCAGGTTTTCAAAAAAAACGACCTGCGCAAGGCATAAAAGACGACCTTATGGCAGTGGCGGTAGTAATTGATGATGGTATAAATCGTATTGGGATTGTATCTGCTGATACGGTCGGCTTGATGCGTAAATTTGTAATTGATATTCGTGAAGCTGTGCCTACAAATTGGGGTTTAGATTATCTTATGGTGCATGCAACTCATAATCATGAAGGTCCCGATACTCAAGGTCTTTGGGGGCCAGGTTTTTTTACCTCCGGCATTGATCCTGATTACATGGCGCAATTACAGCAAAATATACTAGATGCACTAAGCGAAGCCATAGACAACTTAGAGCCCGCGCAGATGAGTATGGCGCGCATTCCAACAAATCCATTAACACCAATCAAAGATAAGCGTAAACCCATCGTAATAGATGACGATATTCGAGCATTATTATTTAGCCGACCAGATGGTTCAGTGATAGGTACATTAATTAATTTTGGAATTCATGTAGAACTTGCTTGGGATAAAAATCTAGAATTAACAGCAGATGTGGCTGGCTATCTTAGAAGAGGACTCAGTGAGGGTATTTATTATGAGAACGAGCTATTGAAGCCTGGACTTGGTGGAACCACATTATGGCTTACAGGCAATATTGGAGGCTTAATGACTTCTGGGCCAGATGATGCCATCTATGATCCATTTTTAGAGAAAACTATTACTAAGCCAGGTCACTCCAAAGCTCGTACCTTTGGTTATAGTTTGGCAAACAGCGTCATTGATGCTTTCAATGAAAATAGTTTTGTGCCTAGTCCAGAACCAACAATAACTTTCAGCGCCCTCGAGGTAGAATTAGGTATAGATAATTTCATGTTATCGTTGGGCACCCTGCTAGGTATTGTCGATAGCAGCCCCCAATTTCATCTGATGCCACCATTCATTCGTTATCTCAGTGAAGTGGCATTCATTCAATTGGGAGATGCAACTATTACTGGCATTCCTGGCGAGCTATATCCAGAAATTGCTGTGGGTGGCATAGAAAATCCCAAAGGTGCTGATTACGCCATAGCACCTCAAGAAGTACCTCATTTGCGCAGTCAACTTCCGGGTAAATTAAATCTCATGGTGAACTTGGCAAATGATGCTATCGGTTACATCATTCCAAAAAGTGAATGGGATAACGCCCCTCCCTGGATCTATGATGAGAATGATGAGACTTATGGCGAGGTTGTATCCTTGGGTCCAAATACTGCTCCAATTATTCACCAAACTGTAATCAAGTTAGCAGAAGAGTCAAAACCTTAATTTGTTTTTGCCTTGAGAAGCCCTATTTAAAGGGCTTCTAGAGAAATTGGCATCCCGTAGGGGAGTCGAACCCCTGTTGCCGAGATGAAAACCCGGTGTCCTAGGCCTCTAGACGAACGGGACTAGATTGCGGCAATTATAAAAGCTAATAAGTCTCTTGAAAAGGTTTAAATACCTATTTAATTCTCTTATTTATAGCTTTTAAAAACCCTCTTAGAAAATTGCCTTCCATCTGATCTGGGTAAAGCCTTCGAAACATTCTTTCCATCCTGGTCATGATTTGCTTTGGATTTTTGGAGTCTACTAGATCCAGTGCTTGAACGGTTTCGTTGAAGTGCTGGATGAGATGATTCAACTCTTCAGATGTATACTCTGGAAAATCTTGCCAAGATTCTATCGAATGATTTTGTGCCGCCTGATAAATCTCATAACAAATAACTTGGGTAGACATGGCGATATTCAAAACGGGGTAATCAGGATGGGCCGGGATAATTAAATGTTTATTCGCTAATTGCAACTCCTCATTGGTCAGTCCCCTGTCCTCTCGACCAAAAATTATTGAAACTTCGATGTTGTTATTTACTAAATCCTGAATCTCTTCTGCAGCATCTTTTGCTGATAATATTGGCCACTCTATAGTTCGATCTCTTGCAGAGGTTGCATATATAACTTTTGAACCTTTGACTGCGGTTTGAATTGAATCAAAAACCTGAGCATTGTCCAAAAGATCCGTAGCATTGCCAGCCAGTGCGGTAGCATCTTGATGGGGAAATTTTTTTGGATTAATCAAAGCTAGCTTTGCCAACCCCATGTTTTTCATAGCTCGAGCAACTGAACCAATATTACCTGGATGAGAAGTTTCTACTAAAACGATTTGAATAAACCTATTAATGGGATTCATATAACTATTATCGTCATTTCCAGTACAATATGCGACATGTCTAAGCCTGCTTTACTAAATGTCGCTATTCTTGCAGCCAGAGTTGGAGCTGCAGAGCTAGAATTTGCAGTGAAAAAAGTACATAAGCTTGATGTAATTAAAAAAGGTCCTACGGATTATGTTACTGAGGTTGATAGAAAGGTTGAGGCAATTGTTTTTGAGGAAATCAAAAAATACTACCCTGAAGATAACTTTCTCGGGGAGGAGTCTGGTCATGAGATCAATACCTCAGATACCACATGGATCTTAGATCCGATAGATGGCACCACTAATTTCATTCATGGCTATCCTCAATATTGTATTTCTCTAGCATGCGTTGTTAAAAATCAAACTCACCATGCGGTAATTATTGATCCAACTAGAAGAGAGGAATTTAGCGCCTCTAGAGGGAAAGGTGCTGAGCTCAATGGAGAAAGGATTAGAGTAAGTACACGCAAAAGCTTAAAAGATGCTTTGGTTGGTAACACCTCGCATGTAAATGATTCACAAAAATATACTTTCGATAATATTGCTACCTTCAGATCTCTATACAAACATAGTCTGACTATCAGAAGATCGGGTTGTTCTGCATTGGATCTGGCTTATGTGGCATCCGGAAGATTAGATGCGTTTTGGGCTCAAGGATTGGGTATTTGGGATGTTGCTGCTGGCATGCTCATAGCCGAAGAAGCAGGAGCGTTAACTAGCAATTTTCTTGGAAATCCAGACTACAAGGATAGCGATCACTATCTTTGCGCTACTCCCAAATGTTTTAAACCCATGCTAGAGGCTATCAAGCCAAACTTCAAAGCCCATTAGGGCATATCGTCAAACTCAGCTCCTTCAGGTTCTGGAATTGCTAGATCATCTTGAGTGATTGAAAGTCCTAAGAGCATATTTGCAACCACATAGATGGATGAATAGGTTCCAATTAACACACCAATGATTAATGCCTGACTAAATCCTCGGATCATGTCTCCACCAAAGAAAAATAAGGCAAGCAAAACTAACAATGTTGTTAATGAAGTAATTAATGTTCTTGAAAGCGTTTGATTGATAGATTTATTAACAATTTCTTCTGGCTCATAACCCCTTTCGCCTCGAAAGTTTTCCCTTATTCTGTCAGAAACAACGATGGTGTCATTAAGTGAGTAACCTATCACAGCCAACAATGCAGCCAGAACTGTCAAGTCAAAATCCCATGAGAACAGGGAAAAAAGGCCAAAGATTATTACTACATCATGAGCAAGAGCCGCAACAGCTCCCAAGGCAAATTTATATTGAAATCTGAAGGCAACGTATAACAAAATCATACCCAGAGCGACAAGCATTCCAAGCCCACCTTGATCTCTTAGCTCAGTCCCAATTTGAGGGCCTACAAACTCAATTCTTTTTAACTCTATTGCTGGATCTGCAGCTTGTAAAAACTTAAAAACAACATCCCCAATTTGACTGTTTCCATTTTTGTCTGCAACCTTTATAAGTACGTCAGAATTTGATCCAAAGTTAACAACTTGAAAATCATCAAATCCATTGGTGAAAACTAAATCCCTTATATCAGCAAGATCAGCAGCCTGCTCATATGACACCTCAATTAATGTACCGCCACTAAAATCTAAGCCAAGATTTAATCCCTTGAAACTAAGTGAGCCAATTGATAGAACAAGTAACACTAACGAACTGATGGTCGCAACACGTCGATAACTCATAAATGGAATATTAAAATTCACTAGACTCTTAGCTCCTTAATATTTTTATTACCATACATTAAATTAACAATTGCTCTGGTTCCTAAAATGGCTGTAAACATGGACGTTAAAATTCCTATGGATAAAGTAATTGCAAAGCCTTTTACAGGGCCAGTTCCAATAGCGTATAAGACTATAGAGGCAATCAGAGTGGTCACATTGGCATCAACAATGGTTACAAAAGCTCTAGAAAAGCCCTCTTGTATAGCTGTTTGGGGATCCTTACCTTCTTTTAATTCTTCACGTATTCGAGAGAAAATTAAAACATTGGCATCTACCGCCATACCTATGGTCAGCACAATTCCTGCAATACCAGGAAGAGTTAAGGTGGCGCCAAGCAATGACATAAAACCGGTAATAAGAACTACATTTGCAAATAAAGCAATATTCGCAGCTAGACCAAACCAGCGATAGTAAAAGAACATAAATGCAATTACAGATAGTAGACCCATAATGATTGATCTAACACCCAGCTGAATATTCTCTTTACCCAGGCTTGGTCCAACTGTTCTTTCCTCAACGAATTTCATTGGTGCTGCAAGAGCTCCAGCTCTAAGCAACAATGCTAGCTCACTGGCTTCTTGCGGAGAACCCACTCCAGTTATTCTAAAATTAGTCCCCAATACTGCTTGAACCGTTGCCAAGCTAATAATTCTTTTTTCAATATAAGAGGTTTGTTCTATTACTTCATTGCCAGCATCATCAATGACAAGAGTAGATTTATTTTTTTGCTCAACAAACAACACTCCTAAACGCCGTCCGATATTTCCATTGGTTGCTTTTTGCATCGCCCGACCACCTTGCATGTCCAATGTTATGTTTACTTGAGCGAAGCCACTTTCATCAAATCCTGAGTTAGCATTGGTGACTCTTTCGCCAGCAACAATAATTTTTTTCTCTAAATAAGCTGAACCCATTCTCTCGTCTTGGTAGGAGAACTCCTCCTTGCGCAGTCGTGAGGCTGTTGGAGCTGCTTCCAGTCTAAACTCTAGGTTAGCAGTCTTACCAATAATTTTTTTGGCTGCCGTTGTATCTTGAACACCTGGAAGTTGAACGACTATTCGGCTGCTGCCTTGGCGTTGAACTATTGGTTCTGAGACTCCTAACTCATTCACCCTATTGCGCAAAGTCATCAAATTCTGGCCCACAGCATAATCTCTGATCTCTTTGATAGCAGATTGTGAATATTTAAGGGAGACTATATTTCGAATACTATTTAACTGAAGATCATAAAGACTGGTTCCGACTGCAGTTATATTGTCTTCATTGAATGCTCTAATTGCTTTGTTGTAATCTTCATCGCTAACAAATGCAAAGGTTAAAACTGTATCATCTTTGGTCGAGCTTTCAACACCAATTCTGTCATCTCTAAATTTTTTTCTATATTCATTCAGCAATGATTCAAGCCGGTTATCAAGAGCGTTTTCAATATCAACTTCAAGCAGAAAGTGAACTCCGCCAGAAAGATCTAGACCAAGCTTTAAAGGGCCGCCACCAATATCTCTGAGCCATTGAGGTGTTGAAGGCTCTAAGTTTAGCGCAACAATGGCTTGATCAAGTAGATTCTTCTGTAATGCAGCCTTAGCTGCAAGCTGATCATCAAAAGAACTAAATTTTGCAACGATATTATTTTCTTTTAAACCGACAGATTCGACCAGAATAGAGTTCGAAGTCAAAATTTGCTCAACATCAGATAGCAGTCTCTGATCAGCAGATTTACTTGAATCCGTGTATGCAACTTGAATAGCTGGTTTTGCAGGATATAGATTGGGCAGTGAATAGAGAATTCCGATAGAAAGAACTAATACAATAAATGCATGAGTCAGGGGTGAAAATCTATTCATAAAAACTACTAATCTATCGAAGCAATGGTGCCTTTTGGCAATGTATTTGCTATGGCAGTTTTTTGAAGTTTAAAGGTAATATTCTCGCTAACTTCAATGGACACATAAGGGCCCTTAATATCTTTGATTTTGCCAATGATACCGCCAGCAGCTACAACCTCATCGCCTTTCTCAAGACCATCCATCATAGCTTGAAGTGCTTTCATGCGTTTTTGTTGGGGACGGATAGTCATAAAATACATTAAAGCAAGAAATCCAATAAAGAAAACAATAATGGGATCTGGTAACCACCAAGGTAATTGCTGTGCTGTTTCGTTCATATAATGTTCCTAAGTTAAGTGCTTGGGTATATCTAATTGCCGCATATTATAAAAGTCTTTTAAGAACTTAGCGAATGAATCTGTTGCAATTGATTCACGAATATTTCGCATTAAATCTTGATAGTAATAAATATTATGAAAGCTATTAAGAATGGAGCCCAGCATCTCATTTGTTTTATCAAGATGATTTAAATATGCCTGAGAATAATTTTGACAAACTTTGCAAGGGCAATTTTTATCAATGGGGTCATCATTATTTTTGCTGGGTGCATTGCGAATATTCAATACGCCTGCGGAAGTGATTAACTGACCGTTTCTTGCGTTTCGAGTAGGCAAAACACAGTCAAACATGTCGATGCCATAAAATACTGCCTCAACAATGTCCTCAGGTTTCCCAACTCCCATTAAATAATGAGGTTTATCCTCTGGAAGATGGCTCGCAAGGGCTTGCAAAATTCTTGTTTTATCTTCCTTGGGCTCTCCAACACTTAAACCCCCGACCGCAATTCCTTCAAAACCAATTTTTTGCAACCCCTCAAGCGATTGCAATCGTAGTTCCTCATGCATGCCACCTTGAATTATTCCAAATAATGCTGAATTGGTCTCATGTGCATCTCTTGAACGTTGAGCCCATCTTAATGAAAGTTCCATGGATGTCTTGGCTTCATTGTATTCTGAGGGGTATGGTGTGCACTCATCAAAAACCATCACTATATCTGAACCAAGATTTGCTTGGATGCGCATTGAGTCTTCAGGGCTCATAAAGAATTTTTTCCCATCATAGGGAGATTGAAAAGCTACACCCTCCTCTGAGATTTTAGCAAGATCACCTAAGCTCCATACCTGAAATCCACCAGAATCAGTAAGAATTGGTTTGTCCCAATTTGAAAATTTATGAAGGCCGCCAAGGTCTTTAATCAACTCATCGCCCGGCCGAAGCATAAGATGGTAAGTGTTTCCCAAAATAATTTCTGAATTTGTTTCAAGTAAATTTTCTACTTCAAGAGATTTCACTGTTCCGTTGGTGCCAACAGGCATAAATGCTGGAGTTTGCACTGAACCTCTTGAAAATTGAAGTTCACCTCGACGGGCAAATCCAGATTTAGCAAGTAAATTAAATTTCATGATTCCTTAGAAGCATAGCATCGCCATAAGACAAAAATCTGTACTCATTTTTTATTGCTGTAGAGTAAATTTCCATCATTCTTTCATAGCCTACAAATGCAGCAACAAGCATCAATAAAGAAGATTTAGGTAGATGAAAATTGGTGATCATGTGATCAACCACTTTAAACTTATAACCAGGATAAATAAATAAATCGGTTTCACCTCTAAAGGGTTGGAAACCATTCTGACAAGCTGTTTCAAGTGCTCTAACCGAAGTTGTCCCTACAGCAATAATTTTTCCGTTACTTGCCTTAGTGTGAGCAAGTTTTTTAATCAGATCTGAGTCTACCTCCACCACTTCTTTGTGAATTATGTGGTCCTCGATATTATCTGATTTTACTGGTTGAAAGGTGCCTGCTCCAACATTTAGATTTACATGACCAATTTCAACACCTAAACTGATCAACTCTTTTAAAAGAGCATCATCAAAATGCATTCCTGCTGTTGGCGCTGCAACAGATGCTTGCTTTTCAGGGTTTGCATATATGGTTTCATATCTCTCATTATCAATAGGCTCTGGATCTCTTTTCATATATGGAGGCAATGGAATTTGACCATGATTTATAAATAATGCTTGAGGATCTATTGACCACTCTAAAATAAAGAAATTTTCTTTTCTGCCTATTACTTTTGCTGTAAATTTTTCTTTGCCAAACAAAAAAACTAATTCACTGCCCTCCTTAGGAGTTCTTGCAGATTTGACCTGAGCTAGGGTTTGACTATCAGATAAAAATCGCTCTAAAAGAATCTCTATCTTTCCACCAGTACTTTTTTCTCCAAAAAGTCTTGCCGGTATGACTGATGTTTGATTCAAAACCAACAAATCTCCTGAAGTAAAATATGATCCAATATTCTTAAAAATATTATGTTGCAAGGACTCAATTGCTACCAAGAGCTTAGAGTCACTTCTCCTATCAGAGGGATATTTTGCAATTAAATGCTCAGGAAGATGGTAGTTAAATTTTTCAGTTTTCATTGGAGAGGCTAATTCTAAAAGATGTTGATCTCAGCTACAATGACCCGCGTGCCCCATTGGCGGAATTGGTAGACGCGCGCGATTCAAAATCGCGTTCCTTCGGGAGTACCTGTTCGACTCAGGTATGGGGCACCACTGTATAATAAGTATTAAAAATGCAAAACATAAACTCATTTAAAAGAATTGTAATCAAGGTAGGCTCTTCACTTTTAGCTGATTCAAAAGGCAGGGTAAATCAGAGCTTCTTATCTGCTGTAAGTGCTGATATTGAGTGGTTACTTGAAAATGGTAAAGAGGTATTGGTGGTTTCCTCAGGCGCAATTGCAATGGGAAGAAAAAAAATTATATTGCCTAAAAAATTATCACTTTCTGAATCACAGGCACTAGCTGCACACGGGCAGATTGAGCTAATGTCCGCGTGGAAGAAAAGTTTAAGTAAATACTCAATTTCTATTGGTCAAATGCTTCTTACCCCCAAAGAAACAGAGCTCAAGGTTTCATCAATTAACGCCAAACAAACAGTCAATAAGCTGATAGAAATTGGTTGTTTGCCAGTAATTAATGAAAATGATAGCACTGCAACAGATGAGATTAAATTTGGCGATAATGATTTGCTCGCTGCAAAAGTTGCTAAGCTAATGGATGCAGATTTATTGATAATTTTATCAAGCGTTGACGGGTTATTTACATCCGAAGACATGATAAATAAAAAAAAACCGATAGGCTTGGTACAAAAAGTAACAAAAATTAATTCAAAAATTAAAAGAATGGCTGGAACTGCAAGTGAGATGGGCAAAGGTGGCATGATTTCAAAAATTGAGGCAGCTGAAATATGTTTTCAAAATAATTGCTCAATGGTTATAACCTCTGGAAATAAAATTAGGCCAATTAGAGCGTTGAATAGAGGAGCCAAATCAACCTGGTTTGTGAAATAGTGAACTTAGATCTTAAAAAAACCCTCGATGAGATAGGTATAAATGCAGTTAAGGCAAGCAAAATACTTAATTCTGCAACAACGTCTCAAAAAAATAGATTTTTTGATATTGCGATACAGGAAATTAAAAATAATGAGCAAATAATTTTGGCAGCCAACATTAAAGACGTTGAAACAGCAAAGGAAAATGGAAAAGATGCCTCATTTATTGATCGCTTGATGCTTTCATCAGAAAGAATCAAGGGTATTTGCAAAACATTGGAGGATATCAGGGATTTTGATGATCCAGTCGGTAAAACACTTGCATGCTGGGACAGGCCTAATGGTCTGAAGATTTCTAGAGTTGCAACCCCTCTTGGAGTTATTGGCTTAATTTTTGAAAGTAGACCAAATGTTGCTGCTGATGCAGGAGGCCTATGCTTAAAATCAGGTAATGCCGTAATTCTAAGAAGTGGAAAAGATGGTTTGCATTCAGCTCAATCAATAGTCATTGCAATGCAAACAGCACTTGTAAAATCAAAACTACCAGAGCACTCAATTCAAATTGTGCCCTCGGAGGACAGAAGTGCAGCTACATTTATGCTAGAGGGAATAAATGGATCAATTGATGTAATTGTGCCAAGGGGAGGAAAAAGTCTTGTTGCTGAGGTTGAACGTTCAGCAAAGGTTCCAGTTTTCGGCCATCTTGAAGGTATTTGTCATATATATGTTGATAACAAAGCTGACATAGCAAAAGCTCTCTCTGTATGTGTTAACGCCAAGATGAGAAGAACGGGTATTTGTGGTGCCGTAGAGACAATATTAATTCATAGAGAAATTGCAGAATTATTCGTACCCAGCTTAATTGATCATCTAGATGAATTAAATTGTGAGGTTAGATGTTGCAAAGAAACACAATCTCTTCACCCAAAAGCTGTGCTTGCTAATGAAAATGATTGGACAACAGAATATTTAGCTCCAATTGTAAGTCTCAAGTTAGTCGAATCAATTAATGAAGCAATTGAACATATTGATGATTATGGAACAGGGCATACAGAATCTATTATTAGTGAAAATTTAGAAAGCCAAGAGCAATTTACATCAATGATAGATAGTGCAATAGTTATGGTTAATGCCTCCACTCAATTTGCAGATGGAGGAGAGTTTGGGTTAGGCGGTGAAATTGGAATTGCAACTGGAAAATTTCATGCTCGTGGCCCAGTAGGTGTCGAGCAGTTAACAAGCTTCAAATACGTTGTCCACGGAGAAGGACATATAAGAAAATAACTTATTTTAAGATTCATTGCTTTATACCCTCTTATTTTTGTAGTAAAGCTACATTAAAATATACTGATTTACCCTTTATTAATAGTGTTTTTAATTTATATTGACAATTATTTATTCATTTATTTTAATTCACTACATATCTGCTTTGCCTAAATTTTGAGTTTTGCGGGCACGCCCTACTCTTACATATTCAGGACGCTCAGTTAACTAAATATAATTGTTGAGAGTGAGCTATGAATATTAATAAACTTTTTGCGGTACTAGTCCCACTTCTTGTCATTGCATCCTGCGGCGGAGGCGGAGGCGGCAATGGTGGACCTGACTATACAGCCCCATTACAAAACGTAGCACCTGTCATAAATAATTCGGTAACTAACTACTCAGTTGAAGAAAATCAATCCTCTGGTTTTTCAGTCAACGCATCTGATGCTGATGGAGACCCCCTATCTTATTCGATATCCGGCACCGACGCCTCGAATATGTCCATCAGCGCCACAGGTGTTGTTACTTTTAATACTGCGCCAGATTTTGAAAGTCCAACTGACACAGATTTAGATAACATCTACTCGCTTAGTGTAAGCGTCAGTGACGGAATACTCAGTACATCTAAAGATTTTACGGTCACTGTGACCAATGATGTCAGAGACGATGTAATTTCGGTTTCATTTAATGGTGTAGTTATTCGCTCAGGATATGTTCAAAGTGCAAATGTATGTGTTGAGGTGACGGAAGGTTCAGGATGCTCAGGATCAAGCTCAACTACAACAACTAATTCCGATGGAACATTCAATTTAACTCAAGATTATTCCGGTGCGCTAGTTGCTAACGATGGTTTCGATGTGGTTACGAATCAATCTTTCTCATCTTCAAGCAATATGTACTTAAGCAATCCATCGTCTGATGGTACCAATGTTATTTCACAATTAAGCACTCTAATGCACTTCAACGATAATTTTGACTCAGCCACAGCACAAGCAAAACTTGGCATTTCTGATACTTACAACATTGCTTCTACTGATCCATTTAGTAACCTTGCGAATCCAATTAACGAAAATGTTGCCCGCATTAATACTCAACTCCAAATCCTTGAAAATGCAATGCAATCCTTAGAACCTGATCAAGAAAACAGCTCACCTGAATTACTGTCAAATTATAAAATTGCTCAAGCTATAGCTAATAGATCTTCGAATGAAACAACTCTTGGTGATACAACCTTTATTCGTAAGCTCCTTGGTGATTGGTCTTTTTCAAGTTTCACCCTATCAAACACTGTATGGGAAAACCTATCTGCTGCAATTTCCTCATACTTACAGAAGGTATATGCAGATAGTGATACTTCTGCACATGCCTACTTTTCAGAGGTTGCTAGAAGCGAGCTCAATCCATTGCTTGAAAAAATTAAAAATGAAACTATCACTGAATCAGAATTGAACGAATTAATTTTTTCAACTCTTACACTTATAGATAGAGCTGACAGCGCATCATTTACTTATTCAGATAATGAAGAGAATCTATCTAGAACTAACTACTCCATAAGCAATGTGGGTAGTGATTATTATACTGTTGACTCAGTTAATGCTGATACGACTGAACTTGTAATTTATGCAAAAGTTGGAGATGTTATTGTGTTTGATCCAAGCTCAAGCTCAGTATTTCTTAATCATCCTTTTGAATTGTCTACAACTCAGAATGACACCAGCGGAGTAAATAACATTGGCCTCAACGAAGGCTGGGATGATGCCACATCCACTCTTACTGTTAGCTCCAGTACTCCGCTGACCCTCTACCCACATTGTGGTGTTCATGCTGGTATGTACACTCAAGGAAGAATTGAAATCGTTGAGTCATTTGATTCAAGTAAAATTGATGTGACCAACAGTACATCAAATATGCAAGTAAAAGGCACTGTATCAAAAGGTCCTTACAAAGGGGCTTCCGGTTTTACTCAAAAGGTTTATCTTAGAGAGGCTGATGCTGGTGATAACTTTCATACGCATGAGTTCAACGAGTATCCAGGTTTGACATTTTATATGACTGCAGACCAAGGGTATCATGGAGCTTCATCGATGGCGTCCGATACCATGTTTAAACCAAAATCTCATTTTAGCCAAGAGTCTTCTTCTGAGGGAGATGGAGGAACTGGCTACTGATTATAAATAAACATCAAATCTAGTAGTCTTGCCAAATACTTGATAATTAAGCTCTTGTGAAAATGGCTCAGCTTTAATGGGCCTCTTTACAATGAGCTTCTTTTTTGGGATTGACTGCAAGACTTCAAATTCTTTTGCCGCATTATTGGAGACTGATTCAACTTCAAGAACTTTTTCCACATATTCAAGTTGGCCCGAGCTTAGGGCAGACTTCTTGGTTTTTGGATACATAGGGTCAAAATATACTACATCAATGTTTTTTACTTCACGAGTATAAGAACATGCCTCTTCATTTATAAGATCAAGGTTTTTAAATATGGAGCTGTCTTCACTTCGGTGAATGGCATCTTCTAAAAGATGAAACATGATTCTGCTCTGCTCTAATGCTGTAACCCGATGACCCAGACTTAGAAATACCAAGGTATCCTGAAGTAATCCTGCAGTGCAGTCTAAAATATTTAATGGCGCATCTGACCTACCTAAAGCTTTTTTAATAAGTTTTTCATGGCTAGCCCTTTCTATGCGCCATCTTGATGCTCCAGAATTAAAATCGATCAGTAATTTTTTTCTTGATCTTGCTGCGGGATGAAAAAATGCAAGCCCATCCTCAGAGAGATCTAAGTAAGGCTTTTTACTACTAGCTTGACTTGTGTTGAGGCTTGCGCTCAAAGAGTCTGCAAGCTCCTTGGCTAAAGTATGTTGTTCGGGTGATACACATACAAGATCCAAAATCATAAAAGTAATAAAGCAAAGCCTAAAATAATTCTATAAATAACGAATGGGATCATTCCTACCTTTTCAACAACTCTTAAAAAAATTTTTATTGTCAGGAAGGCAACTATTGCAGAGCCAATAAAGCCAGTTAACATAATAGTTAAGTCACTCAGCGCAATTGAGTATGCTCCTTTAAATAGCATGAGTATTAATGCTCCCAGGATCGTGGGTATACTCAACATGAAAGCAAATCTCGAGGTATCCCTGAGATTTAATCCTGCAATCAAAGCTCCAGTAATTGCCATTCCTGATCTAGATGCACCTGGAAAAATAGCTAAAACTTGAAAAAATCCTATGACTAAAGCAGCAAATAAAGTTAACTCAGCTAAAGATTTAGACTGATCTGCAAACTTAAACACAACATACAGCAAGCCTGCAAAAATTAAATTAGTCCATGCAATAGAGTTGACACTGCTTGCTCTAGATTCAACCAAATCAGAAAAAAATAACCCTGCAACTATGATGGGTAAAGTAGCAACGATCAAGTTTCGACCTAACAAGAAACTTTGCATGTCCCGATCAGCAGTCCAAGGCAGCCATGCGCGAATAAGTGCCTGAATCTCTTCCCTAAAGTAGTAAATAACCGCTAATAAAGTTCCAGCATGAACAGAGATATCAAAGAGAATACCAAAATCTTTTGCTCCAAAAATTAATGATGGAAATAATAGATGTGCTGAACTGGAGACAGGCAAGAATTCTGTTAGCCCCTGAATTAAAGATAAAAAAAGCGCAAGAAAAAAATCTGACATCATGATTTTTTATATTCAGGAGTTTTTAAATATATGGGATTTGCATTTTCAGGAAGAAAAATTTCATTGGTTTCTAATTTTTCTTTGGCAATTAATGCAACCGGTTCAGCGCTTCCGAGAGCCTGAGATAAAAAATTAGTGGAGTTTTTTAATTCCAAAGGCCAACCTGTTCCTGCAAAATAACAATTTTCGTCGGTTAAAAACTCTGACAATGCTTCCATTTGCATTACAGATTCTTCATTGATTACTTCAATTCCATTACTATTTTTTTTAAAACCACAGAAGTAACTCTCAGTTGCATCTGCTGCAATTGTTACAAGTATTTTAGCCTCACTTTTATCTATCCAATGTGAGGCTTCTTTAGCAATTGACTCTAAACTTGATACTGCAATCAGTGGAAGATTTTTTACTTCAGCTATGGCTTTTAAAAAAGAAGCAGTGATTCTTAAAGCAGTATATGAGCCCGGACCACGTGCAAATGCTATTGCGCTAAGGTTGTCGAAGTCATTCTGAGAATCAAATTCAATATTTGCAAATAGCGTATCCCAATCAGGCCTGTCTTTTCGTTCATGAGTTTGGGTAAAGGAGGTTACCTCATCACCATTTAACAATGAGATTGATGAGTAATTACCACTAACATCAAGAGATAAAATTTTCATTTATTAGAAGTTCTGTTCGATATCCTCGAATACTTTTTGAACTGGTTGAGAGCCATCAACAGCAATATACTTTAAACAGCTTTTACTCTCTTGAGATTGATAATAGGCTACCAGTGGCTTGGTTTCATTTTGATAGACCTGCAAGCGATGTTTAACCGTCTCAGGCATATCATCCTCTCTTTGAATGAGAGGCTCTCCAGTTTCATCGTCAACACCATCTTTCTTGGGAGGTTGAAACACAATGTGATAATTTCTGCCGGAACCAGGATGAACTCTTCTTCCCGACATTCTCTCAAGTATTGCCTCATCTGCAACCTTAATTTCAATTACATGCGTAAACTCAATACAATTCTCAACACATAAATCTGCTTGACCAACCGTTCTGATGCCACCATCAAATAAAAATCCATTTGCACAATCGCTTTGAGCAATGCGATCTAAAATCAGCTCGATAATGATCTCATCTGAGACTAAGCCGCCGGAATTCATAATACCAGCAACCCTTTTTCCTAGCTCGCTGCCAGATGCAATGGCAGAGCGCAGCATGTCTCCAGTGCTTATCTTTGGGATATCGAAAGAATCGCAGATGATATCTGCCTGAGTGCCTTTTCCTGCTCCTGGAGGCCCTAAGAGAAGTATTTTTTTCATGTTTCTAAAACCGCAAATGCAATGAGATGGTTGCTTTCATCGGCTAGACTAACATGAGATTTAATGATGCCCAAGTCCTCGACATAAGATTTAGCTGATTCCGACAGCACAATTTCAGGTTGACCAAGATCGTTTCTGATAATTTCTATGTCGCTGGGAAAAATTGGATTTCTAAACCCAGTCCCTAAAGCCTTCACAAATGCTTCCTTGGCTGCAAACTGCTTCCCTAAGTATTGAGCCTTTAAATTATTCATACAGGTATACTCCTCTAATTCAAGCTTACCAAGAATTTTATTTGCAAAAGAATCTAAAGATTTCATTCTCTTAATTCTTTGAATGTCTACAAGATCTGTTCCAATACCATAAATCATAGTTTTAATTTTTTAAAAATGTCTCTACTGCTTAACTCTCTTCCATCTAAGCATGCTGAAATAGCAATCTGAGATAACTGTTTTAATTTTATCTTATCAATGCTCTCAAGCGATCTATTTTTAATAGATAAAATCTCTTGGGCCGAAAAACCATTGTCATGATTTGTCGCATGAAACCCCTTTTCAGGCATATAAGAGTAGCTAGCTGAATCTTTAAACTCAGAATTTTCTATAGTATCCGTATCAAAATTTATTCCGTACCCCAACACATCTAGTAAATCAAATTCAAAAGCTCTTAAGTCTGTCTCTGAAATTGCATCTGCACGAGCAAGATCGACAAATTGCTTATAAAGATCGAATAGCTCTTGGTTTGGCAACCCCTTTGGTAGCAGTCTCACCATGAGCTCATTCACATAAAGATAAGTATACAAATCATGGGGACCCTTGGAGGACTGAGAAGCATAGTTTGAATCAATTTGAGTTAAAGTCTTCATCTCAGACTTTCCAGTAACAATAATTTGTAAGTTCGAAAATGGTAGTAAATGGCCGAAAAATTTTGACTTAGGATTCTTAGCGCCCTTGGCCATCACTGAAGTTTTACCTGAGGATTCTGTGAAAACCTCTGCAATAATAGATGTATCTCCAAAAGACCGAGCGTGCAAAAGAAAACATGACTCCCAATTATGAGGCATCGTGATTACTGCCAACACCCAAACTATTTAAATATTGAGCATCGTTGTTCCAATTTTTATTAACTTTTACAAATGTCTTTAACATTACTTTTTTGCTGAACATTTTCTCTAACTCAACTCTGGCCTGCTGCCCTATTCGCTTTAGGTTTGATCCTTCATGACCGATTACAATACTTTTTTGGCTATCTCTTGCCACGTATATAACAACCCCAATTGAAAGCATTGAGCCTTCCATGGATTTAGTTTCTACAACAACATATGTTTCATGAGGCAATTCATCCCCAAGTGATCTGATGATCTTTTCCCGCACTAACTCACTAATAAAAAAATTATCAGGGATATCATGATCTTCATTAGCATCAGGATAAAGGTGTTCATTCTCTGGAATGCTTTGCTTTACTAGATTTATAAGTTCATCTATCCCCTCATTATTGAGTGCTGAAATAGGAATGTAGTGATCAAAAGGATAAATATCATTGATTTTTTGTATAAGGGGAAGAAGTTGGTTCTTATTTTCAACTTGGTCAACTTTGTTGAGCACACATATTGAACGCACATTTGACTCCTTAATCTTGTTTATCACCTGAAGATCCTGCTCTTGTAATGCCGTTCTTTGCACTAAAAAAAGTACTAGGTCAGAATCCTCAATAACACTTGTAGCAGAATGGTTTAATACTTTGTTCATTGTCTTTGTGGCATTAATATGAATACCAGGAGTATCAAGAAAGACCATTTGAAAATCTCCTTCGGTTTTGACTCCGAGGATATTGTTTCTAGTTGTTTGAGATTTTCTTGAAGTAATGGAAACTTTTTTATCTAGTATTACATTCAAGAGCGTTGATTTTCCTACATTTGGCTTGCCAACAATTGAAATATATCCACAAAATTTCTTAGTCATACTTGATGAAGATTTGAAAGGATTAGCGCTGCTGTTTTTTGCTCAGCTTCTTTTTTAATTGTTGCAGATGCTGAAAAAACTTCACCTTTATAATCAACTGAGCATAAAAAGTTATTACCGGCATGATTTGATTCAACATTGTAAATTGGTAAGGGTAAATTATTGGCTTGTAAATATTCCTGCAATCTTGATTTAGCGTCTTTCAACTCTGCAGTCCCATCAAGAGCTAATAAATGATCATTAAAAATTTCTAAAATAAAACGCTTAGATTCTTTTAAACCCATCTCTAAAAATATTGCCCCAATGCAAGCTTCCAATGTTCCTGCATAAATTGAGAATTTATGTGTTTCATCAAGATTATTTGTTCCCTTAGAAGTTTTTAGCAAGCCTTTGCAATCAAATTGCATAAAAATCTTTGACAGCATTTGCGTATTCACCAATGAGGCTCGCATAAGAGTCAAACGACCCTCATCCAATAATGGAAAATTATTAAAAAGGTGCTCTGATATAACAATTTCAAGAACTGCATCACCCAAAAACTCTAAGCGTTCATTATTTTTAGATGATGAAATGCTTTTATGAATAAAAGCTTGTTGGAAGTAAGCTAAATCTAAGTAATCTGTTTTTATTTTTATGGTTGAATCCATACCTATTTAATTAAGCCTGATCGATGGAATGATGGGACGCATGTCCAGCACTCCCATGTCATCCATATTAATTCTCCAGTGCCCATAAAATTTTTCTTAGGTACAAATCCAAAGTACCGAGAATCACTTGAGTTATCTCTATTATCCCCCATTACGAAATAATGATTGGGAGGGACAATAAATTCCTCAGGATAAGATGTGCTGCCACGCAAAATACGAATGACTCTTTCAGAGCCCTCGAAGGTCTCACGAAGAAGCGTTTCACCATCAGAAGAAGAAATAAATTCCTGCTTGATCGACTCACCGTTCACATAAATCTTTTTATTAATATATCGTACAGTATCGCCAGGCTTTCCAATTAGTCTCTTAATATATGGCACATTTACATGTGGTGGAATGAAGACAACAACATCTCCGTATTCAGGGCCTGATTCAAAGGCAAAAGGTTTGCCTATTCGGTTAACCTTCAATCCATAACTGTGCTTATTCACTAAAATAAAGTCGCCAACTTTTAAGCCTGGAATCATTGATCCCGATGGAATTTGATATGGCTCATAAAGGAAAGTTCGTAATACAAAAATTAAGAAAACAGGGAAAAACCAACTCTTTCCAGTTGCTTTAAGCAATAAATTATTTTTGTAAAAACCTATTAATAAAATTACTAAGCAAATAATTGACCCAATTAATAAAACTGAACCAAGATCACCTGCATTCACAAAAATTCTGTAGATACCAAGAATTGAAAGCGAAAACCCTGCCCAATAAATTTGCTGTTGCGACTGGTTAGATAAATTTTCTTGAAGAACTAAATAAATCCATAAACCAATCAGAAAAAAAATACTCCCAAGGGATATAAGAAATAATGGATCGGTAAACATTATTTTTCTCCTGAATTAAAGTAATTCAAAAACGCTTCTTGAGGTATCGAAACTCTTCCAAATTGCTTCATTTTCTTTTTACCTTCTTTCTGTTTTTCAAGAAGTTTTTTCTTTCTGCTTATATCACCACCATAACATTTTGCGGTAACATTTTTTCTAAGAGCTTTTACAGTTTCCCGAGAAATTATCTTTGATCCCAAAGCAACCTGAATAGGTATATCAAACATCTGTCTAGGAATTAATTTTTGCAAATTTTTAGCTACCTCCCTTCCGCGAGTCATTGCAAAATCCTTATGAATAATTATTGATAGCGCATCTACGACTTCGTTATTGAGCAATACATCCAGTTTAATTAGATTTGAAGCCTTGAAGTCAGTAATATTATATTCAATTGAAGCATACCCCTTGGTCGTGGATTTCAGACGATCAAAGAAATCAATAATTACTTCAGCCAAAGGCATTTCAAAAACTATTGAGACTTGATTGCCAAAATAAGTCATGTCCTTTTGCGTGCCTCTTTTTTGAGTGCAAAGAGTGATGACATTGCCAACATAATCTTTTGGCGTAAGAATTGTGGCAGATACATATGGCTCGCGTATCTCAGAAACATTACTTAAGCTTGGAAGCTGAGAGGGACTATCACAATCAACAACCTCACCATCGGTTTTAACAACCTGATATTGCACAGAAGGAGCTGTAGAGATTAGATTGAGGTCATATTCCCTTTCTAACCTTTCTCTTACTACCTCCAAATGCAGAGTACCCAAAAACCCGCACCTAAAACCAAACCCTAAAGCATCTGAAACCTCAGGTTCATATATTAAAGCAGAGTCATTCAGGACCAACTTAGAAAGCGCATCTCTAAATTTCTCATATTCATCTGAATCAACTGTAAACAATGATGCAAAAACCTTGGGGAGAACTTTTTGAAATCCTGGCAAAGGTTTAGAGGAATCATTTTTGGAATCGATAATAGTATCGCCTACCGGTGCTCCTTGAATATTTTTTATGCCTGCAACCATATACCCAACCTGACCTACATTGAGCTCTTTTGCTGGAATTTTTTTGGGTGAGAAAATACCAATTTGATCTGCAATGTATGATTGTTGAGTGGAATAAACTTTAATTTTTTGACCCTGAGAGATTGAGCCATTAATTACCTTAATAAGTGAAACTACCCCTAGGTATGCATCAAACCATGAATCGATAATTAAGGCCTCAAATTCTGCATTTGGATTACCTTTAGGAGGAGGTATATTGTTAACCAAAAGATTGAGCAATTCCTCAATGCCTTCACCAGTTTTTGCACTTACTAATGGTGCTTGAGTTGCGTCAATACCAATCATATCTTCTATTTCTTGCTTTACTCTATTAGGTTCAGCTTGAGGCAAATCAATTTTGTTGATCACTGCAAGAACCTCTAGGTTTTGATCAACGGCGGTATAACAATTTGCTAGTGTTTGAGCTTCGACACCCTGAGAGCCATCGACAACCAGCAAGGCACCCTCACATGCAGACAAGGATCTAGACACTTCATATGAAAAATCTACATGGCCAGGTGTATCAATAAAATTTAACTGATATGTTTGCCCGTCTACTTTATAGTCAAGCGTAACAGCTTGAGCTTTGATAGTGATTCCTCTCTCTTTCTCAATATCCATGGTATCAAGAATTTGATCAGACATTTCTCTCTGAGACAGGCCTCCACAATACTCAATCAAACGATCAGACAGGGTTGATTTCCCATGATCAATATGAGCAATAATTGAAAAGTTTCTAATATTTTTCATCTTATGTTGAATGCATGACTATTCTATAAGAAAAGCTGATTCGTTATCAGCTTTTCTTAAGCATTTCAGATGGATTTAATCAACGGTGACTGCAACAAAAAATCTATTATTGTTTCTTTGACCAACTATTGCCAGCTTATCACCTTCACTGAATTGTTCAATTAGCTCTTCAAATCCTTGAGAGTCGTCTATTTTATAACGCTTACCCTGAGATATGACCTCGGTGATAATATCTCCTCTGGCAATCTTTCCATAGGCTGGAGAGCCATTGTTTACTCTCAAAACTAAAACACCCTTTTCTGGATCAGTGGGTCTAGAATTTTCATCAGAAATATCTTCAATCTTTAGTCCAAGTGGATCTGATGAAATTTCAGCTTTTGCAGGAATAAATGTTCTTTCATCTGCGGGCAGTTCGCCAAGTACAAACTTCAAGTTTATACTTTTGCCTTCGCGTATTACCTTGGCGTTAGCTTTTGTTTCTGGTTGAATTCTTCCCACAACATGAGGTAAATCTGATCCAAATTTAATCTCTTTGCCATTAAATTCTATGATCACATCTCCGGCCTGAAGACCAGCCTCATCTCCAGACTCACCTTTTTCAACGTCTGTGATGAGAGCTCCGTAAGGCTTATCCATGCTCAAAGCTTCAGCTAAATCATTATCAACCTCACCGACCCTTACTCCAAGATAACCCCTGGATACACTTCCATCTTCAATGATCTGCTCAGCTACCTCCATAGCAACATCAATTGGGATCGCAAATGCTAAGCCCTGATAGCCTCCACTTCTTGAATAAATTTGAGAATTAATACCAACGACTCTTCCTTTTAAATCAAATAAAGGACCTCCAGAATTTCCTGGATTTATAGCTACATCAGTCTGTATGAAAGGGACATAATTACCTATATTTTGATTTTGAATACTTCTTCCTTTTGCACTAACAATCCCAGCTGTTACTGAAAAATCAAATGAAAATGGAGAGCCAATAGCAACGACCCAATCACCAACTTTTAATGTTTCACTGTTTCCAATTGAAACCCTGGGAAGATTTTTGCCTTTAATTTTTAAAACAGCTAAGTCAGAAAGTGGGTCGACTCCCACAACTTCAGCTGAAAACTCTCTTCTATCATTGAGCGAGACAGTAATTTCTTCAGCCTCGTCTATAACATGAAAGTTTGTAAGCAAATAACCGTCCTCAAAAATAAACCCTGATCCATAAGCAACTGCCTCTCTGGTCCGGGGCTCCTGAGGCTGAGGAAAGCTTCGACCTCTTGGTATACCAAAAAATCTTTCAAATTCGTCAAAGCCACGAAGAGAATTTTGCATCTTCACTTCCTTGCGAGAGGTAATATTTACTACTGCAGGTGCAGATGTTTCGACTAGTTGTGAAATATTTGATGGGAGTGCTGCACCAAGAATAGATGAATATCCTAAAATAAATAAAAAAATATTGCGTTTAAAAAAATACATATTACTTCCTTTTGTAAATTGCTTGGATCATTGGGTTTGCAACTTCCGGTGAAACATCACCGTAAGCTGTTAGGAGCCTACCATCTTTCAATGGGATTAGGTAAATCCAATTATTATTTGCTCTAAAATATTTAACCTTTGTAATGCCAAGTTGCTTATTTTCAAGATGAAAAAATAGATTATTTCTTCCATTTGAATATTGATAAGGGTTCCTTGGATTTACTGAAAACCCAACTGGAATCCAGTCTTGAGAAAGGGGTTGTGATCCATGAGATTCATTAGATTGCATAATATGAATCATGTGCTCCATTATGTTTTCATCAGCATTTAACAATTGATTTTTAGCTTCATCGCTTGAGATAGCAGAAGAAAGCTGCTTTGCTCCAATTTTATCTACTTGAAACCTATTGTTATCAAGCTGATAAATAACTGCCAATGTAACAAGGACGGTAGCTGCTGCTGTAACCATATTTGTAATAAGAGGGTTTATCTTTGGCATATAATTACTAATATAAAGAATATTTTTCTTATATTGATTCGATTGTCTTTGAAATATATCTGATATTACGCCAAATTCTTTGAATTTCTGTTTTATTTCTTTATTTGATTCAAGATTTTTAAGAGTTTCGCGCATCTCTTTGGGTGTCAACTCTCCATCATACAATGCTGAAATTTTTTCTAATTCTTTATCCATTTAAAATATTCTCCTGTTTCATATACTCAAGAATAAGCTGCCTGGCTCTAAATATTCTTGATCTGACTGTACCAATTGGACAATTCAGAACTCTTGCAATTTCTTCATATGACCGTCCTTCAATTTCTCTTAATGTAAAGGCGGTTTTTGTTTCAACGTCTATAGTTTCAATGAACTTCATAACCTTTAACTCAGACTCCTCTGCTATAAGTTCTGCTTCTGGTGAAAGGTATTGTGGAATTTCATGGGCGTCAAAATCCAATGAATCAGTAACTTTGGAGTTTTTGGAATAACTGCTCGCAAAGTCATTTTTTGCAAGATTAATTCCTATTCTGTAAATCCAAGTAAAAAGGGCGCTATCTCCTCTAAAAGTATCAATTTTTTGCCAAACTCTTATAAATGTTTTTTGACATAGGTCCTCAGCTTGTTCATGAGACTTGGTATAACCAACCAATGAAGACATTAATTTTGGTTTATACTTTAGAACCATCGCATCAAAAGCCATACGATTTCCAGCTTTGATCTCTTCTATAAACATTTCATCACCCCTGCTAACCTCCATCAGATACCTCTTAAAAATTGGACAGGGATATTAGTTAATAGTTTCAATTATCGATGAAGTTTTTTAAATTTTTTAAAATAAAATCTTCCTGCTGAGGATTATTTAGTGGTTCATTTTTAAAAATAAAATCATATAAAGGTTGATCTTCAAGGTCTAAAATACTATTAAACATAGCTAATTCATCGGTTGAAAGAGATTCTAGATTCTTTTCGCTGTAATTTCTAAACAATAAATCTAATTCTCTCAGGCCACGTCTACATTTCCATTTTGTTTTATTTATGTATGTATTCATTTTTCTAAACTAATATAATATCTTTAATTCTTTTATAGGTAATTAATTGTTAAATTCCGAGTTAATCAAATATGGTGCCGCTAATCTGGATGGGGTCTCGGTCATACATTTAAGCGGAGAGTTTGAGTCTGTTTTTAAGCTTTTGCAAGGACAAGTAACATCTGATTGTTCACTTGTAGCTAACCAATGCGCCCAATCCTCCTCTCTGTGTGATGAAAAAGGTTTTATTTTATGCAATTTTGAAATAGTCCTTGATATAGATCGTTGGTTAATTTTGATTGACAAGGAATCTGCAAATATTTTTTTGAATGAAATGGAAAAATATTTACCATTTTACAATGTATCTGCACAAGAAATAAAACAAGAAATCATTGGTATATGTAAACAGGTCTCTGACACCACTACTTCGAATGAGCATTTCATCAGAAGCGTCGGCGAATTATCCATATCGATATATATACCTAAAGAGAATATATCCATGGAACCATACAAGAAATTATCTATATTGAACTGGGAGCTTAATAAAAAAATAATGGGTGATCATATAATTAACTCCGAAGACTCTGGTAAGTATAGACCTCATGAATTAGGCCAACACTTAACACGCGTTAGTTTTAATAAAGGTTGTTTTAAAGGTCAAGAAATTATTGCTAGGATGGAGTATCTTGGGAAGGCAAAAAAAGAAACGCGATTAATTTCCCATACCAAACCTGAGCAGGTTTCACAATTTGAGATTGTTGGTTCAACTATTGAAGCTCAAAAGCAATTGTTCTCTTCATGCCTTGGAAAGATTGAAAACTTTTAAAAAATTAATTTAGGTTCCAATTAATTGGTTTCATGCCACCTTTTATTAAAATATTATTTATCTTAGAAAAGTGATTACATCCAAAGAAACCTCTATATGAAGAGAGAGGAGATGGATGAGGGGCCATTAAAATTGAATTTATTTTTGGGTCGATTAAATTTTTTTTCCTTTGTGCTTCTTTACCCCACAAAACAAAAATCATTTTTCCTCTTTCGCTTAAAACAGAGATAATTTTATCTGTTAATTTTTCCCATCCTATTCCCTTATGAGAATTGGGTAAACCTTTTTCAACTGTGAGTACTGAGTTCAATAGCAATACATTTTGTTGAGCCCAAAATTCTAAATCACCATGCTTGCAGATTGGAATATTTAAATCATTTTTTAACTCAATAAAAATATTTTTTAAGGACGGTGGTATCTTGCATCCCTTGTTTACAGAGAAAGAAAGTCCATTGGCTTGCCCTTTTCCATGATATGGATCCTGCCCTAAAATCATTACTTTTACATCTTCAAAATGAACCAACTCAAGAGCTCTGAAAATATGCAAATTTTCTGGAAATATCCTGGCACCCAGAGACTTTTTTTTAATTAATTTTGTTTCTATTTCATGAAATATATTCTTGCAAAATGCCTTGCCAACTGGACTTAACCAGGCATTAGGAAATTTAAATTTACTCAAAATATTCCTCTCTAAAACTGCTTAAATTTTATCCACAGAATCTGTGGATAAAGCTTGGGATAACTTAGTAATTTCATATTTTAGACTGATTTAATAAGGTTTCATGAGAATTGATCAAAAACTAATCAAAAAATTATAAAATAACCGCATATCAGTGTTTTATATAAAATATATTGATTATAGATGGTTCTTTTGATTATAATTTTTCAGTTCCCAATAACACTATTTTATTCTGTGGGCAAGTATTTTTTTAAAAAAAAATAAATTAGAATGGTCCTTCTTACTACTTACCATTAATAGCTCTTATGAATGATCAAATTAACGGCTTATTTTCTAGTTACGATATGAATGGATTGAAGCTTCGTAACAGAGTTGTAATGGCTCCAATGACAAGAAATTTCTCACCAAAAGGTGTTCTAAAAGATTATGCTCCCACCTACTATTCTCTAAGAGCCAAAGGTGGTGTTGGACTAATTTTAACCGAAGGAGTTGAGGTAAGTCACAGGGCTGCTAGCGGCTATCCAAATGTCCCGAATCTAGAGACTGATGCAGCAAAGTTTATGTGGGAAAAAGTAATTAATGAAGTTCATGCAAATAATTCAGCCATCTTTTGTCAGCTTTGGCATGTAGGTGGAATTCGAAAACCAGGAATGCCTCCATTTCCGGAAGTACCAGGATTCACTCCCTCAGGTTATGTCGTACCAGGTAAAAAAGTTGCGCATGAAATGACCAATGATGAAATCCAAGAATTGATAGAAGTTTATGCGCGTGATGCAAAAATTTGTGAGGAACTTGGATTTGATGGCGTTGAAATCCACGGCGCTCATGGATATTTAATTGATCAGTTTTTCTGGGATAAAATTAACCTAAGGTCTGATGAGTATGGAGGCTCTTTAGAAAATAGATCAAGGTTTGCAGCAGAGATTATTGAGTCGTCTAAACAAATTACCTCTGATACCTTTAAGGTTGGTATTAGGATTTCGCAATGGAAACAACAAGACTATGAAGCTAAGATCACCTCAGATGCTAAGGAGCTCGATCAATTTTTTAATATCTTGAAAATTGCTGGTGCAGATTTTATTCATTGTAGTAATCGTCGGTTCTGGGAAGGAGAATTTAACTCTAAGGGAATAAATCTGGCAGGCGTTGCAAAAAATGCAACTGACCTTCCTACCATTAGTGTGGGCAGTGTGGGGTTAGATAAGGATTTTATTAAGCTATATTCAGGCGATCATCAAACGCAAACTGCAGATTTGAGTATTCTTCATGAAAAATTAAACAAATCTGAATTTGATCTTATCGCTGTTGGGAGAGCCTTGCTCTCTGATCCAAATTGGGCCAATAAAGTTCAGGATGGAAGAGAGGATGAGATTATTCCTTTTGATAAAAGCTTTGTAGAAAATTATATTTAGATATCTAAAGACCTAACCATTAGGACATGTTCTACGGAACGAAGTTCATTAATGAGGTCCGCACTTGCACTATTTTCAAGATCGATTATGTTTATTGCAATATTCTCCCTACTCTTGTTTGTCATATCAGCAATATTTATATTAGATGCTGCTATTGAATCAGTGATCTTGCTTATCATGCCAGGTTCATTGTGATTGATGACTATCAAGCGATAATTAGTGCTTCTGGCCTGCGAAACCATTGGAAAATTTACTGAATTTATTATTGTTCCATCATTTAGATAATTTGCCATTTGATTAGCAGCCATTACTGCACAGTTTATTTCAGCTTCTTTTGTACTAGCACCTAGATGGGGAAGTAAAATTACATCATTCTTTGTTGAGGATCTTGTGACTAACTCTGGTGTAGGAAAATCAGTAACAAACTTACCCAGTTTCCCACTCTCCAGCTCTATCATTACATCATCGGAGTTAACAATGCCGCCACGTGATAAATTGATAAGTTTTGCGCCTTCTTTAAAATGTTTCAAGGTTGATGCATTAATGAGGTTTGTCGTTGCCTCCACAAGTGGTACATGCAAAGAAACATAATCTGCTTGTCCTAAAAGCGATTCCATTGAATCGGCTTTCTGGACCTCTCTAGGAAGCCTCCATGCGGCCTCTATGGATATATGAGGGTCATAGCCAACTATGTTCATACCAAGTGTCTGAGCCGCTTGTGCGAGCATTGACCCGATGGCACCTAAACCAACTATTCCAAGTGTTTTACCAGCAAGCTCATTGCCTGCAAAAGATTTCTTTTGCATTTCCATAGCTTTATTTAGTGAGTCTGCATCTTTCGATTCAAGAGTTTTTGAAAAATCTATTCCCTCAATAATTCCTCTTGAGGAGAGCAGCATGCCACAAATAACTAACTCTTTTACTGCGTTAGCGTTAGCACCGGGTGTATTAAAAACAACAATGCCCTTCTTTGTTGCATCCTCAATTGGTATATTGTTTGTCCCTGCTCCAGCTCTCGCTACACAAACCAGATTTTCACCTAAATCACTCTCAAGCAATTTGTGACTTCTTAGCAATAAACCATCCGGATTTTCTGACACTTCAGCATATTTTTGATTGCTAAGAACTTCCAGACCCTCGGGAGCAATATTATTTAAAGTTTGATATTTATACATTTTGGGCTTTGCGTGTTCATGAAAAATAGTTAGTGTATTACATTAAGAATTATTAACAAAAATATTTTCATATTAAGTCTATTTTTTTCTATGAGATTTTATTTCTCTAATTCCGGCGGAGCCTTGGGTTCATTCTGATGAGCTGCTCCGATTGATCTGAAGGTTTTTTCTATCCTAATTATATGTGTCTAGGAGCACTCTCAGGAATTCTCTCCACCTTGCTTGATCTTTTGGATTAAAAATATCATTTCTTGGTTGAAAAACTGTTGTATCAGAAGAACTCATTTGCAGTAAACTTTCAATTGAAAACAAGCTTGAACCAAGCCCAGCAGTAATTGCAGCGCCTATCGCTGTAGATTCAAGGCTTGAAGGCACATGTATGTCTTGTTCTAGATAATCTGCCAGTAGTTGACAGAATTTTGAGTTTGCTGCCATACCTCCATCAATCGACAGATTTTTTATTTCTATTCCATCATTTTGTAATGCGTCCTTGATATCTATTACCTGATATATAATAGCCTTAAAAGCAGCCGTTACCATATCTTTTTGAGTTGTATCTCTGGTAATTCCATAAAATCCAGCTCGCACTTCAGAATTCCAATGTGGCGCTCCTATGCCTGTAAAACCAGGTATAAAGATCACATCATTAGAGTTTCCTGTTTGTGATAAAAAATCAATACTATGAGATGAGTCAGAAAAAAATTTCATATTATCTCTAAGCCACTGGATGATTGTCCCTGCTGAAAAAATACTTCCTTCAAGAGCAAATGGAGTCTTATTAGCAAGGCCGTATCCAATAGTATTTAACAACCCCGAGTTTGATTGCATTGATTGATCACCAGTATTAACCATCAAAAAACAACCTGTTCCAAACGTAGCTTTCATTTCTCCGTTGTTAAAACACTTTTGTCCAACCAGTGCACTTTGTTGATCACCGATTACTCCTCTAACTCTAATTGCTGCTCCTTTTCTCCTAATTATTCCGTAGTCTGCATCTGACGCATTGACCTCAGGAAGCATTGATAAAGGAATATTAAAAATTTTAAGAAGCTCTGCATCCCATTCCTTTGTGTGGATATTAAATAAATTTGTTCGAGACGCATTCGTTACATCAGTTTTGTAAATTTCACCATTAGATAAATTCCACAATAAGAATGTATCTACAGTTCCAAAACGAAGTTGACCCTTTTCTGCCAGCTGTCTTGCACCATTAACATTATCCAAGATCCAGGCAATCTTTGTCGCAGAAAAATATGGATCAAGCAACAAGCCTGTTCTATTTGCAATTTCTTCTTCATAACCTTTCTTCTTTAATTGCATGCAATGCTCTGCTGTTCTTCTATCTTGCCAAACAATAGCGTTATAAATAGGTTTGCCTGACTCTGCATCCCACACAATAGTAGTCTCACGCTGGTTCGTTATTCCAACGGCAGAGATATCTATAAATTTTTCAATAACTGGATCAAGAGTTGAATAGACAGAGCTTAATAATTCTTCGGGATCGATCTCTACCCACCCATCATCTGGATATTGTAATGGATACTCTTTCTGTAGAGAGTAGGCCACGCTTAGATCACTATTGAATGCAACGCTCCTTGTGCTTGTTGTCCCCTGATCAATCGCTACTAAAACAGACATTTACGAACCAAAATATTTAATTTATCCACAATTTACTCACCTATTTCACACAACCAATAAACACCATTTATACAGCATATTGTGAAAAATTTAAAAGAATTCACAATATATTGTGTTTTTTGCTTGATTATTTATCCACAATGTAAGAATATTGACGTTGGTTAATAAGATTAGAAAAAAACACATTTTAACCCCACCCATTGGTAAATTTTTCTAAAAGTTATCAAAGAAAGTAATAAAGATAGAGGAAACAAATGACAATACAGGAGTTAGATAAGACTCAAGAAAGTGCTAGTCGAGAACCAATTGGTGGAATCCCAACAGATGATTTAGATATCACAGCACCAGGAAAAATAAGAGTTATAAAACGTAACGGCAAGGTCGTCCCGTTTGAAGAAGATAAAATTAAAGTTGCAGTTACAAAAGCATTTCTTGCAAATGAATCAGGAAATGCTGCGGCCAGCGAAAGAATACATAGAAAAGTTGAAGAAATAACAGCTGATGTTCAAGAAATTTTTAAAAGAAGAATGCCGTCTGGTGGAACACTTCACATAGAAGAAATACAAGATCAAGTAGAGCTTCAATTAATGCGCAATGAAGAATATGTTGTAGCAAGAAAATATATTTTATACAGGGAAGAAAGAGCGCTAGAAAGAACAAAAGACGCACCACAAGAAACTAACATAGATGCTCCAAATATCTCTGTAACAAAAAAAGATGGGTCTCAAGTACCTCTAGACATCAACCGCCTTGCTTCAGTTGTCAATCATGCATGTGATGGGCTAGAAGACGTCAGCGCCGATTCAATACTAGAAGAATCAATTAAAAATTTATATGACGGTGTATCTGTAAGTGATATGAAGTCATCTCTAGTAATGTCAGCCAGAACAAAAGTTGAGCAAGAACCAAACTACTCATATGTGACAGCAAGAATACTGCTTGATGAATTGCGAAGTGAGGCTTTATCATTTCTTGATATTGCTGAGGAAAGCTCCCATCCAGAAATGCAGGAATACTATCCGAAAGCATTCCAAGCTTATATCGAAAAAGGAATTGAGTTACAAATGCTCGATCCAATCCTGAAAGATTTTGATTTGAACAAATTGGGTAATGCAATCGATCATGATAGGGATTATCAGTTTACTTATTTAGGTCTGCAAACTTTATATGACAGGTACTTTATTCATTATCAAGATACCAGATATGAGTTACCTCAAATCTTTTTCATGAGAGTGGCTATGGGTCTTGCTGTTGAAGAAGACAATAGAGAAGACCGAGCAATTGAATTCTATAAATTATTGTCAAGCTTTGATTATATGAGCTCAACCCCGACCCTATTTAATTCAGGAACCTTGAGACCCCAGCTATCATCTTGTTATTTGACTACTATCCCAGATGACTTAGATGGAATTTTTGGTGCAATGAAAGATAACGCATTACTTTCCAAGTGGGCTGGTGGACTTGGCAACGACTGGTCCCCCGTTAGAGCATTAGGATCATATATAAAAGGAACAAATGGAAAGAGCCAGGGTGTTGTGCCTTTCTTAAAAGTTGCAAATGATACTGCTGTCGCTGTAAACCAAGGTGGAAAAAGAAAAGGAGCAATGTGTGCTTACCTTGAAACATGGCATCTAGACATAGAAGAGTTCTTAGACCTTAGAAAGAATACTGGAGATGATAGAAGAAGAACTCATGATATGAATACAGCAAACTGGGTCCCTGATTTATTTATGAAAAGAGTTGAACTTGGTGCAAATTGGACTCTTTTCTCGCCGGGTGAAGCTCCAGATTTACATGATCTTACTGGCCTAGCTTTTGAGAAAAGATATGAAGAATATGAGGCTTTAGCTGCAGAAGGAAAAATGGATCAACACAAGACAATTCCCGCAAAAGATCTATGGAGAAAAATGCTAACAATGCTTTTTGAAACAGGTCATCCATGGATTACTTTCAAGGACTCATGCAATCTTCGGTCACCACAACAACATATTGGTGTGATTCATTCTTCAAATTTGTGCACGGAAATAACCCTGAATACAAGCAATGATGAGATAGCTGTGTGTAATCTCGGTTCGGTCAACCTTCCGCAACATATGAAAGACGGAACTTTAGATCAAGAAAAAGTAAAACGAACTGTTACAACAGCACTTCGCATGCTCGATAATGTTATTGACATTAATTATTACTCTGTAGATACAGCAAAAAACTCAAACCTCAAGCATCGACCAGTAGGAATGGGACTAATGGGCTTTCAAGATGCTCTTTATATGCAAAATGCACCCTATTGTTCTGATGCAGCCATTGAATTTGCAGATCAAAGCATGGAAGTAATAAGTTACTATGCCATTCACGCATCCAGTGAATTAGCCAAAGAGCGAGGCACGTACCCATCATACGAGGGCTCTTTATGGAGCCAAGGAATCTTCCCGAAAGATTCAATTGATATCCTAGAAAAAAATAGGGGCAGTGAATTTATCAAAGTGGATAGATCAGAAACCTTGGACTGGGATAAGCTTAAGGCAAAAGTAAAAAAAGACGGTATGAGAAACTCAAACGTAATGGCCATTGCGCCAACGGCAACAATTTCAAATATTACAGGTGTAACACAATCAATTGAACCGACATATCAGAATCTTTATGTTAAATCTAACTTATCTGGTGAGTTTACAATCGTTAATCCCCATCTAGTACGAAAACTGAAAGCATTAAATTTGTGGGATGACGTCATGATCAATGATCTTAAATACTTTGAAGGCAGCTTGAGCGAAATTTCAAGAATTCCAGATGATATTAAAAAGCTATTTTCAACTGCATTTGAGGTGGAGCCTCAATATATCGTTGAATCTGCAAGCAGAAGGCAAAAATGGATAGATCAAGCTCAATCTTTGAATCTATATATCGGCAATGCTAATGGTAAAAAACTAGATCTTACTTACAGAATGGCATGGTACTCAGGTCTAAAAACTACCTACTATCTTAGATCAATAGCAGCAACAACAACGGAAAAATCAACCATCAACCAAGGTAGCTTGAATGCAGTCAGCGCCCAGGCAGAACCTACACCTGAAGTTCCTCACGAACTCGGTGCACCAGCTCCTGTGCCAGAAGCATGCTCTTTGGATGATCCTGACTGCGAAGCATGTCAGTAACAAGAATACGGAGAAAAAAATGTTAAATTGGGATGAATATAATAAAGAAGATACTCAGGTAGCTCCTGCAATAAAAAATACAACGCCAGAAGCACCAAAGCATGTTGAGCCAGTTGCTCAGGCAACAGAAGATGCGCCAACTGCTGCGTCTGCAAACATTGAGGTAGGTGCAAGAGCAGCAGCTGCAAAGAAGGCCATGGAAACCTTTGATGCATCAGACGGCGTAAAAGAATTAGACGAAATGCATAATGGCAGAGTTCAAGTTGATGATAAAGCTATGATTAACTGTAAAGCTGACCTCAACCAGTTAGTTCCTTTTAAATACGACTGGGCATGGCAAAAGTATCTCGATGGTAGTGCCAATCACTGGATGCCGCAAGAAGTCAATATGACTGCAGACATAGCTCTTTGGAAATCAGATGATGGTTTAACTGAGGATGAGAGAACAATTGTAAAAAGAAATCTAGGATTCTTTTCAACTGCTGACTCTTTGGTTGCAAACAATCTAGTTCTTGCTCTGTATAGATTGGTAACAAATCCTGAATGTCGTCAATACATTCTGAGACAGAGCTTAGAAGAGGCAATACACACTCATGCATATCAATACTGCATTGAATCGCTTGGTATGGATGAAGGAGAAATATTTAATATGTATCGAGAAATTCCTAGCGTCGCAAAAAAAGCAGCATGGGGATTAAAGTATACTCAACAAATTTCTGATCCAACCTTCCAAACAGGAACAACAGAAACCGATAAGCAGCTCCTAAGGAATCTAATAGCTTTTTATTGTGTGCTTGAAGGCATATTTTTCTACTGCGGCTTTACTCAGATCCTATCAATGGGAAGGCGCAACAAAATGACAGGAACAGCCGAGCAATTTCAGTACATCCTGAGAGACGAGTCAATGCATGTAAATTTTGGAATTGATGTCATCAATCAAATTAAAATTGAAAACCCGCACCTGTGGGATGAAGAGATGAAAAACGAAGCGGCTCAGATGATCCTTGAAGGGACAGAGCTTGAGATTCAATATGCCAGAGATACCATGCCCAGGGGTGTTCTAGGTATGAATGCTTCTATGATGGAAGAATACTTGCAATTCATTGCTAACAGACGCCTCACTCAAATTGGGCTAGAAGAAGAGTTTAAAGGTGCTACAAATCCTTTTCCTTGGATGTCAGAAATAATGGATTTAAGAAAAGAGAAGAACTTCTTTGAAACCAGAGTGATTGAATACCAAACTGGTGGTGCTCTTAACTGGGAATGAGGCAACGCTGAGTTTTTCATATCGATAGAAATTTATCTCCGACATATAATTCAAGCTTCATGGATTGGGGGGTCTGATCATTGGATAAACAACAGCCATCAAAAGGTTATAGAACTTTTGTTTTAGTGTTATTAACAATCGTCTATGGCTTCAATTTTATTGATAGACAAATCGTTGGTATTTTAGCTCCATTTATACAAAAAGATCTTGGTCTAACTAATACCGAATTAGGCCTATTGATTGGTTTAGCGTTTGCTGTGTTCTATACAACGGTTGCTATTCCCATAGCATGGTTAGCTGATAGATATAACAGAGTAAATATACTCTCAATAGCTTTGGCCACCTGGAGTGGCTTTACTGCCTTGACAGGAATGGCAACTAATTTTATTCAGATTGGTCTTGCTCGAATGGGGGTTGGAATTGGAGAAGCGGGTGGCAGTCCAACCTCCCACTCTATCATCTCAGACATGTATCCCAAAGAAGAGAGAGCCAGCGCTTTGGGTGTTTATTCAATGGGGATACCATTAGGGGTCATGGCGGCTTACTTTGCAACCGCATCACTAATGGGGACGTCTAATGATGATGTAAATTGGAGGCAAGTCTTTATCTTCTTGGGATTAACGGGTATTGCTTTGGCTGTTATTGTAAAGCTGGTTATAAAAGAGCCTGCAAGGGGAGCGATGGAATTTGAGGGGCATACTGAAATAGCAAAACCCCCTTTTTTGTCATCAATAATGACTCTCTTACAGATTCCTGCTTGGCGTGCTATGTGCTTTGGAAGCGCTTTTGGGGCATTTGTATCATACTCAGCCTCTGCATTCCAAACCAAATATTTAATAACCTTAGATCCAAACTTTGATTTTAGAACACTTGTAATTATTCTAGGGATAATTAATGGAACAACATATGCTGGAGGAGCTTTTTTTGGAGCAAGACTAGCAGATAAATGGGGTAAAAATAATGTTAGAGCCTATGGATGGTTGCCAGCAATAGCAATTACCCTATGCCTGCCAGTTACACTTTATTCTTGGTGGGTGCCAAGTGTTGAAGCGCACCTTCTATTAACAACATTATTTTTGTTGTTTTTTGGAACATGGCTTGGGCCAAGTTTTGCAATTGCTCAAACTCTTGCTCCGGTGAATATGCGAGCCATGTCTACCGCTTTATTCTTTTTTATTCTTAACATGATCTCACTCGGTGGCGGGCCAACATTTACGGGTTGGATGATAGATCTGTTTAGTGAAAATCACAGTGAAGTTGAGTCAATTAGATATGCTATGAGTGTTACTTCATTGTTACTTATTCCATCTATGGCTAGTTTCTTGCTGGCTTCTAAGCTACTACCCAATGATTGGGCAAAGGCTGAAAAAGCGAATCAAGAATTAGTAAGTCAATGAGGTATTTGGCATGATTGAGAACTTCTTAGAATATGGGCAATGGGTAATTTTAGTACTCAGCATTCTAAGCTTGGCCTTAGTGAGCTCAGTAAAGCATGAGACAAGGTTAAATGGATACATTTTGACGGGTATTAGCAGATTTGCTGGGGCTTTAGTATTCGTTTTTGTTGATTTGCCTGCATTTGTTATCGCTAATCTAATTCAAACTTATATTGCCTTAAAGGGATATTACAATAATAAAAAAGCTGGAGAGGATGAAAAATGAAATTATATGATAACAAAATGGCTAATAGTCCAAGAAAAGTTAGGATGTTTTTAGCTGAGAAAAAGATTACTAACGTGGAGATGGTTGAGATTAATATGATGGAGGGTGAACATAAAACACCAGAATATCGTGCCATAGCGCCTAACTCGAGAATTCCAGCACTTCAACTTGACGATGGAACTGTAATCATGGAATCGACAGCAATATGCAGATATTTAGAATCTTTACACCCTGAGCCTAACTTATTTGGAGAAAGCCCAATCGAGATTGCTTCAATTGAGATGTGGCAAGCAAGAATATTTAATGAATTGATGATACCGTTAGCTATGGGATTCCGACATTTGCATCCAGCAATGTCAGCATTGGAAACTCAAAATAAAGAATATGGCGAAACCCAAAAAAATATTGGCATTAAATCTCTAAAATACTTTAATAGTGTTCTCTCAGAATCTGAATTTGTAGCTGGTGATAGATATACCTTTGCAGATATTCAAATGATAACAACCACAGACTTTTTTATTGGTTTAAATCGATTAAATCTAGACGATTATCCTGAGATTAAAAGGCACACTGAACTCATGTCCCAGAGGGAAAGTTTTACTGCTTAGGATTTATCTGCCTGCTCAAGAATTTTAATCGTTTGCTCTGGGCCGCTAAAAAGCTCTCTTGCATCTTCCATGTCAGACACCGAATCCCAACCAGCTGCAATATTTTCAGGAGTCATGTTATCTCCCGTTCCAAGCGCTAAGCCCATAGTCTCAAGAATTCTAAATCTGGTAAAAACACCAGCCCCAGCACCGATAATAGCACCATTTTCACTTTCCTCGCTTGCCAGATAGATTACTGCTGGAGTTACATATTCAGGCATAAATCTTTCCCCAATTCCCTCTGGAAATAGCGAGTCTGTCATCCTTGATAAAGCGACAGGAGCAACTGCGCTAGAGAATACATTATATTTTTGACCTTCTATTTTTAAACAATTCATTAATCCAATCATCCCCATTTTTGCCGCGCCATAGTTTGCTTGACCAAAATTTCCACACAGACCACCTGATGAAGTGGTAAAAATTATCCTCCCAAAATTTTGCTCTCTCATGATTGGATAAACCGCATGTGATGCATAGAAGCTTCCCTGAAAGTGCACATCCATCACCTGATCAAATTCCTCTGTTGTAATTTTATGAAAACTTTTATCTCTTAAGATTCCAGCATTGTTAACCAAGATATCTATGCGGCCCCATTTTTCCATGGTTTCTGAAACCATTTTAGATACCCCTTCCTTGTCTGCAACGCTAGAGCCATTTGCAATCGCCTCTCCACCTTCGGCCTTAATTTCCTCAACAACTGTATTGGCTGCATCGCTTGCGCCACCTGAACCATCAACAGCACCACCAAGGTCATTCACGACAACTTTTGCACCCCTTCTTGCAAATTCAAGCGCATGTTGCTTTCCTAAGCCTCCTCCTGCACCTGTTACAATTACTACTTTGTCATCGAATCTTATTGTCATGGTTATCTCCTTGTTGGTATGTATATTTTAACTAATTTGAACCCGAAAAAATGGACTCAGGCTGAAAATTTTTATCTTTTAAAAGACTCATCTCTAATTTAAAACCATTGGTAAGAGCTCTTTTAAAAAGCATGAACTGCTTAGGTTTATTAACGCTATCAACTGCTATTAAATATCCATCTTTACCATAACAAGCTATAAATTCAGCAGCATCAATATCACCAAAAATATGACATTCATCATAGCCGCTTGATAAGCCTGCCATCTGTAATTTTAAGTCATATTGATCTGACCAAAACCATGGCATCTCATTATTGAAAAGCTCATTTCCAACAATAGATGAAGATACAACTTTTGATTGCGCTAATGCATTAGGAACACTTTCAAGCCTTAATTCATAGTTAAATAATGTATTAAATGAAGAGGCGCAATCGCCTAGTGCCAGGATGTTTGGTATAGAGGTTCTGCAATATTGGTCTGTCTTTATTCCATTGCTGCATTCTAAGCCTATTAAATCTGCAAGTTGCGTGTTAGGAATTGCTCCTATGCCTACTAGAACTATATCAGCTGCTAGACTCTCACCAGACTCTAAAGAAACTGAATTAATCATTTGATTTTCAGCATTTAAATTAGTTACTTTTGCATTACAAATAATCCTAACTCCTTTTTTAGAATGAAAATCATTATAAAATTTTGAAACCTCTCGACTGGTTACTCTTTGAAGAATTCTCTCTTCTGCCTCTAAGATAGTAACTTTTAATCCAAGCTCTATCATAGCTGATGCTACTTCCAACCCGATGTATCCTCCGCCAATCAAAATCATCTCTTTGTCTGCACTAATTTCTTGATGCATAGATAAAACATCATCTATTTGCCTCAAATAGAATAAATTTTTAGAATCAGCATTTTCCATTGGTAACAATCTTGGAGATGCTCCAGTGGCAAAAACTAAATAGTCGAAATTAAAGGAGGCATCCTTAGTTATAGCAAGGTTTGATTCTAAATTAATGGAATCAATGTGTGTATCTAAATTAACTGAGATCTTTTGCTCTTCATAAAAGTCAGTAGATTTAAATCCCAACTTTTCTATTGCAATATTTTGCTTAAGGAAGTCTTTTGAGAGCGGAGGTCTGTGATAAGGAAGATAGCCCTCATTACTTATAATTGTAATTTCTCCATCAAAACCATCTTTTCTTAAAGCAAATGCTGTATTGGCACCAGCATGCCCTCCTCCAATAATTAAAACTTTAGTCATTGATTGAACCGATTGGATTTAATGAAAACATATCTATACTTATCTCTTATGAAGAATGAAATTGTAGCTTACAACGATCTAAAAATTCGAATAGAAGAAGATTTTTTTAATTCAGTCGATTCAAATAAATTGCTTAAAAAATTTATATCAAAACTTCCCTGGGAGTCGATGATAATTAAAATGTTTGGCAAGGATACAAAGATTCCTAGATTGCAGTGCTGGGTAGGTGATGAAGGGTGTGAATATAGATATTCAGGCAAACAATTAAATCGTCAAATCTGGAATCAAGATCTAATCATGATTCGAAAAAAAATTTATGAAGAATTAAAGATCGATTTTAATTCAGTACTGGCAAATTATTACAGAGACGGCAAAGACTCAATGGGATGGCATTCTGATGATGAAAAAGAACTTGGTCCCGATCCAACCATAGCCTCAATTTCTTTTGGTAGCGAAAGAGATCTAGTTTTTAGGAACAAAATAACCAAAGAGACTATTGCAATTCCTCAAACTAATGGATGTTTAATCTTGATTGATGGTGAAACGCAAAAAAATTGGCAACATTCGATAAAAAAGACTCAAAAAGTCATTGGCCCACGAATTAATCTAACGTTTAGGAATATAATAAACAAAAATAATTTTTAAGGATTTTCAAAATGAACAGAGTTAAGGTTGTTGTTACTGGTGCCGCAGGTCAAATTAGTTACTCTTTAATACCTAGATTAGTAGATGGACATACATTTGGAGATAAAATTGTTGATCTAGAGTTAGTAGAAATCCCTCAGGTAGTAGACAAACTTGAGGGTCTAGTAATGGAGTTAGAAGACTCTAATTTTCCTAAGATGGGAAATATAAATTACACATCAAATTTTGAAGAAGCTGCAAAAGATGCAGACTGGTTCCTCTTGGTGGGGAGCATTCCTAGAGGAATTGTATTCAATGGTAAAAAAATTGAAGAACGTGCAGACCTGCTTCAAATTAATGGAGGTATTTTTGTAGGCCAGGGTCAGGCAATTGGTAGATTTGGTAAATCAGATGCAAAAATCTTAGTGGTAGGCAATCCAGCTAATACGAATGCCCTAATAGGCAGACATGCTGCTAGCAATGATTCGCAATTATGGATGGCCATGACGATGCTGGATTCAAGCAGAGCAAGATCTGTTTTATCAAAGAAACTTCATATTGGAATCAGTGATATAAGTAAAATGATCATATGGGGCAATCACAGTCCAACTATGTATCCTGACTTTGAAAATATTGTTGCAAATGGATCCCCTGGAAAAGATCTTATTGATGATATGGATTGGGTTAATAATAAGTTTTTACCAGTTGTGCAACAAAGGGGTAAAGCTGTGATTGATTCGCGCGGAGCATCCTCTGCAACCTCAGCAGCAAAAGCTGCTCTAGATACAGTTGTTGCTTGTGAGAACCCCACAGCATCTGGAGATTGTTTTAGTGCAGCGGTAATAAGTGATGGTAGCTATGATCTTCCAGAAGGTATTATTTGTGGCATGCCATTAATGACTACTCCAGAAGGTAAAGTTGAAATTGTAAGAGATATTGTTTTATCTGATTTCGCAAAAGGGAAAATTAAAATCTCAACAGACGAGTTGATTGACGAAAGAGCCGCAGTTGAGGATTTGTTAAGTAAATGAGTAAAAGTGGGTTAAATGATTTCCTTCTTGAAGTCATCCACAATGAATCAGTTACTTCAGTATTAGCAATCACAGAAAAAAATTTAAGTACTTTTGCAAATGCATGCGAGGATTTACTTAAAAGCATGTCGATTATAAGCTTGAGCCACCTTGAATCTAATGGCGCTTTACCTAATGATTTGTGCATAATCTTTGACGATATGGCAATATCAAAAACACAAATTGGCTTAATTAAAAATAGTCTTGCTCAAAAGATATTGGTTCTTAAAAAAAGTAAAGATGATGGTGATCATCAAAATTTCATAGAGCTGGGTTTTACTCACGACAATGAAATAACACAAGCAAGAGTTTATTCTTATAACTTAAAAACCTACAACAATAAAAGAGGCTGGAATAATCCTGAGGGATGGGCTAATCCTGAAAATTTTGAAAAGTATAGATGGTAGCTGCTCAAGATTTTAATTGAGGAAATAAAATAACATCCCTTATTGAACTTTGATTAGTTAACATCATAACCAATCTATCTATTCCAATGCCTACTCCTACTGCAGGAGGCATACCATGTTCTAAAGCGATAATATAATCCTCATCAAAGCCCATTGCTTCATCATCGCCATCTGCTTTAGCTTTAGCTTGATCCTTAAATCTCTCCGCTTGATCATCTGGATCATTTAATTCACAAAAGCCATTAGCAATTTCCTTGCCCCCTATAAATAGTTCAAATCTATCAGCGATAGCCGGATTTTCATTATTTCTTCTTGATAATGGTGATACTTCTACAGGATATTCTGTAACAAAAGTTGGTTGAATAAGTTTATTCTCTACTGTCTTTTCAAAAATCTCTAATAAAATTTTTCCAGGTCCCCAAGATTCCTTGAATGGCACTTTGAGTGATTTTAAATAACTTGTAAGCATTTCCAAATTTGTTAAATCATCAATGCTTAACTCGGGGTTATGCTCGAGTACTAAATTATTAAGAGTTTTGATGGAAAAATTAGAAAGATCTATTTTGTCGTCATCCCATTGAATTTCATCATTATTACCAATTGCTGCTGAAGCTGATTGAATAATGTTCTTAGTGAAATCTATCGTTCCATCAAAAGTAGCAAAGGCAGCGTAAAACTCCAACATCGTAAACTCCGGGTTGTGTCTTGTAGACAGCCCCTCATTTCTAAAACTTCTATTAATCTCAAAAACCTTTTCAAAACCACCAACCAATAGTCTTTTGAGATGGAGCTCAGGTGCAATTCTTAAAAAGAGCTCCCTATCGAGAGCATTATGTTGGGTTATAAAGGGTTTGGCTACAGCTCCACCAGGAATAGAATGCATCATAGGGGTTTCTACTTCAAGAAAACCATCCTCAATCATTGAAGCTCTTATAGATGACACTATTTGCGAACGCTTAACAAAAATCTCTTTTGAATCAGGGCTACTCATTAAATCCAAGTATCGCTGACGATATTTAATTTCAATATCAGCTAAGCCTTTATGTTTTTCGGGCATAGGTCTTAGCGATTTAGTGATTAGAACAATTGAGTTAGCCTCAACTGTTAGTTCTTCTGTTTTGGTTTTAAATAAATTACCATCAATTCCGATAATATCTCCAAGGTCCCATGATTTAAAATTTTTATATAAATCTGGGTCTATATTATTCTTACTGATGTAAGCTTGGATGTCCCCTGAGCCATCTCTAATAGTTACAAAGCTGGCATTACCCATAACTCTTTTTAAGACTATCCTTCCTGCAACCGATAGATTAGTAATTTTTTTGTCCTCAAGCTCCTCTTTGTTTAGGTGACCATAAGAATCATGCAATTCTTGAGCTTTATTAGCAGGAGTGAAGTTATTTACAAACGCTATATTCTGCTCTCTAAGCTCTTCAAGCTTCCTTCGTCTTTCTTCTAAGATAGAGGCTTCACCACCAATATTTGAATCGCTCATTTATACTCCTTGGGTTAGACTGGCTTTAATAAAAATATCTATATCTCCATCTAGGATTGAAGAGATATTACCACTTTCAACGTTTGTTCTTAAGTCTTTAATACGAGATTGATCTAAAACATATGAACGAATTTGACTTCCCCAACCAATATCAGATTTGGTATCTTCCAATAACTGCTGTTCATCCTTTTGCTTTTGTAACTCAAGTTCATATAGTTTTGACTTCAGTTGTTTAAAAGCATTATCTTTATTTTTATGTTGAGATCTGTCGCTTTGACACTGAACCACTGTCCCAGTTGGACCATGAGTTAAACGGACTGCTGAATCAGTCTTATTAACATGTTGCCCACCCGCACCCGATGCTCTGTAGGTATCAATTCTTACATCCGCAGGATTAAATTCAACCTCAATTGATTCATCGATCTCTGGCGAGATAAACACAGATGCAAATGAGGTATGTCTTCTGCTACCAGAATCAAATGGTGATTTTCTTACCAATCTATGGACGCCAGTTTCTGTTCTTAACCATCCATAGGCATAGCTACCCTTAATGAGTAATGATGCAGATTTGATGCCAGCAACTTCACCCGGCGAATGCTCAATAACTGAGACTGAAAACTCGTGTTTTTCTGCCCATCTTGTATACATTCTTAGCAACATGTCAGCCCAATCCTGAGCTTCTGTCCCACCAGATCCTGATTGAATATCTAAAAAAGCAGAATTAGGGTCCATTTTATTAGAGAACATTCTGTTAAACTCTAGATCTTCCACAGCGGAGGCTAGAGATTGAGTTTCTTCATTAATTTCATTGATAGACTGATCATCTGATTCGTCAATAGCCATATCAAGAAGATCAATGTTGTCATTAATTGCTTCGTCGACAGATATAAAAGAGCTTAAAAATTTTTCTATATCTGCTTTTTCTTTATTTAGAGATTGTGACAACTCTAAATCAGACCATGTTGTCTCTTCAGATAATTGATTGATAATTTGTTTTAATGAGGCTTCTTTATTAGCAACGTCAAAGATGCCCCCTGAGATCAATCATTCGATCTCTGAGATTAAGAAGGTTTGATTTTAATTCACCTGTTTCCATAGACTCGCATTTTAATACCTTTAACGAGCCTAAGAAACAGTTTCAGATATAAAGATTTATTTAACTGAGTAGAAATTCATTTCTAAAGAGTCGTCAATTAAATTAACTTCTGTAAGGCAAAGATATTGATTTCCATCTGTCACATCATCTAGCGATCTAAAGTGCATAATTGAGCCTTTTCTTTCCCAGACACCCTGTCTACTTGCGCCATTTCTATTTCCATTCTCATCAATGGCTACTGCCCTGCCAGTAAATGATCCTTGATTAGGTGTATTTGGATTATCAAGTTTAAGGCTATATGTAAGCCAAACTTTTCCATACTGGCCTGTTTGACCAACAGCATTAATAGTCCCGCCAGACTCACTCAACGTAATAGTGTTTATTTTGCCAGAAAATTTATATGCTTCGCCTTGAATATCTATTGCGTATGAATTAGCTGAAACCAATGCAAACAAGAATGTTAATAATAATTTTGTCATGATTATGCTCCTTATATTAAATTTAATATTAATCAGAGCATATAGAAAAAAAAATTTAATTCAAACTGACCGAGCATCTCTAATCATAGGAAATGCTGGCGGTGAGTCTCCAAACTGGACTCTACCAACTTCAATAAATCCATGCCTTTCATATAGAGCTTTATTTGTTTCATTACTCGCCTCTAGGTATGCCCTACTCCCTTTTTCATCGATCATTTTTAGTGCTTCCTTAAGCAGAAAGGAGCCTATTCCGCGCCTTTGCTGAGCAGGATCAACTGCTATAAATGGTAAATACCAGGCATCTTCAGGATGATACTTTTCAAACTCTTCAAAGAATCTTGCAACAACCTCAATTCTTTCTTCTGGAATTGCTGCGAATGTAGGCTCTAAAACAGATTCATCAAACTTTGCGCCGGGCGGATGCCAAAGAGCGGACCCATAAAAATTTTCTTCGATATATACAAGATTATTTGCAAATGCAATTTTGGAAAATTCTTCCATCCAAAGATCAAAACTTTTTAGATATTTGGATGCATCTGGAAAAATCCATCGCAATAAAGCATCAGATGCAAATCCAAGCTTAAGAACACCCTTAACCTTAATTAAATCAGAGTTTATTGCCTTTATTATTTTTGGTGTACTCATTCAATTGCCTTAATTATTTAACTTAATAAAATCTTTTATATCATTATAATTAGCGTTAAATGTATGCAAGTATTCTTTTTTCTTTTCAAGGTCATGCAGTCCTTTTGGCAATGAAGATAATTTTATCTGCAGTTCTTCGTAAACTTTTGGAAACTTGGCGGGATGAGCAGTTGCCAAAATAATAAAATGATTGTCTGTATTACTTTTTTTAAAGGCCTCATCTGCGGCAACAGCAGTATGAGGATCAAGAACGTAGCCATAAGATTTGTAAATTTTATTAATTATCTGTTTTGTATTTAAGTCCTCAACTTTTGAAGAGGAAAAAAGGCTATCTTTTTTTTGCCAAACAGCATCACTCAATACGATTGGGCTATTTGGGAAATGATTAAACATATCTGCACATTGCTCACCGCTTCTTTCAAGAAAGAAATCATAGACCAATCTCTCAAAGTTACTTGCTACACTTATATCCATACTTGGAGACAGAGTGTCATGCACCATTTTTTTTGAATAATCATTTTCAGTAAAAAATCTATGCAAAATATCATTTTTGTTCACGGCAACACAGATTTTATTAACTGGTAATCCCATTTTATGAGCCGAATAACACGCAAAAACATTACCAAAATTACCTGTTGGGATAGAAAAGCTTAGTTTTCCTTTTGTATTCAGCTGGTTGTATGTATAAAAATAATAACAAATCTGCCCTATGATTCTGGTCCAATTAATTGAATTGACTGCTAATAAATATTGATTTGGTTTAAGAAAATCTCTTGTTTTAAATGCAAGCTTTACTAAATCCTGACAGTCATCGAATGTTCCATTAATTCTTAATGCAAATACATTATCCGCATTGATGGTACTCATTTGTCTTCTTTGAACTGCAGACATATTTCCATTTGGAAGCATGATAAAGCTTGTTATACGTTTATAATTTTTACAGGCATCTATAGCAGCTGATCCTGTATCTCCTGAAGTAGCACCAAGAACAATTGCAGTTTTATTCTCTTCCTCTAAAACTTTGTTAAAAAAGGCGGCTGCTAACTGTAGTCCAAAATCTTTAAAAGCAGCAGTTGGGCCATGGAATAGCTCTAAAACTGAAACAGAATTCAGATCCGTAATTTTGATTAAATCTTTGTGTTCAAAGTCATGCCAAGCTGAATCAAGAATATCAATAGTCTCTTGTTTCGAAAAAGATGAGCCTGTAAAAAGTGGAACTACGCATTTAGCAACTTCAAGGAATGATTTCTTTGATTTAACTTCTTCTAAATCTACCTGAGGCCAATAGTCTGGCATGAATAAGCCTCCATCCTCAGCCAACCCTTGCATCAAGATAGATGCAAAGCTCTTATCATGGTCCTTACCTCTAGTTGAATGAAAAAACACTACAAATCCTCAATTCTAATAATCTTAGCTTCTGAAACTACATCTTGATCTAAAAAATCACTCATCACTATTTGCATTTCTTTTTCAACAATATTATCTGTGATGATGACTACGGGTACATATCCATTTTTCAATTGATCTTTTTGAATAACTTTTTCAAGACTGATCCCATGATCTCCAAACACTTTACTAATTGTGGCTAGTACGCCAGGTTGATCTTTAACTTCTAGATAAACATAATACTTAAAACTCAATTCATTAAAGTCTATAACATCAGGTTTTTTAGAAAAATCTGGATATTGCATTGGCAAAGATTCTGATGACTTTGACAGAGCTACTAAATCAGAAATTAATCCTGATGCCGTAGATTCTCTTCCAGCTCCGGAGCCTGCGACATGAAATGAGCCGATTAGATCAGTATCAAACTGAATGCCATTTCTTACCCCTTTTAAGCCAGCCAAGCTTGACTCTTTTTTGATCATCACGGGATGGCTACGTAATTCAATCCCAAGATCATTTTTGCATGCTACTGCTAAATGCTTTATCGTCAAACCAAATTCATCAGCATATAAAAAATCATCAGGTGAAATATTCTCTATTCCTTCTATATGAAAATTAGTTGCTGGTAAACCGCTATTAAAAATTAGAGCAGCCAAGATACCAATTTTATGCGCTGCGTCAGTTCCATTAATGTCAAGAGTTGGATCGGGTTCTGCATAACCTTCAGCCTTTGCCTCAGCAAGAACTGTTTCAAAAAGTTCGCCCTCCTCCATATTACTTAGAATAAAATTTGTTGTGCCATTTAGCATTCCAGCGACCTTAGAGATTACATTTGCACTAAGGTCATTCGAAAGCATTTTAATTGTTGGAGTACCAGCGCATACTGCAGACTCAAATAGAAGCCTTACATCATTATTTTTTGCAATTTTTAATAATTCCTCGCCATGCTCAAAGATAACTGCTTTGTTTGCTGTAATTACATGCTTTTTAGCATTTAATGCTTTTATAATTAATGCTTTAGCAGTATCCACGCCTCCAATCAACTCAATTAACACATCTATCTCCTCATCAGGTACGGCAAAAATATCTCTTAAAATTTTTACAGATCCAGGATCGCATCTAGGATTATCCCTACGCGCACCAATACAGGTTACCTGCCATTGGGAGCTTATGTGATTGTTGGCTGTGAGTTGCTCGAAGAGGCCAGTAGCAACATTTCCCCAGCCGCAAATACCTATTTTTAAGATAGTCATTATTAATCTAACCTTTCTAAGAGGTCTAGGGGAGGTAAATAGCCTGGAAGTAGCTCACCAGATGAGGTGATAATAGCTGGAGTGCCGGTAATTCCGATCCTTTGACCTAAAAGATAGTGTTTTTCTACTGGATGGTTGGAGCACATTGAAATATCCAAATCAATTCCTTGTTTCATTTGCGTAAGAGCAGCTCTTTGATCATCTGCACACCATGCAGTAACAATTTTTTCATAAGAGTCAGATTCAAGACCTGATCTAGGAAAAGCAACATATTTTACTGAGATTCCTTGATCATTATAGTCTTTAATTTCATTATGAAGCTTTCTGCAATATCCACAGTCAACATCAGTGAAAATAGTCACAACATGCTTTTCATAATTAGCATTGAAAGAAATAAAATCATCCTGAATCAAATTTTCATTTAAAATCTTTTTTCTCTTCAGATTTACTTCAATGTTAGTCATATTTTTGAGATTGCCATTTTTTATTCCAAATAACTCACCATAAAGAAAAAAATCTCCATTTTCTGAAGCATAAATTGGTTGCAAGTCACCAATATCAACAATATATAAATTATCAATTTGAGATCTTCTAACGCTTTGAACAGACATTCCCTCAGGAAGAACTTGATTAATCTTGGAAGCAATATTAGATTCATTAGAGTCTAGATAAACTGAAGAAAAAGAAATCAATAATATTAAAAAAAATTTCATAGTCATTATCCTCGGGGGTGATGCTCTTTAACCATTTCGCTGAGCCTTTGTTTTGCAATATGAGTATATATCTGAGTGGTAGATAGGTCACTATGTCCAAGCAGCATTTGCACAGATCTTAGGTCTGCACCATTATTAAGCAAATGAGTAGCAAAGGCATGTCTAAGAGTGTGTGGTGAAATATCCATGGGTAAATTAGATATTAGGAGGTATTGTTTAATTCTATACCAAAAGGCTTGTCGAGAAATTTTTTTTCCTTGCTGGCTTATAAAAAAATCTTTTGAATTCAATGATAGATTATTTTTGCGCCTATACTCAATATAATCTGACAGCCAAGAAAGCGCATTATCTCCAAATGGTATTATTCTTTCTTTTTCGCCCTTACCCATCACTTTTATTAAAGACCTATTCAAATCAATATGACTATATTTTAAGTCAATTAACTCACTAATTCTTACTCCAGTTGCATACATGAGCTCTATCATCGTTCTATCTCTAAGACCGATAAAAGTGTTGCTATCTGGAGCATTAATTAAAATATTTACATCGGCAATTGAAAGAGATTTTGGAAGAGGCTTTATATTTTTTAAGCCTGAAAAATTCATCGCTGGATTAGATTTAATTAATTTTTTTTTAGTCATGTAATTAAAAAGATGTCTTAATGAGGAAATCTTTCTATTAATAGAACTATGGCTTAAGTTTATTCTATGAAAATTCTTCAAATAATTTTCAATATCTTTTTCAGATACCTGCAATAATTCATGCTTTTTTGATGACAGCCAGGCAGTAAATGCATAGCAATCGTTTGAGTAAGCTTTAAGGGTATTTTTGGATAGGCCTTTCTCTAGAAGCAGATCAGTTAAAAAAGAATCTATGATAGGATTCTTTTTTAAGTCAGCTGACATAAAATTAGTCTAATCTTTCTTTGATTCTTGCGGATCTACCAGACCTTTCTCTTAGATAGTACAACTTAGCCTGTCTGACATCACCTTTTCTTTTAACGGCTATTGAATCAATCATAGGACTATGAAGTTGAAAAGTTCTCTCTACACCGATACCGCTTGAAATTTTTCTGACGATAAATGCTGAATTTAGCCCTGCATTTTTAATGTTCATAACTACACCTTCAAAAGCCTGCAGTCTTGTTCTTTCACCCTCTCTTACTTTAACAGAAACTACGACAGTATCTCCTGGTCTGAATGAAGGAATATCATCTTTTAACTGGCTAGATTCAAAAGACTCAATTATTTGGGCAGGGGTTTTTTCATCTGTTTTAATTTGTACTGCTTCCTCAGAATCTGAAGATAGCTCATCTCTTACTTCTGATTGATCAGTATTATTTTCTTCAGCTATCTGCTCAGGAGTATCATCTGAACTCACATCAGCGACTATTTCTGACTCCTCTAGAGGCAGTTCTTGAGTCGAGGAATCCTCTGAAACAGTATTTTCAACTTCAACAACTTCTTCGGTTGTTACTTCTAAATTTTCGTTTTCTTTATCTGCCATGGTTTTGCCTAAAAAATGAGCTATAGGATACGCTTAGAAGCCAAATCTTCCAAGAGTTTTTTCTGTTTTTTTGTTAATTTTACACTTTTTAATAATTCAGGTCTTCTTTTAAAAGTTCTTATTAAAGCTTGGTCATCTTTCCATTCTTGTATTTTTTTATGATCTCCTGACAACAAGACCTCTGGAACCGACTCTGAATTAAAATTTTCTGGCCTAGTAAACACAGGTCCCTTTAAAAATCCTTGGCTTAATGAGTCCTGATCTACAGATTTTTTATTTCCAATTACTCCAGGAATAAATCTTGATAAAGAATCTATGAGACTCAAGGCAGCAAATTCTCCACCACTTAAAACAAAATCACCAATTGAAATTTCTTCATCAACATATTGTGAAATGAATCTTTCATCAATTCCTTCGTATCTCCCTGAGATAATAGTAATAGCTGATAAGGAAGATAATTCATTCGCCTTTTGATGATTTAAAAGGCTTCCTTGTGGAGAAAGATTGATTACTCTGCCTAATGAATTAGTGGGAATATCATTAAGTGATTTCTCTAGAGGTTCAGCCATCAGTACCATGCCTTGCCCTCCTCCATATGGCTTATCATCAACTTGGCCATGTTTATTAATTTGGTGTTCTCGTAAATTAAATATATTAATTTTGATATCTTCCCTTTCTATGGCTTGACCGAGTAACCCATAGTCTAATGCTTCAAATATTTCAGGGAATAAAGTGATGATATTTATATTCATCAGGCTTAATAACCCTCCTGCCAGTCAACTAATATAGAATTTTTTGATTTTTCAATTGAAATAATTACTCTGTTCTTTATGAACGGTATCAAAATATTTTTCAATTGTTTTTTAGCAGGCTTTACAACAAGAACATCATTAGCTCCAAAATTACTGATCTCATGAACAACACCAAGATGCTGACCTTCAAGATTTATGATCTCCATTCCTTCTAATTCAAACCAATAAACCTCATCACTCTCTAGTGATGGGAGCTCTGATTTGAGAATATAAATATCCTTTTGGCCAAATGCTTTAATTTCATCAATATCATTAAAAGATTTAAGTTTCGCAATAATATTTGAATTGCTTTGTTTTATATATTCAAAATGCACTTCTTCCATAGCGGATGATGAAAGAGCATAGAATTTTTTAAATGAAAAAAGGTTTTCTGAATTTTCGGCGAATGATCTCAGAAAAAATTCGCCTTTCAAGCCTCTTGTCTTACCAATCTTGGCAATCAGAAGAAATAATGATAGATCTACTAAGTTATTTTTTCTCATTATCTGAAGATTCACCTTCAGAGTCTTGTTTATCAGGAGTGATCATATCCACTAAATCTTCCACAGCATCTGATACAGCCTCTACCACATCCTCAACAACGTCTTTGGCAGCATCAACAGCATCTTCTGCAACATCAGCAGCAGCCTCTACCACATCCTCAACAACGTCTTTGGCAGTGACAGAGAAAAGCTTCAAGAAAGAGTTGCAAAACTAGCTGGTGGAGTTGCTGTTATTAAAGTAGGAGCTGGTTCTGAAATAGAGATGAAAGAAAAGAAAGCAAGAGTCGAAGATGCCTTGCATTCAACACGAGCTGCTGTCAAAGAAGGTATTGTTCCTGGTGGAGGAGTTGCCTTAGTCAGAGCTTTGGAATCGCTTACAAAGCTAAAGGGTGATAACGACGACCAAAATGTTGGCATTAATATTGTTAGAAAAGCTTTTGAAGCTCCATTAAGACAAATCGCAGCAAATGCAGGTGAAGAGTCATCTGTTATTGTTGCCAATGTTATTGATGGTGAGGGTTCATATGGCTTTAATGCAGCAAATGGAGAATATGGTGACATGATAGAAATGGGTATTCTAGATCCGGCAAAAGTTACAAGAACCGCTCTCCAGGCAGCTGGTTCAGTTGCTGGAATGATGATTACTACTGAAGCCATGGTTACTGATATGCCACAAGATGAATCTGCGGCTCCTGCTATGCCTGATATGGGTGGCATGGGTGGTATGGGTGGCATGCCTGGCATGATGTAAGCCAATATTATGTAATTTAAAAAAAACGGGGTTTCTTCCCCGTTTTTTTTTGCAAGATATATAATCAATTAATCACAACTTTAATTATAGGAGTTTGAATATGGAAGCGTATCTTGGAACAGTTCTAATCAGATTTGCTCACATTCTTTTTGGAGTACTTTGGATAGGACTACTTTATTACTTTAATTTTGTACAAACAGAATATTTTAAAGAATCAGAGGCCTCTGCAAAGTCTGATGTGGTTCAGAAGTTAGTGCCAAATGCTTTATGGTATTTTAGGTGGGCAGCAGCCTTCACGTTTTTCACCGGTTTATATTTGCTTTATTGGTTAAGTATTACAGTTAATATAGGTATTGTGTTGGGTGCAGTAATGGCTTCATTTATGGCTGCAAATGTATGGTTTGTAATTTGGCCCAATCAAAAGAAAGTTATTGCTGGTGCTCCTGATGCGGCAGATGCTGGCGCAAAAGCAGGATTAGCTTCTCGCACTAATACTTTGTTTTCATTACCCATGCTCTATCTAATGGTTTACTCTGCTCATGGAGGAGCTTTACCAATGATTGCCGAAGCTAGCATGAATAGCTTGTGGATTGGTTTAGTGATTATTTTTCTAATTGAGGCCAATGCATTGTTTGGGAAAATGAATGCAATGATCGCCTCTGTGAAAGCAGTTATCCATTCTGGAGTTGTTCTTACATTAATTTTTGGACTATTAGTGCATTATTTATAACTAATAAATAATATTGTGGAAAGGAGGGTTTAGCCCTCCTTTTTTTTAATCTTTACTTTTTCAATAGAGTTTTCATCTATATTCAATATTTCTATTCTGTAACCATTAATCTCTAAACAGACATTTTCTTGAGGAATTTGAGCGAGATAATCTGTGATAGTTCCATTGATAGTTTTGGATCCATCTTCATCAATATTCCAGTTCATAAAGCTATTTAATTCCCTTACTTTTGAATTGCCATCAGCGATCACTGACCCATCTTTCTTCACGAGGAACTCTTTTTCTAAATCAGCTTTAGCAGCTCCGAATTTCCCAACTATTTCAGTAAAAATATCTTCCATGGTAAGAAGACCCTGTATTTCACCATATTCATCAACAACCAATGCAAGATTATTATCCTGCTTTTGAAATTGGTTAAGTTGCGTTGAGATTGTTGTAGATTGAGAGATAAATGTTGTATCAAAGAGAATATCTTTTATATCAATTCCAGCTTCTAAATTCTCTAAGAACTGATATGAGTCTTTGAGATGCAGCATGCCTATAACGTGATCAATAGATTCCTTAAACACTGGCAATCTACTGTAATAAGATGCTCCAATAATTTTTTGTGCCGCCTCAGCACTTTGAGTAATGTCTATTCCAATAATTTCCGCATGAGGAGTCATAATGTCTTCGACGGTTAATTCTTCCATGCCTAGAATTGAGGAGAGCATTTCTCTTGATTGATTTGGGATCAGGTCACCATGCTCTTCAAGTAAAGTTCTGAGTTCATCAGAGTTTAAATTATCATTAGTCGCCGATTGCATTGGATCAACATTAAAAAGCTTAAGTATCCTTGAGCTTAGAATATTTGTTAACCAAACAAGAGGCTTAAAAATGACTACCAATAGCTTCAATAGCCATGAAGATTTGGTTGCAAAATTTTCTGGGTATACACTTGCAATGGTTTTCGGGGTGATTTCAGAAAAAATTAATATAACAAGAGTCAAGATAATTGAACCAAGTAAAACATTGCCATCAAAATAATCAATCATAATTATCGTAACTATTGCGGAGGCTAAAATATTTGCAAAGTTGTTACCAATCAAGATTGATGCGAGCAATACATCTGGTCTTTGTAGTAATTTAAGAGCTCTCATAGCTCCTTTAGAGCCTTTAGATAGGTTTCTTAGTTTAATTTTATTTGATGCCATCATTCCAGTTTCAGATCCAGATGAAAAAGCTGAAAAAATTAACAACACGAATAGTGCTAAAAATAAAAAAGAAATTGAATTAGTGTTCAAGAAGAGTTTATAAGTAGTTAATTAAAAAAATTGAATTACCAAAATAAGCTAAAAGAACCATAGCAAAAGAAAGAATAGTTCCTCTCACTGCGTATCGCACCTTTAAATTTGCATATTTTACTCCTAAAAACGTCAGCAAATAAATAATTAAAGCAAATGCAGTAAAGATTATTTTGAATATTAATTCCATATCAAGCTCTCCTAAAACTAGAAGACCTGAAATAAGTGACAAGACAATACCTCCCAAGCCAAACCCAATTAAAATAAATATTTCGTTATATTCTCTTTCTACAGATTTAACATTAGAACCAATTTCACCTTTTTTGATCTTTGTAATGTGCCTTTCAAGCAATGTTGTTTCAAAAAAAGTAACAATTAAAATTACTATGCTAAAACTTGTTGCAGAAACATGGAGTGCCAAGATAGATAACCCATTTGTATAAATCATCAATCCAACAATCATTAACAACGCTAAAGATAGACCTGCGTAGACCTGTTTTGATGACTTAAGCGCAGCTCTTGATATGAAATAACTTATCAATGCAATTAACGTGATTATTGGAAATGACACAATCTTATTTTTTTTGTAATCTTTATATATTAACACTATCAAATTCGTCAAGGTTAACCTAAAATACAAACCTTTTTATTAATACAAAATTATATTTAACATGGTAGTAGTTAGACTTGCAAAAAGCGGAGCCAAGAAGAACCCTTATTACTTTATAACGGTTGCCGACTCCAGAAAACCTAGAGATGGTGCCTTCATCGAGCGCTTAGGCTTTTTTAATCCCTCAGCAAAGGGATCTGAGGAAAGAATGAGGTTTAATGTTGAGAGACTGGATCATTGGATTTCTCAGGGAGCGCAGCTCTCAGACAAAGTGAAAGAATTAGCTAATGATGCAAGGCTGTCTCCTGATGAGCTGCAGGCTAAGCTTGATGCCAAAAAAGCTAAAAGAGATCAAAAGAAAGAGGCTATAAATGCAAAAAAAATAGCTGAGTTAGAAGCTCAAGCTCAAGAAGCTGCCAAAGAAGAGGCTTCTTCAGAGGAAGGCGCAGTCGAAGATGCTGTTGATGCTGCCAAAGACGTTGTTGAGGATGTGGTAGAGGCTGCAGAAGATGCTGTTGATACTGCCAAAGACGTTGTTGAGGATGTGGTAGAGGCTGCTGCTGATGTTGCAGAAGATGCTGTTGATG
>AMWX01000009.1 GCA_000307935.1 SAR86 cluster bacterium SAR86E
TAATGAGTAGGAGACTGTGCTGTTACCATCTATTGTTGTTGTTGTGCTGGTAATCGCCGTGCCTGAGTTTACATTTTCATTGATAGTGACGTCGTTGCTTGCTAATTGAATAGATAACTCTGTTACATCAAGAATGGAAAAAGTAAAGTTTTCTGTGACAGAGTGAACTCCATCGCTAACTGTAAGAGTTAGTGAATAGGAGGACGTAGTTTCGAAGTCAAATGCACTTTTCAGGGTAATGTTTCCATTTTCATCAACCGTGAACTTGTCGCTTCCTTCCCCAGAAAGTGTATAAGTTAATTCTGAAGATTCTGGATCTACAACGTTTACAGTGGCTATACTGGTGCCCAAAGAAACATTTTCTTCAAAAGCAGATGCAGCAAGTGAAATTGAGGTATCTGGTACTTCATTTATATCTGTAATCGAGAATGTTAAAGACTCAGAAACCGAATGGACCCCATCACTCACAGTCAGAGTAAGTTCAACACTGGATGTGGTTTCAAAATCTAAGGCAGATGCAAGAGTGATATTGCCTTGTGAATCTACAGTGAACAATTCACTGCCCTCCCCAGAGAGTGAATAGGTTAATGGTGAAGATTCTGGATCCAAGCCTGAGATTGATGCTATGGAAGAGCCAATTGATAAATCCTCAGAAAATGAAGTTGCTTCAAGCGTGCTTGAAAGTACTGGCGCTTCATCAATGTTTTGAACAGTGAAAATAATTTCTTCGGATGAGGTGTTGGTTCCGTCACTGGCTGAAAGTGTAAGGGTGAAAGAATTGACAGTCTCAAAATCTAATGCATTTTTAAGAACAACGTTGCCGTTAGAATCTACCTCAAAGTTCTCACTGCCCTCACCGGAAAGGCTGTATGTAACTGTCTCGCCTTCAGGATCAACAGCAGAGGTTTCAGCAATAATTGAACCAACTTCAATGTTTTCTGCGAAAGCATCAGCGGTTGCATTAGAGGTAAAATCAAGAGGCTCGTTGATGTCATTAACATTAATTGAAAATGCTAATTCAAAAACGTCACCGTTCTCCGATTCAATATTCACATTGAACGAAAGATCCGATTTGACTTCATGATCAACAGCAGCAATTAAAACAATGCTTGAGGTCTCCTGATCAAATGTTACCAACTCAGCATCATCTCCAGAGATGGTCACAGTGAAGTTTAAATTACCTGGATTAACAATATTAATTGGAGCTAGTGTGTGATCAACTGTATTTTCATTGATTGAGTCAGCTGGATTCAGGGCGTCAACTTGAAAAAGGGGTGCCACCTCAGTTGTAGCTTCTTGCGTGGATTCGGTGGCTGTCTCAGTAACATCCTCGGTTGTATCTTCATTGGCATCATCCGCTTCAATTGTCTCCACTTCTACTTGAGCCTCATAAGCATCTGCGGTGCCTAAGTCTTCTGGTGCAGTATCCGATGAAACATCTGATACTCCAGATGAATCTAACATACTCTCATCTACCTCAATATCACTCGAATCCTCTGCACCGGTGCCTGCATCAGAGCTAGACATATCTGTTTCTTGAGAATCTGGTGCTTGGCTTGATTGATCAGCATCTGAAGTTTCATTAGCTCCAGAGGATGACTCTTGTGTATTTTGACCAGCAGATGAATCTGCATCACTGCCTTCATTGTTACCTTCTTGAGTTTCTTGATCGCTTGAATCAGATGAGCTATCTGCAGATGATTCGGCTTCAGGGGATCCCTCTGATTCATCTGAGGAAGTATCTGATGTTTCTTCTTGAGTTTCTTCGCTGGAACCCTCTGACTCCTCTGATGAGCCTTCTTCTGTTGATTCTCCCTCGGTCTCCTCGCTTGACTCCTCAGATTCTTCAGATGAACTCTCCTCTGAAGATTCCCCTTCACTCTCCTCGCTTGACTCTTCAGATTCTTCAGACGCACTCTCCTCTGAAGACTCCCCTTCACTCTCCTCGCTTGATTCCTCTGAAGAGCTTTCCTCTGAGCTTTCTTCTTGACCCTCTAATCCACCTTGTAATTCATCAAGACTTTCTTCGGTGACCTCAACTGGCTCGCTGGGTTCTGAACTTTCATCTTCAACTGACACAGAAAATCCTGGCTCTGTTACTGTTGTTTCAAAATCTGGTGAGCATTGATCTGCAAATGTATCTAAATCAACACAATTTGGAGTTACGGTCATCTCTTGACCATAGAGAAAAGTTGCATTTGTTTGCGAACCAACGGTTTGGATGATTCCTATTCCCCCTCTAATACCCACAGTCGCTGAATTGGTTCTAATGAGAGCTGGTTGTTTTTTGGTAACCTTCCCCCCAACTATCCTGAGTAGGCCTCGAGCAGTGACCTCCAATGATCCTTCGGCTGTTTCTGGGTTATAGATAAACTTATCCAACACAACGCTTGAATTAGGACCCACTGAAAAAGCTGTGCCATCAAGCAGCATCATTTGCGCCCGACCAATTTCATCGGTTTCAATGGTGTGGTTTTGAATGATTTCATAACCTGCATCGATGAGCTTGCGCTCTTGCTCCAGGGTTAAATCGGTGGTGTTTTTATTAACAGCCGATGCAACTCCAATCTGCTCTTGGGCATGAATTTGCACAAAGCTTAGACATGCAATAGCTAGAACTAAATGAGATTTAATAGGCTTTATTTGAAACATTGGTAATTAACCTGAGCTGTTAGATTGGTTGATGCGCGTTTATAAATGTTGATAGAGCTGTCAGATGAGCTATGAACTGCGCCTAGGTTTAATGACCAACAAGAACCAAAAGGTCTCATCATATTCATTCTTAAGCTCTCCATCTCGTCATGCCTTGCCCCAAATAGTGGATAATCTTCATCATGAGATTTATCTTGATAGCTGTATTTAGAAGAAAACTGCCAATTTTCTCTCAAGGGCTTTGAATAGCTAAACTCAACGCCATAATTTTCATAAAATTCGTAACCAGCATTAGCTCTGTAGTTTTCTAAAATTAACTTATAGCCAATTAGAGCCTGAGAGCCAGGTATTACATAACTTTGCCCGTAGCTCATACCATTAATTCTCCCGTTCTTTTGCGCACCTGTTTTAAATATTTTCTCGTCACGATAATAGGAAAACAGCATGGAGCTCCCATTATCTAAGATGCCACTGTAATCCAGCGATATCCTTCCACTGCGCAAAATTTCTTCTCGATTAAGAACGACTCTAAGTAAATTAATATTTGGAGCAAAAACTGGGTCCTCTAAATTGAAAAAAGAAAAATAGTTTTCATCTAAATTAAAATTTCTCCGAACAGACAGCACATTGCTTTGAATGTTGAATTGAGTAAAAGTATCTAGTGTGTCTGATCCATAGCTAAAGAAATACTGAATGTTATCTCCCCTTGGGTGCTTGAGATCTTGATCAATAGACAAAGAATAATTAAGCATAGTAGATCGATCGCTTTCACGCTTGGAATTTGGATCGACAGGAAGCAGGAAATCTCCTATCTCAATAAAATCGGCATTAATACCAGAGTTTCCATTGGTTGTATGCTTAAAGCCCATTCCAAGATTTTGCTGCCACTGAATTGATTTTTCCGCATTGACTATTGCATCTAAAAATCCATCCACTTTTGCCACAACTTCTGGAGGTGGATCATATTCTTTTACACTTTTTAAGTAGTTATTTGCAAGTGCATAGGCTCCTAATCGAAAATAAAGAACCCCCAATTCCAATCTAATTCTTGGCAATTCCGAGTCATAAATGAGCATTTGCTCAAATACACCAATTGCTCCCTCCAAATCCCCCACCAAAATAGATAAATTGGCATACTCAAATAGCAAAGATAAATTGGTTGGGTCCTTAAAAAGTTGCTTGAAAACCTCTTGTTTTTTTTGCTCAGCTTGAGCCAATTGAACGGGATCTGATATGGCAGGTGTAACATTTTGTGAGTAAAGATTTTCAGCTAGAAATGCTAGCAAAAATACACAAAAGAGCCTTTTAAAAACCATATATTTTATTATAAAAAGTAACGAAATTAGTCAATTTCAAGCACATTATATAGAATTAATGACAAAATATCACTTTTTACTAAAAAACACATGTGTGAATATCAAGCTGTATAATTGAAATATGAAAAAATCGCAAAAAACTCAAACCGCACTGGTTGATGCGGTGATAGAAATGATCAATAAAGGTGAAAAAATTTCAGTTTCAAGCATCTCAAAAAAATCTAAAACAGCCTACGGTACTTTTTATAGATATTTCAACAACCTTGATGAAATTCATCATGCTTCAATCATAAAAGTAGTCACCGGAGCGGCTGAAGTGGTTGACTTAGAACTAAGAAATGAAAAATCAAATCTTTTTAAGATTTACTACAGCTGGTATGTTGCCATTCGTTTATATCAAGATGAATACATGGCCAACTGGTTAATAGCAAATCCAAACAGCATCAATGAAGCATGGGTATTAACTCAACCCATGACCAGCCAATTTTTAGCAGATGCTATTGCTCAAAAAGAAGAACCAGATTTATCGAAGGATAACCTAAGACACTTCAAGATGTCGCAAACATATATTTTTTGGACCTACCAGAATGCTTTGCGAGAATTATTAAAGGGAAGAAAAACTATTCATGTCTACTCAGATTTAATGAATTCAGTAAATTTAATTAATCTGCCCAGAAAGACTCATAAAAAATATATTCAAAGAGTTCAAAGGTTTGTTGATAAACAGTAAATTTCCGTGAAAAAAGATTTAAAAAAATTATCTCGATTTGGTCTTTTAGCCTTTGCGATTTTTGTTAGCTTCTTACCTATTTTGAATCCATTACAAATCTTCAGCGCTTTGCAAAACTATTCTTTTGATACTTTTCAAAGAATCTTGCCAAGAAATGTATACGCTGAGGATCCAGTAGTCATTATTGATATTGACGATAGCTCACTGTCAAGGATTGGACAATGGCCTTGGTCCCGAAATCAACTAGCACAATTAACCAATCAAGCCTATTCTGCAGCAGCCTTGGGATTCGATGTTGTTTTTGCAGAGCCAGATAGAACCAATCCACAAAATTTAATAGCTTCCTATCCCGAAAATGCAGTTTTAAAAAAAGAGTTAAGCGCCCTGCCCAACAACGATAACCTATTTGCGCAAGCCATAGAAAATCATGGAACTGTGGTGCTAGGACAAGCTCTAAATAATAAAAATAAATCTCTTAAACCTTTAAAAAATAAATTTGGGCTAGTGACCCAAGGTGATGACCCTAAACTTTTTATCAGAAATTATTTAAGCGCACAAAGAAACATACCCTCGTTAGATAATGCAGCCGCAGGGATTGGATCTATGAGCATTGGAAATGATGATTCCGTGGTTCGCCTGCTCCCTACTTTTGAAAGAGTTGGTGATCAATTGGTTCCAAGCCTTGCCATGGAAATCACCCGAGTTGCGGTGGGCGCATCCACCTATCAAATTAAATCATCTAATGCCTCAAGTGAAGAGGCTTATGGCGCTAATACAGGCATTAACAACGTTAAACTGGGCCCACTTACTATCCCAACTACACCCGAGGGCAATGCCTGGGTTTACTTTGCGCCGACAGAAAATATCACCACTGTATCTGCTGCTGATGTCATATCAGGAATAATTCCACCAGAGTTTTTTGATGGAAAAATTGCATTGGTGGGCACCTCTGCTTCAGGATTATTGGATTTAAGGTCTACCCCAACAGAAAAAAATATTCCAGGAGTAACGATTATTGCTCAATTTATTCAACAAATTTTTGCTAATGAATTTTTGCAGAGACCCGACTGGCTGTTTGGAGCTGAGTTTCTGGCTGGGCTGATTTTAGCCATATCAATCACTTTAGGCATTCAAGCTTTGGGGCCAATTGGAGGGTTGAGTGTTCTTGCAGTCGGATCAAGTGGAATAGTAGGTACAAGTTATTACTTTTTTAAATCTAAACTGTTTTTAGTAGACCCTATTTCACCTCTAATTATTGCTTTGAGTGTATATGTGGCTGTTACTTTCTTTAATTTTCTTTTTACCGAATTGGAGCGAAGCAGGGTCAGAGGTGCCTTTGCACAATATCTATCTCCAGAAATGGTAAACCGTCTAGCAGAATCAAGCGAATCATTGGTTCTGGGGGGTGAAAAAAAGGAAATGACATTCTTATTTTCAGACATTCGAGGATTTACAAAAATTTCAGAACAATACAAAGATAATCCTGAGGCTTTAACGCAACTTATCAATCAATTGCTAACGGTATTATCGAATGCAATCCTTGATCATGGGGGTACTATTGATAAGTATATGGGAGATTGCATTATGGCTTTTTGGAATGCTCCTACGGATCAAGAAAATCATCGTCAATTAGCAATTGATTCTGCTCATGCTATGCATGAAGCCCTATCTCAATTTAACAATGAAGCAGAGGGGAATATAGATTTTAAGTTAGAAATAGGTATAGGTATTAACTCGGGTGAATGCATCGTTGGAAACATGGGCTCGGATAAAAGGTTTGATTATACGGTGCTCGGAGATGCGGTTAATCTTGCATCCAGACTTGAAAGTCAATCATCAAATTATGGTCTAAATATGATTATGGGTGAAAATTCATATATCGATGATGCCAATTATCAAGTTATTGAAATTGATAAAATCGCAGTGAAAGGCAAAACAACTGCTCAAACAATTTTTACTAGCTTCCCTGCAGATATTTTATTTAAAGAAAGTTTTTTAGATAATCACCAACAGTTTTTGAAAGAGTATCGAGCTCAAAATTGGAATGAAGCCAACTCATTAATTAATAAATTAATATCCTCTCCTAATGACCTTGAACTATACTATGCGCACATGAAATCAAGGATTGAGGATTATATGATTAATCCGCCGTCTGCTGATTGGGAGGGAGTTTATGTTGCAACAAATAAATAATGTTAAATATTTTTTTATCCTCACTGTGTTTTTAAGCTCTGGGAGTGCGATGGGTCAAGCCATTGTTAATATTGAAGATGATAGACGTGAGGGAGAAATAGGGTTTTTTACCAACATAGGAACTAAGCTAGATGCATCCAGAGGCAACAGAGACCGAGATTTTTATTCTGTAAAATTAAGATTCGACAATAATTCAAAAGATGCAGAAACTTTTTTAATATTACAGCAAAGTGAAAGGCAATCTAATAATAAAGTAATGGATGAATCTAGATTTATGCATGGACGATATACCTTTATTGGAGAGGAAGACATGAATTGGGAGCTGTATGTGCAATATAGCGAGAATCCATTTAGAAATTATAAAAAAAGGTCGGTGATAGGTGGAGGCATGAGATATGAAATAAATTCCTCTGCAAGATTTGGTGCCGGTCTATTGGGTGAAGATGAGACTGATTTAAGTGGCATATCTAAATCAACTGAAAGATTGGGTTTTTATTTGCACAATGTTTTCCCGATCGCTGAAAATATATCTTTTAAGCCAACCATCTATTTTCAACCAAGCATTAATGATTTTGAGAATGACTACAAAGCAAGTATGATCTTAGCCTGGATTTTTAAAGTAAATGAAAATTTAAACATTAGTATGCAGTATTCATCTTTTCATGACTCTGACCCACCAATCTTGGCAGAAAAGTCAGATGAATCTATTTCAACAATGTTTTCTTATGATTTAAATTAATTATGGAAGGATTTATAGAAATTTTTACAAATGTCTGGGAGCAGGGTTTTTTCGGCATAGGCATAACTGAAATTATTGTTTCAATGCTAATTTTTATAGCTGGAGCAATTAGCAGAGCATTCTTTGTTGGTAGAGTTATTAAATGGTTAGAAAATTTAACAGCTAATACAACATCAGAAATTGATGATGTGCTGCTAGAGTCACTCAAGAAGCCTCTAGGCTATATTCCAATGACGGTGGCTTTATACTTCATTACTGTTTACTTGCCCCTCACAGGTGTTGCAAACATCTTTGCAACTAATCTCGTTAAAGCCATGATTGCTTTTACTATTTTTAGCGCCCTAGCCAACAGCATTGCACCAATTTTTCAAGCATTTACATCAAGCTCAGTTTTAACTAGGTCAATGACGATGTGGTTAGAGAGAGCTGCCAGGATAATCATTTGGATTGTAGGTCTAGGCATTATATTAGATATATTCGGCATTCAAATTGGCCCATTGGTAGCTGGCTTGGGACTTTTTTCGGTGGCGGTTGCCTTAGGAGCACAAGATTTATTCAAAAATCTAATCTCGGGACTTTTAATTATTGGAGAAAATAGATTCCAGCCGGGAGATAGAATTGAAGTTCCAGGTTCTTTGCATGGGATGGTGGAAGATATTGGCTTCAGGTCAACCTTGGTTAGAATGTTTGATACAGCTCCAATGCTTGTTCCAAATAAAGATCTTTCAGATGTTAAAGTGATCAATCATGGGATGATGGAGTTTAGAAGAATTAGCTGGAACTTAAATCTTATTTATTCAACTACTCAAGAGCAGCTAGCAACAATTTGCGATGAAATAACTGCTTTTATTACTACATCTGACGAGTTTATTAATAATCCTAATCAAGAATCCTTTGCTCGAACAGATGAACTAGGATCGAGCTCCATTGATATCAGAGTGCTTTGTTATACAGATCCAGTGGGTCTAACTGATTTTTCAAAAATTAAACAAAATCTAATCTTTGAAATTATTAAAATAGTGCGCACCAACGGCTCAGAGTTTGCGTACCCTTCAACTTCAGTTTACGTTGAAAATACCGATCCGTTAGAAAGCTCAAATTACTCAACAGAGGGTTTAAAAGCGAAGGATATTTCTCACGCCTCTGCACCCGATAAAGGTGATGACTAATCTGAAGATCGGGCTGAAGCGCTTAGTTCTAATTCCTTAAATAAACCTGGGTGCTCCTCGGATAGTTCCGCCAAGTCTGACTTAGTTAATTCAAGCAATTTTGTGTCATCTGCTGCTGTAATTGTAGCGTTCCTCGGGGCGTTACCGAGCAGACCCATTTCTCCAAAATAATCACCTGCTACTAAATAAACTGGCTTCTCAATTTCAACTTTAACTTTTCCATATTCAATAATGAACATGGAATCAGCTTCATCACCCTTAGAAAAAATTGTTTCATGTTCACTGACTAAAACAACTTCAAGCTTTTCATTGATTTTTCCAACTGCCCCTATAGGTAATTCCTGAAATAATGGAACAGAGGCAATAGCTTCGAAGCTAACTAAAAAATTCTTTTTTTGAATTTCCTCATAATAAGCAGAAGCAAGTATGGCTGCAGGCAGTGCAAACATCCCAATACCAACCAGCATTGTTAGACTGGCTAATAATTTACCCAAATCAGTCATTGGAACCACATCACCATAACCAACGGTGGTAAGTGTAGCTATGCCCCACCACATGGTAGAAGGAATACTACCAAACACATCTGGCTGAACTGAAGATTCTAAAAAATAGATAAAAGTAGAGACAACCAACAAGATTGAGAGGACCATAATTTGTGATCCCATCAAAGCATTTCTTTGCTTAATAATTGTATTTATTAATGTATTGGTAGGTAATAAAAATCTTGATTGGCTAAAAATATCAAATAATCTGAATAAGCGCAGTATTCTTAGATCATAAACAGAAAATAAAACTTGATTAATTAGAACCAGTGCATCCAGCGAAAGAAGAACAGAGATTCTACGCTCAACAAAAACTCTCAAGATAAACTCAATTCCAAAGATTCCGATTGATATCCAATATAAAAATTGAAGGATAGGAATCTCAAGCGCAAAATAACCAGCGCTGGATACAATTTGATGGAAAATATTTATAACAATAATTAGTCCAAAAAACTTATTGCACGTATCTAATATTTTTTTCATAGTGAAATTATAACTTGAGTCTGCATTATAAAAAATTAACTCGCGCAATTATAATAATCATTATTTAATGTATTTATTTGTTAGGATGATCATTGCTATGAATCAAATAAAGGAAAAGGTATAAGTATGTCAGATCAAGCAATTCTTTCATGTACCTTAGTGGTATTGATGGGTCTTCTTATCTGGGGTAAGTGGCGCTATGACGCTGTTACTTTAATCTGCCTAGCCTCACTGGTTCTCTTTGGGATAGTCCCAGCAGAAAATGCCTTTTCTGGCTTTGGGCATCCAGCAGTAATTACAGTTGCATTGGTTTTATTAATCAGTAGAGGTCTGCAAGAAGCAGGAATGGTCAGTTTAGCTGGAAACTTCATTTCTAGAATGACTTTGGGTGAAAATCAGTTTTTAATTATGATTATGGTGGTAGCAGCATTTCTGTCATCCTTTATGAATAACATTGGAGCCATGGCTCTCCTTTTACCAATTACTCTTTCTGCATGTCAAAAAATGGAATGGAATCCTTCGAAGTTTCTTATGCCATTAGCTTTTGCAAGTATTCTTGGAGGGATGAATACAGTCATTGGAACGCCTCCAAATATTATTATTGCCCAGTATAGACAAGAATACACCGGGGTTACTTTCAACTTTTTTGATTATTCTTTCGTTGGCTTAGCCGTAAGTATCCTAGGCGTTTTATTTATTGCATTGATAGGTTTTAGGCTGGTAAAGATCAGAGATAATGCTGCTGACACCACTAGGTTAATTGATCTTAAAAATTATCTTTTTGAAGTAACTGTAAAGGATGACAGCAAAGCAATTGGCATGAGATTGTCAGAGATAAAAAAAATATCTGGGCCAGAAACGGAAGTCCTCGGCATGGTAAATGATTCAGGAGGAGTTTCCAGAGTTTCAATGGGTAGAAAAATTCAACCCGGTCAAATTTTAGTAATTAAAACCTCGCCTGATGATATTTCTTCGATTCAAGAGACTCTGGGGTTTGAAATAGCAGATGACTTGGTAACTGTTAAAGAATCTGATCTTGCAGAAATTGAAGTCATGGTAACAGCAGGCTCTAGGCTTGTTGGCAGGAAACATGACTTCCTTAAAAGGCTGGCGTCAGATGATTTGGCATTGCTTGGATTATGGAGACAAGGCGCAAAATTTAGAACTAGATTAGCCAGAGAAGCATTCAAAGTTGGAGATGTTTTGCTTTTAGGTGTAAGGACAATTGATGATGAAGGAGTCAAAGAGCGTATCAAACATCTTGGCTTAATGCCTTTGATGGAAAGAGATCTGCAAACGATACCAAGTCGCAGTCGTTTACTTAAAAGTTTAATATTTTTTGGCTTAGCAATTGGATTAACTGCGTTTAATGTAATGGATATTGTGGTGGCATTTTTATTGTGTGTCATAGCCTTTATATCCATTAAAGTTTTGAATGGTAATTTGTATAGAAATATAGAATGGCCTGTTGTGGTTATGCTGGCGGCAATGATTCCAGTGGGACAAGCACTAGAAACCTCAGGGATTTCATTAAACATTGCTAATTTTATTACAGCTACCACCGATGGCTTGCCTTTGCCTTGGTTAATTTTGATGGTGCTTGTAATTACCATGTTTGTTTCAGATATTGTTAATAATGCAGCAACTGCTGTAATTATGGCTCCCATAGCAGCCAATCTTGCCCTGCAAGTTGGTCAGCCGGTTGAACCCTTTTTAATGGCCGTAGCGGTAGGAGCAAGCTGTGCATTTCTCTCGCCCATCGGACACCAATGTAATACTTTGGTAATGGCACCTGGAAACTATAAATTTGGAGATTACTGGCGCCTAGGTTTACCCTTAGAATGCGTTATCGTTGCGATCTCAATCCCGATGATCTTATTCGTATGGACTTAAACTTAAGATCTTAGCTCTGCTATTTTTTTGATGTGATCTGGAGTTGTTGTACAGCACCCACCTACAATTTTGCAGCCCATAGCGATCCATTTCTTTGCAAATTCAGCATATTCATCAGAAGAAATTTCGGTCTGATGATGATAGTGAACTTCACTTATATTTTCATAGCTTTCTAATTGTTTTTCTCTTGATGTGTGTATGGAGGAGTTTGCATAAACTCCGATGTTAGATGCAACAGACTTTAAAATTTCCAATGACTCAGTAATTAAGTCAGCATGTGCACAATTGATCAACTGGCAATCTAAATTAAATTTTGAAACTGACTTTGCAGCCTGTATTAACTCCTCTCCTGAAGGAATCAGCGATGGATTTAAACCTCTGGTATTCCAACTCAGCCAAACTTTTTTAAAATGCTGCGACGCAACATCAGCAGCAATCTCGCCTTCAAAAATTGATGCCATTGTTTCACACAGTATTGCATCAACCCTGCCTTTATAGATCTCTGCAAGAGTCTCGTAAAAACTCTCCACTTCGCTCTTATTGGGCGTAAGGTCTGGTCTAAAGGAAACATTAATTGGTGGAAAGCATCCAGCAATCATAATATCTTTTCCTGATTGTTTTACTGCCCTTTCTGCCAATGTTAAAGCAATTTCGCTAAGTTCTTTGTAGTCAAATTTAGATTGCTTGTCTTTAAGAATTAATGGCGTGGCATAATAATTGCTAGTGGTAATTACAGTGCTGCCCGCCTCTATGCTGTCTTTATGAATTTCAACAATTAGATCAGGCTCATCAATAATTGCTTGAGCAGACCATATAGAGTTAGTCCAGTCCGGCAAATCAAAACCTTTTCGTTTTAACTCACTACCAAGACCGCAATCTAAAATATATAAGTCACTCAATATCTCCCCCTTTTTTTCAATCAATAAAACAATCTATTGATATCTTAACTAGAAAAAAATACTTTAGACAAGAGATGCAATTAAATTACTTAACTCTGCAGGATTTTCAAAAAATGGAAAATGTCCAACATCCTCCATTTCATATATTGTGCTTGGTATCTGACTTGTAAAATTTTTGACCTCTTTTAAATTTACTAACTTATCCTTACTGCCCAAAATAATAGAAAGTGGTAAATTTAAGTTTTTGAGACTATCCATATCAAGCTTGTAATCATTGCAAGCCTTAAGATCATTAAACATAACAGCATTGTTCTTCTCTGGAAAAATATTTTTCATACCCAATAACTTTCTATGTAAGCCGTATTTAATAATAAAATCAGCTGCAAGAGCATTACTAGCCTGTGCCTTTGCGAGCAAAACATCAGACACTGCAGTAGGATAAATGCTGTTCAGTAAAATAATGGACTTAGGCAAGAAATTATTGCTCACAACCATGTCCAAGGCTATCAAACCACCCATACTATGACCGCACAAATATAAATTCTCTAAATTCAAATCTTCTAATGCGCTTACTAAAAATTTACTATATGAACTAATGTTATTGCTTGATATGCCTTGTGAATTGCCATGTCCGGGCAAATCAATCACTAAGGGCTTGTTAAATTCTGCATGAGGGAGATTCAAAGCCCTAATAAATCTGTGATCCATGCCAGCACCAGGGATAAACAGAATAGATATTTTCTTCTCATCAATGAGATCAAAATTATGAAAATATGTTGAAACTTGATTCATTGATTAATTATGTGTGATTTTGTATCGATGATTGTATGAGATTAAATTAAATCTAACAAAGTGGTAGACCCGAATGGACTCGAACCATCGACCTTCGCAATGTCAATGCGACGCTCTAACCAAAACTGAGCTACGGGTCTAAAAATCTTTCAGTATTATACAGCTAGTCCAAAAATTTAATAAGCCTGAATTAAGGCGTTGTGAAAAAATCTTGATGAGCTAATTTAAAAGCAGTTTCTATTTACAAGAGTTATAGATATCAAAAAAATCTAATTGTAAATCTAAAAAATTAGCGTATTTATTAAAGTATTGAAGGGCAAAAACTCTTGCTGGAAAAACAGAATAATCTCCCGATTCAATTGCTTTAATATAATTAACATTAATGAAGGTCTCGGAGGCAACTTGAAATTCTGATAATGATAATAATGCTCTTCTGTCTTTAAAAAGCTTACCGATTTTGCAAGTATGAGCAGATCTCAGACTTGGCTTTGCATGTATTTCGTTTAACTGCATATCAAAAAAACAAAAAAATCTAAAACGAACATTAAAGTATACATAAAAATGATAAAATGTCATTTTAATGATAAAAAATTTGGTAAATTCTTACAGTCAATCTATTGCTATAGATCTTTGGGTCAAAAACTCTTTAGTTTCCTGAAGAATACGATGAGCTTCTTCGGTATTATCTTTCTCTAAAAGTTTATCCAGTTCGCCCATTATTTTGCTCATTGAACCCCAAGGACCTTCTTCATTCAATCTTTCGGTTATAAGGGCTTGATAACGTTGCATCATATCTTCCGGAGCATCTTGAGGGTAGAACTGGCAAATTAGTCTTTCAGCAAACAACCTATGTCGATCATCAGCAATATTACGACAAATCTTTATTCGCTCAATAGCTGAATCAATGCGATGAAAATCCGCCATTAAGTCCTTATCTTCTTTGGATGGAAAGCCGCCAGCATATATCATTTGCTCAATATGATCATACTCATTATTCCAATTATTAATTTTATCTGCCATGGCTTGACTGACCAAAGATTGAAAATCTATATTTTCTCTTACTTGCTTGGCTCTCTTTTCTAAAACATCGAAATCAATATCAAAACACGCTTTATCTTTGATCATATCGCTTGGACAAATAGGAATTGTTTTATTGATTGCATATTTTTTAAATGGTCCTGATTTACCAGGTTTTTGAACCATGGAATAAATTTCTTGCGTATCTAAATCAAAAATTTCATCAGGATCAAAACTAAGATCAAAAAACATTAACTCATTTGGTGCTTTGCTACCACATGGCACAACCGGATATCTGAATACTTCACGGCGAAATACTTCTCCAAGACCTAAGAATCCTGGTTTTTGCACGGCATCTTGAACTCCGGGCTTGGAAGCAATGCTGATAAAGAAATCAATCAACTCTGGTTTTTGTGCATTAATTATTTCAAGCAAGGAGATCATCAGTTTGCAATCAGCAATTGCATCATGGGCATCGCCAATTTCAATTCCATTTGCTTCAGCTAAATCTGCCTGCTTCAAACTAATAGCTGGTCCTCCTTGATATAGAGGAATCTCTAGTAAATCTGAAAAAAATGCTGCTACATTATTCATCATGAGCAGCAGATCTAGACGACTATTACCGTTAGTATTGGTTAGATAAGACTCAAATAGATTCCAATAAAACTGCCTTCTAATAAGCTCCTCATCATAAGCCATTCCATTGAATGTAATAAACACACCAGGCTCATCTATTGTCCACTGCCGCCATTGACGATTAAGATCTCTCATCATTTCGTAGTGAGAAATATTTGAATTAAACAAATGAGTTTTTTTATTTGTAACCATCGCCATCGGATGAGGAATTGCCCAAGGCAATGGAGCGCAACCTAGGTTTTGTTCATCTTGAATTTCTAAATTACGATTTGCACGAATTGATCCACACTGAAGAATCTGAGCAAAATCTTTGATCAGCCCAGTTGTCTCGGTGTCGTAAAAAATTAAGTTATTTGCCAAGTATGTTTCTATGACCTGCTAACATTTGAAGACTCTACCTTGGTTTTATCATAGTCTGAATATTTACCAAGTTCATACCTAGCAACTGATCTTCTGTGCACCTCATCAGGCCCATCTGCTAGTCGTAAAGTTCTCATCCCCGCATACATTCTTGCTAACGGGAACACCTGTGAGACTCCAGCACCACCATGCATTTGAATGGCTCGATCAATAACATCACAAACAATATTTGGAACAATTACCTTAATTTGAGCAATTTCACTTGCAGCAACTTTATTACCAACCGTATCCATCATGTGCGCAGCCTGAAGCGTTAAAAGCCTTGCCATATTAAGCTCAATTCTTGAGTTAGCAATAATATCCATATTGCCCCCTAGCTGAGAAAGCGGCTTACCAAAAGCTACTCTACTTTGAGATCTTTCGCACATCATTTGTAACGCTCTTTCACCCAAGCCCACAGCTCTCATGCAGTGATGTATTCTTCCGGGTCCTAAACGACCTTGTGCAATCTCAAAACCTCTTCCCTCACCAAGAATCATATTACTTTTTGGAACGCGCACATTTGTAAATTTAAGATGTGCATGGCCATGGGGAGCATCATCCCAACCAAATACTTCCATCATTTTTCTAACCTCAATTCCCTCAGAATCCATAGGAACAAGAATTTGAGAATGTCTTTTATGCCGCGGAGAATCTGGATCTTGATCAGTAACACACATAAAAACTATAATTTTACAACGAGGATCTCCTGCGCCAGATGTCCACCATTTCTCTCCATTAATTACGTATTCATCGCCATCAAGGACCGCTGTTGCAGCCATATTTGTTGCATCCGATGAAGCAACACCAGGCTCTGTCATTCCAAAAGCAGATCTTATTTCGCCAGCTAAAAGGGGTTTTAACCAAGTTTCTTTTTGCTCTTCTGAGCCGTAACGTTCTAAAACCTCCATGTTGCCAGTATCTGGTGCTGAACAATTGAAAACTTCTGAAGCAATCCCAACGGCACCCATTTTTTCTGCAAGGTGCGAATACTCAAAATTAGATAGGCCAGTACCAAATTCACCTTCGTAGCCAGGCAAGAAAAAATTCCATAGGCCCTCAGCCTTTGCTTTTGCCTTCATTTCTTCCATAACTGGAGGAACACACCAGCGACCACCCTCTTCAACTTGCTGTGCATATGTTGCCTCATTTGGTCTAATTTCAGTATCAATAAACGCTGCAACTCTATCAAGAAATGCTTGAACTTCTGGCCTTAGATCTCTCATGATTTTTCCTCTTATTAATGGATGTTATTTATAATATAAGTATTGTGAATGTTATAAAATAACTTTATTATTAGTTACTAATTTGTAATAAACATAATAACTGCTACCAACTCGCAAAGCTATAGGGCTAAGTAAAAATGAAAATAAGTACCTTTGATTTAAACCTGTTCGTTATTATGAATTCTATATATACCGAGGGCAGTCTTACTAAGGCTGCCGAAGTTGTGGGCATCACGCAACCTGCAGTATCTAATGCGCTTTCTCGATTAAGAGAGAAATTTGATGATGAGCTTTTTGTTAGAACTGGCAGCGGCATGGTTCCGACGCAAAAAACTGAAAATATTATCAAGGACATTCAAAACGCTTTGCAACTCATGCAAAAAAGTGTAAATGAACCTGATGAGTTTAATCCAGCGACAAGCCAAAAAACTTTTAGAATATCTCTTGGAGATATCAATGAAGGTCGAATATTGGCGATCCTAATGAGTAAGATGGAAAAGCAAGCTCCCAATATCAAACTTGAGTGCTATTATTCTGCTAGGGATCAAGTGCCTCATGCCTTGGCAACTAATGAACTAAGTTTTGCAGTTGACCCATTTATCCCTAATTCAAAAGATACAAATTCAATGAAAGTTTTCTCTGATCAATTTGTTGTTGCGCATCGTGCCAATCACCCTTTATCCAAAATATCAGAAATAACTTTAGATGAAATTTTAAAATTAAAATATATAAACATCTCAAATAGAAAAAGAGGCGCTTCTGTTGTAGAGATGGAAATGCAGAAAATGCAATTGCAACCTGAAATTGCTCTCAGGTCACAACATTATCAAATCACACCTGAAATAGTTCGATCAACGGATTTATGTCTATTATGCTCAGAGACTTTTGCTAAAAAACATGGGTTAAGCTATGTTGAAATCCCTATTCATGTCCCTCCTCTTGAACAATATTTAATTTGGCACAATAGCGATGACAATGATGGGTCTCACATATGGATGAGAAAGCTTATTATTGAGTCTTTTGAGGAAGTAAGCTCTGTCAAACTTTAGGCGCTTCGCCGTAGTATATAAATGAGGCTATCTTTGGGCCTTTAATGTATTTCTTTTTTAAATCCCTAAATTTAAAACCGCCAGCTAAAATAATTTCTTCGATATTTCTGTTTAGATTGCAGCCACCAGCAATTTTTTTCCAGATGGGTGAAATACGATGTTGCCATTTTTGGACATTGGGCTCTGGCGCTAAACCATGCTCCATAAAAAATAATGAGCCGCCTGGTTTAAGCAATCTATGGGCTTCTGCTAACGCTTTCATAGGATCAGGGATGGTGCAAAGACTGTACCCTATAACAACACTATCAAAAGTTGAAGATTCAAGATTGATTGATTCAGCTGTCGTTTCAATAAAAGAAATTTTAGAGTTATATTGACTGGCTCTTGATTTAGCAATAGCTATTGAGCTGACGGCGGGGTCAACGCCGACCACTTCGGTAACTTTATTAAAATCATAGAAATCAAAATTCAAACCTGAGCCAATTCCAATTTCTAATACTCTTCCTGATGCATGAGGAATTACTTGGGCTCTTTTCTTTTGAAAGCCCTCCATCCCACAGCAACAATCTAGTAGTTTTGGTAGAAAGTATTTTTCATACAGGCTCATGATTGGCTTAGATCATGACCTGCTGTTCCGACCAAACCTCCATCCGATGGGATCACCGCACCAACAGTGTAAGCTCCAGCCCTTGAGCACAAAAATATAACTAGACCTGCTATATCCTCTGGCGATCCAATTCTTTTTCTTGGATTTCTAGATTCGATTAAAGAATAGTCATGGTTTACTGCCGCTCCAAGCATCATGGACTCATATGGTCCTGGTGCAATTGCATTCACTAGAATATTTTCTCCAACCAATCTTCTAGCCTGAACACGGGTCAAGTGATGCACTGCCGCTTTTGAGGTGCCGTAAGCATAGCTTTCAAGAGCAGGAACATTTAAACCATCAATTGAACCTATATTAATTACCCTTGCAGGATCTTCGACAGAAGCATTAAGACCCAACATAGGTGTAAGTTTTTGAGTAAGATAAAAGATACTTTTTACGTTAAGATCCATCACCTTATCCCAGCCTTTTTCAGAATACTCAGCATAAGGCTCGCCCCAAGAAGCTCCAGCATTATTAATTAAGAAATCAATGCTCTCTTCTTGAGATTGAAGATATGAAGAGAATTCTTCCATACCTTCCATGGTGCTTAAGTCACAGGGTACAGGTAGGCACTCAGCTTGAAAGGTTTCGGATAGCTCTTTGGCTTTTAGCATGAGAGCTGCTTCTTTTCGCGCTGTGATATATACCTTTACACCATTGGCTAAAAGACCTGCAGCTATCATTTCACCTATGCCCCTTGAACCACCAGTAACAACAGCAACTTTACCTGAAACATTAAAAAGATCTGTAATTTTCATAATTTACCTTGCAATATATATTAAGTGCTTATGTTGTCTTGAAATCATTATGAATTCAATAGTATTAGCTTTAGAATGTTCCGATGGAGCTTCTTACTAACATTGCTTTGCTTTTAGCTGGAATAACAATTCTAGTTTGGGGTGCAAACAAGTTTGTTGATCATGCCTCTGTTCTAGCAAAACATCTAGGAGTTAGCGATCTCGTTATTGGGTTAACCTTAATAGCATTTGGAACTTCCGCTCCAGAAATATTCGTTGGAATTTCCGCTATCTTTAATGAAAGTGAGGATATAGCTCTTGGAACAGCCATTGGCTCAAATATTTCAAATATTGCGCTAATTTTTGGAGTTTCATGTTTATATTTTAGAGAGTCATCTAAAACACAATTATGGAATTTATTTCCATTTGCGCTATCAATTCTTTTGCTGGGCCTAACTCTTACTGATGGCTCGATTTCAATAAATGAAAGTGTCGGCTTCATCGGAATTTTAATGCTCTTCATGTATGTGCTTTCAAAATTTGAAGAAGTTTCCGAGACTGGAACTTCAGAGCCTTCTGAATTTACAAAAAGTTTGTTTTTATCACTCGTTGGATTAGTTGGACTCATTGCTGGGTCCAATATCTCAATTATTTATGCTGAGAACACAGCTATAATTTTAGGAATCTCTGAGCTAATTATCGGACTCACAATTATTGCATTAGGTACTAGCTTGCCTGAATTAGCGGCGACCATTGTTGCTCTTGGCAAAGGAAAGCATCAAATGGTAGTTGGAAATATCATCGGCTCAAATGTTTTTAACTTGGTATTTGTAATACCTATCATTGGATTCTTTGGAACCATTCAGCTCAACTCGATTGTTCTAGAGCGAGACTTCATAGTACTTTCGGTGCTCAGTGCTATTTTTATTGCACTTACCTATGCATTAGCTAAATTGAGGTTTAATCGATCAGCATTCATATTTGCTGGGATAATTTTAATCGCCAGCTACCTCCTCTACATTGGACTTCTTGCTGGGGTTATATAGATATTTCATATACAAAAAGAAAGAAAGTGACAAAATAAAAGTTACTACCTCGAAAATAAAAAAAGCATTGTAATAAGTTGGTGTCGATGGAATTAATGCAAATAAATATCTTCCTAGCGCTATGCTAAAGGTTAAAAAAGCTAATAACGAAAAGGCATAAGCCGCAATACCTCTGCTAAATAAACCAAAAAAACAGAGCAATCCAAGGATCATATTAATTCCCCCATAAAGTCCCGCCACCTCAGAGTAACCAATAACTCCGGTAACCTGAAGACCTACAGCTGCCATGAAAGAAGGCACGTCGAGCTCAAGAGCATCTTTCACTGGGTCAATGATTGCCCAGGCTCCTATGCCAAAGTATATAACAGCATAAATGAGTAAAAATATCCTAATAATCCAAATCATATTTCCCTTTTAAAATATTTCTTTCTTTCTTTGATTATGAGCTTTTCTTGAAACATATGAAACAAACAAAGTAATGATAAACATTATAATCGGACCTTTTGTAAAAGGAACAAAGGTAACAAAACCTATAATTTGAGTAATTAACAATGAAATTGCAACAACGTGAAGGGGCCATACCGTTGAAGTTGGACTTTTACCTCCAAGATACCTGAAAGTGAAGTAGATACATGTTATGAAAAATGCTGGAAGCATAACTCTGGCTCTATATGCATCCATTTGATCTTGATTGAACTCAGCTGCAAGAAAGGCAATTGGAAATTGATCATAATAAAATAAAGCAATGATTGTTCTAATTGCCATGTAAATTGCAACTGCAATGAGTGATAATTTAATTATCTTATCCATGAAATCATTAGGATACACTAAAATAATTAACTTAAAAAATTCAAATAGACACCTGCGATGATTCTTAAAATAGATATTGACGAATTAACAGATCCACCAAGCGCTGAGCCTTTTAATAAAAGAATAATATCCAAAAAAGAGCTGAGGCTATTTTTGCAATCCTGCGCTAAGAATAAAAGATATTCTATTGTAATCTTTGGAGCTAATTGGTGTCCTGATGCGAGATTGCTCGCCGGAGTATTAGAGCTTCCATTGGTAAAAAAGTTTTTAAATAGTTATGCAGAAATTTTAAATATTGATATTGGGGATTACGATATCAATATGAATTTATTTAGCTTATTTGATTCCGAGATCAAGGACGGTGTTCCTAGAGTATTCATTACAGACTCTTCAGAAAGGGTTATAAACTTAAAAAGTAATGATGTGATGAGAAAAGCAAGAGAGCTTTCTGCTCAAGATATTTTTAATTATTTTCAAGAAATAATAATAAATGGTCCTATTAGTAACGGAAATGTTTAATCTTATCTCTGCTATTTTTTAAATCTGTCATTGCATTGATGCCGATATCTAGATGTTGCTTAGCCCATTTTGAAGTTACAGCTTTATCTGATTTTTCTGTTTTGACCCCATCCGGTGTGACCGGAACATCTGAAACCAAAAGCAATGCACCTCTAGGAATTTCGTTATAGTGACCGACGATAAAAATAGTTGCAACCTCCATATCTATTCCAATTGCAGTAGTCTTTTTTAATTTTTTTAAAAAAGTTTTATCATGCTCCCAAACCCTTCTATTCGTTGTATAGATAACTCCAGTTCGATAGTCAGTTTTTGCATCTAAGATTTTGTCAGAGACAAATTTATGCAACTTAAATGAGGGTAATGCAGGGACCTCTGGTGGGAAATAGTCATTGGATGTTCCATCCCCTCGAATGGCTGCAATTGGTAAAATTAAATTACCAATTTCAGATGTTTCTTTTAAGCCGCCACACTTACCCAAGAATAATACCCCTTTTGGTTTTCTGGCGACCAACAAATCCATGATTGTTGCTGCATTAGGTGAGCCAATACCAAAATTTATGATGCTTAATCCCGCATCATTGGTGCAAGAAGACATGGGTCTATTTTCACCTTGAATATTTGAGCTAAATCTATCTGCGAACTGCTCAACATAGTCTTGAAAATTAGTGAGGAGAATATAATCTCCAAAATCATCTACAGGCATTCCTGTGTATCTGGGAAGCCAATCTTTGGCTATATCGTATTTGTTATCCATGGAGCATTATAAACCATCTAGGATAATCAGCGATATAGAGTAATTTTGGAGTAATTAAAACAGATTAATGGATGTTCCAATCCTCAAGAATCATGTCAGACGCTTTTTCTCCAATCATAATGGTTGGAGCATTAGTATTGCCGCCAACGATTGTTGGCATAATTGAAGCATCTACTACTCTCAATCCACTCATTTTGAGAACTTTAAGCTTGCTGTCTACCACCGACATTTCATCATTCCCCATTTTACACGTGCCCACAGGATGATATACGGTATCAGCTGTTTCACGCATAGCTTGTTCAATGTCCGCATCATTATTTATGTCGATAGGTCTTTGTGTATGTTCAGATATGTACTTACTAAATGGCTCACTGCCAAGAACCTTCATCATTATCTTATAGCCATCAACCATATCTCTCATATCGTCAGGATGACTTAAAAATTTTGGATCAATTAAAGGATCTGCAAATGGATCTGCAGATGCAAGCGTGACCTCGCCATGAGACTTTGGTCTTAACAAGCATGAATGACAACTCATACCTGTGCCCCAAAGAAGCGTCCTCCCATGGTCAACAATCATTGCAGGCGCATAATGAAATTGAATATTTGGTACTTCCAACTCATCCTGTGTTTTTATAAAAGCGCCGGCCTCTGCAATGGTAGAAGTAAAAAGGCCCGTTTTCATAAAAAGGTATTTCAAAATCTCGTAAGGATATTTAAAAAATATATTTTTTAAACTAAAACCTATTAATTTTATTGAGTTGTACTTATGGACTGTTATGTAATCAATATGATCTTGGAGGTTTTTTCCGACACCAGGAAGATCTACAAGATGGTCAATGCCATGCCTGGTAATTTCGTTTGCTGGCCCTACTCCTGATCGTAAAAGTATTTGAGGAGATCCAAATGCTCCCGAGGAGAGGATGACTTCCTTTGAAGCATTGATCGTAAAAGAATTGTTTGCACTGCCAATACATTCAACGCCTTTTGCATGATTTCCATCAATGAGAATTTTATTTACTTGAGTATCTGTGAAAACAGTAAGGTTTTCTCTTTCAAGCGCTGGTACAAGATAGGCTTTTGCAGCACTGCATCTTTTACCATTGATTTGAGTGGTTTGATAATAACCAAAGCCTTCCTGCTCCGCTCCATTAAAATCATCATTGAAGTTAAATAGCTTGGATCCAGCCTCAACAAAAGACCTGCATGATTCGGGCTGATGGGCAATATTGCAAACATTTAGCGGTCCATTCTGACCATGATATTCATTGTTATGAATCTCGTTATGCTCTGCTTTTTTAAAATAAGGTAATACTTCATCATACGACCATCCCTCATTACCCAGCTCAGACCAATGATTATAATCCCATCGATGCCCTCTTACATACAACATAGCATTAATTGAACTTGAACCACCCAATGTTTTGCCTCGAGGCTGAAAACCCTTTCTGTGTTCTTGGGTCTCAGTAGTCATTTTATGAGTACCGCCAGTAGAATCTACTACCACCGATTCAGGTTCAGTTACTGAAACTTTTTCAAATTCTTTTTGCGGAACCGTATCAAAAGACCAGCTATACTTGCTTTGTGTCATCCCAAAAGCAAAGCCAATAGGCACATGTAATCTTGGATCATTATCCTTTGAGCCTGCCTCAATGAGGCAAACCGATGTATTTGGATTTTTACTAAGCCTGTTAGCCAGCACACAGCCAGCTGAACCAGCACCTATAATAATAAAATCATACTCTTTCATGATTTCAATAACTCCTTAATAGTATTCTATTGCTCTGCAGCATTGGCTATACCAGTTAAAACAGTTTGATTTTTTATGTATTCATGAATTTGTTGAGCTTGCTCTACATTTAGAACATCTTTAAATGAAGCCATGCCACTTCCATGAATTCCACCCAAGACATTGCCTAAAAATGAGGCATGACCTTGAGCATCCAGCATTCTTAAATCAGGTAAAACTCCTCCCCCAATGACGCCTGCTCCATGACAAAATTGACAATGTTCGTGGTACTCATATTCTCCTCGAGCAATTGTCAGTGCATCTGCATTTAATTCAAAAATAGTAGGATTTAATTCAGCTATTGTTGCTACTGGTTCCTCCAGCTCAGCTCCACCGATTTCAAAAATCATCATTCTGCCATCTCGTGATGGGTTTTGATTTGGTGACTCTAGCCCACCAGTGAGCGCATAGGCACCGCCATAACCAACCTGAACTGCAATGTATTGCTTGCCTTCAATCTTGTATGTGATTGGGGGTGCAACAATCCCTTGCCCAGTATCAACACTCCAAAGCAGGTCTCCAGAATCTGCTGCATATGCAACAAACCTGCCATCCGATGTACCCTGAAAAACTAAATTTCCATCTGTTGAAAGAACACCTCCACTCCATGGTCTTTTATACTGTGCTCGCCAAACTTCTTTTTGAGCTATTGGATCCCAAGCAAGCAAATAACCAACAGTAGCCGCATCAAGCATAGCAAGCTCATCTGGATCTTTAGGAAGGTAACTCATTTCAATCTGATTGGCTAAATTCCAAGTTCTTGGATTATATTCAAACCCATTATCTGTAGAGTAAACAAATATTGTTTCTTGGGCTGGAATATATACCAAACCAGTTTTTGGGCTATAGGACATTGGATGCCAATTATGACCACCAAGGGGTCCAGGTGTAGTTAGCGCTGGTTGTAATTCATGATTAGTTTCTTTAATTTCTACCGGTCTTCCGGTTTCTTGATCTACATGAGAGGCCCAATTTGTTGGTACAAAATTATTTGCTGAAATAAACTCTCCAGAAATTCTATCTATTACATAGAAAAAACCATTTTTAGGTGCCTGCATGATGACTTTCCTTTGCTTGCCATCAATATCAATATCGGCAAGAATCATATGCTGGGTAGCTGTGTAATCCCAAGTATCTCCTGGAGTGGTTTGATAATGCCAAACATATTCTCCATTTTCAGGATTAATTGCAACGATGGATGAGAGATATAAATTATCTCCACCACCGGGACTGCGAACATACCTATTCCATGGAGAGCCATTACCAGTTCCTATGTAAAGAAGATTTAATTCAGGATCATATGCCATAGAGTCCCATACAGTTCCTCCCCCTCCAATTTCCCACCATTTGCCTCCAGACCATGTTTCAGCAGCTTTAGCTAATGCCGGTGACTCAAAAGGTTCATCAGGATTTCCAGGGACAGTAAAAAATCTCCATAACATGGAGCCATCTTCAATATCGTACGCAGAAATATAACCTCTGACTCCAAACTCACCACCGCCATTACCAATGATAATTTTCCCATCTATAATTCTTGGCGCACCTGTGATTGTGTATGGTTTTGTTTTATCAATTGTTAGAACATCCCAGATTACCTCTCCAGATTCTTTATCAAGCGAGATTAAACGGCCATCAATGGTTGCAAAAACTACTGAGTCACCCCAAACAGCAACACCTCTATTAACAACATCACAACAAGCATTTCTTGCCCAAGCTTTATCAGCCTTTGGATCATATGACCAAATTTCTTTTCCAGTTTTAGCATCCAATGCAAAAACTACACTCCAAGGTGCAGTGATGAACATCATGCCATCAACTACAATAGGCGTTGTCTCATGACCTCTGTTAGTTCCTGTTTCAAAAGACCACGACAACCCTAGCTCTTTAACATTTGAGTCATTAATATCATTTAGTGGGCTAAATCTAGATTCATCATAGGTTCTTCCATGCAATAGCCACGACTCATTTTCTGAGTCTGCATTTAATGCTCTTGAAGAGTATGAATCTGATTTTGAACAGGAAATTACAAGAATGAGTGAAAGCAGTGGTATAGCTAATTTTTTCATAGACACAATATACCAAAGCCTAGCTAAATATACATCAATTGGTAGGGATGGAGGGAGTCGAACCCCCACGCCTTTCGGCACTTGGTTCTAAGCCAAGCGTGTCTACCAGTTCCACCACATCCCCAGAAGAATGGGAATTATATTACAGAATAAAGAAAAGTTAAGAAGTTTATCTAATCAATTAACCCTAGAAATATGGGATCTCATTTTTTCTTTTTTTATGAGCCATAATCAGAACAATAGCCAAAAATATCTCGCCAAAAAAAACAATTAGTCCAAAAGAATTAATGCCCTCATAGAAAAAACTCACAATTCTGCCGAAAGCTATAAAGCCCATAATGTATGCAATACTTACTGCAATTGATATCTGGTTATAAGAAAAAGCAAATCGCATCAAAAGATATGCATAAGCTAAAAATGAACCTGCAAATAAAGAGCGGAACTCAGATGCCGTCTCAGCATTTGTTGCAACAACAGGTATAAAACCAAGATCACCCAAATCTGGTTTAAACATTACATAACATCCTATTGCAAATAAGCATGCTGCAGAAAATATAATGCATCCCTTAAGCATTTAAAGGACTCCCAACACAAACAAAGCAAGAAAGAAGGCAACCACTCCCATTGCGAGCCAAAAATAAAGCTCACTGGTATTATTATATCTGTAAGCATTAATTGCTAAGCCCCAACAATATAAAGGGGCAAGAGTAATTATGATTGAGCTAATCAAAATAGCGATTGGAATAAATGCTAATACTAAAAATAATTGAAGGGCTAATTTATTCATTGCTTAATGGAACATGTATTGAAAGATAATGTCAAATATTCTTAAAGATTTTCTAGCCATATTGGAGAGGTCCATGCCCTTTCCTGTATGAACTTTGGAATATTATCATTTTCATCCTGGCAATATTCCGGATTCTCTAAACATAACTTATGCGACCAACGACACGATTGATTGGCTACAACTCGAACATAGTAAAAAGACTCTTCTTCAGGAATAAAATCTGGATCATCCCAAACAGAGCAAAGTGATTTCAGCCCAACCCCAGAAACTTGGCAGGTAGATAAGTCAATGCTTGAAGAAAGATTAGATTCAATATCATGAACAGTGGTTTCTATTTTGCCATTGCGGATAACACCTTTAATGACTTGCAGCTTTTCAATAAACTGGTTTTCCATAGAGGTATCAGCAGTTGCAGAAACAAAAACCCTTGCCTTTGTTAACTTGCCTCCATCAATGGAAGCTCCCATAGGCACTCCATTTTTATAAGCTTCACTAACTGCATCTGCCATGCTGCAAGAATCTTTATCTAAGTTCTCTCCTAAAAAAAACCTTACTAAAAACCTTGGTCCAGAGGTTCCGTAAACTTCTTTACGCTCTAAAGCATTAAAAATAGAAGTTCTGCTATTTTCTTCTGCCCATACAACTGCCAGACCGCCTGGATTAAACTCAATATCATCGGGCAAACCTTTGGGTATTTTGCTTCTAAATGATTTTCCTGCTCCTCCATGTCCCTGAAAAAGTTGCTCATCTACCAAGCCAGGAGTTCCTAAATGAGTATCGGTACTACCAATAAGACCCACTTTAAATGGATTTACACCCTTTTGATTTTTTATAATCAAGCCTTCCTCTAAAGCATCGCGAACAAAGCTTGATTTTGGAGGCGCTGAAAGGTTATTTCGGAATTTGGATTGAAAATCTTTATATGGCAGTTGCTCAAAAGAGCATAAAGGATCAGAGCTATCAGTTAAGCATTCTGAACTGCCTTTATGTTGAAAAATTTCAACCAATGGCTCTTTAATATTTTGTACATAGAGCTCATCTTGGTCAGGAGTTTCAAACATATAGCCATTACTAAGATTTGAGTTATGAGGTATAACAACATAATTACAATTTTCATCGCAATCTTCATCAAGCTGTTTCCAAAGTTCTTTTCTCTCGGGTGCTTCATAAAAGCTAATTGGCGCATTAGGAACATTTGCTGATTGAAAAATAACGTTTCTATGTAAGTTATTTCCAGAATAAACTGCGCCCGTCCATTCGTAACCAACGAAAGTTGTAAAATTACATTCATTGGTTCGATCATAGTGATTCTCCGCAGCTTTAATAATTTCGTGCCATGGTGCTTGGGCTGATTCCAAACATTTTTCTCTGTTGTCTCCACAAAAACTCATTGGTCTTCTCAGGCTAGCATTAGCATTCATATAAAAATAAGACAGTTTTGGAAAATTTCTAAACATCTTGCACTGTAAACTTTTGAAAGAGGGATTGCTCTCATCTAAACACATCCTGACCTCACCCAGCAATTCTGCATGATCTGTTACAGCAGCAAAATCTAGCGGTTGAGTTAACCTTGCTACTCTGTCACTGGTTCCATCTTCTTTGTATGGTTGAAGGAACAATGAATGTCCTTTTGCAAACCTATACGCATCATCTGGTGTATTCATTGTGCCTTGAGTATTCGCATCTAAAGATAGGGCTGTGTGAACATGCAGATCACCAAATAGAGGCATTTTATCTTCTGCATATATGCTGCAGGGCTCTCTATCTTCATTTGGGTATGTCTGTATTTCAGCTGAAGTTAACTCAAAACCCAAAAAAAACAGCAATATCAGGAGTAATTTTTTCATATGTTAATCCAAAAAAAACGGCAACCATGGTTGCCGTTTTAAAAATGCCTTATCAGACCAATAACTTAGAAGTTATATACGAGCTGAGCTCCCATTTGTCTTCCCATATTAGTATTACCAGCATAAAATTTAGAAGGCAAGCTGCCTCCACCTGGTAAATGATAATCTGAGTAGTAAGCTTGGATATGTGATAAATCAACATCATCCGTTATATTTTTAACAAAGAAACTAGCATCCCAAACACCATCAGCAGATCTCCATCCAGCCACAATGTTTGCTATGTAAAGAGATTTAATCTTAAGATCTGGGTTAATTGAGCTAGTCCTTTCATCTCTCCAACTTACGTTATATCTTGTATATCTCTCACCACCCCACGAAGCGGCAACAGTATGATCTAGATAAAATGTAAATGAGGATTCGGCATCATCGTTTACGCGCTGGCCACTAACATCTCTTGTTGCAGCAGATAAACCTGCATAGCTAGGATCATTGGCGTAACCTATTGAACCTGCGGCATATTCACTGTCTGTTGATGTATAACTACCTCCAAGTGTTAAATCTTCATTAACAACATATGCATATTCAAGGTCTATACCGCTAATAGTTGCATCATTGTTGTTAAAGATTCCACCTTGAACCTGCTGGACAACACCAGGGCCTGCAGCTGTGTATGCTCTGGCAGTAACATTATCCCACTTGGTTTGATAGCCTTCGAAGTCATAATCATAGTAAGCAGCATTCAATCTTAACCTACCATCCATAAAGCTTCCTTTCATACCAATCTCAACCATATCGGATTCCTCTTCCTCAAAGGTGATCAGTGAAGGATTAATAGCCACAGGTGAAATAGTTGCGCCTGGACTTCTAAAGCCACTTTCTGTAGTAGCATAAAGTAAAATATCATCATTAAGGTAATGTCCAATCTTCATACTTCCAGTAGTAGAATCGTTTGATGAATTCTGCAAATTAGCTGGAATTCTAGGAATTGTCATTCCACCGCCATCAAGAGGCCCAAGTAATGCTGTTACAGGAAGATAAAGATTTTGCGCTCTGTAACCATCAATTTCTTGCTCACGGACACCGAACTGAACAAATGTACTTTCAGACAGGTTGTATTTTAAATTAACAAACCATGCTTCAGTTTTGTTGTTCAATGGAATACCCATACAGGTAATTACATTAGGTTTAGCTGCAAATAGACCTGGGTTTGCTCTCTCAGCCAAACAAGCCTGATTAGGAGTTTTGTAATCAAAACCAACCATTGGCTTGAAGAGACCTGGAGCAACTTCATAGTTATCCATGGATACATCTAAATCAGCATTAGTGAATGTTTGTGAGTCTCTTGAGAAAAATCCAATGGTATATTCAAGAGTATCATTATCTTGATTGGATAATCTCATTTCAACAGTCTCGATTCCCGTATTTGTTCTTACTTCCTGTGGATATCCATACACGTAAGCTCCTGCATAGTCTCTATCAATTAAGCCCATAGAGTCACTTTCTGAATCTGAATATCTTAAAGCTAGCGCATGACTTCCCATATCATAATCAACCATAATATTAAAAACTTCAGCACTAGTATTCTGTCTAGGGTTTTGATAATGCAGAGCAACTCCGTCCTCTGGCTTCAAGCCACCTGCAGGAACGTCAGCCCATGTTGGTCTATGCAAAAATGCAAAATCACCTAAGCTTGCAGCTGGATTAACAGTAGCGACCATCTCAGCCCATGCTTGGGCAGCACCAGCGTGCGTAACTGTTGCATCCGGGAAAGGTGCAGGAAAACCCAAGCCCATCGCAAAGGCTGCAGGAAATCCAGTCACATATTCAAATGCATTAAAATTAAAAGTGCCTGCCTCGCCAGCAACTGGCTGAGGATAGATAGAGTCTGTTTCCATGTTTTGATACTTCACTCTGACCGATAGCTCATCAGATGGCTCCCAAGACAGACTTAAACGACCCGAATCATAAGCATGATTCTCAGTAATGCCAGTTCTAACATTACGAACTTCGTTGCCATCATTATTATTTGTTACTCCTGCGAAGCGCAAAGACATAGTTTCACTCAAATGAAAATCAGATGCTGCCTCTACAATAGAAGTCATGTTGTCAGCCCATGTTGTTTTAACATATCCATTTTTTTCATCGCTGCCAACGTTTGCTGAACGTGTATAAATATGCAAAGCACCACCTGTGCTAACAGCTCCCTGAAGTGTGCCTTGAGCACCTTTCAGAATCTCAACACGCTCTGTGTCATACATTTGAAGGAAGATTTCTCCAGTTCTAAGAGGGACTTCATCCAAGTAACCTTGAATTGGCTGATCATTACCACCATCTGGATCAAGTTTTTGGCCACGCATGATTATGGTTTGTCTTCTAGGATCAATTTTGGTGAATTCAACACCAGAGACTACCTGAGCTAGTTCGCTAAGATCTCTGATTTGATAATTGTCCAATGTTGAGCCTGAAACAGCATTCACTGTTTGAGCAATGTCTTGAACATTTTCTTCTTTTTTAGTTGCAGTAACTACAACCTCTTCCAACACCAACTCTGAATTTTGAGCAAATGTATAGCTCGATGATGTTGCAAATACAACAATTGTAAAAAGAGTGAATAATCTCTTCATGGTTTCCCCCTCCATTTGAAAGAATGTTTATGAAAATATACCTTTTTTTTAACAAAACCCCAAACTTTTTACTGAAAAGTAAAAAAACTAATTATTAGCTGAATTCATTTGGTCTAACGTTGTAAGTTGTAATTGAATTTCTTGCAATGTTTCATTGGTTTGAATTCTATAAAGATCATAGGCTTGAATAGATTCTTCTAGCAAAAGAATATTATTATTCAACTGATTTATTTTACTCAATATTTCATCATTGCTTTGTATGGTTTTTGTTAGCTCTTTAAAGAGATTTTTAATATCTTTAAACTCATCAGCAATTAATTTAATATTTTTTTGATCATTTGTTTGTGTGGCTGAAATTTCCTTCAAGGAATTATCATGCTGCTCGACCTTCTTAGTGAGATTCGAAATATTAACTTTATTTCTTTTATTACTTAGATCCCACAACTTTCTAATTTCTTTATCTAAAAATTGAAGCTGCGAATTAATGTCAGATAAAAACTCTGTTGAGGTTGAATCAGCTAATTTTAATTGCTCCTCTAAAACTTCTACTCTAGTCTCAATATTACTAGAACTATTATTGGTTGCCTTGGAAAGCTCGCTCACCCACAGAAAAAGGCCCAAAATGCCTACCAATAACAGCACAAAAATAATGCCTATGAACAATCCACTTGAACCAGGTCTATTTGATAGAACATCTTCTTTCGCTGCAGAAATTTTAATGGCCATTATATAAAAAGTTAAGCTTCTTAATTTGTATTAAATTATATGTTTTAATGAATGGTAATTATAAGCCTTAACGCATTGCATTTAACAAAATTATGAACTTAGATTTCTCAAATGACCAAAAGTATCTTCAAGATGAAGCAAGAAAATTCTTCGACAAAGAGGGAGGGCTAGGAATTGCTAGAGGCGTTATGGATAACGCAGAAGATTATAATAAGGAATTATGGGCTAAGATTGTTGAACTGGGCTGGACAGGTATTCGTATACCCGAAGAATTTGATGGCCTGGGCTTAGGCCATCTTGAGCTTTGCGTAATAGCAGAGGAGCTAGGAAGATCACTTGCACCTGTTCCCTTCTCTTCTTCTGTTTATTTGTTTACTGAAGCGCTGATTAAGTACGCCAGTAATGAGATTAAGTCAGAAATCTTACCAAAATTAGTTTCTGGTGAAATTGTTGGTACCTATGCTATTGCTGAAGATATGCATCAGGCAACAGAATCAAACCTCACTACTTCATTGAATGCAGATAATATAAGCGGAACTAAGATTGCTATTCCGGATGCTGGAATAGCTTCACATATGATAGTTGTTGTTAAATCAACCAATGGAGTTGACCTCAGGCTGGTTGATCTTAGTGATTCTTCGGTAAAAATTACTCCACAAAAAAACTTAGACACCTCCAGAGCTTTTTTTAAGGCTGAATTTCAAGATACTCCTTCAACAATTATTGGGGAAGCCGGTCAAGGCTGGTCATACACTCAGCACCTTTTAGATCAAGCTGCTGTATTGTTTGCTTTTGAGCAAGTTGGAGGCTCTCAAGCAGCGTTGGATATGGCTAAAGCTTACTCCATGGAAAGATTTGCATTCGGAAGGCAAATAGGTTCATATCAAGCAATTAAACATAAATTAGCTGATATGTACATTGCATTAACGCTAGCAAAATCAAACTCTTACTATGGTGCTTGGGCCCTATCATCAGAGTCATCTGAACTTCCTTTAGCAGCTGCTACAGCAAGAGTGAGTGCAACAAAAGCTTTTCAACTATGTTCCAAAGAAAACATTCAAACTCATGGAGGTAATGGTTTTACTTGGGAATATGATTGTCATTTATTTTATAAACGCTCAAAAATGCTCTCGGTGCTGTTGGGATCAGAGGCAACCTGGAAAGAAAAATTAGTTTCAAACCTAGAAAAAACGAATACATTAGAAAAGAGGTAAATTATGGATTTTAACGACACACCTGAGCAAGCAAAATTTAGAGCTGAATGCAGAGAATGGCTTGAAACTAATGCTGAACCTAAAGAAAACAAGGCAAGCGGTCATTCAGATTCCTCGTTAGAGAACCACTTGCAAATAGCTAAAGAGTGGCAGAAAAAAAAGTATGATGCTGGCTGGGCAATGCTTCATTGGCCAAAAGAATACGGAGGAATTGAAGCCTCTCCAATTGAAAGGATTATTTGGGGTCAAGAGGAAGCAAAATTTAATGTTCCCGGAGGAATTTTTGAAATTGGTTTAGGTATGTGTGGGCCAGTAATGATGCAATATGCTACCCAAGAACAAAAAGAAAGATACCTTGCCCCGATGGCTGAAGGTAAAGAAATTTGGTGTCAATTATTTTCGGAACCAGCCGCTGGATCAGATGTTGCTGGCTTAAGAAGCAAAGCAGAAAGAGATGGAGACGATTGGATTATTAATGGACAAAAAGTATGGACATCTGGAGCACATTACTCAGACTTTGGAATTTTAGTAGTGCGACATGATCCAGATATTGCTAAACATAAAGGTTTAACTTTCTTCTTTGTAGATATGAAATCACCTGGAATAACCGTTAAACCCATTAAGCAAATTACCGGACAAGCCGGAAGTGGCTCTGGCTTTAATGAGGTATATTTTGATGATGTGCGAATCCCTGATTCACAAAGGCTTGGAGAAATTGGTGATGGATGGAAGGTAGCCATAACCACCTTGATGAACGAGAGACTGGCTGTAGGAGATGCTAAAGGTTCTGATATTGAAGAAGCCCTTATGCTATCAAAATCGAAGGATGATGCAGGCGAAGCTTTGATAAAAAATGATTCAGTGCGAGAAAGGCTGGCAGATTGGTTTTGTGAAGCTAATGGTCTCAAATATACAAAATTTAGAACCATTTCTGCTCTGTCAAAGGGAGAAGCACCGGGCCCAGAGGCATCTATAACAAAAATAGTGAGTGCAAATAAACTCCAAGAAATTGGAAACTTTGGGATTGATTCAGGGGACATGGCTGGCATGCTAATTGATGATGAAAATGGAGTAAGCTCATTTCAAGGTGCATGGCTGGGTGCTCCTGGCCTGAGGATTGCTGGAGGAACTGATGAAATCCTGCGGAATGTAATTGCTGAAAGAGTTCTAGGGTTACCTCAAGATCCGCGAGCTGATAAAGGTCTTGCTTTTAAGGATATCCCCACTAAGGCCTAAAGCTCATTAATAACTGAAGAAATTTAACGTCTTGATCGACGATAAGATTTCCATTTGCTATCTCCATTAGTGGATTTTTAATTCCAGCTAAGACCTCTTTAAATAGCAAATCATCAGACTTCACATTAATTGAACAATTTTGAAGTAAATGATTTGTTATCTGAGCTATCTGATTCCTGATAATTATTGACTTAGTTATACCTGAAGAAAAATTAAAACAAACGTTTATCTTTTCATCGGAATCAATCTTGTTAGGATCTAGGTTCACCCTCAAGACATCAAAAAACATATCAATGGGAATTTGATCAAGCATGGAACTTTCTGGAGGAATAATATTTTGATCGCTTTGTTTTCCCATTAAAATTTGAGCCTCGCTCAAGAAATAATTTCTTTTATTTGGATTAGAGGACAGATTGCCAATGAACTGAGCAGATATTGCTCTTAATTCTTTCACATCCTTCGGTCGGTACTCCAATGCTAATAATAAATCTGATAATTCTAATGCCCATTGCATTTCTTCTTGATCAACAGCTTCTTCAAGTTTCTGAAAAAGAGCATCATTTCCGCCTGCTAGATCAGCAATATGTTTTGCTTTTTTAGATGTTGGAGTTGGATCTAACTCGGAAATATTTCCTGAAAACCATCCTAAATAACCATTAAAAATACTTTTAACAGACCAGCGAACGGTTCCATAAAACTCCTGTAGATATGGAGAAGAACCAACGGCTTTAGGCAACTTAATACGTTCAATGATTTCTTCTGGATGCATTCCCTGATTCATTAGCCTAATTGTTTGATCATGCACAAATTGAATCCCATCTCGATAAATTGTTAAGTTTTTTTTAACCTCATCATTAAAAAAAGGTTGGGTATGACTTGGAAATACTTTTGCAGGATTCAAATCTATCATTCTATCCAAGCTGTTAATCCAGGCATTAACATCTCTATGGGATGTACCGCGTATTGTGTATAAATTAGGAAATGTTTTATAGACATTATCACCAGGAAATAAAGCTGAGTACTCTGGCAGCCAAACAAAAATTTGGTCATCTGTTTCACCTGGAGCATGAAAAAATTCAAATTCAATGCCTGCGATATTTAGATTGAGCCTATCCTGAAAAGTCACATTTGGTTTTAAATACCCTGGTGCACTCTTCCCAACACTTAAATATGGTCCAATGCCAACATTTATAACATCTTCTTCAGGAAGCGCTGTGCCAAACATCTTGGATGACCGGCGAGAAATAATGGGGTTAAGAATACCAAAAATTTTTTCTACTGATGCGGCTGTAAGATCATGCGCAATTACCAGAGGGGTTTCCTCCTGCTGATCAGCAAAGTACTGCGCACCTAGAGTGTGATCGCCGTGATTGTGAGTATAGATAATTGCCGCGATGGGATTTGAATTGATTTTTTTAAACTCTGTAAGAACTTTTTTGGCTTGAAAGATGCTGTCGGTAGCATCAATGATGATATTAAATTCTTTTCCCTCTATTAAATAAGAGTTTGCTATACCAAAACCAATGGCAGCATGAATACCATCCTCATACGAATATATATTTTGTTGAAATTCTTGAGAATGATTTATAAGATTTTCTACAGATGGATTTGTTATTATGTCTTCAAGTGCAATAGGCTCTGATTGGGAGCAACTCAAAATAAGAAAGCTTATAATAAATACATTTAAATATTGAATTTTTTTCATGGTTTACCAATAAATGACTTCTCATCATAGCTGTTTTGAAAATCCATTTGAACAAAGATATCAAAAAGTTGAATGGGTTGATAACTTCCCGTTTTCAAAAGATTATCAAGATAGATTTTTTCAAAATAATGCTATCGAAGAAATTCAAAATGTTTTCATCGAACCAAATAATATTCAACACAGAATTATTAATGACGATAACCTCCACATTGGGGAGCTTGGGTTTGGATTTGGTTTAAATTTTTTTGTAACTGCAAAACTTTGGATTGAACATAAAGATCGAAGTAAAATTAATACTCTTGAATATGTATCCATTGAGGAAGCTCTGCCAACTGAAGAGCAAATCTTAAGAGTGATCGAAAACTTTCCTTCATTGAAGCCAATCTGCCAAATTTTTTTAGATGAGTATCAACCACTGCATAATGACATTAATAGAATTTATTTAGAGAAACTTGATCTTCGATTAACTTTGATTCATGACAAGGTTGAAACTGGTTTAAAAAATTTGCTCGGGCTTCCAAACAATAAAATACATGCATGGTATTTTGATGGATTTGACCCAGCAAAAAATTCAGCTATGTGGAGTAGTTCTATTTTTCAAAATATTGGTTTTCTTTCTGCGGCTAATTCGTCATTTGGGACCTTTACATCTGCTGGCTCAGTCAAGCGAAACTTAAGTAAATTTGGCTTTAAGGTTGATAGAGTAAAAGGTTTTGCATCTAAAAGGCACAAACTTATTGGAAGAAAATATTCCGTTGAAACTAATCATGCCTCTCGATCAAACAGTGAAATGCAAATCGCAGTGATTGGAACTGGAATATCAGCTTGTTCATTTGCAGCTGCAGCAGCAAAAAATGGTGCGTCTGTAGAAATGTTTGAATGCAGCAATAATATTGCAGCAGGAGCTTCTGGCAACCCGGTTGCAGCCCTGTACCCTCGGTTTTCAGCTAATAGCACTCCTTATGCTTTTTTAACTGCACAAAGCTACTTTTTTGCCGAAAAAATCTATTCAAAAATACCTGATGCATATCAGCAAACCGGGCTTCTATTTTCTCACCCTAACGATTACCTGTCAGAGTGGATGAATGATATGAAACAACTATCTCGTAATGATATTTTTGAATTTTTATCAAATAAGCAAATGCAGGATCGTTATGGATTGAATTCTGAAGGCGTTAAAGTTAATCAAGGTGGATATCTCTATCCAAAGTTAATTTGTGAAGCGCTGATAGCTCATCCTAACATTAAAGTTTTTAAGGGGCACAATTTTACAAACTGGCAGGAAGAAAATTCAAAAATAACTGTTAGCTTTAAAGATCAAGATGAGTGTAAAAATTATGATAGCTTGGTAATGGCTCATGGACCTGGTTTAACAGAACATTTATCTGGATTAAAGGTTTCTAAAGGTCAATTAGTTGGATTAAAGGAAGCTCAAAAAATTAATTTAGATTTACCCTTAAATTCAGCTGGTTATATTTTGCCTTGTTGTGATGGGATTACCTGGATAGGCTCAACACACGAAAGAGAGTTCAATAATCTAGAGACAAGTATGAAATCCTCCCAAGAGTTAATTAAAAGAACTGAAGAAAATTTTGATTTTATAATTAAGGGTAAACAAAATATACGTATGAAGGCGCGCCTCAGAATAGGCAGCAAGGATAGATTGCCAATAGCGGGAAAGATTAAGAAAAATGTCTATGCGATTGGAGGATTGGGCTCAAGAGGTTTTAGTCTAGGGCCAATTCTTGGAGAGTATATTGCGTCGCTTATTAATAACTCTCCTAGTCCTATTTCTACAGGACTTGCGCTATCTATTGATCCGTTAAGATTTAAAGATTAACTAATAGGTTTTCTACAAGTAGCTCAGCTGCAGGAAGATCATTGGGAGCATAGCTTGAACCTTTTCTCCACTTTGTTAATCCAGTCCATAAGGTTTTATCTTGAGCCTTATCGCGAATGGAAATGCGAAGAAAGAACTCAGGGACTGTATTTATTCTATCAGGTTCATACAAATAATTTCTGTAAACAGGATAGCGATAGAAGCGAAAATCGTCCGATTGAATTTTATCCTTGCTTGTTACACTAACATCTATCACTAAGTTCGCTTCTGTTTGAAAAATGTGCCCTATTCCTGTCAAGTAGTTTTTAGCAGCATCTCCTAAATTTTCAATTAGAATTGGGTCCATTTCAACAGGCAATAGTTCTTTGTTTAAAGAGATAGCAAATACAGATTGGCCCTCAAGTTGGAAATTATCTCGACTGTTTAGCTCGGTAAATGGAGTCGAGGTGCAAGCTGCAAAGTAAAATAAAATACTGAATATAAAAAAGTTTCTTTTAAGTGTCATTGTTGATAGTAATCTCTCATTAATATGACTAATATAATGCATTTACTAGATTTATAAACCATGTTTGAACTAAAAGAATCAAAAAAAATAGAATTGCTTGATGTAAATGCTCAAGTGTATGAGCATAGCCAATTTAATACTAAACACATTCACTTAAATGCAGATAATGATGAAAAAGTTTTCATGGTTGCATTTAGAACTATCCCAGAAGACTCAACAGGAGTGGCTCATATTCTTGAACATACCTCTTTGTGTGGATCAAAAAAATATCCTGTGCGAGATCCTTTTTTTATGATGATAAGACGTTCGCTAAATTCATTTATGAATGCCTTCACATCTAGCGATTGGACTGCATATCCCTTTGCTACTCAAAATGATAAAGACTTTAATAATTTATTAGATGTATATGTTGATTCAGCATTTTTTCCAAAACTTGATCCGCTAGATTTTTCTCAGGAAGGACATCGCCTTGAAATTAACGAAAATAATGAATTAGAAATTAAAGGTGTTGTTTTTAATGAAATGAAGGGAGCAATGAGCTCACCTACAGATCAATTATGGCATGGAATGTCCAAACATCTTTTTGAAGAAACAACTTATCATCATAACAGTGGCGGTGATCCTGAAAAAATCATTGACTTAACACACTCTGATTTGGTGAACTTTCATCAAAGGCATTACCATCCAAGCAACGCAACTTTTTTTACCTTTGGAAATGTTGCCATTGATGAGGTGCATAGTCATTTAGAAGAAAATGTATTTCAAAAGTTTGTGCCTGCTAAAGAGCAACTTACAATAAAGCCAGCAAAAAGATTCTCACAACCCGTCCTTGCAAGCGGGACATATCAACCCATTCCAGGAGATGAAGAAAATCATCATGTAGTAATTAGTTGGCTGCTTGGCGATAGCCATGATCCATTAAATTTATTAGAGAAATATTTTTTATCAAATATTTTGCTTGATAACTCAGCCTCACCACTAAGAAAAGCATTAGAGCTATCTAAAATAGGCAAATCGCCATCTCCGTTTCTTGGGATTGAACCAAGCAATAAAGAAATTGTTTTTATGGCAGGACTGGAAGGTGTTGGGCCCGATCAATCAAGTGAGGTGGAAGAGTTAATCCTTAATACTCTTAAAAATCTAGTTTCTGATGGTATACCGAAGGATCTCATTGAATCTTCTTTGCATCAATTAGAAATTGGTCAAAGAGAAGTGTCAGGAGGAGGAATGCCATATGGATTGCAATTAATGCTTGGATGCATGAATGCTTGTATCCATTATGATGATCCGATCTCCATGCTTGACTTAGATTCAAACTTTTCAAAATTAAAAGAATTAATTGAAGAGGATGGTTATCTTGAAAATTTAATATCTACAAACTTATTAAGTAATCCTCACAGGCTTAACTATGAGTTAAAACCTGATAAAAAATTTAATGAGAATCTTGAAAGCTTCTTTTCATCAACCCTAAAGGATAAAGAGCAGTCTCTTACGAATAGGGATAAAGAAGATATAAATGATCTAGCTAAAGCCCTGAAAATAAGACAAGAAAAAGAAGATGACGTTGAAATATTGCCTAAAGTAACTATTGCAGATATTCCTCTTAAGCGAGAATATCCTCAGGAATCATACTCTCGAGGTTGCAGGTCTGTTTATGAGGCTGGAACTAACGGGTTAGTTTATTCTGACTTTTTATTTCCCTGCCAAAACCTAACATCTAAAGAGCTGCAATTCTCATCGCTGTATACATTTATTCTAACTGAAATAGGGCTAGGTGATTCTTCCTATGATGAGATCCAAGCTTTGCAATCTAAGCTCACTGGAGGCATTAACGGGTCATTTAAGTTACATACAATTGATCCTAACAGTAAGGGCAATTTGCTATTAAGCATCTCGTCAAAATGCTTAGAAGAAAACTTTGGCGATATGGAAAAATTAATCTTTAATACATTGAAGAATGCAAGATTTGACGAAGAAAGTAGAATTTTAGATCTATTTAATATTTTTATTGCCAGGAATGAGGAGTCTCTCAATCAAAATGGCCATATTCTTGCTATGAATTCAGCAGCAAGCAGTTTAAATGCGCTCTCTGCTTCGTCTTTCAATATTTCTGGATTAGAAATGCTACACCAATCAAAAGCAATTATTTCCAATATAAAAAATGTTACTGATGCAAAAGAGTTGATTGAAATTCTAAAAACTATTCACTCTAAAATTAAATTTGACCCCGTTAAAATTTTTACTGCCCTTTCTCCAGGTGCTTTGAAGGATAAATTAAAGGAATATAAAGAAATTAAATACCAACCACAGCAAGATCTTATTCATCCTGTAGATGAGGAAATAGCATGGGTTACCGGATCTCAAGTTTGTTATTGTGCAGAAGCGTTTCAGAGCGTTTCAAGAGAGCATCCAGACGCCCCATCTCTAACGGTTCTTGCTACCGTTCTTCGCAATGGTTTTTTGCACACAGCTATTCGTGAAAAAGGAGGTGCGTATGGAGCAGGCGCTACAAATGATACCTCGACAAACACTTTTAAATTTTTCTCATACAGAGATCCAAAATGCAAAGAGACATTTAGCGCATTCAAAGATTCAATTGAATGGGCTTTAACTTCCATTACTCACCAACATTTAGAAGAGGCTATACTTGGAGTGGTTTCTTCAATTGACAAGCCGCTATCTCCTGTAGGTGAAGCAAAAAATGATTTCAATCTCAATCTTGAAAATATTTCACCATCGGAAAGATTGGCTATGAGACAAAATGTAATTAACTGTTCTATTGATGATTTAATTAGAGTAAGTAAAAAATATCTTTCAGGTCGCTCAAAGAAATCCATACTTGCAGGACAGAGCTTTGTTGATGAAGCAAAAAAAATGGGCTTAAAGATAAAGGAAGTTTAAATTAGAAAAAGAAAAACCACTTTCTTTTAAGTTTTTTAGCACAACCTAAATATTGATTTCTGTACATTTCTGACCGAGCCTGCACTCTATCAGCAACTCTTATCAGCCATTGTTTTTTTCGATAGGTTTTTCTTTTAAAACCTCCATACCCCTCATGGTATGCAAGATAGAGAGATCTCGCATCAGTTCGAGCAATGCCTTGATAAAAACCTTTGCTAGCATACCAACCAACAAAATCAGCTGAATCAGCAAAATCAGTTCTTGATGACCATGAATTACCTGTCTCATCCTGATAATCCTTCCAAGTATTTTTTAATGCTTGAGAGTATCCAACAGAAGATGATGGCCTAAACCAAGGTATAAAACCTAATAATTTGTCTCTTTCGGGTCTGATTTTTGCTTGAAAACTGGATTCTTGATGAATAAAAGCCATAAGAACATATGGAGGTAGTTTCCATCTTTTTTCCGTCCTAATTGCGGCTTTATACCAGCTTCTTTTTTCTTGAAAAATTTCACATAAATTATCTGGTTTTTCTGGTGGAGAGCTTACACAAGACGAGAGTGTGAAAATAAATAAAATTAAAGCGCTTAATAAGTATTTGTTAGTCATTTAGAAAACTATTAATCTCTTCATTTTGAATTATCTTAACACCCAGTGCCTCAGCTTTATCAAGTTTTGACCCTGCATTTTCTCCAGCAATAAGGTAATCAGTTTTATTTGAAATTGAACTTGTAACTTTAGCGCCTTGAGTAATTAATAAATTCTTCACCTCGTCCCTCGACATAGGTTCAATTTTACCCGTTATGGCAATTTGCTGGCCTGAAAATTTCATAATGTTTTGAGGGTCATTATGCGCAGGATCGATAATTTTTAGACAACCCATCAATTTTTGTAAAGAGATTTGATTCTCGCTTTTTTTAAAATAATCAATAATTTTTGAGGCAACTCTTGGGCCAATGTCGGAAATCAAAATTAAATCCTCAAACTTGGCAAGTTGAAATGCATTAAAACTGCCAAAATGATCTGCTAAATTTCTTGCCGTTGTTTCACCGACCTCTTCAATACCAATTGAAAATATTAACTTATAAAGCTCAACTGTTGCTGACCTATCTATAGAATTTATAAGATTCTCTACAGACTTCTTACCAAATCTCTCCATGCTTTCAAGCTCACTTCTATATTTTTTAAGCATATAAATATCTGCAAACTCTCTAATAAAACCTTGTTTTATAAGCGTGCTTAGAATTTCCTGTCCAAGTCCATCTATATCCATTGCTTTTCTTGAAACAAAATGAGTAAATTTACCTTGAATGATCTCAGGGCATTCATTGTCCCCCAAGCACTTTATAAAAGGAGTATCTAATCTTGTTTCTAAGATTTCTAGATCTAAACTTGAATTATCTTTGACATATTTTTCCGCTTCATAAATGCTTGAAAATTTTTTAATAGCCTTTGATTTAACTCGATCAAAAGCACTCCATTCCAGCTGAAGACCAAAAGCAACTTCTGAATCGCAGCTTGGACATTTTCTTGGAATTTGTACCTGGAGTGATCTCTTGCTCTTTTTTGGAATAACATTGATCATTTTAGGAATCACATCGCCTGCTCTCTTGATAACTGCACCATCTCCAACCCTTGGGTCTAAACGCTTAAGTTCATCAATATTATGCAAAGTACAGTTGCTAACATTCACACCTCCAACATTAACTGTTTTTAATTTGGCTACAGGTGTTAATATTCCAGTCCTGCCTACCTGAAACTCAATATTTTTAATTTCTGTAAGAGCCTCCTCTGCAGGAAATTTATGAGCTATAGCCCATCTAGGCGATCTTGCTATCTCACCAAGCATGTTTTGCAAAGCAATTTGGTTAACTTTGAAAACTACCCCATCAATTTCAAATGGAATTTTTTTTCGCGAAGATTCAACTTCTTGAAAATATTTTAAACACTCTTTAATCGATGTGGCGACCTTATTAAATTTATTTACAGGCAAACCCCAAGAAGAAAATACAGAAAACATTTCCTGTAGATTAGTAAATTCTTTGCCTGAGCATAATCCAATACCATGAGCAAAAAATGCCAGAGGTCTTTCACTTGTTATAGCAGGATCTAATTGCCTTAAGCTTCCCGCTGCTGCGTTTCTTGGATTTGCAAAGACTTTTTCACCCTTTTCTCTAGCTTGTTGGTTTAGTAATTCAAATTCATGCTTCTTGATAAATATTTCTCCTCTTACCTCTATAAGGTCTGCGAAGCTATGTTTAGATTTTTTAAGGGTTAGTGGAATTGATCTAATAGTCCTAATGTTGGAAGTAATATCTTCTCCAATAGTGCCATCTCCCCTTGTAACACCTCTTATCAATATTCCATTTTCATATGAAAGGGATACAGCAGCTCCATCCATTTTAGGTTCACAGAAGTACTCAATATGATCTGAAATATCTAGATTCTTTAAAACTCGATCATTAAAGCTTATTAAATCTTCTTCATTAAATGCATTAGCCAAAGAAAGCATTTGCTTAAGGTGTTTAAAAGTAGCAAAGTCACTTTCGGGCTTAATGCCAACTCTTTGAGATGGTGATTGAGATGTAATCCAGTTTGGATTCTCTGACTCTATCTTTTTTAATTCTGTAAATAAATTGTCATATTCGCTATCAGAAATAGAGGGATCATCAAGAATATAGTAATTATAATCATGAGATCGGATGGTCTCTTGAAGTAAAATATAATTCTGTGTTGGTTTACTCATGTAACTGAGATATTTCTGATGGATTGAAGGTGGCTTACTTCTTGAGCTTTAGATTTAATGTGCTCTATCATTTGCTTGCTAAGAGGTGCTCTAGAAGAGTCACAAATACTTGCATGCAATTTTTCTGCAATATTAGAAGCTACCTCGAGTAAAATTTCAAATGCCTTCAACGGATCGGTTACCTGATGCAAGTCAAGAGCCAATAACAGCACATGAGTTCTTGTATCAGGCTCTAGAAGGCCTGGATTTATTCCACTTGCCACTCTAAAAATCTCTTTACCATTTAAATCTCTGTAACTGAAAAATCCATTACTATATTTTGCATCTAGATTTTTTAATAAAGTTAAAACTTGATTCATATCAAATTTAGTCTTATCCATAGAAACTAAATTCAAGATAACCAATTCCTGTTCTTGAACCTCACTTTTGCCATCATCAAAATCTAATGTGCCTTGCTCAAATTTATCTTTAAATAGCAATGATTGCGAATCTTCGAATGAGTTTTGAATAAGTTTGCGAGTAAAA
>AMWX01000010.1 GCA_000307935.1 SAR86 cluster bacterium SAR86E
TCCGATATAGCACCAACAATTTTAGAACTGATGGACTTAACCCCACCACCTGAAATGACAGGAAATTCCCTATTATTATGATTGGCACCATAAAAAATAAATTAATAATATCTCTGATTTTTATATTCAGTTTTTTTTATTCAAGCTCAGTCATAGCCCAATCTTCAAAAGCTCTTGAAACCATTTTTGCTATAGAAGCTTTAGATCTGGCTACTGTGGACCTTAAAAATGCAAATAATGCTAAAAGAAGGATAAAGTCACTAAGCCAAGCCATTCAAAGCTACGAAGAGACACTGGCTATTTTA
>AMWX01000011.1 GCA_000307935.1 SAR86 cluster bacterium SAR86E
GCCATGACCATAATTTTTTTATCATAGCCAAGTGAATATATTTCATCACATATCTCACTAACCGTTTTGGCCGAGAGCTCTTCGTTATGATCAGGGCAAATTGGAATCCCAATTCGTGCATATAATAATCTTAGATAATCATATATTTCTGTAACAGTGCCCACGGTTGATCTTGGGTTATGTGAAGTAGATTTTTGTTCAATAGATATTGCAGGGGAGAGACCATCAATTTGATCGACATCTGGCTTTTCCATCATAGATAAAAATTGTCGTGCGTATGCTGAAAGAGATTCTACATAACGTCTTTGGCCTTCGGCATAAATAGTATCAAATGCCAAAGAAGACTTTCCAGAACCTGATAATCCAGTTATTACGATTAACTCCCCTCGAGGAATATCTAAAGAAATATTTTTAAGGTTATGCGTTCGGGCACCTTTGATAGAAATTTTTTCCATTTATTTGCAGAATTTTTATCCAGCTGATTTGTTTCGAGTTAAACTTAAGTAATTATAAGAGGTAATTATGGCTAGAGGAGTAAATAAAGTAATTTTGGTAGGTAATTTAGGGCAAAAACCTGAAATGCGATATACCCAGACAAATACAGCAGTTGCTACACTTTCAATTGCTACTTCAGAATCATGGAAAGACAAAGATTCTGGAGAGCAAAGAGAGAAAACTGAATGGCACAGAGTTGTCTTTTTTGGAAAGCTGGCAGAAATCGCTGAGCAATATCTTGATAAAGGTTCTCAGCTTTATGTTGAAGGCAAGCTACAAACTAGAAAATGGCAAGACAAAGAAGGGAATGACAGATACACAACAGAAATACTTGGTAACGAGATGAACATGCTCGGTGGCAGACAATCCTCAGGCGACGGAGGTGCGTATGATCAATCACAGCCAGCCTCTCAATCAGCTCCATCTCAAGCATCTCAAATCTCAGAGGAAGATATACCTTTCTAGATTTCGGTGACTTTCAAAACAATAACAATAGAACAGCATGAAGATATTGCTGTTCTATTGCTGAATAGACCAGATAAATTAAACGCTTTTACATTTCTCATGATGGAAGAGTTAATAATTGCATTGGATGTTATAGAGGCTGATGATAATCTAAAAGCAGTAATTATTTCTGGAGCAGGTAGAGCATTTTGTGCTGGTGCTGACCTCAGTAGTGGCAAAGATACATTCAATCCATCTTTTGATAGTTTCGCTGTTAAAGAGGATGATTTCAGAAGAGATTCGGGCGGTATTCTTACACTAAGAATGTATAAATTTTTAAAGCCTATTATATTTGCTTGCAATGGTCCTGCGGTTGGGATTGGTGCATCCATGCAACTACCTGGCGATATTCGAATTGCATCTGAAGATGCTAGGTTCGGATTTGTATTTAATAACAGAGGGATCGTGCCTGATGCATGTAGTAGCTGGTTTCTTCCAAAAATTGTGGGTATTTCTAAGGCTCTAGATTTAACTTTTTCTGGAAGAATTATTGAATCTCATGAGGCATTGGATATTTCGCTAATTTCAAGCATTCATAAACCTAAAAATCTTATTGATGACGCAATAAGGATTGCTAGAGAGCTTGTAGAAAAATCTGCACCAATCTCTATAGCTATAACTAGACAAATGTTGTGGCGGTCGTTTGGTCAAAGTGACCCTTATGACGCTCATGTGATTGAAAGTAAGGCAATTGATTCTAGGGGAGCATCTGATGATGCAAAAGAGGGCGTTAACTCATTTCTTGAAAAACGCCCAGCAAAATTTAAAAATCTTATATCTTCAGATATGCCTGAGTTTTTTCCCTGGTGGGATGACACAGATTAACTGTGAGCGTTTGGACATCAGACCAAGCATTTAAGTGGTACAAAGACCAAGGATGGCTGGTAGGGTGCAATTTTCTCCCAAGTTCTTGCATCAATCAAATCGAGATGTTTCAAGAGAGCACTTTTAATATTGAAGAGATTGCAAAAGAGATTTCCTGGGCAAAGAACATTGGTTTTAATTCTCTAAGAGTTTATTTGCATGATCTATTGTGGGAGGAAAAGCATCAATTTTTAGTTCGATTTAATGATTTTTTAGATTGCTGTCAGACCTATGAAATCAAGCCTGTAATTGTTTTATTTGATGATTGTCATTATCCATTCCCAGAGCTTGGCCCTCAGCCCCTCCCAGTTAGGGGAATTCACAATTCAGGCTGGAAGCAAAGTCCTGGACATAAAATTGTTACTGAGATCTTCGAGTTAAATGCAAAACAGCATCTAGATAGATTGCAAAAATACACACAAGAACTTCTGGAATTATATAAAGATGATGAAAGAATTTTGATGTGGGATTTGTACAACGAACCTGGCCAGTTTGGCATTGGAGAAAAGTCATTTACATTTCTTAAATATGTTTGGAATTGGGCTCATGAGATTAGACCTTCACAACCTTTGACCTCTTGTCTTGATGGGGCAATTGGAGATTCAATTATTTCGTTAAATAAAATTAATTCTGACATCATAACTTTTCATACATATGAGGCTGAAAAGCTTGAGCCAACTATAAAAGAATTGAAAAGCCTTGGTAGGCCTCTGATGTGCACTGAATATATGGCAAGAGAATATGGAACTACTTTTGAATTTTGCTTACCAATTTTTAAGAAATATAACATTGCTTGTTACAACTGGGGCTTAGTTGCTGGGCGCAGCCAAACTAATTTTAATTGGGAAACAATTTTACATTTAAATGAGCAAAGGGATAAAGGCAACCTCATTTATGAGGGTGATAGCTTAACGGAGCCTGATGAGTGGTTCCACGACATTTTCCGTCAAGATGGATCATCATTTAAAGATGAAGAAACTGCTTTTATAAAAAAAATATTACTAAACGAGGAATAATGATGAATGATTTGACTTGGAAAGAATTTGAAAGGGTGGATATTCGGGTTGGGACCATTCTTTATGCTGAAGAATTTAAAGAAGCAATCAAGCCTGCAATAAAATTGACTATAGATTTTGGAAAAGAGATAGGTATTAAAAAATCATCCGCTCAAATTACAGATCATTACAATCCCCAATCTTTAGTAGGCATGCAAGTTGCAGCGGTTGTTAATTTTCCAAAAAAACAGATTGGACCATTCATGTCAGATTGTCTTGTAACAGGATTTACTCAATCGGATGGAAGTATTATTTTGGCTGTTCCTCAAAAGGGAGCTTTAAATGGGTCTAGATTAGCTTAATTTATTTACTAAAAATTAAACTTGCATTAGTTCCACCAAAACCAAATGAATTGCTCATTACAGCATTTAATTTGTGCTCCAACATTGATTGGCAAATATCTAATCCTTCTGCTTCCTCAACTAAATTATCTATGTTGATTGATGGAGCAATAAAATCATGTTTCATCATCAAGATAGAATAAATTGCTTCCTGAGCACCAGTTGCTCCTAAGGAGTGTCCAGTCATTGATTTTGTAGATCCAATTACTGGAACCTTTTTACCAAACACTGCTTTTATTGCGCTAAGTTCAGCAAGATCTCCAACAGGAGTGCTTGTGCCATGAGCATTAATATAATCAACATCAGATCCATAAGCTTCAATTGCTTCACTCATGCATCTTATAGCGCCTTCGCCTGAGGGAGACACCATGTCATAGCCATCAGAGTTTGCACAATAACCTTTTAATCTTGCAATGATAGGCGCATTTCTTTTGATGGCATGCTCTTCTTCCTCTAGGATTAGCATTCCTGCACCACCAGCAATTACAAATCCATCCCTATTGACATCAAATGGCCTTGAGGCTCTTTCAGGCTCATCATTGTATTGAGAGGAAAGGGCACCCATGGCATCAAACATGGAAGATGAAGTCCAGTGTTCTTGTTCTGCACCACCAGCAATGATTATATCTTGTTTGCCTAATTGAATAAGTTCCGCTGCATGGCCAATACAATGAGCACTCGTTGAGCAGGCAGATGAAATAGAGTAATTGACTCCTTTAAGCTTAAGTGTAGTGCCTAAAATAGCCGAAACAGTACTACCCATTGTTTTTGTAACTGCATATGGTCCTATCCTTTTAGGTCCTCGCTCTCTTGCAGTATCTGATGCCTCTATTTGGGCTGCTGATGATGCTCCGCCCGAACCGGCTACTATTCCAATCCTTGAAACATCCATTTCCTCCAGGTTCAAGGATGAATGATTAATAGCTTCTTGGGCAGCAACATATCCAAATCCTGAAGCTTCGCTCATAAAGCGAAGAGTCTTTCTATCAATTACTTCAGTTAAATTAAGATTTATTGCACCAGAAACATGGCTTCTAAAACCCATATCTGCATATGTTGAGTTTTTAGAAATGCCTGACTTGCCTTTTTTGCCTGACTTGCCTTTTTTCAGACTATTTAATACTTCTTGAGTGTTTGAACCTATGCAAGAGACAATACCTATGCCAGTTACAACTACATTTTTCATTAGAATTCGCTAGTATCCTTAAACAGACCCACTCTTAAACCATCTGCTGAATAAACGTGACGATCATCAACAAACATATTTCCATCAGCAAAGCCAACGACTGCTCCTCTGTTAACAACTCGTTTTATATCAATCTCATATCTAACAATTTTTGAACTAGGACTTACTTGACCAAAAAACTTTACTTTATCTGAACCTAGCGCCCTCCCATAACCAGGTAGCTCAAGCCAGCAAAGATAAAATCCCAATAATTGCCACATAGCATCCAAACCAAGACATCCTGGCATTACTGGATCAGATTTAAAATGCACTTTAAAAAACCATAAACTTTCTTCGACATTTAAATTAGCAATAATTTTTCCTTTAGAGTATTTGCCTGAAGTTTTATCAATTAAATCAATTGAGTCGAACATAAGCATTTCGTCAGCTGGTAACCGACCATTGCTTGGACCAAATAAATCTCCATTTCCGCATGCTACTAAATCATCTTTTGTGTAACTTGAGGCAGGTATGAATGTCATATTTTCCTTATTTTGGAGAAGGTTATTAATTCTAGCATCTCATTGTAGCAGGCATGATGCTTTAATTTCTCCAGATGTTTTAGTGTTTCTTTTGTATATCTATCTAACAATGTATTTATTTCATATTGAGTTTTCCTATTCTGTATTAATTTATAGATTTTATTTTGATTATTTTTTGAGATTTTTGATTGACCTAGCTGACTCATAATAAAATTTTTATCTTTAGTATTAGCTTGCTGAATTGCGAAATATAAAGGAAATGTAATTTTCCCCTCTTTGAAATCTTTTAAAGCAGGCTTTCCTATATCCAGTTTTAGCGCTTCATAATCGAGAATATCATCTTGAATTTGGAATGCTATTCCCAATGCTTTTCCCAGCAAACCAAATGTTTTAATTTCATCATCAGACCTGCATGCAAGCATGGCTCCAGTTTTTGCAGATGCTTCAAAAAGTCTTCCCGTTTTTAAATAGCTAACCTTAAGCAAATCTTTGAGTTCAATAAGTTGTCCTTTTTCAAAAAGCTCTAACTGAATGATTTCGCCTCTAGCTATGTCATTAGTTGCTTTTGCTAATTCATCTAATATAGAGGGAATTCCAAGCTTTACCATTAAGATAAAGGCTTTTGAATATATAAAATCTCCCATCAGGACACTGTATGAGTTTGTCCAAACCTGGTTTACTGATCTTGTACCGCGTCTTCGCTCTGATTCATCTACTACATCGTCATGAACCAATGTGGCTGTATGCAAAAGCTCAATAATACTGGCTAAATTAATTCTATTGTTAGGTTTTATGTCTGATGATTTAGAAGAAAGCAAGCATAGCAAAGCTCTAGTTTTTTTGCCCTCAGCGCTAAATATGTATTCATAAATTTCTTGAATTATTTTTTCACTAGCAAGCTCTTTTTTTATAGTGGATTGAACTCTTTTGAGCTCAGCTAAAGTAGTTTTTTTGAGTATGTACATCTTAAATAATTAGAAGCCTAAAATTATACATAAGTATTGATAATTTCTTTCAGAAAGCGTATATTTTGCCACCTTTAGAGATAACTATGTACGCAGTAATAGAAGCAGGTGGAAAACAACATAAAGTCGAGCTAGGACAAGTCCTAGAAGTCGACCTTATGCAAGAGGAATCAGGAGCTGACCACGCTTTTGAAAACGTTATGCTGTATGTTGATGGAGATGATGTGCAGATAGGGCAGCCATACATAGAAAATGCTAAAGTCATTGCTGAGATAGTCGAAGAAGTGAAATCTGAAAAAGTCTCTATTCTTAGGTTTCGTAGAAGAAAGCATAGTATGAGAAAAATTGGACACAGGCAGAGATATACTCAGATTAAAATCAAAGAAATAAACGTAGGTAAATAGAAATGGCGCATAAGAAAGCAGGTGGCTCCAGTAAAAACGGCAGAGATTCCAATTCTAAAAGACTGGGTGTTAAGCGTTTTGGTGGCCAAACTGTTAAACCAGGTGAAATTATAATACGTCAACGCGGTACCAATACCCACCCCGGAGAAAACGTTGGCATGGGTAAAGACCATACTTTATTTGCTACTTCAGCTGGCCAAGTTCAATTCACCTACAAAGGCATCAAGCAAAAAAAGACAGTCAACGTCATTTCTCAGTAAATCATGAACTTCATCGATGAGGCTCTGCTTGAAGCAAGGGCTGGAAGCGGTGGTGCGGGTTGCACGAGTTTTAGAAGAGAAAAATTCATACCTCGTGGAGGGCCTGATGGCGGTGACGGTGGGAAGGGCGGCGACGTTATTTTTAGAGTTGATCCCAATCTAAACACTCTAGTAAATTTTCGAAATCAAAAATACTTGATTGCCAAAAATGGTCAATCTGGATCTGGAAACAAGAGGACTGGCCAAGATGCCGATGATCTTATTGTGATGGTTCCAAAAGGTACAGTGATCTTCGATTCTATATCCAATAAAATAATTTACGATTGTTGCGAGGAAAAAATTGATTATCTTGTAGCCAAAGGTGGTGAGGGAGGAGCAGGAAATTTTAGATTTAAATCTAGCACAAATCAGGCGCCAAGGCGTCATACCTCTGGTTGGCCTGGTGACGAATTTTCTATTAGATTAGAACTTCGCTCTCTAGCAGATGTTGGCTTGGTTGGCTTCCCCAATGCCGGCAAATCTACATTTTTAAACAGTGTTTCAGCGGCAAGACCAAAGATTGGTGACTATCCTTTTACAACACTTCGACCCAATTTAGGCACAGTCCAAATCTATGACACCTCATTTATTATTGCTGATATTCCGGGCTTGATTGAAGGGGCATCTGAGGGAGCCGGCTTAGGTTTAAACTTTTTAAAACATATTTCTAGAACTGGTCATTTGCTTATTTTGCTGGATCCGCAAAACTTAGAAAGATCCATTGAAGATCAACTTAATGTTCTTTTGAACGAATTAAAAACTTATGACTCGAGTTTATTGGAGAAAAGCATATGGCTTTCAGTTAACAAAAAAGACACTCTCGATGAGAAAAGACAAAAAGAACTTATTGAGCTGATTAAGAAAAAAATGTTGTCTTTAAATCTTGATTATGAGGGAATCATCGCTATTTCTGGATTTACGGGAGATGATACTGAGACTTTGCTGGGCATGATTGCCAACAAGATGTTGGAATCTAAAGATTAACTAAGTTCTTTTACAGCTTTCACTAACCGGCTTTTTGTTCTAGCGGCAGCGTTCTTGTGAATTACTTTTTTTGCGGCAGTTGAATCTAATACTTTTTGAGCAGTTTTTAATAGTTCAGTTGCTGATTCTTTATTATTTTCAGCTATTGCATTACGAACAGCTTTGACAGCTGTTCTAGCCTGCGATCTTTGAGAATGCTTAAGCTTATATCTGTCAGCATTTTGACGAGCTCGTTTTATTGATTGTTTGCTATTAGCCATATCTTTAAATATTTGAAGCGGTAGTTTAATGATCTTGAGCAAATCTGTCCACTCAATTTATAAAATATCTTTTCTTTCAAAATTGGTGGAGGCGGCGGGAATTGAACCCGCGTCCGTTAGTTCTTCAACCTGACTTCTACATGCTTAGCTCATTCTTTGTGTTTCACTTTAATGACCCGAAGAGCAGGGTATCAAAAGCTAGACTAGTTAAATTTTCGTGTTACTGCGTTTAGACACCGCAGCAAAACTAGACTATGTATTTTGCCAATGCTTCAAACCATAGACAATTTTTGCATTGGTTAGCCAATTAAGCGGCTAAAGCGTAGTTGTCGTTTTCTGCAACTAATTTTTTTGTAGTATGTTTTACAAGAGTTACCACAATCTTGGCATGCGCTTTGGAATCCAATAAAAACGTCGAACCCAATTCGCCCCCATGGGGTGGAAGATTATATATGAAAATGACTAGCGATTTGAATTTTTTAAAAACCTTTGTTTTTCCCTGTTCCAATCCCTTTGTTTAACATCCTCTCTTTGATCATATGTCTTTTTACCTTTACCTATAGCAATGTCACATTTAATTTTATTTTCTTTCCAGTAAATAGATGTTAGTACGCACGTTAGTCCTTGCTGGCTAATCGCATCCATAATACTGTTAATCTCCCTTTTATTTAATAGAAGTTTTCTAGATCTGACTGGGTCTATGTTTTCATTTTTTAGAGATGCAGGCGGATCAATCTTAAGACCAATCACCCAGGCTTCATTATTTTTAAGAGTCACATAAGAGTCTTTAACATCAACCTTTCCATTTCTGAGTCCTTTGACTTCCCATCCCTCTAAGACAATCCCAGCCTGATATTTATCACTCAAATGATAATTTCTTGAAGCATTTTTATTTTTGACGATGATATTATTGTTTTTTGCATTCATAATGATTCTCATAATTATGAATCTGTTATAACTATTTGCAAATTTTTGATTAATCCATGCAAGAAACTAAAGTAACGTTAATATATTTTGGCCTAAGCTTATTTGTCTTATTAGCTCTTATTCCATGGATTTTCAATCCAGTGATAGCTGAAAAGTCTATTCAATTTTTTTGTATATACGGTGGAATAGTTGTTGCTTTCCTTGGAGGAATTTTATGGGGTTGGGAGGGTGCTGAAAATACAGTATCAAATTTATGGAGAGCTATTGGATATTCTCTTTTGGGTTTAGGGGTATGTCTATTAGCGTTAGCTCACGCATCCTTAAGCCTATTTTTGTTAATTTGTTCATTGCAATTTTTTCTTAGATTTGAAAGCAAAAATAGTACTTATTTCCAAGCGAATATTAAGTACGGAAATGCAAGAACTTTAATAACAAACTTAGTTACAATATGTTGCATAACATTACTGGCATATTTATATAACCCTTATTCTTAAACATTATGCATTCAAAACACTCATCACAAATCAATGAAACTATTTCTTGGGTAGGTAAATGGACATTTGTTCTTGCGGCGGCAGGATCAGCAGTAGGCCTTGGAAATATTTGGGGCTTTCCCTATAAAGCTGGAACCGAAGGAGGAGGCGCTTTTGTTTTAATCTACCTACTCTGCATTTTAGCTGTTGGTTTGCCAATTATGATGGCGGAAATAATTATTGGAAGGCGTGCCAGAAAGAGTCCAGTCAATGCAATGAAAAATGCAGCAATTGATTCAGGTAAAACAAGTAACTGGCAGGTTGTAGGTTGGAGTGGGCTGATATCTGGTATTTTAATACTTTCTTTTTATAGTGTAATTGCTGGCATCTGCTTAAATTATATTTTAATTTCAGCATCTCCAGCAGCTGATGTTTCATCAGTGGAGCAATTTGGCATTGTGACCTCATCCTCTGGTAGATTGCTATTTTGGCATTCAATTTTTATTGCATTAAATATATTAATCATATCTGCTGGCGTAGTTGATGGGATTGAAAGAATGGTGCGTTTATTAATGCCGATGTTATTTATTCTCATGTTAGTTATGGTCATTAACGCTATGATTAATGGTGACTTTGCTAGGGGCTTAAGTTTTTTATTTGCACCAGATTTCTCGCAAGTTGACGCAACAACATTTTTAAGAGCAATGGGTCAGGCATTCTTTAGCTTGAGTTTAGGCATGGGATCTATCATGTGTTATGGCTCATACATGCCACAAAATGAGAATATTTTTAAAACTTCATTAACTGTTGCTGGCTTAGATACCCTAATAGCTATTTTAGCTGGTCTAGCTATTTTTCCGATTATATTTGCTTACGGCATGGAGCCTGGTACTGGACCAGGCCTAGTTTTTGTAAGTCTATTATCTGCTTTTGTTGACATGCCATTTGGTAATATCGTTGGGCCTGCTTTTTTTGCGCTGTTGTCTATTGCTGCTCTGAGTAGCGCGATTTCCTTACTAGAACCAAGCGTTGCATATTTTGAAGAAGAAAAAATTGTTTCCCGTTTCTCAGCCGCAATGATTTTAGGACTATTTGCATGGTTTATAGGAATTGGAAGCGTTCTCAGTTTTAATGACTGGTCTGATATTTCATTTATTGGAAACCTGAATTTTTTGGACTCTATTGATTATCTAACTAATCAATTTCTGATGCCTTTGGGAGGCATGATGGTTGCAATATTTGCAGGATGGTTTCTGAAATCCAATCTTGCTTTAGATGAACTATCTAGCTCTCATATTCTAATATTTAAGATATGGAAATTTTTTATAAAATTTATTTCTCCAGTTTTAGTAGCCGCGGTATTTGTATATCAACTAGTCAGTTAAAGAATGGCTAAAAGTTTTGAAGGATCTCAAACATTTCAATCAAACCCAGACAAGATTCTATCCTTGATAAATAATTTTGAAGCATACAGAGACTTTCTACCTGGCTGCCTAGAATCAACGAAAATAAATGAGACCGAGGATGGCATGGTATCCGGTAGATTGGTTTTCTCAGTGTTAAAAAATACATATACTTTTGAGTCTACCAACAAGACAAAAGGTCTAGAAGTAACCATCTCCCAATCGCAAGGACCATTTTTAGATTTTTATGCTCATTGGTCCTTAGAGCCAATTGACTCAAAAACCACAACAGTAAAATTTAGAACGGAATTCAACCTACCTTTCTTCCTTGACCTCATTGCCAAGCAATCTTTGGTCAATCAGATAGGCCAGAAATTTATGCGTGCCTTTAAAAACCAATTGTTCAAATGAAGATTTATTTGTCTGTGCAAAAAAAAATTGATTCAAATTTTTTAGAGCTTCAGGTATCAGAGAGCATTACTGCGCAAGAGGTTTTACAGCTTCCAGAGGTAAAAAAACTTTATAATCAAGACATAAATTCTTTGAGAGTAGGGGTAAATGGAGAGGAGTTAGATGGCAAGTATAAAGCTACTCCAGCCAATCATAGAATGTCTCATGGAGAGCGTTTAGAAATATATCGTTCTTTAAATCAAGATCCTAAACAACGAAGACAAAATAAAGCAAAGGCTGCTAAAAAAAGATAACTGTTTTATATGCCGGTTAAGCTAGATTCTTCAACCGTCCATTCATCTAGCTTGTTGCTCTGATTAAATAAAAGAGATAACTTTTTCTCTCCTATTGTCTTATCCCCAACCGTTACTGAATAGAAGTAATCCCATCTATTTGGATGAATGGGACTATTTAAAAGTGGTGTTCCTAAGAGGTATTGAACTTGCTCTTTAGTAAGGCCTTTAACTAACTGATCAATGTCTTCTTGTTCAATAATATTTCCTTGAAGAACAGGCACTTTGAATGGTGCAAAGGTTGAACAATTGGATAAGCCGCTGACACATAAAATAACGATGAAAAATGTTTTAGTTAATTGCTTCATAATTTGATTGGATTATACTTTGAAAGAGGATACATCTAAAAGTTCATGAGTAAAGAAAATACTGAATTAAAAAAAGCTGGTTTAAAGGCAACTCTTCCAAGAATAAGAATTCTTGAGGTTCTTGAATCGAGCGATAATCGTCATCTGAGCGCCGAAGATATCTACAAAGAGCTTATCAATGCAGGAGAAGATGTTGGGCTAGCAACAGTATATCGCGTCCTAACTCAATTTGAATCAGCCGGAATTGTAATGCGTCATAACTTTGAAGAAGGTCATGCTGTTTATGAAATTACTCCTGATGATCACCATGATCATATGGTATGTTTGGAATCAGGTGCTGTGATTGAATTCCATGATGAAATTATAGAAAAGCGCCAAGAAGCAATTGCTCATGAAAGAGGTTATGAAATTGTTGATCACAGCATGGTTCTATACGTAAAACCTATCAAATAAATTTCCTGCAACCCTTGAACTCTTAGACCTCATCCCAATATATCTAACTATTGGGGAGAACTATGGCAAAAAAGAACAAAGCTAGTGATAAGACTAACGCTGAATTAGATTCATCAGTTCAAGAAATAATTGAACCTGAAGAAGATATTACAGAAAATCTTAGTGATCATGCCGATAATGATGAAGAAGATTTGGCTTCAAAAATTCAATCACTGGAAGATTCACTCTTAAGGTCTAGAGCCGATCTAGATAATGCGTTAAAGCGTAATGTAGCTGATATTGAAAAAGCCCACAAATATGGTGTTGAGCGTCTTTTAAATGAATTATTACCTGTGGTTGATAACTTAGAGCATGCCATTATTAATTTTTCATCAGATTCATCCCAGGAAGATAAAGAAGGTGTTGAATTAACCTTGAAGTCTTTTGAGGCAGCACTTGATAAATTTGGAATTAGACCCATAAATCCAGTTAATGAGAGTTTTGATCCGATAAAACACGAAGCAGTAATGACTGCCAAGGATCCAAAAAGAAAAAATAATGAAATTGAAAATATATTTCAAAGAGGGTGGGAGCTTCACGAGAGAGTCGTAAGGCCTGCCAGAGTTTCGGTAATTAAAAATTAGGTAAGGAATATGTCAAAAATAATAGGAATAGATTTAGGAACAACAAATAGTTGCTTAGCTGTTGTAGAAGGTCAGCAGCCAAGAGTAATTGAAAATGCAGAAGGTGGAAGAACTACTCCATCCGTTATAGGTTATGCAGATGATAATGAGGTATTGGTTGGTGCTCCTGCAAAAAGACAGGCTGTAACTAATCCAGAAAAAACTCTCTATGCCATCAAGAGGTTAATTGGAAGAAGATTTGATGATGATGTTGTAAAAAAAGATATGGATATGGTTCCATACGAAATTATTAAAGCTGATAATGGCGATGCATGGGTAAAAGTAGATGATAAAAAATTAGCTCCACCGCAAGTATCGGCAGAAGTTTTAAAAAAATTAAAGAAAACTGCTGAGGAGCACCTAGGCCATGAGGTTACAGAAGCTGTGATTACTGTACCAGCTTATTTTAATGATTCACAAAGACAAGCAACCAAAGATGCTGGAAAAATTGCTGGCCTTGAAGTCAAACGAATAATCAACGAACCCACAGCAGCTGCGCTGGCATATGGTTTAGATAAACATAAAGGTGATTCAGTGGTTGCTGTCTATGATCTAGGTGGCGGAACTTTTGATATTTCGATCATTGAAATATCTGAAGTGGATGGTGAGCATCAATTTGAGGTTCTATCCACCAATGGCGACACTTTTCTTGGTGGCGAAGATTTTGATCTTAAATTGATTGACTATTTTGTCGATGAATTTAAACAAGAGTCAGGTTTTGATCTTAAAAGCGATCCGATGGCCCTGCAGCGTCTAAAAGAAGCGGCTGAGAAAGCAAAAATTGAACTTTCTTCTTCTGATCAAACAGAGATTAATTTACCTTACATTACAGCTGACAGCTCCGGTCCAAAACACTTTGTCCATAAAATCACAAAGGCTAAGCTCGAATCTCTTGTTGAAGAACTAGTTGACAGAAGCCTAGCACCTCTAAAGCTTGCATTAGAGGATGCTAAACTAGCTATAAGCGAGATAGATGAAATACTCCTTGTCGGCGGTCAAACAAGAATGCCAATGGTGCAACAAAAAGTAAAAGACTTCTTCGGAAAGGATCCTAGGAAAGATCTAAATCCTGATGAAGCTGTCGCGGTTGGAGCAGCCATTCAAGGATCTGTACTTTCTGGCGACACTAAGGATGTTCTGTTGCTGGATGTGACTCCATTAACTCTTGGTATTGAAACCTTAGGAGGAATTGCAACTCCTCTTATAGAAAAGAATACAACAATCCCTACTCAAAAATCTCAAGTTTTTTCAACTGCTGAGGACAATCAATCTGCAGTAACTGTTCATGTGATTCAAGGTGAGCGGAAACAGGCTGCACAAAACAAATCGTTAGGACAATTTAATTTAACTGATATTCCTCCAGCAGCAAGAGGAACACCTCAAATAGAAGTTTCTTTTGACTTAGATGCCAATGGAATACTTAATGTAGCAGCTAAAGACAAGAATACTGGCAAAGAGCAATCAATTGTTATTAAGGCATCAAGTGGTTTATCTGATGACGATATTGAAAAAATGGTAAAGGATGCAGAGGCAAATGCCGAAGATGATAAAAAGTTTGAAAGCTTGGTACAGGCAAAAAATAATGCTGACATGCTTGTTCATGCTACTAGAAAGTCTATCTCTGAAGCTGGAGAAAATTTAACCGAAGATGAAAAATCTGCTGTTGAAGCTGAAACTGTAAAGCTTGAAGAAGCTATTAAACAAGATAGCTTGGAAGCTATTGAGGATGCAACTAAGAGTTTAAATGAGGTGTTAACTCCTCTGACTCAGAAGTTATATCCCCAAGGCGAAAATTCTCAAACTGATAGTGCTGGTGAGGAAAATGCAGATGGAGAAAATACAGTTGATGCTGAGTTTGAAGAAGTAAAAGAAGAAGCTAAAGAAGACGAAAAATAACCAATGTCACAGAGAGACTATTATGACGTTCTAGGAGTCTCTCGAAGTGCGTCTGATAGAGAGCTCAAGAAAGCATTTAAGAAGCTGGCAATGAAATATCATCCAGATAGAAATCCGGATGATCCTGCTGCTGATCAAAAATTTAAAGAGGCCGCAGAAGCATACGAAATACTCTCTGATTCTGAAAAAAAATCAGCATATGATCAATTTGGTCATGCTGGTGTTCAAGGAATGGGTGGCGGTGCAGGGGGAGCTGGTTTTCAAGATTTTAACTTTGGTGATATTTTCGGCGATATATTTGGTGATGTTTTTGGGAGTCGTGGGTCTGGCTCTCGCTCATCCAGAGGTCAAGATCTACAATACAATCTAGAGCTGAGCTTAAAAGAGGCAATTCTCGGTGTAAAAAAAACTATTAAAATCCCTGTTGATAAGTCCTGTACAGAATGTTCTGGATCTGGAGCAAAGCCAGGTTCTTCGCCTGTTACTTGCTCTCAGTGCAATGGTGCAGGTCAAGTAAGAATGCAACAAGGTTTTTTTTCAGTTCAGCAGCCATGTAATGCTTGCAGAGGTGAGGGAAGAATTATCCGAGATCATTGTAAGACTTGTAATGGAGCTGGAGTCAATCAAGAAACAAAATCTTTATCAGTAAATATTCCTGCCGGAGTAGACAATGGAGACAAAGTAAGGCTCAGTGGCGAAGGCGGCGCAGCACGAGGTGGCCACACCGGGGACTTGTATGTAGCTATCCAGGTTGATAATAATAATTTATTTGAAAGAGATGGTCGTGACTTATATTTTGAAGCCCCTATTCCTTTTGAAATAGCAATATTGGGGGGATCTATCAATGTCCCAGGTCTTGAGTCAAAGATTGCGCTAAAAATCCCTCCATATACTCAAACAGGAAAAATTTTTCGAATCAAGGGAAAGGGTGCTTCTTCTGTAAGAGATACAAGAAGAGGTGACTTACTTTGTAAAGTTGTAATTGAGACGCCTGTTAATTTATCAAAAAATCAAATAGAGCTCTTTAAAGAATTCTCTCAGTCTGTTGAAGCTGAAGAGCATCACCCAATTAAGAAATCCTTTAATCAAGCCTCAGAGGCGTTTCATAAAAAGTAAAACCTTGTATATATTAGTTAACGGATTTAATGGAAGCATGGGCAAAGCTATTCAAAGTCTATGTAATTCACGTGATGATCAAATAAAAATAGCAAACTTAAAGGGGCACGACATTTCTTTAAAAAATGTCTCTGCAGTCATAGACTTTTCCTCACCAAGCACCCTTGATAATTTGCTAAAAATTTGTTCAGAAAATACTCTCCCATTGGTTTGTGGGACAACAGGTTTTTCAGTTATGCAGCTACAAAATCTAGAGGTGGCTGCAAACAAATTACCTTTGATGCTTGCATCGAATATGTCCTTAGGAATTGCAAGTCTAAAAAAAAATCTAAGCAGGTATTTGTCTACAAATACAATTCCAGCTGCTTGTAAGATTGTTGAGATTCATCACACTAAGAAAAAAGATTCTCCATCCGGAACGGCCTTAGAAATTTCAAAATTTATTAATGAGTTTGCTGATTTAAAAATTAACTATCCAATAAATATAGAGGCCCATAGAATTGGAGACCATTTTGGCATGCACAGGGTTGAGTTTCACTCAAGAGAGGGAGTCATTACTTCTTTTAATCATTATGCTGCCTCAAGAAATATCTTTGCCATTGGAGCGTTAGAGGCTGCAGTATGGCTTCAGTCCCAAGAATTTGGTCTATACTCATTTTCAGACTTCTTAAATAAAAAGCTTTAATACTAGGCAAGTTTTATATAAAATACACACACTTTAAATCCCGAAAACGCTTATTGGATTGTGATTGGGGTGCTCTTTTTTAAGGTTTAATTTAGAGTCAATCACATGTAGCGTTGGAGAATTAACCCCGGAGGAAACTGTGAGTATTGTATCTATTAAAGACCTGTTAAATGCAGGCGTTCATTTTGGTCATCAACAAAGATTTTGGAATCCTAAAATGGAATCTTTTATCTTCGATACTAGAAAAAAAATTAGCATTATTGATCTTGAGATGACTCAAGAGTGCTTAAATGCAGCTGCATCTAAGGCTGAAGAGATTTGCTCCAAAGGCAATAGAATTTTATTTGTTGGAACCAAAAGATCTGCTTCAAAGACAATTAAAGAATCAGCCTCTTCAATTGGACTGCCGTATATTGATAAGAGATGGCTAGGTGGAACTCTTACAAATTGGAAAACCATTCGAGGTTCTATAAGACGGCTTTTAGATATCGAGGAGCTTCAGTCATCTGGAAGAATTAATAAACTTTCAAAAAAAGAGGCTGTAGATATAGCTAAAGAATATGAAAAGCTTGATGCAAGTGTTGGCGGCATTAAAGAAATGAAAGGATTGCCAGATGCTTTATTTGTTGTGGATGTTGCTTATGAAAAAATTGCAGTAACTGAAGCAAAGAAAATGGGAATCCCTATCATTGCTTTGGTTGATACTAACTCCAATCCTGAGGGAATCGATCATATTATTCCAGGTAATGATGATGCTATCAGATCAATCAGACTAATCACAAAAGTCATTGAAGAGGCTTGCGCAAGAGGTCTAGCAACTTCACAAGGTGGCTCCCTAAATACCCAAAATGATGATGATGCCCCATCAGTTAAAGTGAAAAAGGC
>AMWX01000012.1 GCA_000307935.1 SAR86 cluster bacterium SAR86E
TTATTCTATACCTACTTGTAGGAATTACCTCAATCTTTTTAAAGTCTATAAATTTCTCGCAACTATCCATCATAATTTGCGCATGTTTTGCCAATAGCTCTGGATTATTTTTGGCATCATAAAAGACCTCCGGATCTGACATGGCCTCAGACGGAAAGCACTCCTCGATAATTGCAATAAATGAAGGAGATGCTTTCTGCAAAGGTCTTACAACTGTATTTTGAACATAAATAAAATTAGATTGGGTTTGAATGGCAATGTTTGTGTGATGATTGGTCCAGTGATCAAACCAGTCATATGTAGACATTGATTCTGGCTTCTCTAAAAAAACAACTTGTGAAAACCCTTCTGATCTTGATCCCAAAGGACTTTTTTTGGAGCTGTCTAAAATGATTGATTCGCTAACAACAAAGCCATGGATTTTATTTGTAATTTTTTTTAAATAGCTTTCAAGTGTATTGGCTAAAAAATAACTTTTTACTTTTATGAATATTATTGCATTTGGTGCGGGTGGATAGTTCGATTGTGCCAAATTATTTGCTGGCAAAACATCGGCATCAGCAATATTAATCTGTAAATCTGAAACTAACTCGCCAATATCTTTGCTGAGGTTCTTAAGAAGTAGTTCTTTAAAAGTTTCTAGACTATCATCATCTTTTTTCCAAAGCTGATAGGCTAGTTTTTCCATCTATGCCCTTTGAGATGATGCAGATATCACCTCACCAGTCATATATGAAGAGAGATCAGATGCCAGGAACAAAATAATGTTTGCTATTTCCCAAGGTTCAGCCCCTCTTCCAAAAGCTTCTTTAGATTCTAATTCAGCTATCAATTCATCCGAACTAGTCTTTGACAGATGTGGATTCATGGCAAGACTTGGTGCAACTGCATTGATCCTAATTCCATGATTTACTGTTTCCAATGCAACGCATCTTGTTAAAGCCATTACTCCAGCCTTTGCAGCAGCATAATGAGATTGACCTGCTTGCGCTCTCCAACCCAATACGGACGCATTATTAACAATTACTCCTTGAGTTTCTTTAAGCACGGGAATAGCAGCTCTCATAATTTTCATGGCGCCGTTAAGGGTAACGTTCGTAACAAGATCCCATGCTTCATTGCTCATATTTTCTAATAAAGATTCTCCGCCCAGCCCAGCATTATTGATTACACCATTTAAATTTGAGTAACAACTAAGCGCGTCTTTAAACATTGCTTCTATCTCTTCATCATTCGTAACATTGCAAAGACATCCATTGACTTCGCCCTTATTCATTAAACGCAAGCTATCTATTGCCTCATCTAACCTGCCCTGATGAACATCAGAAATAAAAACATTAGCGCCTTCCTCAAGAAATCGCTTAGCGGTAGAAAAGCCAATTCCAGAGCCAGCTGCGGCAGTGATTAAGATATTTTGATCTTTAAAAAGATTTCTTCCCTCAGGATATTGAGGATTCATTAAATTATTCATGAGCAATTCTCTAAAATCGTAACATTTGCCTGACCCCCACCCTCACACATTGTTTGAAGACCATATTTAATATTGTTTCTTTTCATATTATGAACCAAGGTAGTCATCAATCGTGCGCCGGTTGCTCCCAGTGGATGGCCAAGAGCAATTGCTCCTCCATTTATATTAATTTGATCCATTGGGTACTCCATTTCTTTCTGCCAAGCCATAGCAACAGATGCAAACGCTTCATTTATTTCAACCAAACCAATTTCATTTAATTGGATTCCTGACTTTTTAACTGCATATTCTGTTGCAGGCATAGGCGCGGTAAGCATCCAGATTGGATCATCGGCTCTAACACTTATATGCGCTATTCTGGCTAAAGGAGAAAGGTTATGCTCTTTAAGAATTTTTTCTGAAACAATCAAAATAGCTGAAGATGCATCCGCATTCTGCGAAGAAATAGCGGCTGTAATATCATGACCATCAATCAGAGGATTTAAAGAGGCCATTTTTTCCAATGAAGTTTCTGCTCTGGGAGTCTCATCAGTATTAAATCCTTCAACTGAAATAATTTCATCTTTAAATAAACCTTTCTCAATAGCGCACATGGCTTTTTGATGACTTTGGTATGCATAGTTTTCCATCTCTAATCTGGATATATTCCATTTCTCTGCAATCATCTGCGCAGAATTAAACTGACTTACCTCTTTATTGCCATAGCGGTTGACCCAGCCTTTTGATCCAGAAAATGGATCGGCAAAACCAAGTGCCTGTCCTGCAATCATTGCATAAGATATAGGGATCAGGTTCATGTTTTGAACGCCTCCAGCGATAACTACATCAGATGTACCAGACATAATCGCTTGAGCAGCAAAATGAACAGCTTGTTGGGATGAGCCGCATTGACGATCAACAGTTGTTCCTGGAACATGCTCAGGAAGTCCTGCCGCCAACCAACAAGTTCTTGCTATGTCACCAGCTTGAGGTCCAACTGTATCAACGCAACCGAAAATTACATCCTCAACTAATCCTGGATCTAAATCTACTTGATCAAAGGTTGCAGAAAGAACTACAGCCCCTAAATCAGCAGGATGCATATTTGATAAAGTGCCTTTCTTCCTGCCTATTGGTGTTCTCAGTGCGCTAACTATGAATGCATCTTGCATACCTTATCCCCCTAAAAAGTATATAAAACACCAAGCTCTTCACTAGTGGAAGACAGTGTCTTAAAAATTAACTCTAGTTGCTTGTCTTCATTACCCCAACAGGCCATCATCGACCAGGCTTTTCTCATATATATATGAAGATCCATCTCCCATGTATAGCCCATTGCTCCATGAGCCTGAATGCTGTTTTTACATGCAAGTTCAGCAGCTTGAGCACACATAAGTTTTGCGTGAGCACAATGTAAAGCAGATTTAGGGTTGTTTTCAGACAAAGAATAAGCTGCCCTATATACAGCAGGTTTTGCAAACTCAATTTTAACCGCCACATCAGCCAGCATATGTTTGACAGCCTGAAAGGAACCAATTGGCTTCCCAAATTGAGTTCTATCTAAAACATAAATGGAGCTTAAATCTACCATTTTTTGAGCCAATCCAATTAACAAAGCAGCCGTCATTAACGAGCCTCTTGAAGAAACCGCAGAATTAAGCTCATCAAAATTTTTAGAAGTAGAAATAGCATCATTCATTGAGCTTACTTTGAAGAGCTCTCTAGAAGGATCATTAGAGGATATGATTTCGAAATCCATATCGTTTTTTGCAATGAACTTACATTCAGAATTATCAAGCAAAATAAGTCCAGCTGCATCGTTTAAAAACAGAGGATTCGGGGCTAAAGGATGCGCAAGAGCAATGTATTGAGTGCCATCATTGAAATTGCTTTCAACAGCTTCAGTGACATTTTTAGGCAAAAAAGGAATTACATCGTTTACTAAAAAAATTTGCTCTGCAACTGGTTCAGGCAGTCCCGCATAGCCCATTTCTTCGACCATCAAAGCTAATGTGACTTGATCCATGCCTAGGCCACCTTTTTTTTCAGGAAGATTTGAGCTCAAGACTCCTAACTCAATTAAATTTTTCCATCGTTCTAGATTAAAAGATTTATTTTTTTGCCAGCCATCTCTGATTGAAGCGGGAGCACATTCTTCAGCTAAAAAAGATTTGATGGCATCCTTAAATTGGATTTGCTCTTCTGTAAAAATAAAGTTCATTTTTTACCTAGGAAGCCCCAATAATCTTTCAGCAATAATATTTTTTTGAATTTCATTGGTTCCAGCATAAATTGGCCCTGCATAAGAAAACATGAAGCCCTTTATCCATTTAGCCGCATCATTTTTAGATTCTTGGGATAATTCTGCACTAGCTCCCAAGATTTTCAATGCTGTTTGATGCATCATATGATCAAGTTCAGACCAAAAAATCTTACCTAAACTTGATTCTGAGCCAATGGAGCCTCCAGCAAGCATTTTTGATGCAGTATGATAAATACTTAAGGCATATGACTCTGATTGGGACCAAGCCTCTACAACCTTAGCCTGAATCATTGGAGAGCAATGGTCTTGGTTTGCAAGATAAAGTTCTAATAGTTTTGAAGCCGTTTGTTGAAAGCGTGCCGGGCTTCTTAGCATTAGACCTCTCTCAAATCCCGCTGTAGCCATAGCAATCTTCCAGCCCTCGCCATCACCACCAAGCAAATTTTCTACAGGAACTTTTACATCATCAAAATATATTTCTGCAAAACCAGGCTCTCCATCTAATTGAGGTATGGGTCTGACAGTAATACCAGGTAAATTCAATGGGACTAATATAAAAGATAAACCTCTATGTCTTTCAGAATCTAAGTCTGTTCTAAATAGTCCAAAAGTCCAGTCAGCATATGCTGCTCTTGAAGACCAAGTTTTTTGACCATTAATTTTATAGTGATCATCTTCAAGCACTGCTGTTGTTCTAATAGCAGCCATATCACTTCCAGCACCTGGCTCTGACCAACCTTGAGCCCAGATGTGATCTCCAGTTGCCATAGCATTTAAAAATTTTGATTTCTGCTCATGAGTACCAAATTCCATTAAGGTTGGTCCAAGCAAAAAGACTCCATTCTGATTTACTCTTGTTGGAGCTTCAGCACGATAATACTCCTCTTCAAAAATCAACCATTGAATTAGGTCTAGACCCCTTCCTCCATACTCCTTGGGCCAGGTAACCATTGACCAATTTCCTTGATTTAGTGTTTTTTCCCACTCTCTATGCTACTCAAAACCTTCTTTGGTATCTAATGATTTAAGTGGTGTCTTAGGAACATTACTCTCCAGCCAAGCGCGCACCTCATCTCTAAATACGTTTTGTTCATTTGTAAAATTAATTTTCATCTTTAAAATCTGCGTCTCTTTTTTCAACGAATGCATCTCGAGCTTCTTGAGAATCCCTTGATTTATAAAGCTCTAGGGTAAAAGTTTGCTCTGACTTGTAATGCTCATCAACATTGCCATTCTCAATTTCATTCAATGCTTTTTTAGCTAAATTCATAGCTATAGGACTTTTGGAGGCTATGTCATTTGCAATAATAAGTGCTGCTTCACGCACAGAGTCTAGATCTGGATGCAAAGACTCAATTGAGCCATATTCATATGCTCTTTGAGCAGAAATAGGTTTTCCAGTAAACATCATTTTTCTAACTGCCTGAAGTGGGAACAGTCTGCTTAAATGCGCTCCACCGCCCAGCGCACCTCTATCAATTTCAGGCAACCCAAAATAAGAATCCTCGGTTGTTAAAACAATGTCAGACGCTCCAGCAAGCAAAATTCCTCCTCCAAGAATAAATCCATGACACGCTGATATTACAGGAACATTTGAAACATGGATTGCTCTCGCTGTTTTCCAACAACCATCATTAACATCTGTAATTTTTGTTGGATCCTCCTGCAACTCTTTGATGTCTGCGCCTGCACAAAAACCTTTACCCCTAGCTGATATCAAAATAACTCTAACATCGTTATTGTGAGCAAGATTATCAATGTTGGTTGCTAAATCTAGCCATTCAGTTGAAGTTAATGCATTAACGGGAGGGCAATCTAAAATTATTTCAGCAACATTATTACTTATGGAAGTTTCAACGCTCATGATTTCTCCTCAATCTTTTTAAAATTTTTAGCAGCGATACAAAATTCTTCCATAATTTGATCTATCAACTCTTTACATGAAGGAAGATTTTTTATGATTCCTGCAACTTGACCAGATGGCATGGCGCCTTCATTAGGGGAACCTTCCACCATTGCCTTTTGAATAATTGCTGGGCTATTTGCAGACATAATTGATTGTGAAATAGTTAAATCGTCTCCTTTGAGCATTGCAAAGAAGGATTTAAGCAGGTCCCCAAATGATGCTTTAGTAATTTGCTTATATTTCCAAGCAGAAGTAACCGACATTAAAAATAATGAAATGGGGTTGGATCGATCTATTTTTTTTATATATTTATTGAAAATAAGCCTATGAGACAAACCATCAAATTTTTTTGTTATTTTGATTTCATCAACTTCTGCTGAAATATATGCTTTCTTTGTTTTGCCTGGAACAGGGCTTTCTTGAGTCATCATAAAGCGTGTTCCCATTGCTATTCCACATGCACCCCATGCAAGAGATGCAGCTAGACCTGATCCATCTCGAAATCCACCTGCGGCGACTACTGGAATATCTACATGCTCTAAAACAGAACTAAGCAACAAAGTTGTGGGTGTTGATCCAGTATGACCACCTCCCTCTGAGCCTTGTATAACAAGAGCATCAGCGCCTAACTGCTCTGCTTTTATTGCATGTTTAAGTGCGCCAACAGTCGGTATACAAATAATCCCCTGCTCTTTGAAGGCTTTTATGTAGTCCGGCGTTGGGGATCTTGAATAACTAACTGCTTTAATTTTTTTATCTAAGATTGCTTGAACGATCTTATCGGCTCCTGGTTGGAACATATGAAAATTTACGCCAAAGGGTTTGTTCGTCAAGCTCATTGTTTCATCTATCATTTCAATTGCTTCCTGAGGCCCTGCAGTAGCTAAAGCTAAGAATCCAAAAGCACCAGCATTTGAAGTTGCAGCAACTAGCTGAGGCATAGCCACCCAACCCATTGCTGTTTGAATAATTGGATAATCGCAACCTAAAATGTCAGTTAATTTATTAATGATATTTCTCTTCTATTTTTTGTTCTTTTTTGTGGCAGTCTTTTTAGCTGCTGTTTTCTTTATGGGAGTCTTTTTGGTTTTAGTCCTCTGAGATTTAGCCATCTTCTTTGCATCAAAACCTGATAAAACATTACCTGTAGTTAAATCATTATGCGCATGAGAAAAATGATGCCATGCGAAAGCAGCTTCCATTCCATTGCGTTTACCTTGTAGATCTTCGACATGGTTAATAGCTTGTTTAGTTAACGTTAACCCCAGTCTTGGCATTGCAGATATTTTTTTGGCCATCTCCATAACAGTTGATTCAAGATTCTCTATAGGAACAACCTTATTAACCATGCCCATTTCATAAGCCCTTGATGAAGACATTCTCTCACCAAGAAATAAGAATTCTTTTGCGATTCTTGGATTTAACTCATATGGATGGGCAAAATATTCAACCCCTGGAATTCCCATACGTACAACAGGATCAGCAAAGAAAGCATCCTCAGAGGCAATAATAAGATCACAGACCCACGCCAACATACACCCGCCTGCAACACAAGCACCATGCACCATAGCAATGGTTGGTTTAGGCATATCTCTCCAGCGTCTACACATGTTCAAGTAAACTTCTTGCTCTCTGACATACCAAAACTCTCCACCAGGCTTATTTGTATGGTCGTACCACATGGATTTTCGATCATACTCAACATCAACATCTCTTCCTGGTGTGCCAATATCATGACCTGCTGAAAAATGCTTGCCATTACCTTTTAGTACAATAACTTTAACCTCATCATCGTCTATTGCCCTTTTAAAAGCCTTATCTAGGTCATAAGTCATCTTGCCGTTTTGTGCATTGTTATATTCAGGCCTATTCATAGAAATGATGGCAATTTCATCTTTCTTTTTGTATGTGATTGTGGGTTTACTTCTAGGCATATTGTTATTCTCCAAAAATTGAATTGCGAATACCTTGAGGATCAAGTATTTCTCGGATACAAGCAAGCTCCTTATCCGTAGGCATTGGTGTGGCTTTATCTGAGTTTATAATTACATCAAAACCTGTATTTTCAATAACTTCATCAACGCTTACACCAGGGTGTAAACTAAGGAGCTGAAAGCTATCATCTTTTCCATTGAAATCAAAAACACCCAGATTAGTGACCACAAGCTTAATCTCAAACTTCCCATTTGATAGGTCTTTGTTCTGGTAACCCATTCCGGAAACCATATCTACTGCGCTACTCACAAAGGTTTTTACAGAATGATTCGGGATGAAAATAGAATTTTTATGATTGATAAAGTTTCCTGGAAAACCTCTTACACCGAGAAGCTGAACTTTTGGAGAATTATAATCTCCAATAGCGCTAATATTTGTTTGCCCAAATGAATCTATTTGTGTTGGTGTGACCATGGCATGTCTTTTTCCTCCCCAAAGATTTTCAAACACACGGCTGTAACTCATGTAGCCCTCAACTAGATCATGAGAAATATCTCTTTTACCCATAGGTGCTGGTTGAGAGATTAAATAAGTCTCCCCGTCAGTCATCATCAGATCTGGATTATGGGTAAGCTTGGCTAGGCCTGCTGCAATTCTTGGTATCAAACCAATGCCTGTAGCAAGGATTTCTCCCTCACCCTCCCAAGCCTTAGAAGATGCGCTGATACAAATTTCCGATAATGTAATAGATTCTGACATTTTTAAAATTGCGGTAAAGGAATTTTTAGAATTGCGTCGGAGCCCCCAACAGCGTCAAGATAATCTTGATGAGTCCTGTTCAAATACTTAGTACTGTATTCATCAAAAGATTTTGCTGCTTCTGAGTACTCTTTTAAATGTTTAATATCAAAACCATAGTTTGGAGCGCAAGATGTTGGATGAGCGCCACAAGGTGCATGCAAGACCCCCGTCACTAAACTTCTTTCGAACCGATTAAATATTGCGCCGTCTTTGCCACCTAAATCTTGTGTGGATACAACCTCTTCTGAGGATACAAAAGTTTTGCTAGCAGCTCTTGCAAAAAGTTCATCAAAAAACGGGTCGGGCCCAATGATTTGAGTATTACCTTTTTCATCAGATTTATTGACATGAATTAATGCAACATCAAGTTTGAGTGCCGGCATTGCAACAAGTTTTTCAGCATCGCTGTATGGAGAGGTAACATATTCTAATTCAGAATTATGGGTTAAAACATCTGTGCCTAAGCCAACCCGAGTTGGCAAAAAAGGCAAGTTCATTGCAGCTGCTCGCAATCCCCATTGCACCATTCCCTCATCAAGCTCCATGACTTCAATTTCATTTTTTTGACGCGCTTGACGAAAGTGAGATTCCAGCGGAATCATATCGAGTGAAACAAAACCAAAAATTAATTTTTTAACTTTTTTATGAGCGCACAATAAGCCAACATCAGGACCCCCATAACTAACGACAGTTAAATCCTTAATATCTGATTGGCATATCTCTCTGATTAAAGACATTGGTTTTCTGCGAGCACCCCAACCGCCAACTCCGATGGTCATGCCATCAGACAGTTGATCAATAACATCTTTATATGAAATTATTTTATCCATTTCTAGCTTTCTGGTGGTGAAAAAGCATGGCCCCAGAAACTAGGAATCTTACTTTTTTGCATCTCAAAATTATCCCAGTCAACCTGCCATCCATCATAACCAAATTCTAAATCAAAACCTGAGGGAGTCTGCATATAAAATGAAACCATCATATCGTTAGAATGCCTGCCCAGCGAAGATGAAATATGAACATTGTTCTGCATGGCTCTATCAAGACCATGACCAACTTCGTCGATATTATTAACTTCAACCATAGTGTGTATCAGTCCTGACGGTGGTATTGGAGATTCATATAAAGCAACTGTGTGATGTCTAGGGTTATCGCAATGCATAAAATTTAATTTTACTTCAGGGGCATCTGGAGCTGGCCCCATTGGAAAGTTCATATAATCAGAATCTCCAAAACCTAAAATATCAATATAAAATCTATGCGCAAGCTCTAGATTTGGTGCGGCAAAAACAACATGACCAAAGCCCAAGCCCTTTGTAATGAAACCTTTAATATCTTGCGTTGATGCAAACGGTTCAGACGCATCTTTGCTCCCGTAGGACAGTTCAAGTCTATTACCTGCAGGATCATGAAGACCAATGCATTCCTCAACACATCGTAATTTTGCTATTTCATGACCTAGATCCTCATAATCCACCTTTGCTTTATCAAGTTCGCTTTTAGCATTATCAAAAGCAGCTTTATCTGATAATGAAAATCCTGCTGCAAGATACTTTTTTGAACTACCAGTTTTAATATGAAATCTGAAGGATTTTTCATCCATCCGAAGAAAAAGATTTTGTTCGTCGCTAAGAGAATCATTTTTCATTAAACCAACCACATCTTTTGCGTAATCAGCCCATTCCTGAAGGTCGGTTGTTTCTATAAGCAGATAACTTAAAGATTGTATTTTCATAATGCTCCCTCAAAAAAAATATCAATATCTTATGTTTTCATTATTAATTCTATCATTCAATTTATTTATACATAATTATTCATCTATTAATTACGAACTATCATCAAAACCATAAAAGTATCCATTCTTGAAGAGAAATTATATAAAATAGATACATGTCTCTAATCAAAGCATTAATTCATCCCGTAACGCCTTTTCAGCAAAATGCTCCTATTTTATATTGTGAAGAATCAAAGAAATGTGCTTTTATTGATCCAGGTGGTGATATTGATATTCTTCTAGGTGCAGCAAAAGAAAATAATTTGATACCCGAAAAGATTTTTCTGACACACGGTCATGCTGATCACGCTGGAGCAGCAGCTGAACTTGCAAAGATTCTTTCACTGGAAATTGAAGGCCCGCATAGAGAGGATTTATTTCTTCTTGAGTCGCTTGAATCTCAAGGGAAAATGTTTGGAATGCAAGCTCAAAATTGCACTCCGGATAGATGGCTTGAGGATGGAGACGAAGTGAAGCTTGGCAACGAAATCCTAAAAGTTATTTTTTGTCCAGGGCATACGCCTGGACATATTATTTTTTATCACCCCGAATCAAAACTAGCCGCAGTTGGAGATGTGTTGTTTCGCGGATCAATTGGCAGAACTGATCTGCCTCGAGGAAACCATCAAGATTTGTTGAACTCGATCACAAAAAAACTTTGGCCTCTAGGAGAAGAAATATTATTCATTTCAGGTCATGGGCCTGTATCAACGTTTGGGCAAGAAAGAAAAGACAATGCTTTTGTGGCTGATTCAATTTTAAATCCAGCTTAATCAACCCATAATTTAACTAATTTTCCTTTATCGTCTTTCATTGAGCCGGTTACTATCAATATAAAATCTATAATCCACCAAATACCACAACCGCCAATAGTTAAAATAAATAATATAGCTGAGGCATAACGTCTCAAAAAAAATCTGTGCGCTCCAAGTGGCCAAGATAAAACAAGAAATAACAAAAACGTTGGCAGAATTCTTTTTTCTGAAATACTCATCGCCTCATTCATACCGACCGCCTGCTAAACTTGAGCTCATTTTAATAACAATACTCGTCGGCAATATATTGCAAAGAAATGCTAATAGTTTATTGAGTATTCCTGGCACCCAAACACTTCTACCTTTCATCAAAGCTTGAACAGCTCCGATAGCAACGGTTTTTGAATCTTTTTTCATGAAAGCTGGAACCTTGTCCATAGCATCCTGCATCCCGCTAGCTGTGTGGAATTCAGTGACAGTGAATCCAGGACATACATTAGTAGCGGTAATTCCCTGAGAGCGGTAATTGATATTGATCGCATCCCCGAATCTATTAACAAATGTTTTTACAGGCCCGTATAGCGCACCCCACCCAGATGATGGGGGTGCAAAAGATGCCAGCGAAGAAACCATCATTATCTTTCCATGCCTGTGTTCCAACATGCTAGGGACGAATTTTTTAGTGAGAGCAATGACTGCAATGCCTAATACTCTTAAAAATTTCTCTTCCTCATCTTCGCTAGTTTCATGGAACTTTTTATTTATACTGTAGCCAGCATTATTAACTAAGATTTCAACAATATAATTATTTTCTAAGCAGAAATTGTAAATTTTATCTGGAGCAGAGAATTGAGCTAAATCAGCGACGACATAATCACATTCAACCTTGAACTCATCTTTTAATAAAATAGAGATCTCCCTAAGCCTATCCTCTCTTCTCGCCGTCAAAATAATGTTTTTACCCTGACTAGCAAGCTCTTTTGCAATATCCAAACCTATACCAGCAGTCGCTCCTGTAACTAATGCATATTTAGTGCTCATAAAATCTCCTTACTTAATTAAGCATTACAAATCTTTAATTTTTAACCTTATATCATATGGCACTGGACCAGTTAGATCATGCTCTTTCTTGATTGCCAAAACTTTAGCGAGACGCTCAGAATCCATTGGCGCAATTTTTCTTTGATTCATATCAATGTGGCCCTCAACCGTTTCATACATTGCTGAAATAATTCCATCCTTATCAAACAAAGCACCTATCATATGAAAGAGCTTTTCATTTACGTTATAAAGCCTGAACGCGGGAAACACTTGATCCCCTAATAAAAATTCTTTTTTAAATCTGTAGTTATCCTCAAGCGTGAAACTTGAAAATCCACTTTCAAGATATTCATCATTGAAACCAAACTCTTGGTTTGTAAATTCCCACCCCTGTTCAAATACTTCCTTTATGAAATTAACATTCATATGACCATTAAAATCACACATTTCTTCTGTAACTACTACAGGCTTGCCAACATATGGAAATAGATTCTTCATAATTAATTCATTATTAAAAGATTGGATTGTGGAGAAATAGGCACAATTTTGCAAATCAATATATATGTTTTTACCTTGATATTTCGTACAATTAAAATCTTCAATAGATAATTTAAATCCTTAAAATTTGGAAAAAACTTCTCAACCAAAAGATCAAAGAGCAATAATTGTTTCAATCGATTTATTAAGAGCTCATCAAGATCATCTTGAACAATTTAATTCAAATGAATTTATTGAGCTTGCTAAGTCATCTGGATTAAAAGTGGAGCATCACTTTTTTTCAAAGCAAAACTTTGTAGCAGCTAGTCATTTTCTTTCTAAGGGAAAGGCTGATGAGCTGAAGTATATCGTTGAGTCTGAAAACATTAAGCTAGTTGTTTTGGATTGTGAGCTCTCTCCATCTCAAGAAAGAAATTTAGAAAAATTATTGTGCGCACGTGTGCTGGATAGAACAGGTCTCATTCTAGATATATTTGCTGCAAGAGCTCAAAGTGATATTGGTAAACTACAAGTTGAACTCGCACAACTAAGTTTCTTATCAACTCGCTTGGTAAGAGGATGGAGTCATCTTGAAAGGCAAAAAGGAGGGATTGGGTTAAGGGGCCCAGGGGAAACACAGCTCGAAACTGATAGACGATTAATTAGCAATAGAATCAAGCAACTCAAAAAAAAATTAGATAAGCAGCATAATCAAAAGAATTTAAATAGATACTCAAGAAAAAAAGGTAACAATAAATTAGTCGCATTGGTAGGCTATACGAATGCAGGAAAAACATCGCTTTTTAACCTATTAACAAAGGGTGGTCTCGATGCAGAAGATAAACTATTTGCTACATTGGATACAACAACTAGGCGCTCTAATTTTAAGTTTCAAACATTTGAGACTGTTCTTTTTTCAGATACTGTTGGATTTATATCCAATCTTCCAACTAAATTGGTTGAATCCTTTAAAGCAACACTAGATGATTTGGCTTCTGCAGATCTTTTAATTCATGTGATCGATGCAGCAGACTCAAATAGGGATATTAAAACAAAAGAAGTGGATTTGATTCTTGATGAATTAGGAGTTAATTCTATGCCTCAAATTAGAGCATTAAATAAAATTGATCTCATAAAAAATAAAGAAATTTGGCCTACAAACAACCTTCATCTAGAAATTAAAATATCAAGCGAAACTGGTGAAGGTCTTGAAGAGTTAAAAAATAAAGTTTCTGAGTGCCTTTTTGGAAATTTGTTACATGGCTGGGTTCAATTCTCTCCTGTTCAAGCATCCGTCCGCTCAAAATTATTTGATTCTGGCTGCATCATAGAAGAAAAATTGGATTCCAGCGGTCAACATCAATCATTAGTTTCAATCTCACAAAGCATGCTTGAACAATTTGAAGAAATAGATATTTTCAAAAACTTAAAGCCCATCTAACCAAAAAAAAGAGCCGCATAAGCAGCTCTTTTTGCAAGAAAAAAACTAAGAGAAATCTGGCTTAGATGGATCTAGAAAGACTTGACCATTTGAAATCTCAGGCACACCGCATGTACTTACTGATTCTAGTGCAGCTTTTGCTTCTCCGCCTGTAGCTTCCCAAAGTTCATTGCCTGCATTCATAGTTTCAAGGTTTTCATGAAAGTTACCGAACCAAAAATCCTCTTCCATGTTCTGATCGTCAGGAATATAAATTCCATATGCATAAAAACCACTGACTTGAGATTGATCAATTCCATCTAACCAAGCGTTGTAGCCAATGATTGCCTGATTTAAATCATCCTGACCCATACCTTCATTCAAAGTACATGGACTAAATGCCGCCGCAAAAGATCCGTCTGCAGGGGATTCGCCAAAAGCATATGGATCATATGGAAAAGTAAACTCATACCCATCTCTATTATCACCGTCACATTGAAGTATTGATGCTGATTGCTCACTCCAAGCTATAGCATCTTTATTTGCGACCCATTCCTCCCAAGCTGCATCAGCCTCTTCTTTTGAAGACCAGCTTAATTCCCAATAATTATTGAAAGAACTTTTATTTGGAGATACTGATACATAACCCCATCCACCAAGCAAAGATTTGGATAGTCCAAGCCCTCTCCAAGAGTCAATCATTTCATCTAGTGCTTCTTGGCTGTAGTCTTCTCCAGCCGTACACTGCATGAACTCGTTGTACATAGTGTAATTTGTAGCATCCCATGTTACTTTTAATTCCTGTGCCTCATTTGAATCAGAGCATGAAATTACGAATAAAAAAGGTACACATAGTAAAGCTAATTTTAATTTTATTTTCATTTTATTTTTTACCTTAAAAAAAATGTATTTATTAACTAAATATACATTAATTATTTGTACTATTCATAGAAAGGTATAATAGAGCTATGTCTTATTCACAAAATTCAATTGATGCAATCATTATTGGTGCTGGTCATAATGGTCTAGTTTGCGCCTATTATTTGGCAAAAAAGGGTTTGAATGTTCATGTTTATGAAAAGAGATCAATTGTAGGAGGTGCAGCAGTTACTGAGGAGTTTCATCCTGGATTTAGAAACTCAGTTGCAAGTTATACAGTTAGTCTGCTAAATCCAGAAATTATTAAAGATATGAATCTCAAGGAATATGGTTTAGAGGTTGTAAAGCGCCCTATTTCAAATTTTTTGCCAATAGATCAAACAACATATTTAAAACTAGGTGGTGGCCTGGAGAGAACTCAGGAGGAATTTAAAAAATTTTCTGCAAAGGATGCTGCACGATTGCCTGAATATTATGATCGAATCGAAGCAGTTGCTGATGTTCTAAGAGACCTTTCAATCAAAACGCCGCCAAATCCAAAACAAGGCATAAGAGCAGCATTAAATGCTGCTTTGCAACTTTGGCCAATAGCAACCAAAGGCAATCAAGTTCATAGAGACGTGTATGATCTTTTTACCAAAAGTGCACGATCCTTTCTTGATTCATGGTTTGAAAATGAGCATATAAAAGCTGCCTTTGGTTTTGATTCAATTGTTGGAAATTATGCCAGCCCAGATACACCTGGCTCAGCATATGTATTACTCCACCATGTGTTTGGCGAGGTTGATGGGGAAAAAGGTGCTTGGGGACATGCTATCGGTGGTATGGGTGCAATCACTCAAGCCATGGAAAAAGCATGCAAAGATAATGGAGTTGAAATTTATACTAGTGCATCGGTCAGCAAAGTAATAATTGAAGATGGTGCCGCTACTGGAATTCAATTAGATGATGGAAGCGCAATAAAAGCTAAAAAAATAATCTCAAATCTAAACCCCAAGCTCCTATATAAAAAATTAATTGATGAAAGTGAGTTAGATTCAGAATTTAATCGCAGTATGGATGGATATAAGTGTGGGTCTGGGACGTTTAGGATGAATGTTGCTCTCTCTGAATTGCCAGATTTTTGTGCTCTACCTGGTAAAGAAATAGCTGAACATCATCAAAGCGGTATTGTGATAGCTCCTACACTTGATTACATGGACAAAGCCTATATTGATGCTAAGTCTCATGGCTGGTCTTCTGCGCCAATTGTGGAAATGTTAATTCCTTCAACCATGGATAATACTTTAGCTCCAGAGGGCCAGCATGTTGCATCCCTATTTTGCCAGCAATTCTCTCCGCATCTAGCAGATGGAGCCTCCTGGCATGATCATCGATTGGCTGCTGCCGATACTATTATTGAAACCGTAACAAAGCATGCGCCTAATTTTAGAGAGTCTATTTTGGGGATGATGATTTTGTCGCCACTGGACTTAGAGGAAAAATTTGGACTCATTGGCGGAGATATTATGCATGGGCAGATGTCTCTCGATCAAATGTGGGCTGCAAGACCCTTAATGAACTATGGAAACTATAGAGGGCCGCTAAAATCATTGTATATGTGCGGCTCAGGCACTCATCCTGGTGGCGGTGTGACAGGTCTTCCAGGAAAAAATGCAGCTAGAGAGATTCTAAAAGACGGATAAACTTAAGCAGATGAAGTCTCGGAATCCAAAGTTGTAAAATAATCTTTTGCCTTTTCAATCACCTTAGGTGCCAACCAAACCGATGAAATTAATGTTGGTATTGCCATAAATGCAAATGAAAGATCAATAACAGCAATAGCGGTCTTTACAGGTATTACCGCAAAGACGACAACAAAGAAAATAATGACCCACTGATAAACCTTTACTCCTTTTTTACCAAATAAAAATTGAGCGCAAGCAGAGCCATAAAATGAGTAAGTAAAGATAGTGCTAGCTCCAAAGCTGACTACACAGGTAAGCAAAATTGCATATCCTACTGGGCCGAGAAGAACGCTAAATGCTTCTGCAGTTAATTTAACACCCTCAACACCTGAGCCTATATTTAACCAAACGCCTGAAATAATAATTAACAATGCGGTAGATGTACACATTATCAAAGTATCAAAAATAGGTCCAAGCATGGCAACTAAACCCTGTTTTACTGGATTTGAGGTCTTGGCGGCACCATGAACAAGTGACTCTGTTCCTATGCCTGCTTCATTAGAATGAGCGCTTCTTTTAACACCCATGATAATTACAGCTATAACACTTCCCCCAGCAACTGCTGAGCCTGTAAAAGCATCTTTGATAATAATTTGAAATGCAGGAATGACCGCGTCAAAATTTAATATTAGAGCAACCATGATAGAACCAAAATATAAGATGCTCATAAAAGGTACAAGCCATTGAGAAACCTTTGCTATTCTCACCAATCCACCAAAAATTATAGCTCCCGTGATTGCAGCCAATACTGTTCCAGCTATTAAATTAAAATATTTGAAATCAAATATTGGTATGGTTTCAAGCATTTGAACCATTTGATTGCTTTGAAATCCTGGTAAAGCACCTATTAAACCGGCGGCTGCAAAAAAATATGCCAATGGCATCATAGACTTAGGAAGTGCATTTTTAATAATGTACATAGGCCCGCTACGAACTGTGCCATCTTCATCCACATCTCGATACATTACAGATAAAGTGCAGGTAAAAAATTTAGTTGCTATGCCAACAATTGCAGTCACCCACATCCAAAAAATTACTCCTGGGCCACCATAACCAATAGCAAGAGCAACACCAGAAATATTTCCTAGCCCAATGGTGCCGGATAATGCTGTAGTTAAAGCTTGAAAATGCGTAACTTCTCCAATGTCTTCTTGTTTTGTATGCTTGCCTCTAATTAAGTCGAAAGCATGACGGATATATTTAAAAGGGGTAAGTTTTGAAAAGATAAGAAAGTATATTCCTGCCCCAACTAAAAATGGAGCATTCCACTCCCAAACAAAATCAGAAAATTTAATTATTAATTCAGAAATATGAGATATCAGATTTTCCATGCACTCAATTAGAAAAGTAAAATTCTATTGTAGAACTATCCAAAGTGTTCTGCATGAAAATCTTGAATATCTGGATCAACCAAAGCATCTCTGACTTTGAGTTCTCTATATAAGTTTAAAGAGTCTAAGGTTTTGCATCTACTAAGAGCTACATATGCTTGACCGGTAGCAAAAGCTCCGTCTCCTAAGTCTACAGAGCAACTTTCAAGAGTTAAACCTTGAGCCTTGTGGATAGTAACCGCCCAACCTAATTTAAGAGGAAATTGCTTAAAAGATGAGACAACTTCTTCTTCCATTTCATCATTAAATTCGTCATAGACGTATCTAACTTTATTCCATTCTTCCCTTTTAACCTTGAATACTTCTTTCCCAACTTTTACCTTAATCACTTTCTTGTTTTTATCCGAACAATCAATCACCACCCCAATTGTTCCATTGACCCATCTTCCATCAGGATCATTTTTAATAAACATGACCTTGGCATCCTCTTTAACACGGAGCTCTCTTGGAGCAGGCAGATCATTTTCATTTAGCTCACCTTGCTCTTTTGATTTTGCAGCAGTTGCGGGACCATCTATTAAATTCAACATTTCTTCATTGATTTGTTCTGCTCGATATTTTCTTGAGGTAATAATAAGTGATGACTCAGTGTCAAACTCTGGATTATGACAAGTTTGATTAATTGTCTTAATAGACTTCTCAAGGTTTTGTCCAAGGCGAACATTATTAAGCAAGTCATAAAATTCTTTGTCATCCTGCTGCCTGAAAGAGCTAACTAACTCAAAAAATGAAGGGCTTTCAATCGCTTGGAAATTATCTGCACTAAAAAAATAGACCGATTCATATCTTTCAAAAATTGCAGTTTCTTCATTCTCTTTTACCACTGGCGGTAACTGAAACAAATCACCACATGCCAGCACATGTATACCGCCAAATGGCTTGGATGAATTACGGTGTATTTGAAGAGTTTCAGAAATAGCATCAAGCATGGGTGCTCGAACCATAGAAATTTCATCGATGATGAGTAGCTCTAGATTCTTTAATAATTTTTTAAAGCGTGGGTCTTTTGATTCTTGGATAACCGGAAAGGTATCAAAACCAATTCTAAAGGCTGAATTAATCGTGCTACCACCAATATTTAATGCCGCAACACCAGTAGGGGCTACTACCATTTTTTTTAACAAGCACTCATCCTTAACGCGCTCAATCAATGTTGTTTTGCCCGTACCGGCTGCGCCAGTTAGGTAGATAAAATGCTGAGTATCCTCTTCGAGCAACTCCAAAATATCCTCAAGCGTATCATCAAATGCAGACGCAGGATTTTCTGAATTTGATCGACTCATATAATTATTGGATTAGAGAAATTTATAAAAAGATTTTAACAGTTACTATAATAATCATGGAGATTAAAATTTAGAAAATATGAATGAATTTACCCACAAAATCGCAACTCTAGGTGATATCCCAGCCATTGAAAAATTAATGACACTCTCGATTAATCAACTATTAGGACCCCTTCTCACTAAAGATCAATTAGAGGCCTCTTTTGACAGCATGGGTTTAGATGATCAGCTAATTAAAGATGAAACATACTTCATGATCTACAGCAAAAATATATTCGTAGGGTGCGGTGGATGGAGCAATAGAGAAACTTTGTTTGGCGGTAATCATACACCCAACAGAGATGATCAATTTCTAGATCCTAAAAAGGATTCTGCTCGCATAAGAGCCATGTACACCCATCCTGACTGGACGAGAAAAGGTGTTGGTTCATTGGTAATGAGTTTGGGAGAAGAAGCTGCAAAAAAACTTGGATTTAAAAAGTGTGAACTTATGGCCACCCAATCCGGGATACTCCTCTATAAAACTCAAGGATATGAACCAATCGAGGATGTTCTTTATAAGGCAAAATCCGGCAAAACAGTGCCAATGGTTCGAATGGAAAAAGATATTTAGAACTGGCGGAGAGTGAGGGATTCGAACCCTCGATACAGTTGCCCGTATACCTCCTTAGCAGGGAGGCGCTTTCGACCACTCAGCCAACTCTCCGAATTTTGGACAGGAATTATAACGCTTTAAAACAAGAAAATAATACTATCTATCGAATTCTATTTGCATGCCAAAAGGCAGATTCTTGCTTACCATTCCATCTTGAAAAGCAATGTTGCCATTAACAATTGTCATAAATATAGAGGATTTAAAACTATGTCCCTCAAATGGTGACCATCCGCACTTATATAAAATATTATCTTTAGAAACTTCATAGGGCTTTTCATGATCTAGGATTGCTAAATCAGCATAATATCCCTCTCTAATATAGCCCCTGTCTTTTACTTGAAATCTTTTGGCAATGTTGTGACTTGTCTTTTCAACTATGGTCTCAAGAGATAAAACATCCTGATGATAAAGATCCATTAGAATCTGGAGACCATGTTGAACTAAAGGTAAACCTGCTGGCGCTTCAATGTAAGCTCTACTCTTTTCCTCCCATGTATGGGGAGCATGATCAGTGGCAATGATATCAATTTTATTTTCTAAAAGTGCTTTAATTAATGCCTGACGATCTGATTCTTGTTTGATGGATGGATTGCATTTAATTTGGTTACCAAGCTCAGCATAATATGAGTTATTGAAGTACATGTGATGCACACAAACCTCTGCTGTAATCTTCTTTTGATCTGCCTCACCAGCAGAAAATAACTCCATTTCTTTTTCAGTGGTTAAATGAAACACATGAAGATCGGCATCATATTTTTTAGCTAGACCAACGGCTAGAGAACTAGAGATATAGCAGCTTTCAACATCCCGAATTAAATGATGATGCTCAGGAGAAACACCTTCACCATACTTCTCATGAAATAATTGCTCATTTCTTTCAACTGTTTTTTGATCTTCGCAGTGAGTTACAACTATCAGTGGAGAATAGTGAAAAATGTCGTCTAATGCATCTAGATCATCAACCAACATGTGGCCGGTTGAAGCGCCCATAAAAACTTTTAATCCTGCAGCTTGATGAATATCTGCTTTTTTAATTTCTTCAATGTTAGTATTGCTTGCTCCAAGATGAAATGAGTAATTTGAAACTGATTTGGTGCTGGCTAGCTGAAATTTTTTCGTCAAATTCTCATTCGTTGTGGTGGTTGGATTAACATTAGGCATTTCAAAGTAACTGGTAACGCCTCCTGCAAGACCAGCTGTTGATTCTGTTGCAATTTCACCTTTATGGGTCAAACCAGGTTCTCTGAAGTGAACTTGATCATCAATTAACCCTGGGATAACGTATTTACCATTAAGATCAACAATACTTTTAGATTCTGCATCTATCGAAGATGCAATTTTTTCAATTCTATTTCCTTTAATTGCAATATCAGATTCAAAAATTTGCCCCTCATTGATCAAGGTCCCATTTTTTAATATTAAGTCGTACATTAATCTCCTAATTTGAAAGCTGAATGCAAGGTTTTCACTGCTTCTTCAAGTTGGTCGCCTGAAATAACAATTGTGATTTTAATTTCTGATGTGCTGATCATTTGAATATTTATACCAGCATCTGCCAATGTATTAAATGCAGTGCTTGCAATTCCGGCATGTGAACGCATGCCAACACCCACTAGAGAAACTTTGCCGATGCCTTCATCAATAATTAATTCATCATATGAAATACCCTGCATTTTTTTTGTCAGCACTGACTCAACCTCAGCTCTATCAGCATTCCCAACTGTAAACGTAAAATCTGTTTTTCCAGAAACACTTACATTTTGCACAATAACATCTACTTCAATGCCTGAATCACTAACTGGGCTTAAAATCCCAGAAGCAATTCCGGGAGTGTCAACAACTCCATGCAGAGTAAATTTTGTTTGATCTTTTTGAGAGGCTATACCCGTAATGACAGCATCTTCCATTCCCTCTTCCTCCTGTAAAATAAGCGTTCCAGAGCCTGGTTCGAAACTTGATAAAACTCTTACTAAAACCTTATATTTATTTGCAAACTCAACCGCGCGTATCTGCATAACTTTAGCACCCTGACCAGCTAGTTCCAACATTTCTTCCATGCTGATTAAATCAAGTTTTTTTGCATTTGGAACAATTCTAGGATCTGTTGTATAGATACCATCAACATCAGTGTAAATATCGCAGCGCTTTGATTTAATTGCAGCAGCTATAGCTACTGCTGTGGTATCACTCCCACCTCTTCCCATGGTGGTAGTATCACCATCGTTGTTGACTCCCTGAAATCCAGTAATAATAGGAATGTATCCATCTTCAATAGTTTTTAAAATCACGTCCTTATCTAGATCAAGGATTTTTGCTCTTGAAAAATTAGAGGTAGTCTTCATGCCAAATTGAGCTGCAGAAAGTGATTTAGCTTTTAAGCCTAATTGATTTAAGGCGATGGAAACCAAGGAGGCACTAACTTGTTCACCAGTTGAAACTAATGCATCAAATTCTCTTTTATTTGGTTCAGTACCAAAGGATTTAGCTAAATCAATCAAACGATTAGTTTCTCCGCTCATGGCAGAAACCACAACAACAGGCGAAGCTTCATTGCATGCAGTTTTAATTAAATCAGCAACCGCAGATATTCTGTCAGTTGATCCAACTGATGTACCGCCAAATTTTAATACTATTGTTTCCATCGTTAATGCTCAGATATTAAGCGATGGATTGTACGATATCAGGAATAGAATTAACAAATACTTCAAGATTATCAGCTGTACATGCTCCTTGAGCAAAATCCTTTCGGCCTCCACCTTTTCCATTTGAGGCTTTAGCGATTGCTTGAATCACATCATTGGCACTAAGAGATTCTTGAATATCATCAGTCACTCCGCAAACCATGACAACTTTAGAATCTTGATGGCTCAAGATTAAAATACATCTCTCCGATTGTCCTTTTTTAGAACTATCCACCAGCTGTCGTAAGTCTTGAATATTTTGGGTATCTGCCTCTATTAAAACCAAATCAAAGTTATTGATTTTATGGATTATCTCTTTTAGATCTACTTTAGATTTTCCACTAGTTTTACTACCTTTTTTAAGGGATTTATTTTCTTTAACTAAGTCCTCGACTTTAGAGCCAACTTGAGAAGCTCCAACATTTAATATTCCTTGAACAACTTGAAGTTGAGATCGTATCTCAAATGCCAATTCTACGGCCATAGAACCAGTAACAGCTTCAATTCTTCGAACTCCAGATGAAACACTAGATTCACTTAGGATTATAAACATACCGATATCACCGGTCCTAGTAACATGGGTTCCGCCACAGAGCTCTACGGAGAAACCATCACTCATAGATAAAACTCTAACTTCATCATCATATTTTTCTCCAAACATCGCCTCAGCACCAGATGCGATTGCATCATCAAGCTTCATTAATTCAGTTTTTACTTCAGCATTGTTCAAGGTATGTTGGTTAACTAATAATTCTATTTGTTTAATCTCATCTTTTGTTACGGCTTTAGGATGTGAAAAATCGAAACGTAGCTTAGATGCATCAACTAGTGAGCCCTTTTGCTCAACATGACTTCCGAGAACGTGTTTCAAGGCAGCATGCATTAAGTGAGTTGCAGAATGATTAGAAGCTGCAGCAGCTCTCTTATCAGGTTCAACTGCAAGTTTTAATTTATCACCCAATTTAACTGCACCTTCATCAATTTTAATTGTATGAAGAGAGATTTTTCCTTGTTTAATACAATCTAATATCTGTCCACTTCCGCTAGAACAAGAGAATGTACCCTGATCTCCAACCTGGCCACCTGATTCTGCATAAAAAGGAGTTTGATCTAATGCAAGGAAATATTCTTTATCATCACTTACAGAATCAACTCGCAGATCATCATTCCATAAACCCAAGATCTTACCTTCAGCATTTAATCTGTCATAGCCTAGAAATTTGGTTTCATCAATTGATGACAGGTCTAATCGAGTACCTTTAAACTTACTGGCTGATTTCGAATTTTTTACTTGCTCTTCCATACATTTATTAAAACCTGCTTCATCCAACTTTAAATCTTGTTCACGGGCAATATCCGCGGTTAGGTCAAATGGGAACCCAAATGTATCATGAAGTTTGAACACAACGTCCCCAGGAATAACCTTTGAATCCATGTTAGAAATTTCTTTTTCCAATATTTCAATTCCTTTATCTAGAGTTTCAAGAAATTTTTTCTCTTCGTTGTGAATGATTTCTTCAATTTGCTTTTGATTGGAGGCAAGCATAGGAAATGCAGACTCCATCTCTCTTACTAATGATTCCACCAACGAATACAAAAATGGCTCTTTAGCTCCAAGCTTGTACCCATGTCGGATACCTCTTCGCATGATCCTTCTAAGGACATATCCCCTGCCTTCATTCGACGGAGTTATGCCATCAGCAATTAAAAAGCTTACACTTCTAATATGGTCTGCAATTACTTTATGCGATGCCTCGCCAGGAGATTTAATTACCTCCTCAGAGGCCTTGATGAGATTACGGAAAAGATCCGTTTCATAATTTGAATTCACACCCTGCATCACAGCAGCAACCCTCTCCAATCCCATACCAGTATCAACGGAGGGCTTTGGCAGAGGTGTTAATTCACCATTAGCATCCCTATTAAACTGCATAAAAACTAGGTTCCAGATTTCTACAAACCTATCTCCCTCGTCACCCGGTGATCCAGGCGGAGTTCCTTCATATTGTTCACCGTGATCATAGTAAATTTCTGAGCAAGGTCCGCATGGGCCTGTTTCACCCATTGACCAAAAATTATCTTCTTCATCTAATCGAACGATTCTCTCAGGACCAATACCAATTATTGATGACCAAATTTCTGCTGCTTCATCATCTTCCCTAAATACAGAAATCCATAACCTTTCTTTGTCTAGATTTAGCTCATTGGTTAAAAAGTTCCAAGCAAGCTTAATTGCTTCTTCCTTAAAATAGTCACCAAAACTAAAGTTACCCAACATTTCAAAAAAGGTATGATGCCTTAGGGTGTAACCTACATTTTCTAAATCGTTGTGTTTTCCACCAGCTCGAATACATCTTTGAGTTGTTGTGGCTCTCTTGTATGGGCGCTTTTCTGATCCCAGAAATACATCTTTAAATTGAACCATCCCAGCATTAGTAAATAAAAGTGTATCGTCATTTGCCGGAATTAATGGACTAGAATCAACCACTTCATGGTCATTTTTATCAAAGTAGTCTAAAAACTTAGCTCTTAGTTCACTTGTTAACATTGCTAAAAACTTCCTCTAAAAAATTAGACATAGCAGTCCAGGATCTTACATCACTATCATGATTATAAACTGTTCCCATTTCAATATCCTTAGCTGCAGGATTGGTAAAAGCATGGTATGTGTTGCCATAACTAATAAATTGCCAATCAGCATCAGATTCTGTCATTTCATCCTGCAAAGCCAATATTTGCTCAGAAGAAACCATGGGATCTTTGTCTCCATGCAAAACCAATAATTTAGTATTCACTTTTTGGAACGGCTCATCGGACTGATTTAACAGGCCATGAAAACTAACACATCCTGAGAGTTCATAGCCTGAGCGAGCAAGTTCTATAGCCGCAAGGCCACCAAAACAAAATCCAATCAATGCTATTTTTGATGCATCAATACCTTCAATAGTTTTACCAAACTCAACCGCACTAATAAGACGCTGTCGAAATATCTGTCTATCTTTTATAAAAGGTTCAATTAATGTCTGATTCTCCTCAACACTGCCTCCATTAACACCACTGCCAAAGATATCAATCGACATGGCAGCATATCCTAGGCTATTAATTGATATCACTTTTTGATCTTCAAACTCAGATCTACCTTTCCAAGTATGAGCAACCAAAACCAATGGCATAGATTTTGAAGATTCAGGGAGCGAAAGATAGCCTTTACACTCTATTGAGTCGTCATAATAATTTACTACTCTTCCTGACATGAGATTAACCTAGCTCAGCCTTATACCTTTTGTAATTTTCAATGTAATGATGTGCATTTAAAGATGGGATTGCTTGCTCTTCAGGAGTAAGCTCTTTTTTAATCTTTGCAGGAATACCCAATACCATTGAACCATCAGGCACCACCATGCCTTCTGTAATCAAGGCTTTTGCTCCGATAATGCAATTTTTTCCTATTTTAGCTCCATTTAGAATAACTGAACCTATACCAATAAGTGTGCCATCTCCTATTTCACATCCGTGAAGCATAGCCATATGACCAACTGTAACAAATTTACCAATATTGCATGCGAATCCTGGATCTGTATGGATCACTGAGTTATCTTGAATATTTGTTCCTTCCCCTAAAATAATTGGTTCATTGTCTCCTCTGACAGTGCAATGAAACCATATGCTTGTATCTTTAGCCATTTGCACATCTCCAATCACAGTTGCATCTGGAGCAATCCAAAAATCGTCATTCTCGGTCTTTAAACTTTTATTATTGATATTTATGATCATGGAACATTAACCCTCCAGTATCTCTATATTCGCATCAAAACATGCATTTAAAAAGTTTACTGTAATCATGGCAGTTAATCCCCATATCTTTTGATTTTTAATATTCCAAGATGGAACCTGCCATACGCCACCTTGTCTTTCAATGATTTCTCTTTGGATGTTTGCTGGATTAAGTAAAAAATCTAATGGTACGGTAAAAATCTCTTGTATCTCTTCATTGGGTGTTAAAACTTGAGGGTGATCAACCGTTGCTACAAATGGATTGACCTCGATTTTGTGACGAGAGATAAGATAGTTTAATTTACCTAACTCAGTAACATCTTTACTGTTAAGACTTATCTCTTCATTAGATTCTCGCAAGGCTGTTCCAAAAAGATTTAAGTCTATTTCATCTACTTTTCCTCCAGGGAAACTTACTTCACCTGAATGAGTTGAAAGATGGCTAGACCGCTGAGTATAAATTAATTCCGGAGATTCGATGTATTTACCAAAATTTAAGATAGCTATTAAAACCGAAGCTTGAGGTCGACCACTTGGCTTTTCAGAATTAAGCAAATTTAGTTTATACTTGATGTCTTCAATCATTGCGTAAGTTTAACTTCTTACGACATTTTATTCTCTAAGAAAGGAGCACTTTTGAGATATTGTTCAAAATGCGGAAGCGATCAAATTGAGTTTAAAGTTCCGGCTGATGACAATTTAAAGCGGTATATTTGTTCTGCCTGCGATTCAATTTTTTATACCAATCCAAATCTTATTGTTGGCACTATATGCATTAAAGATGAGCGCGTCCTTTTGTGCAAAAGAAATATAGAGCCTCGCTTCGGTCGATGGACATTGCCTGCAGGGTTTATGGAAAATGCAGAGACGCTCCAAGAAGGAGCGCTAAGAGAAACCAAAGAAGAAACTCAAGCATCACCAAAAATTATTTCGCCCTATACTGCATTTAGTTTGACTCATATCAGTCAGGTACATTTTTTTTATTTAGCTGATTTAGGTGATGAAGAATTTGGTCCCACCTCAGAAAGCTCTGAAGTAAAGCTATTTAAGAAGGATGAAATACCTTGGGATGAGATTGCATTTCCAACAGTAACCAAGACATTAGAATATTATTTTGACGATGTTATTTCTGGCAAGTTCCCATTCAGAGAGGAAGCTCTAAAACTCTGGTAATTCAAAAAATTACATTTATTGGCTGAACTTATAGGCATTTAAAAAGATTTGCATCCAAGGTGAATACTCCTTCCACTCTGATGATTTCCAAGATAGTTGCTGAGATCTGAACACTCTTTCTGGATGCGGCATCATAATTGTTGCTCTTCCATCTTTAGAAGTTAGGCCAGTGATGCCCTCAGGAGATCCATTTGGATTCAGTGGATAGGTAGAAGCGACATCACCTTTGTGATCAGTGAACTGAACTGCTATCTGATTGTGCTTTGAAAGATTTTTTAATGCCTCTCCTTCAAAGGAAGCTCTACCCTCCCCATGAGCAACAGCAACAGGAATTTGCCATCCGTCCATCCCTGTCAACAAAACAGAATTAGATCGAGCTATAGTAACTTGAGATAATCGTGCCTCAAATTGATCAGATTCATTCCATAAAAATTCTGGCCAATTTTCTGCACCTGGAATTAAATCTTTAATATTGGAGAGCATTTGGCATCCGTTACAGACTCCAAAAGTAAATGTTTCATCTCGATTAAAAAACTTCTCAAATGAATCCCTAACAGCATTATTATAGCTAATACTTGATGACCAGCCCCCTCCAGCTCCGAGCACGTCGCCATAAGAAAACCCACCGCAAGCTGCCAAGCCTTGAAATTTTGAAAGCAGGCTAGGATCATCAAGCAGGTCTTGCATATGAACATCAAATGCATCAAAGCCTGCTAACATAAATGCTGCTGCCATTTCATTTTGACCATTAACTCCCTGCTCTCTAAAAATTGCTACTTTTGGCTTTAAATTTTTATTAAATGCAGGTAATTGGGCAGAAAATTTAAAATTATCTTTTGCAACCAAGCCTTGATCATCAAATCTTTCAATGAGATCGTACTCTGCTTTAGCGCTTTCAGGATTATCTCTGGAAGACTTGATTGAGTATGAGGTCTCACTCCAGACCTTCTCTAAATTTATTACTGAATCGGTAAATTTAATTTTATTGTTTAAAGAAATTGAAATTTGCGCGTCAGATTTTTGCGTCGCACACTTTCGATATTCGATGTTTTTTTGTTTCAGAAAATCTAATGCCTGTTCTTCAAATTCATTATGAAATTGGATAATGGCGCCTGTTTCTTCGGCAAAAAGATATTGCATCTCGCGGTCATTATGAAAGTTCTCTGGAACAAAAATCTCCACCCCAATCTTATTTGTGAATGATAATTCTGCTGCTGCAGTAAATAATCCCCCATCAGAAATGTCATGCAACGCAACAATCCAACCTCGCTCTATTAGATCCTGAATAGAGTTAAAGAGGGCTTTAAATACTTCAACATTGTCAATATCGGGAACCTTTTGAATGCATGATGAAGTGACTTCCTCAAAAATAGAGCCGCCCAATCTAGACTGATCATTCAAAAATAAATGATATAGATCTTTTGAACCATTTTCTTTAAATTCAGTAGTTATGGCTATTGATACGTCTTCAACTGGAGCCATGGCTGTGATGACGCCTGACAAGGGACTTTTCACTTGAAGCTCTTGATCGTCTTCTTTCCACTTTGTTCTCATGGACAAAGAATCTTTGCCAACAGGTATAACTATTCCTAGCTCAATACAAATATCAGAAAGTGCTTGAACTCCTTCTCTTAAGGCATAATCCTCTTCTTCATCCCCGCAGGCTGCCATCCAATTTGCAGAAAGTCTAACTAGATCTAAATTTTTAACTGGAGCAGAGATTAAGTTCATTAATGCTTCAGCTAAAGCCATCCTCATAGAGGCTGCCGGATTCTTAAGTGCTAGTGTTGGTTTTTCTCCAATTGATAAAACATCTCCCTCATTGCTAAGAAATGATTTAGTGGACATTGCATAGTTTGAAGTAGGTATTTGATATCTTCCTACCAATTGATCGCGGGCAACTAACCCGCCTACTGTTCTATCTCCAATAGTAATTAAAAAAGATTTCGAAGCTACCGAGGGATGGGAAAGCACTCTCTGAATTACATCAGATAACTCAAAATCCCTAGGAAAAGAATCAATTTCTTCCTTTGTTTTTAAATAATTGACTTCCATATTAGAAATAGGTAAGTCACCAAAAAGCATTGATAATGGAACTTTAATAGGGAATTCATCCCTTTCAGAATCATATACTTCTACTGAATCTGATAAGGTGGTTTGGCCCACAAAAGCAACTGGACATCGTTCCCTTCGACATATATTTTCAAAAATAACTTTATTTGATTTTTTGATTGCCAGGACATAGCGCTCTTGAGATTCATTTGACCAAACTTCCATAGGAGAAAGGCTAGGATCGGCAACAGGTATCAAGCTTAAATCAATATCAACACCTAAACTACAGTCTTTTGCTAATTCAGGAATTGCATTTGAAAGACCGCCAGCTCCAACATCGTGAATAAATTCAATAATATTTGGTGATTCAAAGGCACATTGATTAATCACCTCCTGGCATCTTCTTTCCATTTCAGCGTTTTCCCTCTGAACAGAGGCAAAATCTAGATCCTCATCGCTTTCTCCAGAAGACATAGATGAGGCTGCCCCACCTCCCAATCCTATAAGCATTGATGGGCCACCCAAAACAACAACCAAATCACCAGCTTCTATAGGGTTTTTAATACTATTTCTATCTTTTACTTCTCCAATTCCTCCGGCCAACATAATTGGTTTGTGGTATCCATAAGTTTGATTATTAGCAAAGGGTTGCTCAAAAACTCTGAAGTAACCAACTGTGCTTGGTCGTCCAAACTCATTATTAAATGCTGCAGCACCAATAGGTCCCTCAATCATAATTTGGAGAGGAGAGGCAATTCTTGAAGGTATGTGCGGAGCATGTTCCCACGCACGAGGAAAATCTTCCAATCTAAGATTAGAGACATTAAAACCAACCAGCCCCATTTTAGGCTTTGCACCAGAGCCTGTTGCACCCTCATCTCTTATTTCTCCCCCAGAACCAGTTGCTGCTCCCGGAAAAGGAGAGATAGCTGTAGGATGGTTATGAGTTTCAACTTTTAAAGTTGAATTTATTTTTTCAGAAGAAAAACTATAATAATTATTTAAATTTCTATTCAGCGTAATCACTGAAGCGCCTGAAATAACAGCAGCGTTATCTTTGTATGCTGAAATCAAATCTGGTTTATCTCCTTTGCTTGTTTTTTTGATAAGATCAAATAAAGATTCCTCTTGAGAAATAGAATTTATTATCCAGGCAGCATTAAATATTTTGTGTCGACAATGCTCAGAATTAGCTTGAGCAAACATCATTAACTCAGCATCTGTAGGATTGCGAGAGGTTGATGAGTAGAAATGATCTAAATAACTTATTTCATCCCTAGACAATGCTAATCCCAAGTCTTGATTTGCTGCAATTAAGGAGTCTTTTGCACCGTTTGTAATATCAATTTGTATTAGAGGTTTTCTTTTAGGTGCTGAGCCAATTGAAGGGATATCTATTGGGCTGATAAAAACTTCTTGGGTCATGCGATCAAATAAACTTAATAAGTTCAAATTAGCCACAGAAGTGCTGCCATCAAAAAAATAGCCTGCATACTTTTCAATTCTATTAACGCCTTGAATGCCAACATTAGCAATTATTTCACTTGTTTTAGACGCCCATGGACTAATAGTTCCAGATCTCGGTCCAATAAAAAAATTAGGTAAATTTGTTGATTCTCTGCAGCTTAATAACTTAAATAATTTTGCCTGATCAGAAAAATCTTGATTTATATCCACTGAGTAATATTCATAGCTAGCCAACTCTTCAATTGAGCAATCATTAGTTGAATTAAAAACAGATCTGATAGATGAAATTTTTGACGGCGAAAAAGTAGAGGGACCTTGAAGCAGCAAATTAAGATTTTTTGACACTAGCTCTCTAGTAAAATATTGTAATAATTAATTATAAGGATGTTTAAAATTAAAAAAATAAAAACTATGCAATTCCTTGCAAAAAACTCAATTATTTTCATCCTGATTTTTGGCCTTTATGGGTGTACTAAGGATCCTGTTAACACGCCTTTATCAGTCTATTGCAGCGTTATTAATGAAAAATTATATTCCTTTTCAAGGCTTAGTGATTTTGAAAAAAAGAGATTTAATGAACTAAAAGAATCAAGATTCTTAAAATATAAAGGTGATTTTATTGAAGCTGCTCAAACATTTGATATTGAATGGGAGCTTCTTGCTGCAGTAGCTTTTCAGGAATCACAATGGAATCCAAAAGCTCGATCAGCAACTCAAGTTAAGGGCATGATGATGTTAACTCTTCCCACAGCAGCATCGGTAGGTGTTACGAATCGCTTGGATCCAATTCAAAGTATTTATGGTGGGGCACAATATATTTCTGATCTCAAATTAAACACCAACTATGGAACCTCTTCAGGTGACAAGATTGCTTTTGTATTAGCTTCATACAACTTAGGCACTACAAACATAAGAAATGCTATTGATGCAATAGATAAAAAAGCTATTGAAGTAACTTGGTTAGATTTGGAGGGATATTTACTAAATTTAAAAACCTCTATGGATTCGGAAAACTATTCTAGAGGTCAACAAACCGTTGATTTTGTAGAAAGGGTAAGAGATTATTATTATCTTTTATTGTCTCAAAATTGCAGTGATAGCTAAATCAAGAGTTTAGAAGCTGCCACTTTAGATTTTTGATTTGATCTCTGCAAAATGCAGCTTTTTCATACTCAGTTTCTTTGGCATAAATATACATTTGTTCTTCTAATTTTTTAATTGAGTTAGAAATCGCGTCAGGTGATTCACTTTTAATTTTAAAAGGTAGTTCTTTTTCAAAATACTGAGGTTTGGTTTTCTTGGCTTGTTTGGTGACTCTAGCCCCTTCCATCACATCTTTAATATCTTTTACAATTGATTTAGGGATAATCTTATTATCTTTATTGAATTGCACTTGAATTTCTCTTCTCCGAGACATCTCATCCATAGCTCTTTGCATAGAACCCGTAACCTTATCAGCATACATGATAGCCATGCCTCGAATATTTCTTGCTGCTCTACCAACTGTTTGAATAAGAGTAACTTCTGATCTTAAAAATCCCTCTTTATCAGCATCTAGTATGGCGACCAAGCTGACTTCGGGTATATCTAGACCCTCTCTTAATAAATTTATTCCAACTAAAACATCGAAATGGCCTAGCCTTAAATCTCGAATAATCTCTGTTCTCTCTACTGTATCTACATCAGAATGCATATAGCGAGTCCTTATTCCATTTTCTTCTAAATAGTCAGTTAAATCCTCAGCCATACGTTTTGTTAAAGTTGTTATTAACACTCTTTCTTTTAAAGCTGCTCTTTCATTGCATTCACCAATAACATCATCAATTTGAGAAGTTGCAGGTCTAATTTCAATTTCTGGGTCGATCAGCCCGGTTGGTCTAACTAATAACTCAGCCATATTATCGGCATGCTCCATCTCATACTTACCAGGAGTTGCAGATACGTATATTTTTTGAGGAGTAACATCCTCCCATTCTTCAAATCTTAATGGGCGATTATCTAAAGCTGACGGTAATCTGAATCCATAATCTACAAGCGTTTCTTTTCGAGATCGATCTCCCTTATACATCCCTCCAATTTGAGGGACTGAGACATGAGACTCATCCATAAAAACTATTGCATTTTTAGGCAAGTAATCAAAAAGGCATGGGGGTGGTTCTCCTGGATTTCGACCTGAAAGATAGCGAGAATAATTTTCTATCCCTTGGCAATATCCTAGTTCCTGCATCATTTCTAAGTCATAAGTTGTTCTCTCCTGCAACCTTTGCGCCTCAACCAACTTATCATTATCTTTCAAGTACTTAATCCTATCTTTCAATTCTTCACGAACTGTTTTTAAACAATCCAGAACGGTTTCTTTAGGTGTTACATAATGAGTTTTTGGATAAATTGTTGCCCGAGGTGTTTCGTGGATGGCTTCGCCTGTTAATGGGTCTATCCAAAGCAAACGTTCTACCTCATCTCCAAATAATTCAATTCTTAGTGCATCACGCTCGGAATCAGCAGGATATATATCAATCACATCTCCACGCACCCTGAAAGTCGCGCGCCTAAAATCAATATCATTTCGCGTATACTGCATTGAAGACAAGCGACGCAGAATGCTTCTTTGATCAATGATATCTCCTCTGCCCAAATGCAAAATCATATTTAGATAAGATTCAGGAGCGCCCAAACCATATATAGCTGATACAGTAGCAACAACAATGGTGTCATTTCTTTCAAGTAAAGCCTTGGTGGCAGATAGACGCATTTGTTCAATATGTTCGTTTACGGATGCGTCTTTAGCGATATAAGTATCTGATGTCGGAACATATGCTTCAGGCTGATAGTAATCATAATAAGAAACGAAATACTCGACAGAATTTTTTGGAAAAAAATCTTTGAGTTCTCCGTATAATTGTGCAGCTAATGTTTTGTTTGGAGCCATAACCACAGCGGGTCTTTGAGTTGATTCAATAATTTTGGCCATGGTATAAGTCTTTCCAGACCCTGTTACACCAAGCAACACTTGATGAAGCAATCCATCATTTAAACCATTTACAAGAGTCTTTATTGCCGTTGGCTGACTGCCAGCAGGCTCAAACGGAGATGTAACAGTTAAATTTTTTGTCATTATCTTGTTTTACTTTATGAATTTTAATTTATAATTCTCAACTTGTTCCCTGATAGCTCAGCGGTAGAGCAGTTGACTGTTAATCAATTGGTCCGTGGTTCGATCCCACGTCAGGGAGCCATTCTTTTAGCCAATCCTCGATTTTAATCTATTTACCCTATTCATGCATGATGTCTTTTTGGTAGAACTTTATTTTTATTTTGATACGCTTTCAGTAATAATTATTAAATGAAAAGATTACAAAATAAGGTTGCAATTGTAACCGGCGCTGGAAGCGGCATTGGCAAAGAAACTGCGCTATTGTTTTTGGAGCATGGCGCTAAGGTTATTTTAGCCGATATTAATAATGAGACCCTTGAGGAAACTTTTGAAATCATTAAACAAAAAAAATTAGATTCTAATGCGTCCATATCTGTCGTCGATGTTTCATTAGAAAATGATATTGAAAGCATGATCAATCATACTGTTGATCATTTTGGTGGTTTAAATATTCTTTTTAATAACGCAGGTATTGGTGGCGCAGTTGGACCCATTACGCACATTAATGGTGATGAGTGGGATAAAACATTTCAAATACTACTAAAGTCTGTTTTTCTTGGTACAAAATATGCAGCTAGAGTCATGAAAAAAAATATGTCTGGAGGCTCTATCATCAATACTGCATCAATTGCAGGCATGGGAGGTGGGTCTGGCCCCCTTGCTTACTCTGCAGCAAAAGCTGGAGTCATCAATTTTTGTAAAAATGCTGCTATTGAATTGGGTGAATTCAAAGTAAGAGTAAATGCAATTTCACCAGGAACAATAAATACACCTCTTTTGGCAACCGCCATTGAAGACAGCAAGCTTGAACAACCCATAAAAGATTTTGGTATGCCTATTGATATTGCATATACAGCGTTATTCCTTGCATCAGATGAATCAAGGTTTATTACAGGAATTAATCTTTGTGTTGATGGCGGACTAACTTTGGACAATTCAGGGCTAATGGTAGATGCGGCTGAGCATTATTCAAAAATGGGAATAGAAAGGGTTGTTGGTATGAATATGGGGTCAACAGGCATTGAGTCTGTTATTGAGGACTTGCCAGAAGATAGTTAAGATTTTTTCCAACTAGTCCCATCGCTAGAGTCATCAAGCAAAATACCTTGTGATACCAATTCATCTCTTATTTGATCAGCTTTGAGAAAATCTTTATTATTTCTTGCCTGATTTCTTTCCTCTATTTTTTGGCTAATCTCTTCATCAGTTAAATCTGCACCATACTGAAGAAAAGCTTCAGAACTATCATTGAGCAGCCCTAAGACTTTGCCTAACTCTTTCATGGTTGACGCATACATGCTCTGATCTTGTGCATCCTGGGTACTGTTAATAGATTTCGCTAATCCAAACAGAATGCTTAATGCCTCAGGGGTATTTAAATCATCATTCATTGAATCTATAAACCCCTTAACACTATCTTCATGCAAATCTGACTCTTGTAATGGTACAAGCGATGCAGCCTGATAAAGTCTTGTTAAAGCTGATCGCGCTTGATCAAGAGAGTCGCTATCAAAATTTAAAGAGCTTTTATAGTGACTAGAGATTAAGTAATATCGAATGACTTCTGGATGATAGGAAACAAATAAATCTTTCAGCATTGCAAAATTACCTAAAGATTTTGACATCTTCTCGCCATTAATTTTTAACAGTCCTGAATGCATCCAATAGTTTGCAAATTTATGATCAGAAGCACATTCAGATTGCGCTATTTCGTTCTCATGATGAGGGAATAATAAATCTGGACCCCCTCCATGGATATCAAAATGCTTACCTAAATTTTCCAGTGACATAACTGAACACTCAATATGCCATCCAGGCCTTCCAGGGCCCCATGGTGAATCCCATGATGGCTCGTTTGGCTTAGCGCTTTTCCAAAGCACAAAATCCAACGGATCTTTTTTTGATTCATCCTCTGCAATTCTAGAGCCTGGATTTAAATCGTCGATATTTTTATTTGATAGTTTTCCATACTCAGGAAATGTTCGTACTGCAAAAAAAACGTCCCCACCTGCCGAGTGATAAGCATGCCCTTTATCAATAAGCGTGCCAATCATTTTAATCATGCCCTCAATATGATCAGTTGCACGAGGTTCATGCGTGGGAAGTTCCAATCCAAGCATGGCAAAATCTTCTTGCATGCTCGCAATTGTTCTTCCTGTAAGAGCATCTATTGTCTCTTTATTTTCGTTAGCTCTTTCAATAATTTTGTCATCTATATCAGTAATATTGCGAATAAAATTTACTTTATAGTTTTGAAATCGAAGGTAGCGCGCAAGAATGTCAAAAGCCATCATCGCTCTTGCATGACCTAAATGGCAATTATCGTATACCGTCATTCCACAGACATATATCCCAACCTCGCCCTCGCGTATAGGTATAAAATCTTCCTTCTGATTAGTTAAGGAGTTATAAAACTTAATTGCCATCTATTATTTGATATATGAATCACTTATTATAAAGAACTTAATTGGAATGTAGGTTTTATTAATGTCAAAAATACAAATTAGTGCCTTAATAATGATTGTAACCGCAGTTGCATCAATCTTCTTCCTATCACTCATTAGTCAAAAAGATCAGACTGAATATTATCCAGAGGAGGATCAAATGTCACTTGTTACTATTTCTACTTCAGCCGGAGACATCCATTTAGAGCTTGATGCTGATAACGCACCTATAACCGTAGCAAACTTTTTAAAATTAGCTGAAGATGGCTATTATTCAGGCACAATTTTTCATAGAATTATTGAAGGATTTATGGTGCAAGGTGGCGGTCTAGATGAAAATATGACTCCTAAACCAACAAATACTGATCCAATTCAAAATGAGGCCAATAATGGATTAAAGAATGATCGTGGTTCTATTGCGATGGCCAGAACTATGGATCCTCATTCTGCTACTGGTCAATTTTTCATCAATCACAAAGATAACGACTTTCTAAATCATACAGCTGAAACCTCTCAAGGCTGGGGCTATGCAGTTTTTGGCTCAGTTATAGATGGCATGGATGTGGTGGATCAAATAGCTCTGAGCACAACCTCTACTGTTGGCGGCTATGCTGATGCTCCTCTTGAGCCAACAGTTATTAACTCAGTTACAGTGAGTGAATGAAGTTAGGGTTTATATCTGATCTTCATTTATCTGAAAATATGCCCTCTGTAACAGAGGGCTTTTTTGAATTTTTAAAAACTGCTGCCCAGGAACTATCTCATCTATACATATTAGGCGATTTATTTGAGGCATGGGTTGGAGATGACGATAACTCTGAGCTAGCCACCGGTGTGATGCAAAAATTAAATCATGCCACTCGCAATGGATTAGAAATATTTTTTATGCATGGCAATAGAGATTTTTTATGCGGTCAAAAATTTGCTGAGCAATCTAACCTCACGCTTCTTCCAGATCCATTCTTTTTAAACTTCTTTGATCTAAAGATTGCTCTCTCTCATGGAGATAGCTTTTGTACCGAAGATCTTGAATACATGAAATTTAAAAAAGAAGTTAGGTCAGATGAATGGCAACAGGAATTTTTGCAAAAACCCTTACATGATCGTCTAAATATTGCATCAAACATGCGTGATGCTAGTCAAAAAAATAACAATGACAAAGATGTTTCTATTATGGATGTCACTCCTGCTTCCATTGATAACTTTTTTAATGAACACCACATAGATTTACTAATTCACGGCCATACTCATAGACCAAATACTCATCAAATGAATACTGGTATTCGAATCGTATTAGGTGACTGGCATGAAACTGGTTGGTGCCTAATGCTTGATGAACAGCAGCAAGAATTAAGAGAATTTACACTGTAAAACTATTGTTTGTCAGTAAATAATACTGTATAAATATACAGTATTTTAAATCCTATGACTATTAATTACATCGGTTCAATATCGGCAAATGATCTGCCTGCCACTTTTACAAAATTTTTTGTAGAACCAGTATCTGTGGGTTTTCCAAGTCCGGCCAATGATTACCTAGAAAGCCCCATTGATCTGAATCAATACCTTATCAAAAATGGTGCGGCCACTTTCTTGGTTAGAGTCTCTGGAGATTCGATGCTAAATGCAAATATTGCAGATCAAGCTATTTTAATTGTTGACCGAAGTCTTAAACCAAAGCATGGAAGCATAGTAGTTGCTTCTCTAGATGGCGACTTTGTATGCAAGCGACTGCAACTCAAGCCTCGACTATGTTTGCTACCAGAAAATCCAAAATATGAACCCATCTACATTCAGCATGGTCAAAATCTAGATATTATGGGTACTGTAACTGCAGCTATTAATAAATTTGAATGAAATTTTTAGCTTTAGTTGATTGTGATAATTTCTATGCTTCATGCGAAAGAGTCTTTCGACCCGATCTAAAAGAAGTGCCTATCGTTGTGCTATCCAACAATGATGGATGTGTCATTGCTAGAAGCAAAGAAGCCAAAGCTATGGGTATCAAAATGGGTGTTCCTTGGTTCCAAGTTAAAGAAGCGTATTTATCTCAAGGAGGTAAGGTATTTTCATCTAACTTTGCCCTGTATGGTGACTTATCTAAAAGAGTTATGAATATCCTTGATGGAATGGTAAAAAGAATTGAGATTTATAGTATCGATGAAGCTTTTTTAGATCTAGAACATATCTCAAATTTAGATCATGCGCATGAATTCGGAATTTATTGCAGAAATATAATCAAACAATGGGTTGGTATTCCTGTGCGTATTGGTATTGCGCCAACAAAAACTCTTACTAAAGTTGCTAGTCATATTGCAAAAAAGAAAAATGGTGATGCGGGCGTCTTCTGTCTAAGTAATCAAGGGCATATAGCTCATATTCTTAAGGCATTACCCATTAGAGAGGTTTGGGGTATTGGCCATAATCTTTCAAAGCATTTGAATCAATTAGGCATATATTCTGCTTATGAACTCATGAAAACGGATATTAGATTTATTAGAAAAAAGTTTGGTGTTGTTTTGGAGCGAACAGTTAGGGAATTAAGAGGAGAGTCATGCATTCAAATAGAAGACAAAATTGAGCCAAAGAAGCAAATTGTAGTAAGTCGTAGCTTTAAAGAGAGAATTGATAGCTTAGAATCACTCAAACCACTAATTAGTAATTTTGCAGTGCGCGCAGGAGAGAAGCTTAGGCATGAAAAACAGAAATGCTCTAAGGTATCAATATTTATTTCAACTAGTAGATTTAATAAGCAGTTACATCATCGAGGATTTAATACTTTTCATTTTCCCTATCCTGTAGATGATACAAGAAGCATTTTGATGGGCGCAGATAGAGCCCTAAATATAATCTTTAAAAAAGGCTATCCATATGCAAAGGCAGGAGTATTACTTAGTCAGTTTTCACATCCAACATTTATTCAACACTCTCTTTTTGATTCAAAGAGCCAAGATCAATTAAAGCAAGATACAAATTTAATGCAAGCCATTGATGCGCTCAATAGCTCTCAAACTCAGATTTACTATGCATCACAACTCTCTTTAGGAGAATCGCCTATACAAAAAAAAATGGTATCACCTAGATACACAACTAACTGGTGGGAATTACCAACAACTAAGTAAGAAAATATCTTTCATAATGAGCTTCAGAAAGCTCTAAAAACTCAGAATATATCTGATCTTTAAGATCAGCTAGATCAGAGTCAACGTGACACAAAATTCCAAATTGACTGAGATCTAACTCCTGAGAACCGGCAGCCCTAAGAAGATCAAATATCCAAGTCATCGGATCTAAAGAATCATTGAAATTAATCCCTTTTTCATTAAGTCGAGCAGCCAATAACTCAGCATTTGTGATTGAAAACCGATCATCCAAAACAGTTAATTTAAATTTTTCTAACCTCTGGTTTACTAATTCTTTTTCTGAAATCGCATACTTATTCCAATTGATAACTTCATGAACAAACCTCTTGCAACCCTTACAAACATTATCTCCATAGGTCGTAGAGCAAATTCCAAGACAGGGTGTAGATGCTTTGTTTTTCTTCATAGATTGGATAATACAATAATTCGACATGGTAAATATAGAATGTGCTTGGGGATTTAGAAATAGCACAGTAAAATGAGGTCCCAGGGAGAAAATTATGCTGCAAGATTACAAAAAACATTGCGAAGAGCGAAAAGAGCAAGGGATACCACCACTACCACTCTCAGCTCAACAAACGTCAGACTTGGTTGAATTGCTTAAGTCAGAACATGAAGAGTCGGAACTGCTAATAGAATTATTAAAAGAAAGAATACCAGCAGGAGTTGATCAGGCAGCTTATGTAAAAGCTGGATTCTTAGCTGATATTACAACAGGGGAAGCAGTCAGCCCTTACATCTCAAAGATGGAAGCTGTGGCAATTTTAGGCACTATGCTAGGTGGTTACAATATTCAGCCTTTAATCAACTGTTTAGAAGATGGTGAGCTAGGTGCAGCAGCCGCAGATGCATTGAGTACCACCTTGTTAATTTTTGATGCATTTAATGAGGTGTTAAAACTTTCAGAAACTAATGAAAATGCAAAAACCGTTATCAATGCCTGGGCTGAGGGAAAATGGTTTCAAGAAAAAGATGAAATTGCGGAACAAATTAAATTAACCGTGTATAAGGTTCCTGGTGAAATTAACACTGATGACTTATCTCCAGCAACAGACGCTTGGTCTAGACCAGACATTCCACTGCATGCACTGGCAATGTTCAAAATGCCCAGAGAGGGTCTTGAAAATCCTTTGGAAACAATTGAAGAACTAAAGAAGAAAGGTAATCCGCTTGTATTTGTTGGGGATGTTGTGGGAACTGGGTCGTCAAGAAAATCAGCGACAAACTCGGTACTCTGGCACATGGGTGATGAAATCCCATGTATTCCCAATAAAAAAGAAGGTGGCTTTTGTTTTGGTGGAAAAATCGCTCCTATCTTTTTTAATACACTTGAAGATTCTGGGGCTTTCCCAGTGGAGTGCGATGTCTCAAAATTAAATATGGGGCAAGAAATTATTTTTGAGCCCTTTGCCGGCAGAATACTAGATGCTGAAAGCAATGAGTTGATATCCTCATTTGAACTCAAGACTCCTGTTCTTTTGGATGAGGTAAGAGCGAACGGTCGTATACCGTTAATTATTGGAAGACAATTAACAGATAAAACAAGGGAGGCAATTGGTCTCGAACCAACTGATATTTTTACACGACCAGATGCAGATGATACTTCAGAGAAAGGATTTACATTGGCGCAAAAAATGGTTGGTAAAGCCTGCGGAGTCAAGGGCGTTAGACCAGGAACGTATTGTGAACCGAGAATGACAACGGTTGGCTCTCAAGATACTACCGGACCAATGACACGGGATGAATTAAAGGAACTTGCTTGCTTAGGATTTTCTGCCGACCTAGTGATGCAATCCTTTTGCCATACTGCTGCCTATCCTAAACCGGTAGATATCGATACACAGCATACACTCCCAGAATTTATTATGAACAGAGGGGGGGTATCTTTAAAACCGGGGGATGGCATTATTCACTCATGGCTTAACAGGATGTTATTACCTGATGGAGTAGGTACTGGTGGAGACAGCCATACGCGATTTCCATTGGGTATAAGTTTTCCTGCAGGATCAGGCTTGGTTGCCTTTGCTGCAGCACTGGGAGTTATGCCTCTTGATATGCCAGAATCAGTACTTGTTAGATTTAAAGGAGAAATGCAGCCAGGCATAACTCTAAGAGATCTTGTGAATGCCATTCCTTATGCAGCGATTCAAAAAGGTCTATTAACTGTGGCTAAAGAGGGAAAGAAAAATATTTTTTCTGGACGTTGCCTTGAGATAGAAGGCTTGCCTGATCTTAAAGTAGAACAAGCCTTTGAGCTATCTGATGCTTCTGCAGAAAGATCTGCATCAGGATGCACTGTTAGGTTGAATAAAGAGCCAATCATTGAATATTTGAAATCAAATATTGTAATGTTGCGATGGATGATTGAAGGTGGATATGGTGATGCAAAAACCTTAGAAAGAAGAGCTCAAGCAATGGAAGCATGGATTAAAAATCCTGAGTTATTAGTGCCAGATGAGGATGCTGAATATGCTGAAATTATTGAAATAGACCTTAATGAAATAAAAGAACCTCTATTAGCCTGCCCTAATGATCCTGATGACATTAAGCCATTATCTCAGGTAGCAGAAACAAATATCGATGAGGTATTTATTGGTTCATGCATGACAAATATTGGTCACTTTAGGGCAGCAGGCCATTTATTAAAAAAATATAATGGAACAAAAGCTAGGTTATGGGTGGTTCCACCCACAAAGATGGATGAGAAGCAGCTCATGGAAGAAGGTATTTATAATGTCTTTGGAACATCGGGCGCTAGAACAGAATTACCCGGCTGCTCTCTTTGTATGGGAAATCAAGCAAGGGTATTAGCAAACTCTACGGTGGTTTCTACCTCTACCAGAAATTTTCCTAATAGATTGGGAGATGGTGCGGACGTTTTCTTAGCATCAGCAGAACTTGCTGCAATTGCTTCAGTTATTGGAAAATTGCCAACGCCCGAGGAATATAAAAAGTATATGCAAGAAATTGACCCACTTGCAGATGATATTTATAAGTATTTAAATTTCAATGAAATAGATCAATACGTAGATAGCGCGAATGCTGCAGAAATTCCTGCAGTAAATATTGTGAATGTCTAACTAGACTTTTCTCTAGCAGCTTTTTGGTTATCTCCTCTAGATAATTCAAGAGCTTCAAGATAGTCTGCACTAATTGAGGTTGGATATTTGCCATCAAAAATCGACATTTCAAATCTCTTGATCGCTGGATTACCCTCTTTCGCTGAATCAATTAGGTCAATTAGGTCTTGATAAATTAGCCAATCAGCTCCGATTTCTTTAGCAACTTCTTCATCTGTTCTGCCTGAAGCAATTAATTCATTGGTTGCTGCCATATCAATGCCGTAAAGGTTCTGGAATTTGACAGGAGGTGCTGCAGATGAAAAATAAACTTTATTTGCGCCAGCCTCTCTGGCCATTTCTATAATTCTTTTGCTAGTGGTACCTCGAACAATGGAGTCATCTACCAAAAGAACATTTTTTCCTTTAAATTCAAGGTCTAGAATATTTAATTTTCGCCGAACTGATTTTTTTCTTTCCTCTTGATTGGGCATTATAAAAGTTCTGCCAACGTATCTATTTTTAACAAAACCTTGCCTGTAAGGCAGATTCAAAGCAGCTGCAAGTTGTAATGCAGCTGTTGTAGAGCTGTCTGGAATTGGAATTACAACATCAATATCATGATTGGGATTTAACTTAAGAATTTTTTTTGCTAATTTTTGACCCATTCTCATTCTAGCTTTGTAAACTGAAATTTCATCTAGGGTTGAGTCAGGTCTAGCTAGATAAACATATTCAAATATACATGGAGTAGATTCAATATTCTCTGAGCATTGGTCACTATGTAAGTTTCCTTCAACGTCAATAAAAACTGCTTCACCTGGATGCACATCTCGCAATGTTTTAAAACCCAGAGCTGTAAAGGAAGCATTCTCAGAGGCAACAATATATTCTTTTTTGGTTGAGCCATCTTTTATACCAATAACCAATGGGCGTATACCTCTGGGATCTCTAAAAGCAAGTAATCCAAAACCAGTAATTAATGCAACAACTGCATAAGCTCCTTGGCATCTGATGTGTGTTTTCCTAACTGCTTTAAAAAAATGTTTTTTTGAGGGCAAAATTGCTCTTTGCTTTCCAAGTTCATGAGCAAAGATGTTTAGCAAAACTTCTGAGTCTGAATCTGTATTTAGATGGCGCATTTCAGCATGAAATAATTCACGAGCTAGCTCTTTGGAATTAGTTAGATTTCCATTATGCGCTAGACTAATACCGTAAGGTGAGTTTACATACATTGGTTGAGCAAACTCTTTTCCAGCTCCTCCAGCTGTTGGATATCGGACATGGCCTATACCGTAATTTCCAAGCAATTTATTCATGTGTCTTTGCTGAAATGTATCTCGCACATAACCCATAGATTTTCTGCTATTTAGCCTGCCGGTCTGATCACAAACAACCATCCCAGCAGCATCCTGACCTCTGTGTTGAAGCATTAATAATGAATCATAAATTGAGCTGGCTACATGATTTTCAGAATATATTCCTACTATCCCACACATTATGTTGTCTCTAAGATTGGATCGATGTTAGGTTTCAGCATAACTGAATTTTTATCTAAGATCATATTTTTAAAAAATTTTTCAGCCATTGGAGCATATTTATTTAAATAACTGGCAGATTGTGAATCAGTAATGAATGGAGATTCCTTGATATTGTTTGGAAGAATAATAAAAATTATCAAAATTAAAATTGTTCCTCTTAAAAACCCAAATAAAACACCTAAAAGCCTATCCAAACCACCCATTCCAGACCAGTGAACAAGGCTGCGTAACAATTTGATTAATAGTCCGCCTAAAAAAATAATACCGACAAATACAATAAGAATTGTGAGGATTCTTCTCAATTCAGGGTTGGTTATGTACTCTGCCAAATATGGATCTAGGTACACATTCAAGAATATGGATGCGATGAAGGCAAAAGCCCATAATAATAGAGAGAGAACCTCCTGAATAAAGCCTCTAAAAAGGGCAATAATGCCAGAAAGTGCAACTATCCCAATTACAATGTAATCAAATTGAGATAATGCTAGGGATTCCAAGTGAGAACCTCTCCCGCTTGAATGCCTGCAATTTGATTAAGCAATTCTTGATTCGCCTTGATATCTCCCTCAGATGCAAATGGACCTACTAAAATATTTGTAAGATTTTTATTTGTTTTATTTTTTTGAGTAAAAGCTGGAAAGCCTGCATTATTGTATGCCTCAACTAAATTCGAAACAGTAACTGGGGCCCCAAATGCTCCAATTTTGTATACATAAAAATTTAAATCTAAACCTGTGACCTGATCTTTTGCAGAAGGAATTTTATCATTTGTATCAACTTCAAGATCTATATCTTTTACTTCCATTAATTTGATATCAGGAGAATCCACTATGATCACATCAGACTGAGAGATTTTAGGAATAGTTATATTATTAATTGCTTGATACTTTGGCTGGGGAGAAAGTGCAAATATTAATGTCCACGCTAAAAGAGTTAAAGAAATAATGATTCCATATATCCTATTAAAATTCATTAGACTGGATAGAGCTTTGAAAGAATACTATGAACCTTAGTTCTCAAATCTTTTCTGTGTACTATCATATCAATCGCACCGTGTTCTAATAAGAATTCTGATTTTTGGAAGTCGTCAGGTAAATCTACTCTGACTGTTTGTTCAATAACTCGCCTTCCTGCAAAACCAACAAGAGCTTTTGGTTCGGCAATATTAATATCTCCAAGCATTGCTATGCTTGCTGATACGCCACCATAAATAGGATCAATCATTACAGAAATATATGGCAATTTTGCCTCTTTGAGTTTTTCTAATGCTGCTGATGTTTTTGCCATCTGCATTAACGACACCATTGACTCTTGCATTCTTGCTCCACCACTCGTTGAGAAGCAAATTAACGGAGATTTATTAACTATTGCAGCGTCCACAGCATGGACAAATTTTGTACCAACTGCTCCTCCCATAGATCCACCCATATAACGAAACTCAAAAGCAGCAACAATAACTTCAGCTCCCTCAAGTTTTCCTTGACCAATGACTATTGCTTCTTCCTCCCCAGTAATCGATACAGCTTCCTTGATGCGCTGACTGTATGACTTGGTGTCTTTGAATTTAAGCACATCAGTTGTAGTGATTTTTGTAGCTAATTCTGTAAAACTGCCACCATCAAAAAATATAGACATCCTCGTTCTTGCTCCAATGCGAAGGTGATGATCGCATTTTGGACAAACAAACAGGGATCTCTCTAGCTCAGGTTGATAAAGAATAGCCTCGCATGCAGGGCAGTTATTCCATAGACCATCTGGCACCTTGCTTTTAGGTGATGCTGGATCATCATTAGATCCTATAGAGGGGATTAACCTTGTCAGCCAATTCATCTATTTATAGCCTCAGATATTGTTTTTAAATAATTATATATTTTTTTGAATTCTTTTTGACTAGATTGATCATTGATCATTTGAACTAAACTTGAACCAATAACTATCCCATCTGATATTTTACTTAAATTATAAGCATCATCTGGCGTTTTGATGCCAAAGCCAGCAAAAATAGCAAGAGGAGTTTGAGTGCGTATATAAGAAATATTGCTCTCTGCTTCATCAATATCTAAATGAGATGAGCCAGTAACTCCTCTCAGAGTAACGTAATATATAAACCCTGAACTGCTATTACATATTTGGGATATTCTATCTTTGCTTGTGGTTGGGGCAATGAGTGAGATAGATGCAAGTTTTTTATTCTCAATTCCTAGATCATCCAAATTACTTTCTCCTGGAATATCAACGATCAACACTGCATCCACTCCAAAATTATAGGACTCATTTAAAGTAAGGGAGTTGGCTAAAAAAGTATTTGTGTAGCCCATCAATATAATAGGTGTTTCTTTATCTTTATCTCTAAATTTTTTAACAAGCTCAAAGATATCATTTAATGAGGTATTATTTTTTAAAGCTCGATCATGGGCAGCTTGGATTGTTGGCCCCTCAGCTATAGGGTCAGTGAAAGGAACTCCTAATTCCAAGATATTTACTCCTGAATCAACAAATCCATGCATAAGTTCCAATGTCGAGTCCAAATCTGGGTCTCCAGCAACTAAATATGCAACCAAAGCTTTCTTTGAAGATTGTTTTAGAGATTGAATTTTTTCATCTAACCTAGTCAAGGGATATCCCATCCATGGTAGCTACTGTGTTTATATCTTTGTCCCCTCTCCCGGAAACATTTATTACAAGGTATTGATTAGAACTATAGTTTTTTACAATATGATCTAAGGCTGCAAATGCATGAGCAGTTTCAAGCGCAGGCATAATACCCTCAAGCTTTGTAACCTGGTGAAATGAGGTTAGAACTTCATCATCATCTACGGCGATATAATTTGCCCTGCCAGCGTCTTTCAAATTTGAATGTTCAGGGCCAACACCTGGATAATCTAAACCAGCTGATATTGAATGAGTGTCAACAACCTGACCATTGGTATCTTGCATTAAATAACTCTTTGCGCCATGAAGAATACCTGGCTTACCATCATTGAGTGGAGCTGCATGCTCTCCACTTTGCAGCCCTCTTCCAGCCGCTTCAACGCCAATCAAGTCCACATCTTCATCCTGCAAAAAAGGGTAGAATATCCCCATTGCGTTCGAGCCTCCCCCAACACAAGCAATAATTGCATCTGGGTATTGAGAAAATAATGAAAGAGATTGCTCTTTTAATTCCCTGCCAACAATGGCATTAAAATCTCTTACTATCATTGGATAAGGGTGAGGACCGGTAACACTTCCTATGATGTAGTAAGTATCCTCAATATTTGTAACCCAATCTCTCATCGCTTCATTTAAAGCATCTTTGAGAGTTGCAGTTCCAGAGTCTACAGCATGAACTTTAGCTCCGAGAAGTTTTATTCTATATACGTTTAAAGATTGTCTTTTAACATCTGCTGCTCCCATGTAAATATGGCACTCAAGACCAAGCCTAGCAGCAACTGTTGCAGTAGCAACACCATGTTGACCTGCTCCAGTTTCAGCAATAATTCTTTTCTTGCCCATCGCTTTTGCAAGGAGAATCTGACCAACAGTATTATTAATTTTGTGAGCACCCGTATGATTTAAATCCTCTCTTTTAAGCCAAATCTGAGGCCCTGAATAATGGTCAGTTAATCGCTTTGCAAAATATAACGGAGATGGACGCCCAACAAATTGAACTAAATCTTGATCTATTTCTTTTAAGAACTTTGGATCATTCTTAAGTTTTGCATAAATTTCATCTAATTCTTTCAAGGCATACATTAATGTCTCAGGAACAAACTTGCCTCCATAGTTGCCAAAGAAACCGTCAGGATTTGGTAAATTACTTAAATTATCCATTATTAAAAATATCTATAATTTGATTGATAAGAGTTATGTCTTTCAATGCGATTGATGATTCTACCCCAGAGTTGATATCAATACACCATGGATTCAAGGACATTGCTTTCTTTATATTCTCAGCATTAATTCCACCAGCAAGTATAGAATGTTGATCTAATTTAATATCTTCAAGTAGCCCCCAGTCAAATACTTTTCCAGTTCCGCCATAAAAACCAGGAGAAAATGTCTCAAACAAATAAGCATCCGCTGAAGGGAAGTCATTAATTGATTGATATGAAAGTGAATCTTTGACTCTAATTGTTTTCCAAAAACCTTGATTAAACTGCCGACAAAAATGATCTGTTTCATCGCCATGAAATTGAAGAATTGAGCTGTCCACTCTTTCTAAAATTTTTTTAACCTCATCAATGGAAGGGTTTACAAATACAAAAACTGGTTTAGTTTCTTGAAAGTTAAAATTTTCAAGTAAATATAGAAAATCTTCAGAAGCTTTTCTTGGGCTCTGATCGGCCATTATAAATCCAGCAAAATGAACACCTTTATCGCATACAAATTTCAAAGTTTCGATATCCCGTATTCCGCAAATTTTTAATTTCATTATTGTGGACCTAATATAAAACTTAGAGGATTGGAGTTGATACCGATCTTCAGATCAACATTTTTGTAGTTGGCACCAGTAAAAAATAGACCTTGAGCTTGAGCAGTTTTGCCAGCCATTTTTCTATCAAGAGCAGTAATGACAGTAATCATATCCTTGCTTGAACCCCTCGAAATATCTAATAATGTACCGACAATTATTCTTACCATGTTGTATAAGTATGCATTTGCGCACAACTTGATGATAACAAAATTATCTTTTTGAATAATATCTATACTCTCTATCGTTCGCACCGAGTTTTTTGCCGTGCACTTAGAGCCTCTGAATGAGTGAAAATTATGCGTGCCAAGTAAATACAATGCCTGCTCTTTCATTGCTTTTAAATCAATTTTATTTTTTTCCCAATACACATAATCTCTTAAAAAAATTGGCCGTCTTTTACCTGTGTATATCACGTATGAATAGGTCCTATTTAAAGCAGCAAATCTTGAATGAAAATTATCTGGAGCTTCCTGGATGGAGGTCACTACAATATCATTTGGAAGAAGAGAATTTAGACCATTTAGCCATTGTTCTGTTTCTCTATAATCGCTAGTTAAAAAATCAAAACATTGAGCTGTAGCATGAACTCCAGCATCTGTTCTGCCTGCATAATTAATTCTTTCATTAAGCATACCTATAGACGAGATAGCTTTTTCTAGCTCGTCTTGAATAGAAGGAGCATTTTTTTGAGATTGAAATCCAGAATATCTTGATCCATCATACTGACAAACACCTACTAATCTCACGAGTTATTTATTTTTTTGTAAAAGTTTTCTTGCTTCCGAGACAATCGAATCATTTTTTGAATTAGAAATTAATTTATCAAGAATATTTTTTGCGCCTTCAATATCTCCCATATCAGTATAAGTTCTTGCCAAATCTAATTCTTGTGTCTCAATATCATTAGAAATACTTAGATTAGTTTGAAAGGTATAATTGTCATCCAGCATATCTTCTTCAACTGCTGCTTTTGTGAATACTGGTTTCTTATTTGACCTAATAAGCATAAAGGCAATTGCAAAACCTAAAAGCAATGATAAAAAAGCCGCCCATAACAAATCTTTAACATCAAAACCCTGAGAATCATTTGATAAATTATCTTGCTGAGAAAAGTCAGAATCTGAGTTTAAATTAATAATTGAAGTATTTTGTGAAACTATCTCTGACGCACTCAAATTCTTTTTATCTTCATTAGATATTCTTGGCTTTGAATCTGTGTAAGGTTTTTCTTCTACCGGATTAATCCACTCGATTGAATCAACAGATTTTATTGGGGCGGTTAATTTTAAGACAGGTTTCTCTATTGACGCTTGAATCTCAACCAGCTTGTCATCCATAAATGCAATTGACTTTTTGGCATCAAGCGAAGTTGTGGATTCAACTAAATCCTGTGATGGCATTGCTAGATCAACATCCCCTCTGACAATATTTATATTCTCATCAATAAATGCATTTGGATTTTCAAGATAAAACGCCCACATAATTTGATAGATAGAAGCTTCATAATTTTGACTGACTGATTTGGAGACGCTCCATATGGTCTCTACTTCAGCACTGGGAATAATCTTGGGTTCTTCAAGTCTTACATTATCATTATTATTGGACTTTATAAGAGAGAATGTATTAGAGTTCTCAGTTTCAGAATCTTCATAATCAAGCTCTTCGGAAAGTATTTTTGCTATGTCGTATCGTTGCGATTCCCCATAAATCTTCTTTGCCGGTAACTTAAAAGAAACTTGTGATTTTGCTTTTCGAGTAACATCATTTTGTGGGAGAAATATAAATATATCTTTTTTTAATTCTTTTCCAATATTTAACCTAAAAGAAATATAGTCCTCTAAATAATCTCCAGGTATAGCTAAGGTAAGGCGTTTGTACTCTTGCAGATTCTCAAAGATTTTATAATCAAAATTAAAATCAGATAGTTCATTATCTGATTTAAAATCAGTGATAGAAATATCATCCTCCTTAAGATTGCTGGTAGAACTGATCTTTATCTGAACTAAATATGATCCCTCTGAATTAATCTCTACATTAGGACTGCCTATTATTGTTATTGCAAAAAGACTGTGGCTGATCAGAGCAAAGGAAAGAAAAATTTTTTTCATCTCAAAATGCCAGTGCTTAGAAGTTCTTCGCAAATCTGAACCGCATTCAAGGCAGCCCCTTTGCCATAAACATTATCTGCAACTATCCACATCGAAATCCATGACTCACCAGCAAGATTCTGTGAACGAATTCTTCCAACATAAACATCCTCAGTATCAGATGCATTTTCAACAGGAGTAGGATACAAACCTGCCTGGGGATCATCAAGCACTTTTATACCAGGAGAATTTTCTAAAATTTCTATAATTTCTTCTCGAGATATTTCTTTTGACACCCTAAAGAATACAGCCTCAGAATGCCCATTAATCACTGGTACTCTTACGCAGGTAGCCTGAATCGCAATATTTGGATCAAGAATTTTATGAGTCTCCCAAGTTAATTTCATTTCTTCTTTTGTAAAATTATTCTCCAAAAAAATATCGCATTGCGGAATAACATTGAAAGCTATTTGTTTTGGGTAAACAGTTGATTGGCTTGCTGAATCACCGGAATATGTTTGATCATGGAGCTCCTCTAACGCAGCTTTTCCAGTTCCTGAAACTGCTTGATATGTGGCTATGTTTAAAAGCTTGATTTCTGCTTGGTCATGAATTGGTTTTAAAGCCATAAGTAGTTGTGCAGTAGAGCAGTTCGGGTTAGCTATAAGAGATGGCTTTGACAGGCTCTTGAGAACCTCTCCATTAATTTCGGGAATAATCAAAGGAACATCATCCTGATATCTAAAATTAGAAGATAGATCAATAACAAAACATCCTTCAGCAACAAACTTTCTTGCATATTTCTCTGCAACACTTGAGCCAGCAGAAAATATTATAAATTGTCCTTTTTCTGCATTAAATTCTTCAAGTGATGAAACACGATATTCCTTATTTTTAAATTGAATCGAAGATCCAACGGTTGAATTACCAAGAGGAATAAATTTATCTACAGGAAATTCTCTTTTTTCTAGCAATTGAATAATTTTTGTTCCAACAACACCGGATGCGCCGATCAAAGCAAGAGAAACTCCTTTATTCATGTTCATCCTGTAGGATACGAATTATAGATGGAGCAACTTCTTCTGTTTTCATGAATTTATTTGAAGTAGAAAGATCTTTCGTTCTATAGCCTTTACTTATAAAGGTTTTTATTGCTGATTCAATTCTTCTGGCAAGATCAACTCTCTCAAGTGAGTATTCAAAAGCCATGGCAAGAGAGGCAATCATAGCAATTGGATTAGCAATACCCAGGCCAGCGATATCTGGTGCACTACCGTGACATGGTTCATACATGCCTTGAGAGGAACTATTTAAAGATGCGGAAGGAAGCATTCCAATTGAGCCACTTAATGTAGCTGCAATATCAGAAAGTATATCTCCAAAAAGATTTCCCGAAACAATCACATCATATTGATTTGGATTTAGTACTAACTGCATAGCAGTATTATCTGCAAGCTGATGTGAGAGCTCAACCTCGGGATACTCAGCACTCATTTCGGTAACCACGCCTCTCCAAAATTTTGAAACTTCCAAAACATTAGCTTTTTCAACAGAACATAACTTTTTGTCCCTATTCATTGCAGCCTCAAAAGCAACCTTAGCAATTCTTCGAATTTCATCTTCATTATATATCATTGTATTAAAGCCATATTTAGGAGTTTCATTATCAACAATTCCTCTAGGCTCTCCAAAATAAACTCCGCCAGTTAACTCCCTTACTATAAGAATATCTAAATTTTCAATAATATGATTTTTCAGTGGAGATGCAGATGCAAGCTCATTAAATAAAAAAGCAGGTCTTAAATTAGCAAACAAACCAAGAGATTTGCGTAGCCCAAGCAAAGCTTGTTCTGGTCGGTCGTCCCAACCCAGACCATCCCATTCGGGTCCACCAACGGCACCGAATAAAATAGCATCGGAGTTTTTTGCCATATCCAATGTTTCTTCAGTCAAAGGTTTTCCAAATTCATCGAAGGATGAGCCGCCAACTTTTCTTTCAGAAAGCTGAAAATCTAAATTTTGTTCGTCAATAAGATACTGCAGAACTTCACTCATAGAAGAAGTTACCTCTTGACCGATCCCATCTCCTGGAAGAATTAATATTTTTTTTGCCATTCTTATACTCAATTACTGTAATCAAAAAGCCAGGGTCTCTGGGTTCTTCTGGTTTGCTCAAAAGCTTCAATATGATTTTTATGCTTCAGCGTAATGTCTACGTCATCTAAATTATTAACAATGCGATCAAGCAAACTTTCCTTTACATCAAATGAATAAGAAGATTCATCATCAAACATAATATTTTTTTTCATCAAATCAATTTCAAAATTGGTTGGTGATGAGCTGCAAATTTCAAAAAGATGATTAATTTCATCTTTGGTCAAAATAATTGGTAGAACTGAGTTCTTAAAACAGTTGTTGTAAAAGATATCTCCGAATGAGCTTGCTATAACTGCCTTGAAACCAAAATCTCTTAGGGCCCATACAGCATGTTCTCTGCTTGAACCGCAACCAAAATTATCTCTAGTTAAAAGAATCTCAGAGTTGGTATAAGGTTCTTTATTTAAAATGAATTCATGATTTTTAGATCTTTCATCTGAAACCATATCCAATCTACCTTCATCTAGATATCTCCAACCATCAAATAGAAAGTCTCCAAAGCCAAATTTTTTAATAGATTTTAGATACTCAGTTGGAATAATCTGATCAGTATCAATATTATCTCTATCAAAAGTTGCTACGATGCCTGTGATAATTGGATTAGTCATGATAGTGGATCAATTATTTTACCGTTTATCGCTGTTAATGCTGCCATTAGTGGGCTCATTAGGTGGGTTCTGCCAAGATTACCTTGTCTACCTTCAAAGTTTCTATTCGAAGTTGATGCACAACGTTCATAGGGTTGAAGCTGATCGGGGTTCATACCTAAACACATTGAGCAACCTGGATCGCGCCACAAAAAACCTGCATTAATAAAAATTTTGTCTAAGCCCTCTGCTTCTGCTTGAGCTTTTACCATGCCTGAGCCAGGTACGACAATAGCTTCGGTAATATCTTCTGAAACTTGCTTACCATTTATAACGGAGGCAGCATCTCGAAGGTCTTCAATTCTTGAATTAGTGCAAGAGCCAATAAAAACCCTATCGAAACTTAAATCTTGAAGAGTTTTTGAATCATCGAGACCCATATAAGTTTTTGCAAGTAATAAATTTTCATGACTTGCCTCATCAACATCCTCTTGAGTAGGAATATTGGCATCAAAATCTATAGTCATTTCAGGTGAAGTGCCCCAAGTAATCTGAGGTTTTATCTCAGAAACATCGATGTTAATTGTTTTATCAAAATTTGCATCTAGATCTGATTTTAATGTCTTCCAATATTCACTAGCTTGATGAAACATTGAATCAGATAGATTGGAATGATGTTTAACATAATCAAGCGTAGTTGAATCGACCTCAATAAGACCAACCTTTGCGCCGGCCTCAATGGCCATATTGCAAATTGTCATTCTGGATTCCATTGATAAAGATGATATATATGAGCCTGAAAACTCTATAGCATGGCCTGTGCCTCCAGCAGTTCCGATTAATTTAATTAAATGTAAAACAATGTCTTTAGAAGTAACTCCTCTTTGAGGGATACCATTAAAATTAACTTGCATGTTTTTTAGTTTGGTAATTTTCAAACACTGAGTTGCTAGAACGTGCTCAACCTCAGAAGTTCCTATTCCCATGGCCAAACATCCAAATGCTCCATGAGTTGAAGTATGAGAGTCACCGCACACAATTGTCATACCTGGCAATGTATATCCTAACTCTGGACCAATTACATGAACAATACCCTGTTTGTTTGAAGTTATGTCAAATTGATGGATGCCAAAGCTGTTGCAGTTTTTATCCAGTTCAACTACCTGAATTTTAGCTACCTCATCTTTGATTGACGCTGCATCAAATTCGTTACCTCTATCAGTAGGAACATTATGGTCAGGAGTTGCAATGTTTGCATCCAATCGCCATGGTTTTAAGTTTTTATGTCTTAGACCTTCAAAAGCTTGAGGTGAAGTCACCTCATGGAGGTAATGTCTATCAATATAAATGAGTGACTCATTGGTATCGTCAGTCTGGACTAGATGCTCATTCCAGAGCTTGTCATATAAAGTAAGAGGCATGCTATTTTTTGAATGGCGAAGCTTGATCAATCATTCCGCACTGAGCTTCATTTCTTAATAAATGATCCATGACAACTAAATTGACCATCGCTTCTGCAATGGGAACAGCCCTAATTCCAACGCAGGGATCATGCCTACCAGTTACTTCAACCTCGACTTCTTCTCCGTCCGCATTAATTGTCTGACCTTTTGATTTGATGCTAGATGTTGGCTTAATAATAAATTCAAGCTCTATCAAGTCGCCATTTGTAATTCCGCCCAAGATACCCCCAGCGTTATTTGATTTAAAGCCAGCTGTTGTCATTTCATCTCGGACCTCAGAACCTTTTAAATCAAGCATGTTGTGAGTATTTCCAATGCTGACAGATTTCACAGCATTTATACTCATAATAGCTTTTGCTAAATCTGCATCAAACTTGTCAAAAACAGGCTCGCCAAGGCCTATCGGGCAATTTGTTACTCTCACACCAAGTTTTGCTCCCACTGAATTACCCTCTTCAATTAGCTCAGCAAACATAATATCTAAATCTTCCAGTTTGGACTCGTCTGCAAAAAAATACTTGTTCGATTTAGCATTTGATACATCTATTTCATCTGCTGAGATAGAGCCTATTTGACTAACATAGCCATCGACATGAATTCCTTTTAAGTTAAGATATTTTTTAGCTATTGCACCAGCTGCAACTCTCATTGCAGTTTCCCTTGCGCTTGATCGACCTCCACCTCTGTAGTCTCGATGACCATATTTAGCTTGATACGTAATATCAGCATGATTAGGACGGAAAACATCTTTAATGTTTGAATAATCTTTTGATCTTTGATCTTGATTAAAAATAATTAAACTTATTGGGGTTCCAAGGGTCTTGCCCTCAAATACTCCTGACAAAATCTCCACAACATCATCTTCTTTTCTTTGTGTAGTTACATCGGACTGACCAGGTTTTCTGCGGTTGAGTTCAAATTGAATATCATCAGTTGAAATTTCTAATTGGGGCGGACAACCATCAATAATACACCCGAGCGCCTTCCCATGGCTTTCTCCATAAGTTGTAACTTGAAATAATTTTCCAAATGTATTGCCTGACATACGCAGAATTATAGACTAAAAAGCTAATTAGAGCCTATCTAAGGCTTGACAATCCCCCATCAATGCTAATTGTTTGGCCAGTAATCCAATCCTCTTTAGCAGAAAAAAGGTTATATATAACCTTGGCAATTCTTTCAGGATCTCCAATGGCATTCAGTGGATGCCTTTCTTCAGAAGATCGTAATTTTTTTTCATTATCAAGGAGGTGTTCAGCCATTGGAGTATTGGTTAAGGACGGAGCAACACAATTTACAGCTACTCTTGGTGCAAGTTCAGAGGCGAGACTTCTAGCAAAGCCTTCGAGTGCCGCCTTTGATGCTGCAATGGAAGAATGAAATGTCATTCCACTCTTGGCAGCTACAGAGGAAATGAATACAACTGAAGCTCCATCACCTTTTTTGAGATTGGGTAAAACTTTTTTGATAATATTGAAAGCACCCTCAACATTGATTCTAAAATCATCCCTGAAATCAGAAATATCCATTCTTTGAATTGATTTAAGTGAGATAGAGCCCGGGCAATAAAGTAATGCATCAATAGAGTCTGGCAAAGTATCTAACCCAGATAGATCTTCATTTGGATCTAAATGAATAAAATTCTTTAGAGGTATATCAATTGTCGATCTCGAGGTTGCAAAAACGCTATCACCCTTTGAGTTGGCAAGTTTAATTACCTCCTGACCAATTACAGAATTACCACCTACTACCAAGATATTTTTTTGCATGATTAAGAAATATTTTTATCAGAAACTATTACAATATATTTGTGATGATAAAAAAAATTTCAAGTGCTTGTTTACTCTTTACTATCCTAAGCCTAGTCCTAAGTTCTTGCTCAATGCTTGAAAAGAGCTCGACTTTTGAAATTGGTAATCAATATGATGTCTCCATTCATAGAGATTTTTGGGGGGTTCCATATATCAAAGGTCAAACAGATCAAGATGTTGCATACGGCATAGGTCTGGTTCATGCAGAAGATGCATATGAAGATCTTGTAGAATTGATGCCATTATATCGAGGACAAAATGCCATTTACAATGGCCTTGGTAGCATTGAGACTGACTACCTTGTTAGATTATTAAAAGTTCATTCAAATGTGAGAAACATTGGGAAGAAACAACTTTCTCAAAATATTCTTGCCATGGCTCAAGCATATGCGGATGGTGTAAACGCATTTGCAAATAAACATCCCGATAAAGTGAATCCTTCCCTTCATCCAATAACTCAAGAAGATGTTCTTGCTGGATCGTATATTCAGCATCTTTTTTTTGCAGGCTTAGATAGAGACTTATCTCAGATGGCTGCAAAGGATAAAACATCAATTCCAACTGGGTCAAATGCAATAGCTATTAACTCAATAAAAGCAGATTCAAATGCTGCGTACCTTCTGATTAATTCACATCAACCTTTATCTGGTCCAGTTGGTTGGTATGAATTAAATATAGAAAGTAAATCAGGATGGCATGGACATGGTGGTAACTTTCCTGGATCTTTTTTAATAAATGTTGGCTTTAACAAAGATATTGGCTGGGGCGCTACTGTAAATCGCCCTGATGTGATGGATATATTTGAACTTACAATTAATCCAGAGAATTCAAATCAATATCTGCTGGATGATAGATGGGAATCTTTTGAGATTGAAAAGGATTATTTGGCATTTAAGCTTTTTGGTTTTTTAAAATTACGTACAAAGCAAGAATTTAGATACTCAAAGTTTGGTCCTGTTTTGGAAATGAAGGGAAGGTATTTTGCTCTGAGACATATAAATCAGAACTCTTTTAATGAGATAGAGGGGTGGTATGAAATTAGTAACTCAACCGACGTGTATGAATTTGAAAAACAACTTGCAAAAAGAAAAATTCCTAGTTTTAACTTTGTAACAATGGATTCTAAAAGGAATATTGGATATTTTTATAATGGTAGAATTCCTGTCAGAGCCGACGCTTTAAAAGCAAGGCAAGTTCTAAGAAGTTCAAGCTCTAATGATATTTGGGATGGTAGTAAACTAGTTCGTGATCTGCCTAAGTTTATCAATCCCTCCAATGGATGGATTCAAAGCACTAATCAAAATCCATATTCTGTGATGGGAAATCATTCCCTAGCAATGAAATCGATGAAAAAAAACGTTCATTTTGAACAGAGACTAACAAATAGGTCCTATGTAGCGAATGAGCTTCTTTCTTCAAATGAAAGCATTGATTTGGACCGATTTATTGAAATCAAATTTGATAACTCATACTCAAAAAATTCAAGGCAATATAAATATCTGGAATCAGTTGCTAAAAATGACATAAATCTTGAGCTGATATTGCAAAATTGGAATAGAAAAACCGATCTTAATAATACCGAAGCTGCCTTGGGAATGTGCTTGATGGCACAAGAGTGGATTTCAGAAATGAATAGTAAACCTACCCCCTCATACAAATCAGCAAAACAAGAATGCGATAGTCTTTTTCAGAAAATTCAAAGAAACTATTTTGATCGATGGGGCATAGTTAATACTATTTCTAGAGGCTCAAGAACCTTTCCAATTCAAGGCTCGGTTGATACCTTGAGAGCTGTTTATGGAACGCCTGATGCAAAAACCAAGAGTTTAAAGATGTCTGGAGGTGATGGTTTGTTCTTTATTATTGCTGAAGACGACAACGGTAAAACAATTTACGGCATGCATAATTATGGATCATCTAGAAATGAGTCTTCTGTCCATTATTCTGACCAAACATTCTTATTTAGCCAAGAAGCGCTTAGGTTTATTCCAACGAGCCTTTAAAAAGAATTCTTTTCTACTGTAAATAACTCTTGAAAATCTAGGACACTCATAGACTCAAGCACATCTTGATCAAGACACTTAGATAAAATAGCGGTAACTTTTTCATTTTCAAAAATTTTACCGAGATTATTCTCAAATTTCTTTTCTAAAACAGGAATTCCTTCCTCTCTTCGACGCTTGTGACCTATTGGGTACTCGACTTCAATAGCTTCTGTTGAAGAGCCATCATTAAAAAATATCTGTATTTTATTAGCTATAGATCTTTTATCAGCTTCTAAGTACTCATCTGTATATCTCTTATCCTCTTTGATGGTCATCTTTTCTCTAAGCTGATCAACTCTTGGGTCACTAGCAACATCATCCTCATAATGCTCTGCAATAAGATCCCCGTGAATTAAACCTATTGCAATCATGTATTGCAAACAATGATCTCTATCAGCCGGATTATTTAGCTGTCCTGATTTAGAGATAATTCTAATTGCAGATTCATGAGTCGTGACCTCAATATTAGCTATTTCGTCAAGCCGATCTTTGATTTGAGGATGCAATGTAACTGCAGCCTCTACAGCTGTTTGTGCGTGAAACTCCGCAGGGAAGCTGATTTTAAAAAGAACATTCTCCATAACATAAGAACCAAACGGTTGGCTCAGAGATAATTTTTCTCCCTTAAAAGAAACATCTTCAAAGCCCCATGTTGGAGCTGATAAAACGCTTGGATATCCCATTTCACCAGAAAGAGTTATTAGCGCAAGTCTAACCGCTCGACTGGTCGCATCACCTGCTGCCCAACTTTTTCTAGAACCAGCATTCGGTGCATGACGATATGTCCTAAGACTTTGACCATCCACCCAAGCTTGACTTACCGCATCCATAATTTGATCAGTGTTTCCACCAAGCAATTTCGTGACAACTGCTGTTGATGCAACTTTTACAAGTACAACGTGATCCAAACCAACTCTATTAAAGCTATTTGTTAGAGCCAACACTCCTTGGATTTCGTGAGCCATTATCATGCACTCCAAAACGTCTCTCATTGTTAGAGGGTCTTTGCCAGCTGCAACATTTTCCTGAGAAACATAGTCTGCTATTGATAGAATCGCACCAAGATTATCTGAGGGATGACCCCACTCAGCAGCCAACCATGTATCGTTATAGTCTAGCCATCTAATAATACAGCCTATGTCAAAAGCACCTTTTACTGGATCAAGTAAAAAATTAGTCCCAGGAACTCTTACTCCATTGGGTACATTAGTGCCTGGAACAATGGGACCAAGCATTTTTGTGCATGCAGGAAAAGTTAATGCCAATAACCCACAACCAATAGTATCTATTAAACAATTTCGAGCGGTTGAAAGAGCTAGCTCCGAGTTAATATCCTGCTTTGAAACATATTCTGCAATTTCTACAAGCAAAGAGTCAGGACCTGACCTTATATTCAGTTCAACATTATTTGACATGATTTACTCCCTATCTTCGAGTTCAACCCAAGCAGAAGTCTCAGGACCTGTATATTCTGCGCTTGGTCTAATAATTCTATTATTTGCCCTTTGCTCCATGCAGTGAGCTGTCCAGCCTGTAACTCGTGACATTACAAAGATTGGAGTAAAAAGTTTTGTTGGAATTCCTAAATAAAAATATGCTGAGGCATGAAAAAAATCTGCATTTGGAAATAATTTTTTTTCATCCCACATTACCTGCTCAACCTCTTCAGAGACCTGATACAAGGAGTCATCTCCATATTCTTGAGATAACTCTTTTGAGAATTCTTTGATAACAGCATTTCTTGGATCTCTTTCGGAGTAAATCGCATGTCCAAAGCCCATAATTTTTCCTTTATTAGTAAGCATATCCAAGATGTTTACCCTTGCTTCATCTCTGGTCTTCCAGTTTTCAATCATTTCCATTGCAGCCTCATTAGCGCCTCCATGCAGAGGACCTTTTAAGGAGCCAATAGCAGCAACAACACAAGAAAATATATCTGACATTGTTGAAGCGCAAACCCTAGCAGTAAATGTTGATGCATTAAATTCATGCTCAGCATATAAAACTAATGAAGCATCCATAACTCGTCTATGAAGATCTGATGGAGTTTTGCCATGAAGAATATGTAAAAAATGGCCAGCCATCGTATCTTCATCATTTACAAGATTAATATCTTTGCCATCATGAGAAAATTTATACCAATAAGTAACGATTGATGGCATTGTTGCAACCATGCGGTTAATAGAGTCCATCTGCGCTTCCATTGACTCCTCAGGCTCAAGATTTCCTAGCATTGAGCATCCAGTTGCCATCACTGCCATTGGATGGGCTGATGCAGGTATTTCTCTGAGAACCTTTTTTAAGGAATCTGGAAGATCTCTTAAACCTTTCAGTAAAGATTTATAATCTGTGAGCTCTGATTTGTTGGGTAATTTACCGTATAGAAGAAGGTAAGCAACCTCTTCAAATGTTCCTTTTTCAGCCAATGTCTCAATTTTGTGACCCCTGTAGGCCAGGCCTTCTTCTTGTCCAACGGTGCATAGTGATGTTTCCCCTGCTACTTGACCACGCAGTCCAGCGCCTTCTAACTTCTTAACCATTTACTTATTCTCCTTCCTTTTAAATAATTCATCTAGCTTTTGCTCAAACGAATGATAGTTTAAATATTCATACAGTTCATCTCTTGTCTGCATCTTTTCAACTGAATTTGATTGTGATCCATTAACAGCGATATCTTTATAAACAGACTCTGCTGCTTTATTCATTGCTCTAAAAGCTGATAATGGAAATAGCATTATATCAACTCCAACTGATGCTAGTTCCTCTGCAGTAAACAGTGGTGTTTTTCCAAACTCAGTAATATTTGCAAGAACAGGAACTTGTAATGCATCTTTCAGTTGCTTGTAATCTTCTAAACTTGAAACAGCTTCTAAAAATAAACCATCTGCTCCTGCTGCAATATATTCTCTACATCTCTCAATCGCACCATTCATTCCTTCAGTTGCATATGAATCTGTTCTAGCCATGATAAAAAAACTTTCATCAGTTCGACCATCAACAGCAGCTTTAATACGATCACTCATTTCAATTTTATCTACAAGACTTTTATTAGGCCTATGGCCACACCGTTTTTGAGTGACCTGATCCTCTATATGGACTGCTGCAACATCCGCGGCAATCATCTCCTTTATAGTTCGGCTGATACTGAATGCGCCGCCAAAACCGGTATCGATATCGATTAAAAGAGGAAGGTTTGTAGCTTGAGTAATTCTTCTTGAGTCCTCAGCTACATCATTGAGGGTCGTAATAGCTAAATCTGGCAATCCAAAAGATGCGTTTGCAACTCCGGCCCCAGAAAGATAAAGAGCTTTGTGACCAGCCTTCTCAGCCATCTTTGCACAATAAGCATTTACTGCACCGACAACCATCAAAGGATTGTTATCGGCTATAGCTTGTCTGAACTTATTCCCCGGAGTATTCATTGGTCAGTATTGTACTTTGCCAAAGGTATGTTTCCCAAATTAATTATAGAATTTAATTCCTCTAATAATTCGATCTTTCTTATTTTCTTGGCGCCATTTGTTTGTATCTCTCAAGCTGTATACGCAACCACAGTATTCTTGTTGATAAAACTCTTCTCTTTTTGAGATTTCAATCATTCGGGAAGAGCCACCTTTTTTTCGCCAATTAAAATCCCAATAATGGATGTCTTCGTAACGCAGCGCAGCTCTATTGCCCGAATCATTTATTTGTTCCATATTTTTCCAGCGAGAAATTCCTAGCGTTGTCCCATATACCTTAAAACCATTTTCATGAGCGTATAGAGCAGACCTTTCAAACCTCATATCAAAACATTGAGTACATCTTTTACCTCTTTCAGGCTCATTTTCTAATCCTTTTATTCTCTCAAACCAATTTTCTTTATCATAATCAGCATCAACAAAATCAAATCCAAGCTTGTCACAAAATCTTTTATTTTCATCCTTGCGAATCTCATACTCTTCCTTTGGATGAATGTTTGGATTATAAAAATAAACGGTTGTCTGGATCTCTGATGCTGCCACAGCCTCCATAATCTCTCCCGCACATGGAGCACAGCAACTGTGAAGCAAAAGTTTTTTTTCATTTTCAGGCATCTCCAGCTTTGGCCTAGAAAAGTTATTAAGTGAAAAGGGATTATCCATAAGTATTAATTAAAATCCTTTAAAGCACTTAAGAGGTTTGAATATTCATCAAAAGATGGGATCTCAGGCATTGAACTGGATATAGCTTCAGGCGCATTGATAAAGAAACCTTGATCTGCAACCTCAAACATCTGTAAATCATTGAACGAATCTCCGGCAGCTAAACATCTATAACCCATAGACTGAAAACCTAAGATTGCTTGTTTTTTTGCCTGTAGATCTCTTAATTTATAGCTAAGAATATTGCCCTCAGAATCAACATTAAGAGTGTGACAGAGCAAAAGAGGATAGCCAAGTTTTTCCATTAAAGGATAGGCAATCTCATGGAAAGTATCAGATAAAATTACTACTTGAAATTCTTGCCTGACCTGATTTAAAAAATCTAGAGCTCCATCCAGCAAATCCAATTTCTTTGTTGCTTCAACTATATCAGCAAGTTTTAGATTATGCTTTTTCATTATTTCTAACCTATAGTCCATAAGATCAGAATATGATGGAATATCTCTTGTGGTCTTATTTAACGCAGAGATACCAGAATCAAGAGCAACCTGTTCCCATATTTCGGGAGTGAGAGTACCTTCCATATCAAAACAAACTATGTCCATGGTTAATTCCTATTTTTAATTCCGAATGGTACATGAGCTGAGGTCACTTTTGCAGAGGCATCTTTAATATTTTGCTGCTGATCATCAAAAAAAATATCAGCCTCGAATGATTTCAAAAACTCAGACTTATTCATGCCTCCTAAAAAAAGAGACTCATCGATTCTTACTCCCCATTTTCTAAGAGTTTTAATTACCCGCTTGTGAGATGGAGCTGATCTTGCTGTGACAAGTGCAGTTCTTATAGGGTTTATTTTTGGATCTAACTCAGATTGCAATTTATTAAGCTCCACTAGAAATGATTTAAAGGGCCCAGCCTTTAACATTGATTTTTTCTTTCGTTCATTGTCTAGAAAAGCTTTGAGACCTTCTTTTTCAAAAACTTTTTCAGATTCGTCAGAAAAGATTACTGAATCGCCATCAAATGCTATCTTTAGCATATCTCCATCTTTAACTTTCCTTTTTGTTTTTGAAGGGATAATTCTTGCAGATGGAACATTATTTTCAATTGCCATCTTGACGTCATCTTTGCTACTAGATAAGAATAGATCCACTCCAAATGCTTTTACATATTTATAGGGGCTTTCCCCACCACAAAAAACAGCACGAGTAATATTTAATTTATGAGCTTCAATCGAGTTAAAAACTCTAAGGCCAGTATCTGCTGTATTTCTAGAGAGTAAAATAACCTCTATCCTATTTTCAGATTCATAAAGCTCATTAATTTTTAAAATTTTGGTTACAAGATTAAAAGCTTCACCTGGATCAAGTATCTCATTTTCATTTTCAATTTGATGATTACGATAAGCATCAATACCATCATTTTCAAAGATATGATGACTTTGACTCAAATCAAAGAGTGCTCTTGAGGAGATTCCAATTACTAGTTTTGAGTCCATATTTTCAATGAGAGTTGCACTTAGATATCAAAATTTATATACTGTAAAAATATACAGTATAATTATTATGAAAGAATTAACAAAACAACAATCAAAAGTTTTAGCTTGTGTAGAAGTTTATCTTAATAAAACTGGTTTTCCACCAACTCGAGCTGAAATATGTAAAGAGTTGGGGTTTAAATCTCCAAATGCAGCTGAAATGCACCTTAGGGCTCTTGAAAAAAAAGGTTATATAACAATTCAAAGCGGCTCTTCCAGAGGAATATCTATTGTTAAAAGTCAACAATCCCTTGAGCGAATTGGCGACCAAATACCAGTGATAGGACTAGTTGCCGCAGGCTCCCCTACTCTTGCTGAAGAAAATGTTGAAAAAAGAATCCCATGCGATCCAGATATGTTTTCTGACAACTTTGATTATTTCCTAAAAGTTAAGGGTCTTAGTATGATTGAAGCAGGAATTCATGAAGATGATCTAGTTGCAATCAAAAAAACAACAAATGTTAAAAATGGTGATCTCGTTGTTGTGAGGTTGGAGGACGAGGTCACTTTAAAATATTTTAAGAAAACCGATCATAACCTTGAGCTAATTCCAGCAAACAAAGATTTCTCAACAATTGAAGTTGATCTAAGAGAGCAAGAAGCATTTGTTGAGGGTAAGAGTGTGGGCTTAATTAGAACTCACTAATGAAGAACTACTGGTTTTTTTCTTAAGCTATTTTTTTCACTGTCAAAAAAGTCATCGAAGTCGATTGAATTTCCGCTGACACTCTCTATTCCAGCACGAATCATTTCTTTAGCAACTGAAAGCTCTGCTCCATTTAAAAACTCCTTTGACTCACCTGAGAATTCAATTTTTACAATTGGATTTTCGTGATCATCAGATCTCCTAAGAACAATTGTGCCGTCGGGGAGTTGAGTAAGTTCTAGGTAATTAGACATATATTTTTTTTAAACTTTAGCACCCTTCACATAAATAATAAAAGGGATATATAAATATATAAGAACTAATTAGAATTATTCAAGGAATTATTATTTGGTAACTTCAACCCACTTATCGCCATTATGAGAAGCTGTATTTCCAGTTTTTTTTCCTTCTTTTTCAGATGCAAGGTAATGAGTATCCTCAGCCTTGTTATACCTTATGATGTAAGGGTTTCCATCAATGTCTTTTTTGGGAGCATCTAGAAGATGAGTATGTTTCGCCTGGTCTTCAAGATACTTACATGCATCGAGCAAAGTTTCCTCTGTAACTACTTGATTAAATTCCTCAACAGATGGTGCGCGGGTCTCTCTATTCTTTGGATATTTACTGGCTGCAAAGAAAAGGCCCTTCATGCTATCTCTTAATAGATAAGTATCTTCAAACTTAATGCAAGGAATTTCTGTGCTAATAGGCTCCATAACTATTGGCTTTGGCTCCCCATTTCTTTGAAGCGCTCGCGTTGCACCGCAATTGTCATTCATGCAACCAAAATACTTTCCAAACCTACCGGTTTTAAGCTGCATTTCTGAACCACATTTATGACAAGATAATGTAGGACCATCGTATCCTTTAATTTTGAATGTACCTTCTTCGACCTCAAACCCATCACAGTCAGGGTTATTTGAACAAACATGTAATTTATGATTTTCATCCAAGAGATAGTTATCCATACTTGTATCACATTTAGGACAGCGACGCTTTGTAACTAAATGCTCTGCTTCCTCTTGATCATCAACACTAACAGCTTCATCACCTGAAATAAGGTTTAAGGTTTTTTTACATTGCTCATCGGCAGGTAAACTATATCCAGCACAACCAAGAAAAACTCCATTGCTTGCATTTCTAATTGTAAGTTTATTTTTTTTACAATCTGGGCAATTAATATTTGTCATGGTGGGAAGGTTGGGAACCATCCCATTCTCCTCATCCATTGCTGATAAAAGGTCATCCTGGAAAGCTGAATAATATGAATCTAAAACCTCTTTCCAATTTAATTCGCCATTTGCAATTCTATCTAACTCATCTTCAAAGTTAGCAGTAAAGCTGTAATCCATAATGTCATCAAAGCTGTTCACCAGCCTATCTGTGACAATCATTCCTATTTTTTTAACAAAGAATCTTCTATTTTGAATCTCAACATATCCACGATCCTGAATTGTAGAAATGATATTTGCATATGTAGAGGGCCGACCTATGCCTTTCTTTTCCAATTCTTTAACTAAAGCAGCTTCTGAAAACCTTGCTGGAGGCTTGGTATATTTTTGTTTATTTTCAAGATCCTTGAGAGTTAAATTCTGATTTACTGCAAGTGGGGGCAAAATACTAGAATCTTGATCATCAGATTTTGATTTAACAATTCTAGTAAAACCATCAAAAACAACCTCCCTTCCTGTTGCAGAAAAAATATATTCATCTAACTGTATTTTTGCATTAGTTGCTAAATATTCTGCATCCGGCAACTGCGAACCAATAAATTGCTGCCAGATTAATTCATATAGTCTTTTTTCTTCATCCGATGATGAGATTAAGCCTTCGGATTTAGTTGATGCATTTGTAGGTCTAATTGCTTCGTGAGCCTCTTGTGCATTTTCGCTCGACGAATATATTCTTGGAGCATTAGTAAGATACTTATCTCCAAGGTTGGTTTCAATATACATTCTTGCATCAGCAATTGATTCAGGCGACAGAGCAGGAGCGTCAGTTCTCATATAAGTGATGAGTCCATTTTCGTATAGCTTTTGAGCTGTTCTCATGGTTCTTTTAACATTAAACCCAAGCTTTGTGCTTGCTGCTTGTTGCAATGTTGATGTAATGAAAGGAGGTTTTGGTTTTGATTTGACTGGTTTTTGAGTAACTTCACTTACTACCAAATCAGAAGTTCTGATAAGTTCCTCAATTTGCTTTGCCTCATCAGCTTGCAACAGAGGATCTGCTTTTCTTCTATTTAGGTTAAATGCGATGCTAGTATTTTGGTCATTTTCTGCGTTGAATGAAATCTCCCAAAACTCATCCGGTTTAAACTGTTGAATACTATGCTCTCGTTCCACTAATAATCTTAATGCGACTGATTGAACTCTTCCAGCTGATAAGTTGCGTGCAATTTTTGCCCATAAAAGCGGAGATAGTTCAAAGCCTACAACTCTGTCTAAAAACCTTCTTGCTTGTTGGGCCTCAACAAGACTTGTATCTATCTCTTTTGGATCTTCAAAAGATTCTAGGATTGCATCTTTGGTAATTTGATTAAACCTAACTCTAGAGTAATTAAATTTATCTGCTCCTAAAGCTTCTTTAAGATGCCAAGCTATTGCCTCACCCTCTCTATCAAGATCAGTTGCAAGAAAAATTGACTCTACAGACTTTGCTGCTGTTTTTAATTCTTTAATAACTTTTTCTTTTTCAGGGATGATTTCATAATTTGCTGCCCAGTCATTATCAGGATCGATTCCCATCCTTCTAACAAGTCGTTTACGTTCATTAATTTTTTTTAGCCTTCTCTTCTCATCATCAGGGAGGTCTTTCGGAATAGTATTTCTTTGAGCTGGTTTTTTGGACTTACCCTTTGGAAGATCTCTGATGTGACCTACGCTAGACTTTACAATATAGTTTGACCCTAAATACTTAGAAATAGTTTTAGCTTTGGCCGGTGACTCAACTATAACTAGGGTTTTTGACATAAATTATTCAACTAAAATTTATAAAAATTCATATTTCTAATACTGCTTCTTTTATTTTTAGAAGCTCTTTAATTCCGATCATTTCATTCCAAACGATTGCTATATTGGACTGATAAAAAATAATTTCAAGTACAGAAGAAGGTAATTTAGAAATTTTTTTATCAATCATTTCAAAGTTTTTTTCATATTTAAATGAGATTGGTGCATAAAGTTCAAGCTTATTTTCTTTTCTTAGGTAATGTAAATTTTTGAATTCCGAAGTATTTTTGATTTGATATATTGCAACTTCAGGATTCCAATTTTTAAATTTTTTTCTTAACTCATTTGTTGATCCAATCTTAAAACCCTCTTTTGCAGCTGCCATTCTGACTCGACTTAAAGACTTCATTTTCTTCGATGGCTTTAAAAAGCTTATTGCGCCAACTAAAAAAAGAATAACAAAAATAGAAATCAAATATTCCATAAAAATTTTATCTCAGCAGCCTATTTAAAATTTCAGGGCCCTGATAAATAAAACTTGTATAAATCTGAACTAAGGAAGCGCCATTATCTAATTTAGAGTTAAAACTTTCTTTGCTATCAACGCCACCTACACCAATTTTTAGTAAATCTGGAGCATGTGAATGGGTAAGTTTTAAAAGTTCATTTGATTTTTCTAGCAAAGGTCTGCCAGATAGACCTCCCTCAAGATTATGCTGACCAGAGTATCTTAAATTATCTTTTTGGACGGTAGTATTGGAGGTAATAACTCCATCAAATTCAAATTTTTCAATTGCAACTAAAATTTCTGCAATAATCTGCTCATCTTCATCAGGTGAAAGTTTGATAAATATAGGGTTACGATATTTCGCTTCATTACGAGCTAAATGCAAAGCTTTAAATAGTGGTAAAAAATTTTCTTTTTGATGTAGCGATCTCAAATTAGGTGTATTGGGTGAAGAAATATTAACTGTAATATAGTCCGCATATGGATATACTTTTTTGAAACATTCTAAGTAATCATCAACTCTTTTTTGACCTTCTGATGTCTTGTTTGCGCCAATATTTATACCCAGAATTCCATTAAAATTTCTCAACTTTATCTTTTTAACCAAGTAATCAACTCCCTTATTGTTAAATCCAAGCCTATTAACAATTGCTCCTTGGTTAAGAAAACGAAAGATCCTAGGCTTTGGGTTGCCTGATTGAGCCACCGGTGTAATTGTTCCCACTTCAATAAAGCCAAAACCCAATGCACCTAAAGAGTTAAAAAAGTCACCATTTTTATCAAGGCCTGCTGCAATTCCGAGTTTATTTTTAAAAATTAAACCTTTAAATTCAAATGATTCTGATGCATGTTTATGTGGAAAAACAATACTTGTTAGATGAAGTTTATATAGGAGATTTAAAGCATTTAAAGCTATAAAGTGAGATATTTCAGGAGGCAGTAATCTTAAGAGCAATAATGCCAATTTCATTGGAAAGTATCCAAACCCACCTTAATCATCAAAAAGTTCTTTAGCAAGATGCTTGATAGCATTTACATAGCCATGCCTAGAGCCACAATCAAACTTTTTGCCCTCGTATAAATGTCCCACTACTTTCTCATCATTGAGCATCAATTTAATTGCGTCCGTGAGCTGCACTTCACCCCCAACACTTGGTTTGAGGTTTTTTAAATATTTAAAAATTTTATCAGAAAGAACGTATCTTCCAACCACCGCAAGATTTGAAGGTGGATTGTTTTTTGGTTTTTCCACAATATCATTTAGAAAAAATGAGCTTTTTGTTGAGGTGGATTCATCAATAGAAATAACGCCATATTTTTCTGTTTCATTTTTCGGAACCTCATTTACACCAATAACGGAGCATTGATGCTCATCATAAGATGAGATCAATTGAGATATGCATGATGGATTATTAATAATTAAGTCATCTGCTAAAATTATTGCAAAAGCCTCATTCTTAATTAAATGTTCAGAGTGAAGAATGGCATCACCAAGTCCATTCTGTGTTTTTTGCCTTACGTAAGTAAATTTAATGTCTCTAAAAATATCTCGATTAATTTTTTTTAAAAAATCATTTTTACCACCACTTCGAAGCTTTTCTTCAAGTTCAAAGTTTTGATCAAAATGATCTTCTATTGCCCTTTTTGTGTGACTAGTAATAAATATAATTTCTTTGATGCCTGCATTAACAGCTTCCTCAACAGCGTATTCTATTAATGGCTTATCAATAATCGGAAGCATTTCTTTTGGAATTGCTTTAGTTGCAGGCAAAAACCGAGTTCCAAGACCTGCTACAGGAAATACTGCTTTAGTAATTTTTGTCATTCCAGTTATACCTTCATAGTGTATTTAGCTATTAAACCAAGCATAAATCCAGCTATCATACCAACTAAATGAGCGATATTTGCAACATTTCCGAAGCCAAAAATTTTTAATAGTCCTGTAAAGCCTATTAATAACCAAATGAACATAAAAATATATAAGGCATTTGGGAGATCATATCTTTGACCTCTGTTTTCTAAATCCAATATAAAACAGTAGCCCAAAAGACCGTACACAACTCCACTCAACCCCCCAAAGAGATAGTCGCCTGTAAGGAAATATTGCCCGAGATTACTTGATAGACCAGAAATTAAAAATAAAGTTAGGAAGACTCCTCTTCCATCAATAAGTTCAATCTTTGATCCCAATATATAAATCCATAAACAATTAAATATTAAATGAGTCAGAGAGAAATGAAGGAAAGTTGGTGTGATAAGGCGCCACCATTCTTGAGAAGAAAGGAAAGTATTCTGAAATGACGGATAAAAATTTGATCCGCTACTTTTTAAAAAAAGAAATGGCTCCAGCAGACTACTAAAACCAAAATTTGTTAAAAAGCTTAACATTACAGCTATTGCAATGATTAAAAAGTATGAGGAGTTTGTATTCAAGTTTGATGGTTTTTCTTGGCAGTAATGTCTAAGCTCCAACCAAGTTTTTCTCTACAAGCCTCATAGAAATCATTATCAGAGGGATGAATAATTTTTAACGATGAGTTCTTTTTAGAAATATGAATAGATTTATTGTACTCAACAGGTATATCTTTTTGGCCGTCTACACAAACCATTGCATGCTCTAATGGCCCCTCAATTAGTTGAATCTCCAGAGATTTCTTATTTGAAACTATTAAGGGTCTGGATGAAAGACTTTGGGACATCATGGGTATAATATTCCAAATATTTAGTTCTGGATGAACTATTGACCCTCCAGCAGACAATGCATATGCAGTTGATCCAGTTGGAGTGGCAACAATCAATCCATCTGATCGCTGTTCATATACAGTCTTGCCATCTATCAATAATCTATATCTCATAAGCTGGGCATAGGATCCTGAATGAATTAATACTTCATTAAGACCAAAAACCTCCTGACCAGAGAATTGAGCTTCAACTAAACTTCTTTCTTCAAGGATATAATTGCCCTTGAAAACATCATTGATAACTGATTCAAAGTTTTCAATATTTACATCTGTAAGAAAACCAACAGCGCCCATGTTGATTCCTAAGATTGGAATCTCATTTTCGATAAATTTTCTTGCCGCACCCAATAAAGTACCGTCTCCACCAAATACTATTATTAAATCAACTGATGTATTAAATTTTTCATGATCGACAATATCTACACCTTCATAGTCAATTTGATTGGTTGAGTAAATAGTTTTAGTGTTTTTCAGCAAAACACTTAGCAACCCACTAACAACAGAAGATTCACTCGATGAGAGGCTTTTTTTTAAAACAATGCCTATATTTTTAAACATGCGAGCAATTATACTCTCTGAAGTATATTTAAAAGCAAATTTGTGAATACATTTAATGAAATCATTAAGTTAGTAAAAGCGAGCAAGAGTACCGTAATTTTAACTGGTGCTGGTATAAGTACAGAATCTGGGCTGCCGGATTTTAGAAGTGACAATGGTTTTTGGACTAAAAATAAACCCATTCAATTTAATGAGTTTTTGCTAAGCGAAGAAAAGCAAAGATTGTCATGGGAAAGAAATATTGAGCTCCATTCGCTTCTTAAAAACATAGAACCAAACTTAGGCCATATGTTTGTTGAAAAAATAATTGGTTTGCAAAAGAATAATTTTTTAATCACTCAAAATATCGATGGATTACATCAAAAATCGGGGGTTCCTAAAAATAAAATTATAGAAATTCATGGAAGTGCTATTAAAGCTGCGTGCTTGGAGTGCGAGGCAAAACAAAATATTTTAGATTTCCATAATGCTATAAAGTTTCAAGGTCCATTGCCGAAATGCACTGTTTGTGGTGGTGTTGTAAAAGTAGCCACTATATCTTTTGGCCAACCTATGAATGAGATGGACATGATGCATGCCTCAAAGATTGTTGAAGAAAGCGATTTAATGATTGTGATGGGCTCATCTTTAAAAGTTTTGCCAGCAGGAAAACTTCCTAATTTAGCCATGCAATCTGGCTCAAAGCTTATTATATTAAATAGAGAAAAAACTCGGTATGACCAGAGTGCAGATATAGTGATTAATGATGAGTTGCAAAATATATGTAGCAAGCTAATCGACGAACTTTAATCGTGCATTAGAGCTGCCCTGCCAAGAATTTTACCATTTTTAAGGTCTTCTAGAGTCTGATTTGCTTGAGAAGCAGGCCTTTTTTCAACCGGAATTGGATCAACTTTTCCAGATCTTACAAGCTCCATCAGCTCATGCATATCACCCGGACTACCAGTGTATGAACCTTGAACGCCTCTTTCCATAATCGGGATCAATGGTAAGGGAAGTTTTAACTCGCCTCCATACAACCCTACGATAATATACTTACCACCTTTTCTTAAAAGACTTGTTCCAAATGCAGTTGACTGCTCTGAGCCAACAAAATCTATGGCAACAGACGCATTGCCACCAGTGATTTCAAAGACTTTCATCATTGCATCTTCGTCCATGGGATTGATAGCCGCTGATGCACCATTTTCAAGAGCTAATTTGAGCTTTTCTTCATCTACATCCACAACAATTGGATTACAGTTGAATGCTGCCTTGGCAATCTGTAAACCCATCATGCCAACACCCCCAACGCCAATAATAATTAAATCATGATCTGAAATGTACGGGGCGCCTTTTTTAAGAGCGCTATAGGCTGTTAGACCTGAGCAGGCATAGCTCCCTGCTAAATGTTCAGGTGTATCACCTGCATCGTGCAAATATTTTGAATCTGGGACTACAACATGATCTCCAAAGCCACCAGGTTGCATGACACCAATAACGGGACCTGTATTGCACAAATGCTCATCACCATTAGCACAAACATCACAATTACTGCATCCAATCCATGGATAAACAATTCTTTTGTCTCCAACATTTATGTTGGTTGCCTCTGGTCCCACTGCTACGACTTCTCCAAAGACCTCATGCCCCAATGTAAATGGATTGGGAACAGGAACAGGCAATTCATTGCCGCCACCTAAATCAAATGCACCAGAGTGTATGTGGACATCAGAGTGACAAACTCCGCAAGCTATAGTTTTGATAATTACCTGACTTCCAATTGGCTCAGGCGTTGGAGACTCTACTTCTATAAGTGGCTTTCCTGCCTCTGGAGCTTGATATGATTTCATATTTTAAATTACCAAAAAAATGATTACTTGATTATAATAAACCCTCTTTAAATAAGCGCAAGCAATCAAAAAATATGGAACATTTAGAACAGTTTAGACAAGAAGCGAGGGATTGGTTAGAGGAAAATTGCCCTCCTTCAATGAGAACTCCATTAGTGCCTGAAGAAGAAGTTTGGGGCGGGAGAAATGCAGAATATCTAAATCCCGAATCAAAATTATGGCTTGAAAGAATGGGAAATAAAGGTTGGACTGCGCCTAATCTGCCTAAAGAATATGGTGGCGGAGGTCTAGATAGAGATCAAACTAAAGTCTTGCATCAAGAGCTGTATAGAATTAAAGCAAGACCAGCATTAAATAGCTTTGGTATATGGATGTTGGCACCATGCATCATAGAATTTGGTTCAGAAGAGCAAAAAAGAGAGCATCTACCAAAAATAATTAAAGGTGAGATTAGATGGTGCCAGGGTTATTCAGAGCCTGGCTCAGGATCTGATCTGGCTAGCCTTTCAACTAAGGCAGAGGATATGGGTGATCATTATTTAGTCAATGGTCAAAAAGTTTGGACTTCCTATGCCGACAAAGCAGATTGGATATTTGCTCTAGTTAGAACTGGTCCAAAAGAGCCAAAGCATAATGGCATTAGTTTTTTGCTTATTGATATGGCTACTGAGGGAGTTAGCACCAAACCAATTACACTCATTAGTGGTAAATCACCATTTTGTGAAACTTTTTTTGATAACGTTAAAGCGCCAAAAGAAAATCTTGTTGGAGTTGAAAATTCTGGCTGGACTATAGCCAAAAAGCTCCTGCAACATGAAAGAAACTTTATTTCTAATTTTGGACTTGCCGGAGGTGGAACTGGATCTGGAGCAGATGTTGTAAACATAGCAAAAAAATACTTAGGTGAGGCTAATGGCCAAATAGCTAACCAAGCTCAAAGAGAAAATATAACATTACATAAAATGAAAGAGCATGCATTCGGATTGACCCTGCAGCGCTCTGGAGACGAAGGTGCAAAGGCCTCAGCAGCATCTTCAATGTTCAAATACTACGGTACTGAGCATAACAAAGATCGCTATGAGCTGATGATTGCCGCCATGGGAAATAAAGGCTTAGGATGGACGAATGAAGGTTTTTCAGATGATGAACAAGCCATAACGAAAGCATGGCTGAGAACTAAAGCTAATTCAATTGAGGGAGGAACCTCTGAAGTTCAACTAAATGTTATTTCTAGAAGAGTTCTAGATCTTCCCAACTAAGGAACATATGAAATTAATACTTACAGAAGAGCAACAGTTTTTAAAAGATACTGCTCAAAGTTTTGCAAGAGATAAAACTCCCGTAACTCATTTTAGAGAAATCCGAGATAGTGAAAATGCCCAATGCTGGGATGAAAAAGTATGGAAAGAAATGGTTGAGCTTGGATGGTCTGGGATTCTTGTTCCTGAAAAATTTGGTGGTTCAGAATTTGGGATGGCTGGTATCAGTGTAATCATGCAGGAATTAGGTAAAACTCTTACTCCTTCTCCCATATTATCTACATCAGTACTTGGAGTCTCAGCCATTAATATGCTTGGCTCAGATGAGCAAAAAGAGAATTATCTGCCAAAAATAGTAGCTGGAGAACTAACGACTGCACTAGCAATTGACGAAGGCAATCATCATGATCCTTTCGCCATTGAAGCCACTGCAGTTCTTGATGGAGATGAGTGGGTATTGAATGGAAAAAAAGTATTTGTTGTGGATGGCGCAAGTGCAGATAGTATTTTGTTAGTTGCCCGAACCTCTGGTAAATCAGGAGAATCAAATGGAATTTCCGTATTTGTTGCTAACAAAGATAGTGCTGGCTTGGATATCACTAAGATATCAACAGCTGATTCTAGAAATTATGCAAACATTGAAATGTCTGATCTTAAATTGGACCAAAATGCTTTATTGGGTGAGCAAGACTTAGCTGGTGAAACTCTTGAGAAAATTCTTGATTTGGGTCGCATTGCTATTTCAGCAGAGATGTTAGGAAACACCGAAGAAGCTTTCGAGGTTACGGTTAATTACCTTAAAGAAAGAAAGCAATTTGGTGTGCAAATTGGATCCTTCCAAGCTCTTCAGCACAGAGCTGCAAAAATGTTCTGTGAAATTGAATTAACTAAATCAGCAGTAATTGCTGCCATGCATGCTGCAGATGAAAATTCAAATGAGCTAGAAAGACTTTCTAGTCTAGCTAAGTTTCAAGCTGGAGAAACCCTCCATCTAGTTAGCAATGAAGCAATCCAAATGCATGGTGGGATAGGTGTAACTGATGAATATGATATTGGTTTCTATCTTAAAAGAGCGCGAGTTGCTGAACAGATCTTTGGAACCTCAGAATTTCATCAAGCAAGGTATGCAGATATAAGCGGGTTCTGATGTCCTCTATAAAAACCTTACTCGAGACAATGCGCATGCTTCGAGATAAGGATAATGGATGCCCATGGGATATTGAGCAGACTCTTGAATCGCTCTCTCCATGCGTTGTCGAAGAAGCGTATGAGGTCTCAGATGCCATCGCCAACAAAGATTATGAAAATTTAAAGGAAGAGCTTGGAGATGTCTTGCTTCAAGTGATATTTCAATCAGAGATAGCCAATGAATTAAAGTTATTTAACTTTGATGAAATTGTTGACACCTTAAATAAAAAATTAATTAGAAGGCATCCACATGTCTTTGAGGATGCTCCAAAACCTCTTTCAGCTAAAGAGCAAACCCAAGCATGGGATGCAATAAAAGCTCAAGAAAAAAAACCAAAGGATACTCGCAAAACTTTTGCTGATATACCTGTATCGCTCCCCCCAATCTTGAAGGCAAAAAAAATACAAAAAAAAGCCAGCAAAAAAGGTTTTGATTGGAAAGAAAGCATTGATGTTATCGAAAAAATTGAAGAAGAGTTAAAAGAGCTCAAATATGAGGTCCAGCAAAATAATCAAGAAAATAGCCAAGAAGAATTGGGAGATTTACTATTTTCTATTATTAATTTAAGTCGACATTTAGAAATCGATGCAAGTGAAGCTATTAATCAAGCTAATCATAAATTTGTAAAGCGCTTTAGATTGATGGAAGAAGAGATTGCTAAAGATAATCAGGAAATAGGCAATCTAACCTCAGACGAGCTTGAAGAGTTTTGGGTTAAAATAAAGTCATATGGGTAAATTAAAAAGATTTTTTATAGGTATCCTGACTTTTTTTGCAATTTTAATTATTCTCAGTTTGTGGTTAGTGCCCCTAACAATCACAAATATTCCTAGGATTATTCCTAATAAAAATTTGAAGATTTTCTTAGGCTCCATTTCAAATAAAATGGGTAGCGCGACTGTCGCTAGCATTACCTCGGCCTTAAGAATATTGCATAAGCTTCAATGGGACTTTCAAATACCTAAGGATGTGAGTACTGAGACTTGGTACATTGCTATGAGTAACCATCAATCATGGGCTGATATATTTATTTTATTGGCTGCAGGTCATAAAAAAATACCTCTTCTAAAGTTCTTTATGAAAAAGGAATTGCAATGGATACCAATTATTTATTTAGTACATAAAACAGTAGATATGCCATTTTTAAATAGGCATTCGAGAGCTCAAATTCAGGCAAATCCAGAATTAAAAAGGGTTGATTATGAAAATGCAAAGAAAGCTGCAAAAAGGTTTTCTAGAAATCCCTCTTCAGCATTTAGCTTTGCAGAAGGAACGAGATTTACTTCCGAAAAGCATTCTTCGCAGGAGTCCCCCTACTCTAATTTATTAAAACCAAAAGTAGGAGCTCTGGCTATTGCTTTATCAGGAATGCCTCAAGTAAACACTTTGATTGATTTTACAGTAGTGTATGCAACTCAAAAAAGATCGACATGGGACTTTCTTTGCGGCGACTTAAGCAAAGCAAAAGTTGTGGCAAAGACTTATGCTTTACCCGAAAACCTTAAAAATAGATCTTTTGAAGAAGAAGATGATTACAGGAAAAGCTTCCAAACATTTGTTGATGCAATTTGGTTAGAAAAACAACAAACGATTAAAGATTTAAAGTTCTAGCTTTTTATCTGCTACTAACCAGCCGTTTTGGTCAATGTAAATCCATTTCCCAGAAGTCATGACTACGCTTCCAAATGCAATTAACACATCTTCAAAACCATGGTTTTTTTTATTTGTTTTTTGAGCAACTACCCCCTTAGCAAAGATGCCTATAGGAAGATTCTTCAGTTCCTCAACGTCTCTAATGCAGCCATTAACAACAATGCCTGCCCAATTATTTTTTACTGCAGATTCTGCAATTTGGTCTCCAATCATGGAGGCATGATTTACACCAGAGGCATCAATAACTAAAACTTTATTTTTTCCTTCTCGAGAGAGAGTTTCTTTCACAACAGAGTTATCATCTGAACAAGAAACTGTATAAATCTCTCCAGCAATTGAAGGCCTGCTCCCAAAGGATTGCAATGCAAGTTTGCCGATTTGAATTTGCTCGGAATGTTGATCAGACAGGTCTGGCAAAGAGGTCATAACTTTAATTTTTTTATGATGTTTAATTTATCTATTATATCTATTCTTCTTGCATCATTTTCTAAGTCCGCCCAAGAAATTGATTCTGAAGCTTTTAATCTTGTTACTTTTTGTGACTGAGAAATCTTTTCTTTCTCTAGAAAATTGATTGCCTCTATAGCTGCAGGTCGATCATTACAAATCAATACCATGTTACAACCACTCTCTAATGCCTTACCCACTTTAACTTCAATGCCTCCAACATAATCTGAGCCCTTCATTGAGAGGTCATCACTAAAGATAATTCCAGTAAATCCCATTTTTTTTCTTAAAATATCTTGCAACCAAAATTTTGAAAAAGTTGCTATTTCTTTATCAATATTTGTAAAAGATATATGAGCCGTCATTATCCCGCCAAGTTGAAGCTTTAAAGCATCAAAAGGAAGCAAGTCATGGCTCTCTAGTTCTGATAAAAATCTGGTATCTTGAGAAAAAGTGAGATGGCTGTCAGTAAAGATGCCGCCATGTCCCGGGAAGTGCTTACCAGTGGCTTGCATTCCCGCTTGATTCATACCTTCAATAAAGGCGCTTGCAATAGCAATAACCTGATCTGGGTTATCACCTATTGATCTATCTCCAATAACAGAACTTCTGGAATCATCTAGATCTAAAACAGGAGCAAAACTTATATCTAATCCAGATGCAATCACCTCTGAGGCCATTAACCAACCTAAATCAGTTGCAAATGGAAAGTTTTTATCACTATCTGAATTTAAAAATGCAGATAGTTTTTGCATAGTCGGCAAAATTGTATAGCCTTCTTTTAAACGCTGAACCCTTCCCCCCTCTTGATCTACCGCAATAAGAAGCTTTGGATTGATCTTTCTTATTTCTCCGCATAACTCTTGAACTTGATCTCTTGAAAAGATATTTCTTGCAAATAAAATCACGCCCCCTACGTGGGGATTGAGCAGTAATTTATTTTCTTCTTGAGTAAGCGAGGTTCCATCTAGATCGAGCATTAATCTCCCAAGAAAAGATTTGCTCATAATTTTTCTTTTAATGCATGAATTAATGCTTTGGTTACCTCAGGATCCCCTGAGAAAATGGAGGGGGCTATTCTTGAAGCAATGGAACCATATCGATCAAAAATTATTTTTGAAACTTCGTCAGGGGTTCCAGTCACTGCGATGCTCTCTAAGATTTCATCTGAAATGAAATTTGGAATATCTTGCCACAATCCTTTTTTGGTCAGGTTGTTAAGTTCTGGCTGAATACTTTCCCAGCCATGTTGCTCTAAAACTACTTTATAAGCAGGAGTGGAACCATAAAACCCAATTTGTGCCTTGCAGGCATCCCTTGCCTTGGCGATTTCTTCATCGGTTATACCCGTTGCAACCATGACACCCAGTGAAATATCAAATTCTTTTGCCGTTGATAATTCAAGTCCTTTTTTTACAGATGGCAAGGTAATATTTTCAAGAAACTTAGTTGTATGAAAAGGATGCACAATAAATCCATCACCGGATTCAGCTGCAGCTTGAGTCATTAATGGGCCTACGCCTGCGACATATATTTTTGGAAGACCAAATGGATTTTGTCCCGGATTAAAAATAGGAGTCATAAGTGTATGTTGGTAAAACTCGCCTCTAAAATCCAGATCTTTGCCTTCATGCCAACACCCCCAAATAGCTTTGATAGCATCAACCATTTCTTTCATCCGTTTTGCAGGTGAAGACCATGACATAGAGTATCTCTTTTCAATATGAGGTTTTATTTGGGACCCTATGCCGAGTGTAAATCTCCCTTTGGACATCAACTGAAGATCATAGCCAATATTAGCTAAAGTCATAGGGTTCCTAGAAAATGCGACTGCTATTGAGGTTAAGAGTTCTAACTTTTCTGTAGCAAGAGCAGCAGCTGCAAGAGGAAGAAATGGTTCATGCGGTCCTTCAAAAGTATAGGCGCCATCGTATCCAAGATCTTCTAGCTCCTTGCTAGCTTTTGAAGCTTCTGCTGGATCTCGAGTAATCATTGAACAGTCAATTTTAATTTTTTTCATATTGAAGTATTTCCGCTTAATCATGAATGATTATGATGGATGTATTCCAATTTGTGTATCCCGAGTGGTAATATAAAAATCAGTCTATTACCGATAAAGGAAAAATAATGAACTCAAAGATTTGTGAACTTCTTGATATTGAATTCCCTCTTGTTGCATTTACTCACTGTAGAGATGTTGTTGTAGCGGTATCAAAAGCAGGTGGATGCGGCGTGCTAGGCGCAGTTGGGATGACCCCTGAAGAGCTTGAAGAAGAGCTGAAGTGGATTGATGATCATATCGATGGGCTTCCATACGGCGTGGATGTGTTAATCCCCAACAAAATGGCAGATCAAAATCAAAAATTTGATGCTGAAAAATTAACCTCGATGATTCCCCAAGAATATGCAGATTTTAGAGCAGACATCTTAGAACAGCATGATATTGAGGCTGATGAATTAAGAACAATTAAACCTGCTGCAACTTACATGGCTGAAAACACTAAGGCAGATGGTGCAAAGGCTTTACTAGATGTTGCATTCAGTCACCCAATTAAAATAATTGCAAACGCATTGGGCGTTCCACCTGACTGGATGGTGCAAATGGGCAAAGACAATGATGTAAAAGTTGCTGCTCTTTTAGGCACAGCACAACACGCGATCAATCAAGTGAAAGCGGGTGTAGATATTTTGGTTGTTTCAGGTACAGAAGCTGGCGGTCATTGTGGCAGCGTTTCTACCATGGTCTTAATCCCTGAAGTTCATAAGGCTATTCAGCCCTATGGCGATGTTCCAATTCTTGCCGCAGGAGGAATTGCTACTGGAAGACAAATGGCAGCTGCAATGAGCATGGGAGCATCAGGTGCTTGGTGTGGGTCTGTATGGTTAACAACTGCTGAGTCTGAAGTTCCGCCCGTAATTAAAGAAAAAATGGTAGCGGCAACTTCAAGCCAAACTACCAGATCAAGAAGCAGAACAGGAAAGCACTCAAGACAGCTTGTGTCTGAATGGACAAAGGCATGGGAAGCAGACGGAGCTCCTGAGCCACTTCCACTGCCTCTTCAACCCATGGTGGCTGAGCCAGCTTTAGCGAAAGTTAATAAATTAGCAGAAGGCGGACATGAAGGCGCCAAAGAGCTTTCAACTTATTGGGTAGGTCAAGGCGTGGGATTGATGAATCAGACAATCTCAGCAAGCGATGTTGTGCAAGAATTTAAAGAGGACTTTATTGAAGCCTATGAAAGACTAGCTAATTTTGTTGGCGATTAATTATTTAGGTTCCGCATATCGAATAGATACAGCTCTTTTAAATCCATCTCTATCAAAAAGCATATCTGTCCAGCGTTTAATATTAGGCTTAAATGCCTCCTCTATTTGAAGTGACTTAGCTAAATATATTGCATAACTCACACATATATCTGCAATTGTAAATCTATCTGAACACAAGTATTCTCTTGATTCTAAAGTTTGCTCCAGCAACTTCAATCTAGCAACAAACCATCTTCTATAACCTTCCGCAGCCTTATCTGCAACACCAACTTCTTGTAATGTGTACCTTAAGACAACGGTTTGAGGGAAAGTTAAAGTAGCATCTGAGTGAGCAAGCCAATTTAAGTATTGATGAAAATCAGCCTCATCACTATTAACTTTCAACTGGGTAGGACCATATTTTTCAACTAAATATTGACACATAGCAACTGATTCTGTCATTTCTACTTCGCCATCAATTAAATACGGAATGGTGCCAAGAATATTTACATCCATATATTCTTTATACAAAAACCTTGGAGGAAATGGCATCATTTTAGATTCATAACTTACTCCCATCTCCTCTGCGGTCCACATTGGCCTTAAACCTCTGGAATCATTGCAGCTATAAATTTTGATGCTCATTATTTACTCCTAAAAAATAGAAAAACCATAATTTTAAAAATTAATTTCAAAAATGGTAATTATTTGTATATTATATTACCACTCAATTTTATTAAATAAAAATGCCAAGAAAAAATATTGCTCCCGAAATTAAAACAAATATTGATATCAATTCTGATGAATTTATTCATAACAAAAATGTGATGTTAAAGAAAATAAATTTCCTTGATGAGCTTTTAGACAAAGCTGAATTAGGAGGCGGAGCTTATCACCACGAAAGATTGGCCAAACGAGGCAAGATGCCTGTAAGAGAAAGGGTTTTTAATTTACTAGATCCTGATACACCCTTCCTGGAGATTGCTCCATTTGCTGCTTACGGAACAGACTTTACAGTGGGTGGTGGATGTGTTGCTGGAATTGGAATTGTTGCCGGTACTGAATGCGTAATCTTTGCTAATGATCCTTCGGTATTAGCTGGCGCCATGACGGTTTATGTTGGAGAAAAATGGAACAGGGCAATGGAAATCGCCCGGGATAACCGTTTGCCCTATATTAATTTTGTGGAATCTGCAGGAGGAGATCTTCGAATGGGTACCGGCAAGAAAGGAGATCAACCACCCATCGCACCAACCATAGGTCATACTCATTTTGCAGCAACTGGAAGATATTTTTATGATCTTACAGAACTTTCTAAAATGCGAATTCCGGTGATATCAATTGTTTTTGGTTCTTCAACTGCCGGTGGTGCTTATCAACCAGGTATGTCTGATTACAATATCTTTATTAAAGATCAAGCTAAAGTTTTTCTTGCAGGACCTCCTCTAGTCAAAATGGCTACTGGTGAAGTATCAGATGATGAAACCTTGGGCGGTGCAAAAATGCATTCAGAAGTTTCAGGTCTATCAGATTATCTAGCTGAGGATGAGATGGATGCTCTAAGATTATGCAGGAATGTAGTCTCACATTTACATTGGATTAAAGAGGGTCCCTCACCTATTTCAGATGCTGATAGTCCATGTTTATCTGAGGAAGAATTATTAGGTCTTGTTGATGAAGAACTCAAAAGCCCTCTTGATATTAGGGAAGTGATTGGTCGAATTGTTGACGGGTCAAGATTTGAAGAGTTCAAACCTCTTTATGGTAAAACTATGATTTGCGGATGGTCAATGCTTCACGGATATCCTGTTGGTATATTAGGAAATAATGGCCCAATATATCCGGAAAGTGCTGAAAAAGCTGCAACCTTTATCCAACTATGTAATAAACGAAACATACCATTAATTTTTCTTCAAAATGTCACGGGATTTTTAGTAGGAAAAGATTTCGAGAGACAAGCTATTATTAAAAAAGGCTCTCAGCTTATTAATGCAGTGTCTAACTCTAACGTACCTCATATCACAATTATTATTGGTGCTTCATTTGGTGCAGGTACATACGCTATGTCAGGCAGAGCATATAACAATAGATTCACTTTTCTCTGGCCCACAGCAAAAATTGCTGTTATGGGTTCGAAGCAGATTGCTGGAGTAATGTCGATTGTTCGAAGAGGTCAAGCAGCAAGAAAAGGTGAAAAATTTGATGAAAAACTTGATGCTCAAATCGTAGAGACAGTTGAGCAAATGTCAGATCAAATGTCAGAGGGTCTTGTTGCAAGCAGCATGGTTACAGATGATGGCATTATTGATCCAAGAGATACTAGAAGCGTTATTGGATTTTGCCTATCTATAGTTTCTAACTCTTCAATAGATGGTGCTAAAGAGTACGGGGTATTTAGATTATGAGGTTTAATTCAATTCTTGTTGCTAATCGGGGAGAAATTGCATGTCGAATCATGCAAACCGCTCAATTTATGGGTATTAAATGTATAGCTGTTTTTGTTGATGCTGATAAGGATGCTCCATTTGTAAAGATGGCTGATGAAGCCATCAAGTTATCTTCTAGCTACATGGATGGTTCTGCCATCATTGATGCGGCTATAAAATCTGGAGCAGAAGCAATTCATCCAGGATATGGATTTTTATCAGAAAATGCAGCCTTTGCAAGAAAAGTTAAAAGCAATAAATTAATTTGGATTGGTCCATCCCCTCATGTAATCAAAGTAATGGGTGACAAATTAAAAGCTAAAGAACTAGCTGAAAAATCTGGGGTTCCCACTCTGCCAATGACCTCAAATACCAAAGATGTAAAAAGTATTGGCTACCCGATCTTGATTAAAGCTGCCGCTGGAGGTGGTGGTAAAGGAATGCGAATTGTTAAAAAAGAAAGTGAATTAAAAGATTCGATCATAAGCGCCAAAAGAGAGGCTCTCTCAGGTTTTGGTGATGACAGAATTTTTATAGAAAGATATGTAGAAAAATCGCGTCATATTGAAATACAAATCTTAGGTGATGAACATGGTAATGTTGTTCATTTGGGAGAACGAGAATGCTCCATACAAAGAAGACATCAAAAAATTATTGAGGAGTCGCCTTCTCCAAGAATTGATCCATTTTTACGAGAGGAGATGGGTCAAGCAGCTGTAAAATTAGCTAAAAAAATTAAGTACTGCTCTGCAGGAACTGTTGAATTCTTATTTGATGATAAAACAGATGAATTCTGGTTTTTAGAGGTTAATACTAGACTGCAAGTTGAGCATCCAGTTACAGAAGAAGTTACAGGAATAGATTTGGTTGCTGAGCAAATCAAGATAGCAAGAGGAGATGAGCTTGAATTTGCTCAAGATGATATTGATTGGCATGGACATGCAATTGAAGCAAGATTATATGCTGAAGATCCTGGAAATAACTTTTTACCTGAAATAGGAACATTGCACGCATATGATACTAGTCTAGCTTCAGAGGTAAGATGGGATTCAGGGGTGGAAGAAGGTAGCGTCATTGGAACAGATTTTGATCCCATGCTATCTAAGGTTATTTCTTGGGCACCCAATAGAATTGATGCTGCAAATAAATTGGCGCGTGGACTTGAAAGAGCTCACATCGGAGGTGTAGTAACGAATCGTCAATTTTTAATTTCTTGCTTAAGAAATGAAAGCTTCATAAGCGGAAATACAACAACAGACTTTATTGAACGCGAAGCTTTGGAAACTAAAAAGAATCTTTCTGTAAATGAGCTTCATCAAACATCAACAGCGCTTGCTTTATGGCTGGCACAACAAAATAGAGTCTCTGACCCTGTTACAGGTTTTATGCCTGCAAACTGGACCAATGGAAGAATGCCTCTTCAAAGGGTTAAGTTGCTTTTAATACAAGATGAGATAGAAGTGAAATATAAATTAAATAAAGATAATTTATATGAAGTTATGGGCTCCATTTGTGAAATTTACTATTGTGATATTGCTGGCATTGATGTGGAGATAGACTCTCACAGATTTTATGCTCATGTAACTGAGGCAGGCAGTGAAATCACTATTAACATGCCGTTTGGAGACGTTAATGCATCTGTTCTACCTAGGTTCATAGAACTGGGTAATGACGTCCCTGAGGGAGGTTTAATAGCTCCAATGCCTGGAAAAGTTATTGATGTAAAGGTTAAAAAAGGCAGTAAAGTAAAAGCTGGGGATACTTTAGTAATTATTGAGGCAATGAAAATGGAACATGCAATTAAAGCAACTGAGACAGGCAAGATAGCTAAAGTGATGATTAAACTTAATGATCAAGTTGACAACGGGGCTACCCTTCTCGTTCTTGAAAAATAGCATGAAATCTCAAGCTCTCCTTTCAAGCAAGTCGCTTCAAATTGGAAAGCGCCATCTTGAAGTGATGGATGAGCTAGAAAGTATGCTTGATCAAGGAAAGTCATTTTCAACAATGTCTGATCTTGCAAAAAAATTGAAGATTTCATTAAGAACTCTATACGAAATTGCACCAAGCAAAGAGGAGCTTATAGTGACAACAGTTGATAGAGTATTAAAAAAACACGGTAAGATTGCTGTGGATGCAATGAACACTCATTCATCTCCAATTAAAAAATTAGAAAGTTTTTTAACTGTTGCCAATCAAGCAGTTGGGCCAAGATTTGAAAGATTCACACTATCTCTTAGTAGTTTAAATTCGTCTAAGCCTATGGTGGACTATCATGAGCAATACATAACAGACCTAATAAAAAATCTTTTAGATGAAGCAAGAATTAAAAATGAGATCAAGGAAATTGATACTCAAGCAACTGCATTACTATTAGGAGGCCTTGGTAGATATTTTCAATCTAAGAAACTCTTAAAAAATTTACAACAAACTCCTGAAAAAACTAGTAACTTTTTAACAAAAATCATTATTGATGGCATAAAAATGGAGAAATCTTGAGCGAAGAAATTATAAGGATTGCAAATTGTAGCGGCTATTACGGAGATAAATTATCTGCTGCTAAAGAAATGGTGGATGGAGGACCTATAGATGTTCTGACTGGAGACTATTTAGCAGAACTCACCATGACAATTCTTTTTAATCAAAAGATGCAGCGCGGAGAGGATAAAGGCTACGTGGGTACTTTTCTTAAACAAGTGAAAGCAGTAGCTAAGTCATGCAAAGAGCAAAATATTAAAATTGTTACAAATGCAGGTGGCTTGAACCCCTCTTCTATGGCTAATGAAATAGAGAAAATTTTAAGTGAGCTCAATATTTCCCTCAAAGTAGCTTACATAACTGGCGACGATTTAATGCCAAGAATGGACTCCTTAAAAAATGAAGGAGAATCATTTCTTAACATTGATAAAAATATCCCGATTGACAAATCAGGATGTCAAACACTCACAGCAAATGCTTATCTTGGAGCCTGGGGAATTAAAGAGGCATTAGATGAGGGAGCTGATATTGTAGTATGCCCAAGGGTGACGGATGCTGCAGTAGTCATTGGTCCAGCAGCATGGAAATTTAATTGGAAGAGAGACGATTATGATTCATTGGCTGGCGCATTAGCAGCCGGTCACATCATAGAGTGTGGTTGCCAGGCAACCGGTGGGAACTATTCTTTTTTTAAAGAGGTGCCCTGCTTTGACAATGTAGGCTATCCAATAGCTGAAATCAAAAACGATGGAAGTTTTTACATTACCAAACATCCAGGCACTGGAGGTTTAGTATCTACCGGAACTGTAACAGCTCAGCTTTTATATGAAATTAGCGCTCCTGCATACTTAAATCCAGATGTTATAGCTCATTTTGATACCTTGAATATTGAGGAAGTCTCCAAAGACAGAGTTTATGTATCAGGTTGCAGGGGAAGCTCACCAACTAATACTCACAAAGTCTGTATTAATCTTGCTGGTGGTTATAGAAATGGTATGGAGTTTATTCTTACAGGCATAGATATTGAAGAAAAAGCTCAAATTATTAGTGATGCACTATTTAACTCTGTTGGAGGCAAAGAGCAATTTGATGAGGTTTCAATTTTATTAGATAGAACCGATAAAAAAGATCCCAATTCTAATGAAGAAGCTATGGCCTCTCTCAGAATTTCGGTCAAATCAAAAGATCCTGATTTAGTTGGTAGAATGTTTACAGCAAAAATGATAGAGCTAGCTTTAGCCAATTATCCAGGATTTTTTACTGGAGGCGGAGTAAGATCTGGAGGACCGGTCTTAGTCTATTGGCCTGCTTTGATAGATAGCAAACACATTGAAGAGACTGTTCATATTGACGGCAAAGAAATTAAAGTAAAGCCAACTAATCAACTAGATTTTGAAGAAACCTATTATCAAAAACAACCAATTGAAATACCTCCTCCTCCATCAGGCCAAACTCTCAACAAACCATTAGGAGAACTTTTTGGCGCTAGATCTGGTGATAAAGGTGGTTGTGCGAATATCGGTGTATGGGCAAAAAATGAAAATGCATTCTCTTTTTTAAATAATTATCTAACTGTCGAAAAAATCAAAGAATTGATGCCTGACATAAGGGAATTTGAAATAGATAGGTATGAGCTTCCAAACATACTTTCACTAAATTTTTACATCCATGACATATTAGAAGATGGAGTTTCTTCTAATACTAGGAAAGATGGCCAAGCTAAATCTCTCGGGGAATACTTAAGAGCTAAGTATGCAGATATCCCTAAATCTTTATTTGAGGAAAACATATGAGCGTAGATAAATTATCTTTAGAGGGTTTAAATTTTCAAGCAACGAAAGTAAGTATTAAAAATAATATTTTAACTGTTACATTAAATCGACCTAAGAAAAAAAACGCATTAAATAATGTGATGATGAATGAGCTGAACTATGCTTTAGCGTACGCGAAACAAGAAAGAGAAATTAGGGTTGTTGTTATTGATGCGGAAGGAGATATTTTTTGCGCTGGAGCTGATCTAAGGCTTGCTAAAGAAGATTCTAATGTCCCAAAAATAGAGGGTGCAGATGACATCAGTTTCTCTCTTAGAAGACTACACAAACCAGCTATATGTAAAATTCAAGGCTCTGTTTTAGCCGGAGCCTTGTTGATTTTAACCAATGCAACACATGCCATAGCAGTCGATACTGCAAAGTTTTCAGCGCCTGAGATACACAGAGGCTTGTGGCCTTTTATGGTCATGGCTGGATTGTTCAGAGTGATGCCTAAAAGAGCTGGGCTTGATTTTATTATGCGAGGTCAGCCCATCAATGCCAATCAGGCTGAAAGATGGGGGTTGATTAATGAATCTGTAGCTGCTCATGAATTGGATAAAAGAGTTAGCGAGCTGGCTGAAGAGCTAGCTAGTCTGGCGCCAGGAACTATGCAATTTGGTCTAGAGGCATATGAGAAACAAGATGCTTTAGAGTTTGATGAAGCTCTGCCTTATCTACAAAAACAAATTGCTAAATGCTTTGAAGGTGATGATGCTAAGGAGGGTATTACTGCATTTTTAGAAAAAAGAAAACCTAATTGGAAATAAATAAGGAAGAATTATGGATTTAGAATACGGACCTGAATATCAAGACTTCACAAAAGAGGTTGAAAGCTTTTGTGAAAAATATAAAGGATTGTCTTTTACGGATGGTTCTAATAATCCATTAGGAAGTTCAGGAGGTTCTGGTGGCCTCCAAATGTCTAGGTCTGAATGGCAAAAAACCTTAATTGAAAATGGCTATTTTGCTCGCTCAGTTCCAAAAGAATATGGAGGATATGGCGGCGAAGCAGATATTCTGAAAAGCAGAATTATTGCTGCAGAATTTTCAAAATCTAACACTCCAGGTGCAATGGGTGGTCAAGGGATTGATATGCTGGTTCCCACTCTATTAGAGATGGGTACTGAGGAACAAAAACAAGCCTATATCAAACCTACACTTCATGGAGAAATGATTTGGTGCCAAGGTTACTCTGAGCCAAATGCGGGGAGTGATCTGGCAAGTTTACAAACTAAGGGGGAGTTAGTTGGAGATGAATGGGTGATTAATGGTCAAAAAATATGGACCAGTACCGCTCAATACTCACAAATGTGTTTTTGTCTTGTTAGAACTGAACCAGATGCACTAAAACATGCTGGAATAAGCTACTTATTGATTCCAATGGATACCTCAGGTATTGAAATTAGACCACTCGTTGATATGACTTTGAAGGCTGGATTTAATGAAGTCTTTTTTACAGATGTGAAAATTCCTGCAGGCAATATTGTAGGCAAAAGAGGTGAAGGCTGGGCAGTTGCAAATGCAACTTTAGGGCATGAAAGAGGTTCCTTGGCTCCACCAGACGCAACCATGAATAGAGTGAATATGCTGATGCATTTAATGAGAGAAGAAACGTTAGATGGAAAGCCATTAATTGAGCATCCAATTTACCGAGATCGATTAATGCAAATTCAAGGCAAAGTTTTAGCACAACAATCTCACGCCTTAAGACTGTTATCAGCTAAGTTAAATCCAGGAGCTGATGTCAAGATAGGCAAAATGATACAAAAACTCACTGGAACAGAGTTAAGGCACGAATTAGAAGGCCTTGCCATTGATGTGATGGGTGAAATTGGAACCTTGTATGAAGATAGCCCACATCTTAAAAATGACGGTACATGGCAATTCATATACATGTATTTTCTCGGCCTCATTATCGGTGGAGGAACCAGTCAAATTCAAAAGAATATCATTGCCGAGCGAGGTCTAGGCATGCCTAAAGAACCAAAAGTAGAAGGAGCATAAAATGTATTTTGGCTTATCAGAAGAACAATCCTTTTTTCAGGACAATGTAAAAAAGTATTTAGAAGAACATGCCACCATAGATAATATTAAACATATTACTAGCGGTGATAAAAAAAACCTTTCTGCAGAGATTCATCAAGGCCTTCTTAATCTAGGTATAAATGGGCTATTAATTCCAGAAGAATTTGGTGGTCTAGGTCTGGATTTGCTCTTTGCAGCTGTTGTTTCAGAAGCTTTGGGAGGTGGAGTGGGCCCTACTCCATTTATTGCACCCTATGTTATGGCGCCAACAGCTATTAAGCATGCAGGTAGTAAAACCCAGCAAGAAAATTATCTTTCTAAAATTGCCACTAATGAATATCGTTTTGGAGTTGGGTTTAGTGAATTCATTGGCAAAAGAAATGATGCTGGAATAACTTTTTCGGACAATGTATTGGATGGTAGAGCTATGTTTGTGCTCGATACAAATGACGCAACGCATTTATTGCTTGCAGATGAAAAAGGTCAGATATTTGTTGTAGATGCAAAATCCACAGACTTAGAAATAGTCAAACTAACTACAGTTGATAAAACCAGGCAATATACAGAGGTGATTTGCAAGAACTTAGAGGCAGAACTGCTAGAACATTCATCTGATTCAATAAATCCAATCAATCAAGCAATTGATGCTGGTAGGATTATGCTTGCTGCAGATTCTCTTGGCGCTTCACAAACCATGATAGACAAGGCAGTTGATTATGCTAAGGAGCGAAGACAATTTGGCAGAGCAATAGGATCATTCCAGGCTGTAAAGCATATGTGTGCAGAAATGGCTGCTGACTTGGAGCCCTGCTATGCATTAGTTTGGCACGCTGCGCATTGCCATGACCATTCTCCTGCCGAGGCTAGATTAATGGCTTGTCATGCAAAAGCACACGTCTCCGAAATGAGTAAAGGAATAGCAAAAAAAGCTACCGAAGTTCATGGTGGCATGGGTTTCACAGACCTTCTAGGGCTACATTACTGGTTTAAACGCATTGGATTAAACCGTCAGATTTTAGGCAGCCCAGAGCTCATAAGGGAAGAAGCATACCAAGCGCAAGTTTAAATTAAGTGTTGATTAATAGCCTCTTCTAAAAGATTAGTTCGATCATTTCCAAAAAACATGTGCTCTTTATAAAAAAATGTCGGTGAGCCAAAGCCTCCTCTATCAATGAGCTCATCAGTATTTTTTAATAAAAGATCTTTTGCCTTTTGAGAGCTTATAAATTTTTTGAACTCTTCGGGACTAAGACTTGAATTCTTAGCTATGCCTACAAGGCAATCTTCTTGGCTGATATCAGCGCCTTCTCCCCAGTATGACTGAAAAACATTTCTAGCAAATATTTCTAGTTTTTCTTCTTGAATAGCAAACAAACATCCACGCATAGCTTTCACCGAATTCACGGGAAAAACCTTTGGGAATGTTATCTCAATGCCTCTTATTTTTGACCAGAGAGCAAGATCATTATTAGCATATGAAAGTTTTAATTGATTCGGTTTACTTCTGAACTCATATACATCTTGATTAACATTATTAAAAACCCCACCTACCAAAATCGGTTTCCAGATAATTTCTATACCTAGTCTTTGTGATAATGGTAAAATTTCAGTAAAAGCTAAATAAGTCCATGGGCTCGAGCAATCAAAGTAGAATTCTACTTGGTGAAAATTTTTCATAATATAAATTGTAATTTAATTATCTTGAACAATCAGAAAAAAACTATCTGTTACATACTTTTGATTTTATGTAGCTTTGCAGTTGAATCAAAAATTAATATTCAGATCTCTGAAGAGAAGGAACTATTAAGTCAAGAAATATATGAAAAAATAACAAATGAGCATTTTTTTAAAGACAAAAGTGTAGCTAATATTAATTCTGAAATCTTTAGGCTTTTGCTTAAGCAATTAGATTCGCAAAAAATTTATTTTACAAAATATGAGGTGGATTCCTTTCAAAAAAAATTTAGGGCATTTGATAGTTCTATGGCTTCAAAAACCAGAGTAACAAATAATATCAACCTTGCATCCTTTTATGAGTTAGTTAATTTATATTTCAATCGGCTCGCAGAAACAACTAACTATCAGATAAGAGAAGTTAAAAAAAATAGATTTGATTTTGAAGAAGATGAAAGTCTACAAATTGATTACGAGGATGCTGAATGGCAGAAAAATAAATTTTTATTAAGACAAACTTGGAAGAAACTTGCTAAGAATGACGTCTTAACATCCATGCTTGCAGAAAAAGATAGTAGCGAGGCAGTTGAGGCTATAAAAAAACGTTATCAAAATAGGTTAAGAAGAATCATGCAACGAAATGAAGAAGATGTATTTTCTATTGTAATGAATAATATGACTTCTTTCTTTGACCCTCATTCTTCATACTTTTCTCCTAAATCTGCAGAGGACTTCGAGATGACCATGAGTTTAAAGTTAGAAGGTATTGGGGCTCTGCTAACCACAGAAGACGATTATCCAGTCATAGTAAGTGTTGTTCCAGGAGGGCCTGCAGAAAAAACAGGAAAAATTAACCCAGATGACAAAATTGTAAAGATAACACAGGTTGAGACTCCCCGCCCAGAGCCAGTTGACGTGGTTGGATGGAGAATTGATGAAGTGGTGCAATTAATTAGAGGTGAATCAGGCACCCAAGTTGAGCTTGAAATAATTCCCGCTAAAACAGAAGATTTTAGTGATCGAAAATTTGTAACCATCACCCGAGAAGAAGTAAAACTGGAAGAACAAGCGGCAAAATCTAGCATCATTGAATTAGAGCAAAACTCTCAAATGATAAAAATTGGAATCATAGATCTACCTGCTTTTTATATCGACTTTAATGCTTGGAGAAATAGAGATCCAAATTATAGAAGTAGTTCAAAAGATGTTCAAAAAATTCTTGAAGATTTTAACTCTCAAAATGTTGATGGTGTAATCATTGATTTAAGAAGTAACTCTGGTGGCTCGCTGTATGAAGCTAACAAATTAACTGGTCTATTTATTGCCTCTGGTGCAACACTGCAGGTTAAAGAAAGCAACGGAAGTGTAAGACCATGGGGAGATGCAAGAGCAAAACAAGCCTGGATAAAGCCCATGGCTGTTATGGTAAATCGATATTCCGCATCTGCATCAGAAATCTTTGCTGGCGCTATACAAGACTACCAGCGAGGGATTATTATTGGACAAAGAACTTTTGGAAAAGGCACTGTTCAAAAGTTGGATAACCTTAGCTCAGGTCAATTAAAAGTTACAGAATCAAAGTTTTACAGAGTGTCAGGTTCTGGGATGCAGAATAAAGGCATAGAACCAGACATAGTGCTGCCTTCCAGTTGGGATATAGAAGAAATTGGTGAAAGCTCTTTGGATTCAGCGTTACCTTGGGATCAAATAAAGCCAGTAAGGTTTAAAAGATTTAAAATGAATAAAGATCTTATATCAGATATTAAAAATTTACATATTGATAGGGTTAATAAAAATCCAAATTTGAAATATATCCTAGATATTCGTGAAAGATATGACGCTCAAAAAAATAAAAAAACACTCTCTCTAAATTTCAAAAAAAGAGAGCAAGAAAAATATGAAAGGCAAGACTGGTCATTAAATACAGAAAATAAAAGACGCTCTAGTCTAGACCTAGAGATTTTTAATTCTTATCAAGAGCTTAAAGATTTTAATGAAAACAATGAAGATACTAAAAAAGATATTGATATTGAAAAAGATTATCTATTGAAAGAAGGTGCTCAAATTCTTTATGATTATATGCTTCTAAGTAAGAATATTTTAATATCTAAAGCAGCTTAAATATGAAAATTGTATCTTTTAACATAAATAGTATCAGAGCTCGTCCTCATCAACTAATTCATCTAAGAGATACATTAGATCCTGATGTTATTGGAATACAAGAAACCAAAGTCAATGACCCTGAATTTCCAATTGATGAAATAAAAGAAATTGGCTATCACCCTGAATTTTGGGGACAAAAGGGTCACTATGGTGTTGCAATCCTTAGCAAAGACAAACCTAAGGAAGTAGTGAAAGGGTTCAAGGGAGATTCTCCTGAAGAACAAAAGCGATTTATCCAAGCAACTTTTAAATGGAAAAAAGAGAAAATTACTATTATGAATGGTTACTTTCCTCAGGGAGAAAACAGATCTCATGAAACTAAATTTCCTAAAAAGATCAAGTTTTATGATGATTTGGAAAAACACATTAAAAAATTACAAAAAAAGGAGAACAATCTAATAGTTATGGGAGACTTTAATGTAGCGCCCACTGAATTAGATATAGGTATTGGAGAGCCTAATGTAAAAAGGTGGCTTAGAGATGGTAAAACAGCCTTTCTTCCTGAAGAAATTAAGATGTGGAATAATATTAAAAATCTTGGTTTTGTTGATTCATGGAGAAAACAAAATCCAAATGATGATTCTACATATTCATGGTTTGATTATCGCTCAAGGATGTTTGATGATAACCCGAAAAGGGGATTGAGAATTGATCACATACTTGTATCAGAAGATATAGAGCATACAATTCTGGATACTGGAATAGATTACTCTGCTAGGGCAATGGAGAAACCATCAGATCATTGCCCGATCTGGTTAAAATTAAAATAAAGGTTTTAAGAATCCCTATTATTTCTTTTGGATTGAAAAAATTTTTTTAAAAGGCGTGAGGACTGCTCTTGCATATGTCCTCCACTAAAAATCACTTTATGATTAAGATCATCTCTCTCTAGAAATTGGTCGATCGATTGAATCGCACCTGTCTTTGGTTCATTCGCACCAAAATACAATGAATCTATTCTGGCATCTACAATTGCTTTTGCGCACATATGACAAGGTTCAAGCGTAACGTATATTTCACATCCCTTAAGTCTATAATTTTTTATAAATTGACTTGCTTGATTAATAGCATTGATTTCTGCATGGGAAGAGATGGAATTTTTTAGTATTACTTGATTAAAACCCCTGCCTATAATTTCTCCATTATTGACTACAATTGCGCCTACTGGCACTTCATCATTATCAAACGCAAGTCTAGCCATATGCATGGCTTCAACCATATAACTATTAATTTTATTATTACGTATCAAAAGTTAAATAGTTTTATAAAAACTTAGCCCATTCTTGAAGAGGTCTTCTTTCGGACTTTAAAGAATTAACCGTGGCAGTATCATTTTTATATCCTATTGCCATGCCGCAAAATAATATATCGCTATCTTTAGCTTTTACAAACTCAGAAACACTATCATGTTTCATTGACCAAGCCTCCTGAGCACAAGTATCTAAGCCAGCTTCTTTTGCTAGCAACATAAAAGTTTGCAAGAACATTCCCAAATCAGACCACTGAGGAGGACCCATTTGACGATCAATGAAGCAAAAAAAAGCACACGGTGCTCCAAAGAATCTAAAATTTTCCATAATTTGTGAAATCCTAGCATCTTTATCTTCTCTACCTATTCCAAGTAGTTCATACATTTGCTCGCCCAATTCAAACCTAGAAGTTCTATATGGCTCTTTTAACTTTTGAGGATAAATATCGTATGCAGGCACTTCAGGTATAGTCCAGCTCTCTTGAAAAGTAAGAAACTTTTGCATTGAAGAGCCGTTAATAACAAATATTTTCCAAGGTTGAAGATTGCCACCAGATGCGGCTCTAGATGATTTTTTTAATAAAATCTCTAATAGCTCATTAGAGACCGGATTGCTTAAAAAAGACCTAACAGATGATCTGGAAAGAACTGCATCAGTAACATTCATTCATATTATCTTATATGAAGGCTAAGATTATTCCCACTCAATAGTCGAAGTTTTAGAAAGTCTTTTAACATTGGTTACAGGTATGAAATTAAAAGCATGGAACTCTTATCTTATATTTTTTTGTCCTGCCGACTCAATCAATTCATGTATTTTAGATGTAACTTTATAATGTATATGTTAAAAACATTGTAATCATTGGATCAGTTTCACTTTACGAAAAATATATTTTTAGTTCCATCTGTAATTTCTTCCTCCATAGATATACCTTCAGCATCTATGGCGATAAAATTGTATGCTTTTAATAGATTGAAAACTTCCTTATGATTTCTGCTTACCTCTACCATAAGTGCTTTTGTGTTCCGGAGAACTTGCTTGGCTCCCTTCAAAACTGATAATTCAGCGCCCTCTACATCAATCTTCAAAAAACTTGGATTTACTGAATGCTGCTCACATATGGAATCCACTGTTTTTACTTTCACACTTACCCTTGTAATCAAGTTTTTACTATTTTGCTGAGACTCTGACAGACTTTCATTAGATGCGTCGACGAATTCACTCACTAAAGAATTTGTAAAACCTCCAAATTTCTCCGTATAGAAATCCATCTCGCCATCTTCATCTGCCATAGCAAATGGAAGAACCTTAGTGGAATCTCTAACATTCTTTTCCAATAAATACCTGCTTTCTATTGTTGGCTCAGCAACGAGAACCTTGCCCTCTGCGCCAACCAAGTCTTCAAATATTTGTGTTAAATAGCCTATATGTCCTCCAATTTCTAAGACGCAGTCTCCTTTATTAATTAACTTGCTGAATAATTTCAGCTCAGAAGACTCCCTTTGCGAACCATAAAACCAATATCCCTTATGAAGCCATGTCAATAAATGTAGTTTTCTCAAAGTGACATCATGCTTCCATCCATATTCAAAATTTAATCCTCTGAGAATTGGAAACACAATCTTTCTGAGAAGTTTTATATTTGCTAAGTTTTGCTTCATCCTAAAATTTCTTTATAATTTAAAAACCAACATTTGACTATAAGAATCTTTAGTTCTTTTGTCATCATTCATTCCCATTCAATAGTCGCTGGTGGCTTGCTGGAAATATCATAAACCACCCTACTCACACCCTCTATTTCATTAACTATTCGATTAGAGACTTGAGCTAAGAAATTATATGGCAATTTAGCCCACGTAGCAGTCATGAAATCTACAGTTTCAACTGCTCTAATTGCAATTACATCTGCATATCGCCTCTCATCACCAACCACTCCAACTGACTTAATGGGAAGATATGCACAAAACGCTTGGCTGACATGATTGTACAAGTTAGCTTTTATTAATTCCTCTATAAAAATAGCGTCTGCATTTTGAAGTATTGTAACCTTGTCATGATTAATCTCGCCCAAGATCCTTACACCAAGACCTGGACCAGGAAATGGATGCCTGTTAAGCATATCCAACGAAAGGCCTAGCTCGGATCCCATTTTTCTTACCTCATCTTTGAATAAATCTCTCAGCGGTTCAACAAGTTCCATCTTCATGTCGTTAGGAAGACCGCCAACATTGTGATGAGATTTAATGACTCTTGCCTCGTTAGATTCTGATCCAGATGATTCAATCACATCGGGGTAAATAGTTCCCTGAGCTAAAAAATTTATTTCATCTTTTAATTTTGCAGCTTCATTATCAAAAATATCAATAAATGTTCTTCCAATAACTTTTCTTTTCTGTTCAGGATCAGAGATACCCTTTAGATGTCTATAAAAAATTTTTTTAGCATCAACTACTATTAAATTTAGATTCATTTTCTCTTTAAATAAATTCTCAACCTCATCAGCTTCATTTTTACGAAGCAATCCATTATCAACGAATACACAAATTAAATTTTTACCTATTGCTTGATCTAAAAGCATGGCGGTAACGGATGAGTCGACTCCTCCAGATAAACCAAGTAAGACTTTTTTATCACCAACTTTTTCTTTGATATCTATAATTCTTTGTTGAATTAAATTTTCTATTTTCCAATTAGCAGAACATTTACAAACCTTTGTAGCAAAGTTTTCTAGAATAGTATTGCCTTGTTTTGTATGAGTAACTTCTGGATGAAATTGCAAAGCATAAATAGGCTTTGTGGAGTGCTGCATGGCAGCAATTGGAGCTGAGTTAGTTGCAGCTATTAGTTGAAATTCATCAGGGAGGGATGATACATGATCTCCATGGCTCATCCAGACGTCGATAGAAGAGCCTGAGCTAAAACCATCAAAAAGCAAAGAAGGTATTTCTATTAATACCTCAGCATGACCAAACTCTTTATTCTTTGAGGTTGATACCTGTCCGCCAAATTGCTCAGCAAGAGTCTGCATGCCATAGCAAATTCCGAGTAGTGGAATTTCCATCTCCAAAATTGCTTCAGGAATTCTAGGAGTATTAGTTTCAGTAACTGACTCAGGGCCCCCAGACAAAATTACTCCTTTTGGTTTTAAATTCACAATCTTTTCAACCGAGATATCCCATGGAAGAATCACAGAAAAAATATTTAATTCCCTTATTCTCCTGGCAATAAGTTGAGTATATTGAGAGCCAAAATCAAGTACTAAAATTGTATCGATATTTTTCTTATCTAAAGAGAGGTTCTCAGGATTAATCATGACATTTGGTTGAATTAATTAATTAATATTATAAATGAAAGTATTTAAAATATTTCCTAGGATATTAAAGGTTTAATTTTTTCAATAAGGTCTGAGAGCTCAGGTTTAAATTTGCTTATCTCATCAAAAGATAACCCCTCCAACTCATGAGGGAATACAAGCCATTTTTCAGTCTCATGTAAATAAAAATCAGGCTTTCTCTTCGTTTTATTTTTTTGTGGCTTAAAGTAGGGAGTAGCTACTTTTATTTCAGGGGTATTTTTTTTGCAGGCTTTTTGCAGATCAGAGATTATTTTTTGAATAGAAATTCCAGTATCGTGAACATCATCAACTATAAGAAGTGAGTCTTCAGACTCAACTTGTTTAATAATATAGTTCAAACCGTAAACTTGAACCTGATTACCCGCCTTTCCCATGCTTGAATAATGAGAGGTTCTAATTGCAATATGATCGGAGGACACGCCGAGAACATCTAGAAACTCCTGAACAGCAATACCTATAGGAGCTCCACCTCTCCATACTCCTACAATATAGTTTGGGCGATAACCGCTTTCATAGACTTGCCAGGCAAGTTTAAAAGAATCCTGTAACAATTCATCTGCTTGAATGAAGAGTTTATCCATTAGATTTTATATCCGAATTAATAACTTAAACTCAATCTAACCATCATTTGACGAGGTGGAATAAGTTCTAGCCCGGTTGCAGCAACACCAAAAACATCGGTCATACTTGAGTTAACCCCGTCTTCATCCGTTGCATTTAAAATCTTAAAATCTAGACCCCATCTGTCTCCAGCAAAATCTATGCTTGCGGTAAGATTAAGTAATTCATAAGAGTCAATAGCATCTACGATTGCATTATTAGAAACTCTTTGTTGAAAGTCTCCTCTTTGAACATACTGCAGGATCCCAGTAAAAAGACTGCCAGAGGCAAGAATAGTTTCATAAGTTAAGCTGATATCAGCTGAGAACTCTGGACTTTTAGCTAATTCATTACCTTTAACATTTTCTCTTAAACCATAGCGAAGGTCTTCTTGACCAAAAAAATATTGATATGCATCAACATTATCTAAGACCATGTAATCTGATGTTACTTCTGAATTAAGGAAAGATAAATTCATATCTAAAATCCATTCATCAGTTAATAGGCCAGTAAATTCAACTTCAAGACCAGACATTTCTGATTCTGGAATGTTGGCAACACCCCCTCTATATGGGTCTGGATCAGTCGCTTGGAACTGAAGATTTTCATACGAGTATGAAAAAGCAGCTATATTAGTTCGCGCCCTTCCATTGAACAAATCAGTTTTAAGACCAAATTCAATTGAATCAACGGTCTCGGCTTGATATGTTGGAAATACAAGTGCCGGTGCGACAGGTCTAGCAGCATCTGCATCTTGAATTTCAGTAAAGCCAAATGTTAAATTAGTACCGCCCGGCTTAGATCCTCTTGCAAATGTAAGATACGTCATTGTTGAGTCGTTTATATCTAACTCACCTGTAATTTTTCCAGTCACCTCATCTGAAGTACCTTTCTCTGAAAAAGTCTCTGTATTAAAAAAATTAGTGACATTCGTTTTAAATGTATCTTCTGAATATCTCATTCCTGCAACTAATCGCAAATCCTCTCTAACGCTATAGGTACCTTGTCCATAAATTGAGTAAGACTCTCTGGTTGGAAGCGCATCTGTTACGAAATCCCAATCAGCTGCAAAAACATCAAAACGACCAGGAATTCCATAATCATGGGTATAGCAATAGCCTGAATTTGCAAATGAGTCTCCACATAAATATCTTAATTGACCTGTTAGATCGTTATCTCTATATCCTCGTATGGAATTTTCTATTTCATGTTCCATGTAAAAAGCACCGATGGTCCAATCCAACTTTCCGTTAAGAATGGGTTCATTTGAAATTAAATTGATTTCGAATGTACTTGTATCAACCAAAGAAGTCTCAGGATTAAATTCAGCACGTTGATAAGTCGAGTTACTTCCTAAACCTGGGATAGATAAAACAAGATCTCCAAAATTATGTCTATCATTATCTCTTACAACTAAGATATCATCCTCTTGGATACTGGCCATTGCTTTTAAAGTAGCAAAACCTAGATCGGTTTCATAGATTGCAGCTAAAACTGAGGAAGTTAACTCATGTTTGGAGAAAGTATCTTGAGAGAGGTTTCTAATATTTGTATTAGTATCATCAATACCTCTCATTGCCGATCCATTTCTATCAACTTCAAAGTATTGCCCAAAAAATCTTAAGCTAGAGCTTTCATTAATATCAATAAGTAAATCAGCTCTCAGGCTAAAGTTATTAGCATCATCTAAATCCTGACCATTAATAATATTATTGCTAAAACCATCTCTTTCTGTTTTTGCAAAAGATATTCTAGCAGCAACACTCTCAGAGATTACTAGATTATTTGAAGATCTAAATTTAGAAAGGCCATAGTTGCCAAGGGTAAGATCATACTGACTAAGATTTTCATCCATGGATGGCTTTTTACTGATAACGTTAATGGCGCCTCCAGTTGAATTTTGGCCAAATAGAGTTCCTTGGGGGCCCCTGATGACTTCAATTCTATCGACATCAATAAAATCAGTTTGCAATGCGAAAGGTGAAGCAATAAAAATACCATCCATATGAAACGCAACTGAGGGCGCTGCAATAGCATTTTGATTGGTCTCGTTGCCAACACCTCTTATAGATATAACAGTTTTATAGCCCTCATTTTTAGCTACTGTCACACCAGGAACAATTGCGCTCAAATCTACAAAGGATTCAATATTTTTTGATTTAAGGTCTTGGTCACTTAATGCTGAGATAGCCTGAGAAATATCTTGTAGACTCTCACTTCGCTTTTCAGCCGTAACAAATACCTCCTCAATTACATTATTTTGTGATGAAACAAAAGTTGCAAAAAATAATATGCAGAATGCTAAAAAAGTTTTTTTATAAAAAGTACTCAAGAAATAAAAGTTCATAGCTCCCCTAGGTTAAATGGTTAGTTTTTTCAATAAGTTTCTAGTGAAAATTATTTAATTTAATTGATGCAACATTAATGCCAAAAGATTAGATGCTTTGTTCTAACTAAGCTATTAATTAGTGGATCAACCTGTATTTGCCTTAAGTTATTTTTGAACTTATAACAATCTAATATTATAAGTTGTAAACTTGATTTTTAAATAAAAATATTAAATTTTATGCTAGAAAAATTTTTTAAATTAAAAGAAAACAATACAACCATACAAACTGAACTTATCGCAGGGTTTACTACATTCATAACAATGGCCTACATCATCTTTGTAAATCCACAAATGATGTCAACAGCTGGAATGGATCAGGGAGCTAGCTTTGTTGGTACATGCATAGCTGCTTCAATTGCATGCATTTTGATGGGTCTCTATGCTAATTGGCCAATTGGATTGGCGCCTGGAATGGGTCTTAATGCATTTTTTACCTATACAGTTGTTGGCGAGATGGGATATACATGGGAAATTGCTCTTGGAGCTGTATTTATAGCTGGAATATTATTTTGGTTTATGAGCATCACTCCAGTCCGTCAATGGATGCTAGAGAGCATTCCTTTGAACCTCAGGGTTGCAATGGGAGCTGGTGTAGGTTTATTTATAGGACTTATAGGCTTAAAAAATGGAGGAATTATAGTACCCAATGAAGCTACTTTACTTAGCATGGGGAACATACTCTTGCCTGAAACCATACTTGCAATGCTTGGATTCCTTGTGATTGCAATATTAGCAATAAGAAAAGTTCGAGGAGCAATCCTTATCGGTGTGATGCTTATTACTCTACTATCAATTTTCATGGGAATTATTAATTTTCAGGGATTAGTTTCGTACCCTCCATCTTTTTTACCAATATTTTTGAAATTGGATATCTTGGGAGCTCTTGATTTAGCTATGATCAGCATTATCACGTCGTTCTTATTTGTAAATTTATTTGATACTGCGGGAACTCTATTGGGTGTTGCTAACCAAGCGAGATTAGTTCAAGACTCAGGAAAAATCTTAAACCTTGATAAAGCCCTTAAAGCTGATAGCTCATCTAGCGCTATTGGAGCATTTTTAGGTTGTGCTCCGGTGACTAGTTATATCGAGAGTTCAGCTGGCGCAGAAGCCGGTGGGCGAACAGGACTAACTGCAGTAACTGTTGGTTTTTTATTTTTAATAGCTATCTTTTTTTCTCCATTGGCAAGCATCATACCTGCTCATGCAACAGCTGGTGCTCTTATATATGTTGCCATATTAATGCTAGGCGGAATGGAGAAATTAAATTGGTCTGATGCTACTGAGCTACTTCCTGCTCTAATAATTATTGTGATGATTCCATTAACTTTTTCTATTGCAAATGGAATTGCTTTAGGATTTTTATCCTATGTGGTCCTAAAAATAGCTACAGGAAAAGTAACTTTAATTTCTTCAGGAGCATGGTTCTTAACTGTTGTTTTTCTATCAAAATTTATGTTTCTGTGAGGACTTTATTTCACTAGCTTCTTTGGTAGTTTGGTGCTTCCTTTGTAATCATTACATCATGAACATGGCTTTCTGTAATTCCAGCATTTGTAATTTCAACAAATTGAGTATTAGTGTGCATTTCCTCTATAGATTTGCATCCAACATATCCCATGCTTTGCCTAAGACCCCCTATTAATTGATCTATCACATTAACGACCCAACCCTTAAACGGAACTCTTCCTTCAACTCCTTCAGGCACCATCTTGTCATTACTCGTGCCATCTTGAGAATATCTATTTAAGTCGTTTCTTTCGGACATAGCCCCAATAGAGCCCATACCTCTATAAGTTTTGAAACTTCTGCCTTGATAAAGTTCAAGTTCACCTGGCGCTTCCTCTGTTCCTGCAAAGATGCCACCAAGCATTACTGCATTTGCACCAGCTGCAAGAGCTTTAGAAATATCACCTGAAAATCTTATGCCGCCATCAGCAATTAGAGGAATGTTATTAGAAAAAAGTTTTTCTTTGATGGAAAGGATAGCGGTAATCTGTGGAACTCCAATTCCAGCGATAATCCTTGTAGTGCAAATTGACCCTGGACCCATTCCTATCTTGACCGAATCTACACCTGCATCTATTAAAGCTTGAGCTCCATCTGGTGTTGCAACATTACCACCCATAATATCTATAGCTGGAAACTCCTTTTTAATTTGTTTAATAGTTTCTATTACATTTTTAGAGTGACCATGAGCACTATCTATAACAAATAAATCCACTCCAGCATCAGAAAGAGCATTTGCCCTCTCTAGGGTGTCGGCGCCAGTTCCAAGAGCGGCGCCTACCTGTAATTGACCTCTAGTATCTTTCGTAGCGAACGGATGTTCAGCTGATTTATCAATATCTTTCATCGTAACTAGGCCTGTTAATGTGCCTTTATTATCAATAACTAGAATTTTTTCAATCCTATTGTTATACATTAATTTTTTAATCTTCTCTTGATCAAAGCCCTCTTCCACTGTTATTAATTTTTCAAAAGGAGTCATAATTGATGAAACCAATTCAGATAAGTTATCTGCATATCGAAAATCTCTTTTAGTGACAATTCCCATCAATTTACCGTCATCAACGACAGGCATACCAGAGATGCTTAACTCATTTGTGAGTTGCATAAGTTCATTGATAGTTTTGGTTGATTTAATAGTCGTTGGATCTCTAACAACACCACTTTCATATTTTTTTACAGTTCTAATTTCTGAGGCTTGTGCTTCAATAGAGTTATTTTTATGAATAATTCCAATTCCACCATTTTCAGCAAGCGCAATAGCCATGGCGGCTTCAGTAACGGTATCCATGGCAGCAGACACCAAGGGAATTTTTAAGGATATATTTTTTGAGACCTTTGTTTCCAGCTGAGCTTGGGCCGGAAGAAAATCTGTGTACCTTGGTAAAAGCAGCACATCATCAAAGGTTAAAGCTTTATATTTGATCTTTTCCATAACGGATTATATCGCAAGCCTTTGTGAAAAAAAAGTTTGTACTTCTTAATGCTCAAAAAAGCTATTTCTTAAGGGACCTTATTGTTTAAATAAATTAAATAGCTCATCAGATTTAGCTGCACAGATAAAATCATTCATATGAAGGCCTTTAATTTTATGAGACCACCACTCTAAATTTACACTACCCCACTCAAGTGTAATTTTTGGATGATGGTCCTGGGATTCTGCTAAATCAACAATTAAATTAGCGAATTTTACTGAATCCTCATAGTTTATAAATTTGAATTCTTTAATAAGTTTTGATGTATCTGAATGGTCGATTTCCCAACCATCAAGGTCATCCAAAAGCTGGATTTGCTTATTATTAGGAACTAATGGAGCACCTATTTCGCATGCACTGCATGTTTGCTGAGAAAGAATTGTCATAAACCACCTTTAGTTAATTTTGCTGGGTTTAATAACATTTGTAATTTCTTTATGGGCAGCCCTGTTTCTTCATGAGCTACATCAACTATAGACCTTTTTTCTTTATATGCTTTTTTGGCAACATGAGCTGCTTTTTCATAGCCAATTTCTCTGTTTAATGCAGTTACTAATATTGGGTTCATAGAAAGTGATTCTGCTATATTTTTTTTATTCACTTTAAAGGTTTTGATAGCCTTATTTGCTAATAATGGCATAGAATTTGACATTAAGTTAATGCTCTTTAAAAGATTATAAGCAATCACAGGCAGCATCACATTTAATTGAAAATTACCTGATTGACTCGCAATAGATATAGTCAAATCATTTCCAATTACATCAGCGCATGCCATGGATACTGCCTCTGGGATAACTGGATTAACTTTCCCAGGCATAATGCTACTTCCTGGCTGTAATGCTTCTAATTCTATTTCACCCAATCCAGTTAATGGGCCACTATTCATCCAACGAAGATCATTAGAAATTTTTGTTAAAACTAAGCTAAGATTTTTAACGCTAGCTGACAACTGAGCAGCAGAATCCTGAGCACTAAGAGATTTAAAATAATTTGAAGATGTTTTTACATCTAGCTTTGCTATTTTTTTTACTTCAGCTGCAAAAACCTTGCCAAAATTCTTGTGTGCATTAATACCAGTTCCAATAGCTGTTCCACCTTGTGGGAGTTGTGCAATTTCCCTTGAAGAAGAAATGATAGATTTTTGAACGGTTACCAGTTGTGCGCTCCAGCCAGATAGTTCTTGAGAAAAATCTATTGGCATAGCATCCATCAAATGAGTTCTTCCAGTTTTAACTTGCCCTTTAATCGTTAAGGCTTTTTGATCGATAACTTTAATCAGTTTAGTTAATGCGGGTAGCAAAAGTCTATGTGTATCCAATAAAGCTGAAATACAGATTGCTGTTGGAATAACATCATTACTACTTTGACTCATATTCACATGGTCATTTGGATTAATTTTAATACGTGCTTTTTTTGAAGCTAAATTAGCAATAACCTCATTAGCATTCATATTAGTACTGGTCCCAGATCCAGTCTGAAAAACATCTAATGGAAATTGATCATCATGTTTTCCTTGTAATATATCTTTTGATGCCATTTTTATAGCCTTGGCTTTTCGAGCATCTAGTAGTTGAAGTTTCTGATTCGCTGCAGCTGCAGAATATTTTATGACCCCTAAAGCTTCTATAAAGCTTCTACCAAATGGAAAAGAAAATTTAATGCCGCTAATCGTAAAATTTTCAAGAGCACGTTGAGTTTGAGCCCCCCAAAGTGCCTCACTCGGAACTTTAACTTCACCCATTGTGTCTTTTTCAATTCTATATTTCATATTGTCTCCATAATTGGGTAAACTATTTTACACTTTTAAGGAATTTATTATGGCAAAAGTAGTACCAATTAACATTGATATTAACAAAGGCAAGCTTCCAGTCAAAGCTAAAGGCATTGAAATGGTCGAGTGCAAAAGTATTGAAGAGACTCGACGTGATCAGCTTCAAAGGTTAACTGCTGGATTTCGATTATTTTCTCACTTTGGTTTTGATGAAGGTGTCGCTGGTCATATCACTCTGAGAGATCCTGAATTCAGTGACCATTTTTGGGTCAATCCATTAGGGGTTCACTTTAGCCAAATAAAAATTTCAGATTTATTGCTTGTTAACCACGATGGTGAAGTTGTTCAAGGTGATAGGCCTGTTAATGTTGCAGCATTTGCAATTCATTCAAGACTCCATAAAGCTAGACCAGATGTAAATGCTGCTGCGCATTCTCATTCGCTCTATGGAAGAACTTTTTCTACATTTGGCAAACTGCTTGATCCAATTTCTCAAGATTCTTGTGCATTTTATGAAAGACAGGCAATTCATAATCACTTTTCCGGGGTCGTTGAAGAAACTGAGGAAGGAGATAGGATTGCAAACGCTCTGGGGGATAAAACAGTCCTCTTCTTGCAAAACCATGGAATTTTGACTACTGGCCCCTCAATAGACATTGCGCTTTGGTATTATTTTTCAATGGAAAGATGTTGTCATTCGCAACTTCTTGCAGATGCTGCTGGAGAGACTACGAAAATACCTCATGAAACAGCCATTAAAACAAGAGAATTTATTGCTAATGATTTGGCTGCTTGGGCTAGCTTTCAACCTCTTTTAGACATGATTACTACAAAAGAGCCTGATTTACTGGATTGATTAGCTACCAATTATAGCTTTTGTCTCAAGGCACTCTTCAAGCCCAGATAATCCGTGCTCTCTCCCATTACCAGAAGTTTTAAAGCCACCAAATGGCGCTGCCGGACCTCTTGAACCACCATTAATACTGATTTGACCTGCTCTTATCCTTCTTGCTACCTGCTTAGCATGATCTTCATCACCGGATTGAACATATCCTGCCAATCCATATTCAGTATCATTAGCAATTTCTATAGCCTCATCTTCAGACTCATACTTTAGTATGCTTAAAACAGGACCAAAAATTTCCTCTCTAGCTATTGTCATGTCGTTAGTTACATCTGCAAAAACTGTTGGCTTAACAAAATAACCTTCTGATCTACCTTCAGGTCTACCTATACCTCCAGCAACCAATCTAGCACCTTCATCAATTCCAATTTGGATCAATCTTTGAACTTTTTCATATTGAACTTTATTAGAAATAGGTCCGATTTTTACATCCTCATCTTCTGGCGCTCCCACTACTGTGGAATTTGCAACCTGAGCCGCTGCTTCAACTGCTCTTTCATAGTTAGTCGCAGAAACCAACATTCTTGTTGGCGCATTACAAGACTGACCTGTATTCATAAAACAATGATTTGCTCCTGCACCAGCTGCTTTTTCAATATCAGCATCGTCTAAAATGATGTTAGCTGATTTACCACCAAGCTCTTGAGCCACTCTCTTAACTGTTGGTGCAGATGCTATTGCAACTGCAACTCCTGCTCTTGTTGAGCCCGTAAAATGCATCATATCGATATCCTTATGCTCAGAAAGAGCTGCTCCAACTATAGGCCCCATTCCATTTACAAGATTAAAAACCCCAGCTGGGACTCCCGCAGCATGAATAATTTCAGCAAACATAATTCCACAAAATGGAGTAATTTCACTTGGTTTCAAAACCATTGTGCAACCAGAGGCTATCGCAGAGGCTACTTTCGTACACATTTGATTCATAGGCCAGTTCCAAGGTGTAATCATGCCAATAACTCCAATTGGTTCTTTTCGAATTAAATAATTATTTTCAGTTCCTTCAAATTCATATGTTTTTAAAACTTCTAGGGTATCTTTGAAGTGCGATAAACCTGAGGTAACCTGGGCCACGTTTGATAGCCACAATGGTGCCCCCATTTCTTGTGAAATTGTTTGAGCAAGATCATCTGAACGTTTTTCATATTCAGAAATAATATTTTCAAGTAATTCAATTCTTTCTTCTTTCGTTGAGAATCCAAAAGTCTTGAATGCCTCTTTGGCAGAAGCAACAGCTATGTCCACATCCTCCTTTGTTCCTGCAGAAATAGATCCAATGACACTTTCATCTGATGGATTAAATACTTCAATAGTCTCGGATCCTAATGAATCCTCCCATTCTCCATTAATATAAAATTTAAGATGATCTGACATAAACATTCCTCTAAATAAAAATTAGATTTTTATTATAACGGATGTTAATAACATGTCTCCAGTAAAGGTATTGAAAACCGCTAAATCAAGAATTATTGAATTCTCTGGCAGTTTTAAATGCTTCAATTGCTCTAAGGCGAGATGTCTTAAGGTCTAGCATTGGTGCAGGATAGTCACTAGAGGAAAAGAGATCCTGTTTAGGCTGATGAATATTTTTTAGGGAGACATCTTTTAATTCTGGGATAAATTTTTTAATAAAATCTCCATTGGGATCAAAGTTTTGAGACTGAGTTATTGGATTAAATATTCTGAAATAAGGTGCAGCATCTGTTCCAGTAGATGCGCTCCACTGCCAGCCGCCGTTGTTTGAGGAAAAGTCACCATCGATTAAATTTTTCATAAAAAACTCTTCTCCAAGCCTCCAATCATGAAGCATGTTTTTAGTGAAGAACATTGCAACCACCATTCTTAATCGATTATGCATCCATCCTTCTGTAAGCATTTGTCTAATACCCGCATCCACTATAGGAAAGCCAGTTCTACCCTCATAAAAAGCTTTTAATTCATTATCGCAATGCCTCCATTTAATGGAATCAGTGTAGTCTTGAAACGGTTTATTAAGACTAACTTTTGGAAAAGAGTGCATGATATTTCTGTAGAACTCCCTCCAGACAATTTCATCTATCCACTTACAAATACCCTTATTTCCTGAAGTTAATTCAAAGTTATTTAGCTTCATGCCTTCTAAAATGCATCTTCTTGGTGAAAGAATACCTAATGCAAGATATGGTGAGATTCTGCTTGTGCCATCTAAAATTGGGGAGTTTCTTGATTGATTATAATCCCTAGATTTCAATTCAAGAAAATTAGATAATCTGGCTGCCGCAGCATCTTCACCGGCAGGCCAAAGATCAATATCAACTTTGTGGATTTTTGAATATTGTATTTTTGATGATTCGTTATTTAGGGAGATTGATTTTTTTAAGGCAGATGGCTTACGAATCTCAAGAAAGTTCATATCAAAATTTTCAATCCATCTCCTTTTGAATGGAGTAAATACAGAAAAGGGTTTTCCTTGACCAGTTCTCAGAATCCCAGGCTCATATATAACTTGATCATCAAATCTAGAAACGTGAATATTGCTATTATTCAATATTTGAGCAGATAGGTCATCTCTTTTTGATTCATTGATTCCAAATTCATTATTCCAAAAGACTTGGTTAATATTATTGGTTACAGAAAAATTGTTTAAATCTTTTGGCAGAGATTTAAAGGAGTTTGTATTAAGTGTAATTAATGGGATATTTAAATTAGATAATGATTTCTCTAAGATTTCTAAATTCTTAATAAGAAAGCTGAGTTTAACATTTGATTCATTGTGATCATTCCATTGATTCTCAGAAAATATGTATATACCAGCAACCTCGTCGCATTTATCAATGGCATCGAGAAGCGCAGGATTATCATCAAGCCTTAAATCAGTTCTAAACCAAATTAATCCTTTCATAGGCATAGTTTCACTTTAAATATATTTATTTTTATACAGGCGAACAAAATGATCATTTTTCATTACTCTCTCAAGCTTAATTATATCTTCAGGATTATCTACACCAAGAATTGGAGATGAAGATAAAACGCCTTGAATGGAGAAATCATTTTCTAAGAATCGCATCATATCTATTGATTCAACTTCTTCTAGCGGGGTTGGTGATAGATCAGCATAGTACAACAATGCACTATTCGTAAAACCTATCATCCCCAACTGTCTAAATCCGCTTAGACAATTATTAGGCACATGAGTTCTAGAAAAAAATTTAATGTTTAAATCTTTTTTTACAACTGCTTTGACGACATTTGGATTCTCTAAATCATTTTTTGAAATCGGGAATAATAAATTTACTGCCTCATACTCTATACCTGTGAATGCATTTTTTAAATTTATAATGTCATCTGGGTGAATTTGCGGTTCATCGCCCTGAAGCAAAAGAATGAAATCAAAAAAATCTCCTTCACGAGATAGAATATCTAAAGTTTCTTTTGCTCTGTCAGTAGCCCTTTGATGTATATGACTAGTTAAAACAGACGGTATATCATGCAAATTAGCCCAAGCAATGATCTCTTGGTCTGGTGTTGCGATCACTAGATTATCACAGGCACCAGAAATAAGAGCTCTTTCATAGCAATGAGCAAGCATTGGAATCTCTAGTATTTTTTTAAGGGGCTTACCGGGAAAACGAGATGATGCCATTCTTGCTGGTATAACGCCTAGGGTTCTTTTCATTTTAATTAGAAAGGCAATCTTGCGTTAACATCTAACATTCTAATATCAACGCTAAATGCAATCATATTATACCCCTTGCTTTCTAGCACTTTTATTTCCTCTTTCTTAGGCTCAACAAGGTGATATCCACATCTTATACCTTCTTCTTTAGCTGCTGACAATATGATTTTTTCTGCATTATTAAATTCATCTGTATCAAATTTTCCAGGACTATTTAATGATGCTGACAGATCATAAGGTCCTATAAAAAAACCATTTATATCTTTAGAAAAAATTTCTTTACAGTTTTTTAATCCTTTTTTAGATTCAATCTGAGCATATATTTCTACTTCGTTAACTTTACTAGTAATATAATCTTTCTTTGCGATGCTCTCACCATAACCTTGTGCTCTTGCGAGTCCCATGCCTCTCTTGCCATTTGGTGGATAGCGGCAGGCAGAGATTACACCTTCTATCTGATGGAGTGTTTCAACCATGGGGGCTAAGATACCTTTAGCTCCGGCATCTAGGACTCTTTTAATTTGTGTGGCATCATGCCCAGACAATCTTACGAAAGGCTTAGACCCTGCCAAGTCTATAACTCTAATTAATTGTTCAGCCTGATTTATATTGATACAGCTATGTTCAAGATCAATAACAATCCAGTCATACCCAGCATTAGCAAAAATTTCTGCTATAGATTCATTGGGAAGACTTTGCCATGTTCCAATAGAAAGTTTATTCATAAAATCAATTAATTATGTGATTTCAATATTATCATCTAACCCATTAATTGCTGCCATCCCCATTGAGCTAATACCTTCATTTGTCAGACTAGAGCGATGAGATGTACCAAAAAAGTTTGTTAGTTTAAATAAAGGATTATTCATTGCAGGCTCCTCTTTGTAAACATCAAATCCAGCAAAACTTAAAGGTTGTTGCGAAAGGAATTTAAAAAGATCCTTTTCATTAATAATACCCCCTCTTGCTGTATTAATTATGCATACGTCAGGCTTCAAATAATCTAATTCTTTTTTAGATATGATATTTTGCGTGGATGCTATTAATGGAAGATGAATACTTAAAATACTGGATTCTTTTAATAGTTGCTCTAAAGAAGTCTGAACTATCGAGCCCGCTTCATAATTAAGATCTTTTGCAAGGTTGACCATTTCGCTGTCTAAAAAAACTTTTTCATCATAAAATAAGATTCTGCAATTAAATGGTTGCAAGAGTGCAGCTAACTTTTGCCCAATATTTCCAAATCCAAGTAGTCCAACAGTTTTTCCAAAAAGCTCTGAGCCCTTTTCCTGTGACCAATTTCCATTAATAATATCTAAATTATTATCTTTAATTTTTTTTAGCCCCAAAAGCGTTAGAGTTAATGCAAGCTCTGCTACACTTTGTTTATTTACACCTGGTGTAAATCCTAGTCTTATATTTCTTTTTTTAAGTAATTTTAAATCAATATTATTTAAGCCAACCCCGTACTTGCTTATAACTTGCAACAATGGGAGTTTTTCCAGAATAGGCTCAGATAAATCTTCGATGCCAATTATTGCTTTTGTTGCTGGCATTAAAAACTCAACCAGCTGATCTCCAGCAAGAGTTTTATCTGTCTCATTCAAGATCACCGATGAATATTTCCTTTTAAGAGATGCTACTAGATTTTCATTTCTTGAAAAAGATCTCGAAGCAACTGCAATCGTATCAGATGTATTCAAACTACTGCTCTATTGTATTATTTGAAAATCTGGCATCTACCCTGAAGTCTACTTGAATATTTTCAAGAGATACCTCCCCTCCAGCTGCGCTAACAATTGCTGCGCCAGCAGCCACATCCCATAGAAAAATACCATTTTCTTTATAAGTCTCTGCTTTACCAGAGGCAACATAACATGCAGCCATGGCGGCAGAACCAATCATTCTTACTTTTTTCCATGCTTGAAAATCACATATCATTTCACTAAATTCATTATCAGAATAGTTTGATTTGGCTGGAATTCCCGTTACAAGTGTTGACTCTTTCTTTAATGCCAGTGGCGATACGTTTATCTCCTTATCATTAATATAGGCCTTAGATTCAATGTGTCCGTAATAAAGCTCTTCATGATTAAAATCATATATGACTCCCAACAAGGGATTGCTCTTGTTCATCAAAGCTATTGATACACAGCTAATCGGGATATCTCTTAAAAAATTTGACGTTCCATCAAGAGGGTCCACGACCCAAAAATATCCATCTAGATCATTATTTGAGCCTAACTCTTCACCAAGTATTGCATAGGAGCTTTTTGAGTTTAAGTACTCTTTTATAAGTTTTTCAGTATCAATATCCAGTTGAAGCTTTAAATCTCTTCCTTCATTATTTAAAACTTCTAGATTTTTTCCTTTTGCTTTTAACAAGAAGTCTCCTGCTAGCAAAGCAGCAGATTTTGCAATAGTTAGGCATTGCTCTAAATCAAGCATTCAAAAATTTTGCTCTAAAATATGATCCGACCAAACCACAAACTACCATATGCAAATCTTCTGCTGGTCCATATTCTCCGACTTTTGTTGGTACGTGAATATTAAGATCACAATTTTCTTTTAAATATCCGCCATCAAAAGCAGTCATCCCGACCACAAAAATTTCATGCTTTTTTGCGTATTCTATTGCACATATTAAATTTTTAGAATTCCCTGAAGCAGAAATACAGACAATGGTATCTCCAGATTTTGCTAATGTTTGAAGTTGTTGCAAAAAAATATTTTCATACCCATCATCATTTGCAATTGCGGTAATTACCGCTTGATTATCACACAAACTTATAGCTCTGAAAGGTTTTTCAAACTGACGGCTTCCAAGAGATACATCATTAACAAAATGAGTTGCAGTAGATGCACTGCCGCCATTTCCTAGAAAAAAAGTTGTGCTGCCAGATTCTCTGGACTCAAGCAGCAAATCAGCAAACTTACCAATTGCCTCCCTATCCAGTTTTGAGATGAGATTGGTTAGATATTCTAGATACTCATTAGAATATGCAGAGGATTTGTTCATGATCAGTCCGTTTAATTATAGTATTTCTTTTTCCATTCAGGATCAGCTTTATATATAGCCTCAACCAGTTTCATTGTTTCAATAGCATCCTCGATGCTTCCTCTTTTAATTTCTGAATTATTAGTTAAACAATCATAAAAATATTGAATCTCATTGTCCCATGATACATCCTCGTTGTATTTAATGGTCGACTCCATGGGCATTCCTTTATCTTTTTCTGGATTTGAAGTAATTGTTTTTAATGTTTCATCTCCATAGCTTTTAGACCCTGTAAGCAAGCCACCTAGAACCAATGATCCTTTTTGAAGTGTAATTTCTAAATTAAATATGTGTCTCCATTGAGTAGCAGAAGAATGAAGCTGTGCAACGACACCATCTTCCGATTTCATTAAAACGTATGCATTGTCCTCTACATCAAAATTCCAAAATGCGTTGTCAATAAAAGAAAAAATTTTAGAAAAATTTTTGCCTGATAAGTATTTCATCAAATCAAGCATATGAATTCCTTGATCAAGCAGGATGCCTCCTCCTGATTCTTCTCTTTTAGTTCTCCAATCTGTTTGGTTAAAACTAATGATTTGTGACTTGCCATAAACCCCTTTCATATTGATAATTTTTCCTAAGGTATTATTTTGAATTATTCTTTTTGCCTCCTCAACAGAGAGATGAAATCGATGATTGAATCCATACATTAACTTTAAATTAGGAAATTTCTTATGTATTTTTTGAACAATTTGAAGCTCTTTAAGCGTCCTTGCTGGAGGCTTTTCACAAAAGACATGAAGTCCTTTTTCAAGGCTTAGCGCGACTGCCTCTGCTGCAAACTTATTGGGTAAGCTGATGAAAATGATATCTAACTCAGTCTTAGAAATAAGATCTTGATAGCTATCAAAAATCGCTATGCCTGATGGAATGACCTTTTGAGCTTCTAGATTTTTTTCTGAAATAGCGGTGACTTTAAATGTTGTATTTTTGATTATTGATGTGTACCTTGTTTTACCAACAACGCCATAACCTGCAATTCCAACTTTCATCACTATTGCGAGTAGGTTACTCTAAGAATCACATTTGCTTTATCATCTGATATCAGCATACTTCCGTCATTTAAAACAAGAGGGGCTGAGGGTCTGCCAATTACCTTGTCATCCTGCAACCATCCTGTAATAAAATTGTGAGAGCCAATTACATTGCCGCTAGTATCTAGATCAACTCTTACAATCTTATACCCAACTTTTTCGCTTCTATTCCAAGAGCCATGCAAAGCAATAAAGAGATTATTTTTCATTGTTTCTGGAAACATCTCACCATCATAGAAATCTATACCAGTGGGAGCTACATGTGCACCAAGTTCATATATAGGATCAACAAATGTATATCCGGAATTAAGAGGGCCAAACTCTGGATCAAGCACATTGGATGCATGTTTGTAAGGATATCCAAAAAACTGACCTTCTTGATCTAATCTATTCAGCTCACAGGATGGCGAGTCATCTCCTAGCCAATCCCTTCCATTATCAGTAAAAAAAAGTTTATTGCTTAATGGATGAAAATCAAATCCCACACTATTTCTAACACCTTTCGCAACAAATTCTATTTGACTATCTTTAAGTCTCAGGATGCTAGCATATTGTGGATTATCAGATAAACAAATATTGCATGGAGCTCCAACATTAAAATAAAGATTTCCATCCCTATCATGCATCAACCATTTCCAACCATGCCACTCATCATCAGGCAAATTTTCAACCACGAGTATTTTTTGCGGGGAATCTGAAGAAGTTGAGTAACTTTGGATCCAATCTTCTATATTCTCAATTTTCCATATCTTGCTTATTTCAGAAAAATATAAATCTCCGTTAAATAAACTAAGTCCTGTTGAAAAAGTTAAATCATTGAGAATCAGTATTTTTTGATCAGCTTGGCCATTGTTATCAGTATCTTTTAAAGCAATTATTTGACCGCCTCTTTCTGCAACAAAAATAATGCCGTTAGAGCCTTCAACCATTTGCCTGGGGGAATCTAAACCCTCTGCAAATATTGAGATAGCAAATCCTTCACTGAGACTTAATTTATTCACATCAATAGCAAAAACAGGGTATGTGACTAAAACTATTAACAACGACGATAAATATTTTTTAATGTTAACTATTTTCATGAAAACCCTCTATGTGTATTTCTAATAAATCAATAATATCCTCTACATTATTTAATGAAATTGCATTCGACAATGAATCTAGTATTTCATTCATTTGCTTGAGATCAGGAAAATTTTCTAAGGACTTAAAAATTTTTTTGTTTTGAGTAGGCATCTCTTCGCCAGAGATTAACAATTCTTCATACATTTTTTCACCAGGCCTCAGTCCAATTTCAATAATTTCAATGCCCTCATCATCATGAGCAAGGGCAATATTTCTTCCTGAAAGATGAATTAGTTTTTGAGCAAGATCATAAATCTTCATTTGTTCCCCCATATCAAGAATAAAAACCTCTCCACCGGTTGATAACTGGGAAGCTTGAAGAACAAGATTTGAGGCTTCAGGTATGGTCATGAAATACCTTGTAACATCTCTATGCGTCACTGTAACTGGGCCACCCTGTGCAATTTGCTCAAGGAATAAAGGTATTACAGAACCAGATGAATTTAATACATTTCCAAATCTAACCATCGAAAATTTTGTAGAAGAAGATGAGGCATTCATTGATTGAATTACCATCTCAGCCATTCTTTTGGATGCTCCCATAACATTTGTTGGTCTGACAGCCTTGTCGGTTGAAATCATGACAAAAGATTTTGCTTTGCACTCTATTGCTAAGGAAGCAAGGTGATAGGTTCCAAGAATGTTATTTTCACATGCTTTAGTAATATTATTTATGTTCTCAACCAATGGAACATGTTTATAAGCAGCTGCATGGTAAATGCTATCTAGATTATATTTAATAAAAATTGACTCTAGATTAGTCCTATCTTTTATATCAGCAAGTAAAGGCACTATTTCGGTTGTTAATTCTTTAGTTTCTTTTATTGCTATGCATTCTCGCTCAATTGTAAATAAATTAAACTCAGATAAATCCAACAAAATTAGGGTTTTTGGATTACTATCAAGCAACTGCCTTGAAATTTCAGACCCAATAGATCCACCGGCACCAGATATGAGTATGTTGCTACCTTGCAAACTGCCAAGTACATTTTTTTCCACTCTTGCACGAGGCAGCAGATCATCAATAGATAGATTTTGAATATCAGTCATTTTCTTTTGATCTGAAATTAATTCATGAAAAGATGGAACCGTCCTAACTGCTACTCTAATCTTCTCTAAGGAATGAATGATTTCTCTTCTTTTTTTGGTATCTATACTGGGTATCGCAAGTAATACCTCCAAATTATGAAATTTATTTTTTAAAGCAATCAACTGCTTCATAGAACTAAGTATAGGAATATTATTTATTTGAGTATCTTTTAGATTTTTAGAATTATCAAAAAATGCAATTAATTTTCTTGACGGATCAAGCATTAAAGATTGAAATAATTCATTACCGGATGCTCCCGCCCCGTAGATTATGACTGGCTTGGCGTCTAAATTTATATTTCTTGGATATAAAAGATATTTTGCGATATCTCTAGATATATTCAGAAAAGCGTAAAAAACTGCCGATAACAAAAAACCTTGGAGTATCGCAATAGATAGAAAAGATGTGGAAATAATCGAAAACTGAAAAATATGCAGTAGCGACCATGAAAAACCAAAAATCATAGACCCTGATATTGCCAATAGAATTGAATCTTTGGAGTCAAAAAATTTTATTAAAGATTTATAAAATCCAAGTAAATAAAGATAAGATATAGACAAAGAAATAGGAATTATAAATGACCTCCATTCTTTATAAAAAATACCTATTATGCTCTCAGAAAACTCTGAAGCAATAAATGTAGCCATTGGCGGACCAAATACAATCCAGCACACCAAAGCAATAATAAGATCATTGAGCAATACGATAAAAATCTTCTGCTTCCTTGAAAAGCTTTGAAAGAGTAAAGTCATCTTATTCATTTGAACTTATTTGATATGCATTCTGATGTTGTATTAAGTTTAACACTCAATTCAGCTGTAATCTTGGAGTTATCAACCTGAAAATTACCATAAAGCTTGAGCAAAATATTTCTAAAAATTGGAATTGTTTTAAAGAAAAAAAATATAATATTAGGAATTAAAAATATTTTTTTTGACCCACCTGCGCGGAGCAATTCATTCAGTGAGATATGTCCATGATCAGCTAAATTATAAATAGAATTATGACTAATTAATTGTGGTTTCTGTAATATTTTCAGAGTCATTTCTTCAATATTTTCAGATGATATAAAACTTCTTTTATTTTTATTTCCTTGAACAAATGACACTAAGGGGATTTTCTTGCTGAGTGAGATTAATTTACCAATATTTGATTTTGTTGAATAATTTAAAACTGGAGGCAATCTTAAGATCAAAAAATTTAGCTTGCTCTCTCTTGATCTATCCATCACTAAATCCTCACAAAGTTTTTTTGCCCTTCCATATGAGCAATTTGGTATGGCGGGAGAGAGTTCATCTAGTATTGAATATTTATATGAGTTATCTCCATAAACTTTTGTCGTGCTATAAAAAATTAAGTTAGTGCAATTCATAGTTGGGAGGCAATCAAGCACCGCATTAGTAAGTTCAATTTCCTTGAAAATATTTTCCTCTGTAATATTTTCATTTAAAGATGCTAAATGAAAAAAAATATCTATTTTTCTTGATATCTTTTGTTTAACGAGATCATTGAATGAAAAAGAGGAATAATTATCTGGGACAAGCGATGATGAGATTCTTATAACATCATGGCCTTGAGCTTCAATAAATTTTGTGAGGTCTTTACCCAAAGAACCACTTGCACCAGATACAGCAATAATCATAATAATAATTTAAAATTATATTTTAACTGCAAGCACATCATGATAGTAGCCCTAAGAAATACCATTTGCATTTTTGGATTAATACTTATATCTCCAATTTTGCTAATTTCAGCAATTTTTATAATTATAGAAGATGGATATCCACCTTTTTTTATACAAGAAAGATTAGGTATAAATGAAAAAATTTTTTCTATGTATAAAATTAGAACAATGAAAAAACAGACGCCTCAGGATGGAACTCATAATGTAAATGAAAAATATCTCTTATCAGTAGGTAAACTAATTCGGAAACTAAAGTTAGATGAATTTCCTCAAATAGTAAATGTGATAAGAGGTGATATTAATTTAATAGGTCCTCGTCCAGGACTCATTATGCAGGAAGCACTTAAAGCAGAAAGAGTTAAGAAATATATTTATTCTGTAAAACCTGGGATCACTGGATTGGCGCAATCAACAGGGTTTGATATGAGTGATCCTAAAAAATTAGCTCAAGTAGATGAAATTTACATTAAAAACAAATCACCCAAGCTTATGATATTAATTTTTATGGCAACATTTTTTAAAATGCCGCGTGAGATTTTAAAAAGACAACTTAAACTCGATGAGATATGAAAATTTTAAAAGGGATTTTTCGTCAATCAAGAAATTCTAATCCCCTCAAGAATAGACAATTAGTTGATCCAGCTCTTTTCCTGCTGTATGAAATCTCTAAAAGCGATGGTTCTATTGATGATGAAGAGCGCAAAATAATTAAAATGTTGATTAAAGAAAACCTTGCTACTGATCAGTCTGAGGAATCAACTTTGACTCTGCTAGCAAAACTATCTGAAGAAAGCTCATCCCTTTATCCCACTATCAAAGAGGTTAACGAAAGTTATAACAAAGAAAAAAAGATTAGATTACTATCGATGTTGATGGCTTTGATTGTCTCAGATGGTCAAGTGAAGCCTGAGGAAGAAGCTCTTTTTTTTAAAATTGCTGAGTTGATAAAAATAAAACGTACCTTAGCCAATAAAATTAGGCTGGAGAATTCTTAGGGTTTATTTATATAGATTGGTGATGACCATGCCCTTTCATTTACCATTGATAGACAATTATCATTTAACTCAGTTCTAAAGCTGCCTTTGCAAAGTTTAAAATCTTCTCTTGCAGTTAATAAAGAGCCATTAATTGCGAGCGTTTCTTCTTGAATGGCGCGAACATAATAAATACTGTCTCGATTGTAGCTCTCATCTTCAAATCGAACAGTGCACTCTTCAGCGTTATTGCAAGGAATAACTTTCCATGGGTCTTGAATCAAAGAAGAAATAGCTTCACCGGGGTATGATTGAGGAGTAATTTTTATAACTTCTATTTGTTTAATAGTATGCCGTTCATTACTTGGGTTGTAACACTCTCCAGCACAAAGATACTCCAGTCTCTCAGAAGACAGCGCATCAATTGATTCGCCTGAGCATCCTGGATTTTGTTTGAAGCTACCTGCAGCTTTAACTTCAAAAGATGGATTTTGGCTCATTTTAATCTCAGAGCCCATTGGAATTTTACCAACAGGAGAGTTAGTTAAATCAAACCATAATAATATTCTAGGCCCGCTAGTACCGTAAACATTTTTATTCTTTAATGCAGACCAAATTTGGTCTCTTCCTCTTCCCTCAGAATGGACAGCAAGAATCCCGCCTGGATATACAAAGCTTGATACTCTTTCACTATCAGGCTGACTTTCGCCAGGTATAATTTTAGGAATTTCAGGAAAATTAGGATCCTCGGCTTTATTAGAATACTCCCAAAATTTAGATTTTACTCCGGTAGCAAAAGTCATTTTACGCCTTTCATACTGTTTATAGCCTGTACCAGGCCTTGCAGTATGATCATCGGTTGACGCTATAAAACCAAAGTTATATCTCTTTGGATTATCTTGTGATTCATTAAAATTAGAGATAGCTAATGCATATTGTGCTGATTGCTTTGGTCTATAATTAAAAGCTGGCTTAAAACAATCTGTACACTGATCGCAGTTAAGCCATTCTTCTGGTTTGGCTTCTGGAAAAACCATATTAGTATATGGTCCACCAAGTAACGTATATTGCTTAGCAAGTTCAACTCTTGCATCACATTCTTCATTTGAGAGACCATCGCATCTCTGTTTTTGTATTTCACCAGCCTGCCAACAGCAGGGTAAAAAATCATCAGTAGGTTCAGGGCAGCTCATATTATTGGTTTGAGAAAAGTTAACCGAAGAAATATCTCGATATTCTTCACTATTCCCGTGACCTGACATAATTTCTAATAGTATCTGTTTGTTCGAATCATGTCCTTCGAAATTTAAACGGTTATTCCATGATGTTCCTAAAGGGACGTGAAATCCCCATGATTGACCATGGGGGATGACTATGCTGTCAGAATCCCATTCATCAAGCTTATTAAAAAGATCTCGCGGCGTTTTTGCATATTCATAACAATCAATAGGTAGCTCTTTTGATGCAATACCCTCCTCGCAGAAAGGCACGTTTCTTACAGTATTCAATAGCCAGTCTAAATCTGAGTATCTCTTAAAGTTTAATAAATCAAGCCATCTAGCATTTACAGCCTGTTGAGTAGTATCAAATACTCCCAGACCTGAATCAGGGGTTCTAGAACCAATGGGTCTAGCAGGTAAATCTTGAATGTCTTTAAAGATTACATTTCTATGACCCCAATGATTATCTTTTGTTGTGCCAATCTGTGTCCACTCCCACCCAGGAAATACAACCAAATCATTTGTTACAGGGTCGCTATTTGAAATATTGCATTGCTTAACAATTTCTTTTTGTTCTCGCCAATGATCTGGAGTCAGACTTTCTGCATGATCATTAAAACTAAAAAAATCTAAATTCGCACAATACCTGGCAAAATCACATGCCATAGAGCTGTCATGAATACCTTGAAGACCCATCATGGGTAATTCTAAAGTAAATGCATCAATTGAATATGTTGTATGAACATGTAAGTCACCAAATAAAATTTGCGACCTATCATCAGCATTTGATCCTAGTAACTTATCTTTAGTTTTAAAAAATTTCAGGTCTTGTTCATAGATTGCTTCTGAAGACCGAGGAGACCCCTCAATTGTTCCGGGGTCGACATCAGATCCACAACTAAATAAAAAGCTAATTATAAAAAATAAAAAAAGAATCTTTTTTTGGATGAGGATCATTAGTAAACAGTCGCTGAACCGTATTCCTCAATTAGATCAGTTTCTATTTTTTTACGTTCGAGGTCCATATCGAATTGTTTGCAGGCACCCTGATTCCATTTCGCAAATGCTTTTTCAGAGTAATCTCCAATATTAAAAAATGTTTCTTGAACTAATAAACATTTTTCTAATAATGTTCCCACTGGTGAAAGTCGAACATTTTCGGTGATATATTCGAGAGACAACATCTCTTTATCTATAGATAAATATTCATCTGAATCAAGCTTCATAAAGGACCTATCCTTGGAGTTAAAGTTTTTCCATTCCTCAGTTTTACCAGTTATTGGAACACCATTTTTTGCAAATGATGTCCAAGTCAGCATCATTGTTTCTGTCATTTGATCTCTTAATTCTCCCCTGGGATAGACGAATCGTCCAATTGGGCCAAACTTAAAGTCGCCAGTAATAAAAGAGATTTCGAATCCATGAGCTGCTCCTATTAAGTTAGGAAAATCTGCAAAGTATGACGAGATTTGATCGTCCCAATCAAATCTGTATGCATACAAAGAAGTATAGCCAGCTTTTTCCAACTCCATTAATGGCTCATCAACGCCCCTTAGCTTCCATCCTTGCGAACGAGTTTTCACCCAGAGTTTATATAAATCTTCTCTCTTGAATGTAATTTTTGGAATGGGCACAAGTTTTGTTAAGGGGTATGAAGCATTCACAAAATATCTATTTGAACCCAACCAAAGAGAGAGCTCGTCTTTATTTGATCCTGCTATAACTGGAATATTATTTTTTTCTGCAGAAGCAGCTAACCCAGCACTCACTCCATCAATATGAGTTGCTATTCCATCTCTTGTTAGGAGCGGCAATCGATCATAAGTATCTTTTGAAAGTTTTTCATAGATCTCCAAAAGAGCTTTTCCATCAATGGATCTCAAATAACGCTGATATTCTTCTGCATATTTATTGGGATCATTGTTAAAAAGATTTTTTATACTTCCATATCCAGATAAGTCGTAACTGGAAAGCACTGGATCAGAACCTAATCGATTTACTATTGCGCCTTTTTGATTTATGCCAATTGCCTCTTCCTTTGTAAAACTGGTTGTATAGCCTGATTGAGAGATTGCCTTGTGAAAGAGCCCATTTCCCATAGGGGAAGCAAGCAAGGACAGTACATTATTTCCTCCAGCTGACTCTCCAAAAATTGTTATATTATTTGGATCTCCACCAAAATTTTGTATGTTAGCTCGCACCCATTTTAGCGCCTCCATAATATCGAGGGTTCCAAAATTAGAGGTTTTGTCAATTCCATTTTGTAGACCCTGTATAGCAGGATGGGTGAACCAACCCATCGGGCCTAAACGATAATTAATTGTTACAACGAGAACCTCATGCTCACGAATGAGCTCTGAAAAATCATAGTAGTCTTTTACTCCAGATGTATTGCCGCCACCGTGTATCCAAAACATTACGGGAAGCCTTCGATTTAAATTATTTAAAGGAGCTCTTATATCTAAGTACAAGCAATCCTCTTGCCCGACAATTCCCTTGCCCTGTATTCCTGCATAAATACTCGCTTCTTGCAGGCAACCATTGCCATCTTGAGGTTGAATATTTGATTCAGGAGATATTAAAGCTCTAGGAGCCTTCCAGCGAAGATCTCCTTCAGGAGGAATGGCGTAAGGAATGTCCTCCCATGTAACAACATTTTTATTTAACTTTCCCTGAGATACTCCAGATGAAGTAGTAATCGTTAACATACTTCCTTGTTGAATAGGGCTCATGCAAGATCCTAAGGCAAATAGAAAGGATAAGGTTATTAAAAAATTTTTATAAATTATTTTTTGATTCATGCAGCAATTTTATCCTTTCTTTGTTGGGCATAGATTTTATTTTAGGAGATGAATTTATAAACGCAATGGATTCTCTAATATTATAAGTATCCCAACGCATCAAATCTGAAGATGGGGAACCGGTTTTTGCAAACTGAGTCCAGGAAACTTGAAAAAAATTAGAAATTTTTTGAGCTTCTTTTGAGCAAAAATCTTGAATAATTTTTTTAGATGCAGACCCGAAGACATATGGAAGCTCGCTTGCATGATATGCACCCAATTTACCGTTTAGGAATGGACTAGGCTCATTAAAAAAATATCCATAAGCATTATCTTGATGTTGCTCTAATAGTTCCAATGCGTGAATTCCAAATGTCCAATCAGTCATAATATTTGATAGCGCATGCTTATATTGATTGTCTGATTTTCCTTTGGGTAAATAATTTTCAGCAATTCTATCAATAGCCTCTGTTATGAATAATTTATTTAACCTTTTATAAAAATTATCTTTATTTAAATTTAGATAATATGGTTCAAATTCTGACCAAAGTCTGTATTCGTCTGCTGTTGTTCCAACTATTAATTTAATTGGTGAATCTTGAAAATTTTTTATGGGATTTAAGGGTAAGAAATTACCATCTGCAATTGGTGCAAATCCTATTTCTGGCGAAAGCCACTTTCCACTTGAAATCATCGTATGTTTTATAGCAGATGCAAGTGAGGTTATTTGCTTGTGATCAAGCAATAGTAAATCATTAATTTTGATTCCATTATCATGTGCGGTTTTGAGGAATAACTCACCCCACTGATTTCCTCTCTCTTTATCAAAAAATGCATTCATTCCTCCGCTTTGACAAATAGCTTTAGAAAATAAATCACCTTCTGGGCTTATTGAAGATTGCAATGCAACACTCCAAGCTCCGGCTGATTCTCCAAAAATAGTGATGTTTTCAGGATCTCCTCCAAACTCAGCAATGTTTTCTTTTACCCATTCTATTGCTAACTTTTGATCCATTAAACCTTCATTGCCTGAAGATTTAATTTCACCGTTTGAGACTTCATCAAGCTTTAAGAATCCAAATGGTCCTAAGCGATAGTTAATTGTAACTAATACAATTTCATGACGAGGAAGAGAATTAAGATCATAGAGAACTGAATTAGATGAGCCGGTAATATACGCTCCTCCATGAATCCAAATCATTACTGGCATATTGCCATTTATATTTTGCGAGGCAATGTTAAGAGACAAACAGTCCACTGATTCATCTGGCATGTTTGGATCAGTTAAAAAAGAATCTTGATAAATTGTTTGAGGTGCACTAAGCCCTCTTTTGGTCGCGTCATAAGATATTTGAGAATCAATTTTTTCAGGTGCCTGCCACTGCGTTTTATTGGTTAAGGGTTTTGCGAAAGGAATGCCATAAAAAAAATTTATATTATTATCATTTACACCAGAAAATTTTCCTGCGCTACAGTGCACACTTATATATGACATCAAACAATTATAGATGCATATAGTAAAAAATTTCTGAATACGCAATATTGAACATGAATGTGTTCATAAAAATTAATAATTGTAATATTAATCGTAAAAATAATGATAAAAAATATGAATTATTATGTTGAATTAACAAAGTATTAATGGAATCATTACTATCAATACAAAAAAAGGTGAAAAATGGCATTAGCAGCAATTACCAAAGAAAGAACAAATCCTGACCTACACAACGAAATGATCAGAAAAGCTGAAGATCTTATTCCTGTTCTCAAGAAAAGATCTGAATCCGCAAACATTGATCGAAGAATTCCTAAAGAAACTATCCAAGACATGAAGGATGCCGGATTTTTTAAGATTCTTCAACCTAAGCAATATGGTGGTCATGAATTAGATCCGCACACTTTTTCAGAAGTCCAATTAAGAATTGCGCAAGGCTGTATGTCCACTGCATGGGTTTTAGGTGTTGTTGGCATTCATCCTTTTCAACTTGCTCTTTATGATGATAAAGCTCAACAAGAAGTTTGGGGTGAAGATGACAATACTCTCGTTTCATCTTCTTATGCTCCTATGGGGCAAGTCACTCCTGTGGAAGGTGGATTTAAATTTTCAGGTCATTGGCAATGGTCAAGTGGTTCAGAGCATTGCGATTGGGCGTTACTTGGTGGTTTAATCTTCCCACCTGAAGGAGGCGCTCCTGAATATAGAACTTTTCTAATTCCCAAAAGTGACTACGAAATAAAAGACACTTGGTACTCAATGGGTTTAAAGGCAACTGGTAGCCAAGATATCCACGTTAATGATGTGTTTGTTCCAGAATATCGAACTCATAAACAGTCTGACGGCTTCAACCTAACCAATCCGGGATACGAGGTAAACAAAAATGATTTATATAAAATACCTTGGGGTCAATTATTTGTAAGAGCTGTTTCTACCCCAGCAATCGGTGCTACAAAGAAAATGCTGGAACTATTTATAGATGGTGCCAATAACAAAGCTTCTAGCGATCCTGCAAAATTAGCTGGTGACACTCACACTCAATCAATTGTAGCTGAAGCATCGGCAAAACTGGATGCCATAGAAACCGTTATGTTTAGGAACTATGATGTGATGGTAGATCATGCTGGCAATCAAGGTGGTATCGCTATGATTGACAGAGTGAAGTTTAGATATGACGCATCCTTGGTTATAGAAAAGTGTCTAGAAGTAGTTGATACTCTATTTTCAAATGCAGGTGGTGGTGCAGTATTTGCAGGCAGTGATATTCAAAAAATATTTTTAGACGTTCACACATCCAGAGCTCATGTTGCAAATAATCCTGTTAGCTTTTCAAGAAACTATGGAGCCATGCAGCTTGGAGTAGAGAATACAGACTATTTTGTATAAATCTTAAAGGTGGTAACCGCCATCAACTGGAACACAGTGTCCAGTAATGTAACCTCCTTTACTTGAGGCTAAAAACACAGCTGTGTCAGCAACTTCTTTGGGAAATCCAAACCTTTTAATAGCTAGTGTATTCATAACAGCTTCATGCCAGGCATCATCAAAGAAAGTATTATTTTCCTCTCTTAATCTATGAAAAATTCCGGTATCTATTACACCAAGTGCAATTGAATTAGCCCTTATGCCATTTTTTCCTTCCTCTTTTGCTATACCCCTTAAAACGTGCTCTATTGTTGCTTTAGGAGCAACAGATAAAATATCACCAGGAGGATACTTAAATAGACCTGCTGAACTTATGAAAACTATAGAGCCTTTAGACTCACGCAAATAAGGTAATCCAGATTTTATTAGATTAAAAAAACCATTGATGTCTGCATCAATAACTCCTTTCCATAAATCAATATCTATTTCATTAATAAATTTTTGCGGTATATCAAATCCTGCGGCATTAACAAGAGTATTAATAGAGCCATAGTCTTTTATTACATTCTTAAAAGTATCTTCTACGGATTTTGAATTGCTATTATCTAATTGGTATATATTTACATCAGCTTTAATTTCATTTGCTATATCAATCGCAGCTTGCTCATTTTTATAATAGGTAATGGCAACCTTGGCATTCGAATTAGCAAATTCTTGAGCACATAATGATCCGATACCCCCACTTCCTCCGACAATCAAAACACAACCCTCTTTAAAATTTGAATCTATCATTTAAAACTCTTTTCAATCAATTCATTATCAGACAAGGCTTCTCCCAACTGACTAGTAAATTGTACTGCATAGACCCCATTAATTGCGCGGTGATCATAACTCAGTGAAATTGGTAAGAAGCTTCGGCCCTCAAAGCCAGCTTTTGATGAAATAACTTTTTCGTAGCTTTTTGATACTCCTAATATACCCACTTCAGGAGGATTGATTATTGGCGTAAAAAATCTTCCACCAATTGCTCCCAGAGAACTTATGCTAAAAGACGCACCTTTCAAATCAGCAATTTTTAACTTTCGTTTTTTTGCGGCTTGAGCTAATTCACTAATTTCTGACGAGATTTCCACAATTGATTTTAATTGAGCATTTTTTACATTTGGCACAATCAGCCCCTCAGGAGTATCCACAGCAATACCCAGATTGACATAATCTTTCAAAATAATTTTTTCTAAATTATGATCTAAAGAGCAGTTGAGTAATGGGTAATCTGCAAGTAATTGGGAAACAATTTTCGCTATAAAGGCTAGAGGTGAGATTTTTATTTTATGCTTTTTACATAATCGAGCTCTAGTTTCAAGCAATATAGTTAAATCACATTCATCATGTTGTGTAACATGCGGGATATTGATCCAAGATGTATGGAGGTTAGCAAGAGAAGATTTTTGAAACTTTGAAAGCTTTTGCTCCTTAATTGGTCCCCATTTTGAATAATCAATATCAGGCTGAGAAAACTCAAAGCTATTTTCTTGCGGAGCTGCAGAAAGTCGAGATTTTACAAATAAATGTAAGTCTTCTTTTTGTATTCTATTCTTCGGGCCTGTTGGTTGCACTTGTGATAATTCAATTCCAAATTCTCTTGCGAGCTTTCTAACTGCGGGTCCTGCATAGATGTTTTCATTATTTGTATTTGAAATATTTAGAGAATTTTTTAGTTTTTCAGGGCTAGCTAATTGTTCAGATTTAATATTTTCTGATTCTTCACTAACAGTATGATTCTTTTGATCTGTATTTTTTGGAGGGACTTTTTCATCCTTTTCCACAACATCGTCAGAAACTTCAATTTGTAAAAAAGGCAAGCCTGAATTTACCGTATCTCCAACAGAAACTTCAATAGAAATTACTTTACCAATTGCAGATGCTGAGATTTCCATTGCAGCTTTATCAGATTCCAAAACAATGATTGGATCCTCAGAGTCAACTTGATCTCCCGCTTTAGCGCAAATTTCGATCACCTCAACATCCTCAGCTTCACCTAGGTCTGGAATATTAATAGTTTTATTAGCCATTAGACTTCCCAAGGATTTGGTTTGCTTGGATTAACCTTTAATTTTTTGTAAAAAGCTGTAATTTGTTTTTTATTGAGATCTCCTTTTTGAAAAAGAGAGTAAATAGCGATTCTAGCAATGCTAGTTGCATCTACTTCAAAAAATTCTCGAAGTTTTTGTCGAGAGTCGCTTCTTCCGTATCCGTCTGTTCCAAGTGTATAGTATGGTGCTTTAATAAAACCTCTAATTTGTTCAGGATAAGCGCGCATATAGTCAGTCGCTGCAACAACAGGTATTTCTGAGTTTGACAAACACTCTTCTACATAGGTTTGCTGTTGCTTTGATGTTGGATTTAACTCATTAAAACGCTCTTTCTCCATTCCGTCTTTTCTTAGCATATTAAAGCTAGTAGCACTCCAGACATCAGATCCAATTCCAAAAGAATCTAGTATTTTTTGAGCCTTGATTGATTCATTAAGAATTGATCCAGAGCCAATTAATGTAACCTGAGGATCGCTATGATTATTAAGCTTGTATAAGCCCTTAATAATTCCTTCCTCTGAATCTTTTGGTTGAGCAGGTTGCAAGTAGTTTTCGTTGGTAACAGTAATGTAGTAGTAGTAATTTTCAAGATCTACAAACATTTTCTTAATTCCATCTTTAAAAATTACTGCTAATTCATAGGCGTATGCCGGATCATATGAGCGGCAATTAGGAATAGTTGAAGAAAATATATGGCTATGACCATCTTGATGCTGCAAACCTTCTCCATTTAAAGTAGTTCTTCCAGATGTAGCTCCAATCAAAAATCCCTTGGCTTGCGAGTCACCGGCAGCCCAAGCAAGATCATGAATACGCTGAAAACCAAACATTGAATAGAATAAGTAAATAGGAATCATTGGTATGTTGTAGTTTGAATATGCTGTTGCCAGAGCAATCCAGGCTGAGAATGCTCCAGCTTCGTTTATACCTTCTTCAAGCATGACTCCGTCTTTTGATTCCTTGTACCACATTACTTGATCAGCATCTTCGGGTTTATACTTTTGACCCTCGGAAGAATAAATACCAATTTGTCTAAACAAACCCTCCATTCCAAAAGTTCTAGCTTCATCAGGCACAATTGGAACGATACGCTCTCCAATATTTTTGTCTTTTAAAATATCTGTCATCATTCTTACAAATGACATAGTGGAGGAAATTTCTTTATCTTTAAATCCTTGAGTAAATTTCTGAAAAATCGAATCTGATGGCTCGGAGAGTTTCTGAGTATGGTCACGCCTTCTCGGTATCGGGCCTCCTAAGCCATCTCTAGTTTTTAAAAGGTATTGTATTTCAGGTGAATCTTTTGGAGGTTTAACATATGGAAGTTTTTCAATCTCCTTATCTGTTACTGGAATGTCAAACTTATCTCTGAATGATTTGATATTTTCAAGTGTTAATTTTTTTACTTGATGAGTTGTATTATCTGCTTCTCTTGATCCAGTCCCATAACCTTTTGTAGTCAGGGCAAGAATTACTGTTGGAGCTCCTTTAGAATTTACTGCTTTATGATACGCAGCATAAACTTTATATGGATCATGCCCGCCTCGGTTTAATTTATATATGTCTTCGTCAGTTAGATCATCAACCATTTCCAATACATCGGGGTCTTGTCCGAAGAATTTTTCCCGAGTATAGGCTCCGCCTTTTGCTTTAAAATTTTGAAGTTCGCCATCTACCACTGCATCCATGAGTTCTTGAAGCTTATCTTCCTTGTCCCTGGCAAAGATTGGATCCCATAGTCTTCCCCAAATAACCTTGATAACATTCCAACCTGAGCCTCTAAATTCTCTTTCTAATTCATGAATAATTTTATTGTTTCCTCGAACAGGTCCATCTAATCTTTGCAAATTACAGTTTACTACAAAAATTAAATTCTCTAGTTTTTCTCTACCCGCCAAACCGATAGCACCTTTAGATTCTGGTTCGTCCATTTCTCCATCACCACAAAAAACCCAAACCTTTCTATCGTTCCTTGGAGCAAGGCCTCTTGCCGATAAATATCTCATAATATTTGCTTGATAAATTCCCATAATTGGCCCCAAACCCATTGAAACTGTTGGAAATTGCCAATAATCAGGCATCAACCATGGATGAGGATAAGATGAAATTCCAGGCTTATCGACTTCTCTTCTAAAGTTATCCAAATCATCTTCTGATAGATATCCCTCTAAAAAGCTTCTTGCATAAATTCCAGGTGAAGAGTGTCCTTGAAAATATATTAGATCTTCTTGGCTATCTTTTGACCCTTGAAAAAAATAATTAAATCCAATGTCATACAAAGTTGCTGAAGAAGAAAAAGTTGCAATGTGGCCACCTAAGTCATCCGATGACTTATTTGCCCTCAGCACCATTACCAAGGCATTCCATCTTATAAGAGATCTTATCTTGCGTTCCATGAAAAGATCCCCGGGCATTTTGGCTTCTTCATTTACTGGAATTGAGTTTCTAAATGGGGTGGTTAGATTAAAGTCAGGAATGGTCCCTGATTCTGTTAATTTTGATGCAAGTTTACCTAAAATAAATGAAGCTCTATTATTGCCATCTTCATTAATAATATTTTCTAATGCGTCTAACCATTCCTTGAGCTCAAGATCATTTACCGAGTTATTTTTTTTAGACTGATCTTTCAAAATTTTTTTAATTTGACAACGCTGTCATTATATATCGATTTCTATAATTTTTGTTATTATATTATTTATATAAAATTTAACCAAAAGGTAAATAATTATGCGTTTTTCATATCACCCATCAATGTGCAATCCATCATTTTATCTAGAGCTTGGAAAAGCTGCTGAAGCTGCAGGCTTTGATGCAATAACATTTCCTGACAGCATCTGCTATCCAAAAGAATGTGATTCAACATATCCATATAATGATGATGGTAGCAGAGAGTTTCTTGATGGAGTTCCCTTCCTGGAACCGTTTTCTATTATTCCAGCTATTGCAGCTGTTACAGAAAAGCTAGAATTTTCTACATCTGTTTATAAACTTGCTCCTAGACAAGCTGTAACAACTGCGAAATTTGTTACTACGCTGGGCGTAATGACCAATAATAGATTCCATTTTGGAGTAGGAGTCAGTCCATGGTATGAGGACTTCCTTGCTACAGGAGAGCGCTGGGAAAAAAGAGGAAAAAGAATGGATGAACAAATAGATATTCTTAAAGGGCTCATGAATGGAGAATACTTTGCTTATAAGGGGGATTTTTATGATATTCCAGAACTAAAGCTTTGCCCTGTGCCTACAAAACCTGTCCCTATTTTGATTGGAGGTCATTCAAAGCTTGCTTTAAAAAGAGCTGCGAGAGTTGGAGACGGCTGGATAAGCGCTGGATTAAGTTTAGATGAAACAAAAGCTCTAATAGATCAGATAAATAATTATAGGAGTGAATTCGGAACTTTAGATCATCCAAATTATCAATTTCAAGTGATGGGTGAAGCAGCCTATTCACCAAAGGGAATAAAACAACTTGAAGAACTTGGTGCAACAGAAGTTATAGTTGCATTTAGAAACACTTATGAAGGTGGGGCAGATGAAAGAACACTTGAAAGCATGATAGCTGAAATCAATTGGTATGCTAAGGAAGTAATTAACAAATCTATTTAAATGGTCGGGATGGCCGGATTTGAACCGACGACCACCTCACCCCCAGCGAGGTGCGCTACCAGGCTGCGCTACATCCCGAAATCACATAAAAAATATTATATTGTAAAAAGCTGAAAAAAGATTATTCTATCCGTCGAATGCACGTTATAAAAGCATATAAAATGTGCAAAAAAAAACATTATTAAAAAAAAATGTTGCTAAAATAGTTTTTTTTTATGATAATTAGAACCTAATACATTGGAGCTTAAAAAAAATGGCAAAATTTAAATCAAAACTGGCATATTTACTTGCCTTGTTCGTTCCCGTTTCCTTTTCTCAAGAAGCTGAAGAGCCTAAATCAGCTGGTTCTGAAAGTGCAGCATCTGAAGCAGCCTCTGGATCACTTAGTGCCGGCGCCATTGCGGCAGCCGTTGCAGCAGCTGCAGCTCTTGCCGAGGTAATTGATGATGATGATTCAACTCCAGCTCCAACAGCAGCTCCGACCGCTGCTCCAACAGCAGCCCCAACAGCGGCCCCAACTTCTGCACCAACTTCAGCTCCTGTAATTGAAGAGTATGTTACAGGTACATCATCTGTAGTGAGCACTTCAACAGCCACTTCAACTGGAACTGCAACTGCCACAGCTACAACTACAGCCACTGAAACTGCTACAGAAACAGCTACTGCAACAGGAACTTCCACTGCAACTGAAACAGCCACAGCTACTGAAACAATGACAGCAACAGTTGCCTCAGGTGGAGGTATATCAACTATTATCACTGAAAGAGAAGTAGAAGTAGTAAATGAAGTTGAAATTGAGGTAGTTAATGAGATTGTTCAAGAAATAGAACAGGAAATTGAAGTTGTGACTGAGGAAGTAGTAGTCGTACCTACTGAAATTGAAGTCCAAGAAATTAATGTAATTACTAACACTGCAACAAGAGTCCAACAATAGTACATATTCTGAATTTAAAACCCCTCACTCGAGGGGTTTTTTTTGCCCTAGTATTTAAAGTAAAATTCTATCTCTAAGGGGCCAGTCAAGGGATTAATTTCCTGAACTGAGCGTTGGATAATCCCATTTTTATATACATATATGTCTTCTGATCTCCAACCGATTGCCGAGGAGGTACGAAGAAACTTACTAGTAACAACCTTATCTCCATTTTCAGTGAAATGTGTTTTTGATGAGTGATGTTGTAAACTGATTTCTTCAAATACTAGATCAGGGTTATATAAATCAATATGGGAATTGAAAATACCTTTATTGTTATGCGTAATCAGTAGGTTGGAATAAAATTTTATATCAGACTCCAAACCAACAGTTTCTAAAATAAGCCCATCTTTAGTTCTAATACGTTCATAATTAGCTCCTATCCATTCATATATACCAACGCTACTTATACTTGCTAGAACAAATACAGCATCATTTTTAGAATTTGAAACTTTAATAAAAGAAAAATCTTGGTTTTCAATAAATAGATCGTCAATGATTAATTCATTCCGCGAGATTGCATTTTTAAAATCAGTAAAGTATGAATAATTTATAGATGCACACGAATTTATAATTATTAATAGAGGGAATAAAAATACTTTAATCATAAAAATCTGCTACGTGCCTATTAAAACTATTATTGTTCGAAGAGTTAGCAATGCCCCATAGAGGATGACTATGAATTAATGCAGCGCCGCCATCTCTTGTAAGGGGACGAAGACCCCACCCAAAATTTCGCCTGTTATAAGAATTGGAAAAAATCTCCAAGGGCACATGAAAATAGAACCCTTTATCAAAGCTGCCCTCACCAAATTCTTCTTTGCTTATATCTGTTAAGGTAAAAAAAGCACCTAATCTAAAGCCAGAATAAAAAACCCTCCAAAATTCAAAAGAGATCCCAGAATCTTTGGCTAAAAATTTACCGCCTTTCATCCTAAATGTTACATTAGATTTTGGTTCAGTATAGTAAAAAGATAGATGTCCAGTTAAGGTATTATAATCTCTGATACCAAACATTTGATCATAATTTCTTTGAAACACTTTCCACGCTTCAAAACCTATTGCATGATTTTTTTCAAAAGGCTTATATAAAATCTCTCCGCCATAACCATTAAACATTGATTCCAGAATTCCTCCTGAGAATTTATAAAAAATTGATGGAGAGAATTGACCAAATTTATTTAATTGCATTCTTTGGATGCTCAAGTTTCTACTTTGTTTTAAATATTGAACTATGTCAGTTCTAACGTGAGGTAAGATGCTGTCTGAGGGTAATTTTAAGTCATCCATATTATCATAAAGGCCATAGCTAACCTCAGATAATACTGAAATATTTCTACTTATGAGAAGTTCTGAGCTTGACTTTAATTTTAAATCGCCGAAAAAAAATCCATCAGGTCCTCCAATTTGAGATCTTAAATCTGGACCAATTGTATGGAAGAATGCCGGATATTTTGCTTTTGGATTAAATTCATAATCATTCACACCACCATAATAAAATGGTTGAAAGCTGATATCAGCATCCGGTTTTGGAGGAAGAAAAAAATTTTTTCCTCTAGATAAAGAGCCCCTATCTACTTCAGTTGAGTAAATCCCAATACCCCCATTAATCTCAGATACTTTAAGGCTATTTATATTTTTTGGTGCTATTTGGTTTAGTATGTTTAGAGCTCTACCTGAAGAAATTATGGGATTCCTGTATTGAGTTTGAGAGAGTACTACCTCTAATGAATTATCATTTGAGGTAGCATGCTGAAGATAAAATTTGTCATCACTTAAATATTTTAGAGATGCTTTATATAGATTACTCTTAGATTTTGAAGTTACAATTTTTATTGCATCAGTGTTGGCAATAGGAGTTTGCTTTTGCTTACTAAGGGTCTGAGAATTTTTTTTCCCTAAATTTAGCTTATATGAAAAACCAAAACTTAAGGTATTACCGCGTATATAATTTAGTTTATATGATAAGTTCTTAGATTGAGGGAATAGTAATCCAACATTGAGCTTGCTGTCTTGTCGAAGAGGTATGTCATTTTCAGTTTTATAGTTTGTTCCATCAAATTCGATTTTTAATCTTAACCCTTTAGATCTAGGAATATAATATTCTGCACCTAAGAAGTATCCAGCTGATCCAGAAAAATAATCATTAATATTAAGCTCTCCACCCTCCCCTACAGATGAAGTTCTTAATTCAAAACGATCAGATATCTCTTGAAGTGGATTTTTGATTGGATGTCCAGTTAAATTTCCCCACCCAATACCGAAAGAAAAATCCAATCCTGGAGATAGAAATTTACTAGCAACAAGAAACTCAGAACTAAAAACACCAGTACCAGCTAAATCTCTGAAGCCTATAGAAATTTGTGGTACGTATTTAGATTCTTTTATTAGCCTAAACTTTGCATCAAAACTCTTATCTTTTAAAGACTGGCTGCCACTGAACTCATCAACTAAACTATATAATCTGTTATTAATATCTGCATATTGATATGAGACCTCCATCCAATTAAAAGGATAAGCAATAAGTGATCCTCTTAAATATGGCTCGTTATGCGTCCATGCAAAACCAAGGGAGCCTTCTTCTAAAAATCTTGCGTTAGGATTTTGTATAAGACCTAAAGTACCATAATTTGAATAACTAAATTCGTTGTATGGGTATATATAATCTTGAATGGAGCTGGATGCTTGAGTTGTAAATATAAGAAAGTAAATTAATACAACTTTATACATCAAAATTTAGGTTCAAGAAATTTTAGTAGAACTAAGTTTTTAGTTTATGCTGTTAAGAGAAGCTAGTGATAAAGCCAAACTGCTAACTATCGGAGCTAGGGTTGCAGTAAAGGCAATACCTTCTAACTTTCCAATCTCTCTCGGAACAAAAATTGTTGTACCAGGAGAAATTTCCGGATCTGAACCAGCAAAAAATAATTTTGCTTTTAGGACCTCAGCATCTCCATCTGGTTTAATAACAACAATTCTATCTTCATCAGCGAATCTTCCAAGGCCGCCTGATTGATTTATATAATCACTGAGCTTTAGATCAGAGGAATACCTTCTTCCTCCCGGATTTAATACATCCCCAGATACAAATACATCTGATGTAAAATACGGAATATAGATTTCATCACCATCAGCCAAAACGGTATCCAATGATGGATCTTGAGCTACCTTTCTTTTGCTAAATTCAGCAGAAAGCCGTCCTTTAAATTTTGATGCTTTGAGTTCTGCTAATATAATCTGTAGATTCTGAGAGTTAGAGATTCCAATTGATCCTGAAGATCCTGAATTTGCGGCGAGGAAATTGATAAGTTCGTTATAGGTTTTATTAAAAGTTTCTTCTTGCATTTCTGCAACTTTCTTTCTGTAAAGTATGCCGCCATATGGATAAGAAGTTTCTACGTACCCGCCTGCCTGGTCAATAAGATCATGCAGTGTTTCTCCATTAGCAAATGAATAAAGACCCGGTTTTTTAATGGCGCCTTCGAGCTTTACTGTAAATGTTTTTTGGGTAATTGGAGAAAAAAGTGGAATCTTGATACTGTCGCCATGATTTAATTCAAGATCTAAAGATTCATCTTTTGAAAACCTCAAGGTCTCTTCACCAGAAGCTCTGACTATCAAAACGTCGTTAGTAGCACTCAATGAATATCCTTGAGCTAAATTAACTAAGTCAATAAATTTTTCATCATCTTTTAATTCATATGATGCTGGAAAATTAATACCACCTGATATTAACACCATTCTTTTAGCAGGACCAACGATCACAGAATCACCACTTCTAAGGGGAGAAGAAAATAATAAATCACCATCTATAAGTATGTCGTACAGATCAAGTTCTTGAACTATTTTATTATTTCTTTTGTGAATAATTGATCTATAGCTTCCACCCTCTGCTATTCCACCTGCTGCATGCAATAGTGAGAGTATATTTGAGCCTCCAGGTAAAGTATAAATACCAGGGTTCTCGGCATTACCAACCAATAAAATACTCATATCTCTTGCTAAATCCAAATTTACAAAAACCTCAAGGCCAATAAACTTCTTAGCCACATACTCTTCAATGGTCTCGATAACGTCCTCAAAAGGCATGCCTGCAACTGAGATTATACCAATTTCCGGTATGTTAATTGATCCATCTCTTGAAACTGGAATTTTTTTATCTATGCTGATATTTCCAAGTGTTTGAATTGACAATATATCTCCAACATCAACAACATAGTCAGCCGAAAAATTTTTTTGGTTGATTGGAGAAAAAGATGTTTGATAAGAATCAAAGAAATTAGTGCCGAATACCTTCATATCATTAGGATCCTCAACCCTATTTATTTGTGCTTCCATAGAACGAAGTTGATCTTTGATGCCATCAATACCGCTTTCGATTTTTTGTATTCTCGTTTCAGGTCGTTCGTTGTAGTTATCTTCCAATGTCTCATCAGAATCAGTATCCAAGAAGTCTTCTTGAATAGACTTCGGTAAACTGTTCAAGAAATCTTTATTTATTTCTTGACCAAAAGTTAAGCCGGATACCATGAGTGACAAAAAAAGCAAGGATGTTTTTTTAGGTAGAATTAAGTTTATATATTTCATAGGCTAATTATAACAAGTATGTAAATTATCATAAGGTTATATAGTTATTTTTTTAAAATCGAAATTAATTAAAACAAAGTCTAAATTTGTAAAAAAAATTAGAAATTAAATCCGCTTATAATAATTTTTGAAGCAGCCATCTATGCTGCCTACATTATTTAATGATTATTCTGGGTTTTACCAACATTTATGACCTTAAGAATTGAAGTAGTTTGGAGGGATACTTTGATAACAGCATAAAATAATTAGAGTATATATCATTCATTTTTAAAGCTTTATGTACTTCTTTATTTAATAAAATAGTATTTCGAATTCCAGCAGTGCTTGCGCCGCCTAATTGCATTCTTACTAGAACACTAGGAATATAAAAAGAATTTAAGCCTTTATATTGGACGAGTCGACATAAGAAATCGTAATCTGCAGCTATTTGAAAGTCTGTATTGAAATGTCCAATTGCTTCATATACTTCTCGCCGAATAAAAACAGCAGGATGTGCTGGCATTTTTCCCCATGCTAGGTTTTCTTTTGTTAGCTTATCTGAGCTATATTTTCGCTTGATTAGGTTAATATTAGTTCCTTGAAAAAAGGATACATCGCCATAAACAACGTTAATATCTGAATTAGAAAATACCTTTGCAACATTTGAAATTACATTTTTATCTTCATATAAATCATCAGAGTGCAAAAATCCAATAATTTGGCCAGTTGAATGCTTAATTCCTTTATTTAGAGCATCATAAATTCCATTGTCTGGTTCTGATAGCAGAAAATCATTGCTAGAAATAAGATCATGAATGCTATTAATTGAACCGTCAGTAGAGAATCCATCGATCACTAATTTTTCAATATTTTTATAACTTTGATTATTGATACTTAGAATGGCTCTTCTAAGTGATTTTTCTCTATTATATGTTGCTGTAATGATAGATATTTTCATAGCTTTTTTAACATCAAAAAATATTATAAAAAATCCTTAGGCAGTTTCACAAAAATGATTTTCTGACGAGGTAGTTTCTCACTAAAACAGCTTCACCGTTTGTGAGCATTGGCCCAACAATCAATTAGACTGAGTACAGGGTGCAACAGATATCCTAGACAGGCAGGTTTAAACAGTAAAGATTTCATCTTAATTTAATCCGGTGAAAATAAAAGTTTAGAATAGAATTATACATACTGAACTGCTTAAGATTTCTTACATAGCTTTAAAAAACAATACTTTATTAAATTTTAGGTGATGGCAAAATCTTTGCCATAGATAAATCTATAATGAATTGAAAGATAGTTGCTACAAAAATATTTCAGCTGATCGAGTTTTTGATTGAACTATTGATTCTTCAATATCAAGTATATATGCGCACTTTTGAATAGTTAATTTTTCAAGAAGAAATTCTTCTTGTAAAAGACTGTACTTCGCATCAACTAGCAACCTATACCAATATCCCTGAAAAAAATGGAAAAGAAATCCATGAAATCCGTCAAGAAAACCAATGCGTATAAAATATCTATAAAAAAATAAAAAACTTGCTCTTATTGGTATTGGAGCCTTTTCATAAATGTGTTTCAATTTTCTTCTTGTAAGAGAGGCGCCTGACATATTATCCTCGGCTTCGTTAATGAAGCCATTGCAGAAAATTTCTAAAGCCTCTAAGCTTGAGTATCTGTTATGTTTTTCAATCCACCAGCTAAGTGAGTTCAAATTTTCGTCAACCAATTCCCCATCTAGACAAGCTGTTTTACCAGAAACAATAATATGTTCGTCCATTAGTCTTGACTCAGCCTTACCTAGGCCATAACGAAACATTCTAATAACCTCGACTGGAAAGATACCTCCATAAGTTATATCTTTTCTTAAAAATTTTATACGCCTATTTAATGCAAAGCCGGATATTGATCTATCGCAATTAATAGCATTCTGCTTAATGCTATTAACTAACGTTGAGTCTAAATATTCATCGGCATCAATTCGAATTACCCATTCACATGGTTCAATCTGATTTAAAGCCCAATTGAATTGTTGACTATGGGAATCAAATTTCCTAAGAAAGTATTTAACCTTTTCATTTTTTGCAATGGTTAGCGTTGAATCTGTGGAGTAACTATCTATAACGTATATTGAATCCGTGACCTGCTTTACAGAGGATAAACATCTTTCAAGATGCTTCTCTTCATTGAAAGTTAGGATTACTGCAGTAATTTGAGTATTATTTTTAAAATTCAAAATATATATTTAATAATAAATAGCATTTTGTATTTTTTGCTATCTTTTAATCAAGGTTTTACGAAGTTTTACTGGATTACCTGCATAAACTGACCAGGAGGAAAGTGACTTAACGACAACAGATCTCGCCCCAACAACAACACCATCATTTACTGTAACACCTGGACCTATGTATACATCCGCAGTTATCCAGCAGTAATCTTTTATAATAATTGGCTTTGTCACTAACTTCATAAATGGATTAGTTCTTATTGATGCCCTCTCTACATCATGTGTTCCCGAGCACAAATGGCAACCTTGACTAACGGTGGTGTTTTTACCAATCGAAATGTTTCCTGGATTATAGCAAATCACCCTTGGCCCAAGGGCAGAACCTGATTGCATTGTTAAGTTTCTAGGAGACCAAATGCTTACTGATGGATAAACAGCACAGTTCCAAGCAATACTAGCTCCGAAAAGCCTTAGTAAAAATATTCTAATTTTATGAAAAGGATTAGGTATAAAGCGAAATACAAAAAAGTATGTTATCCACCATATACCTCTATAAATTTTATCCATAAAGAATCATATAAAATTAATTAAAAAGATGTTGCCCTGAATTAAAACTAACCTTCATGATAATTACTATAAAGCAAAGTACTATAAACTAGCGCCTCTCTGCGTACCTCCACTCAGGGTTAAATTTGGAGATTGCTTCTAAATGTTCATCCCTATATTCCTCATCAAACCTATAACCAATTACGCGAGCAGGATTACCAGCGACAATTGAAAAATCCGGAACATCTTTTGTTATGATTGATCCAGATGCTAATATAGCGCAATTTCCAATTCGAACTCCTGCTAAAATCGTAACGCGACTAGCAATCCAAACATCATCTTCAATTGTCGTTTTGGCTTGTTTAGGCCTGCCTGAAAATATAACAGGTGTTTTTAATTTTTGATATAAATGATCACTGCCAACAATATGCAGGCAAGGTCCAACCATAGCATATTTTCCAAATTCTACATTTGAACATATCGTAGCATCTCTAGCTATAAATCCATGTTTTCCAATTTTTAAATCTTTCGAAATATGAGAGCCAAACATAAGATATGTTGTGGGCTGCTTATTGTATAAACGATAGCAAAATTGAATCAAGAAATTTCTAATGAATTTTAGATTTTGTTTAATCATTTCTTGCATACCTCGCTAATTACTCTGCTGATATAACGAACTTGTGATGTTGGCGTATATTTATTCATTATTATATCAAAGCCTTTTAATCTAATAAGAGGCTCATAATCTTTAACCCACCAAAATTTTAAGGTCTCAACGAGAGAAGAAATGTTACCTTGTCTAAAAAAGCCATTTGAGAATTCATCCACAAGCGCTTCAGCCTCTGGCATTTGCTGATCAAAATTGTTATGAGTAATTACCGGCGTACCATAAATAAGTGAATGCATAACTATTAGACCTGCTTTTCCAGGAGCTATTACTGCTTTTGCAGAATAAATTAACATTGCTAATTTAGATTCATCATAAATTGCACCAAGAAAATTAACCTTTAAACTATTTTTTTTAGCATACGCTTCAAGCTCATCTCGACAAGGGCCATCCCCAACAACCTTTAAAGTTATTATTTGATTGTAATTATCTTTTAGGTTTTTCATTGCTTGAAGCATCAACATCAAATCTAATTCAGGCGTTAATCGACCAAGGGAAAGAAAGAATTTTTCTGAGCTAGTAGTTTTTTTTAAGTATGGAATTTGAGCGATTTGCTTTTCTGTGTCAAGTGAATTGTAAATTACCGCAATTCTATTTCCATCAAAGCCTTGGCTCATCCCTATATTTCTAGCTCTGCTGCCATAAACAAGAAGAACATCAGCTAGAGAGTAAAAGCTATTTGTTATAAATCGATGAATAAAACTTCTCCTTCTAAGCCAACCGTGGGTCCAAAATAATACCTTAACGGAAAAAATTTTTGCAGCTATTGCGTAAAACCAATATGAAAGAATTTTCCAGTCACCTAACAAAATAATTGCATCATATTTTTCATTACATAAAATTCTTAAGAATCCAGATTGAATATAAAAATTTCCAAATTTTTTAGTTTTCAAAACTGAGATTTGATGGTCGCTTATACACTTAATTCCATTCAGATCACTGATAGACCCTGTAAAAATTTGAAATTCAATTTCTTTATGAGAAAGCAAACTCTTAAAAACGGCTTCTCGATAATGAGGGAAGTGGCTATATAAAATTGCAACTTTCATTTCTTATATGCATCTAAGCAAGGTTTATTTTTCTATTAATCTTTTTCTTAGACTGGCCTGCATTAACTTTAATCAATAGGGCTAGGCAAGAGAAAATCAGATAAACCAAAACCGATGAAAATATAGTTCCTAAAAAACCATATGCCGTGGTTTCAAGACGAAAACATGTTATTAGATGCGATATAAGAGCCAATTCGCAGAAAGGTTTTGGCAGGAGGGCGCTAAGATGGATCAATGAAAAAAAAATGCTCCAGAAGAATACCAGTGAAGGCAATAAGCCTATCCAGCCAAATGACCAAAGCAAGTGCCCTGCTGTTGTTGCAGCAAGATTTACATCATCATGCGATGTTATGTAGCCTCCTAAGGGTAGCATTTCTCTAGAGTGTTGAGGATACTCAAAAACAATAGCTGGGACTACTGACAAAGGTATTCCTGCAAAAGACCAAATTGGCAATGTTGGTCGAATTGGGTGATCACTTAATTCATTTTTTATTAGTGCTCCAGTAGTATCCACAACACCAAGTCTTCCAGCGGATGCAACTAATCTTTCTACTATAAGATCGGATCCCTTCTCACCTACTGAAATTTCTACATCGTTTCGTGTTGAGGATACAATTAGACTAGATGCAATAAATACTGTAGCAGATAAAAAACCAACGCTCACCCACCGAAAATTAAGCGAAAATTTATGTCGCATAATTATTAATAAAATAAAGGGAAAGATTGTAATTAAGATCAGTCTTTCTTTTGAAACTAAGAAAAATTCATCCTGAATACAAAATAATACTGTTATTAAATGGAGTAATAGGGCTAATATCAATTTACGTCTTTTATCAGCATATATGTAAAGCAAGCAAATAGAGGGTACTAGCATAATTATTGCAAAATAAAACTTAATGCTTGACTCAGCTGGGGAAAATACAGTACCTACAAAAAATATAATCCAAAGAGAAAAAATAGACCTGAACATTACACTTTTGTCAGGGATAAAAATACCTATGCTAGGAGACCATCTATTCCAAATAATCATAAAAATAAGATAACTCAGGCTTAGTAGCAAAGAAGCTAGACCAATATATTCATAATTTGGCAGCACTAAATTTAGTTCTGCCATATATATAAAGATTGGGCCCAGAACACCATAGCCAATCGTCCATATGCCAACAAATACAGATAATAATCGAATTAATCGATTCTGATGATCGCGATCAAAAAATTTATATGTAATTGCTAAAATTAATAGACTAATCATTAATTGGAAAGCAATACTCATAATAGAACCTCTAGAATAATATAAGACATGTGAGAATCTTGCCAGTCTACAAGCAATAAATAAAAAGTTTCATTAAAAAGTAGCATTATTCAATACTTGTATGCTTTTAGTACAATAAGTATTTTTAACCTGTATATCGTTTTGCCCTGATCGATTTGTCTTATGCAACGCTAATCCTTGGCTGAATGGAATAATGTCCGGTGTGTAAAACTCATTACGGCATTGCCTGTATGGAATATCATAAAACACTGAAATCCAATGGAACCATATATCATCATTCTGAGGACACGAATCTAAAAATTTTTTTTGAAGTTTTTGAACGATGCCAGCAAATTTCGAGCAAACCAATACACCTCCTACGCCTGTAGCAAAATTTTTAACTGAGGTCCTTTTTAAGTTATTAAAAGCCCATGAATTATATGGAGAAATTTCATTATCATTTAAACCGATAGTCTGTGATCTCATACAAATATTTAGTTCAGGATTTAAGGCTGCTTCATTAACTAATCCTTCAAAAATATCAGATCTATAAATTGCATCATCATCAAATACTGCAAAACTCCTTTCCCTGCTCCAGTGACTGTTAAGGTAATGAATGTATTTACAATGAGGGCCTAAGCTTTCTCCATAGATGATATTTATTCCAAAACTAGCTAAACGACGAATAAAAAAAGCCTTAGCGAAAGTCATTTTTTCCGTTAAATCTAAAGTAACAAAAAATCGATTTGGTCTTTTGTTTGCAGACATTAATGCCTCAATTGCTATTGGCATAAAATATATTCTTTTTCCATGAGAGGTCATACAAATATCAATTAAGCTATCTTCAAAAGCATAAGCTCTCATCCTGCAAATAAATTTAATAAAATAATATAAAGACAAGATTAATATCCAAATTCGAGCAAGTATTTTTTTGATCAAAAGATTCTCCTTTTTTTAATTCTCAATAACAGATATCAACTTTGCATATCTGATTAAAAATTTTTTTACCTTAAAAATTTTAACCTGAAGAAATTATTTTTTTTATTTGAATGTAGCCATCTGGCCAATATTTTTCAGGATTAATCGCATCCATAAGTTTTATAGAAGGCGTTCTGAGATAATATGTTTTTTCTTTCAGGCTTTTATCCAATAATTCCTTGGCTGTTAAATCCCGTGAACCATATTCAAATGAATGCGCAAAGTTCTGAACTTTTTTTAGCAATTCCGCATATGGAAGACACCATGAAAAATGGCAGCCTGAGACCTCATTAACCTTTTTACCTGCATAGCGCCAATGAGCATAACTGTTCTTAAATAAATATCTCCCAGCACCAATTATTGAAGGGCCATAAAAATGAAAATCAGGAGCAATTAGCGAATCTGACAGCATAAACTGATTGAGTCTTAATGTTTCAGCTTTAAAGCAAATAAATCTTGAAGAAATTCTATCCAGAGATTTGCTTACTGATGATTGATACAAAACTTCATCTGAATCTGTAGAAATAACTATATCATTAATAGATAAATTAAAATGATCTATGAATGCGCCACGAGTTATGTTTTCATTAAAGTGGGAATGAGCGTCATTTCTACTTTTGGAAACACTATATGATTCTAAAAATAAAGGAATATAGTCTATTTTACTTGAGAGTTTAGGAATCATAGATAATAGTTTATCAATACCAATTAATTTTCGCTCATATCCAGTGTGAGTAAACTGAGGCTCAATAATAATAACTCTATCTAGCAAACTATCTAATTCTATGATCTGAGCAGCGATAAAGGGAATTTCGTGCTCTGAAGTAAAAATTGTTTTTAAAAATACATTCATTATAAATACTCAGAAAAATTCAGATTCACAGATAAAATCTAGAAAAGAAGAGCTTACTTAAAAATCTTATAAGCTTCAAATATTAGCCTATAAAAGCTCAATAGCTGCATAATTTGTCTCTTCATTATTTAAGTTTTTAGCCCAGAATAAATTACCATTTTTACCTTCAATGGCAGCATATTTTTGTGGATATATAATTTTTTTTGATCCAAGAATTGCAGCTGCTAAAGAAAAGGTTGAGGGGCTGGCAATAATTTTTTTTGCTCTCATCAACATAATAAAATCAGAAAAAGGGTTGCCGCTTACAAGAAGAATCTTAAGACCCCTGCTAACAAGGGTCTCGACTATTGCTTGAACTATGCTGTGATGAGAGTCATCGGTTACTAAAAATATTGTGTCTGTATAGTCCGAAGGTATGCTGTCAATAAAAAAATCCTCTTTGATAATAGAATGCTTTTTCCATTGTGAAAAATCTGTTCCGCGAAAATGAAGAGCTATATAGTTTGCTGGTTTTTCAAACAACGATTCAGCGGTAATGAAATAAGAAGGAATATCGATTGGTTTTTCATGAAATAGAACTTCACTTAGCTGCCATTTTTGTTTTAGTTTAAAATCGAACTTTTTAGATGTATTTTTAAGAAAACGTCTGCAATCTATATCATTAGAAACGATGGTACCCTCTCGATCAGCAATATAATTAAGGGCATCTATATGTTGTAAAAATTTATTACCAAACCGACCAGAAAGCCCATCAATTAAAAAAATTGGTTTTTGCATTTTGATGTATCTTATTAAAAATTAGTTTAATTTGAATTATTTTAACAAAATATTTATTTGAGCAACTTATTTAGAAATTAAATAAGTTTATTATTAGCCCGCAAAAGCCCGAATATCCAGATCCTTATCTGCGAATTAAAAAGAAGTAATAAACCATACAAAGAAAAAGCTAGTAAGAGAAAAAATATTTGCCAAATAAAACCATTGTATGATTCAACAATATTTTGAAATGTTAAAAAGACGGATGTAACCAAAAATGCGCAGAATAAAGGAAATAAAAAGCAGCTTATAAGCTTTTTGAAATCTAGATTTAATCTTTGAAAGCTTATAAAAATAAATAATGGAAGTCGAAGACAAGCTGAGCCTGTTGCATAAGTAATTATCATAGGGATAATGCCGAACGAAAAACTCATAGCTATTAAAAAAGAAACTACTATAAAATCAATGATACGGAGCTTTAATACAATATCTGGCATACCTTTGGCTGTAAGTTGACATGCTAGTAAATAAATTACTGGCTCTACAATTGCTATAGGTGCAAGAAGTTTTATCAATGAACCCACTTCAGTCCAACCCTCTCCAAGAATAATGGTAGCAAGTAAATCAGAGAAAAGAATAAAAATCATGCAGGTCAATATAGCCATTATCGAAATTGCTTGTAATGCTGATAAGGCAAGGCGATCAAATGAATCTTTTGAAGATTTGCCATGAAACCTACTAAGGCTAGACTGAGTAAGGTGCGAAATAGGTATAAGGAACATGGCAGAAAAAATGCCCACAATCATAATAGCTCGCGAATATATTCCTGCACCATTAATACCATCAATTAATCCTACTACCAAAGCGACTAACGAAACGGTCAATGTTGCCAAAATACTTGCAAATAATGAAATTCCGCCAAATTTTAGTAAATACAAGATGTTGGTTTTTCTAGAGTAAAATAAGGGTCGCCACTTTGAAGCATAGGCAGCTAAAGTTAAATGGCCAGCAACCGGCAAAATTGATAAAGCCACTAAAGCCCAATAGCCAAAACCTGTTAATGCCATATAGCAAGCAATTATTATAGCAAATGTGACAGTCAGGATTTCAATTATCATTATAAGGGTATAGTCCAGGCGACGACGCAATAGCGCATCAAATTGAACTCCAAAACCCCCAAAAATATAAGCAGTAGATAAAAAAATTAAAACTGAAGCCAGTTTAGGCTCTGAGTACATGAATGCCATAGAAGGAGAAATTAATACGCAGAAAAACATTAAGGAAAAACCAATTGCAGCATTGATCCAAAATATATTTGAAGCTTCTTGAATGGAGATAGACTGGGTTTGAATAACTGCAGTGGACAAGCCACCATCCTTTAGTCTGGCTAAAATAGCAGTCACAGAAGTGCAAATAGCTATAATACCAAAATCTTCTGCACTCAATATGCGAGCTAAGAAAGCTGTTGAAAAAATAGTAGCTATAGCTTTGATTATTTGGCCAAAAATTATTATTTTACTAGATTGGACAAAATTTGTAGCAATCCCAGTATCAGTAAAGTCCACCTTAAAAGGATTTTTTTTTGAGGAATCAATCATTGTAACTAGGGCCAAATGAAAGAATTATTATTTAAATATTCCAAAGGTTTTTGCGTATCCTCTGTGGCTTCCATATTCTTTGTAAGATAAATGATTTTCTAAACAAAAATCACATACTGCCTCATAAACCATCTTAGAATTAAAATCTCCATCAAGATTTTTAAGTTTATCATTTGAAGAGTGACGCATGTGAAAGTCATCACCGCATAAGACTCCACCAGGTTTTAATTTTGGCCAATAATTTCTTAAGTCGCTTAATACATAATCATAAGTATGATTACCATCAATAAATATAAGATCAAGTGACTCCTCGGGTATCGATGCTAGAACTTCTAGATCATCAGAAAAAGAACGGTAAAATACAACATTCTCATTCATTTTTAATAGTTCTTTTCGGGTTTGATTATATACTTTATCTCCACCTGTATCTAATAAAATCCTATCAAAACCATCACCTATATAATCATCATACATTTCATAAGGGTCTACTATAATGTACTTTTCTACTCTGAAATTAGAAAGAACTATCTTGCTACTCTCACCAAAGCGTGCTCCTACTTCCAATACAGTTATGGCTCTTTTAGAGAATTTCTCTTTTAATTCAAGAATAATGGGTCTTATTGACCCACCTTTAGGACCCACAATTCCTAAAAAAAATCTTTCATAAAAATGCCAAAAAAGACTTTTAAATTTTGCTACAATCATTTTGATTTTCCTAATATAATGTTTCCAATTTTTATGATCAATGGTCGTTTAGTTATATAAAATTTATATATTTCATACTTTTCACGTCATATATTTTATAAAATAAATTCAATATTTAATAAGCATGCTAGTTTCTCAAGCTATAAGATGCTGAGTTAATCAAAAATTTGAAACTACCCTATATTTACAATAGAAGTGATCTTTTTGAAATTTGGTCCGTAAATTCAAATTTTGAATTTTTACAGCATGCCACAATTAAGCCATCCTCAGAGAAAGTATCATTAAGGTCAATATCACAAATAATCCTATAGTCATGGTCTTTAATATTTTGTATGCAGTCATAATGCAACTCATTAGAATGAGTTGAAATGAACAAGAATTCTGCTGAATGGTTGCTTAGGATATCCTTTGCGCCCTCTAACATGGCTAGCTCATATCCTTGGATATCACTATGAAGGATATCTATATTGGTTATTGCAAATTCCTCTTTTAAACCATCAACGCTTACTGTACGAGTACGAGAAGTCTTTTCATTTTCATGAATATCGCTTACAAATGCATTGATAAAGGTTCCTTCTTTATTATTTAATTTAAAATTTCTTTTTCCAGATTCAATATTAAAACTCTCTGGCTCAACCATAAAGACATTGGAATCTGTAAATTTTTGTTTAAACCAGAGTGAATAAAAAGCCCAAAAACTTCCAAGCTCTATCATTGTCGGTTTAGATTTATTATTACGATCTATGTACTCTAGAACAAGCTGAAAAAGAAGCTCCTCTTGAGGTTCATGTACACCATTATTTTCAGTTAATAGAACGGTTTTTTCTGGCCCATAATAACTGCCGACATTTACTTTAATTCCATTATGCATAAGCTGCTTTCCATTCTTTATACTTCCTGCACCCGCACACCTCGGAATTTTAAAATTATCTGGAGAGGATAAGCATATATCAATCCTTTTACGCCAAATATCATCTACCTTCCAGTTTCTGAAAGTATTATCAAAAAATCCTGTAGAGGGAAGAGTATGGCCAACAAATCGTCTAATTAACGGATAATTTCGTATATAACTGCGTATTTTTTTAAACATATAATTTTTCCGGGATTAAAGATTAAGATAAAAAAAACAGAAACTCTAAAAGTATAAAAATTGAAATTATTTTTATCATTAATTTTTTTAAAAAATGCTAAACTTCTTCTGCGGTGCAAGAAGTTTTTTAAGTATATTTTTATTACATTTTTACTATTAGTAAAGTTTATTTTCAATCATCATGCGTACTATATCTTTAAGCTGATATTTTGGAGACCAGTTTAATACATTTTTTGCTTTTTCTGGAAGACCAAAATTAGACTGAATCTCACTAGGTCTTATAAATTGATCTGATTGATGCACATACTTGCTCCACTCTAAACCGTAATAGTCAAAAACTAGTTTTACAAATTCCTCTAATGAATAGCTGATTCCAGATGCAATTACATAGTCACCTGGCGTATCATTCTGCAACATCAGCCACATGGCTTCGATATACTGAGGAGCCCAACCCCAGTCACGTTGAATAGATAAGTCGCCTAATACTAATTTTTTACTAGTGCCTTCAGCAATTTTTTTAGCTTCAAGGCAGATTTTTTTTGTAACAAAATGATCTCCCCTTAAATGTGACTCATGATTAAAAAGTATTCCAGAACTTACAAATAAATCATAGGCATCCCTATAATTTGAAGTATGAAAATACGCAGCAGCTTTAGCAACCCCATATGGACTTTTGGGATTAAAGGGTGTGTTTTCATCAGCCCCATCTATGGCTGTATCCCCAAAACACTCTCCAGAACAAGCATTATAATATCTAACATTACTAAAATGATGACGAAGGCACTCTAAAATATTTAAATTTGGTTGGCAATGACTAATCATTGTGTCAATGGGGTTTTGATAGGATTTACTTACCGAACTCTGACCTCCAAGATTATAAATTTCATTGGGTTTATATTGTCGTATTATTTTCTGAACATCTTTAGGGTCCAGCATAAATGAAGAAATCAACTCTACGTCTTTTTTAATGTTTAATGCAATCAAATTACTGAAGCTATTTAGAGTAGCATCACGAGAGATGCCAATTACATTATAATCATTAGAGAGTAAATGATGAGCCATAAGTGAGCCGTCTTGGCCTGATATCCCATTAATAAGAGCAGTTTTAGCCATATGTTTCTACTCTCGTGGTAATTTAACTTCAAATCCATGCTTGGATAATATTTTTTGACTCTCAGCAATTTTATAGTCAGCTTCAACCATCTCTGCGCACATCTGCTGCACAGTTATCACTGGCTCCCAACCTAATATTTCCCTCGCTTTAGTAGGATCGCCCAATAATGTTTCGACTTCCGAGGGTCTAAAGTATCCAGGATCAACTCTAACGATTATATCTCCAACAGATATTGCTGGTGCCTTGTTACCTTTTATTGATTCAACAATTCCAACCTCTTCAATGCCTGAGTTGATAAACTTCAATGAAATGCCTAGTTCTTGAGCACTCCACTCAATAAATTGACGAACGCTGAATTGAACACCAGTTGCAATAACAAAATCCTCAGGTTTATCTTGTTGCAGCATCATCCACTGCATTCTTACATAATCTTTAGCATGCCCCCAATCTCTCAATGCATTTAAATTACCTAAAAATAAGCATTTTTCCAAACCTAAAGCTATATTGGCAATGCCCCTTGTAATTTTACGAGTAACAAATGTTTCTCCACGACGAGGACTCTCGTGGTTAAATAAAATACCATTACAGGCATATATTCCATATGCTTCTCTATAATTTACTGTAATCCAATAAGCATAAAGCTTAGCAACTCCATATGGACTTCTCGGATAGAATTGAGTTGTTTCTTTCTGCGGGGTTTCTTGAACAAGACCATATAATTCTGATGTGGAAGCCTGATAAAAACGAGTTTTTTTCTCAAAGCCTAAAATACGAATCGCCTCTAAGATTCTTAATGTTCCCAATCCATCTACATCTGCAGTATATTCTGGACTATCAAAACTTACTGCAACATGACTTTGTGCTCCAAGATGATAAATTTCATGAGGTTGAACTTCTTGAATAATACGGATTATATTTGTTGAGTCAGTTAGATCGCCATAATGCAACTTCATTTTTAAGTTATCTGCATGCTGATCTTGATATATATGATCTATTCTTTGTGAGTTAAATAAACTTGCCCTTCTCTTAATGCCATGGACCATATAACCTTTTTCAATCAAGAGTTCGGCTAAATATGAGCCATCTTGTCCAGTGATTCCAGTTATTAAGGCAACTTTACGATTATTTTGCATCTCTTTGCTCCAGTTTCTACATTCTTAATGTGTTGATATTGCTTTGGAAATCGCTATAAGCATCTTCAAGGCCTTCCTCTAGGCTAATAGTTGCATCCCAATTTAAGTTTTTTAATCTGTTGCTATCCATAAGCTTTCTTGGAGTGCCATCTGGCTTGGTAATATCAAATTTAATATCTCCTTTAAAACCAACTACCTTACTAATTATTTTAGCCAAATTTTTTATTGAAATTTCATGCCCTGAACCTACATTTATATGACTTATCATTGGTGAAGTATTTGCAGTATACATATCAAAATCTAAATTCATAACATGTATGCATGCTGCAGCCATATCATCAACATGAAGAAACTCTCTAAAGGGCTCCCCTGAACCCCAAACAATTACCTCGCTGAGGGCATTAACTTTTGCATCATGAAATTTCTTAATTAAAGCAGGCACTACATGACTGTTACTAGAGTGATAGTTATCACCAGGACCATATAAATTTGTTGGCATAACGCTCCTATAATCTATGCCATGGGATTCACCATATTGACGATTGTAACTTTCACATAATTTTATTCCAGCTATCTTAGCAATTGCATATGGTTCATTCGTTGGTTCCAGAACTCCAGTTAATAAAGCTTCTTCTCTCATTGGTTGAGTGACTTGTTTTGGATAAATACAACTAGATCCTAAAAAAAGCAGCTTCTTAATACCTGCTTTCCAACACCCATGGATAATGTTTGCTTGAATGATAATATTTTCATAAATAAACTCTGCCGGGTAAGAGTTGTTTGCCAATATTCCACCAACCTTTGCAGCTGATAAGTATACTTGGTCTGGATGTTCTGACTTTAGAAAATCATGAACTTCCTGTTGATTTGTGAGATCTAGTTGATCGCGATGGCGAGTTACTATATTTGAAAACTCTTTTTGATGTAATGATCGAATCAATGCACTTCCAACCATGCCATTATGCCCAGCAACATAGATTTTTGGGGAATTATTCATTTTGTATGCCTAAAATAAATGTTCAACCTAATTTATATTAATCAGCAGATACCCTGCCATATACATCTTGAAGCCTTACAATATCATCCTCACCAAGATATGAACCTGTCTGAACCTCTATTAACTCAAGATCAATTTTCTCAGGATTTTCTAAAGCATGCACTGAACCAACTGGGATATAGGTAGACTCATTAACTGACAATAAAAAAGTTTCTTCTTCAATCGTAACTTTTGCTGTGCCCACTACTACTATCCAATGTTCAGACCTATGATGATGCTTTTGCAAACTAAGTTTTGCTCCCGGCTTAACGGTGATTCTTTTAACTTGATACCCCTCACCGATATCTACTGAGTCATATTTGCCCCATGGTCGGAAAACCTCCCGATGAAGCTCATGTTCACTTCGCGATTCATCCTTTAACTTATCAGTAATTTTTTTTATATCTTGCACGTTATTCTTATGAGCAACCATAACTGCATCTTTTGTGGAAACTATAACCAAATCATTGATTCCAACTGCTGCAATTAATTTATCTTCCGACCTAATATAGCAACCATTAGTATCGTGACATATTATATCGCCATGATGAAAATTATCATTTTTATCCTTTTCACTTGCTTTCCACAACGATAACCAAGAGCCAATATCACTCCAACCTGCATTCATCGGAACCATAACACCATTATCAGTATTTTCCATTACAGCATAATCAATAGATTCACTTGGGCACGAACGGAATGCATTTTCATTGATACGAATAAAATCTAGATCTTCTTTATTATCGCTCATTGCATCTTTACATGCCTGATAAATATCCGGACGAAATTTATTCAACTCAGAAAGTAAGGCACTGGCTTTAAATAAGAACATACCACTATTCCAGTAATAATCCTTTGATTTTAGAAAGTCCTCAGCAAGCCTTAGTGACGGTTTCTCAATGAAGCTGTTGATAGTATATCCAGAGCCCTCTGCTGAGCCTGTTTTAATGTAACCATAGCCTGTATGCGGCTCATTAGGAACAATACCAAATGTAACTAATTTACCTGACTCAGCTAAATTAATTGCAGATTTAATTGCGTTTTGAAAGGCATAAATATCTTTAACTTCATGGTCTGCAGATAAAACTAATAGCAATGGATCTTTTTCTAGAGATTGTAAAGCTGCAAGGGCTATGGCTGGTGCAGTATTTTTACCCTCTGGCTCTAAGATTATTGACCCATGCTGATCAATTGCCCTTAACTGTTCTGCAACAAAAAATCTATGGTCTTCATTGCAGATAAAAATAGGATCTTTAACAGTCAGTCCACTGAGACGCATTAAAGTGTTCTGAAGCATTGTATATTCATTATTTAGTGCAAAAAATTGCTTTGGATGCTTTGATCTCGATAATGGCCATAGTCGAGTACCAGCACCACCAACTAAAATTACTGGGCATATAATCATTTCAATTCTCCCTATTATTTAAAAATATTCTACTTAATTTTCCCCATACAAATCTCGGGAAAAACATTTTTCTGCAACATCAATCAAGCTTTCGGACATTCTGTTTGCAACGATTAGATCGCTATTTTTTTTAAAGCGAATTAAATCTGTTTCAATTTCCATACCAAGAAAACTAGACTCATTTAACTTTGGTTCATAAATAAGAACGCCTACGCCTTTCTCTTTAATTCGTTCTATAATTCCTAAAATAGCAGATGATCTAAAGTTATCACTACCAGCCTTTGCAACCAACCTAAAAAATCCCACTACCTTAGGATTTTTTTTTACGATTTCCTCTGCAATAAAATTTTTTCTCACAGAGTTTGATGAGACAATGGCATCTATGAGAGTTTGGGGGACTTGATCATAGTTTGCTAGCAACTGTCTAGTATCTTTAGGAAGGCAATAGCCGCCATATCCAAAAGAGGGATTATTGTAGCCATCTCCTATTCTATGATCTGAGCTAACACCAGAAATAATGCTCTGGGAATCAAGGTTTTTTGCAAGAGCATAAGAATCTAATTCATTAAAAAATGATACTCTCATGGCTAAATATGTATTAGAAAAAAGTTTGATAGACTCAGCTTCAGCCGACTTGACGAACAATACTTTAATATTTTCTTTGTCTGCAGCATCAGCTAAAAGGCTCGCAAATACTTTGCCTGCATGACAATTACTACCAACAATTATTCTTGATGGATGAAGGTTATCTTGCAATGCGCTACCTTCTCGGAGAAATTCTGGAGAAAAAATAACACGCTTTGTTGAATGTTTTCTTTGAAGAAATTCTGTATGTCCCACAGGTACTGTTGACTTGATAACAACTGTAAGGTCTGAGTTAGCATTTAAAGCAGCTTTAACAACCGAATCTACATTTCTGGTATCAAATTTATTTGTATTAGGATCATAGTCTGTAGGAGTCGCCACGATAACAAAATTTGCATTTTGAAAGGCAATATTGGCATTATCAGTCGCATTAAGACTCAAATCTTTTGTTGCTAAAAATTTTTCAATATGAAGATCAGAAACAGTTGTCTTGCCTTCATTAATTTTATTTACTCGATCTTTGTTCACATCGAGAATCATAACGTCATTGTGCTGAGCTAGCAGAGCTGAAAGTGACATTCCAACAAAACCAGCACCTACTATAGTTATTTTTAATTTTGCAGACAAAGTGATTAGATTGTATTAAATTAATTATTGATAAAATTGCAGCCTAGTAAAAATTTAGAAATAAAATTTTTGTTATTGGGAAATCAAGTCAATTTATTTTTCTCTTGAAAAATATAGTTATTAGTGATCACTGTTATAATACCAAGCATAAGCCCAAATATAGTTCCTAAAATACATATAAAGGCTCTTCTTGGCTCCGATTTCTTTTCCATTACTGAAGGAGGATCAATATATTCAAATACATATGATTCATTCACTGCAATTAATGTTAATTTTTGAGTCTCTTTCTGCAAGAGTGTAGCGATTGCCTGTTTTATTTCGGTAAAGTTAGTTTTTATCATTTCTGAGTTGAGAAAAATAACTGCTTTTTCAGCTTCGTCTTTATCTTTTTTCCTGTAAAAAGCATTAATTTGATTGATAATTAGTTCAGCCCATTTATGGGCAATATAAGGAGATTGATGTTTGATTGAAAGCGAAATAAAACCTGTTTTCTTATCCTCATCAATGATGAAATGTTTTTTTTGAAAGACTTCATAGCTTTCCTGAGCACTTGGTATTAATTTTTGTGGATACGAAAAATCCCTTACCCAAGAGTTATTTTTTTCATCATATAAGTCATCATCAATCACCAGCTTATTTAAATTTACATCCCATGATTTGACAGCCATTAGTTCATGTAGAGAAATACTCGGTAAAATATTGTTTTCAAAGAAACTTAAAGAAATAAGTTTTTCCAAGGCTCTTTTGGAGTTACTTCCAGAGTTTTGACTTGGCAATGAAACTCCAGCAAGACTAGCTAACCCACTATAGCTTTCTAATGCGCTTGATACTCCTTCCTGGGGCTCTACTGGAACAAGTAAAGCTTTTGATTGATAAATATTTGGTAAAGATAAACTATAAATAACCGCAAGCACCGCTGCAATTATAGTGAAAGAAATAATAATACGCTTACCGTGAGCTATAACTTGAAATAGTTGGTAAAAATCAAATTCGCCATCATAAGAATTATTGTAGTTAGTATCTTGCATGTTTATATTTTTTATTTTTTATTTTTTATTTTTTATTCAAGTAAACGGATAATTGATCAAATTCAACTTGTTTTTTTGCAATAAACTCTTTTGTTATAGCTGTTTTTTCCCTAATGCCCTTAGGAGTTATTATATACATATAGTTCAATTTCTTTTTAGAATTAGTAAAATTTTCTATTTTAATAAACCCAACATCAATCAAGGCTTTAAGACAATAATTCACCTTTCCTAAGCTTAAACCTGATTTAGTGGAAAGTTTTCTTTGAGATGTATGCGAGTCTTGCTGAATCAAATGCATCACTTCTAAAACATCTTCAGTTATTTTTTTATTCATAGATTAAGGGGTAAATTTTTTAGAAGATCAAACAAATGCAATAGACATAATAGCTACCGCACGGCATAAATAAATTTTATTTTTTAATATACCGTTCAACTATTGAACACTATATCATATTGTAGTCCACAGAACATAAATTTTATTTTTTTGTTCAGAGGGTCCGTTGAAAGGAACAATTGATAGCTCTAGGCCAAGCTTAACTATCTAATAAGGATATCATAGGCTTGATAGGAGAAATATCTTTCTGATTCACCCAAATAGTTTGAGCAGAGTTTAGAATTGCTAACAAAATTTTCTGAGCACTTCTTTTATCAATAATATCTATTACCCTAGCTCGTTGACCAGACAGCAGTTTTAATCGAATAATTACCTGATCATCTTTTTTAAAAATAGGTGTTAAGTTACTCTCTAGTGAAATCACATCAAGTTGATTTTGAATATTAATAATAGTGTCATCCGGAAGCTGTGGAATTTGATTATTTACACGTAATACTCTGGAAATTCCTTTGGTAGAATTAATTGCAGACAGTTTTTCCAAATTATTGACCATAACAAATGCATAACCAGAGAAAAGATCTTTAACATACCTATTGCCATTATTTTGATAATAAATTCTAGGAAAGAAGGTTTTGTGACCTTGAAAAGCAAGATTTTCTTCGGCTTTTTTAGACTGATTAGGTTTAACAACTACGATAATCCAAGCCATAAAAATTGATTCCATTGGAGGCTGAAGCCGGAATCGAACCGGCGTAAACGGCTTTGCAGGCCGCTGCATAACCACTCTGCCATCCAGCCTTATTTCCTAAATGAAGCTATTGTATATGAAAGTCCTGTTTGCAGAGTAATTATTAACGCTAAAAATAAAAAGAGATTTGAAATAAAAAGTAATAAAGCAGAGTTACTATAGAGTCCTGATAAATAAAAGGTAAATGTAAAAAATTGAATTGTGGTCTTTGCCTTGCTCAATAATGAGACTTTAGTAGCCTCATTATTGTTATTTCTTGCATTAAAGTTTCTCAAAGCGCCTACCCAAAACTCTCTAACAAGAATAAGTCCTCCAATCAAACCTATGTAAATACTGGATAATTCAAGGCTCAATGCCAAAATTAAAAATGTTACTAATATTTTATCAGCAATTGGATCCAAAATTGCGCCCATTGTTGATTCAAGTTGATATTTTCGTGCAAGTAAACCATCCCAGTAATCAGAAATACTAGCCAAAATAAATAGAGATAATGCCCAGCCATAAAGATCGAATTGAGTAATTAATATAAAGATTACTGGAGCAATAAAAATTCTAAAATATGTAAGAAATTGAATAAATAAATTCATGATGTGTAAAATAAATTAATCTCTTTTGCTAGTTTAATACTAATTCCTGAAACCTTACACAAATCTTCTATAGAGGCCCTCTTAATTGATTTAATAGATTTGAAATAATTCATTAGACTCTTCTTTTTTTGTGGTCCGACACCACAAATATCATCAAGCGACGATTTTTTTATAGTTTTATTTTCTTTCCTTCTATTGCTAGTGATTGCAAACCTATGAGACTCATCTCGGATTTGCTGAAGAAGCAAAAATCCAGGACTATCTTTAGGCATTTCAATAACTCCATCCTTAGAAAGAATAGTTTCTGTAGATCTAACTCTTTTAGATCCCTTGACAATACTGATTACCATTGGTAATTTTTTGTCTAAATTAGAAAAAGCGCTTAAAGCGACCTCCAGCTGAAGTTTACCGCCATCAATTAAAATAATATCTGGTAATGGGTTGATACTTTTTTTATTAATTCTTCTTTCAAGAACATGCCTCATTGAACCTATATCATTTCCAGAAAATTCGTCAGGAATATTAAAAAGCCTATAATTATTTTTTTCTGGTCCATGAGATGAAAACCTCACAGCGGAGGCCACAGCATTCTTGCCGCCATGATGACTGGTATCAAAACCTTCTATTGTTATGTTCTTTCTTTTTAAACCTAAATATAAAATCAGGTCCTTAATTGCAAATGAATATTTATCCGCCTGATTAATCCTATTCTCAATAACTTGATTAGCATTTAATTTGCCTAACTTAGCCACTTTTCTAATATTTGAATTAATGTTTGCGGAAATTGAGATTTGTTTTCCAAATTTAAGCTTTACTGCTTGTTTTATTAGAGACAAATTACAGGGCTTAATATTTAAGATAATTTTCTTAGGCAAAGAAAAGCTATTTTGGTAATAAGAAAATATTAAACTTTGAAACAGGCTATCAGCATCATGTAATTGATTGCCTTTTAAATAATGAGTCTTGGTACCTCTGATTTTTCCATTTCTTACCGATAATATGCATATTCCCGTCCTATTAAGCTTAGAAACACATGCAAAAAAATCAACACTAATCAAAGCACTATTAAATGATTGCTCTTGCTGAAGTAAATCTAAACTTTGAATCCTTTTTTTGATCTCTTGTGCTCTTTCATACTCTTGCTTGTCAGCAAGCATGTGCATCTGAGCGGTCATTAATGATTTAGTTTTTTTTCCAGAAGATGATAAGTAGTGTTGAGAAGATACAATGTCTCCTTGATAGCTAACCTCAGAGATTAAATTAACGCATGGAGCAGAACATCTTTGCATTTGATGCTCAATACATGGTCTAGACCTATTATTAAATGTTGTATCGCTACAATTTCTAATCAGATAAATCTTCTGCAAGTCTTTAATAGTTGCCTTTACAGCTTGTGCGCTTATAAAAGGGCCAAAAAAGTTTTTAGAAACAGCCTGTTTTGACCTTCTCATGCTAATGCTTGGGTATTTATGATCCATAGAAAAATGTACATATGGATATGTCTTATCATCCCGCAAAAGAATATTAAATCGAGGTAAATTTTCTTTAATTAAAGACTGTTCTAAAAGTAATGCTTCAGCCTCAGTAATTGTTGAAAAAGTTTCTATGTGATCTGTCAGAATTTTAATTTGTTGTGTTTTTCTATCCTTGAAAGATTTACCAAAATATGAAGATACTCTTTTTCTTAAATCCTTTGCTTTACCAATATATATAATTTTATTTTTAGAAAAAAATTTGTATATTCCAGGAGTATTGGGAACTTGTTTTAAATCCAATGCCATTAACTAAGAAATTTCTTTGCAATAAGTTTGCCTGCAGCCACTCCATATTGATCAAAAGGATTAATTTGAAGCATGCTTGCGGTAATAAAAACTCTATGCTCCCAAGTTGCTAATAAAAAACCGAGTGCTTCAAGTGACAGTTTATTAAGATGGAAAAGGTTAACTGGGGAGTTGCTATTTGTTTTTTCAAGCAAGCAAACAGACTCTTTAAAGTCTGAAGATAGCAAAGCAGCCTGTCCTATTGCTTGCGCCCTTGATAATGGACTATTGATTGAGGTTGAGTAAATGATATCGGTACAAAATTGAGCTGTGCCCTGATGCAATAATTGAAAATATGAGTGTTGAGCAGTAGATCCAAAACCTCCGAATATTGACTGGCCCGTTTCTTTAAATATAGATTTAGGATTTGCCTTTTTCCCAAGTGACTCCATCTCAAGTTGTTGAATATAACTTTGTAGAGATCGCAATTTCCAATTATAAGAGAGAACCACTCTATTGTTTTTATTTAAAAAGTTGCTGAACCACAAATCTGAAAATGCCAATATTTTAATAAATTTTTGATATTGCAGATCTATTTTTGCACCACCTTGAAGCATTCTGTCTGCGGAAAGGCCGCCCTTTAAAAATTTAGAGAAGTTATTTTCTAATGCGGCACTCAGGGAGATAGGTGACCAAATTGAATATCTGCCTCCAACCGTTTCTGGAAATGGGACAATGCAATTTTCATTAAAACCCAGAGTTTTTGCTTTTTTTGTGTTTGCAGTAATTACTATAGAGTTATTTGAATTTCTTTTTGCACCCAGCCATCTCAAGCATAAAAGAGTCTCATCTGTTGAAAGTGACTTAGATGAAAAAATGTAAAAATTCTTTTGGTCTCTTAATGGTTTTAATATGGTATTGAACTCATCCCTATCAGGCCCAGATACAAAATAGTAATTTAATTTAGATGATTGTTTGTTTGTATATTCTTGAAGTAATTTTGGCCCTTCATAGGAGCCACCAATTCCGAAAGTAATAATATTCTTAAAGCCATCTTTTTTAATCCTTTTAATAAAAGGCCATGTAATTTTTTTAAAATCGAACTCCAGTACTGTTTGATTATTGCGATATCGATGGTGTAAAGCTTGTCTATTTTCTGTCTTGTTAACAATCTCCCCATCAAATAAATCATTAATGGAATCTTGAAGATTCAATTGATGTGCAAGTTCTTCAAATAATTTATAGTGCTGAGAAGAGAAGTTCTTTAAATAGGGATGATAATCTAAAAGTTCAGATTCAAACTTAAAGGATAGTTTTTTGGAGCTATGATTAGACTTTGATAATTTCTTAAGCTCAGAAAAAATATTTTTAATGGATCTATTTTTCATAAATGGAATTATTAAAATTCTGTAATGCTTGAGAAATACCTTCTGCTTGTGTAATAGGTCTGCCAATCACTAAAAATGTAGAGCCCATCTCAATCGCTTCTTTTGCGTTCATGGTTCTTACTTGATCATCTTTTATTTTTATATCCCTAATACCTGGTGTAATTTTTATTGAATTAGGGCCTAGAATTGTATTTGCTATTTCTAGCTCATGCGGTGAACAAACAATTCCATCTATGTTTGCTTTGACTGCTACTCTAAATAAATTGCTTATTTGATCCTCAAGCTTATTACCAAATAAAGTTAATGAGTCTTCATCTTCTAAGCTTGTAAGCATAGAGACTCCTATAACTTTGGTATTAATAGATTTACCTGCAAGGATAGCTGTCTTGAGCATCTCTTCTCCGCCAGATAAATGAACTGTTAGCATATCTATTTTGCAGTCATTGAAGCCTTTAATTGTTTCACTAACAGTATTTGGAATATCGTGCAATTTTAAATCTAAGAAAATTTTAAATCCTTGAGAAGATGCATGCTTAAGGAATGATTTTCCAAGGGCATTAAAAACAACACTTCCAATTTTAACCAGACAAAGATCTGGGTTAAGTTGTTCTAAAATTGCATTAGCCTTTTCAAGGTCAAATGTATCAATAGCTACAATTATTCTTGGATCAGTCATGAGCATGCAGGAGTTTCTTGGATGCTTTGAAATGCATAATTGAGGTTTCGCCTAAATAAGACTCTTCTTTTGTCTTAGGATTTATATATTTTCTTGGTCTGATAGTTTTTTTTGAGAATGAGCCGAAACCTCTTATCTCAACTCTATTGTCTAATGCAACAGTATTAATTATTTCCTGCAGTATTAAGTCAATCCCTTCAATAATTGCTTCATCATTCAAAGATGAGAACTTTCTAGAAAGATAAATCGCTAGATCTGATTTATTAAAATTTTGTACCTGTTTCTTCATTTTTAATTCAAAAAATACTTAGCTTTTGAAGTTGGGCTAAAGCGAACTTTATTCTGGGAGGGGATTTTGAAATTTTCCATACTCTTGGGATTCCTTCCCATTCTTTCTTTTGTTACAAATGTTTCAAAAGAGCCAAAGCCAGATAGCTTAATATTTTTTTGAGATCTAAGGGTTGTTTTTATCGCTTGAAAAAATTCATCGACTAGTGAATCAGAGATATCAACTGAAAGCCTCAATTCTTTTTTTAATATTGCGCTTAAGTCTTTTTTGGTCAAATTCATGACCTTATTTTAGCATTCAATCTTTTTTCTAAAAGCTTCAATATCGCTTGCATTGAACTATTAATTTCAGACTCTAATAAAGATTTTGTATAGCTTTGAAAGGTAAATCTTAATGTCATGCTGACAGAGTCCTTGGGAATATCCTTTCCATCAAAAGTATTGACAAGATTGAGGGAGACTAGATGCTTAATAATTCTCTGGGCAATCAAGCTTTCAACCTCTTCATAAGAAATAGATTTATCTATGACGATATTTACATCTCGAGTGGAAAGAGGGAATTTGCTAGTCTTTACGATTTTTGGATTTATAGAAGATAATGAAATTTTTTCTGGATAAATTACAAATCCATGAGCTTGTTTCTTGATCAGTTTCTCTGTAACGGAGAGGTCTATTTCACCCATCACTCCAATCTTTTGTTTGCCAATAAATATATCTAATACATTTTCATTGAATGGAGTTATTGAACTCGCTTTTTGAAGTTCAATATTTTGCATGCCTAAGGTTTGCAATAATTTAGAGATCTCTGCTTTCAGCGAAAAGAAATCATATGACAATTCTTTCTGACTCCAGGTTTGTTGTGGTTCATGATGATAGATAATCCCTGATAAATGCAACCATTGAGTGAAGCTACTTTTTTCTTTTTTAAATACATTCCCTGCTTCAAATACTTTAATAGATGTATGCCCTTTTTTTAAATTGCTGTTTACTGCTGTAAATAGAGATCTGAAAAGACTCCCTCTAAGCAATGGCTCGTTTTCATTTATTGGATTGCGTAATTCAGCAGGCTTCCAGTTATTGGAATTTAACTGATGGAAGGAGTCTCTTGAAACAAATGGCATATGCATAAGTTCTTTAAAGCCAGAATGAACAAGGCCAAGCCTAAGCTTACCTAATGCATGATTCTGCTTATTGTTTGTGATTGGCCCTGCCTTTGGTTTTGATATAGGTATATTGTCATATCCATAAGACCTTAATAGCTCCTCATACAAATCCTCTTCTATGGAAATATCAAATCTGTGGCTAGGAATTTTGAATGTAACATTCTTTTCATTTCTGGCATGTATCTTAAAACCAAGGTTTTTCAATATAAGAATTGCTTTGCTTGCCTTTAAACTTAAGCCAGAAAATTTATTAAATCTTGCTACGTCCAATTTAACATTTTTCTTTTTAGTCTTGCTGGAATATGCATAATAAAGCGCAATTGAGTCATACTCTGCTATTTGATCTAATAGAAATAGATATCTTTCTAATGCTGATTGCTGTAATTCAGGATCTACCCCTCTTTCAAAGCGATGGGAGGCATCAGTAGCCAGCCCATACTTTCTAGCTTGATTTACAATAACCTCGGGTCTAAAAAATGCAGCTTCAACAGCTATGCTAGAAGTGCTCGATGATACAGAAGATGCCTCACCACCAATAATACCCGCAATTGCTTGGGTCCCAGATTGATCCTGAATTGTTAATGAAGACGACTGAACATCTTTAACATCACCTCCAATAACTGTTACTGCATGATTCTTATCTTGAGGAAAAAGAACATTAATTGGAAAAGATAACTTAGCAGAATCAAATACATGCATAGGCGCACCAAGCTCTAACATCACATAATTGCCTAAATCAACCAAAGGGCTTATTAATGGAATACCAGCAGATTCTATGAAGCTTCGCTTTTTTTTGTCTAGATTTTTTATTTTCTGCAAATCTTTAATTATCATTAAGTGATAATTTCCACAACCAGATCCATCTATTTTGTTAATAATTTTCTTATTTTGGATTGGTTTTAATGATGAGGTTTCAATTTTTTGGCTAGGTTTTTTTGATTGATATGCATAGAATTCTCTTTCCAAACCTCTGAGTGATAGCGCGTCTCCTCGATTTGGAGTGATATCAAATTCTATTAAATCTCCCTCTATCTCGCACTCAAAACCAACTTGCGTAAATACATCACTAAGTTTTTTTTGGCTAAGGCTTGTGTTAAGAAAATTCTTTAAATATGAATATTGAATTTTCATGATGGAAATTGATTTAAAAAATCTAAATTCGATGAGTAAAATTCCCTGATATCTGTTACTCCATAATAAAGCATAGCTAAACGCTCAACTCCCATACCAAAGGCAAAGCCACGGAATTTTTTTGTGTCTATATTGCAGCCATTTAATACATTGGGATGAACCATTCCACATCCTAGAATTTCTAACCATCCTTGCTTGCCAAATTTTATGTCTACTTCTGCTGAGGGCTCAGTGAAGGGAAAATATGATGGCCTAAATCTGACTTCCATTTTTTCATTAAAAAAATCCTCTAAGAAATCTATTAAAACTCCTTTTAAATCGCCAAAGGTAACATCTTCATCAACTACCAATCCTTCAATTTGAGTAAACATAGGGAGATGAGTGGTATCAGAGTCACATCTAAATACCCTACCAGGAGAAAGCATATATAAGGGCAAATCTTCATTTAGCATTGCATGTACTTGAGTATTTGAGGTATGTGTTCTTAATAAATATTCTGTTTTACTGCTGGAATTAAGATAAAAGGTGTCATGCATTTGTCTTGCAGGATGATTTTCTGGAAAATTTAATGCTTCAAAATTGTAAAAATCTGTTTCTATCTCATTTCCAGAAAAAATTTGATAATTTAGAAGGGTGAAATAGTTAATAATTTTTTGTGAAATTTTAGTTATTGGATGCTCAGAACCAACCAAAAACGGATCAGCAGGAAGAGATACATCTAATTTCTTATGGTCGCTTTTGCCTTCTATATCTTCAATGGAGGTCTCAAACAATTTAGTTAAGTTATTTTTAAGAATATTTAACTCTTTTGCGACATTTACTTTCTTATCTGATTGAAGGTCTCTAAGCTTTGAGAATGCCGTGACAACAAAAGATTTTTTACCAAGATATTGAGCTCTTAGTTGAAAGAATTCAGCCTCTGATTGAACGGATTTTAATTTGAGAGCGGCTGTTTCAATTAAATCCTGAGGGATTTGCATGAGAACATTATACCCTTACTTTTTCTACGATTTTCTTAAAAGTATCAGGATCAGAAAATGCAATACCAGCCAAAGATTTTCTATCTAGTTTTATATTTGCTTTGGAAAGTTGATTAATGAATCTACTGTAAGAAACTTCCAACGGTATTAACGCTGCAGAGATTCTTGAAATCCACAAAGATCTAAAAGTTCTTTTCTTATTTCTTCTATCTCTAAAAGCATATTGAAGGGCTTTAACATTAGATTGCTTAGCAGTTCTAAATAATCTACTTCTAGCGCCATAATGACCTTTGGTGGCTTTCAGTACTTTCTTGTGTTTTGCTTTTGCTGCTAGTGCTTTGGTTACTCTTGGCATGATATTTAAATGTTATATAAAAGTTTTTGCGCAATTTTTTTGGTCTCATCAGCCATCTTGATCATTCCACGATTATGGCGCTTTCTTTTAGTAGTTTGCTTAGTCAAGATATGAGCACGAGAAGCGCTTCTTCTTTTTAAACCACTACCAGTAGCTTTAAAACGCTTTTTTGCGCTTGAATGTGTTTTTAATTTATAACCCATAATTATTTCTTTCTAATTTGTGAGAGAACCATCAATAACTGTCTTCCTTCTAGAGATGGCTCTTGGTCTACTTGAGCAATATCTTGAAGGTCATCCCTCAAACGATTTAGTAGTTCAAGCCCTAAATTACTATTTAAAATTTCTCTGCCTCTAAATCGAACGCTGATTTTAGTCTTATCTCCGTCATTAATAAAGCTTTTTATCTTTTTTAATTTAATATTGTAATCACCAATATCAGTGGTGGGACGAAACTTAATCTCTTTTAAGGACTGCTTTTTTGGTTTTTTAGTCCCGCCGGTACTTTTTTTCTTTTCAAATTGAAATTTACCAAAATCTAAAAGCTTACAAACTACTGGTTGGGCATCAGATGGTGAAACCTGAACAAGATCAAGATTATTCTTCTGGGCTTCTTCTAAGGCTTCATCAATAGACAATAAACCTAATTTTTCTCCATTAGAACCTATTAACATAACCTCTTTTGCATAGATTTTGTTATTTATAGGAGTCGTTGATTTTTTCTTCAAAGCGATGACTTAGAACCTTAAGTATTAGGAAAGAATTTAATCAAAATAATTTTGATTTAAGAGTTGTGTTGTTAAGTGATTTAACATGGAAGTGGATTTTATAGCATTATTCATAAAAAGAAAACAATCTTATGGCTGCAGAATTTGCTCTATCCATTCTTCGCCTTGCATATCAAAGACATGCCTTTTATTCAGTCTATTTTCATGACCTTGCCAGAACTCAAAATAATATGGAGTAAATGAGTAGCCTCCCCAAAAATTTGGTCTATTTGTTTCTGGTGTCATGTTTTCAAGGGTTTTATAAAAATTTTTTGAAACTTCATCAAAAGAATCAATGGTTTGTGACTGATTGGAGCTTATAGCCAATGCATTTTTTTCTTTGGTTCGTCCTTGAAAATGCTGATCAGAAAATTCTTCAGAGGTCTTAGAAATTTTCGCCTTCATTCTAATTTGGGTATTAGTGCTTGCCCAGTAAATTAAAATAGAGACTTGGTTGTGAGACTCAAATTGGCAGCCTTTGGGAGAATTGTAATTTGAAAAAAAGATCCATTCATTGGCATCAATATATTTAAGATTCACATATCTTGCTTCTACTTCATTGGCTTCTTTATTGAATGACGAAACTGAAATAGCTTCAATCCCTTTCTGCCCATTATCTAAAGCTGCTTGATATGCTGATTTAAACTGAAGATAGGGTTTTTCAGAGCTAAGATTAAGAAACTTAATCATTGGTAATGGTTAATAATGGTGCCCAGAGCCGGACTTGAACCGGCACGAAGTTGCCTTCGAGGGATTTTAAGTCCCTTGTGTCTACCAATTCCACCACCTGGGCAATTAGTTTGTTCAATTAATTTTTTAATTAATATAATGTTGCTGATAGAATTAAGCACTAAGCTTTAGTGAAATCCTTTCTCTTTCAGCATCAATTCCAAAGATGATGCATGATAGCTTGTCACCTTTTTTATAATTCTCCATCGCTTCTGCAGGATTTTCGTCCTCAGTAATGTCTGAAAGGTGGATCAGCCCGTCGATGTCACCCTCTAGACCAACAAAGATTCCAAAATCAGTTACAGACTTGATACTACCTTCAACAGAATCACCCAGTCCATACTTATTAGCAAATTCCGTCCAAGGGTTTGGTTTGGTTTGTTTTAAGCCAAGTGAAATTCTTCTCTTGTCATGATCAATCTCTAATACCATGACCTTAATTTTTTCTTCTAAATCAACAACCTTTGATGGGTGGATATTCTTATTGGTCCAATCCAGCTCTGATAAATGTATTAATCCTTCAACGCCCTGTTCAAGCTCAGCAAAACATCCATAGTCAGTTAAGTTTGAGACTGTAGCCTCATATACACCACCAACTGAATATTTGCCTTCTATTGTTTCCCATGGGTCATTTTGAATTTGTTTTAATCCTAATGAAACTCGAAGTTTTTCTTTATCAAAGCTTAATATTTTTACGTCAATCTCTTGACCAAGACTTAAAACCTCTGATGGATTAGTAACCCTTGACCATGAAATATCAGTTATGTGTAATAAACCATCCAAGCCTCCCAGGTCAACAAAAGCACCGTAGTCAGTTAGGTTTTTAACAACTCCTTTAACAATTTGTCCTTCATCAAGATTTTTTAGTAACTCAACTTTTTCAGCAGAATTAATTTTTTCTAATACAGCTTTTCGTGAAAGAACAACATTGTTTCTTTTGTAATCTAATTTGATAACTTTAAATTCTTGAACAGTATTCTCAAGCTCCGGAGCTTCCTTGACAGGTCTAATATCTACAAGTGATCCAGGCAGAAATGCTTTAACAACATCCACCTCAACAGAAAAACCACCTTTAACTCTTGTTAAAACCTTTCCCTCAACAAATTCTCCGGTCTCTAGAGCTTCCTCAAGCTTTTTCCAAGTTCCAATTTTTCTTGCCTTTTCTCGAGAAATTCTTGTTTCACCATATCCATCCTCAACGGCCTCTAGAGCAACTTGCACCTCATCACCAGATTCAATTTCAACAGATCCATCATTATTCCTAAACTCATCCAGAGAAATGACTCCCTCTGATTTTAATCCAACATGGACTGTCACCCATTCTTTATCAACATCTAAGACAACTCCTGTGACAATGGAGCCGGGTTGCATTTCAAGTGTGCTTAGACTTTCGTCTAATAGTGCAGCAAAGCTTTCTGACATATTCTTTATACTTCCTTGGTATGTTCTTTATAAATTTTTAAAACTATTTCTAATACTTCTTGAGGAGTTAGATCAGAAGAATTCACTTCAATGGAATCATCTGCTGGAATCAAGGGAGATATTTCTCTTGCCTTATCTGCCTCGTCTCGCAATCTAATATCTTCAATTAGATCGCGCATATTAACGCCTTGATCCGCATTCTGCAACTCTAAAAACCTTCTCTTTGCTCTAACTTCTGCATCTGCAACTAAAAAAATTTTAGTCCCCGCATCTGGAAATACAACTGTGCCCATATCCCTGCCATCTGCAACCAATCCATTGTTACTGGATAAGTCTCTTTGAAAGCTGATTAAGTTATCTCTAGTTTCTTTTAAGCTACTCAATTGAGATGCAGATTTAGCTATATTTTCATGTCTAAGGATAGAAGTAATGTCAGTGTTACTCTCAAAAACATGCATCTCATGATCGATACTATCAATTCTTAAATTAGAAAAAAGCTTCTTTGCAGAAGGATGATTATGAGCCTGATCAAAACAATATGAATATGCTCTATACAGGAGGCCGCTATCTAATAAAATGAAATTAAGCTCTTTTGCTAATGCTTTAGCAAGCGATCCCTTGCCAGATGCAGATGGGCCATCAATAGTAATGATATTATTATTTTTCAAGCCTATATCCTATTGAAGAAATTAACTCTATAAAATCAGGGAATGATGTGAAAATATTTTTACAATCTTTTACAGTAATTGGTTTTGAGCATTTCAAACCAGCTATTAAAAAACTCATAGCAATTCTATGATCTTCATGAGATTCAATGGAGATTGGCTGATCTATCAAAAGAGATTTTGGGCTTCCCATAATACTCATACCATCTTCAAAGTTTTGATGAGCAACGCCAAGTCTAGTGAAGCCATCTGAGACTGCTTTTAGCCTATCTGATTCCTTGACCCTTAATTCTGCAGCATCTCGAATCACAGTCTCGCCCTCTGCAAATGCAGCGGCAATAGAAATAATGGGTATTTCATCGATAATATTTGGAATAATATCTCCGGAAAGTTCCACTCCTCGTAATATAGATTTTTTAATTTTTAAATCGGCACAAGGCTCTCCTGACTCTAGCCTTTGATTTTTAACCTCAATATCTGCACCCATTTTTTGCAAAGCCAGCAATATTCCTGTTCTTGAAGGATTCATTCCAACATTAGTAATTTCTAGACCTGGTGAATCACTTATTAAAGCAGCAACCATCAAAAAAGCAGCCGAAGAAATATCACCCACCACTGTATAATTTTTAGCATTTAAATGATTTAAAGGTGCCAATTGAATAATATTCTTACTATCCTCAGCTGTTATTTTTATTTTTGCACCAAAGTGTTTCAGCATTCTTTCTGTATGATCACGTGTCTGAATAGGCTCGATAATTTCAACACCAGTCCCTGAAGCCAGGCCAGCCAACAAGATGCTCGATTTTACTTGAGCACTTGCTACAGGTAACTCATAGGTGTATTGCTTTTGAAGAGACGTTGGCAATATTGAAATAGGCAATTTTCCATTTGATGATTCAATGCTTGCTCCCATTTCCGTTAATGGGTTTATTACCCTGCTCATCGGTCGTGATGACAAAGATTCATCTCCACAAAAAGAAAGATTTAAGCCAATACCAGAAGTTAAACCCAACATGAGACGTAAGCCAGTCCCAGAATTGCCAAGATGCAGGGGTTCGTCACAATTTTTAAAAATATAGTCTCTTTTGCATAAATGAACCAACCCATTTTCATTAACTGAAATGCCTGCTCCAATTTGATTGAGAGCATTCATTGTGGAAAGCGGATCTTCTCCATGCAAGAAGCCATCTACTGTCATTTCTTGATTCATCAAAGCTCCAATCATCAGAACTCTTTGTGAGATGGATTTGTCTCCTGGACATTTAACTGTCCCAAAAATTTGGTTGTTGGTAGACGTAGTTAGATTCAAAAGTTTGATTCCTTAAAATTTTTCAGCTCAACTAAAAAAGTCTTAAGGCTATTAGGGTCTTTACCGATCTTATCCTTTAAAATTTCAAGACTTTTTATCAAATCATCTATTGCGATTGAAATGTTTGTTTCATTCATTGAAAAAATATCTGCCCACATTTCAGGAGAAGATGAAGCCAGTCTTAAAAATTCTCCAAGACCACCACCTGAAAAATCTGAGAGATCATCTTGCTCAAGTCCCTTTAATGTATTTAATAATGCATAGGCCGCAACATGAGGAAGATGACTAGAATATGCAAATATCTGATCATGCAAGTCCGCATCTAGTACTGTAATTTTTGATCCAAGGATGTTCCATAAATTTGTAACTCGATCCACATGTTTTGATTCTACCAAATCATGATAAGACAAGATTGTCGACTTTCCATTGAAAAGATCAGCGACTGAATTTTTTTCACCCGAAAGATGAGAGCCTGCTACAGGATGAGAGAAAATAAAATTTTTAGGAAAGCTAAATTCTTGCAAAGTTTTCTTTAAAAAACTTTTAGTACTAGTGGTATCCGTGATTGTAATTGAAGAATTAAATAAAAATTCTAAGGACCTTAAAATGCGGTTAGTTGCACTCGGAGGTGTTGTAATAATTACCAATGAGTTTTCATATTCGGGATTTACTAGATCATCAAGAGAATGAAGTGAGCCTTGAATTGATTTTTTGTCCAATGCATTTTTTATACTGCTTTGATCTGAGTCAAAAGCTAATATCTCAAAATCTTCTGAGTTTGATAAGGTTTTAGCTATTGATCCTCCAATCAATCCAAGACCAATAATGATAATTTTCATAAAAGCTCTTCTAACGCGCTAATAAATTTTAAGTTTTCAGCCTCTGTTCCAATTGTGACCCTTATAAAATCTTTCATATCATACAAATCAACAGACCTTACAATTACTCCTTTTTTCATAAGATTGTTGAACATTTCTTTGCCCACAAAATTTCCTTTAAAAGTAATAAAGTTCCCAACTGAAGGAATACAATCAAGCCCAAGTGCAAGCAATTTGTTATATAAAAATTCATACTGTTGTGAATTTAGCTCTACACTTTGGTGAATATGCTCATGATCATTAATTGCTATACATGCCATAGCCTGGGCTACGCTATTCACATTAAAGGGCTGTCTGATTCGATTAAGAACCTCAATTAGGGATGGATTGGCGATACCATATCCAACACGAATGCTGGCCAAACCATGAATTTTAGAAAATGTTTTTGTAACTAATAAATTATCAAATTCATTCAGAAGCTCTAAAGGTCTTACATAATCATCTTTAGTTACATACTCGAAATATGCGCAATCAAGTACCACTAATACGGACGAAGGAACTTTTTTAAGCAACGAATGAACTGCTTCATGGTTATTGTATGTGCCAGTTGGGTTATTTGGATTAGCTATAAAAATTACCCTTGTATCACTCTCTATATAATTCTCAAATGATTTTAGATCATGAGTCCAGTTACATGTAGGAACCTCTATCAGTGATGCTCCAGATGATTGAGTAACAATTTTATATACTGCAAACGCGTGCTTTGATGCAATGGATGATGTATTTGAGTTAAGGAAAGCTCTGGCTGCCAATTCTAAAATCTCATTGGAGCCATTACCTATTATGATATTGTCTAAAGCGACGTTTTCATGATTGGCAATCTCTTTTTTAAGCTTTGTTCCATTTCCATCAGGGTATAAATGCAAATCGCTCTCAAGCTCTGCCAAGATTGAAAGCGCTTTAGGAGATGCTCCAAGTGGGTTTTCATTGCTTGCTAATTTAACTACTTCATGATGTCCAAACTCTGCGACAACTTCATCAATTGAACGGCCAGGTTCATATGGATGAAGGTTCTCAATCCCAGGGTTAAGATTGTTAAGAATGTTTGAGCTCATGATTCAGATGGATATGAGCCAAGGATACGAACAGATGCGCCTAATGCCTTCAAGCTCACAATGACTTGCTTTAGCTTTGCATCCATATGGTGACCACTACTATCTATAAAAAAATTATGGGCATTCTTTGATTCTCTTGATGGACGTGTTTCAATTCTTTCTAGATTAATTTTTCTTTTATTGAATGGTTCAAGAATCTTTATTAAAGCTCCTGGTTTGTTATCTGTTTGAATCAAGAGAGAGGTTTTATCTTTTTTAGTTTGACCGATATCAATATTTCCAATAACTAAAAATCTTGTGTTGTTGTTAGAAAAATCTTCAATATTTTTTTGGTAAGGATGCAGCTTATATTTTTTAATTGCTAAGGAGCTCACTATGCACAATGTTTTTTGTTGAGTTTTAGATAGCTTTGCAGCTTCTGCTGTACTGGATGTAATCTCTCTCTTAGCATTTGGCAGATTTGCATCCAGCCATTTGCTGCACTGACCGAGAGCCTGGGGATGAGATGCAATAACTTGAGCATCGGCTAATTTAAATTTTTTTGCTGAGGCAAGCTGATGATGAATTGGCAGATAAGTTTCACCACAAATTTTAATATCCTCGTCTGCTAAAGAATTCAAAGTTGCATTAACAACTCCCTCAGATGAATTTTCGACTGGCACAATACCAAATTTTACCGATCCAGTTCTTACTTGATGAAAAACATCTTCAATGGTTGCTCTAGGTGATCTCAGTGATGAGGAACCAAATTTCTGAATCACTGCACCTTCAGAATGCGTACCTTCAGGTCCAAGAAATGCGATAGTCATTTCTTCTTCCAATGATAGGCATGAAGAGATAATTTCTTTAAAAATATATTTAATTTTATTGTCTGGAATCGGACCTTCATTGAGCTTAGCAATACCTCTCAAGATCTCTGCTTCTCTATCAGGCTTATAAAAGGACTTGCTAGAATCTATCAAGCCCTTAAGGTCACCTATTTTTTGAGCTAAGGAACCTCTTTTTTGAATAAGCTTCAAAATTTGATGGTCTAATGCATCGATCTTTTGCCTAATAGGTTTAATTTTATTATTACTCACAACTTTATCCGTGCTTAGATTGAAAATCTCCCATGAAATTAATCAATGCTTCTACTGCTTCAATTGGAGTAGCATTGTAAATACTTGCTCTCATCCCGCCAACTGACCTGTGTCCTTTTAAGTTAAGTAAACCTGCATTTTCTGCATCATGCAAGAATTCAGAGTCTAATTTTGAGTCTGCCAATAGAAAAGGGACATTCATTTTTGATCTATTTTCTTTAAATATAGGATTAGAATAAAAATCTGATTGATCTATAAAATCATATAATTTTTTTGCTTTAAGCTTATTAATTTCACCTATAGATTTTAGGCCCCCCATATCTTTTAACCATGAAAAAACTTTGCCGGATAAGTACCATGCAAATGTTGGCGGAGTATTAAACATTGATTCAGCATCTGCATGTTTTGCATACTGAAGCATGCCAGGTAGTTCGCTGGATGCTGTATCCAAAAAACTATCTTTTATAATGCAAATAGTTAGGCCAGCTGGGCCAATATTTTTTTGCGCTCCTGCATAAATCATAGAGAACTTTGATACGTCAATTTGCTCACTTAAAATAACTGATGACATATCTGCGATCAGAGGCGCCTTTGTCACTGGAGGAGCATGTAGAGCGTTACCTTGAATTGTTTCATTGGCAACATAATGCAGGTATGCTGCATCCTCAGAGCAGTTCCAACTTTCCTCGTTTGGCACATGATCAAAATTCGATGATTCAGTGCTGGTAACCACGTTTACATCTATTATTTTTGCTGCTTCATTGATCGCTTTTTTAGACCAACTTCCAGTTAGGGCATAATCACCAACCTTCTGTGATCCAAAATTCATTGGGATCATGGAGAATTGAAGAGTTGCGCCTCCCTGAAGAAATAGAACCTGATAATCATTTGGGATTTCTAATAAATCTATTAAGTCTTGTCGTGCTTGATTTGCTATGCCAATGTAGTCGGAAGATCTGTGGCTCATTTCCATTACTGACATACCAGAATCTTTCCATTCCAGCAATTCAGATTGAACTTCTTGCAGAACAGGTTCAGGAATTGCAGCAGGACCTGCAGAAAAGTTCCATTTTCTCATTATTCCTCTTCTTCTTCTGGAGGGATCCTAACGCCCTCAATTAACTTTTCTCCATCTTTGGGAGTAATAACCTTAACACCTTGAGTATTTCTACCCAAAGTAGGTATTTGACTAATAGCTGTTCTTATTAAGGTACCTTTATCACTAATAAGCATAATTCCATCATTCTCATCAACTGCTACTGCAGAGACCATATTTCCATTTCTTTCGCTTGTTTTTAATGCGATGACACCTTGACCACCTCTATTATACGAAGGGAAGTCTTCTAACTTTGTTCTCTTTCCAAAACCATTTTCAGATAAGCATAAAATGGTCTTGGATGGATCACCAACCATTAAAGAAATAACCTTCATGCCATCTTTAAGAGTTATCCCTTTTACACCTCTTGCTGTTCTGCCCATGGGACGAACTTTAGATTCGTGGAATCTAATTAATTTACCGGAATAAGATGAAAGCAAAATATCATTATCACCATCAGTAATAACAGTTCCAACCAATTTATCATCATCATCTAATCGAATTGCCTTTATTCCAGATTTATATTTTTTATGAAATAAATTTAAATTTGTTTTTTTAACAACTCCGTTTCGTGTTGCCATAAAAATAAATTTATCCTCTGAAAATTCTTCTACAGGTAGAATTTGTGTCACTGTCTCATCGTCATCTAACTTCAACATATTAACCAAAGGTCTGCCTTTGGATGTTCTGCTTGCTACAGGAATTTCATATACTTTTAGCCAAAAGACTTTACCTTTAGTGGTGAAGCAAAGTAACTGACTATGTGAACTCAATACATAGAGATTTTGAATCAAGTCCTCCTCTTTAACTGATGCACCAGCTTTGCCAACACCGCCTCTTCGTTGTTCTCTATATTCATCAAGGGGTTGAGTTTTGGCATAGCCGCTTCTAGATAAGGTTAAGACTCTTGTCTCTTCCGGAATTAAGTCCTCGTTTGAAATGTCATGACGAGTATCATTAATGTTCGTTTTTCTTTCATCTCCAAAATTTTCTCTAACTTCTATTAACTCATCTTTGATTAACTGTAAGAGAGTTTCTTTGTCATCAAGGATTTTTTGAAGTTCTAAAATAACTTCTAGGATTTCATTAAATTCTGCAGAAAGATTATCTTGCTCAAGACCTGTAAGCCTTCCTAGTCTTAATTCGAGTATAGACTTAGCCTGATTTGGAGAAAGTTTATAATTTTTTCCTTTAATACCATATTCAGGCGAAAGACCTTTAGGACGACAAGCATCCTTGCCAGCTTTTTTAAGAATTGCTTCAATTGGACCAGCTTTCCATGATTTCTTGCATAGCTCAATTGCTGCAATCTTAGTGTCTTTAGATTTTTTAATTATTTTTATAACTTCATCAATGTTAGCTATTGCAACCATTAACCCTTCAACAATATGGCCTCTCTCTTTAGCTTTTCTAAGATCAAACTTTGTTCTCTTGGTAACAACATCTTTTCTATGTTTTATAAATTCTTGAAGGATCTCCTTTATATTTAATACGCGAGGTTGGCCATCTACAAGAACAGTAAAATTAATACCAAAGGATTGCTCCAGTTGTGATTGAGCAAATAAATTATTTTCTAAGACCTCAACAGACTCTCCTCTCTTAACTTCGATCACCACTCTCAAACCATCTTTATCAGACTCATCTCTGATTTCACTAATTCCATCAATCTTCTTATTTTTTACCATCTCGGCAATTCTTTCGAGCATTTTTGCTTTATTTACCATGTAAGGTATTTCATTAATTATCAACGAGCTCTTTCCTGATTTATCCTCCTCTACAGAAGTTTTGGCACGAACATGAATAATTCCTCTTCCAGTTTTATAACCTTCGTATATTCCAATTCTTCCATCTATGGTGCCTCCTGTTGGAAAGTCGGGACCGGTGATGATTTGTATAATTTCATCAATACTTGCTTTAGGGTTCTCCAGTAAAAGCAAGCATCCGTTTAATACCTCTGTTAAGTTATGCGGGGGTACATTTGTTGCCATTCCAACTGCAATACCTGATGAGCCATTTACAAGCAGGGCTGGAATTCTTGTAGGCATTACATCTGGGATCTGCTCTGTTCCATCATAGTTAGGAGAATAGGAAACAGTTTCTTTCTCAATATCATTGAGGATCATATCTGTAATTTTTGCCATTCTGACTTCGGTGTAACGCATGGCAGCCGGAGAATCTCCGTCTATGGAGCCAAAGTTACCCTGCCCTTCAACCAAGGTATATCTCATTGAAAAATCTTGAGCCATTCTTACCATTGCCTCATACACAGCAGAATCACCATGAGGATGATATTTACCTATAACATCTCCAACCACTCTCGCTGATTTCTTGTATGGTTGACGGTATGTATTTCTCAGGACATGTTGAGCAAATAAAATTCTTCTGTGTACCGGCTTAAGACCATCTCGTACATCTGGAAGTGCCCTTCCATGAATGACACTCATTGCATAACTTAGATAAGAGGTTTTAAGCTCATCTTCAATATTTATTGGTAAGATTTGTTTTGCAAAATCAGTCATTTTTTAACCCTAAAATCGATATTTTTTTTACGTGGAAAAGTCCCTTAAATCAGGGTAAATTTTACCATACTTCAGGGGGAATTTAGTCTTTAAATTCTGCGACTATTTGGCCGATAGATTCTTTTGCGTCACCAAATAACATTCTGGTGTTTTCTTTAAAAAATAAAGGATTTTGCACCCCAGCAAAACCTGAGGACATTGATCTTTTGAGGACAAAAACTGTTTTTGCATTGTGTACTTCTATGATTGGCATTCCGTAAATTGGACTTCCTTCCTCTTCAGTCGCAGAAGGGTTAACTACATCGTTAGCACCAATCACTATCGCAACATCTATAGTATCCATAGATGGATTTACATCATCAGGCTCAGCAAGCAGATCATAAGATACATTTGCTTCTGCTAGTAGAACATTCATGTGGCCAGGCATGCGTCCTGCAACAGGATGAATTCCATATTTTACTTCTGTACCATTCTCCTCAAGCAGTTCTCCCATTTCTCTAACAACATGTTGAGCTTGAGCTACTGCCATACCGTACCCAGGAACCACCAATACACTTGATGCATTTTCTAAAATTAAATATGCATCATCAGCAGTAATGGGTTTAACTTCACCCTGCTCCTCAGCAGCGCCTGATTGAGCAGACGATGCATATCCCACAAATAGAATATTTGTGATAGTTCTATTCATGGCCTTGGCCATTATGATAGTTAAAATTAATCCACTAGCTCCAACAAGAGATCCAGCAACAATAAGTACATTATTTAACAATAATAAGCCTGCAAAAGCTGCTGCAATACCGGAGAGTGAATTAAGCAAAGATATAACAACAGGCATATCACCACCACCAATTGGCATCACAAATCCAATGCCAGCAATTAATGTTATGCCTAAGAATATTAAAAAATAGGATGGGACTTGAGGAACAAACTGAGAAATTGAAGGCTCGGCAATTACATAGATTAATGCCGGCATACTCAAGTAAAAGAAAGATATGAAAATATTTGTAATTATTGAGCCTTTACCGAGCTTTAATTTTTCAGATAGTTTTCCATACGCAATCAAGGAGCCTGAAAAAGTTATGCCTCCAATATAAATAGTTAACATGATTAACACATGCTGGAAGACAGAGTTGCTTGGTTCGTTGAAGGATGACCATGCAATTAAAAATGTTGCCAAACCACCGAAACCATTAAACAAAGCTACCATTTCTGGAATAGCGGTCATCTTTACTTTCAGAGCAATAATTGAGCCTATTAGGCCACCAAATAAAATACCAGCAAGAATAATTTTGAGGTCAATTTCTAAACTTAAACAAGTAACTCCAACCGCAGAGAACATAGCAAGGGCAGATAGATAATTTCCCTTGACTGCCGTAGCTTCCTTGCCAAGCATCTTAATGCCCAGAATGAACATTACAGAGGAAACAATGTAAACAATATTTTGGATGACTTGGATGTTAGTTATATTTTCCATTTTTTTATTTCTTCTTAAACATGCTTAACATTCTGTTTGTAACTAAATAACCGCCAAATACATTTATAGAAGCAAATAAAATAGCGCCAAAAGCTAAAATGTCCTGCATTTGGCCGGCGCTTGACAGCATTAAAGCACCAACTAACGCGATTCCAGAAATAGCATTAGCACCTGACATTAGGGGTGTATGAAGAGTACTTGGAACTTTTGAAATTAGCTCCAAACCTAAAAAAATAGACAACAATAGAACAAATCCTAGCAAAATATACATTTCCATTATGCAAACCTCTCATTCATTATTTTTCCTTCGTATGCAAGGACACTGCTTTGAATAACTTCATCTTCAAAATCAAAACTAAGGGCATGAGATTCTTCATCATAAAAATCTGTGATCCAATTAATAATATTATTTGAGAGAGCAAAAGAAGCATGTGAGGAAACCTTTGAAGCTAAATATGAGATACCAACAACTTTTACACCGTTAATATCTACAACCTCATCTAGAACAGAGCCTTCAACATTCCCACCGGTTTCTACAGCCATATCAAGGATTACGCTTCCTGGTTTCATCTTTTTAATTGTAGCCTCATCAATAATTTTAGGAGCTGGCCTTCCAAAGATTTGAGCTGTTGTAATCACAATATCTGATCTTTCGCAGACTAGGCTTTGAAGTTCTTTCTGCTTAGATATTTGTTCGGGAGTTAGTTCTTTTGCGTAACCTTGATCAGTTTGGCCAGTATCACCTAAATCAATTTTTACAAACTTTGCACCAAGTGATTTAACTTGTTCCTCCACAACATCACGAGTATCAAATGCTTCAACTCTGGCACCCAACCTTTTAGCTGTTGCGATAGCTTGCAACCCTGCAACGCCAACACCAATAACAAACACTTTAGCTGGTTTAAGTGTTCCAGCTGCAGTCATCATCATCGGAAGAGCTGAAGACAGATGCTGGGCAGCCTCTAAAACAGCTGCATAACCTGCAAGGTTTGCCTGTGAACTTAATACATCCATTTTTTGAGCTCTAGTTATTCTTGGTATGAATTCCATGCTCACGGCATTAATCTTTGATTGATTTAATGCTTTAAGTTCATCGCCAGAGTGAAATGGATCCAACATCCCTAAAACAGTAGATCCAGCTTGCACCCTATTCGATTCGTCAGTGGTAAGTGAGGAAGGAGTAATTATAAGATTGCCCTTTGCAAGACATTCTTCCCTAGATATTGCCTTTAATCCTAGATCAATAAAAACTTGATCAGGAATATTAATGCCATCTCCAATGCCTGATTCAAATGAAAATGTTATTCCTTGAAGATTTACGATCTTGCCAACTGTATCGGGATGAATTACAGAGCGGAGATCTCTTGAGTCGGGAGATTTTAAGGCAACTATATGCATTTAACTTAATTTAAAAAACTTGTAGTACATTGCAATTTATTTAAAAGACATTGTCAATGTTTAATAAAAATACTTTAAAAATAGGCTTATATAATAAAAAATATTGTAGTTAAGCTACATGATTTTTAAAAATTTCTATAAATTTAGGCTGGCACCACCATCCACTGTTACTAATTGTCCTGTCACAAGTTCACTTTTTTCAATTAAATTAACTATTACCTCAGCAACAGATTCAGGAGTACAAGTTTGCTTTAAAGGTGTTGTTGTTTGCACTCGCAATTTAACTGCTTCATACATCTCAGGGCCCATTCCTTTTTTTAACCATTCTCCCTCGATAAAACCAGGACAAACAGCATTCACTCTTATCGGGCCCAAATTTCTTGCCATAGATAAAGTCATTGTGTTTAAAGCGCCTTTTGAGGAGGCGTAAGCAAGTGAGCTTCCAATACCCTTTAGGCCAGCTATTGACGATACGTTAACAACGCAAGAATTTGCAGCGCTTAAAAGATGTTCTTTTGCAGCTTTCACCATTTGAAATGGTCCTACTACATTAACACCATATATGTATTGGAAGTCATCAGCGTCAAGACTGTTTAAATCTGAATGATCCCAAGCAAATTTTGTTGTGCCAGCATTATTAACTAGAGCATCAATTCTGCCCCACTTTTCAACAGCCATATTAATCGTGGCTTTGCAGTCAGTATCTTTTGCAACATCTGCTTGCAATGCGACAACCTCCGCTATTTTACTTGAGCATTTTTTTGCCACTATCTCAGCCTCTGCTAAAGAAGAAGAACATGTAATTAGCACATTCCACCCATTCTCTGAAAGCATTTTTGCTGTGGCAGCACCGACTCCTCTGCTTCCACCTGTAACAATAGCAACTGGTTTTTCTGACATATGTTAGCTTCCTTTTAGAAAAAATAATAAACTTGCCTATTCTTACACGTGATAATGTAATCATCCACTTTTTGAAAAGGTATTTATGACTCAAAACATTGACCAACATGAAGTAAATAAATTTGCTGAAATAGCAGAGAATTGGTGGGATCCAACTGGCGATTTCAAACCTTTGCATGTTATTAATCCCTTAAGAGCAAACTATATCAATCAAAAAATATCTGTAGAGGGTTTAAAGGTTCTAGATGTTGGTTGTGGCGGAGGGCTTTTGGCGGAAGCTCTTGATGCAAAAGGGGCTAATGTTACTGCTATTGATGTAACTGAAGCTAATATAGGAGTTGCTCAACTTCATGCAGAAAAAATGAAGCTTGAAATTGATTACAGACTTATAACTGCTGAAGAGTTGGCGGAGCAGGAAAGCGAGTCCTTTGATGTAGTTTCTTGTTTAGAAGTAATTGAACATGTTCCTGATCCGGGTCAACTAATTAAAGCATGTTCAGATCTTTTAAAACCAAATGGTCAAATGTTTCTTTCAACTTTAAATAGAAATCCTAGATCGTTTGTTACAGCAATTGTTGGCGCAGAGTATATTTTTAATGTATTGCCAAAAGGAACCCACGAATGGAGCAAATTTATAAAGCCATCGGAATTAGAGAGATATATGCGAAATGCGAATATAAAATTAATTGAGAGCAAAGGGATGTTTTACAACCCAATTTTTCATACAGCAAATCTGAACAATGATTTAGGAGTAAATTATATGATGCACGGATCCAAAAATGCCTAAAGGCGTTCTGTTTGATCTTGATGGCACTCTGTTAGATTCAGCTCCTGATTTTGTAGCAAGCTTGGATAATTTACTGACGAAACATAATCGGCCAAAACTTGATCCAGAAATTATTAGAAGCCATGTATCTGATGGCAGCTGGAAACTAACTAGCTTGGCGTTCAATATTGATATTTCAGATGAAAAATGTTCTGCGTTAAGAGAAGAGCTCCTTGAAGAATATGAATCCAATCTCCTAAAACATGGTGGAGCCTTTGATGGCATCGAAGAGATGTTAGCGTTATTAGAGAAGGATGATATTCCTTATGGAATAGTCACTAATAAGCCTTTACGTTTTGCTGAACCAATATTAATAAATGAACCTGTATTTCAGAATTGTAAAACGCTTATATGTCCTGATCACCTAGATGCTATTAAACCGAACCCTGAAGGAATTTTAAGAGGCTGCAAAGATTTGGGAATACATCCAACGGAGTGTGTTTATGTTGGCGATCATGCCAAAGATATCGAGGCTGGTATAAATGCAGGAACACAAGTTGTTGGATGCTATTTTGGATATTCGCTTCAAGCGGATGATTCTGGTGAGCATATTCTTGGCGCTAATCATCCAGATGAATTATATGAATTAATTAAAAAATTATAAGAATGAATTTATCTAAAAAGACCATACTGATCACTGGTGCAACTGATGGAATTGGCAAGGCTTTAGCAATAGAATTTTCTAAGTTAGGGGCTAACATTATTCTCTTAGGCAGAGATTCATCAAAGTTAGATACAGTTTACGATCAGCTTGAGCACTCATATGAATCCCAAAAGCATTTAATTTTGGAAGTTGATCTTGCTTTATTGAATAATGAATCAGTCCATGAAATAGCAAGAGTCATCAATGATGAATATGAGGCATTAGACGGTATCATTAATAATGCAGCCATCTTAGGCACTATGACAACACTAAAAGATTATGAATTGTCACGCTGGGATGAAGTAATAAATATCAACCTCAGAGCTCCATTCCTCCTTTCCAGAACACTGATACCAGCCCTTGAGGACTCACGGATGCCAAGAATTATTTTTACTTCTTCTGGCGTCGCGGATGTTGGCAGAGCTTTTTGGGGTGCTTACTCAGTTTCTAAGTTTGGTTTAAAGGGTTTAGCAGAGATTTTTGCAAATGAGCTTGAAACAACCTCTTCAATCAAAGTATTTAATTTTGATCCTGGGGCCACCCAAACTAAAATGAGGGCATCTGCAAGACCTGCTGAAGACCCTAACACATTGAAAACTCCAAATGAACTATTAAAATGCTACCTATGGTTTTTTAGCGAAGATAGCTCTGAATCAAACAATCACTATTATAAATTTGATGAGCTATCTAAAAAAGTGAATGCCTAACACTGCTAAAAATTAAGAACTTTTTCACTTTCCATAATTTTGTAGCTCTTTGATCTGAGATTCTGTTAAGTTCATGCATGAACCCTCCCTAAGAGTTGAGGGCAAAAAAATTGGGCCTATTCTTACTCTCTTCAGCCTGCTTACTTCTAAATCTTGAGATTCAAAAAGTTTTCTAACTTCACGATTTTTTCCTGTGAGCATGCAAACTGAAAACCATTGATTAGTGCTTTGCTTTTCTCCAGGCACAATATCTGAAAATTTATAAATCTCATTTTCAACTTTGATACCAGATAGCATATTTTTCTTCTTTTGCTCATTGAAGTGGCCTCTAGCTCGAACAAGATATTCCCTATCAATTTCAAATGAGGGATGCATAAGTTGGTGAGCCATGCCTCCATCATTGGTAAAGAGCATCAAGCCGGAAGTATTTATATCAAGTCTTCCAACTGCAATCCAATCGGGTTCATTTTCAACTTTTGGCAAAAAATCAAATACGAGTTTAATTTTCTTGTCATCTTTCTTTGAGGATAAAACTCCACGGGGCTTATTCAGCATAACAACTTTTAATTCAGCGCTCTTTAATACTATTTTTTGGTTATCAAAAACCACTTCGTCAGCTTCAGAGACTTTTGCCCCTAAAGAGGCTACTGTGCCATTGACGTAAACTTTTTTATCTTTGATTAATTGCTCACATGAGCGCCTTGAACCCAATCCAGCTTGAGCCAAAAATTTCTGCAGTCGCAGCATTAATTATCCTACTTCTAATTGATCCAAAGCCTCTTCCGCTGACAATGCCTCAGGTAATGGCGGTAAATCATTAATAGATTTAAGATTGAGATCATTTAAAAATGTTTTTGTTGTTTCGTATAGGGCTGGACGACCTGGAGCATCACGATAACCAGAAACTTTAATCCATTCTCTATCAAGCAGTGACCGGATGATTTGCGTGCTAACGCTTACACCCCTAATATCTTCAATATCACCTCTGGTAACAGGTTGTTTATATGCAATGATGGAAACTGTCTCCATAAATGCTTTGGAAATTCTATTGGTGGTATCATTCCAAAGTGGATATAAACAGTCGCCATATTCCTCTTTTATTTGCATCCTAAAACCCGAAGCAACCTCTTTGATCTCAATAGAGCTCTCTTCATACCTTGCCTCTAAAGAATTAAGTGCTATTTTAATTGAAGGAAGATCTATATCTAGGTTCTGAGATCCCAAAAGCGTTTTTATTTCAGATAAACGTATGGGCCTCCCTGCGCCAAATAAAATTGATTCAATAATATTGGTTAGGTTTTCAATATTAGTCATCTAGTGAACTCCTCTGTTAGTGGATTTTAGATAAAGTTGATTTGAATCTTGATTTTGAATTAGTTCAACATGACCATCCTTTGCTAGGTCTAGTGAGGCCAACAGTGACACAACAACTCCTTGCTTGCCCTCTTCTTTTTGATACGTTTGGAAAAATTGAATTACATTTCTTTTGTTTAGAATAGATAGAATCAGGGCAATCCTATCCTGGGTGGATAATTCTTCAAAATGTATTTCGTGATGAGCAGAAAATTTCGGCCGAGTTGAGACCTCATGAAATATTTCAGAAAGCTCTTTTGCAGAGATTTCTACTGGTGCTTCTTGATCTTTGAATCTTGGCAATGATGTTGTTGCAAGAAAAAAATCTCTATCAATTCTTGGGAGATTGGATATGGACTCTGACGCGCTTTTATATCTTTGATATTCTTGCAAACGTCTTATCAGCTCAGAACGAGGGTCTTGCTCTTCCTCCTCCTCTTCAGACTGAGGAATAAGCATTCTAGATTTTATGTGAGCAAGAGTTGCTGCCATTACCAAATAATCTGCTGCAAGCTCTATTTTTAAAGCATCCATCAATTCAATATATTTGATGTATTGATCTGTAATTTCAGATATATCCAATTCAAGGATATCAATGTCTTTCTTTTGAATTAAGTACAAAAGAACATCCATGGGCCCAGAAAAATCTTCTAAATAAATTTCTAAAGCCTCTGGCGGAATAAATAAATCGTCAGGAAGTTGCGTTAAGGCTTCGCCTTTGAATTGTGGGAATTCTAGTTGTGCTTGAGACTTCATAAGTTCAATTTATACAAGATGCTGTAATTATAAGCTCTTTTTACCACAACATCTTGTGATTTCTAAGAAAAATGTTGATTTAATGCTGTTTGGGATGAACTCAAAAAAAAGCAAATAGAGTAATTAAATTCTACTTTTTTAATTTAATTGCATTAATATTTGGCTTTATGGAATCCATTTACCACACAGACAATACTAGAATTGTTGAGAAATTTGATCTTATTACCCCCAATGATGTAATTGAGGCTCACCCTCTAACCGAAGAAATTGCACAGTTAGTTTATGGAACTAGAAATGAAATCAGTCAAATCCTTCATGGAAAAGATGATCGTTTAATAGTGATATGTGGTCCTTGCTCTATTCACGATCCTAAGTCCGCTCTTGAATATGCTCATCTTTTAAAAGAAGCAAGAGACTCGTTTAATTCTAACCTTCTTGTAATCATGCGAGTTTATTTTGAAAAACCAAGAACAACTGTTGGTTGGAAAGGTTTAATCAATGATCCAGATATTGACGAAAGCTATGACGCAAATAAAGGATTAATGCTTGCAAGAAAAATCTTAAAAGATATTACTGAACTTGGATTGCCCGTTGGGACTGAATTCTTAGACCCTATCTCTCCTCAGTATGTTGCTGACTTAATTTCTTGGGGAGCAATTGGAGCCAGAACAGCTGAAAGTCAATCTCACAGAGAGCTGGCCTCAGGAATATCATGCCCAATCGGAATTAAAAATGGTACAACAGGAGCTTTGAAGCCAGCAATCGATGGCATTCAAGCTGCAAACCACCCTCATGTATTCTTTTCAAATACAAAGGATGGTCGAGTTTCAATATATAAAACATCTGGAAATTCTGATTCTCATATCATTTTACGTGGTGGCAAAGAGCCAAATTTTTCTCGTGATGCTATAGAGCAGACTAGAATTGCTTTGACTGAAGCAGATGTCAATGAGTCGATAATGGTTGATGCCAGCCATGGGAATAGTCAAAAGCAATTTAAGAAACAAATAGAAGTTGTTGAAGATTTAAGCAATCAAATTGGCGATGGAAACTCTGCAATTCGAGGATTAATGCTTGAAAGTCATCTGATTGAGGGCAACCAAAGTATTACAGATAATCTGACCTATGGACAGAGCATTACTGATGCATGTATGAATTGGGCAGATACCTTGGATTGCTTGAAAAATGCAAGTGAAGCCGTGCAAAAGAGGCGAGGATAATTGAGCAGAGAAGATCGATTTAATTTTTCAATTCAAGAAGCAGAAACCTTAGGGTTAGATTGTGCTGTCGTGCTTTCAGCAACAAAAGAAATTACCACTTCATTATCTTTACCAAACGAAATTGCTGCATTTTTGAAAGATAAGATCCCATTCATGAGTGATGATGAAATTTTGTCTCATGTTAATAGATTGATTGATTTAAAGTTAATAGCCTCAAAAACTCCAATGCACTCAAAGGAATTTAATACTCAAAAAAATGTATATAAATTAAAATTGCCTCAAAATAATCCTAGTGCTGGAAAACGAAAACTCAATAACTCTTGGTCCCCCTCCATGCAAGCCTACGAGGTTCTGAGCATGGGAAAGATCAACAAAGAATTCATTGACAGTAAGGTTAATGAATTCAAAATGTATTGGCTAGAAAAGAATCAAGTTAGAGATAATTGGAATGTTTTGTTCGTAGACTTTATTCGCAGAGAATGGGTTAAAGCAAACTCAGATAATAAAGGTATGCCAGTTTGCATTCACGATGAATGGCTTCCATCTACTGATGCGTTTGATATTTTAGAATTAGCCAATGTTTCAAAAAATGATGCATTAAAACACCTCAAGGAGTTTATACTTTACTGGAAAGAAAACGGTACTGCTCTTAGATCTTGGAATTCTAAATTTGTAGATTTTGTACGTAGAAAAGAATTAATTGGTTCCACTGAGGAAAGAAATGGTAAAAAAACTGACAGACATAATGGACCTGGAGAATTTACAAAGCAGTTCACAGAAAGAACAAAAGATGACTCCTGGGCAGAAAACCTCGATCTCTGACCGCAAAGGCTTCATTGAAGCCATTGATAATCTCTTTTTGAAAATGGAACTGTCATATCATTATCAGTTTTATAAAGTCTTTGGGACTGATGATAGGCTGCGAGAGGCAAAAAAAATATGGGCTCAAAGCTTAAAAAAATATTCAACTGAAAGCATAGATGATGCAATTGAAAATGTTATTCAGTCTAATGACTACCTTCCTACACTAACTGAGATACTCAAAGCATGTGCGAAAACTTCTGGAATAAAAGATATACCTAGTCCACAAGAAGCATTTATAGAAGCTCAAAAATCATCAAGTCCAAGAAAACCCTATCCATGGAGCCATCCAATAGTCTATTGGGCCGGAAGAGAAATGGGATGGGACATTTTAAACAATTCACAAAAAAATAATGATTCATTTGAAATATATACAAAAATTTATCGTCGCATGATTGGTGAAATGAAAAATGGGAAAAAATTTAATATTTCAGCTGAGCACCGTGCAGACAAACCCCGCTCATTAGATACAGAATTACTGGAGAGTTTGAGGAAGAAGCACAATTTATAAATGTAAAGTATATTTTACAATTAAGATGAACTATAATCCTTGCCCTTGGTCACAATAATAGTTTTTGGTTAAAATTTTAAATTTATAAGCAAGATGTCGAAAAACGTTAGGATTTCACTTTACATACTAATTCCTGTAATTATATGGATGATTTCTGGGCAATTCGTCCAAGAAAGTGAACAAGAAGAAAAGATAAACGATGAATTAACATCTGTTGTTGTTTCTAAAAGTGAATCTGTTTTTTTTTCACCATCAATTAAACTAAATTCCTCGGCTACATCTGAAAAAAGAGTAACAATATTAGCTAAGACTTCAGGAGAAGTTATGCCAAATAATGTGTCGCAAGGGGACTGGGTTGAAAAAGACCAGGTTCTTTGTAGGCTTGGTGTTGTAGAACTAAATCGAACTGAGGTTAAGGCTCCTTTCAAAGGATATATTGAGAGAATTGTAAAACCTGGAAATTACCTTACCAGGGGTCAGGCATGTGCAGTAATTATTGAATTAGATCCAATTACATTTATTGCTGAGGTGCCGGAAACAGAAATCAAGAGAGTGCTTCTAAATCAAAAGGTTTTTATTACCCTAGTTACAGGTGAAACAATTGAAAGTAATTTAAGTTTTGTTTCAAAAAGTGCGTCTCCATCGACACGAACTTTCAGAGTGGAAGCTAAAATTTCAAACGCTAATGGGAAAATTAGAGATGGTATAACAGGGACAATGGTAATTAGAACAAATAAAATCCTTGCAAATAAAATTTCTCCATCAATTTTATTACTGTCAGATAAAGGAAATCTTGGAGTGCGATCTGTTGAAGAGGGAAATATTGTTAAATTTTTGCCTATTAAAATTATTGAAGATACAAATGATGGATTATGGGTTACTGGAATAGCCAATCAAACTAATCTTATTACAGTAGGTCAAGGGTTTGTGGAGAATGGAGAAATAGTGAAAACAGCCGACTTGTCCGATCTATGATTAAAATTGTAGATTTTGCTTTATCAAAAGCAAGAACTACTCTTGCTCTAGCTTTGCTAGTTATTATTGCCGGATCCATTGCTAGGTCCTCCTTGGGCGTTGCAGCTGACCCAAATATTCAATTACCCTTAGTAAGCGTCTCGGTTTTTTTAGATGGTGCCTCCCCAGAAGATGCCTCAAGACTTATAGCGCGGCCATTAGAAACTAGGCTTAGAAGTGTTCCAGGGGTAAAAGAACTTTCATCATCTGCAAGATTAAGTTACGCAAGAATTGTCGCTGAGTTTGAGGTTGGCTACAGCATTGATACTGCTTTAAGAGATATCAAGCAAGCAGTTGAAGAGGTTAAATTTGAACTTCCAAGAGAAGCTGAAGATCCGCAAATTAGAGAGTATTCTTTTGCAATGTTCCCAGTGATGAATCTTAGCCTGGTTGGATCAGCATCAGTAAGGCAGAAAGTATTCATAGCTCGTGAACTGCAAGATAGATTAGAGTCAATAAGCGAAGTGCTAGCAGCTGACCTTGTGGGTGTGCCTGAGGAGGTGCTAGTAGGGATTATAGATAAATCCAAAATGGAAACATATGGAATTACCCTTAATCAATTATATAACGCTATTTCAAGCAACAACTTGATCATACCTGGTGGAGCTCAAGATACAGGCTCGGGTAAATTTAATATTGAGGTACCTGGAATTTTTGAAACAGCTGAGGATGTTTACAATATTCCAATAAAAGTAACTCAAGATGCTGTTGTAACTCTAAGTGATATTGGGGAAATTAAGAGGACCTTTAAAGATTATTCTTCTTTTGCGAAAGTTAATGGAGAGGATGCAATCACTCTTGAGATAAGAATAAGAGTTGGTGCAAATGCAATTGATGCTAAGAATAAAATTTTGCAAACTGTTTCTAATTTTCAAGATACTTTACCAAGCAATCTAACAATAGTTAAAACAAATGATGAGACTGTTTGGGCAGAAATGATGATTTCTGAGCTAGAGGGAAATATTATCACTGCTATTTTCCTAGTAATGGTTCTTGTAATTGCAAGCATGGGCGTAAGAGTTGGAATGCTTGTTGGCCTTTCAATTCCGTTCTGTTTTTTATTAACATTTATAGTTTTAAAAGTTATCGGTATTGAGTTTAATTTTTTAGTTATGATGGGTCTGCTTCTAGGCCTTGGAATGCTTATCGATGGCTCTATTGTAGTTACTGAATATGCAGATAGAAAAATTTCTGAGGGCTTGAATAGGTTAGAGGCTTATCGATTGGCTTCAAAAAGAATGTTCTACCCAATTCTTTCATCAACTGCTACAACAATTGCAGCGTTTATTCCTCTAATTTTCTGGCCAGGCTTTACTGGTCAATTTATGCGCTTTCTTCCAGTAACAGTTTTTATTGTATTAAGCGCTTCTCTTGTCTATGCAATGATTGTGACGCCTGTAATTGGATCAATTTTTGGTCAAAGAAGATCAACGCTTGTTTCTGGTGATAATGAGGAAACTGGTGAAATTGTATTTGATAAAATTTCAGCTTTTTATGGAAAGTGGTTAAGGGTATTTGTTAAAAATCCTGGTGAAACTTTAATAGCTGTTTTAATGCTACTTTGGTTTCTTGGGTATGCGATGTATGGGACTTTTGGAAAAGGGACCATTTATTTTGCTGAAGTGGACCCGTTTGCTGCTGAAATAAATATCAGGGCACGTGGTAATTTTTCAGCTGTTGAATCAAAAGAAATTATGGAAAGAGTGGAAACTAGAATTTCTTCAGTCAATGGAATAGAAAATTTATATCTTACAACTGGTTCTCAGTGGTTCAACTCAGGTGGTGATACCATGGCCAGAGGTTTTCTTGAGGTTAAAGATACCGGAGATGGTCAATTTACAGGTAATCAAGTAATTCAAGATGTGCAAAGTGCTGTTGCAGCAATCCCAGGAATAATAGTTGAAATAAAGCCTGAAGAAGGTGGTCCCTCTTTTAGCTCTCCAATAGAGCTAGGTATTTTTGGAAATAGTGAACAACGAGTCGCGAGTGTGACAGAAAAGATTGAACAATATATGCAAGAGGAAGTCGTTGGCTTGAAAAATATAAGATCAACACTGCCACATCCACTAATTGAGTGGAAAGTTGAAGTTGATAAACAAAAAGCTGCTCAGCTCGGAGTGAGTATGATCGATATAGGAGCATTAGTTCAAATGCTAACCAATGGATTTAAAGTTGGTGAATATCGACCAGATGATTCAAAAGATGAAATTGAGATAAGAGCTAGATTTGATAGTGAACTAAGATCGTTAAGTGGCATTAAAGATTTAAAAGTTAATTCGATCAATGGCTTAATTCCTATCAGCACATTTATTGAACTGATCCCATCTCAAAATCGCCAGTCTGTAGTTCGACGAAATGGAAAATTCTTTCATGAAATTGGATTGGCAACTGAGTCGGGGTATTTGCCTAGTGATAAAGTAAAAGAAATGGGTGCTTGGTTAGAGATGCAAGATTTTGGACCCGGTATTAATACTAAATTTAGAGGTCAACAAGAAGAAACGGAGGAAGTAACAGCTTTTTTAAGTGGCGCTGCATTAACTGCATTAGCATTAATGTTAATTTTACTGGTTACTCAATTCAATAATTTTTATCAATCCATTCTAGTTTTAAGTGCCGTATTTATGTCTGTAGTTGGTGTTTTAACAGGTCTTCTAATTATGGGTAAACCTTTTAGCACCACTATGAATGGCATTGCCATTGTGGCTTTGTCTGGAATCGTGGTGAACAATAATATTGTCTTAATTGATACATTCAATAGATTAACTCGAGAGTTTCCAGATCTTATAAAAGAAGATGTAATAATGAAGACATGTAAACAACGACTAAGGCCAATCTTACTTACTACCACTACTACGATTTTTGGACTCTTGCCGCTTGCGGTAGGAGTGAGTATTGATGTTTTGTCGAGAGAAATTATTATTGGAAGTCGGGTTGTAGAATGGTGGACACTGCTTGCTTCATCAATTGTTTTTGGTTTGTCATTTAGTACAATCTTGACTTTAATTTTCACTCCAGCTGCTCTGATACTTCCCTCTCGAATCAAGGCATGGCTTCAGGCAAGATATGGTCTATTTAAAACTTCAACTTGAGTGCTCAAAAAAATAGCATCGGTTACAATAAAGCATGACTAAAAAAAACACAGTAAATTTTGAATCTTCTTTAAAGAAACTCGAAGAGATTGTAAGTAAACTTGAAGATGGTGACATAAGTCTAGAAGATAGCGTTAAATCATTCGAAGAGGGAATTGGATTGGTTAAAGAATGTCAAAAACAACTCTCTGATGCGGAGCTAAAAGTAAAAAAACTTTTAGAAAGCGGCGATACAGTAGATCTGGATAGCTAAGATTGAGTTATGTCTTTAAGCTTTCTATCTGAATGCAAAGTGAAGGTATTGAATCGAATAGATTCACTTCTCCCAGATACCAGTAAGATTATTTCATCCATGCGATATTCTGCTCTTGCAGATAGTAAATGCATTCGAGCCGGATTAATCTTTGCTTCTGGAAAGCTAAACAATGAAATTTCTAATTCTGCATTAATTGATATGGCCACAAGTATTGAGCTCATGCATACATACTCCCTGATTCATGATGACCTACCATCAATGGATAATGATCACATAAGAAGAGGTCAACCTACTAGTCACATTAAATTTAATGAAGCTACGGCAATCTTAACCGGAGATGCTCTTCAGGCTTTAGCTTATGAGACTATTGTTTCATCAAGTGCAATAAATCAAGTTCAAAAAATTTCCTCCATTGCTGCACTTACCAAGGCATGCGGGCATCAAGGCATGATTCTTGGCCAACAATATGACTTAGATGCTGAAGATGGGAATTATGATGATATTCAAAAAATCCATGAACTTAAAACAGGTAAATTAATACAAGTTGCAATGACTATGCCACATCTTGGCATTGAGCAACAAAGCAATCAACTAATTGTTCTAGACCAAATTGGCAAAGATCTCGGTCTTGCTTTTCAAATCATGGATGATGTTTTGGAAGCATCATCAGACTCTAATACACTTGGAAAAAGTAATCAGTCCGATTTATTAAATAAAAAATTAACTTATGTAAGTGTCTTTGGTAAGCAAGAGTCAGTAAATCAAGCTAAGACTTTGTCAAATGCATGTATTGAAAAATTAGAAAGTTCATTTAATAAACAAGAGGCAGCAGACTTAATTGAGCTGGCAAAATTTATGGTTACAAGAAAAAGTTAAGATGAAAATATTTTCAGAAATTCCATCCAGCCCACCGAAAACTCCTACTTTAGATAAAGTAAATTTACCTAAAGATATAAAAAATTTAACTTCTATTGAGCTTAAGGCTTTGGCTGATGATGTTCGAGCGCATATGCTTTATTGTGTTGGTCAGAGTGGCGGCCATCTTGGTGGAGGATTAGGGGTTGTTGAACTAACGGTTGTTTTGCACCATCTTTATGACACGCCTGATGACAAAATAATTTGGGATGTAGGTCATCAAGCTTATCCTCATAAAATTCTTACAGGAAGAAAAGATAAACTGACTTCAATTCGACACAAAGATGGATTAGCTCCATTCCCAAATCGCGAGGAGAGTTCATATGATGCTTTTGGTGTTGGGCATTCAAGCACATCTATTAGCGCTGCGCTTGGTATGGCGATTGCAAACAATGATACAAATAAAAAAGTTGTTGCAGTAATAGGCGATGGTGCTATGACTGCCGGCATGGCATTTGAAGGTTTAGCTCATGCAGGGCATATAAAACCGAACATGCTAATTATTTTAAATGATAATGATATGTCTATCTCAGAAAATGTAGGTGGATTAAATAATTATTTTTCAAGGATTTGGGCTTCAAAGGTTTACAAGGGAATTAGAAAAAGTGGTAAAAGTTTTTTAGAAAACCTTCCTCAGGCTCACCATATTGCTAGAAAAGTTGAAACCCAAATGAAGGCCATGGTTGCACCTGGGAGTATTTTTGAAGAATTAGGTTTAAATTATATTGGCCCAATAGACGGTCATGATATAGCCGAGCTGATGACTGTTATTGGGAATTTAAGAGACTTCGAGGGTCCGCAATTTTTGCATGTAATTACAAAAAAAGGCGCTGGGTTAGATCCTGCAGAAGCAGATAGAATTGGCTTTCATGCAATTGGAAAAATCAAACCATTGGATGCAATCAATAAAAAAAATGGTCCAAAATATCAAGATGTTTTTGGCCAATGGATTGTTGATATGGCTAAAGTGGATCAAGACTTAATAGCAATTACTCCTGCAATGCGAGAAGGTTCAGGGCTTGTGAGCTTTAGTAAAGAGTTTCCTGAAAGGTTTTTTGATGTTGCCATTGCCGAGCAGCATGCTGTAACTCTTGCTGCTGGAATGGCATGTGAAGAAAAGAAACCTATTGTTGCAATTTACTCAACCTTTCTTCAGCGAGCCTATGATCAGCTAATCCATGATGTAGCGTTGCAGAATTTAAATGTGCTTTTTGCAATTGATCGAGCTGGGCTCGTAGGTGAGGATGGCCCTACTCACTCAGGTAATTATGATCTTACTTATCTTAGATGTATCCCAAATATGGTGATTGCTGTCCCGGCAGATGAAAATGAAACAAGAAAATTACTTACCACTGCTTTCATGCATAAGGGTCCAGCTGCTGTGAGATATCCAAGAGGTGGCGGAGTGAATTCAACTATAGAACCAGAACTTAGTCCAGTACAAATTGGTAAAGGTAGAGTAATCAATAATCAAGCATCAGATATACTCGTGCTAAATTTTGGTGCTTTAATTGGAACTGCTGAGGAAGTTGCACAAGAACTAAAAGCCACTTTATTAGATATGAGATTTGTAAAACCATTAGATAAAGAATTAATGGATGAGTACTCCAAGAAGAAATCACTGATTGTTACTATTGAAGATGGGGTTATGACAGGAGGAGCAGGTTCAGCAGTAAATGAATGGATTCAGGAAAATAACATGAAGCAGAAAATCATTATTTGCGGAATACCAGATAAGTTTATTGAGCACGCAAGTCGCGAAGAGATGTTGGAGATGGCTGGTCTTGATAAAAAAGGAATCCTTTCTAAAGTTAAGAATTATTTATCTTAGATGTCCCATCTTATCTCTTTTAGTGTCTAGATAATCTTTATTTTTTTCATTAGCGCCTTCATGAAGAGCAGTTCTTTTAACAACCTTGATTCCAACCTCTTCTAGAGCATCCACTTTCTTTGGATTGTTAGTTAAAAGATTCACTGAAGAAATCTTGAAATGCTGAAGTATATCTAAACAAATATTATATTCTCTGAGATCTGCTGGAAAACCTAATAACTCATTAGCCTCAACAGTATCATGACCCTGATCTTGCAAAGCATAGGCTCTAATTTTATTCACTAGACCAATTCCTCTGCCCTCTTGTCTCAAATATAAAAGTATTCCAGATTTATTTTGAGCCAGCATCTTCAGCGCCGCTTGTAATTGAGGTCCGCAATCGCATCTAAGGCTATGCAATGCATCGCCAGTTAAACATTCGGAATGAACTCTGCACATTACTGCATCTTGCGTGTGAATATCCCCAATGGTCAATGCGATATGATCTTTGCCATTAGGTTCTTCAAATGCTGAAATAGTGAAGTCGCCAAACTTAGTAGGTAATTCTGACTCGGATACAAATTTACAGCTATTCAATTGATTAAGTGAAAGAAAAAAGTGCGTAGATTATACCACCAGCAAATAATCCTGCTATTAAATCGTCTAGAAGAATACCAAAGCCACCTTCTATATTTTTATCAGCCCAGGAAATTGGCCATGGCTTCCAAATATCAAATAATCTAAAGAGAACAAACGCACCTAAATAAGCCATGATTTCATGAGCAACAAACGATAATGCTACAAGCATTCCAGCCACCTCATCAATCACGATTGCTGAATGGTCTTTTGAATGACTGTCGCGTGATGCTTGAGAGCATACCAACCATGAAAATAAGATAAAAATTGGTAGGATAATTAAGATTGATGAGTGCAAAAAACCTGCAAAATACCAAATAAGAAGACCAGCTAAGCTACCCCAGGTACCTGGTGCTGGTTTCAATAAACCTATACCAAACCATGTAGCAAATATATGAGAGGGTTTTTGTAAATTAGGAAAACTCATCTTACTGAAAATGATCCCAATTCTTGATCGATTCAATTTTGCTATTAATAACTAATTTTTTACCGCCCATAATTCCAATAGTATGACACTTTTTATTAAAGGAATTTAGACGAGCCTGAAGTGATGATAATTTTTTTTGAGGCACTGTGTACAAAAGTTGATAATCATCTCCAAATTCCAAGCATTGTTTTGCATACTTTTGATTCACCAAGGGTACTTTATCTAAATCTAGGTTACATCCAACTCCTGATCGTGTAACAAGGTGAGAAAGGTCTTGAATAATTCCATCTGAAATATCAATAGCAGATGAAGCAAACCTTGAAATGATTTTTCCATAGCTTATCTGAGCCGCAGGAAATAAATAAGGCTTAGTTGTTTTGTTTAATACACCTATTCTCTTGTATTCTTTGAATCCAATAAATCCTGATCCTAAGGGATCTGAAAGACATAAGATATCTCCAGGATTAGCATTTGATCTTAATAAAATATTTTTTTCTGGCTTGCCCAACACGGTCACACTAATCTGCAAAGGTCCTTTTACTAGATCGCCTCCAATTAATGGAAAATGAAATTCTCTAGAAATTTTTTGTAGACCTTTTCTAAAACCTGCCATCCAGCTTGATTCAAAGCTTGGCATTACCAAGGAAAGATTAAAAGCAACCGGATTACCACCCATTGCTGCTATGTCACTTAATGCAGTTGCAACAGATCTATATGCAATTGATTCTGCGGGCATTGATTTTAAAAAATGTACGCCGGCTACAGAAGTATCAGTGCTAATTAATAACTTTGATTTGGTTGCAAGAACTGCACAATCGTCTCCAATTGAGAGATCAATGCCATTAATTTTTAAATAAGAAGCACCTATACCTGATAGGTACTTCTTAATGATTGAAAATTCTGAACTTATATTAACTTGGGTATCTTTCAAATAAACCAGTAGCGCCCATTCCACCTCCAACACACATGGTTACAATACCGAATTGTTTATCTTGATTATTGAGCTCGCGAACAATATGACCAACTTGTCTTGATCCAGTCATTCCAAACGGATGCCCAATTGAAATTGAACCGCCATTAACATTAAGTTTATCCATAGGAATTCCAAGTTGATCTCTACAATATGCAACTTGAACAGCAAAAGCTTCGTTCAGCTCCCATAAATCAATATCATCAACACTCATGTTGTGAGATTTGAGAAGTTTAGGAACAGAAAAAACTGGACCGATGCCCATCTCATCTGGCTCGCAGCCCATGGTAGTAAAGCCTCTAAAATAAGCCATAGGCTTTAAGCCTAATTCAAGCGCTTTTTCTTCGCTCATTACAAGTGTTACGGAGGCACCATCAGAAAGTTGAGATGAATTTCCAGCTGTAACTGAACCATTTTCTGGGTCGAAGACTGGCTTAAGTGCAGCTAGGCCCTCAAGGGTAGTTCCAGGTCTGTTACACTCATCTTTATCTACTGTGTAGTCTACTTCTTTAGATTCGCCTGTCTCTTTATTCATGAGCATCATCTTTGTGCTCATAGGAATTATTTCATCTGTAAACTTACCTGCTTCTTGAGCTGCTGCTGTTCTTTTCTGGCTTTCAAAAGCAATCTCATCTTGAGTTTCTCTAGAGACGTTATATCTATTCGCTACACATTCAGCTGTAATTCCCATAGGGTGATAAATTCCTGGGTGACTTTCAGCTAACTTTTCGTTTACGAAACCATCCATATTTTGTTTTCCTGAAAGCATAGTAATTTGTTCAACACCTCCGGCAATAACTGTGTCATAACAACCTGCCATAATCTGGCTTGCAGCCATTGAAATAGATTGAAGCCCAGATGAACAATATCTATTAACAGTTGTACCTCCTACAGTGAGAGGAAGATTTGATAGAACAGCTGCATTTCTACCTATGTTATGGCCCATGGCTCCCTCAGGGTTTCCACAGCCCATGATGACATCCTCAACCATTTCAGGGGGCAGATTAGGGTTTCTATCTAACATACCATTGATTATGTGAGCTAACATATCGTCGGGACGAGTCATGTTAAAACCACCTCTATGAGATTTTGCTAGACCAGTTCTAACGCTGTCTACGATAACTGCTGTTTTCATATTTGTTCTCCAAATTTATTTAAAACTAAAGATATATATTGACATATATTGTGTCAATAAAAAACTTATAAGGATCTTATTCTAAACGATCGTCTTCATTACTCAAAGACTTATACCAATTCGGTATTAAATCAATTTCTAACTCTTTGGCTTTAGAAAAAATATAAGGAAGTGTAATGGGACTAAAAGGAAGAATAATTAAAATTCCAAGACCTAAATTTTTTAAAATTTGTTTCAGCTGCTCATTTGCAGAATTAAGCTCTTCATTGCTTACATTACCCTCTGCATATTTAATATAAATATCCAGCATTTTTTTATTTTGCTTGTTCTCAATTAAAAAACTTTGCTGAAGTTTCTCTAGGGTTCGATAAAAGCTTTTAGTAAAAATTTTCATATATAAAAAAGCCCGAATAAATCCGGGCTTTTAATTTTAAAGGCAATATTTTAGAAATTCATTCCAAAATTAATACCCATGATTTTTGGATCCAGTGCAACACCGTTAGCAAAGCCACCAATCGTAGGATCAGTATTGTACTTAGCATAAATGTGATCACTGTCACTCAAGTTTCTGACATAAGCTCCCACATACCAATCAGCATTGTTTGGGGTATATGTGAGTGATAAATCGACAACATCATATTCTTCTATTAAGTCTCTTGGACGATTAAAAGTATCTGAATAAGTGTCACCTCTAAAGGAATAATCAACCCTAAAGGCGTATGAGCCACCAGAAGTATCATAGAACTTAGTTAGGCCAAGCCTGTAATTATCTTCAGCAGACAACGGCAATCTATTACCAGATAGATCTTGCTCAACACCGTCAGTCACAGGACATGGCAATGTAGTGCTATCTAAACCAAAGTAAGGTTGAGTACATAAACTAGCAAATGATGAAAAGACCATTCCAGCATCAGTATTCTTGTACTTCACCAAAGCTCCTAACTGAGCGTCGGAAGCAGCTAGACCTAAACTACATGTAGCTGACGGAGCAGCCAAACCTAAGAAAACATTAGGATCACAGGTTGCAGCCAATGGAGCAAAATCTTTTAAGAAACCTGTCTGGCCCTCTGCATAAGGTAAGAATGCTGTCGCTCCACCTGGATTAAGAGGATCAACAGACATAAACTCGTCAATTGTTGCGTCTGTATGAGCATAGAAGCCATCTAACATAAGAGTATTAGTAATGAAGAAGGTAAATTCTGCTTCGAAGCCTTTAACTGTAGCAGAGGCATTTTCATTAATAGATGATCTTCTAACAATTTTTGAAAGTTGTAATCCATCAATTTCATTTTGATATGCAGAAACATTAAGTTGCAGTCTGCCATCCATTAAAGTATTTTTCATACCAACTTCAAATACTTCAACCTCTTCCTCAGCATATACTTGAACTCCACCGTTATCAGCATCTGTTGGGTTGGTTCCACCAGGTTTGAAGCCAGAGGAAAAAGTAGCATAGATAAGCTGGTTGTCATTTAGATCATGATCAATACCAAGCTTAAATGTGGTTGCATCTGAAAAGAAGTCTCTTTTTTCAGCTGGAGGCTGAATTGAGCCAAAATAGCCAGCAGCTTTTCCGGTTAAATCAGAAAGACCAACATAAGCGTAGTCAATAATTTCATAGTCGCTATATCTAGCTCCAAATGTTAGACGAGTATCATCAGCCACATCATAATAAAGCTCACCATAAACAGCATTTGAATGCCTATTCATATTACTGTCATTTCTGTATGTTTGTTGCCAAAGAGGAAGTCCACCAGTACGTCCGGCTAGCGCTGCCAGCGCTGCTGCATTAGCGCCTGGAACGCCAGGAATCACTATGCCACCAGAAGCAAGACCAAGACCGGTTGCAAGCACGGCACTAGGATCAATAGCTCCAACTTGTGCAAGGCCAGTTGCTGATGTTATTCCAGCTGTTAAACCACCAAAGAATGTTCCCCAGTAAGGCAATCCACCTACATTACAAGTAGCAGGGAAAATTTGGCAATGAGGACCATTGTTTGTATTTCCATAATACATCAAACTTGGAGATTTGATGTGATAGTCAGTCTCTGAACTGGTTGTTTGATGATAGAAACCAAGAGTAAAGTTAAATTGGCCATCGTAGTCAGAAGAGAATCTTAATTCTGTTTGAGACCACTCAGATTCATTTGTTGACATATCGATATTTTGCTCGCTCGTGTAGGTTCTCATTCCAACTCCTGGATTTCCAGTTGTTGGATCCACGCCCACATTTGTAGTGATCGGGCCTAGAGCATATGGGAGCACTGATACTGAATGGTCATAATCAGCCCAGTCCTCGTAGTCTCTTGTATGGTAAGAGTATGAGAAAACCATATTTACATCATCGGTAAGAGCATGATCGATTTCAAATAATGTACTTTCAAGTATTGTGTTATGGGTTGGTGTAAAGTCTAAATCAACAGTTCTAACATCATTAGAAGGATTATTTCTATTATAAGAATTTTCTAAATCTGTATAAGTGAACATGAAGTAGTTAATCCAATGGAAATAACTTCCTGATGAGTGAACTGAATCCATTCCAGTTTGGATTGGATCACAACCAAAGAATGAATCTTGCTTACAAAACTGCCTAGCTGCTCTCAGCCTGTTGTCATCAGCTTTTGTTTGCTCATAAATAAGAGTAATAGAAGTATCATCTGAGAAATCCCACTCAAAAGAAGCTCTTCCAGCCATGGTGTTTCTGTCGTCAAGCTGATCACCATTATAATTATTAGTTACAAAACCATCTCTTTTTAGACTTGCAAATGCAAATCTTGAACGGAAATTATCTGAAAAAGGAATGTCAACTGCTCCGTTGATTCTTGTTGAATCATAATCTGCTAAGTCAACTTTTAAGCTTCCGCCAAACTCAGCTCCAGGTCTTTTTGTAATTAATTGAACCGCGCCGCCAGATGTGCCGGATCCAAATAAAGTTCCCTGAGGGCCACGAAGTACCTCAACCCTTTCTACATCAAAGAATTCAGCTTCATATAATCCAGATTGAGAACCCACCTGCCCATTCCAAAAGTATCCAATAGAGCTACTTGATGAGTTACCAACAGCAAAGTTACCTATACCTCTAAGAGAGATGCCTGAGCCTGAATATGCTCCCTTTGCAAAAGTTAGAGTAGGAACAGCAAATTGAAGATCCTCAAAGTTTTCTAGCTGCTTTGTTTCAAGATCGGCCGAGGTAATAGCTGTAATTGTAATCGCTGTATCTTGCAAGCTTGACTCTTTTCTTAAGCCAGTCACAACAACTTCTTCTACGACCCTGTCTGCACCGTCTTGTGCAAATGTTGGAACCGCAGCAAAAGTAAAAATTAATCCAATGGATAAGATAAATCTGTTCATAATCTCCCCCCTTTAAAGTTGATTAAATAGAACCTAGTAATGATATACCCAAAGCCTGGCTAATGGCAATTTTTTAAAACAGAAAAAACTAGACAAATACTATGATCAATAAGCCTGTATTAGAGACTTTGTCACTTAGAAATTAACAAGTGCAGTTATTTAAGATCTTGAGAGCTTTTGCCCAAGACTTGTCTCGCAACAATTAACTGCTGTATTTGCTGCGTGCCTTCAAAGATATCAAGAATCTTAGAATCTCGAGAGAATTTCTCAAGCAAATGATCCTCAGAGAAACCTTGCATTGAGCATATTTCAACGCACTTTAATGAAATTTTATTACCTATTCTGCCTGCTTTCGCTTTTCCCATTGAGGCTTCTTTTGAATTTGGCATTTTGTTATCCATCATCCAAGCTGATTTATATACCAGCAGTCTTGCTGCTTCCAGCTCAGCCTCTAACATCTCTAGCTCACTCTGTATGGCAGTTTGATGATGCATTGAACCTCCATAGTTTTGCTCATAGCCCTCTTCAGCTAGCAAAGCTCTGGTCATATCCAAAGCTGCTTGACCCAAACCGATAGCCATTCCAGCCACCATGGGTCTAGTATTATCAAAAGTCTGCATAGCACCACCGAATGATTTTTTTGCTGCATTGATATCTGTTTCGATTTCCTCTTTGCCCCCAAGCAAATTCTCTCGAGGAATTCTGCAATTATCAAAAATTAATGTGGCTGTATCGGAAGCTCTTATACCTAATTTTTTTTCAAGCCGGGCAACAGAGAACCCCGGTGTACCCTTTTCAACTAAGAAAGAGCGAATTGCAGTTTTGCCCATGCTTTTATTAAGTGTTGCCCAAACAACTACACAATCACAACGATCTCCATCCGTTACATAAATTTTTTCGCCATCAAGCACCCATTCATCACCATCCAGAACTGCCGTTGTAGAAATATTTTTTGAATCAGAACCTGCTCCAGGTTCAGTAATTGCCATGGCAGCCCATCTTTTACCCCATTTAGCTTTTTGTTCGTTATCACCAACCGCCATAATCGCTGCATTACCAAGACCAGTTCCTGGTCTAGCAAGAAAGAGACCAACATCTCCCCAGCACATTTGTTCTAATGAAATTACCGCCCATAAATTTCTCCCGCCAAGATCCATTGATTTGACTGAATCATCCCCAATCTCAGAATCTTTCTTTTGAGCTGCAGCAGCCTGATTTAGCTGCTCCATTTCGACTGGAGGTTCATGTTCAGCTTTATCATATTTTCTTGAAATTGGACGAAGAATAAATTCAGCGGCCATCCTCATAGTCTCTTGAGTTTTTTGTAATTGGTTTGGTAAAAGTGGATGTATCATTTTAAATTCCTGCTCCTGCTTCGAAGATGCCAATAGCTCTTAAGTTTCTATACCATAGTTCAACCGGATGCTCGTGAGTAAAACCATGGCCACCAAGCAATTGAACGCCATCCGTGCCTATTTTCATTCCATGATGAGAAGCAAATCGATATGTTAATGAGGCATGTTTGTGAATATCTTCACCCAAGTCTTTTAAAGCAGCAGCTTTGTAGATCATTAATCTCAAGGCTTCAGTTTCAATAGCCATATCAGCAACCATAAAAGCAACTGATTGACGATTTGAGATCGGCTCATCAAAGGCGACTCTTTCATTGGTATATGGAACTACATAGTCTAAAACTGCCTGACACACGCCTAGGGCTAAAGCTGACATTCCAACTCTTGAGGAATCCATTAATGCTTGAAAATTAATAGAATAATTATGACCCCCAACTTTTTGAGAAGAATTGATTTTACAATTAGAAAAATTAATTTGTGAGAAAGGCATGCCCTTAAGGCCCATATACTGTTTTCCTTTAAGCTCGACTCCCTCTTGATTTTTATCAATAAAATACAAGTTACATTCACCGGATTCATTTGATGCTGAAACTAAAAAAGTATTCGCTTCTTCTGCATAAGCCACACCCGTCTTTGCCCCATTAAGAATGACCTCTTCACCACTTTCTTCTGCGAGAACACTTGATTGATAAGGGTCAGTTGCAAGTGATGCATTGTTAAGAGCTAGCCCTATGTGAAAGATAGAACCAGATGAATATTGAGGTAAAAATTCTGCTTTTTGGTCCTCACTAGCATGCTCAGAGATTATCTGTGCAGCTAACAACGGAACAGACATTGTCATAGCAAGTGATAAGTCCCCATAGGCAAGCGCCTCAAGAGCCAGTACATTAGATACAGAATCTTGCTGCATTCCGATGCCTCCATATTCTTCAGGAATAATTAATGAAATAAGATCTAGGGCCTGGATTTTTTCTATAATTTCAGAGGTTGGTCGTCCATCACTCTCAGCTTTTCTTGCATTAGGTCGTAATTCTGTTTCAGCAAACTTTCGCAACATGTCCCAAGTCATTTGCTGTTCTTCTGACAAGGTAATGTCAAAAGAATGTTCAGTGTTGTAATCTTGCATATAATTTTTATCAATAAAAAAAATTGTACAAAGATGGTAATGTTATTAATTATTCAAATCAACGACTATATATGTTGCTAATATTTAGAAAATTTAAATATAAAATACATATATGAATAATTTACGAAGAAAATGACCAGAGCAGAAAGAGCCTTGATCGTTTCAAAGATTTTAGGGAAACATTATCCAGAAACACCGGTTCCTTTAGATCATAAAGATAATTTCACACTACTAGTTGCAGTTTTATTATCTGCTCAATGCACTGATGAGAGGGTCAATAAAGTTACGCCGAAACTCTTCAAGCTTGCAGATAATCCTAAAGATATGAGCAAGAAAACTCCAGACGAAATATATAAAATTATTAAACCCTGTGGGCTAGGCCCACAAAAGTCTAGAGCAATTAATAAACTTTCAAATATTTTATATGAATCCTATGATTGCCAGGTTCCAGAAGACATAAAAGCACTTGAAAAACTTCCAGGTGTTGGTCATAAAACTGCGTCTGTAGTCATCAGTCAAGGGTTTGGACATCCAGCATTTCCAGTCGATACTCATATTCATCGTTTAGCTCAAAGATGGGGACTGACTCGAGGAAAAAATGTCAAACAAACCGAGAAAGACTTAAAAAAATTGTTTCCAAGAGATTCTTGGAATCAACTACATCTGCAAATTATTTTTTGGGGTAGGGAATTTTGTCAGGCTCAGCAATGTCATGGAATTTCTTGCAAGATTTGCAAAGCAACTTTTCCAAAAAGATCCTCGCCTTTTTCCCACAAGAAGCCTTAGATAATTTAGAATAAAGCTTTCAATCACTTAATAAAAATATTAATACTTTTGGAGTAATAAATGGAATCTCAGGCTGATTCAATCTTTGCTAATGCAGCAACAATAGAAAAATATGACGCAGAGCTGTGGGAAGCTCTCAATAAAGAATCTAATCGTCAAGAAGAGCATATAGAACTCATCGCTTCTGAAAATTATGCAAGTCAAAGAGTCATGGAAGCCCAGGGTGGAATTCTGACAAATAAATATGCAGAAGGATATCCCAGCAAAAGATATTATGGTGGTTGCGAATATGTTGATCTGGCTGAGGAATTAGCTATTGACAGAGCCAAAGAACTTTTTAAAGCAGATTACGCAAATGTTCAACCGCACTCTGGCTCTTCAGCAAATGCAGCTGCATTTTTAGCAATGCTAGAACCAAACGATACCATTCTAGGCATGAGCCTTGATCATGGAGGCCATTTAACACATGGAGCAAAAGTTAATTTTTCAGGGAAAAACTATACTGCCTTTCAATATGGCTTACATCCAGATACACATGATATTGATTATGATCAAGTTAGAGATTTAGCAAAGCAGCATCAACCTAAAATGATAGTTGCTGGATTCTCTGCATTTTCCGGGATTGTAGATTGGAAAATTTTTCGAGACATAGCAGATGAGACTGGTGCATATTTTCTAGTTGATATGGCACACGTATCTGGACTTGTCGCAGCAGGATTGTACCCCTCACCTGTACCATATGCTGATGTTGTTACATCAACAACTCACAAAACTCTCAGAGGACCTAGATCTGGAATTATTCTAGCCAAGAGCAATGAAGTGCTTGAAAAGAAACTGAATTCAGCAGTATTTCCTGGCTCTCAAGGAGGTCCATTGATGCATGTCGTAGCTGCGAAAGCGGTCTGTTTTAAGGAGGCACTTGAACCTGAGTTTAAAATTTACATGCAACAAGTCATCGATAATGCAAAATTAATGTGTAAAGTAATCCAAGATCGAGGCATAGACGTTGTCACAGGGAAAACTGATAATCATATCGTTCTAATGGATTTAAGAAGTAAGGAACTAACAGGAAAAGATTGTGAAATGGCCCTTGGTCAAGCCAATATAACTGTTAATAAAAATGCTGTCCCTGATGATCCTCAATCTCCATTTATTACCTCAGGCATAAGATTGGGTACCCCTGCTGTGACGACAAGAGGTTTTGGCACTGAAGAAATTGAATTGCTTACTAATTGGATTTGTGACGTAGTTCTCGATCTAGGCAATGCTGAAAAAATTACTCAAATTAAAAGTGATGTGGTTTCATTGTGTAAAAAGTTTCCCGTATATAAGTAAAAATGTTTTGTCCTTTCTGCCAAGCCCAAGATACAAAGGTAATTGATTCAAGGCTTGTTGGTGATGGCTCGCAAATTCGAAGAAGAAGAGAATGTGAAGTTTGCCATGCTAGGTTTACAACTTTTGAAACAGCAGATCTTGCGTTGCCAAGAATTGTAAAAAGTGATGGTGAAAGGCAACCATTTAACGGGGTTAAACTTAAAGGGGGTATGCTGCGTGCACTAGAAAAAAGGCCACTTTCAGCTGAAGAAGTTGATGGAGTCTTTGGCAGTATTTTGACAGAGATTCGTCAACTTGGCGAAAGAGAAATTGCTTCACGTCAACTTGGTGAAATAGTAATGCGCAATCTTAAAAGAGTTGATCAAGTTGCATATGTTAGATTTGCCTCGGTCTATCGAGATTTTCAAGATATTCAAGAATTTGCTGAAGAGATATCCTCTTTATCCAAAGAAAAATCAAAGCGAAATAAAAAGAAAAAATGAAAGCTGCGGATTTTATGGCTAGAGCCATTGAGCTTGCGAAAAAAGGAAGATATAAAACGCAGCCAAATCCAATGGTTGGCTGTGTGCTTGTAAAAGATGGTCAAATTATTGGAGAGGGTTGGCACCAAGAATATGGCAAGGATCATGCCGAGATAAATGCTATCAAGAATTGTAAGAAAAAATTTGGTGCGAAAAATGCGTATGAGCTTATTGCAGGTTCAGATGTTTATGTAAACCTTGAACCATGCTCCATTCAAAATAATACTCCTCCATGCTCACATGCATTAATCAAGTATCGTATAAAAAATCTATTCTGCGGTACCCTTGATCCTAATCCAAAAATTAATGGACGGGGAGTCAAGCTTCTTAAAGAGTCTGGTATAAATATCAAAGTTGGGCTATTAAAAAAAGAGTGCAAAGAATTGAATCGCATTTTTTTTGTAAATCAAAAACAACTTCGTCCATACATAATATTAAAAAGTGCTCAATCTCTTGATGGAAAAATTGCTTTAAAAAATGGCGAAAGCAACTGGATATCTAATAGTGAGTCTCGCAAAGATAGTCACCTAATTAGGTCTAGAGTAAGAGGTATTATGGTTGGAAGAGCAACGATAGAAGTTGACAACCCATCTTTAACCATTCGTCTGGACAAAAGTGAATTAGGTCTCAAAAAAAATGAGTCAATTGATCAACCAGCCAAAATTATTTTAGGTAATTTGCAGATAAATGAAAAAAAACAAAAAATTTTTTCAAGCAAATCAAGAATTATTATTGGTTCCAGACATTCAGTGAAACAGTTAAAAACAATTCAACATTTAAAATATAAAAAAAGAGAGTTTCTTGAAGAATTTATCCAAGACCTTTTAAAGATGGATATCTCCAGTATTTTAGTTGAAGGTGGTCCAAAAACTTTGAATGCTTTTCTTGCAAATGATTTATTTGATGAATTGGTGCTATATACTGCACCATCGTTTTTGGGGAAAGAGAGCAAAGAAACATTTAATTTAAAAGCTCCGGAAAGAATTAAGATATCAAAAAAACTCAAGGTGGTTAAAATTGAAAGGTTTCAAGATGATATCAAAACAACATACTACAATAGGAAGGTGTAGCAGAGTTTAAATTGAAAAACTAATACAAAAATGGAATTTAACACCACAGAAGAAATCATTCAGGATATTGCTGCTGGCAAAATGGTTATCTTGCTTGATGATGAAGATAGAGAGAATGAAGGTGATTTAGTATGTGCTGCTGAGCTCATTGACGATAAAAAAATTAATTTTATGATCAGCAAAGCAAAAGGTTTGGTATGTTTACCATTATCTCCCAAGAAATGCGATGAGCTAAACCTCCCGATGATGACCAACAACAACCGAGCCAAACATGGAACTGGCTTTACTGTTTCTATTGAAGCTGCTGAAGGAATCTCTACAGGTATTTCTGCTGAAGATAGAGCTAAGACCATAATTGCAGCAGCACAAAAGAATGCCAAAGCAGAAGATATAGTTCAGCCAGGTCATATTTTCCCATTAAGGGCTTTTGAAGGAGGAGTCTTAAGTCGCGCAGGCCATACAGAAGCTGCGTGTGATTTAGCAAGATTAGCAGGCCTTGAGGAAGCTGGGGTGATATGTGAAATTATGAATGATGATGGAAGCATGGCTCGGAGAGATGATTTAATGAAATTTGCTTCCACCCATGAAATGAAAATCGGGACGATTGCTGATTTAATCTATTATCGTACTCTCAAAGAAAAATCTGTGTATCTAGAATACTCAAAATCTGTTGAAATTGATGGTATTCAGTTTGAGCTTTCTGCATGGAGAGACAGCATCTTTGATAATCTACATTTAGCTTTTGTTAAAGGTAGCCTTACCTCAACAGACTCTCCTCTCGTTCGGGTTCATGTTCCCAATACATTGCATGACTTAATTGGTGTTGAGGAATTTGGTAAAAGACTGAGCCTAACAAAAGCTCTTAAAAGGATTGGAAAAGAAGAATGTGGAGTTTTGCTATTAATTGGTAATTATCAGGATGCTGATGAAGTAATGAATGATCTCATGGGAACAAAATCATCTGTTCAACCCGAAACAAAGACTGTAGGTATAGGGTCGCAAATTCTAAGAGAGCTGGGATTGAAGCAAATTAAATTACTTGGAACGCCAGTGAAATATCCATCCTTATCTGGATTTGATCTTGAGGTTACGGGGTTTGAGCAATGAGTAAAGATGGATTCTTATACTCGTCAGAAAAAATTGACGTAAATAAAAAAATTTCTATTGTTGCATCAAAGTGGAATGCTGAGCTGGTTAATGAATTATTAGAGTCAGGAAAAGTACACCTTGAGGAGCTTGGTTTTACCAACATCAAAATTGTTCATGTTCCCGGTGCATGGGAGCTTGTACACGCAGCTCAAAAAGAATTAGAAGATGCAGACGGAGTTATTGCATATGGAGTAGTAATCCGAGGCGAAACAACACATTACGAACTCATATCTGAGTCAACATCACGGGGATTAATGCAGGTGAGTGTCAATGCAAATAAACCCATTGGATTTGGTTTAATTGCTGTAGAAAATTTATCTCAAGCAAAAGAGCGAACTAGCTCATCTGAATTAAACAAAGGTAAAGAAGTTGCTCAATCACTCGTTGAGATGCTCAACTAGAAATGCCAAAAAATTTAGGAAAGTATAAACAAGAGCTTCAAACTCGAGAGTGTTTGGTTCAGGCCATATATCAATATATATTTCATGAATCAAATTTAAACTCTCTTGTGGACCAATTTCTCAAGGAAAATACGCCCAAAAAAATAAGCTTTAATTATTTCAAACAAAGATTAGAAAATATTTTTGAGCAGTCTGATGACTTAAAAGAAATTACAAGAGATCTTAAAAACAATGAAGGTGAAAACCTCGAGATTATAGATGAAGCTATTTTATGGCTTGGAATAGTTGAGATACGTGCAAATGAGCTTGCCTATCCTATAGTTATAGATGAATGCATTCGATTAGCAAAGAAATTTTCTAATCCTAATTCATATAAATTTGTAAATGCTAAACTAGATGAGTGGCTCAAGACAAATCAAGCTGAATGGCTCAAGAAGAATAGTTAACATAGATTGGGCTGGACCAAGCTCTATGTTCAGCTGGAGCTAAACAGCCATCTCTGTTTTCATAAATCCCGACCCTACATATTTCGGTTTTGATGCATTCTCCGTTTTTATTAAATTCACATCCCAGAGGATCAGCAGATAATGTTGAAGAAGGTTCTTCAATGGCTCGAACATAATAAACTGCATCTCTTCGACCTATGGAAAATTGCTCATCTTCAAATGAAATCTTGCAACTAGTGCTATTGCAGGGAAATGTTTTCCATACATCCTCGACCAAACCTTCTACAGGCTCATTCTCATATTGTTGAGGTAAAATTTTAATTACCTCAATCCTAGTAATTAACCTTCTTTCATTGCTTGGGTTATAACACTCAGAGTTACATATTTTTTCTAGGCGTTCTTTAGTTAAACCATTATTACTATAATCAGGACAACCAGGTTTTTGCTTTAGAGAGCCTGCAGCTTTGACTGTAAATAATGGAGATTTATTGGAGTTTGCTTCAGCTCCCATGGTTAAAGATTGAGATTGTGTTTCTGCATCAAACCATAAAAGAATTCTTGGCCCTGAAGTCGCATAGACCTCTTTTCTTTCTAACGCATCCCATATGGACTCCCTCTTTCTAGATGTTGAATGAGCAGCAACCAAGCCGCCAGACATGAAATATGCGCTTTGTCGTTCAGCATCCGTAGCTATATTAAGGTCCATGATGCTGGTCAAGGAAGTATTACCCAGGTTAACAAATGAGGGTTCTAATTTTCCCTTTGGGCGCCTAAGATCTCCCAACTTTTCAAACAATGGGTCACTAAAACCATTAGCCTCAGTATTATGAAGGCGATCAATCTCTTTATAACCAGTCCCTGGTCGAGCGCCATGGTTATCGCTGGAGCCAATAAATCCAAATTTAAAGCGCTTTGGATTTTCTTTATCGGTAAAATCACTTAAAGCTAAAACATACTGTGCAGAACCTTGTGGCCTATAATTAAAAGAAGGAAGAAAACAGTCATTACACTGTCCTGCATTCAAGAAATCATCTGGCTCAGTTTCATTGACTGCAGCATAACCTGTTGATCCCATCTGGGCGGCAAATAGTTTAGTTTGATCAACCAAATATTTGCATGTCTCAGCATCCATTCCAGAATCCTCACATCTTGCTGCCATAATATTTCCAGCCTGTTGGCATGTAGGCAAAAAATCGCTGCGTCCTTCAGGACAAAATACCTCAACATTTGAATTTAGCTTGGCATCATTCCATGTTCTGTATTCTTCAGAATTTCCATGGCCAGAATAAATCTCAAATAAAAATTGAGATTCATCGTCTTGGAAATCTTTAAGTTGCTTTTTCCAATCTGACGTTGGCGGGGTGTAAAATCCCCATGTTGTCCCGTGAGGAATCACCATATAAGGAGTTTCCCAATCTTTTAACTTCTGAAACAAAATATTTGGATTAGTTGCTTCCTCGTAACAATTTATAGGCAGATCTCTAGTATTAACTCCCTCAGGGCAAATAGGTGTAGCCTTTATTTCTTCAAAGAATTTATCAAATGCAAAAAATCTGTCTCTATTTTTTAAATCTAATGTTGCTGGTAAAGCAGACATGGTCCAAGGCAAACCAAGCCTCATTACTAATGGAGCCACTCCTCCAGATCCAATTGCTCTTGGGGGAACCAACGCATCATCAGTTTCTAAGAAAATGACATTTTTATGGCCGTAATGATTTTCAGGATTTGGGTCAACTTGAGTCCATTCCCACCCTAAAAAACTCACTAAATCATCTGTGCCCTCTGATAAATTATTGCATTGCTGAATACTTTTTTTAGTATCTAGCCATTTTCTTGGGGTGCTTGCTTCGGCATGATCATTGATAGACCAAAAATCTAAAGCTGAACAAAATCTTGCGTAGTCACAAGCATCAGCTAATGGAGAGGCTCCCTTACCATTCATAAATGGTAAGGACCACATAAAAGCATCAGTCGAATAAGTTGTGTGAACATGGAGATCGCCAAAGAGAATTTGCTTTTCATCCAAAACCTCTAATTCTGATTTCACAACATTAATCCTGGTTGCTCTATCTTGCAGCACTTTTTCTGGAAGGACATTCCCTTCTATGACGCCAGGACCATCTAATGTTCCAAAGACTTTTAAAACCGCGCCACCAAAAAAAATAGCTACAGTAAAAATAAACAGCATAACGAGTGAAATTAGTAGGTTTCTCATATCTCTCCAGAATTGATAAAACTAATCTATATAAATTGTTTGATCTCTTGATGGGCCCACTGAAACTATGCCAACAGGACAATCCAAAGTCTCTTCAATAAATAGTATATAGTCCTGAGCAGCTTTAGGTAAATCATCAAAAGATCTGGCATCGGATGTATCTTGTTGCCAACCACGGAATGTTTCATAAACCGGTTGCTGATTTTGATCATAATCAATACACACTTGGATTTCCTCAAAGCCATCTAGAACATCTAATTTTGTAATGCAGAGATTGGTAACAGAGTTAATAAAAACAATTGTTTCTAAAGCTTTTAAATCTAACCATCCACATCTTCTTGGGCGGCCGGTTGTTGCGCCAAATTCATGCCCAACTTTTGCCAACTGCTCCGCATTTGAATCAAATAACTCAGTAGCAAAAGGCCCTTCCCCAACACGAGTAGTATATGCCTTGGTAATACCCAAAATAGAATCAATGTGTCTTGGACCCACGCCTAACCCTGAAGATAACCCGCCTGCAGTTGTGCTGGAGGAAGTAACATATGGATAGGTCCCATGATCAATGTCCAACATAGAACCCTGCGCACCTTCAAAAAGAATGTTCTTGCCCTGTTTCACCCAATGCTTTAAGAGATCCTGAGTTTTGCAGTGATAATTATTATAAAGATCTATGTTACTGATAAGCTCTTCCAGAACATCCTCAAAGGCTAAGGGTTGAGCATTGTATAGATTCTGTAAAATTTGGTTATGGTAATTGACCAATGTTGATAACTTGATTTTGAGGTCTTCAATATTTTTTAAATCTCCAAAACGCACTGCGCGTCTAGCAATCTTATCTTCATAAGCTGGACCAATGCCCCTACCCGTTGTCCCAATGCCCTCTTCTTTATCTCGAACCTGATCAATTGCTATGTGAGTAGGTAAGATTAATGAGCAATCTTCACTTACGTAAAAACGATCTTTAAAATTAATATTGCTCTCTTTTAATTCCTGAATTTCTTTAGCTAGAGCTGGAAGAGATAAAACAAGACCATTACCCAAGACGCAGTGAACTGAAGGATGGAGAATGCCAGATGGAACTAAATGAAGGACTTTTTGCTCGCCATCAACTTTAAGTGTATGCCCTGCGTTGTGACCACCTTGAAAACGACATACTGCTTCAGAACCTTCTGCCAAAGCATCTACAATTTTTCCTTTACCCTCATCACCCCACTGCAAGCCCAAGATAAGGGTGTTATTGCTCATGAGATGTTAGTTATTGCCTTTTGATTTATTCAAGTATTTAAAGAAATCAGATTTAGGATCGATTACCAAAACATCTGATTTATTATTAAATGTTGCATCATAAGCTTTCATGCTTCTAGTAAACTCGTAAAATTCTGGATCCTTAGAGAATGATTCTGCATAGATTGCTGCTGCTGTAGCATCGCCATCTCCTCTGATTTCCTCAGAGGTTTTATATGCTTCAGCAAGAATAATAACTCTTTCTTTGTCAGCAGTGGATCGGATTTCATTAGAAAGTTCATTTCCCTCAGCACGCAATTCCTCAGCCAACCTATTTCTCTCGGAGCGCATTCTTTCATATACAGAGTTGCTAAGCTCAGGCGGTAAATCAATTCTTTTGACTCTAAAATCTATAATCTCAATACCAAGATCAGAGACAGAATTTCCTAAATTCTCTCTCATGTCACTCATCAACTGGTCTCTTTCACCTGAAACTAATTCGGTGACTGTTCTTCGACCAAATTGATTTTTAAGCTCAAAGGCAGTTCTTTGTCCAAGCAAATTATTTAGGTTTATAAAACTTCCGCTGGTAGCATCATAGAAGGTTCGAACATTGGTAATTCGATATTTTACAAACGAGTCAACGATAAGATATTTACTCTCAACTGTTAATATTCTATTTGGCTCTTCATCTAGAGTCTGCAACCTTGCATCATATTTCTTCACATTCTGGATAATAGGTAATTTAAAATTTAAGCCAGTTGGAAGATCGGATTTAATGGCTTCACCAAACTGAAACACAATTCCATCTTCTTTTTCATCAATAACAAATAAGCTATTTAGTATTATTGCAAGAATAAGTCCAGCAAGAACCAAGAGATTCATTCCTTTAGTCATTAGTCTTCCTCCTGTGATCTATTTTGTTCGAGTATTTTATCTAACGGAAGATACATCAAGTTATTTCCTCCCTCGACATCCATCAATACTTTGGTTGAATTGCTGTATAAGCCTTGCAGGGCATCTAAGTAAAGTCGATCGCGAGTAACTTTCGGTGCTTTTTCATATTCAGCTAAAAGCTTATCAAAACGAACAGCTTCACCCTCTGCATTAGCTACAACCTCTTCTCTATATGCTTCAGCTGCCTGGATTCTAGCAAATGCTTGTCCTCGAGCTTCTGGGACAATAGAAAGTCCGTATCGATCTGCTTCATTTTGTAATTTTTCCTTATCCTCTCTTGCTGCGACAACATCATCAAAAGAAGCTTTTACGGCTGAAGGCGGGTCAGTTTTTTCTATGTTGACCTGTTGCACTACAAGCCCAGTTGCGTATAAATCTAAATAACTTTGGAGTCTTGTACTAACATCCTGCGCAATCATTTCACGACCCGTTGTGAGTGTTTCTTCAAGGGTGTTATCACCAACGACATGGCGTAATGAGCTTTCTGTAGCTTCTCTTAAGCTGCTTTCAGGATCGCGAACATTCAAAACAAAATCCTTTAAATTTTTTATTCGGTATTGAACAGAAATAGTTACATCAACTAAGTTTTCATCCTTAGTAAGCATGTTTGCTGTTTGTGAATAACGCCTGGTTAGGGCAACATTTTCTACATATCTTTCATCAATTCCAGCTAACATGAAGTTTAAGCCTTCACCCGTTTCCTCATGGTATTCACCAAACCTTAAGACCACCGCTCTTTCAGGAGAGTCTAGCTGGTAAATGGACATACTTGCATAAATGACCAGCAATCCAAAAAAACCATACAAGAAGGCTTTTTTTGTTGGAAAATTAAATCCATTTCCACCAGAAGAGCCATTAGAGCCAGAGCCCTGTTTGCCGAACATGACAGAGAACTTTTTTATTAAGTCATCAAACGAAACTTCGTCTTGATCTTTTCTGCCCCAAGGGTCTTTATTATTTTGATTATCCCAATTCACATAGATACCTATAGTTGTAAAGTTTAATTATAAATTTAATTTGGGGGTAAATCCTAAGAATTAAACGATTTCAAGCAAATTAAGTTGCTTTTTTAGTTGCTCAGCAGCCTCTTCTGCTTGATGAAGATCAAAACAGATCAGATTTTCCCATCCTCTCATCCAAGTGCACTGTCTTTTAGCAAATTGACGCGTAGCAAAAAGAGATTTTTCAAATAACTTAGATTTATCTAACTTCCCCTCAACTACTTGCAATCCTTGTCTATAATTTATTGCTTTCATTGCGGGATGTTCAGCGGAAATATTAAAAATATTTTTAATATTCACTATTTCTTCAAGCAATTTATCTCCAACCAATACCTCTTGTCTTGACTCTATTCTTTCATGTAGCTTTGCTCTTTCATCTGGAAAAATTCCAAACTCTATTAATGTATATTTTTCTTTTAATTCGCCAGTCTGTTCGGATGATAAATTTTCATTCAAGCTCATACCTGTTGAAGTGATAATCTCAATTGCTCTTATAATTCTTTGAGAGTCATGGGAATCTATATTTTCTGCAGCTTTGGGGTCAAGCCTGCTGAGATCTGCATACAGAGAATCTATCCCATTTGCAAAGATTTTTTGCTCTAACTCATTACGTAACTTAGGATCAGCTGAGGGAAGATTACTGATTCCCTTTTTTAAAATATTAAAGTACATCATGCTTCCACCAACCATTAATGGAATCTTATCTCTCCTATGAATGTCATCGATTAGCCTCATGGCTGAATCATAAAAGTCTGCAACAGAAAATATACAATCTAAAGAAACATGATTCACTAAATAATGAGGGTGTTTTTTTAGGATAGCGTCTGTAGGCTTGGCAGACCCAACATTACATTCCTTGTAAACCATTACAGAGTCTACGCTTATTATTTCTAAAGCTTCAAATTGATTTTGCCAATTAATTGCCCAGTCAGTCTTTCCAGATGCTGTTGGACCGAGGAGAAATATTATAGGTTTCTTATGCAGCTTCAAATGCTTTCAAATTGCGTCTTGATCAGTCTCGCCTGTTCTAATTCTGATAACTTGATCGAGGGTAGAGACAAAAATTTTGCCATCTCCAATTTTTCCAGTGCTTGCACTTTTTGTAATTGCTTCAATGACATCTTCGAGTTGTTCTATTGATACAGCAATTTCTACTTTGATTTTTGGTAAAAAATCTATTACGTATTCAGCCCCTCGATATAGTTCAGTGTGGCCTTTCTGCCTTCCAAAACCTTTTACTTCGGTAATTGTCATGCCAGTAATGCCAATCAAATCAAGAGATTGGCGGACTTCTTCTAACTTAAATGGCTTAATAATTGCTGTAACAAGCTTCAATTTTTTTCTCCTAATTGCCTAATTATATAAGATGCTTGAACCTCTGTTGAGCCTTTATTTCTTTCAACAACCTCTTTAGCTCTTCGTGCATATTCCTCTGCAGATTTTGAATCCCCGATAAAGAGCTCCATCGCAGTTAATAACTCATCTTCGCTTAAAACTTTAATGCATGCCTGGTCATGCAGAAATTGATTAACGATATCTTCAAAATTAAATGTATGAGGACCTATGATAATTGGAGACCCTAAGGCAGCTGGTTCAATTAGATTGTGTCCTCCTCTAGGCACTAAACTACCTCCAACAAATGACATTAACGAAGCTGCATAAAAGCTTGATAAGAGACCTGTGCTATCAACAATGCAAATGTCGTAATCATCTGTGACTAAATCTGAATATAGTTTTACCTTAAAACCCATATTGGTTGCTTGCTTAGCTATCTCACCTGCTCGATCTGTATGTCGCGGGCAAAGAAATAGTTTTATGTCTTCTTGAACCTGAAGTCTTTTATATGCTTTGAGCAATATTTCTTCTTCTCCAGGATGTGTACTAGCTCCTAAAATAAAAGGATCGGCTTTAATCGGATTAGTATCAGTATTGCAAATATCAAATTTAACTGAGCCTGCCACCTCAATACAATTCTCCTCGATACCAAGCTCTAAAAAACGTTCTTTATGTTTGCTGGTTTGAACAAAAGAATAAGTGATTTGTTTCAGCGTATTTTTTAAAAGCCATGATGAAATTGCATATGCTTGAAAGGACTTATGGCTAAGCCTGCCATTAACCAAATATAGAGGGATGTTTTTATGAAATGCACATCCAATCGTCGATGGCCATATTTCAGTTTCAAATATTAAGATGGCGTCAGGCTTGTAAAAATTTAAAAATCTATTAACAATTAAAGCTAAGTCCCATGGAGCATAATTTATAACTATTTCTTCAGGGAAGATTTCCTTTGCCTTCCTTAAGCCTGTTGGAGTGGTAGTTGTGATAACAATATCAAAGTGTTCAGCGAGTTTGTTAATCAAGGGCTGTGATCCTATTACTTCACCTAAACTAACAGCATGAAACCAAATAATTTTTTTATTTTTTTGTCTGAGATTGTTAAATCCATATCCAAGTCTATTGGCAAAATGCCTTGAGTAATCTGAATCAGTAAAGCTCTTCAACAGAATGCGCAATGAAAATACAGGGATGAGTATTAAAATTAAAAGATTGTAAATTACCAACTTCATATCAAAGGTATATTTAAATTAATGTAATAATACATTCTTTAATTTTTAAGCACTCATAATATTGATAAAGTTAATGATGACATTTTGGCAAGGTCTTTGCCATCTACCAATTTCATGGCATCCAACTATTGGCAAATCTTGTGGCAAGCTCCTATTGATTTTAGCCAAGAGCAGAAAAAACATTGCTCAAGCAAATATTGCAGCATGCTTTCCAAATCTATCAAAAGCTGAGCAACAAAAACTCTTACAAAATAATTTTTTACACTTGGGCAGATCATTCATTGAAACAGGTATAGCTTGGTTTTGGTCAGATAAAAAAATACAGAGCAAGATGGATTATGAGGTAATTGGAATAGATCTTTTGTCTAACAGCGACCCAACTAATGGAAATTTAATCATTTTCAAACACTCTCAACACTTAGAATTGGATGCTCGTATTTTTGCTATGAATACTGAGGTGTATGGAGTAAGCAGAGCACATAATTCCCCTTCATTGAATAAAATTCAAAATAAAGGCCGGCTTTCTAGCATGAAAGATAATGCAGATAAAAACAATCCACGTAAATTTTTGAAATGGCTCAAGGCTGGAAAAAACGTCATGTATGCAATAGATCAGGATTATGGGTGGGATCATTCTGTTAAATTAAAATTTTTTAATCAAGAAGCTGCAACGATTACCACAACAAGAAAAATTATTGATGCAACTAATTCAAATTTATTATTTATAAATTCATATTATAAAAATAAAAAATTGATGCTTGAGATAGAATTAATTGATCATATGGGACTAAATTCAATAGAATTAGCTCAGAAAATTAATGACTTGATGGAAGGCAAGATTCTGAAGCATCCAGCCGAGTATCTTTGGAGCCATAGAAGATTTAAATCAACTTTAGGAAAAAATTTTTATAAGTAATATGAACTTTGAACAATTAGACAATCTTAAAGGTTTCATGCCCAGTCATGAGGGCTTAGCATTAACAAAATGGGCAGAAGAATTTTCTTGTCATGGACCTGCACTAGAAATTGGTACCTTTGGTGCCAAGTCTTCTCTATACCTTGCAACTGGAAGTTCAGTTCATAACCAGCTAGTTTATACTGTTGATCATCATTCGGGCTCAGAGGAGCACCAGCTTGGTGAAGAGTATTTTGATCCAGAAATTTATGATGAAAAATTAGGCAGAGTTAATACGGTGCCCTTGATGCAAGCAAACCTCCAAAAATTTGAAGAAAGTAAGTGGGTGGTGCCGATTCTTGCAAATGCAAATTTTATTGCGTCTTCATGGAGAACAGAATTGGGGATGCTATTTATTGATGGCAGTCACACCGAAAAGTCTGCAATGAATGATTATGACAATTGGCACTCTAAACTCCATCCTGATGGAGCATTGGTGATTCATGACATCTATGAAAAACCAGAGGAAGGCGGGCAAGCACCTTTTCTAGTATACCAAAAAGCTCTAACTGAAGGTTTTCAGCTACATGAAAGAGTGGATACGATAGTTTGCTTAACTAAGACTTAAATTGTTGCTTGATAAATAAATTAGCACCGGGAGTAAGTTGATAATTTGCATCAGCAGCAAGGATGCATGCTGCTGCTGTCCATGACGGCGTTTCTTCAGGCCAATAAATATTTTCGTCAAATTGCCAACCCATATAAGGTATGCCCTGCTCATCCACTATAGCAATCGCATTAAGAAGTAGCTCTAATGCAATCTTGTCTTCCCCAATTTTTTTAAATGCAATAGAACATTCACTGGTTTCTGCAACAGTTACCCATGGCTCATCTGCAACACATTTAATGCCAAGACCTTTCATCCAAAAAGAAGTTTTAATCGTTTCGAGTAGAGAGGCAACTCTTTGTTGTGAATTAATGCCGCCCAAAATAGGATAATACCAGTCCATTGAAAATCTGCTGCGATCTTTTTTGAGATCAAAAATTTCTGCTGGATTTTCAAGTGCTAATATTAATTTTAAATGCGCATCCCTCCATTTTGATTCAAAGCTCTTGTGCTCCAAAACTTGGCAAATTGCTATCGCGCACTCAAGACTTTTCGCAATTGAACTGCATCCAGTTAATAGATAATCTTCATCAATTTTTTTAGACTTATCTATGTTCCATGCAATTGCTCCATTTCTATTCTGAAGAGAAAGAGAGAATAAAATACCTTTTTTAACTGGCTCCCAAAAATCTTGGAGAAAATTAACATCATTATTAAGTAAGTAAAAGTGCCACACAGCAACCGCAATATAAGAGGCATAATTGGTCTGTTTGTTCAGCTCTAATGGTTTTTCGTCTTGATATAAGTTGTACCAACTACCATCTTCATTTTGATTAGAAGCCATCCAATGAAGACCATTAAGCGCTTGATTTTTAAAGCCTAGAGTAGATAGCCCCATGACAGCCTCAAGATGATCCCAAGGATCATGTGAACCATCTTGATTGGATGGAATGGCACCAGAAAGAAACTGAACATCATCTAAAAACTTACCTAAATGGTTTAACCCATCCAAAGAGCTGGGATCAATCTGAGATGTATTCGGGAACTTTTTCATTTTTTTTCAAAATAAAATGCAATGCTTTTTCCAAAGATAGGATTAAGAATTTTCTCAAAATAATTCAGCCAAGCGGGACTTTGAAGAATGTGATATTCAAGAAATTTTTTATAAATCCTTACAAAATAATTTGAATCTTGCGTACTCCAAAATAGACATCGTAACCACCAATAAGCACTATGCAAACCATGAAACCTTTCAGAATAATCATATTTAAATCCGTGATCCGAGATCTCATTGATCACTTGACGTTTTTTAAAGATTCTTACATGACCGCCAGGCATATTTTGATAATTGGGCGAAAGAGACCAGCAAATTTTTTCAGGCCAATATGATGGAACACTGGGTAAAAATTTGCCCTCAGGTTTTAAAACTCTATAAATTTCATCAATTGCTGCATGGTAATCTTCAAGATGCTCTAGCACCTCTGAACAAATAACAAGATCAAGAGTATTATCATCAAATGGCAAGCTGTATACGGAGCCTTGCATAAAGACAGTAGAGCCAGAATTGAGCTCTTTAAAAAATTCAAAGCCTTCTTTGCATTTATTCAATGACGGAATATCCTGGTCCAGTCCAATGCAGTGAACATCAACATATTCATGCAAAGATCCAAATATATGACGGCCCTCACCACAGCCTACATCCAAAACTTTTGAGTGCGGCTTAAGAGCTATCTTATCTAAACTAAAAGTTAACATTGAAATTCATCTATTGTTTTGTATATTAAATCTTCATATAACTTTGCAATTTTTTGCCAATCAAAGTTCTGTATTATATGCGTTCTGCCTGCTTCTGCTCTTAATTGATAAGTTTCGGGGCTAGCAAAGATCTTTCTGATAGCCAGCTCTATTGCATTAGAGTTTTTAGCTGGAATAAGTTCTGCATAAGATTGGGTTATTTCTGGAATAGATGCGACATCAGTTGCAATAAGAGGTATTGCGCAAGACATAGCTTCCCCAGCAGGAAACCCAAAGCCTTCATACAGAGAACTCACAATAGCAACATTACTTTTGGCATATTCAACAGCGATTTCATGTCTAGTAAGATTTGATCTGTATAAAATATTTTGATCAATTTGCAATCTTTTGATTAATCTCTCGGTATGACCACCAGGCCGAGACGCACCAATAATTACCAATTTTAATTGAGGAAAATCCTCTTTTAATCTGGCGACAGCATACAGAGTAAAATCTAAACCCTTGAGCGGAACATCTGCGCTGGCCGTTGTAATAATTTGTGCTGGAACTCTTCTGATATCTAGGATAGGAGTAAAACTTGCATGATCGATGCCATTGGGTATTACTGAAATATTTTTTTCAAGCACACCAAAATCCTTTGCGATATCATTTTTTGAATTATGTGATGGAGTAGAAATCACTTTTAAGTTCTGGGATACCTTTTTTTGCATTTTTAAGAAAGAAAACCATCTCCATTTAGATATTTTTTGAATAACACCTTTTGAAAATTGAATATCATATTGATAATCTTTTGTAATTGGATGATGGATAATCTCAATCAAGGGTAGATTTTTTTGAATGTTGATCATTCCATAACTAAGCGATTGATTATCAATGACAATATCATATGAAGATTCATCGAGAAGAGTTTTTGCTCTATTACCAAACGTCTTTAATTCGGGAAACCCTCCAAACAATGCTGAAATAAATTCATACCAATCGTCTGAAGACTTATTCTTTTTTCCTAAAAAAATTTTTAGCCTTTCTTTAAAGTTAAAGGTACTAAACAAATCTAAGCCTGGAGACTTAATTAACTGTATATTATTTTCAAGTTTAGGGTATGGAGGCCCCGAAATAACATCCACATGATGACCCAAATGATTCAAAGCCTTAGATAGCTCAAATACAAATATACCTTGGCCACCCCCAAAAGTTGCACTTCGGTAACTACAAATAGCAATATTTAATTTTTGATTCAATTTTAATTAAGACTAAATTGAAGTTAGCCAGTGTGAATAGCTTTTATCACGTCCACAAACTATGTCGGAATAATTATCCTGCAATTGATCGGTAATTGGTCCAATTGAACCATTACCAATTTTTGATCCATCAACAGTAGTTATTGGAGTTATCTCAACCGCTGTACCTGAATAGAAAGCTTCATCTGCAGATAACAAATCATCAAAAGTTAAATTCTTCTCTTCTACGGTTAATTGAAGATTTTCAGCAATGGTGATGACACTTTGTCTGGTAATTCCATTCAAACAAAAATCCGTTGTGGGTGTCATTAGCTTGGAGTTTTTAACTATAAACACGTTTTCACCACTACCCTCTGAAATAAAACCATTTTTATCCAATAATATTGCTTCTTCCGCTCCTTTAGAAATTGCATCATTAACAGCCATAATTGAATTAACATATGTGCCAATAATTTTATTGTTTGAATATAGGGGATTGTCATACTGCTGAAATGGAGACTTGACCACAGAGATACCATTCCTCTTGGCATCTGGATCCATGTATGACGGCCATTCCCAACATGCAACTGCAACATTGATAGAAAGCAAATCTTGAGATCTCAAACCCATTGATTCACTTCCTAAAAAAACGATTGGGCGAATATAGCCCTCATTTAGATTATTTTTAATCATTGCTGCTTTCTGCGCTTCACATAAATCATTGATCGAATATGGAATGGAGATATTAATTTTTGAAGCAGCATCAAATAGTCTTTTGGTATGGTCATCTAGCCTAAAGATTGCACCACCATTTGATGTTTCATATGCGCGAACACCCTCAAAAACACCCATTCCATAATGCAGCGTATTAGACAAAAGATGAATATTTGTTTCATTGAATGGCTGAAAATTTCCATTAAGCCAGATAAATTTTGAGTCGGTATTAAGAAACATGTTGTGTATGATTTTAAGTCTCGGTTATTATGACAAAACAACCACAATAATGAAATTAAAATTCCTATGATTGACGAATCCATTTTCAGAGAATATGACATCAGAGGGATTGTGCCTCATCAAATAAATGAGCTCTCTATTAAATTAATCTCCCATGCAATAGCTAAAAAATGCAATGATGAAAATATTCATGAACTTGCTCTTGGAAGAGATGGACGTTTATCTGGGGAAAGAATATTAAACCTTCTTTCGAAAGAACTCCGATCTATTGGAATCGATATTGTTAATATTGGGATAGTTACAAGCCCTCTTCTATATTTCGCTGCAAAAAAACTGCCTTCAAAATCAGGAATCATGATTACAGGTAGCCATAATCCAAAAAACTATAATGGTTTTAAAGTTGTAATTAACGATGTGCCAATCTCAGGGCTTGAGATTTTAAGTTTGCTATCTGATGAGCCAATCAGTGAGATAAATGTTGGCAAGGAAGTCCATAAGAAAAATCTGGTCGATGAATACATTCAAGAAGTGTTATCACAAACTGCAGATAAGCCTAAGAAAATTAAGGTTGTTATAGATTGTGGCAATGGTTCAGCCGGTGAAATTGCACCAAGACTAATTCGCTCTTTGGGTTATGAGGTAATCGAACTATATTGTGACATTGATGGGAACTTTCCCAATCATCACCCTGATCCAGGAAAAGTAGAAAATCTTGAAGATTTAATTCAAGCGGTGCGAGAAAATTCTGCTGATGTGGGAATAGCATTTGATGGAGATGGAGATAGGCTTGGAGTTGTGACTGAAAAAGGTGAAATTATTTTTCCTGACCAACTCATGATGATCTTTGCGAAAGACATCTTAAAAAATTTTCAAGGCAAAGAAATCATTTTTGATGTGAAGTGCACAAATTTACTCAGCAATATCATAAAAGAATCTGGGGGTATTCCACTAATGTCTCCAACAGGTCATTTTCATATAAAAAATACCCTTAAAAAGACTAATGCTCCACTTGCTGGTGAAATGAGTGGTCATATATTTTTTAATGATAAGTGGTATGGTTTTGATGACGGGCATTATTCTGCATTTCGATTGTTAGAAATTATGGATGGCTTAAATATTTCTCTTTCCTCAATTTTAGATAAACTTCCCAAAGCCTACTCTACACCTGAGTTAAATATTAATGTTGATGAAGTGATGAAATTTGAAATAGTGAAAAGCTTTGTGAATAACGCTCAATTTGAAGGAGGCTCCAAAGTTACTATTGATGGATTAAGGGTGGATTTTGATGATGGGTGGGGTTTAATGAGAGCATCTAATACAACCCCAAAACTTGTCCTAAGATTTGAAGCTAAAACTTCTGATAGATTAAAAGAAATAAAAAATATGTTTCTTGATCAATTAAAATTAATTGATGAAACAATTCAGATTGATATAAGCTAAAGCTATGTCAAAAGACAGAAAACAAATTATTCTCCAGAGCTTAGCAAAGCTTTTAGAAGAAAGAGATGCTACCAAAGTTACAACAGCTGTTCTTGCATTAGAGAGTGGAATAACTGAAGCAGCTCTTTACAGGCATTTTCCTAGCAAGCGATCAATTTTTTTGGAGTTATTCTCATTTTGCGACGAAACTATTTTTATAAAAGTTGGAGATATTAAAAAAGATTCTGATATTCAATCTGAGGAGAAAGTTAGATTAATATTCTTTTTCTTTTCAATCTTTTTGGAAAAGAACAAAGGTTTTGCAAGAATATTATCTAGGGAGGCCTTAGGGCCAAATGAGCAAAATGTTATTGATGCTGTGAATCAATTCTACGAAAGGCTCGAACTTTCAATCAAGCAATTATTATCGTTAAAAAAAGATTCCCTTCAATTGACTGCTGGACAAAGTGCGCACCTAGTAACGTCAATCATGGAGGGTATTATTTCAAGATTTATCAGGAGTAAATTCAAAGAAACTCCTAGCGCTTATATTGAAAACTATTGGCTTTTAATTTCGCAAAGTATTTTTAAGAGCTAATCAATATCGTCGAAAAATAATTCAAAGTATGAGTTTCTGGTATTTTTATCAGTTGGTTGACCTGTATCGCTATCTACCTTTACATAGGATAACCCATCTGGAATATCCCAATTCTCTTCAGGTAGATCGGTTAATGCAACTTTCATAAAATCAACCCATGTTGGTAATGCAATGCTCGATCCATACTCATTCTTACCCAATGATGAGAAGTCATCTGTTCCAATCCAAACTGTAGAAACTAAATCATTATGGAAACCTGAAAACCAAGTACTAATTGCATTATTGGTTGTGCCTGTTTTGCCGCCAATGTCACTGCGATTTAAAATATTAGTTTTTCTTCCATTGCTTCCTCTTGAGAGAGCCTCTCTTAAGATATCCTTTGTTATATATGCCGCTCTGGGATCTAAGCTAGCGATCTGATCAGTTAATGGTCTTAAGAGAAGAAAAGGTCTATCTTGATCGCTAAGTTGAGTTTTGAACCAAGGGAAAGCATCAATATTTTTAGCAGTCTCCTGATTTGTTTCAAGGGCTTGGTGAGAGAAAAGAATTTCATTGTTGCGATTCAAAATTTTCTCAATAAAATACAAATTTTTACCTTTTTCAGGATTTACTAAAATGTTGTATGCTCTTGTTATTTCGGCTGGTGAAAAACTAGATGAGCCCAGAGCCATAGATAGATCTGGAGCAAGCCTTGAAATATTGAATCCAAAACTTGATAAGAAATTTTGCGTTGCGGGAATTCCCATTTCCCTAAGCAGTTTTATAGAGACGAGGTTTACTGATTGCACTAGGGCCTCTCTTAATCTGATCAGACCATAGAACTTTCCAGTATAGTTTTCAGGGCGCCAAACACTTTCTAAATTTGAGTCATCAAAAATAATTGGTGCATCATTTATTAAATCCGATGCTTTATAACCACTAGCAAAAGCAGATGCATATATGAATGGCTTAAAGCTTGATCCCGCCTGAGGAAAAGATTGTGTGACTCTGTCAAAATTACTTTTTGAAAAGTCCAATCCCCCTATGTAAGCTTTAACTGCTCCAGTATTAGGATTTGAAGAAATAAATGCTGTTTCCGCAACAGGCACTTGATCAAGATAAGTTTTATCATTTATTTGCGACAGATGTATAAAATCTCCTAAATCAAGAATGTCATAAAAATTTTGAGGAATTGGGCCAAGTTTATCAATGTTTATGTGCTCTTTTGCCCATTTATAAGAGTCATCCCACTCTAAGTTTTCTAACTTAAGATCGTCACTAAGATATATTATTCGCTTTGGTTTAATATCAATAACTATTCCACTGGCATGCAAATCAATGAGTGGGCCACTATCAAAATAATCTCTAAAAAGTGATATATTGAATTGCTCCATACCCAGCTCATCAAGCTCAGTTGAGGCGCTATATAATATGTCTAGATTTCCATTTTGCAATTCTTTGAAAATATTATCAGGAATCTCATTAAGAAAATTTTTCGGTTTTCGCCAACCATGTCTTTTGTCATACTCATAAAGATTTTTAACTACACTTGCGAGAGCAGCCTTTTGCAATTTAGAGTCAATGGTTGTGAATACAGATAGTCCATCTTTATAAACAGTCAATCCAAATCTTTCGATCATTTGTTGGCGGACAATTTCAGATATGTAACGCCCATCTATCTCAAAGCTCGAGTCAGTTTGAGAAAGCTTAATAGGTTCATTTTTTGAAATTAAATATTGGGCCCTACCTATGTAACCTAATTTATACATTCTTCCTAGAATCCAGTTTCTTCGTACAATAGATCTTTCAGGCGATCGTATGGGGTTGATTCTTGAGGGCAATTGAGCGGAGGATGCAATTAGGGCAGACTCTGCCAAAGTTAAATCTTCAACAGATTTAGAAAAATATTTATTAGCAGCGGCCTCTACACCATAAGACCTATTGCCTAAAAAGATTGTATTTAAGTAAAGGGAGAAAATATCCTCTTTAGTTGCAAAACTTTCAAGCTCAAATGCAAGATAAATTTCTTTGATTTTTCGGATGATTTTTTGCTCTCGTGTGAGCAAGTATCCCCTCACAACCTGCATGGTTATTGTCCCGCCCCCGCTCACAATTTCACCAGATTTAATCATCTGATATAAAGCCCTTACGAAGGCAAGAATTCTTACTCCTTCATGCTCAAAAAATTGATCATCTTCTGCTGCTAAAAATGCATTTTTAAGATTTTCTGGAATCTGCTCAAAAGCTATTGTTCTTCTTTTTTGATCTCCAAATTCCCCAATAAGCACGCCATCTTGTGTATATACTTTGAGCGGAATTTGCAAAACATTTTGATCAACAAGGTTAATTTCAGGTAAATTTGGTTTTAATAAAACATAGCCGCTGGTTATAACTAATATTGAAAATATAGTTCCAATTAGAGCGGTTGATAAAATCCAATTTGTTAGCTTTAAAATCATAAAAAAAGAGCGATTGAATCTTTGCTATTTAAAAGTTTAATAATTTGATTCATTAAAAATTATTTTAACCCTATAAATGATAGAATCAGCAATCTAAAACTACATAGTATGAATATTTTTATAGTAGGTCCTATGGGCTCCGGTAAAACCACTGTTGGAAAAATTGTGGCTGACGAACTATTTCTAGAGTTTCATGATACCGATGCAAAAATTGAAGAAAGTACAGGAGTAACGATTGATTGGATCTTTGATATTGAGGGTGAGTCAGGTTTTCGTAAAAGAGAAACCTCAATTCTAAAAGAGGTTGTAGCTTTAAATTCTATTGTTTTGGCAACAGGTGGCGGAATAATAATTGCAGAAGAAAACAGGGAGCTCTTGGCATCAAGAGGAACAGTTTTTTATCTTCATACTCCTTTAAATACCCAAATTGAGAGGACGGCGAAAGACAAAGATAGACCATTATTGAAAGATAAAGATCCAGAAAAAGTTTTATCAAACTTACAAAAAACTAGGCAAGCCATGTACGAAGAAGTTGCTGATCATATAATAGATACTGAAAATAAGAGTGGCTCAGCAGTGGCTAATGAAATAGTAAAGCTAGTGAAAAACTATGGCTAGTGAACTTTTTGCAGGAAATCAATCTGAAAGATATAAAATTGTTATAGGCAAGAAAACACTTTCAAAAAAATTCATACTGCCGCTCATCAAATGTCATGGAAAAGTCATGATTATTTCAGATGATGGCATTCCAAAGAAAATAACCAATCAAATCTCCGCAATTTGTAAAGAAAAAACGAAAGTTTTTAAAACTATTTTAAAAAAAGGAGAGGCTTCAAAATCCATTGAAAATTTTAAAAAAATTTTAAATACGCTCATAGAAAAGAAATTTGATAGGTCTGATTTAATCATTGCCTTGGGCGGAGGTGTGGTGGGAGATATTTCAGGATATGTAGCAAGTTCATACCTACGTGGAATTTCTTTTATCCAAATTCCGACAACTTTGCTTGCTCAAGTGGATTCTTCGGTAGGCGGTAAGACTGCAATAAATATCCCGGCTGGTAAAAATCTCGTAGGAGCATTTTATAATCCTAAAGGAGTTATTATAGATACTGACACTCTAAAAAGCCTTCCCGAAAGAGAATTTAAATCTGGATTGGCTGAAGTTTTGAAATATGGTCTCATTCAAAATAAATACTTGCTATCACTACTGCAAGAAAACTCAGCAGAAGTTTTGCTAAGAAGAGAAAGGATTATTCAGGAAATCATTTTTGAATCAATCAAGACTAAATCAAAAATTGTAATAGCTGATGAAAAGGAGAATGGATTAAGAGCAATCTTGAACTTTGGTCATACCTTTGGTCATGCTATCGAGGCAAATGGTAAATATAAAAAAATTCTACATGGTGAAGCTGTTGCTAAGGGGATGCTAATAGCAAGCAAAATATCTTATCTTGAAAATCTAATTCCGTTAAAAGATCTAGAAAAAATTGAATTACTATTAAAAGATTTTAAATTTGATTTATCGCTGGATGAATATCAATATTCAGACCTAAAACCCTACATATATAGAGATAAAAAAGTGAAAGCAGGTAAGCTAAATTTAATACTATTAGAAAAAATTTCTAAAGCAAAAATTACCAATACTTTTAATCCAAAAAATTTAAGTAAGGCTTTTGCAATCTAACTTATGCAGCATTGGCGGTAGTCGCCTTAAGCAGATCTTGAATATTTAAAGCTGCGGGAGAGACCAACCAAAAAGATGGCTCAAATCTATCGAATTCTTCGAGAATTAATCTCGCTCTTTCACTCTGTGTTTCTTTTACATGTCGTGAAATAATTTGCTTTAAAAACTTTCGATGCGATTCCATTTCTTCGCTCACAATTCTATCTAAATTAATGAGGCTTCTATTACATTGATCAAAAAATCTTCGATCTGTATCTAAAACGTATGCAAAGCCACCTGTCATGCCTGCACCAAAATTAGATCCTACCTCACCTAAGACTGTTACATGGCCTCCTGTCATATATTCACAACAATGGTCACCGGCGCCCTCAATTACAGCTGAGGCTCCTGAATTTCTTACGGCAAAGCGCTCACCAACACTCCCACTAATAAATAACTCCCCTCCAGTGGCTCCATATAAAGCGGTGTTTCCAGCAAGAACTGTTGGCCTATCTTGAGATGCATATTCTCCATCACAGGAAATCACAATCTTCCCACCATTCATGCCCTTACCAACATAATCATTGGCATCACCAAATAACTTCATATGTAATCCAGCAGCATTCCAGGCACCAAAACTTTGACCTGCTGACCCTTTAAAATTAAGTATTTGCTTTTGTTTGACACCCTTTTCACCATAATTAGATGCAATCAAGCCTGAGGCCTGAGCTCCTACAGAGCGATCACGGTTGGTAATATCATATGTGAATTCAGATGAGATATTTTTTAAGATAGAAGGTTTAATATCTTTTAAAATCTTTGAATTCAAAGTTGCTTTGTCCCATGGATCATTTGATGCAGTAGTGCAGAAATGAGGTGACTGTAATTTTTTATCAGTATATAAAATTGGCGATAAATCAATCTTGGCTGTCTTATGACTTAACGCTGTTAGATCTTTGAGATATTTTGTTTGGCCTATAATTGATTCAATATTCGACACCCCGAGATTGGCTAGGATATCCTGAACTTCATTCGCAATAAAGGTGAAATAATTGATCACTCTTTCTTTTTCACCAACATAGTGATGATCAATTATATCTCTTCTTTGGGTGGCCACTCCTGTAGCACAATTATTAAGATGACAAATTCTTAAATACTTGCACCCCATCGCAATCATTGGCCCTGTTCCAAAGCCAAATGATTCAGCTCCAAGCATCGCTGCTTTTACAACATCTAAGCCAGTTTTTAAGCCTCCATCTGCTTGCAAACGAACCTTATGCCTTAAGTTACTTGCTCTTAAAGCTTGATGGGCTTCTGATAAACCAAGTTCCCATGGAGACCCTGCATACCTAATAGATGAAAGGGGGCTTGCACCAGTCCCTCCATCATGACCTGAAATAGTTATAAGGTCGGCGTAAGCTTTTGCTACTCCTGCTGCAATTGTTCCAACGCCAGGCTCTGAAACAAGTTTGACAGATACAAGTGCTTTTGAATTAACTTGCTTTAAATCAAAAATAAGCTGGGCTAAGTCTTCAATAGAATAAATATCATGATGCGGTGGAGGTGAAATTAATGTAATGCCTGGGGTGGAATATCTTAGTTTAGCAATTAGTTGATTAACCTTACCACCAGGCAATTGACCACCCTCACCTGGTTTTGCTCCTTGAGCGATTTTGATTTGAAGAACTTCAGCATTTACCAGATATTCAGGAGTCACGCCAAAGCGACCAGATGCAACTTGTTTTATCTTTGACATCTTAATTGTGCCATGCCTTTCAACAGCTTCGCCGCCCTCGCCAGAATTTGATCTAGCGCCTAAACTGTTCATAGCTTCTGCTAAAGTTTCGTGTGCATCTGGAGATAAGGCTCCAAGACTCATCCCAGCTGAATCGAACTTACTCAGAAGGTCACTAGTTGGTCCCAATTTAACTTTTTTAGGATTTTTTGGATATTTGATTTCCATCAAATCTCTCAACATTGCTGCAGGACGATTGTTTACAAGATTGGAATATTCCCTATAAATCTCTTCTGAGCCTTGCTTAACTGACTCTTGAAGTTTTTTTACTACCTCGGGGTTATATGCATGGTACTCACCTCCGTGAACAAACTTCAGCAAACCTCCAAGGCCAATTTCACTTACATTGGAATATGCATATTGAGTAAGGTGGCGAATTTCATTATCAAGATCCTCAAAGGTCTTGCCACCCACCCTGCTAACTGTATTGGTAAATGAAACGTCAACAATATCAGAGCTTAAGCCAACAATTTCATGAAGCTGAGAGCCTCTGTAACTTGAGATCGTTGAAATTCCTATCTTTGAAATAATTTTTAAAAGACCTTTATTAATACCTTTTCTATATTTGGCACAATTTGCTGTTGGGCTTCCTTTCAGTTCTTTTCGATATGTAAGATCTAATATTGTTTGAAAGGCAAGCCAAGGATAAACGGCAGTTGCACCAAAGCTCAGTAAACATGCAATTTGATGAGTATCTCGAGCTGTTGCTGAGCTTACTATTAAATTAGCATCAGATCGTAATCCTAGTTTTACAAGCTCTTGATGTATACAGCCAACTGCCAAAAGCGCATTGATTGATAATTTTTTCTGATCGGGCAAACATTCATCTAAATGAATTATCACTTGCCCAGCACGAACAGCTTTAACAATTTTCTTAGTTAATTTATCTAAAGCGCTTTTTAGATTTGATGATGGTGAATACTCGAGAGTAAATGTGCGCGCTGGAAAGTAGGAATTATTTAAAAGAGAAGATAATTTTTTGTGCGACAAAACGGGAGATGTGCTAACAATTCTTTTAGCATGATCTTTTGTCTCTTCAAAAATATTTAACTCTGGACCAAAACATGCCTCTAAAGACATAACGCTTGATTCTCTTAGAGAGTCAATTGGAGGATTTGTAACTTGAGCAAATTGCTGTCTAAAATAATCATAAATAGATCGAGGCATTGAACTCAACATTGCAAGAGCAGTATCATCACCCATTGAGCCTGTGCCCTCGACCCCATCAAGCGCCAAAGGTTTTATTACAGAAACTCTTTCTTCATTAAAAAGTGAGAATAGCTTAGAAGATTGAATAAACTCTGCATGAGGCATCTTTTTAATTCCTGGCCCCTCAAATGCATCAAGAGTTGATTCAAGATAGATTGCAGATTTTTTTAACCAATCGCGGTAGGGTTTATTTTTTTTAAGCTGTTCATCAATTACATATTGATCTAGCACCTCTCCTGATTCAGTATTTACAGCAAAAATACCGCCTGGACTTAAACGTCCCTTTTGTAAAATTTCACTATCCGATACTGGGTAAATGCCTGTTTCTGATGCAACGGTAATCATGCCATTTTTTAAAACTTGATACCGAGCTGGTCTAAGACCGTTGCGATCTAAAACGCAAATAGCCCACTCACCATCTGACATGACAATGCCAGCAGGCCCATCCCATGCTTCCATATGCATTGAATTAAATTCATGGAAAGCACGCACTTCAGGATCCATAGTATGTATATTTTGCCAGGCTGGAGGAAGCACCATTCTAATGGCTCTAAAAAAATTGATACCACCTTTAACTAGCAACTCAATCATATTGTCTAATGCAGATGAATCAGAGCCATGCTCATTGACTAAAGCTTTGAATTTACTAATTCCAGGAATGAGGGGAGTAGAAAATTTTGAGGCACGTGCCTTAACCCAATTTCTATTTCCCCTGACGGCATTAATTTCACCATTATGTGCAAGTAATCTAAAAGGCTGCGCTAAATGCCATCTTGGTTGAGTGTTAGTAGAAAACCTTTGATGAAAAAGACATATTTTAGCGGTAAAAGACTTGCGAGAAATATCTTTATAAAAATCACTAATTGCATTAGGCAGCATTAAACCTTTGTAAACTATTGTCTGACTAGACATGCTGCAGACATATAATTTTTCATCATTATTATAAATTTCTTCTATTTTTTTTCTCGCTTGCAACAAGCAAGATTCAAATCTCTCTTGGTTAAAGTCTTTGGATATTGGGGATATAAATATTTGGCTTATATACGGTAATGACTCTAAAGCAATTTCTCCCAAAACTAATGTGTTGATTGGAACTTCTCTTAGACACACGAAATTTAAGTCTTCTGATAAAAGAATTGATTTTATATTAGCCAAATCTTTCTTCGGATTACTAGAGGTAAAAATTTGTGCAACGCCAAATAAATCAGGAAGCTCAATATGAAATTCTTTTCTTATCTGCTTTTTAAAAAAAGGTCTATTTAAATCAAAGAGAAGTCCGCATCCATCTCCTGTTTTTCCATCTGATCCTATTGCACCTCTATGAGTCATGCTGGTTAAGCCAGCAATAGAACGTATCACTACATCTCGATTTAAGACTCCGCTCCGATTCACTATCAATCCGAAACCGCAATTGTCCTTGGCTTGAGATTCGTGATACAAAGAAATATTTTTTTGTTGTGGCATAGGGTTATACATATTAACACAATAATGTCATACTATGTCATACATACCACGCAGAAGTTTTAATTTAATGAGCGCAAAAAATAAACAATATAAAATTGATAAAGGTTTATTGCTTTTCACCCAACCTCGATCTCCATACTTCTATGGAAAAATTAGACTTAATAGAAAATATGTAACTAAATCTTTTGCTCCAATAACTGATCTAGATGAAGCAAAAGTTATGCTTTTTGAATGGCAAAAGGAGTTGCTTAGAGAAGATACAATTCCAACCGCTAATATCTCCTCTCCTGAAAAATTTAAATCTAGATCAGAATATGTTGAACATGTTCCACTGGAGAATGATTTTCAATTCTTAGAAGTGGGGAGATATGACCCCAACAAAAAAAATATTGAGGAACGAAAAATTAATTTTGTCGAGATATATGGGGATTACAATCAAGCTGAGGCTTCCAATCAGTCGCATAGGTGCTTGGATTGCGGAAATCCATATTGTGAATGGAAATGCCCGGTACATAATTATATTCCTGACTGGTTAAAATTAGTTAATGATGGAAACATATTGGAAGCTGCAGACTTATGCCATCAAACCAATTCACTGCCAGAAATGTGCGGAAGAGTTTGCCCGCAAGATCGACTCTGTGAAGGTGCATGTACTTTAAATGATGGCTTTGGCGCAGTCAGTATTGGGAATATCGAAAAATACATTACTGATAAAGCTTTAGATATGGGATGGAAACCAGATCTATCTAATAGAAAATGGATCAACAAAAAAGTTGCGATTATTGGAGCTGGTCCTGCTGGCATTGGATGTGCAGATGTGCTGATTAGATCAGGAATTAATTGTGATGTTTTTGATAAGCAGCCAGAAATAGGAGGATTGTTAACCTTTGGAATACCGGAATTTAAATTAGAAAAAAGTGTTGTCAGGAGAAGAAGGAAAATTCTTGAGGAAATGGGAATAAAATTTCACCTTAATAAAGAAATTGGTAAGGATATTAATTTTCAAAAAATTTATGATAGCTATGATGCGGTATTTATGGGCATGGGTACATATACCTCATTGGAGGGAGGCTTCAAAGGAGAAGATTTGCCTCAGTCTCACAAAGCAATAGACTATTTAATAGGAAACACCAACCATCTTTTGAAATTTAAACAGCGACCTGACAACTATATTAACTTTAAAGGCAAAGATGTGGTCATCCTTGGCGGTGGCGATACTTCAATGGACTGTAATCGAACAGCGATAAGGCAAGGAGCAAAATCTGTAACTTGCTTATACAGAAGAGATGAAAAAAATATGCCTGGGTCACGAAGAGAAGTAATCAATGCAAAAGAGGAAGGAGTTCAATTTGAATATAATATTCAACCCATAGAAATTATAGGTACCGATAAGGTTGAAGGGGTGAAAACCATACAAACAAGACTTGGTGAGCCAGACCAAAATGGTAGACGTATCCCAGTGCCGATAACTGGTAGTGAGAAAATTTATAAAGCGGATGAGGTTGTCATTGCTTTCGGATTTAGAGCAAGTCCCTCACCCTGGTTTAAAGATTTCAACATAGAACTGGATAATGCGGGTCTTGTGATTGCGCCTGAAGATCAGGAGCTAAAATTTCAATCATCTAATCCTAAAATATTTTCAGGTGGCGATATGGTCCGAGGCTCAGATTTAGTAGTTACAGCTATTTGGGAAGGAAGAGAGGCTGCAAAAAGCATCAAACAGTTCGTCTCATAAATGAAAGATTCTATTTTTTTAAAAGCTCTTGACCAAAAAATAAACTCAGTCCCACCCGTATGGTTTATGCGTCAAGCAGGTAGGTATCTTCCTGAATATCAAGCAATAAGAAAAAATTACACTAACTTTCTAGATATGTGCAAGCAACCAAGGACCTGCGCAGAACTTGCCTTGCAGCCAATTGAGCGTTTTAAGTTAGATGCATCAATTCTTTTTTCTGATATTTTGACTATTCCAGATGCTTTAAATCTTGGCTTAGCATTTCATGAGGGAGAGGGTCCGAAATTTAGTCGACCTATTTCATCTCCAGAAGATATTAAAAATCTGCAAGCTTTTGACGTGAATGCTCTAGATTATGTTTTTAAAGCAGTGGAAGAAACTAAAAATATTTTACCGCGTGACCTCCCGCTGATTGGGTTTTGTGGAAGCCCATGGACACTAGCGGCATATTCAATTGAAGGAGGTGGGTCTAAAAATTTTAGTAAAACAAAAAACTTTATGGCAGATCATCCAGATGCCCTAGAAGAATTATTAGAGATATTAACTGATGCCTGCTATGAATATTTAAAACAGCAGGTTTTGAGCGGAGTCAATGCTCTCCAGATTTTTGATTCTTGGGCAGATCTCTTGTTAATAGAAGAACTTGATAAATTCTCCTTGCGCTATACACATAAATTGGTGCAGCTCTTAAAACAAGACTCTGTTACTTCAGGAACACCTATTATCTTATTTGAAAAAGCTCCCAAAAAAAGAATTGTTGATATAGCCTTTGACGGTATATCTTGTATGAGCTTGCATTGGCAGGAGGATATAGGACATGTTGCCAATGATCTAAAAAATCGGTTTTCTATTCAAGGAAATCTTAACCCCAAAATATTGCTTGGATCTGATGAATTAATTTGGCGTGAAACACGTAAAATTTGTACCCAGATGAATGACTTTCCTGGATTCATTTTTAACCTTGGACATGGAATTACACCAGATATAAATCCAGCAAAGGTAATGATCATGATTGAAGCCACTAGAGCATAAATCTATTCATAGAATTTTACTCATTAGTCAAAAAATAGTCATTCTGATTAAGATTAGCTATCATTGGTATATTGTTAATATTTTTTAAGGGGAAATATGAATAGCAAAAAAATAACAAATATGGCTTTAACTGCCATCATATTAATGTCTTCGCCATTTGCTTATACGCAAACTTTAGAAGAAGTAATAGTAACGGCTCAGATAAGGGAGCAAAGCCTTCAAGATGTTCCAATCTCAGTGTCAGCTATAGATGGGGAAGTAATTGAAGATAGAAGTGTTGATAACCTTCAATCACTTTCTGCCTCCATTCCAAACTTTATGGTTGTTGAAACTCAAATTGATACTTCAATATCTATTAGAGGTGTAAGATCTGGAGCAAACAAAGGATTTGAGCAATCCGTTCCAATGAATTTTGATGGAGTAACGTATCCTAGAAGTCAACTTGCAAGAACGCCTCTTGTTGATTTAGAGAGAGTTGAAGTTTTACGCGGACCGCAACCTACACTTTTTGGAAAAAATGCAATTGGTGGTGCGGTAAGTGTTACATCTGCCAAGCCTACCGAAGAATTTGAAGGAAAATTCTCTACATCTTTTGAATCAGAGCATGATGAATCTCAGTCATTGGTAGTTCTTTCTGGCCCGTTATCTGATGATCTGCTCGGAAGATTAACAGTTTCAACTAGGGAAATGGATGGCTGGATTACAAACCAACGCATGAAACGAGTTGAACCACAAAGAGATGAAACATATATCAGAGGCCAGCTTGCTTGGACTGACAACAATGACATTGACTATAACTTAAAAGTTGAAACAGCGGATTTTGACTCTGTGGGTTATGCCATGGAGGCACTAGCTCCACAAGATGGTTATGGTCTTGTTTTTGCTGGGCCAATTGCAGTTGAAACTAATGAAGATTGGGTAAGATCTAGTGGTGAGACTTTCAGTCAAAATACCATGGATAATTTTGTCTTTACCTCTAATATTCCTCTAGATAATGGCGGAACACTTACATCAATTACGAGTATGGTGGAATATGATTCCTATGAAGTTCTGGATGTCGATTATGTAGCACTTGAAATATTGGATGGCACTAATCAAACTGAAAAGTATGAGCAAACATCTCAAGAAATTCGATACACCTCTCCAGGGGGCGAAGATCTTGACTATATCGTTGGAGCTTATTTTCAAAGTGCTGATGTAGATGTAACTGACTATGTTCCATTGGGATCTTTCTTGGCCCTTGCTGGACCTCCAGTTTCAATGTTAGTTGGGACAAATTGGGATAGATTATATAAACAATCATCTGAAATGTACTCAGTCTTTGGTCAAGCTGATATCAATCTTGAAGGTAATTGGAAACTAACAGTTGGTGCGAGATACTCTAATGAAGACAAAGATGGAAGTAGAAACTTAACTTTAGATGGAACAGGTACAGCGCTAGCAGGTTCGCCAATGTTAAATGTTTTATGGGCAGCTGTTTTGAATGTTGGTCCACACAATATTGCAAGTAGTAGAAGTGAAAGTTCCTTTGATCCTATGGTGAGATTAAGTTATGACTTATCTGATAATGCTCAAATGTATGTCTCATATACCGAAGGCTCAAAAGCTGGTGGTTTTGATATTCGTGGTAATTCAATTCCAGGTACGCCCTTAGTTTCGAGTGCTGGTGGTTGGGAATTTGAAGAGGAGAAAGCAACGAATATTGAGTGGGGGTATAAGATGAAATCAGACAGAGCATCTTTTGATTTTACCTACTTCACCACTGAATATGAGGATCTTCAAACAAGTGTTTTTGATGGCGTTTTAGGTTTTAAAGTTGGCAATGCTTCAGCTGCTGAATTAGATGGTTTTGAAATGCAGGGAAGATACCTTATCGCTGAAGGCCTTGAGTTTTATGGCTCTCTTGCAAGCCTTAACTATGAATTCACTGATTGGAAAAATAGTCAATGTGCATATGGCGAAGTTGCAACTAATGGAATTTACTGTGATAGATCAGGTGCTAGCGTTATCCTTGCACCAGAGGATACTGCAAATGCAGGCTTTGCCTATGAGACTGTTTTATCTAATAACTGGGTGCTAGATGCAAATTTAAATGTTGACTATTCCTCAGAGTACTTCGTTACTACCAACTTAGATAAGAATATTAAAGAAAATGGGTATTCAAAGGTTGGCTTGGTTCTTGGTTTGGAAAGTTCAGATGGGAAATGGAGACTTTCACTTATTGGGGACAACTTAACTGATGAGCGAATAAAAGTTGTTGGCGGAACAATACCTTTAGCCAGAGTTTTTGTGGGACTTGCATCTGGTGGGGCATTAGATGGAATCGCTTACGATGCAATCTACGCTAGACCAAAAAATATAGCTATTAAATTAGATTATAATTTTTAATCTTTTAATATCAGCCCTGTATTTTTAATCAGGGCTGATATTCACCTCAATCCATTTATGAAATGGTTTCAACTGCTAATTCTTTGCTGTTTTATAACAACCGTAATTGCAATGGACTGCAAGGATTTACCAAATCTCGATATTGAAAAAATTGTTGTAAGTGAAGCTAGCTTGATAAAAGAAAATGGTGATTTACCATCATTTTGTAAAATTAAAGGTGTTATTAATCCAAATATTGGCTTTGAAGCTAGGCTCCCTAATAAAAACTGGAATGGAAAATTTTTTCAAGCTGGCTGTGGGGGTTTTTGTGGGTTAATTGAGCCTGATCGAAGTTCTCATTCAAATGCAATCAATCATGCTCTACGGAAAGGATATGCAGCAATTACAACCAATGGTGGTCACCAAGGAAAGCATCTAGGTGATGCTGACTGGGCTAGAAACAATGCTGCAGCAAGAAAAGTTTATGCATTTACAGTAATAAAATTTACCTACGATGCGGGCCATCAATTAATAAAAAGGTTTTATAATCAAAAACCAAGTTATTCTTACTTTTCGGGATGCTCTAATGGAGGAAGATTAGCTGCAAAAGCTGCACAAATTTATCCCACTCTTTTTGATGGAATTATCTCTGGATGCCCCATTTTAAATCTTACTGAGAATGCAGGAATATTTGGACCTTGGCTGCTTCAGTCAAATTTAAATGATAAAAAAAATGAGATACTTACAAGCAAATTCAATGCCAAGCTGATATGGCTAGAAAAATATGTATTAGAAAAATGCGATGGATTCGACGGCTCTTACGATGGAGTCATACAAAATATTAATGAATGCAATTTAACTTTTAACGATGTCAAAATATGTGATCAGTCAATAAAAATTGAATGCTTGTCACTGGAAGAAAAAAATACTTTATTAAAATTGTATGCGGGTCCTTCTAATGCTGCTGGTAAGAAATTATTTTATGGAATAAATCCAGGAAGTGAGAGATATCTAGGGTATTGGTATTTTGGAAACAAAGAAAGCCCGAGACCTGGCACGCTTTTAGCGGATGGCTTTTTGCCTAATTTTGGATTTAATTTTGAAAAGAACTTTAGGGCTGTGGACTTTAATTTTGATAGTCATCTTGAAAAGTTAAAACTTCAAAGTGATCTATTGAATGCAACAAACCCTAATCTAAAAAAATTTTTTGAATCAAATGGTAAATTGCTTATGTGGGCTGGACTTGCAGACCCCTTAGTTCTTCCTCAGCAGACAGTAGATTACTATAAAAATGTTCGAAAGTTATTTGGGAGCAATACAGATAAATTTTTCAAATTATTTTTAGTTCCTGGAATGGGTCATTGCTGGGAGATGGAATCAAGAATTCCAGATCAAATGAGCATGCTAACTGTAATTGAGAATTGGGTTGAAAAAGATATTTCCCCTGACTTCATACCAATTAAAAGCTTAAATATGAAATCTGAAGTTAAGAATGGTTTTTTAAGGCCATTTCCATTAATGGCAGAATATTAAAAGTCTTTATATTCTTTCAATTAGTAAAGCAGTCCCAGCTCCGGCTGCGCCACTTGTTGCAACAATACCAGACTTTAAATCACGTCTTTCCAGCTCATCTATCAAGGTTGACACCATAATAGAGCCAGTAGCTCCCATAGGATGGCCAAGAGCAATACAACCTCCGTTAACATTTAACTTTGTATCATCTATTTTTAACTCTTTTTGACAATGGATCATAGTCGAGGCAAAAGCTTCATGTATCTCAAATAAATCTATATCAGCAACTTTTAAGTTATTCTGTGAAAGTATTTCTTGAGTAGCTAACATGCAACCTGATAAAACTAATAGAGGGTCATCGTTCACTGTAGCAACAGCAAGAATTCTTGCTCTGGCCTTCTGTCCATTTTCTTGAATTTCTTTATTTGAAAGTAACGTAATGGATGCAGCATCTGCCATTGCAGGAGAATTACCTGCTGTATGAACATGCACAATTTCTTTTAAGCTAGGAAAAAAGTTTAATTGAGCTTGATCTACCCCCTGCTCCCCAAGTTTTTTAAAACTTGGATCCAATGAGGCCAAGCTTTCAATGGTTGTATCAGGTCTGATGCATTCATCCTCAACACAGTAGACTGATTTATTCTTGTTGATTACTGGAACAATAGACTTAAAGTGATTATTTTTTTGAGCATTAAATGCTTTTTGCTGGGACTTGAGCGCTTGCCTGTCTACTTTATCTCTAGAAATATCAAAAAGACTTGCTATCAGATCAGCGCCGCTGCCCATTAAAAAAATCTTTGCCTGACCAGCTATCTCTATGTCATTCCAAATTGCAGCATCATCTGAAAGCATTGGTATCCTAGACATCATTTCCACCCCGCCAGAAATAACATTATTGGCTTGCTGAGATTGAATTTTTAAATAGCCCAAATTTATTGCATCTAAGCTTGAAGAACAAAATCTGTTCACAGTTAGTCCTGAAATTGAATCAGGATACTTAGAATATAGAGCAGAAGCTTTTGCAATATTACCAGCCTGTTCACCATATTGAGTAACGCAACCCAAAATCACTTCATCAATGGAACATAAATCTAAAAAATTTTTCTGCCTAATGTCTTTATATAGAACATCCAATAATTCATATGGGTTTAATTTGTTGAGCCCACCGTTTTTAACTCTGGCTCTAGGTGTTCTAATTGAATCAACAATGTAGACAGGATTCATAGATTTATAATTTTAGATCACTTTTTTGAGCCCAGGTAGCATGCGTTCCAGAGCAAATCTGATGTGGCATAGGAATCTCACAAACTGGTCCCTTTTCAATATCTTTCGCATCAAACAGCAAACAGGATGAAATTTTTTTATTAACATCATTGCTGATAGTTACTAAGTAACCGTCATCTTCATCAATTGCACTGGTTTTAGGTGCAAAACTAACTTCACTAATAAAAACATGCTCAGGAAAAATATATTTACTTAAAGATTTTTTTTGATGATCATGTTTAGTTATTCCGTCAAAAGTAAAATGCCCCTTAGTAGGAACCATACTATAAGTATATCTATGCTCTGCACCAGCAATGCTCTGGTTGATGACACCAAACTCTATTGTTTCATTACAAATATCTTCTTCGGTTGTTACTCCAGTTTTTAGATTAAATTTCCATCTATGCAATCTGGGTTTTAATAAAGAGAAATCTAAAAAAGCCATCATCCGCTCAAGTCCCGATGGAGCATCTACATAATTTTCTGGCCAAGGATGCTCTTGGAAGTATCCTTCTAATATCAATTCATCGCCAACCTCATATGCATTGTTCCAATGCAGAACATAAGTTGGATCAGCTTCAAACCATTTAATATCCTCTGGATTACCATATCTTGGGATGATCGCAAATCTTGATGGCAAGTCATGCAATCTGGTTGCATGAATTCCTTTTTTAAGCATCTCCTGATCCCAAAAAAGAGGCAAATCATTGATGATCGAATAATTCTTACTAAAAGCCATATCATGAGGCAGCCTTGGTCCAGGCAATTCAACCGGAATAAAATGTTTTAGATTCTGATTTTTATCAACCACCCCATAATTTAAAAATGGGGCATGTTTTGAATAATTAAAAAATAAAAGTTCGCCTGTTACTAAATCGACTTTTGGATGAGCTGATAAGCCGCCTGAAGGCACCCAGGATGCTTTGTTGAGAGTTTCTAGTGTCAAGGGATCTAACTGATACCCCTCTCCACATTGATAGAATGTTGAAAGTGGTTTCCCTCCATGAACAATGATATCAGTAGAGGATGAGTCTTTAATTCCACCTTGCGCGCCCCATCCTGGAAGCAAAGATGAGCCTGTTCTTTCCATCAGGCCCGCCCACATAGATTTTCCCATTTCCTGTTCAACTAAAAACCCTTCGGTTCGAATAAATTTATTTACATAATTTGCTTTGCCATTATCAAAATTAATTGAATGGATCATCCCATCTCCATCAAAGGGATGAAAGCGACCAATGGGTTCATGAATCTGATTTTCAGTATTTCTGTAATAAGCCCCTTCAATATCTTCAGGGATATCACCCAATGCATTTAGATCGGTAACTTCATACTCCTCGTAATTAGGCACCCATGCGTCTTTAAGATATGGATGATCATGAGTCTTAATTGAAGATTGAATTGTATTTGTTTTTTTAGTTTCCATGCTCTGCTCCCTGCAAGAACTCAGACTCAAGTTTCTCTACTATAGATTCTACGCTCTCTATCTTTTTAATTAAACCGACTCCTTGTCCTGCTGACCAAATATCTTTCCATGCCTTAATCTTATCCTGAGAAGAAGAAACGTTAAAACCATCTGTATTTGAATCTAAATTATCTGGGTCTAAATTATTATTAATGATGCTATCTTTTAAATAATAAGCTTCTGCTCCTGTAAAAAGATTAGTCATTCTTAAATCATCATAAGTTGAATGGATAATCATAGATTTATATTCAGCAACTGCATTGCTCTCTTGGGCCGAAATAAACCTTGTGCCCATGTAGCTAAGATCAGCGCCTAATAATTTCGCTGCTCTGATATGTTGTCCAGTGGAAATTGAGCCAGCTAAAACTATTAACCCATCAAAAAACTCTCTTACATATGCTGTAAATGAGAAGGGAGAAAGATGGCCAGTATGGCCGCCTGCTCCATGACAGATTAGGGCCATTCCATCTACATTCATATCGGCGCAACGGCGGGCAAAATTAATATTATTAACATCAGCGATTACTAAACCGCCATATGCATGCACTGATTCTATTACTCGTTCAGGACTGCCTAAAGCTGTGATTACAATTTGCGGTTTAAATTTTTTAATTAAATCTAATTCCTCCTCAAATCGATCATAGGTTTTGTGAGCAATCATATTAAATGCCCATGGATTTGAAGTAGAGCCATTGATTTGCTGCATCCATTCCTCAAGCTCCTCAGTTGTTCTTGCATTAGGCCCTGGGAAAGATCCTATCAGTCCTGCTTTGCTGCTAGCTATAACTAATTTTGGTCCAGAGACTAAAAACATAGGTGCCACAATTACAGGTAATCGTAATTGATCTATTAACTTATTATTTTGCATATGATACTAGGCTTATATTTTCAAGTTTATTACAACTTTGGTGCGTTTGCTCATCTAGGTTATTCTTTTGAATGTTGAGGAATCATGCATATAATTAAATTATGCAAGAACGAGTATACATTCTGGGGGGCTATCAATCTGACTTTGCCCAAAATTGGCATAGAAATGAATTAGATCTTTTAGATGTATTCCAACAGACGATTCATCAAGGATTGACATCTGTTGATTTAGAGCCAAAAGATATTGATGTTGCCCATGTAGGCAATTTCACCGCTGAATTATTTTGCAACCAAGGTCATTTAGGTGGTTTTTTTGTTTCTTCGCACCCAGATTTTTTTGGACTACCTTCCTCAAGACATGAGGCAGCCTGTGCGTCAGGCAGTATTGCAACTCTTGCAGCATGTGCAGAAATTGAATCAGGTAGATACGAGCTAGCTGCAGTTTTAGGAATAGAACAAATGCGGAATGTTCCAGGACAACAGGCAGCTCAAAATATTGGAGGCCCTGCCATGCGATCAGGTTTTGAATGCCAAGGCGTTCAATATCCTTGGCCACATATGTTCAGCGAACTTACCAATGAATATGATAAAAGATATGGAATCAATGAAGATCATCTATCGAAAATTTCAGAATTAAACTTTAGCAATGCTAAAAAAAACCCTAACTCACAAACTAGAGGATGGACTTTTGAATCAGATACTTTTACTAGATTGGATTCTGCAAACCCAGTTATTGAGGGGAGAACAAGGAAGATGGACTGCGGTCAAGTCACTGATGGAGCTGCGATTATCTTTCTAGCAAGTGAGAAAAAAGCTAGAGAGTATGCGGAAGCTAGATCAATCAAGCTTGACTCAATTCCATTCATTAAAGGTTGGGGGCATCAAACAGGTCCAATTACATATCAAGAAAAAATTGATTTTAGTAAAAATAAAGATTATGTCTTTCCGCATGTTAAAAAGGCAATTGATGATGCCTTCTCGAGAGCAAACATGAGGGGAGTTAGTGATATTGACGGCATTGAGACACATGACTGTTTCACTTCAACAGAATACATGACCATAGATCATTTTGGTATCACAAAACCAGGTGAAAGCTGGAAAGCAATTGAGTCTGGTGATATTGAAATTGGTGGAAAAATTCCAATTAATGCAAGTGGAGGATTAATTGGTTTAGGTCATCCAGTCGGTGCAACAGGCGTTAGAATGCTTCTGGATTGTTATAAACAATGCACTAATAGTGCTGGGGAATATCAAATCGAGAACGCAAAAAATATTTCTACACTCAATATTGGTGGAAGCGCAACGACAGTGGTAAGTTTTGTGGTTGGATCCAACTAATTAAAAAGATCCTTTAGCTCGCGCCTGATAACTTTTCCAACTGGATTTTTTGGCAATGTATTTACAGTTCTTAAGTCCTCTGGCATTTTAAACTTAGCAATCTTCTTGTCTGTTAAAAATTCTATGATCTCATTCAAAGTTATCGTTTCACCCTCAGCAAGAACTGCAACTACGCCCACTTTCTCCCCCAAAATCTCATCATCATAGCCAGTCACAGCAACCTCTAACATTTTTGGATGAGAGCTAAGAAGGTTATCAAGTTCCTCTGGAGAAATATTCATTCCTCCTCGAATAATAAGATCCTTACATCTCCCGCAAAATTTGTAATATTTTTTTTGAGTATCCTGAGGTGAAATTTCAAATAAATCACCGGTTTTAAAAAAACCATCTTCATCAAATACTTCAGCATTTGCTTCAGGTGCATTCCAGTAACCATCAAATACAGTTGCTCCAGATATTAATAATTCTCCAGGTTTTTCTGGCTCATGGATTTCTTCATTGGTCTCGACATCCACTAGTTTAGTTTTAATAATTTTTGAGACTGGATTGCTCCAATCAAGACCCTCTACCCCGAAACGTGGAAAATATTGAGCTCGTAAATGAGGATCATCAATTTCATTTCGAGAGCTCAGCAATGTTGCGCCCTCGTTTGATCCAAAAATATTTTGAACAGTTAAGTTATATTTATTTTGAAAAGTTTCAACCATCCATTCAGATAGTGGGGCTCCACCACAACCAATACATCTCAAGCTGCTCAAATCATTTTGATCAAGAATGACTGGATTATTCAAAAGCATATTCATTATTGCCGGAGGAGCAATTGTATATTTAACATTTTCAGTAGAAATTTGATCAAGGAAAGTGTTTAAGTCAAATGGATGGTGTTGAACAAGCTTCCCCTTACAGAGCAGCCAATTAAATAAAAATCCTCCGATACTTGCCATATTAATCATAGGAAATGGATTTAATAAAGTATCGCCCTCCTTGGTTTCTGATACGAAAGCAGCAGCTTTAGCCATTGGAAGCCAAAGATTATGACTTCGCGGAACTCCTTTAGGTGTTCCGGTGGTTCCAGAAGTCCAGCAAATTGTGAAAATATCATTGGCTGAACAAGGATTTTCATTGGTATAAGACTGCTGGAGTTCGTGTGAGTTACTATCAGGGTAAGAATTATCAATATTAAGAAAAGAATTAACCTTACCTAAAGAAAACTTTTTTTCACCTTTTACAAATATCGAAGAGAATTTTTCAGCGTGAGCATTTCCATTAAAAGATTGAATAGTAATATAAGCTTGAGGTGATACCTCTTCAATAATAGCTTCGATCTCATAAGCACCATATTGCATTGGAATTGGTGAAGAGATTACGCCAAGTTTTGACAAAGCCAAATAAACCATTGGCAACTCCACAACATTTGGGAGCTGTATTATTACAATGTTATCTTTCCTTAGACCTTGTTCAAAAAATATACTTGCATATCTTTCAACGGTTTCGTTAACTTCTTGAAAAGTGAGTCTTTTTGGAGCATCACCAGTAATTGTTTGCCGGTTTTTTGGATCTACTAAGGCCTCTTGAGCACTGCATTTGTCTAGAGCATCGAGAAAAAGAGAATACAAAGTATCATCTCCCCACCATCCTTGACGGGTAAAGTCCTCAATTCTGTTTTGATTAGTAAGTATCATTTTAAATTTAGTTCGATAATTTATATTTAATTTTAACTTATTATAATTACTACAATAAATTTTTAACCCATAAGTAAAAAAATTATTTCAATTACTATTCATTTGGTATGATTAATTTATGGATAAAAACTCTAAATTCACAAAAAGTTTGCACTGGACAACAATTGCAAGTGAGAAATTGCTCTTAGCTATTATTGGGATAGCAACCTGTATTGCTTCTGCTATGTATATTTTTGATATGGTAGTAGCACAGGAAATTACATTGCCTGATCTTTTTATGCTATTTATATATGTAGAAATCATTGGCATGGTGGGAGCCTTTTATAGCACAAATAGAATCCCAGTTACCCTCCCAATTATTATTGCCATTACTGCTCTGTGTAGATTGATAGTGATGCAAAGCAAAGAAATGGAAGCTTTAGTTGTCTTAGGTGAAGCTGGGGCTATATTAGTATTGTCAATTGCAGCATTTGTCATGAGTCTTAAGGATAAAATTAGCCTGGAGAAGATTAAAGATCTCAGAGACTCTGTCTCTAGTGACTAATAGATGCTAATTCTTTTGCCGGAAGTAAATGACTTACTTCTGGTCTAATCAATGAAAATTTATACATTTAACCAACGAATAGAGAATTTATTTAAATCATATTTTTCTGATTTCCAAAATATCAAAATCAATTTTCAGGATCATGAGATAAAAATTCAGGTCATCGATGATGATAATTTTGATTCTGCATCATTAGAAATAAAAGAGGATACTTGCTTATATCAAATTACTTTCTGGGATGGTTATTCGCAATTAGAAATAATAGAGTCTTTAAATGAAAGGGATGCTGGTAAAAATATAAAGAGATTTATGAAAAAAATGATAAAAATCCTGAATAGATGAAAGACACGATCAAAGAATTTTTTAAAAAAATATTAGAGGAAAAACGAAATAAGTTATCAACTAAAGCCCTTGAACGAGCCAGTAATATTAGCAAGCCAAGGGCTGGCACACCTCATGATTGGGAGGACTATGAAAACTATCTTGAGGAGTTACGTAAAAAAAATAAATAGGTAATTATTAAAACAAAGTTATGTCTTTGATTGCTAAATCAACTTTAAAGTCTCGCCCATAACCGGCAATACTTAAGTCTTTTATATTTTTTGCCTTCAAAGATGCAGCTGTAAAGCCGGTGGCTAATTTTAAATCGCTAAAAAAGATTTCGTATTGTTGCCAACTATCATTTACTTCAAATGATTTGCTGAAATAAGACCATGGTGGTATTTTGAGACCCTTGAGGGTGACATGAATTTCATACGTTTCATTGTTGCCCTTGGCTTTAAATTTAATTCCTTGGACTTCATTGCTTAAAAGTTTGATTGAGTTGGAGAGCCTTACAAAGCCGCCATTGTTTTCAGTGGATACATTCCCAGACATATAAAAGACTCCATCTTCATGCTGGATAATAAGATCTGAGACACCTCCCATCACCTGATCAGTGACACCTCTCCAAGTATTTGGATCACTTAATGGTTGTGAAAAAGCATTCAATGAAAAAATAGTTAATATAAGTGTTCTTAGCATTTTAAGGAAGAATATTTAATTTTCTTTATTTTACCTCGAAAATTTATATCTAAAAAAATTGAGTTTCCCTCATTAGGTTTAACTTTAGTGTATTTTTGTATAGCCTAGGGTATTAAGGGGTAAAAAATTATGCGTAAAACATTTATATCAATCAGTCTATTATTTTCAATATTAGTAATGGGGGGTGGTCTCACTCAAGAAAGTTATTGGGATATTCAGTCAGTTTCAAATCCACTTATCAGCCCAGATGGAACATATGTAATTTTTACAAAAAAATTTATTGATAAAAAAAATGATAAGCGCATAACTGAGCATTGGATTATGAACAAAGATGGTTCTAACAAGAGGTTTTTTGTAGAGGGTTCTAATCTTAAGTGGTCCCCCGGAAGTAAAAAAATTGCTTATGTAAAGGAGGATGAGAACGACACATCTCAAATATATGTTAAAAATTTAATTAATGAATCTGAATCAAAAATTACTAATTTTGGTCACAATGTAAAAGACTTTTCATGGTCACCAAACGAAGAATTTTTTTCTTTCTCAGCTTTTCAGGAATATGAAGATAATTGGATCATTGATATACCTGGGAAAGTTGATGGTGAGGAATATGAGTGGACGGAAGAACCAACTGTTGTAACAACCATGCATTGGCGTGCAGATAGAATTGGAGAATTAGAAAGCGGTGAAAATCATTTATTTTTGGTTGATTCTAGTGGCGGCGCTGCAATTAAGGTCTCAGACTGGGGTTTAGACTATATAGATGATTTGCACTGGCTAAATAATTCTCAAATATTATTTACAGGCAACAATTCCCTCGATGATTTACAAACACCATGGAAGCAGACTTCAGTCTTTCTATTAAATGTTCAAAATAAAAAACTTGAAAAAATCTCTGATCAAAAAGGCGTATTTATGAAGCCCAAGGCATCTATTGATGGAAAGAAAATTGCTTTTATAGGTCATCCATCTAAAGATTATTCTTCAGTGGCTCATGATGTGTATGTTCACGATATAAGTTCCGGAAAAAATAAACAATCTACAAAAAATATAAGTTCATCGCCTAAAAATTTATTTTGGCTGCCAGGAAATCAACTGGTTTTTGATTTAGATGCAAGAGGCTCATCAAAAGTAATGAAACTTGATATAGATAATTTAAATCTTACAGAGGTTATTTCTGATTTCACTGATCAATTTTTTCTTAGCTCAGTGCATAAAGATAGTTTATATGGCACTCATGCAACGCCTAATAGACCTGGTGAAATTGCCTCAATAATGAATAGTCGATTAACTAGACTGACAGAATTTAATGAGCTGATCTTAGGTGAATATAATTTGGGGAAAACCCATGAGGTTAATTACCAAGCTCCAGATGGAACTCCAATTCAGGGTTGGTATATAACTCCCCCAGATTTTGATGAAAATAAAACATATCCATTGATTTTGATTATTCATGGAGGTCCGCACGCAATGTATAGACCAGCTTTTAATTATTCATGGCATCAATTTGCAAGTGATGGATATGTTGTTTTATTTACTAACCCAAGAGGCAGTACGGGCTATGGCACTGAGTTTGCAAATGTAATTGATAACGATTATCCCGGTGCTGGCGACTTATCAGATTTACTTGCAGGAGTCGACTATATTACAGACAAAGGTATTATTGATACATCTAGAATGTATGTTCAGGGCTGCAGTGGCGGCGGCGTATTAACCGCATGGGTAGTTGGACATGATGACAGGTTTGCAGCTGCTGCCTCCTTATGCCCAGTGACAAATTGGATATCTATGGTTGGGACTACTGATATTCCCGCATGGACATTTGAATGGTTTGACAAACCTTTCTGGGAGGATCCTTCAAACTGGCTTGATAGATCACCAATCATGAGAACTGGATTTATTAATACACCAACATTGTTTATGACCGGCGTTCTCGATATTAGAACACCCATGCCTCAAACTGAAGAGATGTATGTTGCGCTAAAAGAAGCGGGAGTTGATACAGCTTTAATTAGAATGAATGAAGAATGGCATGGAACAAGTTCTAAACCATCTAATTGGTTTAGAACATATGGCTATTTAACTGAATGGTACGAACGCTATAAGAAATAATTAGATATCTATGAAAGCGTGCTTTCAAAAGAAATGCCAGCTTTTATTAATCGTGATATGAGTGGCTCCCCAAGTCCAGACGCTGAGGTTAAGACTCCACCATAATGAGATCCACCAGGAAGACTATCTGCATCTTCAATCAAGCAAAGTGCGCACTCTGAGACAAGCTTTGAAGTAACTTTGTATCCTGGATCACCCTTACCATGCATAGTAAAAACTGATTTCAGCCCATCATCTGTTTCAACGATAAATTTACAATCAAACCAACCGTTTTCTTGGACAGCTTCTGAAGGCCCTTCTCCCGGCTTAGGTAAAAATGGTTTAACTAATTTTTTTAAAGGGGACATTAAAACTAAAACAGAAATTCCGGTAAGTATCAGTGATTTAAATGCGCTAAACCAAGATCTATGAAATGCATGTTCTTGATAAGTGAAGTTAGTACCATAAGATTCCTGCCTCAAAGCCAACAGCGCTTCAGTTCTTCTTACTACTCTTGTATTTGCAGCGGCCATAATAAATGGCCCTGACCATGCTTTGATTTCAGGCTTTTTGGAGATGCCTACTCTGTCACTGCTAAGTTTTTTTTGTTCATTAGAGTAAGAATCTTCTGGATTTAATAAAAATGGATTCGTAAGGTCGTCTCCTAAATCTAAGTCTCCCATAGAGAACATAGTTTCTAAGGTTCCCCCTGAGGCGCCACCTTGATATGAATGAAATGATTCAATTCTTCTAATAGATTTTCCAAGACTTTTAGCTGCATAGAAAGTTCCTAGATCTGATGGTATTGAATCAAATCCACATGAAGGAATAATTCTTATACCTTTCATTGTGGCCTCCTCATGATGAGAATCTATTAAATCTTTAACCCAGAAATTTTCACCTGTAATGTCTACGTAGTGAGTATTATTCTTAACGCATGATGCAACCAATTTAGAACCATATCTATGAAAAGGCCCGGCTGTAGATAAAATTACCTTGGCTCTTGAGGTTAAGTAATCTAAAGCAACCTCATCATCTGAATCAGCTATTAAAATTTCTATTGTTGCTAGATTCTCTTCAGCAACTTTTTTAAGCTTTTCTTGATTTCGGCCTGCAATTGCCCACTTTAGTGTGGTCCCCAATGATTTGAAATATTTAACGCAAAGCTGGCCAGTAAACCCTGTGGCTCCATAAATAATAATATCTATATCTTTATCCATATATATAAATTGTTGAGTTATTAGTTATTAGATAATAAGGTGAATGAGCTTTGGAGTAAATTATGAAAATACTTGCTATTGGCGGTTGCGGAAGCATGGGTCGCTATGCCATGAGAGCAGCACAAAACCTCAGCTCTATTGATAAGATCGTTATCGCTGACATTGACAAAGAAAGTGCCGAGTCTTTTGCTGCAACTTTAAATCAAAAAGTTTCTGCTATGCAACTTGATGTCAATGATGGTAATGCGCTGAAAAAAGCCATGAAAGACATCAACATTGTTGTTAATACCTGTGGCCCTTATTTTAAATTTGCAGCTCCCATTCTTAAAGCTGCTATATCTTCAGGCTGCAACTACATTGATATTTGTGATGATTGGGAACCCACGATTGATATGATGCAGCTTGATGCTGAAGCTAAATCAGCTGGAATATCTGCCACTATAGGTCTGGGTGCGAGTCCTGGGCTCACAAATTTGATGGCACTCCTTGCTATTCGAGAGTTAGATGAAGTAACTACGGTCTATACCGGTTGGGACATTGATGGAATATCGCTAGATGAAAATGCAATGCAGCAATCTGAAAATGCAGCTATGATGCATGGCGTTGAACAGATGACGGGGCAGGTAAAAATATTCAAAGATGGTATCTTTAAAATGGTCAAACCGCTTCAGAAAGTCATAGTCGACTACCCAGGTTTGGCTATGTTTAATGGAAATATATTTGGTCACCCTGAGGCAGTCACTTTCCCGTATTATTTTCCCAAACTCAAAAACTCAATCAATCTTGCTCATGGGAACTATGCTGACTTTATCACGCTTAAAATTATAATGAACTTAGTAAATTTAGGATTGCTCAGCAAGATTAAAGCAGTTAATTTATTTACTTTTATAGAAAGCAAGGGATCTGTTCAAACAAAACAAAAAAATATTGATCGCCCGCCTGTTATGTATGGTTTTGCTCATGGACTTAAAAATGGTATACCTGCAAGTGCAGGAGTTTGCATGACAAGTGAAACAGGTAACTCAGATATTGATGAGCAAATTAAAAACATAGGCATGGGAGAAATTACAGGAATTCCCCTAGCATGTGGCATTAAGATGCTTGCGGAGAATTGCATAAATCAAACTGGGGTGCTGGCACCTGAGGCAGGTCACATAGAGCCTTATAAATTTATAATTGATGTATTTGAAGAAATATCGAAAGTATTGGGACTACCGAATGATAGTCTGAATGACTCTATCCAAATTACTCGTTCTTGGTAATTCTTGAACGATGCTGCTGGTGTTCTAAATAATCTTTTAAAGCGAGCTTGTCTGCCTTGGTATCTTTTCGCAATGCATTAAAAAGTTTCTGGCTGTGATTTGGCATTAAACCATCAGCCATTCTTTTGATTTGCTGATAGAACCATGCCATGGCTCCAAAGGCATTGATTACTTGAATCAAAGTAATTGGACTGGAGGGAGAAAAAATCCATGGACCTAAAGATAAAGTTTTCTCAAAACTAGGGAGGACTTCTAGTTTGCCATCAATCATTTTCTTGATGCAATAGGGATCAGCACAAAATGGACGTCCCACCCCAACAATCTGACAAATATTACTTTGCAAAGCAATTTCAATTCCTTCTTTTGATCTAAAGCCTCCTGTAACCATAAGTGGTAAGGATACTGCTTTTCTAATATTGCTAGCATATTCAAGAAAATATGCTTCTCTAGCGATAGTGCTCTCTTTTCTAACTTCGCTTCTTTCAGGATTAATGCTTAGATCATCAGCTCCTATTTGTTTGGGTTGTTCATATGATCCACCAGAAATTTCTATAATGTCTACGCTTGCACCTTCTAACATCTTAGCAACCTGAATGCTTTCATCAGCCGTAAAGCCACCTTTTTGGAAGTCTGCAGAATTTAATTTAACTGAAATTGGGAAATCTGTACCAACTTCAGCTCTACACTTTTGAATAATTTCTAAATGAATTCTGGCTCTATTTTCAATACTGCCACCCCACGCATCATTGCGGGTATTAATATCAGGTGATAAAAATTCGGATAAAAGATAGCCATGAGCTGAATGAAATTGGACGCCAGTAAATCCTGTCTCTCTGGCAATTTTTGCTGTGAAAACAAACCTATCTATCACATCCAAGATATCTGCTTCTGTCATAGCTTGGGGAATGCCATAATTACGACCAGGGATTTTCAGTCCAACATTGGAGGGCGCCAAAGGAGAAGAATTGATTTCTCCGGGAGTTTGTCTGCCAGCATGAGAAATCTGCATCCAAAGCTGGGTCTTGTCTTTTGTTCCTGCTGCAGACCAGGCTTTTAAAACATCAAGTTGTTTTTTGTAGTTATATTTATCGATAACAACGTTTGCTGGACCTTCAAGGTTGCGATGATCAACTTGAACATTTCCAGTTAATAAAATACCGATATTGCCTTCTGCCCATTTTTTATATAAATTTACATGTCCTTGGTGCGCTAGATTATCGCCTCGCGCTATACGCTCAGTCATGGCTGCTTTGCATATTCGATTTTTAATTACTTGGCCACAGGGCAAGGTGAGTGATTCATTCATAAAATTAGACATTGATTAATTCTCCAAAAAATAACTATACAACTTCGAGGTAGCTCGAGGTCAAGCTTTAGATCTATGCAAATTAATATAAAGGTAGGCCCGGGAGGACTCGAACCTCCGACCAATGGATTATGAGTCCGTTAACAAAGGCTAAAAAGCCTATAGATAAAGGCTTAGAAAGCCCTATTTTATGATAACTTCTTGATAACTTTTAATTTTCTTCTAAATTTTGATGATCTTTCTATACAATCCATTTTAGTACTTTGTGATAACCATATGATAACTTTTTACTATGTTTAAAGATCCCATAACTATCTATGGCTCAAGCATTTCTTATTTTACTGGCAAGATGGAGAGCTACTTTAAAATTAGAGGCATACCCTATAAAAGAATAGTTGCTCCCTATCCATCTTTTGAAAGAAAAATGAAAAAAAGGGTAGGCATCCATCAAATGCCAGCAGTAGTCTTACCCGATGGTAGATGGATGACCGACACCACTTCAATGATTCAATGGTTTGAATCAAATCTTCCCCATTCGTCAATTATTCCTTCTGATCCAAAACAAGCGTTTGCTTGTTATTTAATAGAAGATTGGGCAGATGAATGGTGGTGGCGACCAGCGATGCATTATCGTTGGCATTACAAAGAAGGAGCAAATTTTGCTTCAAATCATCTAGCAAAAGAGCTATTAGGATCATTTCCAGCCCCTCATTTTCTTAAGAAAAAATTTCTTACTCGAAGACAAAGAAATGGCTATACAGTTGGTGACGGTGTATCTGCAGACAATATAGTTTCTATTGAGGCAAATGTTAAAAACCTATTCCGCAATTTAGAAAAGATTTTTTCTAAAAGAACATTTATATTTGGAGATCATCCATCTCTTGCAGATATTGGTCTATCAGGCCCTTTCTTAAGACATTTTGCTCTTGATCCAGTTCCCCTCAAAATAATTAAAAATGAAGCTCCTGCAATCCTTAATTGGCTCCAATCTTTATGGAATATAAAACTATCAAACCAAGAATTTAGTTACTTAGATAATATACCGAATGATTTGAGTCCACTTCTGAATGAGATAGGAAAAATTTATCTGCCCTATTTATGCGCCAATGTAGATGCTGTGAGTAAAAATAAAAGGCGCTTTGAATTTAAATCTGATGAAATGCATTTTGTAGGTGCAAGATACTCTCAATATAGAGTCTGGTGTTTAAAGCAACTTCAAGAAAAATATCATCAATTACATGAAAACCAAAAAGAAGATATAAAAGCGATGCTTAGTGAACATGGATGCTGGGAACCATTATGGAGGCATCAAGATTTACCTATGAAGGGATCACAGGAAGAAAAACTGCCCTTTTGGGCGTATAGAAAAATGATTGGAATAAATGAATAACATGGTGGGCCCGGGAGGACTCGAACCTCCGACCAATGGATTATGAGTCCACTGCTCTAACCAACTGAGCTACAGGCCCGAAAACTATTCGTCTAAGAAATTTTTCAGGTGACTTGATCTTGAAGGATGTCTTAGTTTTCTTAAAGCTTTAGCTTCAATTTGACGAATCCTTTCTCTTGTTACATCAAACTGTTTACCAACCTCTTCCAACGTATGATCTGTATTCATACCAATACCAAAGCGCATTCTTAAAACCTTAGCTTCTCTTGCAGTTAAGGACGAAAGAACATCATCAGTTGCAAAGTGAAGACTGCCTTCAGTAGCGTTTTTTAATGGGGAATGAATCACTGTGTCTTCAATAAAATCGCCTAGATTCGAATCTTCATCATCACCAATAGGTGTCTCCATTGAAATAGGTTCTTTAGCAATTTTTAGAACCTTTCTAACCTTGTCTTCCGGCATATCAAGCTCTTTACTTAACTCTTCAGGAGTTGGCTCTCTTCCCATATCCTGCATCATTTGACGAGATACTCTGTTTAATTTATTGATAGTTTCAATCATATGAACAGGTATTCTTATGGTTCTAGCTTGGTCAGCGATTGATCTGGTAATTGCTTGCCTAATCCACCATGTTGCATAGGTTGAGAATTTATAACCTCTTCTGTACTCAAACTTATCAACTGCTTTCATAAGGCCAATGTTGCCTTCTTGAATTAGATCTAGGAACTGCAAGCCTCTATTCGTATATTTTTTAGCAATAGATATTACAAGTCTGAGGTTAGCTTCAACCATATCCTTTTTCGCTCGCCTCATTTTAGTCTCGCCCATGGACATAGCTCGATTAATTTCTTTAATATCTTTAATGCTTAAACCCACTCTTTCTTCAACGCCTTTGATTGCTTTCTGCGCTATTACCACATCAGGCTTAATGTGTTCTAGAGATTTTTTGGAGTATTTTTTATTAGTCATCAAAGAATCAACCCATTTCACCTTAGTAATATTGTCTTTGTACATAGCAATGAAATCTTTACGAGGAATTCTTGCAGATTTAACAAATAAGAACTGGATTCTTTTCTCATGTAAGCGTATTTCCGCTAAGTCACTACGAGCAAAGAAAGCTAGGTCTTCAAACATCTTTGGTGAAAATTTTAGAAACTGAAAAATTAATCCTAGTTTTGCGAACTCAGCTTTAGCTTCTTTAGAGTGCCTGCCTTTTGATTCAACTACCTTATGTGTTTTATTGAATTGACGCTTTAGATTGGTCATGCGTCTTTGAACTTCAGCTAAGTCAGGACCATTATCAACCTCTTCATCACTCTCTTCTAATTGCTTAGCTTTCTCACTTCCTGGGCCAGCAGAGGGCACTTCTTCCATTTCTTCCAAAAAACCAGTCAGTAGCTCGCTTAGCTTTTTATCTTCGCTTTTGACTTGCTCATAAAAATCAATAATGTGCTCAACAATGCCAGGATAATGAACGCTTGCATCAAGCAAGTCACGCATGCCCTCCTCGATACGTTTAGCAATTTCAATCTCACCTTCACGTGTAAGCAGGTCCACTGTACCCATTTCACGCATGTACATTCTGACTGGATCAGTGGTACGTCCAGTTTCATTCTCAACAGCAGCCAAAGCTTCAGCTGCCTGCTCAAGGGCAATATCATCTTGATCATCGGATGACTCAGAAAGCATTAATGTATCTGCATCAGGAGCAGTCTCATGAACTTGAAGACCTAAATCATTGATCATGCCAATGATTTCATCAACCTGATCAGGATCAGAAATATCTTCCGGAAGATGATCGTTTACATCCGCATAAGTTAAATAGCCCTGCTCGCGACCTTTTTCAATTAACTCTGCAATTCTTGAACCTTGTTTTTTTAGCTTATCCACTCAATGCCTCTATTTATCGTTCACTATATGTGATGTCAAATTTAATTTTTTCAATCTTGTTTTGAACTTAATTTTTCTAACCAATGTCGATCATCGTCAGTGATATCTTGCTTTTTTAAGATGATTTGCTGTAAATCTCTTCTTTCTACTGGCGTAATCGATCTGACATTATACTTGTCTTTGAGTGTTTGCTCCCTATCTTTTTGATTTTTTAACAAAATATCCATACAGTCGCTAACAAGCATTAATGCATTTTTTTCAGATAACTCTAGCCCGGCGACAACAGCCTCTGAAAAGTAACCCTTTATTTGATCTGACTCAAGGCTTTCAATTACCCTAGAGGGCTTAATATCTGGTGTTTTCCTATATAAATCCAAAATTATAAATAAAAAATCAAATTTCTTATTATTTTTTAATTCATCAAAGAGAGATTCCTGAGCAATTGATGGAAAAGCTAACAAAGCACTAAAAATATTAATCACTGCTTTTACTCGCACTGGCGTAGTTGAGCTTGCCCTCAGCGCAGTATCTGAAATAAAACTAGCAGTCTGACTTGAGGGTGTATCCATAGTTTTAATATCCATGCCACACAATTTTGAGATTTCGCTGGTATACACTTCCTTGATAACAGAATTATTTATTTTGTTTATGATGGGAATGGCAAAAGATGCTGCTTGAGCCCTGCCTTCCAATGTCTCTAAATTAAATTCTTTAACCTTTGATAAAAAGTATGACGAAAGAGAAACAGATTCATCTAAAAGTTTTTGAAAGGCTTTAAGCCCGTGCTCATTAATAAAAGAATCTGGATCATGGCCCTGCTCAAAAAATACAAAATGGATATTGATATCTTCTCTTATGATTGGGAAAGTATTTTCAACAGCTTTCCAAGCCGCTTTGCCTCCTGCTAAATCTCCATCAAAGGCAAAATAAATCTTATTGGTATAACGCATGATCTTGGAAACATGATTTGGTGTAACGGCTGTTCCAAGTGTTGCTACCGCATTTTTAATACCATGCTCATACAGACCTATTACATCCATATAGCCCTCAACAATGATTAAGGAAGCTATATTTTTCTCTAATTCTTTTACCTCATATAAGCCAAACAATTCATTTGATTTGTTAAAAAATGAAGTCTCAGGAGAATTAAGGTACTTAGGCTCACCCTCATCTATAATTCTTCCGCCCATTGCAATAAAATCACCTTTTATATTTCTAATTGGAAAGATAATTCTGCCTCTAAATCGATCGTAAAATCGATCATCTTTCTTGCTAAATAATCCAGACTCATCCAATTCTTTCTGAGGGATATCAGCCCCTAAATGATTTAATAGGCCATCCCATTTATCTAGGGCATATCCGATATTAAATTTTTTGGCTGTGGTGCCAGTAATTTCTCTATCCTTAAGATACTGAACAGCTTTTGGGGCAGTCGTTTCATTCAAATTAGCTTGATAATACTTAACCGCTTTCTCAACCAAACCGCTGGGTCTAGATTTTTCTGATCTACTATTTTCATATGGGACGGTCATGCCTGCTGAACTTGCAAGTGTTTCGATTGCGTCAACAAATTCTAGGTTTTCATATTGCCTTAAAAAATGAATTGCATTCCCAGATTCCTGGCAAACAAAACAATAAAAAAACTGTTTTTCTTGATTGACAGCCATGGATGGGTTTGAGTCATCATGAAATGGACATTGACACCAAAAATTTGATCCCTTTTTATTCAATGGTATACGTCGTCCTACCACATCTACAATATCGGTTTGATCCAGTAGCTGATCAATAAAACTAGTTGGAATTGACATGGTGCTCTATCCAATTATCTAAAAATATTTTAGCTGCCAAATCGTCGATACGCCCATTTTTTACATTTACTTGAGCTAATCGCTTAGCTTCAAACGAAGTTAATCTCTCATCAACTAACTCACATGGAACATCGCTTATCATTTGAAGTTTCTTAAAAAATGGGTCAACTTTTTTCATCATATCACTGGTAGTACCGTCCATGTTCAAGGGGTTGCCAACCAGCAGCTGGTCAGGTTTCCACTCATGGATGAGGTCTGCGATTGTATTCCAGATAGCTTTACCTTCTTGAGCAACATCAAGCACCATTAAAGGAGAAGAAGTTCCCGTAATGGTTTGCCCAACAGCAATACCAATATATTGAGTTCCAAAATCAAAAGCTAAAATCTGCATTGTTAAGAAGTTGAAAAATTCCAGTCTCGAATGATTTCAAGTTGCTGATAGTTATCCGTCATGCCTCTAGGAAATGGTTCAAATGGCGATGATTGACGTAAAATTTTTAATGCCAAGGCATCCAGTGCTTCATTTCCAGAGGATTGCAAAATATCAGCGCCTATTAAATTACCCATGTAATCAATGGTTGTCTTGATTTGAACTCTAAAATCTCCCTGAATAATAGCTGAACGAGCTATTTCATAGTAGCCAGCTGTTTCAACCCGTCTTTGCCACTCATTCAAGTAAATGCTCTCAAAGCTTTCCAAGGTTGAATTAGATTCCAAGCGCCTAATACTAAACTGAGACTGATCCTGAAGACTGACATCTCTAGATACCAATGTATTTCTTTGGTTATGTTGTTGAAGAGATTCCAAGCCATTCAAAGATCTGCCCTGCATATCAAATGCTCCTTGGGCAAATTTAATATTTACAATTGTTGCTTCATCAGATTCCCATGGTTGCTGAATTACAGCAAAGCTGACTCCAAAAATAACTACTCCATGAAAAATAAGAGAAGTAATCATAGATTTTCTAAATCCCCATCTTTGAATTTTTTGCTTGTAAATAAGTGGCTGCATTTTATATTGATTGAAGCAAAGTCTTAATTGGGTTTTGGTTGGTTTGCAACAAAATCTCTCGTGCGCCGGTTGGACTAGTAATATTAATTTCAGTTAAATAGTTTCCTATCATGTCTATTCCTGCAAATACAATTCCCTCATCCATAAGCAACTTACCAATCTCCATACTAACTTTAACTTGATCATTGGATAATTCTCTAGCTTCACCTTTGCCGCCTGCAGCAAGATTGCCCTTAAAGCTGCCTTCTTGAGGAATTCTTGCAAGCGCAATAGGGAATGGTTTGCCGTGAATGATAAGTATCCGATAATCACCATCATAAATTTCAGGTAAAAAATTCTGAACCATAACCATCGTTTGATGATTATTGGTTAATGATTTAAAAATATCTAAGTGATCTTGCGAGCTTTCATCAAATTTATAGATTGACTCGCCGCCCATTCCATTGAGTGGCTTTAAGATAATGGTCGAATATTTTTTTTTGAATCGTTTGAAGTCCTCCTCTCTACAAATAACGCTTGTATCAGGCATCCAATTTGAAAATTGAAGCGCAAAAATTTTTTCATTAAATTTCTGTAATGCCGTAGGGCGATTAATTATATTAGCTCCCTCAGATTCAGCCTGAGAAAGTAGATGTAAAGCGTTCATGTAGTCTTCATTTACCGGTGGATCCTTCCTCATAAAAATATAGTCGAAATCTTTTAGAGCTTGAATCTTATCTACTTTGCAACTAATTTGCGGATGATGATTAGGATCTTGAATTTCAGAAAAGTCAGCAAAAGTTTGTTGATTTTTATATATTAAATTACTCATCTCGCACTGAAAAATTTGACCACCCATGGTAAAGGCTTCCTGCATCCATAAAATAGTTGTATCTTTTTTTGGATTTAATGATTCCAGAGGATCAGTAATAAAAAGTGAGGTCGTGCCTTGCATTAATATTCTCCAAGCAAATTATGAAACTTTGATAAGCCTGCAACGGGGGCTGTTTCTGCGCGTAAGGTATAATGCCCAATCTTGAGAGACCTCAGTCCGCACTCATTCATAAATCCACGTTCAGTTTCTGAGTAACCCGATTCAGGCCCCGAAATAATACCAATACTTTCTAAATTCAAAATTTCATTTTTTTTAATGAGTTGATTGGCAATTGTATCAAGAACGAATAATCCCTCGAAATCTCGATTTATGTGTTCACTTTGAATACATTTTTGAAGCCCAGTAAAATAATGAATGCTCGGGAAATGATTACAGCCAGATTGCTCGCATGCCCCTATCATGGCCTCCTCTAATCTAAGATTTAATTTAGATAAATCCTTTTTTACTAATGATTGATCTAAATGATCTGGTCTATATACAAGAATTGAATGTATGCCCACCTCAACAAGCTTTTGTATTGAGTAAATTAAACTTTCTTTTTTCATGTAAGGAATTATTGCTTGGTACAGTTTTTTATATGGATTTTTTGTATGCAAAATATCGTCTACATAAAAATTTATATTCGCTTTTGCAATATCTTGAATCTTGCCACGTGCCACGGAACCATGGCCATCAAATAACTCCACAGGATCATTTGCTTTCAATCTTAGAACCTTGGCAAGATGATGTATTTGTTTTATGTTAGTGCACGCACAAGTTGGTGAAGATAATTTAGGGCAAAAAATTCTAGGCTTTCTCATCAAATAATTATAATTGGTATTTTTTACAATGAGTCAAAGTCATATCATTCTTGTCAGACATGGAGAAGCTTCAGCGAAATGGTCCGTGCATCCTGATCCTGGTTTAAGTGAACTAGGTCATGAGCAAGCTAAAGATGCAGGCAGACTAATGAAAGAGAAAATATCAAGCTATCAGCTTCTTTCGAGCCCAAAAAAAAGGGCAGTAGAGACCATGGAAGCAATGAGCGAAGAAAAAAAATATAATTTCCAAATAGATTCTATATTTACTGAAATACCATCCAGTAAAATCAACGATAAGCAAAAACAAGAATGGCTTAAAGAAATTTTTATAGCCCCAATTGAGACGCTGCCAAAAGATGTAAAAGAATGGCGCAATAATTTAATAAGCTGGCTGAAGAATGCTGATGGTAACTTTATTGTGACTACACACTTTATGGTTATTAATTCATTGGTTTCATATATAACAAAAAATAATAAAATTTCATGCTTTCATCCTGATTATGTATCGAGAACTGAGATATTCATTAAAGATGGAGAATTGACACAATTAATTTTAGGTGATGACAAAAAAACTGTAATTAATCTCTAAAATCTGTTGAGCAATTTTTAATCAGCTGTAGAATTTATATTTTGCAGAATAATCTCTACTTAATGGCTAAAACAGTCTCACAAAAACCAAAAAGCAAGCCGCTCAGCGAGCAAGTTAGAAAAGCTATGAAGAAATACTTTGCAACTCTTGGTGACACAAACCCAGCAAATGTATATGAAATGGTTATGGCTGAAGTTGAGCCTGAGCTTTTGAGATCAGTAATGAAGTATACAAATAACAATCAGTCGAAGGCTGCAACTGCCTTAGGGTTGAATAGAGCTACTCTTAGAAAAAAATTGCATCGATACAATATTTTAGAGAAATCATGAATCTTATTACTCCCAAAACTGCCCTTGTCAGCCTTTCAGATAAATCTAACTTAGATGAGTTGATAAAGTTTTTGCTCGATCAAGAGGTAAAAATTATTTCAACTGGTGGCACATACAGTGCCATCAAAAAAATTACGAATAAGGTTATAGAAGTTTCTGAATTTACAGGATTTGAAGAAATGATGGATGGAAGAGTTAAAACATTGCATCCAAAGATTCATGCTGGAATTTTAGCTAGAAGAGAAACAGACATAGAAGTTTTAACTGATCGTGGATACGAGTGCATTGATATTGTAATAGTGAACCTATATCCATTCCGTGAAACTATTGCTTCCGGATGTTCATTTGACGAAGCCATTGAAAAAATCGACATAGGTGGCCCTACAATGATCAGATCTGCTGCTAAAAACTTTAAAGATGTTGCAGTTATCTCTGATCCAAATGATTACACTCAATTAATTGATGAATGGAAAAATAATGGCGGAATCTCTTATGAATTTAGAAAAGAGCTTTCACAAAAAGTATTTCAGCTCATGGCTGAATATAATCTATCGATTGCAAATTACTTAAAAGATATTTCCTTCAACACCCATCAATATAACTTACAGAAGAGTCAATCATTAAGATATGGCGAAAATCCTCATCAAACAGCTAATTTATTTACCTTCGCCAATTTAGAGCATAAAAATATAGCCAATGCAGATGTTTTGCAGGGTAAAGAGCTTTCTTACAATAATATTGTTGATGCGGATGCTGCCTGGGAGTGTGTAAGAGCCTTCGATGAACCAGCCTGTGTGATTGTGAAACATGCTAACCCCTGTGGTGTAGCTGAAGGGAGCTCCATTTTTGAAGCATATGATTTAGCATTCAATACTGATCCAACATCAGCTTTTGGTGGCATCATAGCTTTCAATAGAAAGGTAGATAAAAAAACTGCTGAAGAAATTAATACTCGTCAATTTGTTGAGGTTGTCTTAGCTACTAGTTTTGAAGAAGCTGCATTGGAGGAACTGGCAAAAAAGAAAAATGTAAGAGTTTTGTGTGTCGATTTGGAGCAAGATAACCCTTATCCAGGCGTCATAAAAAAAGTGTCTGGCGGAATATTAATTCAAAGTGATGATACTTTTATTGTTCCCACAGAAGACCTTAAGTGCGTTACAAAAAGACAGCCAAGCGCTGAAGAAATTAATGATCTAATGTTTGCATGGAAGGTAGCTAAGTTTGTTAAATCAAATGCTATTGTTTATGTTAAAAATAAACAAACTATTGGCATTGGTGCTGGTCAAATGAGCAGAGTTATTAGTGCTGAGATTGCTAATTTAAAGGCCAAAGAGGAAGGTTTAGAAGTTAAAGGTGCAGCAATGGCCTCAGACGCATTTTTTCCATTTAGAGATGGTATAGATAAAGCTGCTTCTAGTGGTATTGCAGCAATTATTCAGCCCGGTGGCTCGATTAGAGATGAAGAAGTAATTGCAGCCGCTGATGAAAATAACATTGCAATGGTCTTTACTTCAACGCGTCACTTTAGACATTAAAGATGGATATTTTGGTTATTGGATCAGGCGGCAGAGAACATGCTTTGGCTTGGAAATGTGCTCAAGATAAATCTGTGTCTGAGGTTTTTGTTTGTCCAGGAAACGCAGGAACTGCTTTAGAAAATAAACTATCTAATATCTCCATTAATGTTGATGATTTTGTAGCAGTTAAAGATTTTTGTATTGAAAAAAATATTGCGCTTGTAATTGTTGGGCCAGAACAACCTCTGGTTGATGGATTAGTAGATTATTTACAAACTAACAATATAAAAACCTTTGGGCCTTCTAGCGCTGCTGCTCGACTAGAGGGCTCTAAAACATTCTCAAAAGACTTTTTTATTAAATATGGTATTCCTACAGCGACTTATGCAGCCTTTGATAATTTTGATAGTGCACAAGAACATTTAAAAAATATTCCATATCCAACAGTAGTAAAAGCAGATGGTTTAGCTGCAGGCAAAGGAGTCATTATTTGTCAAACTCAGGATGATGCCCTACAAGCCTTGACCAGTATATTTAAGGATCAAACATTTGGTACTGCTGGAGCAAGTGTTGTCATTGAAGATTTTTTAGATGGGGAGGAAGCTAGCTTTATCGCTGTTGTAAGCAAGGATAAAATAATCTCTCTTGCAACGAGTCAAGACCATAAACCAGTAGGTGATGGTGATGTGGGCTTAAATACTGGTGGCATGGGAGCCTATTCACCAGCACCCATTGTGGATGAAGCAATGCATCAAAAAATTATTGAAGAGGTTATGCAGCCAACAATGCAGGGTTTAATTGCTGAGGGCTCACCCTACCTTGGTTTTTTGTATGCTGGACTCATGATCAATAACGGAGAATTGAAAGTTCTTGAATTTAATTGTAGATTTGGAGATCCCGAAACTCAGCCAATATTGCTAAGATTAAAATCAAGCCTAGTAGAACTGTGTCTAGCTGCGATCGAGAATAACTTGACTGATTATGATATTAATTGGAACGACCAGCACGCATGTGGAGTTGTAATCGCAAGTCATGGCTATCCCGAGGAATATACAAAAAATAATGAGGTTTCATTTCAACCCTATGATATAGAAGGAGCAAAGCTTTTTCATGCAGGGACAAAACTGGAGGGTGATAAGGTTTTAACAACAGGAGGAAGGGTCTTTTGTGCGACTGCTCTGGGTGAAGATCTTCATGATGCTCAAATAAAAGCATATAATTTGGTAAAATCTGTATCCTTCGATGGAGCTTTTTATCGAAAAGATATTGGAAATAAAGGAATTAGATGAATATTCTAGATAATTTTATAAATGAATGTGACATTGCCTTAAAAACATTGTCGTATAAAAAAAATGGAACCGGAAGATCGTATCCAGTTAATCAGACTAACTCTAATCTATCAAAAGAAGAGAAAAGTCTTTCTGCACAATTAATGCGGGTTAATCTGGCTGGTGAAGTTGCAGCACAGGCGCTCTACAGAGGCCAAGCAATGGTTTGCAAAAATGCTGATATAAAAAATCACTTAGTTCAAGCTGGAGAAGAGGAGACTGACCATTTAATTTGGTGTAAAAAACGTCTTGAAGAGTTGAATGGAAAACCCTCCATTCTGAATCCAGTCTGGTATGCGGGATCATTTGCTATTGGCGCAGTATTTGGAAGCTTTGGAGAAAAAACTAGCTTAGGATTTGTTGAAGAGACTGAAAAGCAGGTAGTCAAACACCTTGAAAAACATTTAAGTAGAGTTTCTAAAAATGATACTGATACAATTGAGATTTTAAAGACCATGCGGGCTGATGAAGATATGCATGCGCAAGAAGCAATAGAAAGTGGAAGCGAGTCATTGTCTGAACCAACAAAAAAAATGATGAGCTTTACTGCAAAAGTAATGACTTCATCCAGTGCTTATATTTAGAAGGAGCCTCTCATTAGACTCTCTCCGATAAGAAAAACTTTAATATTATTTTGTTTTAAATAATTCATATCTTCTCTAGTTTTAATTCCTGACTCAGCTATAAAAATATTCTTTTGTTTAAACAAATTTCTTAAACGAACAGAATTGTTCAGGTCAACTTCAAATGTTTTTAAATTTCTATTATTCACACCTATTAACGCGTCATCAAAATGCTCAACTCTCTTAAGCTCATTTTCATCATGTACCTCAATTAAATAATCAAGGTCTAACTTTTTAGCAATATAAATAAAATCTTCTATTTGCTGGTCAGAAAGGATAGATGCAATTAATAAAATACAATCTGCACCAATTAATTTCGATTCATACACTTGATATTCATCAATCATAAAATCTTTTCTTAAAATTGGCAGCGAGGTGATTGCCTTCACTTTTTTTAAGTAATCAACACTTCCCATAAAAAAATTTTCTTCAGTTAAGATCGATAAGGCCGATGCTCCAAAAGCTTCATACTCAAGCGCTTTTTTTACTGGGTTAAAATCTTCATCAATGACCCCAGCGCTTGGTGAAGCTTTTTTTATTTCCGCAATAATGGCTTCATCTTTATTCAAGATATTATCTTTAAATTTTCCTTTTGGAAGGCTCAGATCCTCTAAAGAAAGCTTTATCTGCTCCAAAGGTAATTGGGCTTTCTTTTCAATAAGATTAGCTTTTGTATTTGTAACTATTGTTTGAAGGATACTCATTAGCTATTTGATACTCGAACATAAGAAGCTAATTTATCTGCAGCCATACCGTTATTCATTAATTCAAATGAAAGCTCTATACCGTCAGCAATAGAGTTTACCTTTTTTGCAAGGTACAAAGCCGCGCCTCCATTCAGAGCAATCATATCTTGAACAGCTGATTTTTCTCCAGAAAAAGCTTCTCTAATCAATTGCAAGCTATCATCTGGCGACTGAGCAGATATTTCTGAATGCACGCCAAGAGATAAGCCAAAGTCTTTTGGAGAAATTTCATACTCAGAAATAGTATTATTTTTAAGCTCTGCAATATATGTGGAATCTGTTATGGTGATCTCATCCAAACCATCCATACCATGAACAATGAGCACATGATCCATGGAGAGATTCTTTGCAACAGAGGCAAAAGTCCTTACTAAATCTTTTTGATACACTCCAAGAATCTGCCTTTTTGCATTACAAGGATTTGTATGAGGTCCAAGTAAGTTAAATAAAGTTTTTTTTCCTATTTTTTGCCTTGCAGGCATAACATATTTCATTGATTGATGATGCATAGGAGCAAATAAGAAAACAAAACCCACCCTTTTAAATATAGCCTCAAGCTTTGCTCTGTCATGCGCTATATCAGCTCCAGCTGCCATTAATAAATCTGCACTTCCAGACTTACTGGAGACTGCTTTATTACCATGCTTGGTAACTGCAGCACCACCTGCAGCAGCAACAAAAGCAGATGCAGTAGAACAGTTAAAAGTATGGAGGCCTGATCCACCCGTTCCACAAGTATCAATATGATCTCCATTGCCTAATAAAAAAGTTAAGGATTTATCTTTCATCACTCTAGCAGCCGCAGTTATTTCTTTTTCACTGATACCTTTTTCATTCAGAGCAAGTAAAAATAATTCAATAGATAGGTCATCTACTTCGCCGGTCATAATTAATTCAATCGCATCCTGCATAGAATGAAAATCTAGATCTACTTTTTGCTCAAGCTGACCTATGAAATCTTTAATCATAAATTTAAAAAATTACTTATTAACTTCATTCCATTCTCTGTATCAATTGATTCGGGGTGAAACTGCACACCATATATTGGTTTAGAAATATGTTCTATACCCATGATGATATTAGGATTATCTATGAGCGTTGAAGTAATTCTTAAATCATCAGGCAAAGTTGAGCTCTCAATTATGAGGCTATGATATCTAACCACCTCATAATGCTTAGGCATATCTTGGAAAATATTTTTTCCGGAATGGGTAATTGTAGATTTTTTGCCATGAAAAACTTCTGGGGCTTTAATTATATTAGCTCCAAATGCTGCGCCAATTGACTGATGCCCCAAGCAAACTCCAAGTATTGGAACAATAGACTCTCTCACAATATCTACTGAAATTCCTGCTTCCTTAGGCGTGCATGGACCAGGAGAAATGACTATCTTACTAGGACTTAATGATCTAATTTGTGGAAGCGTTATCTCATCATTTCTTTTAACTACAATCTCTTGGTTACACTCCCCTATGTAATGGACAAGGTTGTATGTAAAAGAATCGTAATTGTCTATTACTAAAATCAAGAAATCATCTCCATGGCATCCATGAATACTTTTGATTTTTGTCTGCACTCAAGCCACTCATTTTCAGGAATTGAGTCTGCAACAATGCCTGCTCCTGCTCCAACATGAATTACCTGATCTTTAATAACTGCCGTTCTAATTGCAATAGCGGTATCCATGTTTCCATTCCAGCCAATATATCCAATTGCCCCACCATATATTCCCCTGGAGCTTGGCTCGAGCTCATTAATAATTTCCATTGCTCTAATTTTTGGAGCTCCGGATAATGTTCCAGCAGGTAATGCAGCCTTCAAGACATCAAAATAGCTTAAACCAGAGGCTATTTTCCCAATTACATTTGATACTATGTGCATCACATGAGAATATTTTTCAATCACCATCTTGTCTGTAACATTTACTGAGCCAATTTCAGATACCCTTCCAACATCATTTCTTCCCAGATCAATCAGCATTAGGTGCTCAGCAATTTCTTTCGGATCATTAAGCAGGTCTTCTTGATTATATCTATCCTCCGCATTATCTTTGCCTCTTTTTCTGGTTCCTGCTAGAGGCCTTAGCGTTATCTCGCTGTCTTCAAGTCTTACTAAAATTTCAGGAGATGCTCCAACAATATGAAATTCGTCTAAATGCAAAAAATACATATAAGGAGAGGGATTAAGACTTCGAATCGCTTTGTATAAATCAAATGGGTTATGCTCAAAATTCGCTGAATAATCTTGAGCTAAAACGACCTGCATGACGTCCCCTTCTGCAATGTAATTTTTTATTATATCGACTGCATCAAAATACTCTTTTTTAGTAAAATTTGATTTAAATTCAAATGAACTGTTAATAGTCTTAAAACTTTCCACATCGCTCGGTATGGCGATGTTTAATTTGCTTTCAATCTCATCAAGCTTTGATTGCACAAAGTCATAGCTCATTTCTTTAAGAGCAGCGTTGAAAATAATTTGGGTTGTGTTGTTTAAATTATCGAAAATAATAAGTTGCTCAGCCTTTACAAGCATAATATCTGGCATATGCTCTGAGAACTTAGAACCCTTGCTTGGGAGTGAAGCTATTTTAGCTTCTGCATATTGAGCACTTTCATATGCAAAAAAACCAATGTAGCCTCCATGAAATCTTGGTAAATTCTCTAGATTTGGGGAACTATGTTCAGCGATTATTGCCTCAATTGCTTGCAAGGGATTTGTTGATATCAGAGAATTCTCTATTCCTTGAATTGAGGTTTCAACTTTATTTCCAGAAACCTTTATAGTATCAAGACAGCCAAATCCAATAATTGAATATTGAGCCCATCTATCTCCACCTTCAACTGATTCAAATAAAAAATTATTTTTTTGGTCAGATATCTTTGAGTACAAAGATAATGGAGTCTCATTAGGGGCAGATATCTTTCTGCTCACTGGCAAGATGGTGAAGTGCGACTGCTTGAAATTATTGTATTCTTTTTTGGATATCATATTTTTCTAGACTAGAAATTAATCTTATCGCCAATCAAAATTTTATTTTTTTTAAACCAACCCTGATTAACTTCTAATGCCATCCTAACCTTTTGTGTGGAGCAAATAGATTGTTCTGAAAACGGGACCATATCATAAATTTCTAAAATTTTTCCATCTTGTGAAAGGTATGCAACACTTAGAGACAATGAAGTATTTTTCATCCACATGCATTGTTTTTTGCTGAATGGCCATACAAAAAGCATTCCTGTATTTTTTCCTAGAACTGACTGATGCATTAAACCTTTTTGTCTTGATGTATCAGTATTAGAAATAATTAAACTTAACTCAGCAGTCTTACCCTCAAAGCCAGCCTTCACATCAGCAATAGTAACAGCAGAGAATGAAATTAAGACTAGGCTAAGTAATTTTTTGACGAAAACCTTGAATTGTTTTTTCATAATCTGATGATCCAAAGATAGCAGATCCTGCAACAAAAACATTTGCGCCTGCTTGTGAAACTCTTGAGATTGTCTCATTGTTAATGCCACCATCAACCTCCAAGAAAATTGGATGATCTTGTTGATCAATAAGCTTTTTAGCATCGGCAATCTTTTCAATTGTATCCTCAATAAATTCTTGGCCGCCAAATCCAGGATAAACACTCATCAGCAGAACAAGATCTATATCAGTGATAATATTTTCTAGTACTGATAATGAAGTATCAGGATTTATTGCAATACCAACTTTACATCCGCTCTCCTGAATGATTCCAATTGTTTGATCAACATCGTCAACCGCTTCAGGGTGAAAACTAATCAAGTCTGCCCCAGCTTTAGCAAAACTTTTTGCCAAATCATTCACGGGAGTAATCATTAGATGAACATCTATAAAGTCTTTTATGCCATCGTCTCTTAAAGATTTGCATACCATGGGCCCAACAGTCAGGTTAGGGACATAGTGATTATCCATAACATCAAAATGTATCCAATCTGCTCCAGCATTTATTACTGAATTTACTTCTTCTCCCAATCTAGCAAAGTTTGCCGATAGGATTGAGGGAGCTATTAATGAGTGAGAGTTCATTTGCTAATTTTCATCTTTTAAAACTCTCCTTGCAAGCTCCAGTCTATCTTCAGTACCAACATCAATCCAAAGGGAGTTATCAAGATGGGCTGTTATTAATGAATTAGTAACCAAAGGCTTTAAAATGGTATTCCATAAATCAAAAGGATACTCTCTACTAACATGCGCTTCTAGAATTTTAGGGTTAATGATGGATACTCCTGAGTAAGTGAAGTCGTTTCTTTCATTGTGCACAAAAACAGTGTTCTTATTTATAGAAAAATCTCCTTTCTGATTATGATCAGGATTTTTAACTGCGATTAAATGTGCAGATTCCACATGCACGGGGAGCTTCGTCTGAGAAAAATCAAATATGATATCAGAGGTTGATAACATGAATGGTTCATTTCCAAGATGAGCTTTAGCATTAACTAATGCCCCTCCTGTTCCAAAAGGAAATGGCTCCTCAATAAAAGTTATATTGGTTCCATTTTGTGATGACTTCATGGCATCTTTAATTTGATCTCCTAGATAGGAGATATTGATTATAAATTCATCTACTCCTAGTTTTTTTAAGTTATTTAACGAACGCTCTATGAGAGTTCCACTACCAATTTTTAATAATGGTTTAGGCAGCTTATTAGTAAATGGTCTCAATCTTGAGCCAAGTCCAGCCGCTAAAATCATAGCCTTCATAATTTGACCAATTTCCTTTCTAGGATTTGCATGACATCGTTTAATAGAAAGTTAGATAGCATGTCCTGATTTAATGCGGTAGAGATGGTTGCTGTATTAAGGACGATTTGAGGCAAATCTCTTATTCTAAATGATCTATTAAATTTTAGATAAAGCTGCGTTAATGTTCCCATGATCCTAAGATTTCTTTGAAGGCCTCCCCATAAAGTTGCTTGATAGAAATCATCAGAAGACATTGAAAAAACCGAAAGGTTTGAAAAATATTTACAATTCTCTTTAACCTTATCAAGATCACATGGGATGTAATGATCAATTAATATTCCAGCTAGATCAATTCCAATTGGACCAAAGCACATATCTTGAAAATCTATTAGCGCAAGATCTCCATTTTGCAAAAGATGAATATTTCTTCTTTCAAAATCAAAATGACAATTGGTCCACTGCTGATCCATTATTCCATGCCTTAAATTAAGATATAAATCTTGATATTTATCAAACATCTTTAGTTTTAAGAAATGATCACAAAAAACTTCTGAGAATTTTTTTGATTGTGACTCTAGGCCTATCCAAAAAGTTGTATCCAAATTTTCAAACTTAGATTGATGCATTGAATTTAGGAGCTTTAAAGTGGAGAAAACTAGCTCTTCTTTTTGATAGAAATCACCCTCATTAATTAAAGAATGATCGCCCACATCTTCCATTAAAGTTAAGTGATTAATGAGATCAAAATGATAGATCTTTGGAACTCTAACGCCACAATCTGCTAATTCTTTTGCTCGATCAATAAAAATTGACTGTCCATTTATCTCGCTATCATCAAAAGAAATTACATAGGAGCTTGTATCTGATTCTGCCCTAAAGTACTTCCTCCCGCTTGCCTCAATTTTTAATGGTTCTAGCGTTGTTAATTCTTCATCATAAGTTTGAGCATAACGAAGTAAATTACTTGTTGATAGGTCAGCTATTTTTAATCTCCGATGGTAAAGGGGTATCATCTGGCAAAAAGAAATCAAGAGCGAGTTTATCAAATGGAACATCTGCATACTTTGAAAAGTCTCTTATCCCTGCTTCATATAAAATAAGATCATCGATGCAAAAATTACCTGTAAAACTAGATGGATCTTGAATAAAAATTTCATAAGCAGCATCTGCCATAATTTCAGGTGTTCGAGAAATATTCATTAACTCTTCGCCCCCTAATACATTTTTGACTGCTGCAGTTGCAATTGCCGTTCTTGGCCACAAACCATTTACCGCAATTCTGTCTGGCTTAAGCTCTTCAGCCATACCTAAAACACACATACTCATAGTAAATTTTGCCATGGTATAAGCAAGATGAGGTCCAAACCACTTTGGCTTCATATCTAGAGGGGGAGCCAAATTTAGAATATGAGCTTTATTAGAATTTTTAAGATGAGGAATACAATACTTACTTACTAAGTAGGTGCCCCTACCATTAATCTGATGCATCAAATCATACCGTTTCATATCTGTATCTGGGGTATTAGTAAGTGAAATGGCAGATGCATTGTTTACACAAATATCTATGCCGCCAAAGTGAGAAACGGTTTGCTCAACTGCATCTCTTACATTTTGCTCATCACGAACATCTAGCACTAAGGGCAACGCTTCCCCTCCAGCATCTATAATTTCTTCAGCAGCTGTAAAAATTGTGCCTGGGAGTTTTGGATGTGGTTCTGCAGTTTTTGCAGCCAATACTACCTTAGCACCATCCTGCGCTGCTCTTTTTCCAATTTCAAGGCCAATTCCCCGACTACCACCTGTAATAAATAATACTCTACCTTTTAAACTCATGAGATCTCCTGCTTTTAGATAATTCTTGGATGATGTTGCATTTTTATAATGGTTGATGCAAGTTAAGAGTTAATTATAAGCCTATACAACGAGGACGACCATGAATGTAGATTTTATTTTTGATTTTGCTAGCCCTAATGCCTATCTCTGTCACAAAGCTATTAAAAATCTTGAAAAGGCGCATGATATTAAATTTAACTATATTCCATGCTTGCTGGGAGGAATTATGAAATTATCTAATAATCAGCCCCCAATGGTTACCCTTGCTGAGATTCCGAATAAATCTAAATACGAATTTGACACAGCTTTTAATAGATTTATGAAAGAGCATAATATTACAAATTTTAAAATGAATAAGCACTTTCCGGTTAACACCATTTCATTAATTAGAGGTGCAATCGTTGCTCAAAAGAATGATTTTTTTAATGAATATATAGAAATAGTTTTAAGCGGACTTTGGGAGCAATCTTTAAAACTGGATTCGCCAGAAGCTCTTTATGAGCTATTAAAAGAGAATGATTGTCATCCAGATATAATAATAGAGGGAATTTCTACGGATGAAATAAAGCAAGAATTAATTGCAAATACTAGTATGGCAGTTGAAAAAGGGGCATTTGGAATACCTACATTTTTTGTTGAAGAAGAAATGTTTTATGGAAAGGATACATTAAGAGAGTTAAGAGATATGACATCCTAGCAAAGTAGAAGTTTTTGAAATTTAAAATCACACAACTCAAATTAATACATGAAGCTAAGACTTTTCTCTCCATATTATTATTCTTTTTTTCATTCAACTTAATCGCTCTTGAGCCTAATGACTCGCTAAGTGAGCCCTCTTTATACTTGCGGGGGTGCATAAATCCTCAGTATCCAAAAGTCATAAACAGCTCTTTCACCAGAAAACTACAAGCTGGAACGCTCAATGTGCAATCAAATGGAGAAATTTTGCTTGATGATAATTTTTTCATGCCTATTGATAGTGGCAGTATTCGAGCTTCCTCAGCTTTATATCTTAAAAACAAAGAATTTATCAAAGAAATAAAAAATGGAAAAATTAATTACCAAAACAACTATTTTGAATTTTTAAATGGGGCTATTGAGAAGAATTCAAATAAAATTACATTGTCTGAAGGAAGTGCATTTATTCAAGAAAGAAACCTTTTAATGAATTACCAGTCTTTGAGCGGCGCTTTAGATAAAACTCTTGTTTTTCAGAATGCAAAATTGAGTTCTTGCAACGATCCTTTAAGGGGATGGGAAATCAATGCGAAAGAAATTATAATCAATAATGAATCTAGCCGGGGTCAAATAAAAAATTTAAGTTTAAAAATTTTTGATACGACTATTTTGAGGCTGCCATATTTTCCATTTCCAGCAACCACTGAAAGATTAAGCGGTTTTTTAGAGCCCGAAATATCAATGACATCAGATGGTTTAGATCTTTTTTTACCCTATTTCTGGGTCTTATCTTCAAAGTCTGATTTAACAATTGCTCCAAGAATTGTTAATGAAAGAGGTGATGGAATAGAAAGTAACTTAAGATATGTAACTTCTGCAAGTAATAGCAATTTCTTTGACATGCTATTTTTTCCAAAAGATAAAGTTTTTGATGAAGATTATCCTGGTCTTGATAGCGATAGATGGGCATTTAAGTTGAAAGAAAAAAGAGAGGTCTCAAATTTTTATACTAAAATTAATTGGGCAAAATCATCAGATGCAATGATCGCATTGGATCTTCCCTCAAGCCTTGCAAAAATTGCGAACCAAAGAGAGCACTATTTAATTCAATCACTTGCTGCTGGAATAAATTTAAAAAACTTTTCACTGGACATTTCTCATCAAGGCCATCAAAGTCTAAATCCATTTATCAATACTGGCTATGTAAAAAAACCAGCTATTAATTTTCAGTATTCAAAACAGGAATCATTTTTAAATTATTTTTTTAATATAAATTATGCTGATTTTGATATTGATCAAAGCAATGATTATCTTTTTATCAACCCAAATCAACAACTTACTACAGGTCAAAGGTTTATTTATGAATTTGGAAGCGAAATACATCAAAAAGTAGAGCAACTTAATATTTCATTAATAACTTCATTAATATACAAGGATTACGAGCTAGATGAAATAAAAAACAAGGATCACTCAAAATCCATACCATCAATTCAATTGAAGGTATCTTCTTTATTGAAAAGATCATATGAAGAAAAAGTTTCTTTTATTAATCCTGAATTGATTTACCAAAAAACTAAATTTCGAAATCAAAGCAAAGACCCTATATTTGATCTCCATCCAAGAAATTCCTCAATCATAGAGACTTACAATAATCATTATTTTTTTGGGGATGACAGAGTACCCGATACAGAAGCCTTAATTGGTAAGTTAAAATGGCAGTTAAGACATAGTAATAATCGCAGATACTCTCTTGAGTTAATAAAGAGAAATGAGCTGAAGCCCAGTCAAGTATTAAATTCAATGATGGGGTACTCAATTGGAAAAGATAATCAAGTGGGCACCAGCCTTGCTTTTGATGATCAAAATTTGGGAGTATTTTTTAATGCTAATTATTCTCAGAAAAGAAATGAGATAGTTTTTGGTAGAGGAGGAATAGAGATTAACTTACCCAGTATAAAAATTTCAGTCTCAAGGAATTTCCAACGCAATATTCCTTTGCTTAATTTAAATAACAAACTAGATTATGGAGAGTTCTCAATAGAAAAAATAATGCCTAATGGATACAAATTATTAGCTGGTTTCTCAGAGGATCTTGATTCAAATAAAACTTTAGATAGTTACTTTGGTTTAGGGTTTGAGAATTGTTGTATTGCTATTAAATTATATGCATCAGATAAAAGGCTTTCAAAATATAGTTTTCCTCACGAACAAATAGCAGAATGGAACAATGAAAATTGGGAAAAAATGATTGCAATTGAAAATAAAAGCAGAATTAACTTTGAATTTGAATTAAAAGGTTTAATGGGCAGTCGGGACAAAATTAATCAATTTTTTTCGAATAAGTTTGTAAACCTTTAACTTTTTTTTAGTCAAAGAATAAAATAAATCAGTGATGAGTATATTTGCTGCAATTTTATTAAGTACAATACCGGTTATGAAATTTTTTATCAGAATATTTACGCTTCTTTTTTTTGTTTCTCCTGCATTTGCGAAAATTGAAATGCTAGATCGAGTAGCCATAATCGTTGGTGAAGGAGTGGTTCTAGAATCACAAGTTAAGACAATGTTAAAAAACATTGAAAAGAGATATGAGAGTCAGGGTGCTACATTGCCTCCTGATGAAATAATATTAGAGCAAGTTAATGAAAGGCTGATTATTGAAGAGTTGCAACTTCAACTTGCTAATCAGGCCGGTGTAAGAATAAGTGATTCAGAGTTAAATGATGCCTTCGAAAATATTGCTCGGAGTAATGGGGTTACTCTTGATAAATTTATTCAAACGATAGAGGACGATGGTGAGTCCTATGAAGTTCTCAGAGAAAATGTAAAAAAAGAAATGACTATTCAAAGAGTGCAACGAGGTAAAGTGGGTAGAGAAATTAACATTACTGAGCAGGAATTAGATGGATTTTTAGCTACAGAGGGAGCAATGAATACTCTCTCTCCAGAGTTATTTGTAAGGCAAATTCTAGTTTCAGATGAATCAACTGCTAATAAAATTTTAGATGAACTTAAGGAAGGAATAGATTTTAGTGAATTAGCAGTTAAATACTCAAAAAGCTCTAATGCAAGTTCAGGTGGTGATATGGGTTGGAGAAATTTGGCTGATCTCCCTTCTCTTTTTTCTGAAGCGCTGGTTAGCAAGAAAAGAGGCTTCATTTCAAATGCTTTGAAAAGTGGATCAGGTTACTACATATTGAAATTAGAAGATAAAAGAGGAGATCTAGTAAGGTTTGAAGAACAATGGCATGTTCGTCACATCTTAATGATGACTACTAAACTAAGAGATGAAACATTTACCCAAAAAGAGCTTGGAGAAGTTAGGGATAGAGTGATTGCTGGAGAAGACTTTAGCCTATTAGCGAAAGAATTTTCAGAGGACCCAGGCTCTGGGAGTAAAGGCGGTGATTTAGATTGGCTCAGTAAAGGCCAAACCGCTCCAGCATTCGAAAAAATGATGTTGGAATCCCCCATAGGAGAAATTTCGCCAGTATTTGAGTCTGAATTTGGTTTTCATTTCCTTGAGGTCTTGGATCAGCGAACAGAAGATTTAACTGAAGAAGTTATTAAAGACAGGGCCTACGGAATACTCTTCTCAAGAAAATATGATGAGGAACTAGAAAATACACTCAGAACGATGCGTGCTGAAGCATTTGTAGAATACAAAGAACTAGATTGAAAAGAATTTTATACTCGCATGGTGAACCAGCAGGTATTGGAATTGATATAGTTTTATATCTTTCTAAATTAAGATTTTGGGAAGAAATTAAAGCGACTTTTGTGTGCATTGCAGATAAAGAAATTTTAGAAACTAGGGCTCAACTCCTTAGCTTAAAAATAAATTTTGTTGAAATTAAAAGCTTAGAAAAAGCTAAGAAAAATAAATGTAATAAAGTTCAATTTATTCAAGTTGCAAAATGCATGGATACTTCTCCGGGAATCCTTAATCCTAAAAATGCTCAATATGTTTTAAAGAATCTTAATTTTGCTATCTCTGAAAGCTTGAAAAACAATAAAATTGCTCTAGTTACTGGCCCAATTCATAAAAGCAACATTATTAATGGAGGTTTCAAGAACTTTTGTGGGCATACAGAATGGATACAAGCGAAAACAAATTCTAAGAAAGTGGTAATGCTACTGTCCTCCAAAAAAATTAAAGTTGCACTTGCCACCACTCATATTCCTTTGGCAAAAGTTTCTGAGAGTATCAAAAAATCAAATTTGTTAGAGATCATTATGATCCTAAATAATGATTTGAAAGAAAAATTTAAAATTCAGAATCCTGTTATTACAGTTCTTGGATTAAATCCACATGCTGGTGAGGATGGCAAAATTGGAAAAGAAGAAATTTCGAAGATAAATCCTGCAATAAAAATATGTAAAGAAATGGGGATAAACGTCTCGTATCCTATTCCAGCTGATACTGCATTTACGAAAGAAAAATTAAATCAAACTGATGCTTTTCTTGCCATGTATCATGATCAAGCTTTACCAGTCTTGAAAGCTTTAAGTTTTGGGGAAGCAGTAAACGTTACCCTAGGGGCTCCTATTATCAGAACATCAGTAGATCATGGCACTGCATTAGAAATTGCTGGTAGAAGTCGCCCTAATCTTGGATCAATCAAACAGGCGATTAAGCTGGCAGATCTTCAACTTAGATGAATGATAGAGCACACCGACGTAAGTTAGGTCAAAACTATTTAGTTGATCCAGTAATTTTGTTTGAAATTGAAAGAGCAATTAATCCTCAAGAGCAAAATTCTTTTTTTGAAATTGGTCCCGGAACAGGCGCATTAACGAAGCATTTAATTGGTCAAAATAGAACAGTTTTGGCAATGGATTTAGATAAAAAAAACGTTGACCTGCTCTCTAAAGAATTTAATGATGCTCATCATAAATTTTTACATGGTGATGTTCTAAAGGAATCATTAGATTTTTTTTCAGAAAAAGATTATAGGGTTGTAGGCAACCTTCCATACAATATTTCAACACAAATTATTATTAAGTTAATAAGATACTTTGATAACATTCAGGACTTACATTTTTTGGTTCAAAAAGAAGTTGCTCAAAGAATTTGTAATACAGGATCATCAAACCATTCAGGTCGACTGGGAGTCAAAATTGGTGCTTTATTTAATACAGCTATCTTATTTGATGTGCCGCCCGAATCATTTGATATCAAACCTAAGGTTCAATCAGCATTCATTAGAATGATTCCTAAAACAAGGCCAGAAATCAATCTCGATGAATTTACAGAATTTTCTAATTTGATAGATCTATCATTTTCAAACAAGAGGAAGAGTATTAAAAATAATCTCAAGAAATTAGGAATTGATTTCAAAAATTTTAATATTAATCCCTTGGCAAGAGCTGAGGAGCTTGCCATAGAAGATTTTATTTCAATCTTTCGAGGAATTGATCAATAGATGAGTACATATGTGATTGGTGATTTGCATGGCTGTTATGATCAGTTTGCTCGAATACTAGACAAGATTAATTACAACAGTGCTCTTGATAGGATTATTTTAACAGGTGACCTAGTAAATAGAGGGCCAGAGTCTCTTCGTATCCTTAATTACTGCATGGCTGATAAAAATATCAATACAGTATTAGGCAATCATGATCTTTACTTGCTTTATCTGATGAGCATTAATCAGGGAAAAGGAATTTTAAAAAAAGTAATTGAAGCTCAAAATAGTTCGCAAATATTTGAATGGCTTGTTAACAGACCTTTGCTAATTAAAATTTATAACAAAAGCCTAGGTAAGTCCTTTGTTATTTCTCATGCTGGCATTCCAGAGATCTGGTCTATACAAAAAGCAGAGAGACTGGCAAAAGAAGTCTCAATAGCTTTAAAGGAAAATGCCCCATATGTTTTACAAGCAATGTGGGGAGATAAGCCTGATAGATGGGATGATGGCCTGACTCACGGAGAAAGGTACCGAACTATAATCAATTATTTAACTAGAATGAGGTTTTTAAGTGAATCTGGGATATTAGATTTTAATAACACTAGCTCAGAACCTGAAAAGGGTTTTAAGCCATGGTTTGACTACCAATCAAAATCTCATCAAGAAAATAATCAGTATTTTATATTTGGTCATTGGGCTGCATTAAACGGTCAAACAAATGATCCTCACTTTATTGGTTTAGATACGGGATGCGTTTGGAAAGGAAATCTAACCGCGCTGAGACTTGAGGATTTAAAAAAAATTTCGGTAAAGTATTAGGATGAAATTTTTTCAAGTTGGAGGTTCAGTTAGAGATGAGCTCCTAGGGTTCAGACCAAAAGATCGCGACTGGGTTGTAATTAATTCAAGCCCTAATGAGATGGAGCAAAATGGATTTAAACCAATTGGTAAAGATTTTCCAGTGTTTCTCCACCCTGATACAAATGAGGAATATGCCTTAGCAAGAACAGAAAGAAAGTCAGGAGTAGGATACAAAGGTTTTAAATTTTATTTTGATTCAACCGTAACATTAGAAGAAGATCTACAACGTAGAGATTTCACTATCAATGCCATTGCTAAAGATCAAAATGGTAAAATTATCGATCCATATAATGGTAGGCAAGACCTAAAAAATAAAACCTTTCGACATACCTCGCCTGCATTTTCAGAAGACCCTTTGAGGCTTCTCAGGTTTGCAAGATTTAAATCATATGAACAGCTTCATGATTTTAAATTACACAAAACAACAGAAGTATTTTTTGATAAGATTGTTAGCTCGGGAGAGCTTGCAAATCTTTCTGCGGAAAGGGTCTGGATTGAGACTAAAAAATCATTAGAAAATAAACATACTGAAAATTTTTTCAAAATAATTATGCAATATAAAATTGCAAGCCCTTGGTTCAGTAATTTAAATTCAATAGCTTGTGATGGCTTGCTGCCGGAAATGAAATGGGCAGATATGCAAAGAATTAATGGTTTTAAGCTCTCTCAATTGCTGCCAATTCCAAAATCATTCCAAAAAATACTAGACTGTTTAAAGCAAGTAATAGAAATGATTGAGTCTAAAGATCCAAAAGAAAAAATTTATTTAATAGAAAAAATGAACATTCATAGAAATTATGAAATTTTTAAAGATATTCAACAACTTTTCTTTCTTCAGGAGCACCAACAATATCTTCAGAGCATATATGATTCAGTCATGGCTATTGACTTCAGCGTCTTAGCAGAAGTTGATACCTCAGATGTTTCGTATAAAAAACAATTGCTTTATTATGAAGCCTTACAAAATATGTTATGAACAAAACAATTCTCATCACTGGCGCAGCAAAAAGAATAGGCAGAGAAATGGCACTATCGTTCTTTAATAAGGGTTGGGATGTTGTAATACATTTTAATAATTCAGAAGATGATGCCAAAGTCTTAGCAGATGAGATGAATTCGCAGAGAGATGGCAGCGCAATCATCGTTCAAGCAAATCTTGATAATGTAGATGAAATAAAAAAATTGGCAAAAATAACGTTAGAAAAAAATCAACGTATTGATGCATTGATTAATAATGCCTCTACATTTTACCCCACTCCTGTTGATACATTTTCTGAAGCAGACTGGATAGCATTAATGGGAAGTAATTTAAAAGCCCCTCTCTTTCTCATCCAAGCTTTTAAAGAAGAACTAAAAAAAAGAAAAGGCTTCATTATTAATTTTACTGACATAAACGTAGATAAAGCTTTTACAAACCACTCAATTTATCTTGCTGCTAAATCAGGGCTTCAAACACTTACAAAATCATTAGCAAAAGAGTTAGCTCCTGAGATTAGAGTAAATGCAATTGCTCCTGGCGCAATACTAGAGCCTCCAAACGTTCAATGGACAGCCGAACAAAAAAATAACATTATTAATTCGGTGCCAATGGCTAGAATGGGCACTGAAAAAGATATAGTTGATGCTGTAATCTATATTTCTGATGCAGACTATGTAACCGGACAAATATTAAATATAGATGGAGGGAAGTCTCTGTAATGAATGAATCTAACTCAAATAATCCTGATGGCAATAAAATTTTTTCAGGAACAAAAGAAGTAGCTAAAAATCTAAAGTTTAATGAAAAAGGTCTTCAAGAATGGATTAATGACAATATTCCAAATTCTGGAAAAATTGTAAACATAGCTCAATTTAAAGGCGGGCAATCAAATCCTACGTATAAAATTGTAACTGAAAGAAAGGAATTTGTTTTAAGAAGAAAGCCTCCTGGAGTTTTACTTCCATCTGCTCATGCTGTAGATAGAGAATATAGAGTAATGACGGCACTGGAAAATACCGAGGTGCCAGTACCAAAAACATATGGGCTATGTGAAGATGAAGATGTCATTGGAACTCCTTTTTTTATAATGGATTTTCTTAATGGCAACATTTACTGGGATCTGTTGCTTGCTGAAAAATCTCCAGCAGAAAGAATGGAAATTTATAAAAGTAAAAATAATGTAATTGCACAACTTCATATGGTTGATTATGACTCTGTCGGATTATCAAGCTATGGCAAGCCTGGAAACTATATTGCAAGACAGGTTTCGAGATGGACAAAACAATATATTGCATCGGAAACTCAAAATATCCCTGCGATGAATAACTTAATAGACTGGCTGCCATCAAATATTCCCGATGATGATGAAACCTCAATAGTGCATGGTGATTATCGTCTAGATAATATGGTTTTTAACTCTAATAATGAAGTCATGGGTGTTTTAGATTGGGAGCTTTCTACGCTTGGACATCCCATTGCAGATTTTAACTATCACTGTATTAGTTGGCGCAATATTCCACAACTTACTGATGAAAAATTCTGCACTCAAAATGGCATTCCAAGTGAAAAGGAGTATCGAAATATGTACTCAGAAGTGACTGGTAAAAGTCTTGATGAAAATTGGGAGTTTTATACTATTTTTAATATTTTTAAACTTGCTGGAATCTTGCAAGGAATCATGGGAAGAGTAAGAGATGGGACAGCTGCAAGCAAACACGCAGAAGAGCGAGGAGATCAAGTTGGCCCGCTCGCAAAGGCGGCTTGGGATTTAGTAGAAAAAAATTATAAATAAACTTATAACAATTCTGACAGCGGCTCAGATACAAAAGAATATTTTGCAATTTCATCACTTTCAAAAAGAATTTCGTCATCTTCGCTAAGCTGAAGGACTATGTCTATATCCAGTGTCCTAGATGAAAATTTTGGAGCGCTTCGATCTCTCCCAGCCTTATCTTCGATATCTTTTAACTTCTTGTTGAGCTCATCAAAAGAAAGGGAGCAAGAGCCACAGAAAACAAGATTCAAGAAATCTTCCCCATCAAAACCTTCTGCAGGAGTTTTATGTATTGAAGAGGAGAGTGTATTTTCAAAAATATTGCTCAACTCAAAAATAGCTAAATCTAGATGATTGACTGGATCAATATTACTCCCTAGAGATAAATAGTATTTCATTATCTGTGAATAATTACCCCAACATCATTTGCATTTCTAAGTGCGCCTGGCTTTGATACTCTGAGTTTCAGTGAGGTTACATTAAATTCATTTTTCACCAAATCAGCAATGCTTTCCGCTAAGGTTTCTTGCAGCTGGAACTTAGAGTTTTCAACAAACTTAATAATTCCTTTGGTAATACTTTTATAATCTAGGGTATCCTCAATGGCATCGGTTTTTGCAGCTTTTTTACAGTCAAACATAATCTCTAAATCGATGCTAACCTCTTGACGGACTTTTCTTTCCCATCCAAAAATTCCTATGATTGTTTGAATTCTTAAATCTTTAATGTACATCACATCTTTCATTTTATTCAGTCCCTAAAGGCCATCTTGCTCGAGCGTGAGAAGTTAATTCCAGGGAGGCATGGTTTGCCTTTAGATTGCCTAGATAGGCAATCATGGCAGCATTATCTGTGCAATGAGCAATTGGTGGATATAAAACTGTAATATTAAGTTCCTGCTGCAAAGAAGAAATTTTCTTTCTTAGTAAACCATTTGCTGCCACTCCTCCTGCCAAAACAATGCCTTGCCTTCCAGTATCCTTAATTGCCTTGGTAATTTTTTTCACCAAAACTTCAATTGCAGCATATTGAAATGAGGCCGCAATATCTGCTTGAACTTCTTTGGTTATGGTATCCAAATCCTGGACAGCATAAAGAACTGCTGTTTTTAAACCACTAAAACTAAAATCATAATTTTGGCTATTTTGCATGGGCTGAGGAAATTGAAATTTTGCAGAGTCACCAGTTTTTGCAATTCGTTCTATTTCTGGACCTCCTGGATATCCCAAACCTAAAAGTTTTGCAACTTTGTCAAATGCCTCTCCTACAGCATCATCTCTTGATTGACCAAGTATCTCGTAATCGCCCAAGCCCCTAACATCAACGATTAATGAGTGACCGCCTGAAACTAGAAGAGTTAAAAAAGGAAAGTCTAATTTGTCTCCACTTAGAAAAGGAGCCATCAAGTGACCTTCAAGATGATTTACTGGAATGAGCGGTCGATTTAGAGCAACAGATAATCCTTGAGCAAAGTTTTCACCTATTAAAAGTGCCCCCAAGAGTCCCGGACCAGCAGTGTAAGCTATCTGATCAATCGAATTAGGACTTATTGCTCCAAGGGCTTTCTTGAAAATTTGATTTATTTTTTGGCAATGGTCTCTAGATGCAAGCTCTGGTATTACTCCACCATACTCCGCATGAAGATCTATTTGAGAAAAAACTGCCTCTCCTATTAATCCCTTGTTAGAATCATAAAGAGCTATAGCGGTTTCATCGCATGAAGTTTCAATACCAAGTGTTATCATAAAAAAGTTTTTGCATTCCCTCTATAAAAAGAATAAACTACCCAGCAATTATGCCTTCTATAATAATAAAAGAAACAGAATACTTCGACGTTGGTCTTAGAAAATTTAAAAGAGCTTGTGAAAAAGCTGCAATAGTACCCGAGATCCGCGCAAGAGAATTCTATGAAAAACCAACAGCCGTTAGAAAAAGAAAAATGGCTGCGGCTGTAAAGCGCGCCCATAAAACTAATAGAAAATATAGTTTCTCTCGACAGCGGTCATATCGCTAATTTGTCTCTACTAGAATCCATCAATCAAGATTTAAAAGCAGCAATGCTTAGCAAAGACGTCGTTACGCGTGATACTCTTAGAATGTTAATTTCAGAAATTAAGAAGTTTGAAATTGATGAAAAAGTTGAGGCAAACGACATCACGATATCTACATTAATAAATAAAAATGTTAAGCAAAGAAGAGATTCTATCGATCAGTTCAAAAAAGGTGCGCGCGATGATCTTGTTGCAACTGAACAAAAGCAACTGGATGTTATTTTAAAGTATCTTCCTGAACAACTCTCTGAGGATGAGATCCATACAATTGTCAAAGATGGTATTAATGAAGTTTCCGCTGCCGGCATGCAGGATATGGGAAAGTTGATGGGCCATCTAAAACCTAAATTTGAAGGCAAAGCGGACATGTCAATCGTAAGCAAGTTCGTAAAAGAATTACTGAGTTAATAATTATCTAATGCTTATAAGAAGATGGTTTATCTTCTTTATTCGTATATCTTTCAGTTAATCTAGAGGATCTTGAGGATAGATCTTGAATCACCCCATCAATCATAACGATCTTTGGGAAAGAGGATGGTTCTAAAGGGTCTCCATCCCAAACAATAATATCTGCAAATTTTCCAGACTCAATTGATCCCCTATTACCCAATTTAAAGGTATCTGCAACAACCTTAGTCATGCCAGCAATTGCTGATTCATATGACATCCCGTGAGCAACTGCATTGCCAGATCCTTGTCTCATAAGATGATAATTGTGACTTCGTTGAGTACTAAACATAATTTTAATTCCAGCTTGATCCAAAATTCTGCCAAGCTCAAGGCTTGAGCCCAATTCATCAAATGAGTTTGGAATATTATCCATAGGGTCAATTATAACTGGGGTGTCACTCTCCTTTATTCTATCAAGAACCATTGGCGCCTCTTCGATACTAACTAAAACTAAATTCAAGTTGTATTTTTCTTTTAAAGCTAATGCCTGCAAAATATCAACCGCACGATTTGTTTCTAGGACAAATGGTAAGCCTTCATTAACCACTTTTCCCAACGCGAATATGTCTTGAGATTGAATGTCTAACTTTTCAACTAAACTTAATTCAAGAATCTCTTGAATAGGAGTTGTTCCAAGCATTCTGCCAATATCCAACAATGAATCTAGCATCGATAAAGTCTCAGCACGAGACCCATAGGTTGCTCCGATTCTTCCAAACATAGCAATATCTTTTAAACCCTTAATTTCAAGACTTCCATCTAAAATAAAATAAGAACCCAAACCAAATACTGAAGCTCGAGATGGGCTTGGGGTGCTGATTGCACTGGTAATTCCGTTGCTTCTATTCCAAGGAATACCAGTAGAATGTGGATTAAATGCATTAAAAATACTAAATCCTGCAGTTAAAACCTCTGACTCATCATCACGCGTCACATCTAAAGCATTAATTTCAACAATTCCTAAATTGCTTAAAGGTGAAATTAATCCAGGCGTTACTGGTAATCCATCGAGCTCAATAACTCTTGTATTCCCATCAATGATCAAATTATCTCCAACGGCTTTAATAATATTATCAGAAAGTAAAATATCTTGAATAATGGCGGAGTTTCCATCTCCAGAGTGTACTAAGCCCCCTTTTAATAAAACTGTCTCAGACGATAAAGAAGTACCTAATAAGAAAAATAAACTTAAATAAAAATATCTCATATTATTCCACTCTATTGTTTTGCGGCTGAATGATTCCTAAATCAAAATCAGTAATTGGTTGAATTTTAGGATTATGCATGTCAAAGACCAATGCTCCATCTATAAATACTTTCTCAGCTCTGGAATAAACACTAAATGGATTTCCTGTCCACAAAACTACATCTGCATCTTTATCAATTTCTATCGAGCCTGTTTTATTAAGAATTCCAGCTGCTTTTGCAGGGTTGCTTGTAATCCACCTCATTGCGTGAGCTTTTGAAATGTCAAATCCTGCTCTATTGCCAGCAGCCATTGCTTTGGCAGCTTCCTGATTTAAGTGCTGAATGCCAACGGCATCGTCTGAATGAACTATTGCACATCCTGTTCCATTTCTTGCTTGATCTATTATTGCAATATTGGCTTGGACCATATCATAAGCCTCATGCTTAAAGCCCCACCAATCAGCCCACATGGCAGCACAAATCCCCTCATCAGCAAGTAGATCAGCAATTTTATATGCCTCAACAGCATGATGGAAAGCGGTTATTTTATAATTAAACTCTCGAGATAATTCAATCATCATTGCCATTTCTTCAGCGCGATAACAATGATTTTGGATTAAAATTTCATCATTTAAGACACCCATCAGTGTATCCATGGCCAGATCTCTTTTAGGCCTTCGGTCAATATTGTCTTCATTCATGCCATCGGTATATTCAACAGCATCTATCCAAGCGCTCCTGTAACCTGCCATATTACCCATTCTTGTAGATGGTGCTTGTCTTCTATTCCCATAAACACGCTTGGGATTTTCACCACATGCCATTTTAAGTGAGTGCGGTGCTCCTGGAAATTTCATATCTTGAATTGTATTTTTTGAAATATTTTTAAAAGTTGCTCCACGTCCACCGAATAAATTTGCAGATCCTGGCAAGACATGAAATGCTGTTACACCACCCTTTAAAGCAAGAGCAAACTGAGGATCTTGCGTCCAAAGTGAGTGCTCCGCCCAGACTTCTGCAGTTACTGGAGAGGTAGCCTCATTTCCATCTGAACTAGTTGACACTCCTGGTGCAGAATAAACTCCCATATGAGAATGAATATCTATTATTCCAGGAGTAATCCACTTATCACTTGCATCTATGATTAATGCATTATTTGAATCAATAGATTTATTAATCTCAATAATCTTTCCATCTGAAAGCAAAAGATCATAATTTATAAACTCGCCGCCTAGACCATCATAGATATTTGCCGATTTCAACAGAACAGGCTGTGAATCCATTGATTTATATGTTGAATTAAATGCATCATCGATTCCTGGGTTGATAGATTCATTATCACTGAAGGACACATTGAAAGAATCTGAGCAGCCAACAAGCACAATGAATGATGCAAAAATAAATAGCCATTTTTTCATAATAGATTTTCCTCTAAAAAGATTATAGGCACTTTTAAAGAGATATAATATTAGTATGACAAGAAAAAATAATAGAAAAACAAATGAAATGCGTTCCATTGAAATAGAACTTGGAGTGAATAAACATGCAGAGGGTTCAGCTCTTATTAAATTTGGAGATACGCATGTCATATGTACAGCGAGCATCGAAAATCATGTTCCTAGATGGATGCGAGGCTCAAATGAAGGATGGATAACCGCTGAATATGGAATGCTTCCTCGCTCTACCCATGAGCGAATGAATCGAGAGGCCGCAAGAGGCAAACAAAGTGGCAGAACTATGGAAATTCAAAGATTAATCGGTAGATCTTTGCGGCAGGCAGTTAACTTGAAATACCTGAAAGATAAAACAATAAATATTGATTGTGATGTGATTCAAGCTGATGGGGGAACTAGAACAGCGTCAATAAGTGGAGCCTGCGTGGCACTGTTTGAAGCTATAAAAAATTCACATGATGATCAGCGTGCTATAAAGGAATATGTTGCTGCTGTTTCAATTGGACTTAAAGATGGAACGCCTTTCTTAGATCTAGACTACGATGAAGACAGCGATGCAGATACAGACTTAAATGTAGTAATGACTGAAAACGGAGGGATTATCGAAATTCAAGGTACTGCTGAAAAAAATCCTTTTACAAAAGATCAGCTGGATGAAATGATTATGTCTGCATCAAATGGCATTGCAGATATAGTAAGTTTTCAAAAATCATGCCTGAGCTAAAACACTTCCAAAAAAATTTTATTGAGCTTGCATTAGAATCTAATGCACTGGAATTTGGAAAATTTACGCTTAAATCAGGTAGAACAAGTCCATATTTTTTTAATGCTGCAAAAATGCTGAATGGTTGTAATTTACATCAACTAGCCACTTGCTATGTAGATAAAATTAAAGATTCAAATGTTAAATTTGATTCCTTGTATGGGCCTGCATATAAGGGCATTTTCTTGGGAACAATTGTAGCCATGATATATAGTCATGAAGGAACTCCAATCCCGCTGTCTTTTAATAGAAAGGAAATAAAAGATCATGGTGAGGGAGGTAACATCATTGGCTCTAATCCGACTGGAGAAGTTATGATTATTGATGACGTTCTATCTGCTGGTACTGCAGCGAGAGAATCAATCAATCTCATAAAAATTTATGATGCCTTACCAAAATTTTTTCTTGTCGGACTTGATAGGCAGGAAAAAGGAAACGGTGACTTTTCTGCAAAGCATGATCTTGCAAAGAACTTCGGTATAAATGTTTTATCAATTATCAATTTAGATGATCTCATTTACTTTTCCCTTAATAATGAAAATTTTAGTTCATATGCGGAAGAGCTTGAACGTTATCGAACTGAATGGGGCGCATAATGTTTACTGGAATTGTAAGTGGTTCAGGCACGGTCCAAAGAATAATAAAAAATGAGGACTACATTACAATAACTGTAAGAGCTCCAAAAGGTTTTTCAAAAAATCTAATAAAAGGTTCTAGTATTGCTGTGAACGGAGTTTGCCTAACAGTAAAAAAAGGTAAAACAGATAACCTTGAGTTTGATGTAATTGATGAAACCTTAGATAAAACGAATTTAAAAAGTCTGGCAAAATCAGACAAAGTAAACTTAGAGCGTTCTATGACTGCTGCAACCGAGATTGGCGGTCATTTAGTATCAGGTCACATTCATGGAGTCGGAAAGGTACTGAAAGTGATAAATAAAGCTAAAACAAAAGATCTACTTATCAAAATTCCTCAGGATCTAAGAGAATACTTTTTCTACAAAGGTTACGTGGCTCTAAATGGGTGCAGTCTTACAATTGGAAAGGTACTGAAATCATCCTTCTATATTCACCTTATTCCTGAAACTCTAACTATAACAACGTTTAAAGACATAGCTTTAGGAGATATTATCAATATTGAAGTTGATCAATCAACGATAAACACTGTGGAAACAGTAAAGAGGGTTATGTTTGAGAAAAAAGCTTAGTTAAAACAGCCATTCTCATTCCAACACCATTAAAGATTTGGTTTCTGATTTTACAGTTCTCTAACTCTGCTGCTTCTTTGCTTAATTCGATACCAAAATTTACAGGCCCAGGATGCAATAAAATCATATCTGGATCTGCAACTTGCAGCGAGTCAACGTTGATTTGGTATCTTTCAATATAATCATTTGCAGAAATAGATAGTTTGTCTGATAGTCTTTCATTTTGAATACGCAAAGTCATCACCACATCGGCGTCTTGCAGTGCAACGTCTAGCTCGGGCTCAAAACTCCCAATAGGATTCTCAATATAGTCTTTACAAAGATCTGGATGACCGCAGAAAGTGACTCTCTTATATCCAACAATTTTTATAGCTTCTAAGAATGAGCTAACTACCCTAGAGTGATCAAGATCGCCAACGATGGCAATATTTAAATTATCAAATTTTTCTTTTGATTCATGAATTGTCATCAAATCTATTAAAGATTGAGTGGGGTGAGCAACCGTCCCTTCTCCTGCATTTATAAATTGCATATTTAAAAAACTCTTCTCTAGCTCATGTATCACTGATTCGGTGTGACGCAAAATACATAAATCAACCCCCATCATTTCCATTGCATCCAAAGTGTCTTCAAGAGTTTCTCCTTTTTCCATGGATGAATTATTTAAATCAAAATCTATAAAAGTAGCACCAAGATTGTGTGCCGCCACTTCAAAAGATAGCTTGGTCCTTGTGCTAGGCTCACAAAACATGGAAACAATTTTTTTATCAGGAAATAAATTTTCATGTCTATAGCCAAGCATTTCTTCAGATTTAAAATTGTTTGCGAGATCAATTAAATCAAATATATCTTTCTTACTATGACCGGATAAATTAATTAAATTTTTAGACATTAAGCTTGTATAGATAGGATAGCATCCATTTCAATTTCAACGCCTTTTGGTAGCTTTGAAATCTCAACAGTTGCTCTAGCAGGAAAAGGTTCAGAGAATCTTCTCTCCATAATCTTGTTTACAACATCAAACTTTTCAAGATTAGTTAAAAATATTGTTAACTTAAGAATATGATCAAGACTAGCACCAGCCTCGATACAGATAGCCTCAAGATTGTCTATGACTTGATTTGCTTGATCACTAAAACTAGCATCATTTAACTCGCCGGTTGATGGAATTAGTGGAATTTGCCCAGAAATAAAAACTACATCGCCCCATTGAATAGCCTGCGAGTATGGGCCTAGCGCTTCTGGTGCTTTATTTGTAAAAATTGGTTTTTTCATTTTTTGTTTTGGTGTCATTAACAATTCGAGAGCAGCTAGTTACATATCTAAGTGAGCGCAATTTTAGCATTAATTTGTTTAATGAATCTGTATTTAATATCTCTACCTCAACAATGAATTCAATAATCATGGCATCAATATCCCTACTTTGAATATTCACAATATTCAGATTCGATTTTGTAAAAATTGATGCTATGTCAGCTAATATTCCTGGCCTATCCTCAGCATGTATTTTTATGTGGCCAAGATAATGTATTTCTTCTTTATCCGAACCCCACATTGCAGGAATATATCTTGTAGAAATCTTATGACTTCGATGCGGCGCAACTTGTCTGCATCGCGCATGATGAATGACTATCCCTCTATCTGTATCTGAGTGAGCGGTAATTGGATCGCCATGGATAGGCATACAACACTTTGCATAAATAACAGATACGCCTTCAATCTGATTATCAGCTAAAACCATGGCTTTGATAGATTGGGTTTTATTTTTCTTAATTTTTAATCCTGAAAAAAATCTTTCAGCTACGAGAGCACCTGTTTTCTTACCTGTCCCAAGATCTGTTAAAAGTTCATTTAATGATTTGACTCCTATCAATTCTAGTATCCTGGACATTCTGCCACCACGATATTGATCAAGAGAAACTCCTCCCCTTTTTAGTTCACTTTCTAAAACTAACTTGCCGGCCTTGCGAGATTGAGAAATTTTTTGATTTCTTAAGGCTAAGCGAATGGATGATCTTGCCTTACTCGTGACAACAAAATTCAACCATTCTGGACTAACTTCCTGTCTATCTGATGAAATGATTTCTATGGATTGGCCATTTTCAAGACGAATATTTAAAGGAGCATATCTCCTATTCACCTTGCAAGCTGCTGCTTTGTTTCCAAGATCTGTATGAAGCTCATATGCAAAATCAATTGGAGTAGAGCCAGCCTTCAAATTTACAATCTTGCCAGCAGGTGTGAAAACATAAACTTCATCATAAACAAGGTCTGTTTTAATTGCCTCTACAAATTCATGAGAGTCCTTTGATGCTCTATCTAAATCAGTAAAACTTTCTATCCATTTTTTAGCTCCAATTGAGTCTGTGCGAACTTTATCTTTTGTTTTGTATGACCAATGAGCTGAAATCCCAGTTTCAGCTATAATTTCCATGCTTTTAGTTTGAATTTGAACTTCAATTGGTATGCCATCTAATGCTATGAGAGAAGTATGAATTGCCTGATATCCATTTGATTTAGGAATAGCGATATAGTCTTTAAAACGCTTCCCAATAGGTTTGTGCACATTATGAATTGTGCCTAAGGCTCTATATGCATCATCTACAGAGTCAACAATAACTCTAAATGCATATACATCTAAAATTTCAGAAAAAGGTTTTTTCTTTTGTTTTATTTTCCTATAGATGCTGTAAAGAGATTTTTGACGACCCTGAACAGTTGCAAGTATTTGATTGTTTTTTAAATGATATTGAAACTGTTTTCTGAGCTTAGAGATAATTCTTTGTCTTCCTCCTACAGCCTCTTTAATTGCAGATTTGAGCATTCTAGCTCTCATTGGATGCAAACATTTAAATGCTAAGTCCTCTAACTCAACTCTTATATTTTGCATGCCAATTCTAATAGCGATAGGCCCATATAAATCTAAAGTTTCTAAAGATTTGCTAATTTGTTTCTCTCTTGGAAGAAATTCAATTGTTCTCATGTTATGCAAACGATCGCAAAGTTTTACAATTATTACCCTGACATCCTTGGACATGGCAAGAGCCATCTTTTGAAGATTATTTGCATTTCGGTCTTCAATACTATCAAAATCTAGCTTATTTAAATTACTCACTCCATCAACAATTGCCACAATATCTCTGCCAAACAGTTTTTCTAGATAAGCTTTTTTAATAAAGCTATCCTCAAGAACATCATGCATGAGTCCAGCGCAAACAGTTTCAATATCTAAATGTAGTTCAATTAATATTGTTGCAACTTCAACAGGATGGGTTATATATGGGGAACCTTCTTTGCGGTATTGGTTTTTATGCGCTTCGAAAGCAACATTATAAGCCACGTGCAAAAGATCAAGCTCTTTCTTAGAAAAATATACTCTAGCCGATTGATAAAGTTTTTTTGGGACAGGAGAGAGTAGTTTTTTATTAGAAAAATCTAATAAAGGTTGATTTGAGATTACCTGATCACTCAATCAGAGACCTCAAAATATAAACTAATTAGAGGTTTCGTCTTCTGGTTTTTGCCTGTCAATTGCAAATTCATCTAATAACACATCCTCTTCCAAGGTTTGGTCAAGTATTTCTTTAGTTATCAAACCTTCCTCAATTTCTCTCAATGCAACAATGGTTGGTTTGTCGTCTTCCCATTCTACCATTGGTTCTCTGCTAGTTGTTGAAAGCTGTCTTGCTCTGCCAGATGCTAATAAAATGAGTTCAAATCGACTAGCGACTTTATCCAAACAACCTTCTACTGTAATTCTTGCCATAATGTTTTTCTCCGAGGGCGTATTTTAGTGTTTATTTACCTAATAAGACAATAGCTGTGATAAAAACTGCTTAACTTCTTCAGTATTTTTGTTATTTAACGGCGTTTCTTGCGAAATAATGCTTAAAAGTTGTCCTGCAGCCACCTCAAAAGAATCATTAACAATAATATGCTGATATTCACTTGCAAAACTCAACTCATCTTTTGCATTTTTGAGCCTTAAGTTGATAGCTTCAACATCATCATCTCCTCGAGCTTTAATCCTTTTCTCTAACGAGCTAATTGATGGGGGTAGAATAAAGATGGATTCATAATTAATATCAAGATCATTAATTTGCCTGAATCCCTGAACATCTATCTCCAGAATTAGATTTACACCAGCATTTAATTTTGACTCGACAAATTCAACAGAAGTACCATAAAGATTCCCGTGAACCTCAGCATCCTCTAGAAAAAAATGAGAATTTTTTTTATCTAGAAAATTTTTCTTGGAGATAAAGAAATATTGGCTTCCATTTGACTCTCCTTTTCTTGGAGATCGAGTTGTATATGAGATGGACAATTCCAACGCTAAATCAGACTGATTTGCAGAAGCTAAAACTGCATCGATAAGCGAAGATTTTCCAGCGCCAGACGGCGCGGAAACAAGAAAAAGCTTTGGTTCTTTTTTCACTCTAAGTTCTGCGCCTGCTCTCGCAATTCCTCTACCTTTAACTTCATAGTTAAAGCTAAATCTTTTAAATCTGGTTTCTCTATTTTTACTGATAAAGTATTCACTTCCCTAAATAACTCTTGAAGAATAAAGTCCATTTTTTTTCCATGCGCATTTTTTAGTTTGAATAATTTGTTTAATGATTCAATGTGAAAACTAATTCTCTCAAGCTCCTCAGCTATATCATGTTTTAGCGCTACATTTGATAGCTCATTGGCGATCTCATCTTTATTAATATCGATATACTTTTGGATGAACTTATTCTTAATAGTTTTAACTCTGTGCTTCAGCAATGAAGGTGCCGACCTTGATAACTTTTGATGAGCATTTTTTAAAAATAACGTCTTAGCTATGATGATCTTCTCTATTTTTTGACCTTCCTTGGCTCTAGACTCTACTAGGTTCTTTATTGCAATATTTAATGCTTTCTTTCCTAAAGGTGAAATATCTTTCTTTGAGCTCCTAACTGTTAAAAGGCCTGGAATATCTCTCAGATCACTTAATTTAAGATTTAAGTTTTTAAAATCTTTACTAGCTTTTAAAGTACTTTTTAAATTTCTGATACTTTCTTGGTTAAGCTCATAAGAATGCTCAGATTGGAAATTATCATGAATTTTTACCTCAAAAGAGCCTCTAAGAAATTTTTTCTTTAGCTGAATTTTTATATATTCCTCAAAATCATTTGGCAGGCTGTATCCTCTGAAAGATATATCTACAAATCTGTTATTAACTGATTTAATTTCACATAAAACTTCCATCTTTTTTGAGATGGCTTGTCCCGTTCCATACCCTGTCATGCTGTAAAACATAAGTTTCCTAAATACTTTTTGCTATTATCTCATTAAACCACTATCTAATAACTTTTGCGGATCAAATGACTTACCAATTTTGTCTGAACCTATAAAAAAATCTTCAAAAGATTGATTAGGGCAAACAAGAGAAAAAATTTCACTATACCTTCGAGCTTGCTCACTACAAATTAGCGGTCCAGATATATAAGCTGATTCTTTATTGCAAATATAATTTGCTATTACCAATGCAAGATTGGTTCTGCTAAACATATTGGCTTCAGCAAATCGAAGGGGGTATTTTTTTCCATCAAAAGCATCCACATGGTTTTTCATCCAATGAGCTTGGTCATCATACAGCCCCGAGGGACGCAAAATTAAAGGCTCTATTTTGGATTCACGCGATACAAACTCTTCATACTCTAAAATAATTTTTGCTTGCTCATCATCAGGCAAAGGTTTTACTGCTTCTGTTATCTCTCTTCCATTACCCAAGCCATAAACCCTGGTTGAAGTAACAATTAGTAATTTTTCATAACCTATCTTGTTATTAAAAAAATCCATCATCTGATATGACGCATCTAAGAATCCTCTCTGATAGCCACCTATATCTGGCGAGGTTGGCTTTAATATCAACACAATGGTTGAGAAATCTATACAAGGCAAAATCAATCTTGATTCGTTCATCCAGTCTTGCTGAACGAATTGAACATTTAGTAAATCAGCAGGCGCACTTCTAGAAACGCCTATAAATTCTTGCTTTGGAAGTCTTGCAGCTATGCGACTGCCAATGTCTCCGTGGCCGATAATTAAAACTTTTTTCATATATATGTTTCTAAAGTTCTTATATTAAAAGTATTATCGTTAAGTGGCTAATATTGAACTAACTCAGTTAAAAGGTATCGGACCTTCTATCGTTGAAAAACTAAACCTTATTGGAATTTTTAACTTAAGAGATCTCTGCTTTCATCTGCCTTTTGGGTATCAGGATAGAACAAAAATTACGCAAATAGTTAATCTCCAACCAGGAGATGAAAAATTAATCAAGGTAAAGATCTTGTCTGCGCAATCGCTGTATCGACCTAGAAAAATGATGGTCCTTAAATCTACTGATGAATCTTCTACTATTAATGTGCGTTTTTTTTATTTCCATCCTGCCCAAACAAGACAACTCAAAGCTGGAACTGAGCTTTTGTGTTACGGGAAAGTGAGCCTCAGTAGGTATGGATTAGAGATGATTCATCCAGAATACGAAGTGATATCAAGTGATCATGCATTAAAAGATAAAAAATTGACTCCGGTTTATAGAGTGCCAAAAGGCATAGGTCAAAAAAAAATAAGGGGCTTTATTCATGCGGCTATTTCAAAACTAGATTTTGCAGAAGATTTTCTTGATGTAGAAAAATATGATTCATCTTTAAACATGAAAATTATTGATGCTCTAGCAACCATTCATAATCCTGATGCAGGAATAAACATTGAAGAAATGCTTCCTGGAGGTTCGCATCCAGCTAGAGTAAGACTATTAAAAGAGGAAATGATTGCTTTTCAAGCTGGCATGGCGTTTTTAAAACGCAAACAAAAAAGACATCAAGCTTTTCCATTGTTTAAAGAGAATGAATGGACAGCAGAGGTTCAATCAAATTTTCCTTTTGAATTAACTAGTGCCCAAGCAAGAGTTGTAAGTGAAATTAAAGAGGACCTATCTCAGGCAGTTCCAATGATGAGGTTGGTTCAAGGAGATGTTGGATCAGGAAAAACAGTGGTGGGTGCTTTGGCCGCTGCCTTGGCTCTTGATTCGTCATTACAGGTTGCTTTTATGGCGCCAACCACACTGCTAGCAGAACAACATTTTCTTAGTTTAAAATTATTTTTTAATAAACAAGCAGGAAAAGTAGCTCTTCTTACTGGCAGCACTTCTTCAAGCCAAAGAAAGAAAATCTTACAGGACCTCAAAGAAAATAAGATAAAATTAATAGTTGGAACCCATGCTTTATTTCAAAAAAGTGTCGAGTTTTCTAATCTTGCTCTCATTATCATTGATGAGCAACACAGGTTTGGAGTGAATCAGCGACTAGCCTTAAGGAAAAAAAATGACTCTGAGACATTAGCCCCTCATCAGCTAACATTAACAGCCACCCCTATTCCAAGAACGCTTTCTATGAGTGTATATGCAAACATGGATGTGTCTATAATCGATGAGCTGCCTCCAGGCAGGAAGCCAATTCAAACATCATGTTTGCCTTTAAGCGGAAAAGATAAGCTTATTGAAAGAATGTTAGCTGCAACAAAACAAGGCAGTAAAGTATATTGGATATGTCCTTTAATCGAGGAATCTGAAAACCTAGATTTAAATGCCGTCATGGAAACCTATGAAGATTTATCTGAGCATTTTAGCCAAGAGAAAGTTGGTTGCCTGCATGGCAAGCTCTCAGCAAATAAAAAACAAGAGCAGATTCAAGCTTTTAAGGATTCTAAAACTTCAATATTAGTATCAACGACTGTTGTCGAGGTCGGAGTCGACATCCCTGATGCGGATATCATGGTTATTGAAAATGCAGAAAGATTTGGTTTGGCTCAACTGCATCAATTAAGAGGCAGAATAGGCAGAGGAACCAAAGAGAGTTTTTGCATTCTTCTGCACAAAGATAAGATTCAAGATGTCTCATCGCAGAGACTCCAAGTATTAGTAGACTCTCAAGATGGTTTTAAAATCGCCGAAGAGGATCTGGTCATAAGAGGCCCCGGAGAAATCATGGGCGCACAACAAACAGGTATTGTCCCAATGAAATATACAAATCTAGTCAGAGACAGTCAGTATCTAATGGAAACCAAAAAAGTTGCTGAATTAATATGTAATGAGGAGCCTGAGCTTGCCAATCAGTTAATAGAAAGGTGGATCTCAGGCTCAATAGCCTTTGCTGACGCTTAGTTATCTGGTCAAAATCTCCATTGCTTTTTTATCATCTACTACAGGGACTATTGCAGAATCACACACTTCGCTCCATCCGTTAGCAAATTCAATTACAAGCGTTGGGTCATCAGCTTCTACTATAACTATGCCGCTGCCAGTAGTGAGGTCATGATATCTAGCAAGCTTTTTAGAGCCCTCTAAGAATTCACCATCAAGTTCCTCTAACGTCATGGTAGCAAAAACTTTATATGCCTCTTGATCGCATTTGAAATCAATCATATATACAGCTGCTTGTGAGATATTGCAAAACATTAACGCCATCCCTAGAACAAAATACTTTTTCATTTTATGTCTCCATTAGATTTAATAATTTATTATATGAAATCTTTAGCAAACCGCCACAGAGTATTTAGTGTGAATGGTTGCTAGTCAGTCAATTTAGATTGCACCAAGAATTTTGTTTATTCTTTTTCTAAACTTTTCGCCAAAAGGAGGTCTTGCCCCGATGATTGGCAATACATCAATCATAGTTTGACTATAAATGGCACGAGCATGGCTCATATTTTTAAAACCTTCTGGTCCATGATATGCACCCATACCCGAAGCGCCAACACCACCAAATGGAAGATCCTCTTGAATATAGTGCAGAGTAATATCATTGATACAAACGCCACCACTTTGCACATGACTCAATAAATATTCCTGCTCACTTTTATCTTTTCCAAAATAATACATAGCAAGTGGGTTTCGGCGCGGTTCAATCATATCTGGAACCTCAGCAATATTGCTGTAAGTCATGATCGGTAGAATGGGGCCAAAGATTTCTTCATGCATAACTAGCATGTCTTCGTTTACATTCTGAAGAATATGCAAAGGCATGCGACGATTATCTTTAGATGCATGATAATTTTCATCGCCTATGATTGTGAGTTTAGCGCCCTTATCTACAGCATCATCAATGTAGTTCTGTAACCTGGCTAAATGGTTTTCATTAAACACACCAGCATAATCCATATTTTCTGTTATGTTTGGGTACATTGATTGGGCTTCATGAGCTACACGAGAAATGAGCTGCTCTTCTAAGTCCTCAGGAACGACTACATAGTCTGGTGATAGACATAGCTGGCCACCGTTTAAAAGTTTGCCAAATGTCAGACGTGTGCCTGCAAGATCAATCTTTGCCGTTCGACCAATAATAACGGGTGACTTCCCACCAAGTTCTAATGTTACAGGAACAAGGTTTTTTGATGCTGACTGCATCACTTTAGCCCCTACATGAGTGGACCCGGTGAACAATAGATGATCAAAAGGCAACTCTGCAAATTTTTGACTAATGTCTTGGCCTCCGGTCACAACCGAAACTTCATCAGCGGGAAAGTAATTAGGAACAACTTCAGCAAACATAGCAGCAGTTTCAGGAACGTGTTCCGAGGGTTTGAGCATTGCTCGATTGCCTGCAGCCAATGCGCTCGTTAAAGGTGAAACAGTTAATCCAAATGGAAGGTTCCAGGGAGAAATAATTCCAATAACACCTTTGGGGAAATACCTTACCTCACTCCTGCCTCCCAAAAAATTCATTGGTTTATTAGTTTTTCTTCTCTCACTCTTCATCCAGTCCTTTAGATGTTTTAATGAGTAATCTATCGCCTCTACCTTTGATGCAAACTCTGAAAACAAACTAAATTCATAGGATCGCGCTCCGTTAAACTCACGCTTTGTTGTTATTGCAAAATCTTTTTTGTTTTCAACAATCATTGCCTTCAGTCTTTTAAGGCGATCTACTCGTTTTGTATATGTAACCTCTCCTTCTTCACGAAACTTACTTCGTTGAAGTTCGACTAACGCATCAAGATTTTGGGTTTTTAATTTTGTAACGTTGCTATGTTCGGCTGTACTCATAATTTTTATTTTAAGATTTGGAATTAAAATATTTTATACGCGTATAAAATATATATCAATTCATTTATACTTGTGCAAATATTTAAAAAAACCTCAAAAGGATGTCAGTAAGAACATTAGTTAAGCAGGAGCGTCGAGATAGAATTTTGTCCTGCGCTCGAGAATTAATCTCTCATGAGGGCTTTGAAGGATTAAGCATCAGAGTGTTGGCTGCTAAGGCTAAGGTTTCAACACCGACTATTTATAATCTTGTAGGCAATAAAGAAGATATACTCCATTTTCTTGGAGAGACTATCGTTCAGCAGTTGACAGAAGCCTATCAGAGTTCCGCGGAAGAAGATCCAATTAACAAGGCTAAAGAAATTGTCCAGACACTACATCAGATTTATGCGCAGGATGAGTATTATTCTAGAGAGCTTTTTATTGGAAAGAGTGCTCTTTCTCAAACAGGATATGGCGGCGCTAGTGAAAATATTCCTATGCTCAAGGTTGCTAAGGATATTTGTGAGAGTGCACTTAAGAAAAAGCTACTCAGAGGCGAAGTATCCTCTGCTGTTCTCGGACAAGGCATTGGTAACAGTGTGTATCTTGCTCAACTGGGTTGGATACAGGGCTCATTAGGACTTGCTGAATTTGAGCGCCAGGCTATGACTGGAATTTATCTGACATTGGCTGCAGATGCCATGCCAAAACTTCAAATAAGATTAGTGAAATATCTCAAACAAATGGGTGCCTAAACAAGCAAAATAATTGGAAATAAAAAAACCCGCTATTGCGGGTTTCTTATTTTTAGTTGAAGTAATTTTTACAACATTCCATTCAATGTTAATAAAGGAGCTATAACTAAACTCACTATTGCCATTACATTGATTAGGATGTTCATTGAAGGCCCAGAAGTATCTTTAAATGGATCGCCAACTGTGTCGCCCACTACAACTGCAGCATGCGTATCAGAACCTTTTCCACCAAGGTTACCCTTCTCAACATATTTCTTAGCGTTGTCCCAAGCACCACCAGCATTTGCCATAAATAATGCAAGTGCAACACAACCTAAAAGACCGCCTGCAAGCATTCCGCCTAAAGCCATAGCACCCAAGCCAAATCCTACTACCGCTGGCATCGCTACTGCAATAACCCCTGGTAACATCATTTTCTTTAAAGCAGCTTTAGTTGCTATCTCAACACATTTTTCTGAATCAGGATCTGCAGTACCTTCCATCAAACCGGTGATTTCTCTAAATTGTCTTCGAATTTCATTAATCATCTCAAATGCAGCATCTCCAACAGCTGTCATGGTGATTGAAGAAATCAAGAAAGGAATACAAATTCCTATAAACATTCCTACCAATACAATTGGTTGGCCAAGAGATAAAGTAAATGCATCACCAAAATTAAGACTTACGACTGCAGAGAATGCAGAAATAATTGCAAGTGCTGCTAAAGCTGCGGCTCCAATTGCGAAACCTTTACCAATAGCTGCTGTTGTATTGCCGAGCTCATCCAAAGAATCTGTAATCTCTCTTACGTCCTCTCCCATGCCAGCCATCTCAGCAATACCACCTGCGTTATCTGCAACTGGACCATATGCATCAATTGCCATGGTTATCCCAACTGTTGAAAGCATACCTACAGCAGCAATACCCACTCCATAGACTCCTGAAAGAGTTGTTGAAATTAAAATAATTGTTGCTAAAACTAAAATAGGAATTACAACAGATTGCATTCCAACTGAAAGGCCGGAAATCATAACGGTTGCAGACCCAGTTTCACCAGATTCAGCAATCTTTTTCACAGGATCTCCACCTGTATAGTATTCAGTTATTAATCCAATCAGAACTCCGCCGACTGCACCACAGACCACAGCCCACCAAACATTCATTGACACTCCTGCCATGCTGTTTGTTAAAAAATATGCCATTACAATAAATATTGCCGGTGCTAATAGAGTTCCTGAGCGTAAAGCACTTGCAGGCGCTTTAGCAGACTGTAATTTAACTATTATGATTCCAATGATAGAGGCTATTAAACCAATTGAAGTTAAAGCCAATGGAAACATCATCATTTCCTTTGAGCCTAATGTGTAGGCTATCGCGATAGAGGCAATCATTGATCCACAATAAGATTCAAAAATATCTGATCCCATTCCTGCAACATCACCAACGTTATCACCAACATTGTCTGCGATAACTCCTGGGTTTCTTGGATCATCTTCAGGAATTCCTGCTTCAATCTTACCCACTAAATCTGCTCCAACATCAGCACTCTTAGTAAAGATGCCTCCACCAACACGAGAGAATAACGCTACCACTGATGCGCCCATTCCAAATCCTTCAAGAGCATGAACATGAGATTCACTAAAGAAATAGAAGAGGCCACCTAAACCAATTAAGCCAAGAGAGGCAACACATAGTCCCATGACCGAGCCACCGTAAAAAGAAACACTTAATGCTGCAGCTGCGCCGTCTTGTTGAGCTGCAGTTGCAGTTCTAACATTTGCTTTTGTCGCAGCGTACATTCCAATAAATCCTGCTAAGGATGAACAGGCAGCACCAACAACAACTGCAATCGCAGATTGAATTGTAAGAAAGGTTGCAACCAACACAACTAATACTGCTACAAAAATTAATAGATAGGTATATTCAGTTTTCATGAATTTCATTGCGCCCTTATGAATTTCATCACCAATCTTTTTAACTTGATCAGTTCCATCTGAATAACGCATGACCAAACTGAACACCACAAATGCGGCTATCAGACCAAGAACACCCAATGCTGGGGCAATTAATATATTCATCCTTTCTCTCCTATTAACAAGCGTTAGATTTTATCAAATAAAATTGAATTTAATTAGTAATTAAGCCTTTGAATTGAAAATATTTTCATCCAATTGATTCTCTGTTTTCGCAACTATACATGCAATTGCAGCATCACCGGTAACATTAACTGATGTTCTGATCATATCCAGCACTCTATCGACTGCAAGAATGATACCAATTGCCTCAAGTGGCAAATTGAATTGTTGCAAAATTATTATCAAAGTAATGGTTCCTGCGGATGGAACAGCTGCAGTTCCAATGGAAGTTGCGACCGCCAATAGCACAACTTGAATATATTGAAACAACGTTAGGTCAATACCAGACATTTGAGCAATAAATACTGTTGCTAAACCCTGCATAATTGCAGTTCCATCCATATTGATAGTAGCCCCAACAGGCACCACAAAAGAGGCAACATTTTGATTTACACCTAAGTCTTGATTTACTGTTCTAAGAGTTACAGGAATTGTTGCTGCGCTTGATGAGGTAGAAAATGCAAATAATGCAACGTCTTTCATCTTTCTATAAAAAGTTAATGGATTTAATCCTCCGATAAACTTCAAAAACATTGAGTATGTAAAAGCTGCATGAAATAAAAGGAGAGCAATTAAGAGAACAACATATGCCAAAACATCTTGGAAAATATCAAGACCATCAGCAATAACAAACTTTCCAATTAAACAAAAAACTCCCAATGGAGCAAAGCTCATGATCATGACTATCAGCTGAAGAAATACTGTATTTAATTTTGCAAATGAGTCGCTTAAATTTCCTGTTAAATGATTTGTTTTATTGAGGGCTAAACCAAAAATAATGCTAAAGAATACAATAGCCAGCATCTGATTTTCAGCCATCGCCTGAATAATGTTTGAAGGAAAGATTCCAACAATGGTTGAGTAAATTCCTTGCCCTTGAGGCAATGAACTTGGCGCAGCCATGGCTATATCAGATGAATAATTAGAGCCTGGCTGAAAGAAAGAACCAGCTAAAAGTGCTAAAGAAACAGCAATGCCTGTAGTTAACAAATAAAAACCTACTGTTTTAAATGTAAGTTTCCCTAAAGACTGTGAGCTTCCAAGAGAGGAAATGCCTGTCACCAAAGAAAAGAAAACCAAAGGCACAACTAATAACTTTAGTAGATTCATGAAAATATCTCCGCCCATCTTAAAGATATATTTTTCTACAAAAGCATCTACTGAACTTGGAAAGAAGTTTGTGTAAAACAGGAAAGCGCCAACAACAAAACCAAGAATCAGACCAACAAGTATGTTTCTGGTTAAGTTTTTCGGCGTATCAATCATTAAATTTCTGTCATTTCAAAATCTTCTTTACCCACACCACAGTCAGGGCATAACCAATCGTCCGGAACATCATCCCAAGCAGTTCCTGGAGCAATGCCATCATCAGGCCAACCCAGTTCTTCGTCATATATTAGTCCGCATACAATGCATTCCCATTTTTTATATTCCATTTTATCTCTCTTAGTTTTTCTGACTTAAAAAGTCTCATTCAATAAAAATTAAGCAGGCTATAATATCAGATTTTAGAGATCTAATTCATGCAAGCAAAAAGAATTAATAATTGGCTAAATGCCACAGAGTTAAAAAGCTCTTTAAAAGATCAAAATATTTTAGATTGGTTAAATGAAGATGGTTCAATTACTGCAAGAATTTCATCTAATGCTAAATTCAAACTTGAAGTCTTAAGTGATGATCTCGGCGTTGCTGAGGATGAGGAGTATAGTGCTCTGAACATAGCCTCAGAAGACGTTCGTATTAGAGAGGTAATTTTATATGGAGATCTAGTGCCCCTTGTTTATGCGAGAAGCATCATTCCAAATCTAACCGCATCAAAGGGTTATCCAGGGTTAGGATCAATTGGATCAAAACCGCTTGGTGATTTGCTCTTTCAAAGCGACCTATTTACTAAAACACATCGAGAGTTTGCTCAATTTAAAGCTGCTTCTGAAGACTTAATTTGGGGAAGAAGGACTCGATACCTTGTCAAAGGATATCCATTAAGTGTTATGGAGGTATTTTTGTTGCCATGAATAAGACACTTGCCATTTTCGAATTGATGCGATTAGACAAGCCAATAGGTATATACCTTTTGCTTTGGCCAGCATTATTAGCGCTAGTGATTAGCACAAATGGAGATTTTGAATACTCTCACTTATTAATTATTGTTATTGGAAGCATCTTAGTGCGATCAGCAGGCTGTGTAATCAATGACATTTTGGATAAAGACCTTGATGGAGATGTAGAGAGAACAAAAACTAGACCAATACCCAGCAAGAAGCTCTCAATATTTGAAAGTTGGGCTGTTTTTGGGGCGCTTGGCTTATTTAGCCTGATGTTACTTAGCTTAACAAATACAAATACAATTTTTATAAGTCTCTGCTTTGGATTAATGATAGTTTTATACCCTCTGACAAAGAGATTTTTTATTGGTCCTCAAATTTTTCTTGGCCTTACTTTTAACCCAACAATTATTGTTTACGCAATGACAAATGAATTAAATAATCCAACGATGTTTTTTTTATATTTCGCGGTCGCAGCAAAAACTATCGCCTTTGACTCTTTCTATGGATTATGTGACATAGAGGATGATAAAAAATTAGGCATCAACTCAACTCCCTTATGGTGGGGATCAAAAACTTTATTAATAATTGCAATCCTACAATTTGCTGTAATTGGCCTTTTTATCATGGTGGGATTTAAAGCAGAACTTTCATCTGCTTGGTACATAGGAATAATTTTATTAAGTGGTTTTTATTTTTATCAGCATCGGCTTGCTTCGCAAAAAGATTTTTTACTTGCTTTTAAAAATAATCATTGGGCATCTTTATATTTACTCTTCCTCTCAGTATTTTGTTTTCTGATAATCTAATTGAATGTTATCTGAAATCAAAAACATTGATTTACAGCAAAGGCTTTATTCAATTAAAGCGAATAATCCTTTTGAAGACTTTTCATATTTGCGAGCAATGGAACAAAGTAATTCTGCATCAGAAAAATCTGGCTGGATTCCAGATCATCTTGGCGAAATTAAAAATAAAGAATTAATTAGTTTTCTTCCTTTATATAAAAAATTTAATAGCTATGGGGAATTCATTTTTGATCATCAATGGGCAAATGCATTAAATAGGACTGGCAGAAATTATTATCCAAAATTACTAACGGCCATTCCTTTCACTCCCTGTGAAGGAGACAGAATTATAGGCAAAGATGAAAAATCAAAATTTAATCTTATTGACGCAGCTATTAAAAAAATGGAAACAGAGGAAATAGAATCCTGGCATATTCTTTTTCCTAATGAATCAGGTAAGAGTGTTCTAAAAGAGAGAAATTTTATTGAAAGATATAACTATAGGTTTACTTGGAAAAATGAAAATTTTTCTGATTTTGATAGTTTTCTATCTATATTTACTTCTCGACAAAGAGCAACTATTCGAAAAGAACGAAAAAGTATTTCAAAGTTAGGCATTGAATTTAAATGCAAGAAACACAATGAAATTAATGCAGAAGATTGGGATTTATTTTATGTATTTTATCAGAAAACCTATTATGAAAGAGCTCAAAACCCTTACCTAAATAAAGAATTTTTTAAGTTAATTAATACCGTAAATCAGTTAGTTAAACCAGTTTTATTCTTTGCTGAAATTGCAGGAGAGCCGATTGGCGCATCATTATGTTTCGAGGGTGAAGATACCTTATATGGAAGACATTGGGGGGCAACATCAAAAGTAAAAAACCTACACTTCGAATGCTGTTACTATCAGGGTATAGAATATTGCATTAAGAATAATCTCAAATTTTTTGATCCAGGAGTTCAGGGAGAGCATAAAATCAGGAGAGGCTTTCAACCACACTTAAGCTCATCATTTCATTATTTTTTAAAAGAGGATTTTGGGCAAGCGGTAAGTGATTTTTGCAAATCAGAAAGGGTTCAAATTAAAAATTATATTGAGGCATGCAAATCCTATACGCCGTTTAACAATGATTATAGAATCAAATAAATGTATAAAAGTTTAAAAACAAAAAATCATTTAACGACTTGCAGTGCAAATTTTTCTAGGCTGAGAAAAATTTTATGTGATTTTGAAAGTGATACTTATACATTTGAAATTTTAAACAATGAACAAAAAAATTGGGCTGAATTTTTGGTAATCTCCAGAACTCCACATACTCTGATGATCGAAGCAAAATTTAAAAATAAAGATGCGGCCTTGGTAAATTTTTTGCTCAGAATAAATATTTATATTGATGCAAAGTTAGCAGAGGTAATTTCTTACCAACAAGAAAAACCTGTTCCATTTTTTATCCCCTCTCCATTCTCACAATCACAAGATGAAAAATATCAACAAAATAGAATCCTAACCGAATGGCTTGAAAATATTTTTTTAAATGGAGCAGTTGAAGCAAAAGAAATAAATTTTTTAAATGATTAAACTTTAAATAGAATTCTAACTAAGTAATTTAAAAACATATTTTTTAATTTAAAATTTTAAGCAAAAGAAATAAATAACCTGTATGACTAAAATTTTATATCTTCATGGATTTGCATCCTCTGCTGATTCAACAAAGGCAAAAGTAATTAAGTCTTTTGTTAAAAAAAATACTAGCTCAACTAAAATCTTAATTCCTAATTTGGATAATAATATTAAACGTGCTTATCAGCAGATTGAAGAAATAATAAAAACAGAATCTCCCTCCTCAATTATTGGGAGTTCCTTGGGTGGTTTTTTTGGAATATATTTCGCAGAAAAATATGATCTTTTATGTGTGAATATAAATCCTGCAATTCCCCCAATTGATATGTCTGAATATCTTGGTGAAAATCAAAACTACTCAACTGGAGAAAAGTTTGTTATTGATCAAGATCAGCTTGACTGGTTAGGCTTAATGAATAAAAAAATTAAGAACTTAAAAAAACACAAAAATTTCATGACTATGGTTCAGTCAGGCGATGAAGTTCTTGATTATAAGCTCGCTATTGAGTACTTTTCCGGTAGTCAGATTGACATTACATTTGGAGGAGATCATTCATTTGAATATTTCGAGTCTCATATTCAAAAAATAAGAAATTTTCTAAATATGCACTAGAAAAGTGCATATTTTTATTACTTGCCCTATAATTAATCACAAATTGCACATATTATGTGCAAATATATTGGCATAGATGTTGCATATTTAATAATAAGTATTTTCAAATTTTTAGGAGAAATAGAATGTCAAAATATACAACTTATGAATACATATGGCTTGATGGGTATCAGCCAGAACCCTCAATGAGAAGCAAGGTTAAAGCAACTGATGCAAGCACGCCTCCAGATTGGTCATTTGATGGATCATCAACTCAACAAGCTGAAGGTGGGAGTTCAGACTGTTTGCTCCTACCAGTTCAAACATACGAAAACCCTCATGGTCATGATTTGGTTATGACGCAAGTTCAATCAGCTGATCACACCACTCATCCAACTAACTTTCGAGCTGCAGCTGAAGAAGTTGTAACGGATGAATGGTGGTTTGGATTTGAACAAGAGTTTTTCTTTACAGACCCAGAAACTGGAGAACCTCTTGGTTGGGAAAATGGTGAGCCGAGAGCACAAGGAGATTTTTACTGTGGTGTAGGTGCTGGAAATGTAGTTGGCAGAGAGATATCAGATCATCATCTTCAAGCGTGTTTAGACCTAGGAATTACACTCACAGGAACTAATGCTGAAGTTGCATTAGGGCAATGGGAATATCAATGTCTTGGCAAAGGCATTAAAGCAGCAGACGATTTATGGGTAAGCAGATACATGCTTTATAAGATTGCTGAAGAGTATGGTGTGGGAGTAAATATTCATCCAAAGCCTAAAACTGGTGATTGGAATGGATCTGGTATGCACACCAACTTCTCAAATGAAGAGATGAGATCTCGAGGTTCAGAAGAATTATTTTCATCCATGTGTGAAAAGCTTGGTGAAGTTCATCAAGAAGGAATTGCAGCTTATGGCTCTGATAATGATATGAGATTAACTGGTCTTCATGAAACACAAAGTATTGATCAATTCTCTTATGGAGTAAGTGACCGTGGAGCAAGTATAAGAATCCCGGTGTATACAGTCGAGCATAACTGGAATGGCTATTTAGAGGACAGAAGACCAGCTTCTAACGCAGACCCATATAAAATCCTAGCGCACATAGTTGGAACGCTAACGAAATAAGCAAGAGATTGAATAACTCTTATACAGAGCAATTTAAAAAGCCCTCCTTAAAAGAGGGCTTTATTCTTTAAAGTTTTTTTCATGGATTACTCAGAATTTAAAGCATTTGACAACTTAAATACTGAAATCATTATTTTAGATGGAGATGATTTCAAGCTACTCTGGATTAATGATGCCGCAAAAGCCGCAAACTGGATTGGCGATTCTTCAAAATTTGAAGACAAATCCATTTCATCGTTACTAAATGAAGAAACAGGGCTTCAGATAAATGAAATTCTACAAAAAACTAGAGAGAATTCTGGATCTGTGACCAGAAGAGATTTTGAGATTGTTCATCAATCCGGTACTATGAGATCGGTTGACCTAACCATCACTTTTGCAGAGAAAAAAAATCTAATTTTTATAGAAGCGGTAAGCATTGATAACCTCAATAAAATCATTGATTCCACAAGAAGTTTCTCAACCCAAAAAATCGCAGCTGGTTTAGCTAGAACCTTAGCTCACGAAGTTAAAAACCCTTTGTCAGGTATTAAAGGTAGTGCGCAAATTTTAAAGTCAAAATATGTTGATGATTTTTCAAAAAAATTCTTAAAAATAATTGAAGAAGAAACAGATAGGTTAAATGAGATTGTTACCAGAATATTAACTCCCGCCAAAAAACCAACCTTTGAATATTTTAACCTTCATGAATCTTTGCAAAGAGTATTAGCATTAAGTAATGCAGAATCTCAAGAAAACTTATCAATAGATAGAGATTATGATCCAAGCATTCCTGAAATTTACGGAGATAAAAATTTGTTTATTCAGGCTTTAATTAATATTACTCAGAATGCAGTTCATGCATGCACAAATTTTGCTGAAAACCCCCGTCTCGGCATTCAAACTAAAATCTCTTATCGGCAACCCATTAATGGAACAGTTCATAGCACTTTAGCTGAAATTATTGTTAAAGATAATGGTCCTGGTATTAGTCCAGAGATTAAAGATCAAATTTTCTTTCCAATGATATCGGGCAAAGAAAATGGTTCAGGCATCGGCCTATCTATTTCACAAGATATCGTCCGAATCCACGGAGGTGCAATATCATTTGATCGAAAAGATGATCAAACAATGTTTTCAATTTTAATACCTATTTCAAGCAGTAATATTAATGGAGTTAAGAGTGCCTAAAATATGGATCGCTGATGATGATGAGGCTATTCGCATGGTTCTTGAGGAGGGCCTAAAGAGTGCTGGCCTCGAAATCATTACTTTTGCTGATGGAGAATCATTAATTGATGCTTTAAATGATGATAAACCAGACCTAATAATTTCTGATATAAAAATGCCAGGCATGCATGGCTATGACCTTCTAAAACATATCAAGAATAATTATGACAAATTACCAGTCATAATTATGACGGCTTTCACGGATATGCAGGCTGCAATTGATTCTTATGGGGGTGGTGCTTTTGAATATATTCCAAAACCTTTTGATTTAGAAGAAGCTATTATCACTGTTAAAAAAGCTCTTGAAGAGCATAAAGAGGCTAAGCCAAAAAAAGTTTCTAAATCAGAGATCATTGGATCGGCACCTTCAATGCAGATCGTCTTTAGATCCATTGGAAAGCTAGCCAACACAAATGCCACTGTTCTTATTCAAGGAGAATCGGGAACTGGAAAAGAGCTTGTTTCTAAATCATTGCATAAAAATAGTCCAAGGCATGATATGCCATTTATTGCCCTAAACATGGCTGATATTCCAAAAGAACTCATTGAATCAGAGCTATTTGGTCATGAAAAAGGAGCCTTCACCGGAGCTGTTGAGCAAAGAATTGGTAGGTTCGAACAGGCAAATGGTGGCACTTTATTTCTTGATGAGATTGGAGATATGCCTCTTGAAACCCAGACAAGATTGTTGCGAGTATTATCAAATAAAGAATTTTTTCGGGTTGGAGGCGACAAACCCATCAAGGTGGATGTTCGAATTTTAGCTGCCACACACCAAAGCCTAGAATCACTGGTTGCTGCAGGCACCTTTAGAGAGGATCTTTACTACAGACTTAATGTGATTAGGGTTGACGTGCCTCCACTAAGGCAGAGAAAAGAGGATGTTGGCGACCTATCTTCTGCTTTTTTAAAGAGGCATGCAGATTCATTGTTGGATGAACCAAAAGTGCTTTCTCCAGAAGCTCTATTAGCTTTAACTCAATATGATTGGCCCGGAAATGTAAGGCAATTAGAAAATACATGTTATTGGATTGCGCTTATGGCGCCTACTCAAAATGTAGAATTAGAAGATCTACCTGGTGAAATTATTAGCAATAATGAATCAACTCTCACACAAGGAGATGATTGGAAATCAGGTTTTTCTCAATGGCTTGGTGAGGTTTATCAAAGTAATTCCGAAAACATGCTTGAAATCATTGAGCCCACATTAGACAAAGTCATGATTGATTTTGCTTTAGAGAAAACTGGAGGCAAAAAACAAGAGGCTGCGAAAGTTTTAGGCCTAGGCAGAAACACGCTCACAAAAAAAATAAAGGCGCAGCAAACTTAATTTAAAGCCTTGAACAAATTGCCAGCTGCATGCAGCTCATGTAAATCGTCACATCCTCCAATATGCTCTTCACCAAACCATATCTGAGGAACAGAGGTTTTTCCGGCCCTTGATGCCATCTCTGCCCTCAACTTAGAATTAAAATCAACAGAAACTTCTTGATAGGAAACATCCAAGCTTTTTAATAAACTTTTTGCTTTGTAACAGTATGGGCAGGTTTTTGTTGTATATATAATTACGTCTTTCATGATAAAAATTTAAAATTATTTCAGTTTTATATTCTGCGTGGTGCTTCCCTCAACTTGAAATTTTGCTTGCTCAAAAGAAGGTGCTGATAATTTTCCCATGGCATTATTAGAAAAACCAAACTGCTCCTTTGGAATGCCAAGAAAATTTTTATCAATTTTTAAATTCTTATTAGCGTCAACAAAAAGTGCAATTGCATAAATTCCCTCTGGCAAATCAATAACAAATTCATGACTTTCCTTAAGCTCAATAAAAGTCTCTATCCCTGAAAATACGCCTTCTTCTGATCGCTTTTCTCCCTTAACAGAATAATTATATGCATCAGGATTGTCATAAATGGCCAAAGACAATACCCCTTCTTTGGTTTGCCCTGATAAATTAATGGTTAATTCATCAGCTGAAATATTGAAAGAAAAAAGTGAAAGAAGTAGAAAAAATTTAGCGTGATATTTCATGAATTATTTTACTTTAACAAGTGGAAGCCCTTCTTGCTGCCAAGTTGAAATTCCACCTTGCAGGACATGAGTTTTTTTATAGCCATGCTTTTGCAGCTTCTCTCCTGCCAGAGCCGCATTTCTTCCCATTTTACAAATTAATACCAGCGGGTTTTCTTGTTGTTTTAATAACTCATCATTCCTATTGTCCAGTTCTTCAAAGGGGATATTTACAGATCCAGCGATAGCTCCTAGGTCAAACTCACTCTTGGGCCTAACGTCGACCAAGCAGGCAGACTCTTTATTAACTAAATTAGTCAACTGATTGCAGTCTACTCTATTTCCACCTCGTCTGGTTTCTGAGCGAAACCATAAAATAATTGAAAGAAATAAAGGAACAGAAAAGTACCAATAGTCGATTAAAAATAAATTGAATTCTAGCATTTGCATATTATCGCTTAAAATATATTTATTGGTGAGGTTTATATTATGAAAGATCAAAATTTTTTAGTGCTTGTTCGTCATGGGCAAAGTGAATGGAATGCCAAAAATTTATTCACTGGGTGGAAAGATCCAGGACTGACTCCTATTGGAGAAAAAGAAGCCTCTAATGCTGGCATCCTAATCAATGAGAGAAATATTAAATTTTCTATGATGTATACCTCTGCTTTAAAGCGAGCACAAATTACAGGTCAGATGATTTTAGAGGGCATAGCTCAAACACATATTGAGGTTATAAAAAACGAGGCTTTAAACGAAAGAGATTATGGAGATCTAGCCGGCTTAAATAAAGATGATGCTAGAAAAGAATGGGGAGAAGAACAGGTTCATGTTTGGAGAAGATCTTATGACATACCTCCTCCAGGTGGCGAGAGCCTAAAGAATACTGCAGAAAGAGTTCTTCCTTATTTTAATTCATCAATCTTGCCAAAACTATTAGACGGAGAAAATATTTTAGTTGCTGCACATGGTAATTCACTTAGATCTTTGGTGATGCAACTTGATAATTTATCAAAAGAAGAGGTAATAGCGCTCGAGATCCCAACAGGCGCACCAATAATTTACACTTTCGATGGTAGCAAAGAACCAATTGCAAAAGAAAACCTCTTTGAATAAGCGATCTCAATTTTTCTCTCAGCAAGTTGTTCAATGGTATCTAGATCATGGAAGGCATGATTTGCCATGGCGAAAAAAAGTTACTCCCTACAGAATTTGGATCTCAGAAATCATGCTGCAGCAGACCCAAGTCAAAACGGTTGTACCTTATTTTAAAAATTTTATTAAAAAATTCCCGTCCCAAAAAAGATTGGCTGGAGCAAGCGAAGATCAAGTTTTAGCTGCATGGTCAGGATTGGGGTTCTATCGTAGGGCTAGAAATATATTTGCTACCAAGGAAATTATAAAAAATAATTATGGGAATAAATTTCCGAATCAATTTCAGCAAATCATAGAATTGCCAGGAATTGGTAAATCAACTGCTGGCGCAATAATGTCATTAGCCTATCTTGATCCGCACCCAATACTTGATGGAAATGTTAAAAGAGTCATATCAAGGTTCTTAAAAAAAGAATTAGATTTACTAAAAGAGGCTGAACTTTGGAAGCTATCTCAAGAGATGTTAAGCAGAGATGATTGCTTTTCATATACACAAGGAATTATGGATTTGGGAGCAACAATTTGCACGCCATCAAACCCATCCTGCGATGAATGTCCGGTCAATTCTGAATGCTTATCTGCATTCAAGGTTAGATCAATTAAAAAAAATAAAACAGTATCGGCAAAAAAAGTCATTGTTATGAATTTATCATTAATACAGACTGAAAAATCTTTATTACTCGTAAAGAATGAAACTGATTCAATATGGAGAAATCTTTGGCTACCTTTTGATTCAGGATCTATAAAAAATTACATCAAAAATTTTAAGCTCACAACTAAGGAAAAAATTAAGCATGAGCTTACACATAGAAGACTGGAAATAAATTTAAAAACCTACTCTTCATTAAAAGAACAAGAAATAGAAACCAATCAAACATATAAATGGATAAAAAAGGATAGAATAGAAGAATATGGTCTACCAAAACCCATTAGCAAAGTTATTAAAGAATTATGAACACAACAGTTTTCTGTAAAAAATTTCAAAAAGATTTACCCGCCATGACAGTGCCGCCAATGCCAGGGCCTATAGGCAAAGAGTTAATGGAAACCGTCTCTCAGGAAGCATGGGAGTCTTGGAAATCACATCAAACAACTCTTATTAATGAAAAACACCTAGACTTATCTCAAGCAGATACCCGCTCATGGTTGCTAGAGCAGATGGAAAAATTTTTTAACAATGAAGAAGTTGAGCAAGCTTCCGGTTTTAAAGCGATAGACTAACTATTCCACCAAGCTGTATCTGAGAAAGCTCTAATATCGACTTCGTGACTCCATGCCGACCGATGTTGTTGGGATAAGTAATAGTAAGTTTCAGCAACGCTTTCTGGCAGAACAAGGCCATCATGCTCCATGCCCTTTGTCTCTCTGAGTTGTTTAAATAATTCCTCTCCGAGCATCTTTCCTAGTGTATCTGGAGCATCAACCATTCCATCCACTACAATGTGTGCCACATGAATTCCCTTTGGAGCAAATTCAGCATTTAAGGTTTGGCATAACATTCTTCTGCCTCCCATTGCGGCAGCATGTGAGTGCTGATTCTTATTTCCACGCATAGCAGCTGTGGCAGAAGTAACAAGGAATGTACCTGATCCTCTTTCTTCCATAATCGGCATCAAAATTTTTGCTACTCTAAATAATCCTAAATCTGCCATCCTCCAACCCCATTCAAACTCTTTTAAAGTTGTTTCATTGAGTAACTTCATTCCAGTTTGAGCGCCAAGGTTATATACAAGAACCTCAATTGGCCCTACATCTTTTTCTATATTGAGAATTAAATCTTCAAGAACATTTTCTTCAATTGCATTCATCAGATAACCGCTTGCAGAGCCACCTTTTTCTTCAATATTTGATACCAGTCTATCTAATCCATCCTGGTCAGACCTTCTGCATAAACATGAGTGATAACCTTCTTGGGCAAACTTTGTTGCAACAGTTCCACCAATTCCAGCACCGGCACCCAAAACTAAACAAACTGGCTTCATGGCTAATTAAGTCTCAGAAACAATTGTAGTTTTCATAGACTTTCCGCTGAATCTCCAAAAGAAACTCAAGACTTTAACGGCCAACAGTCGAATGGTCTTATCGAACAATGAAACTTCTGAAATGCCTGTTTTTACCTCACAAATCTGTTTTCCTCTAATCAGTTTTCCTGGTAGTACTCCATTTGCTTTGCCGTTTTCAGAAACTACTCGACCATTTTTTATGGTGGCAATATAGCCTGTAGCGTCTTGCACTAAGCGCCTCCCACCTAAAGGAAGGTCATGAATCATTGTGGGATGACTTACATTCAGCTTATCAAAATCAATAATATTAATATCAGCTAACATGCCAGATTTTATTTCACCTCTATCAAATAAACCAAAAGTCTCAGCAGTATCTTTAGTTTGTTTTTTAATCAGCATCTCTAGTGGGAACTTTCTTCCCGCCTCTCTGTCTCTTCCCCAATGTGAAATATTTGTTGTTGGCATGCTCGCATCACATATTAATCCACAATGAGCACCACCATCACTTCCTCCAGCAACGGATGACTTTAATCGATATGCCTGTTCAACAAAATCAAGCTTATATTTTTCATATGGCGTGAAAGCAGCATAAATTAAATTACTGCCTTGGTTTTGAAGCATCTCATCATACATAACCTCAAGCTCAGACATATTTTTTCTTGAGGCTATCGCGGCAATACTATCTTCTTCTTTGGGTTCGTAATTTGGAGGGGTCCCGAGGATAAATTGGGTTTTATAGTTTGAGGTTATAGTTGTGGGGAGTGCTACGTCTTGGGCAATTTCTTCTCTGGTTTTATTAGAAGGGTTGTCTGCAAGTCTTGCTCTTATTTCTGTTTCAAAGTCTGGTTCTTGACTAAGTAATTTTTGTTTAAAAGTTGGATCTTTTAAAATTTCTAATTTTTGATCCATGGGTAAATCTGCTATTTCTTTATAAGCAGGAAATTGCATGAATGGATTGACTGAAGTTTCCCAGCCAAACATTAAACCAACATTTCTCCCTGGAAATTGGGGTCGAATATTCTTGCCTTTGAGAAAGTGCTCCTCAGAAAATAAAATTGTTTTTACTGCGTCGCCTTTGGTTTGTAAAAAGGTCAGTCCACAATCACTTTTTTTTACATATTCCTGCATCCATGACATTTCCATCTCTTCATCCAGCCAATCAGATGTTATTTCTAGAGTTCCCTCTCCAGCTTTATCGACTCCAAATGCAAGAGCTCTCATCTCTTCCGAGCTTGCTTCTGTACCAGGAACATATTTCCCATATATATCTCTGTGAAGGACTGTTCTGGAGGTGCTAAATCCTAGAGCTCCAGCCTCTATGGCCTCAGTAACAAGTTCTGACATTTTGCTGATCTCTTCATCAGATGCGTCTACTTGATTCTGACATCTTTCATAACCCATTACATAGCTTCTTAAAGGCCCATGCCCCATCATAAACCCAACATCCATAACGAATTCTTTTTTGTCGATTGCATCTAAAAATTCTGGAAAAGTTTCCCAATCCCAATCAATTCCTTCGTGAAGAGCTGAACCTGGGATATCTTCGACGCCCTCCATTAATTGAATGAGGAAGTTTTCATCTCCAGGTCGCACGGGTGCAAATCCTACACCACAATTTCCCATAACTGCAGTTGTCACGCCATGCCAGCTTGAGGGAGTCAGATATGGGTCCCAAGATACCTGTCCGTCATAGTGAGTATGGATATCAACCCAACCAGGGGTTACCAAATTACCTTTTGCATCAAGCTCTTCTTTGCCAGATCTCTCAATCTTTCCAACTGATGTAATTTTTCCATCATCAATAGCAATATCACCAAAAAATGATTTTCTACCTGATCCATCTAAAATCTTGCCATTTCGTATAACAAGATCGTGTAAATTATTTGCTTCCATAAGTTTTAATATAGTGTTTATTTTAATATTTTGCAGCTGTATTTATATCTATTGGCATTAAATATGTCAATACTTTATGCTGAGCTAAGTATCTATATATTTATCTAAATGTGAATGAAAATTTACAATGGCTTTTTCAAAGTATCCAAAAGTTAAGTGATCATTAGCCTTTGTGCTTAAAGTTTCTTGAATTGCCCTGGCCGCTTCTCGATCTTCATCCTGACCAGTGTCACCGACAAATTTTGCATCTTTCATAGCATCTTCTTTGGATAACTTCCCTTTCTTATTGCTCTTATTAATTAAGGTGTAAATTACCCATTTTGATCGAGATGGACTGATAGGTTCTAAAATTACTAAATTAGTATGTTTAGATAAAACAGAAATACTTGTATTGGGAAACAAGCTATATACCGATGTGATTGTTCCATCTATGACCCTGCTACCTGGCTCAACTTCTCTTAATTTCTCAATACGTCTAAAAGGGAAGATCACCCGGGAATTTTGACCATAGTTTTCTACAACATTGATATTATCTAATCCGTATGGAAAAAATGTGTCCTTATGAAGAGTTTTTATATGATAGCCCTCGAGCAAAGTCTCATGCAGTATTTTCCAATTTGCCTCATCTTCAATTTCTGACTGATTAATTAAAGCTTGATCATCAGCAAAGTAATCCAGGGCTTCATCTAAAAAGTTTTTTGAAATCTCTCCATCCTGACAAACATAAACTATGCCTCCTATTTCAGCAGCATTGACTGGTTTGAGTCCGTGCTCTAATGGGTCAATTCCTGGAAACCCATCAGATCCTGGAATATTTCTATTTTCACCTTTTAAACCATAGGTCCAACCGTGATAGGGGCAAACAAATGATTTTTTACAACCACTTCCCGAAGCGACTTGCATGCCTCTGTGCCTGCAAGCGTTGATAAATGCATTAACCTCACCTTCTTCATCTCTAGTTACAAGAATAGGAGTGCCGGCAGCAATTCTTGAAACATATGAGCCCTTTTCTGGAAGTGCGCTTGATGGACAAAATGGTACTGGCTGAGATCTAAGTAATTTTATTTCTTTATCAAACCTCTCCTGGTCTACATAATTTTTTACAGGCTCTTTCCAGACTTCGCTGCCTAAGTCTGTTGTTTTATTATCTATATGAGAGAAGACACGCTCAATAATTTGATTATCATCGAGCAGCAATGAGGTGGGACTTGCGAGAGAGTAGTGATTTGATTGGCTCATTTAAGATAATTATTACATATTCGTTCAAAATTTAGATTTCAAGGTAGTGAAATATTAATTGTTATAAAAATATTGAAAAAAGAATGGTGCCCAGAGGTGGAATCGAACCACCGACACAAGGATTTTCAGTTATTCTTAATGTCGAGCAAGGTGATAAGTGAAAAAGTCTTGCTCGTATTCTTAGACCGATTCATAAATTGAGTCCATTATTTCTTTTGAATCTTTAGTTAGATATGGGTACAGAACTTTTATAAGTAAATTAATTCCTTTTTTTTGGAGGAGATGGTCTGAATCCTCGGGGTATTTTTTTCTTGAGTAATCTAACCAGTGTTTGCCAATTATTAAAACTAATTCACCTATTTCATCTAAATCATTACTATCGACTTCAATAATTTTTATTTCTACAGAATATTTAAGAACATCTTCAATTAGTTCATCTAGTAGACCGTTTGTTTTTTTTATAAGGTCTGCGAGTTTCTTGTCATCTTTTTCATATGAGTCAAAAGAGTCTCTAAAGATATATCTAAAATCCCATACAAATCCGTAAATACTCAAAAGTTTTTGAATAACAATCTTTTTATCGCCAACTTTTAGATTTTCTATATTGGTTTCAAATGATGATTGAAATAGTTTTATGTGCTCAACCAGTAAGTCTTTTTTTGATTTAAAGTGATACCACAGAGAACCCTCTAAAACATCAGATGATTTTGCTATGTTTGCAGTTGTTGTTTGATTAAAAGTTTGTTCGTTAAATAGTAATAAACTTTCTTGCAGGATTTTACCTTTAGTCTTCTTGGAAAATAGACCTATAGTTTTTTCAGTAAGGTTGATCATCAAGTCCATAGTTTACCTAATAATATTTTTAATAGGTTTATGGTCAAATATTCTTACAATAGGTGTTTTTTTGATTCTCATGCTTGGTTCTATTTTTTCAAATACCTTTCTATAGTTATAAAAGGGGACTCTTGGAAATAAATGATGAATAGCATGTAAATTTTGTTTGAATATAAAATTCTCAAACCATTGAATTGGAAATAATTGAATATTTGTATCCTTCCACCTTTCCGAATTTTTATATGGTTTATGTGGTAAATAACTCAGAAGATAAATAGTTAGAAAAGCACCACTAAACCATCCAAGAAATATTACAGGAATACTAGTAAATCCTGCATAGACAACAAAAGAGATTCTCCAACCTATGCTTAGCATAATTTCTGCTCTGGTATAACTATTCATTACAAATGTATTTTGTGTTTTGATAACTTGAATTGTTGATTTATAAAAATCTTTAGGAGACCTAAAAAGATTTTTAATATGAACATCAGGATCATCATCCTTATTTGTATTTTTATGATGAGTAAAGTGTTCTTTTTGATGAGAGGTAAAGGGTATAGCAATTATTGGCGCCATCGTGTAACCGATTAATTTATCTAACCATTTTAGTTTTGAGTTATTCCCTCCAATATTTCCATGGACTGCTTCATGCATAGGAATATAGGACGCAAATGTTAAACCCATAAGAAAAAATATAGTCATAAGAGGCGGCAGAAATTTGTTTGCAAATAAAAACAAAACAGTTGGATAAATTAACACTACTAATAACGCTAAAATGATTGTTGTTATAGCAATCTTGCCTGAATATTTTTTAGAAATTGCAAGCGCATTTTTATCTAATTTTTTGTGAAAATTTTCCATAATCAATCCTAATTTGGGTATTTACCCAGTATTATTTGGGTAATCACCCAATATGTCAAGGCGAATTTCAACAAGTATTTAAATAAAAATTTATATTTATTTGCACATATTCGAAGGTGTGCACGACTGTGCACAAATGTTTCTAACTGTGTTTAACTACTGAAATCGTCTGAAAGTATTGATTCTAATGGGTTTGAATGGTGCCCAGAGGTGGAATCGAACCACCGACACAAGGATTTTCAGTCCTTTGCTCTACCGACTGAGCTATCTGGGCAATTAAGGAAAAAGAATTATAACTGAACTGTGCTTGGTGGAGAATAGTTACTAGGAATATAAATATTAATGGATGTATTTCACAGATTTTTAAATTTACTCTAAACTAAATGCATGGCAATCCAACATGTTAACCCGGACACAGATATAGATGTAATTCTAGATATCATTGAGCGTGATGCAGCGGTCGTCATTGATAATGTGATAAACAAAAAAGATCTTAATGATATTAAAAATGAGCTGAGCCCATATCTTAAAAATGATATCGAGGGTGATAATGAGTTTACTGGATTTCAAACCAAAAGAGTTGGAGCTCTTATGGCAAGATCGCCCAAGTGTCGTGAGTTAGCCCTTAATCCAACAATCAATGCTTTATCAGCAAAATTTTTAGAACCCCACTGTGATGGCTACCAACTCCATTTCACATCTGCAATTTCCATAGGGCCCAATGAGACACCTCAAATTCTTCATAGAGATCGAGGAGTATGGGGGGGATATGTTCCAAGAAAGATAGAAACACAATTTAGCACTGTGTGGGCCATAACAGATTTCACCAAAGAAAATGGTGCCACTCAAGTTGTACCAGGTTCACACAAATGGGATAAGGAAAGAATGCCTCTTGATGAAGAAATTGAAAATGCTGAAATGAGAGCGGGTTCAGTATTTATCTATACTGGGTCTGTCATGCATGGAGGAGGAGCTAATCAAACATCAAAAAATAGGCTTGGTGTTTTTTTACACTATGCTCCAAATTGGCTAAGACAGGAAGAAAATCAATACCTCTCATGCCCTCCCTCAATAGCGAAAGATCTTAAGCCAGAATTAAGAGATTTGATGGGTTACTCTCAAGGAGGCTATGTTCTTGGATTTTTCACAGATCCAACTGATACCGAAGGCAAATTTGAATCTGTTTCTCCAAAAAAATTATTTGGAGAAGATCATGATCAATATAGAATTCAAACTTCTGAAGAGCTAGTGAGCAGCTCCTCAAAAAAAAGTTAGGATAAATTTTTTGTCTGATTACCTTAAATTATTTCCACCAATAGAACCCTATGAAACAAATTTTATATCTGTTGATGGTCATGAAATTTATTTTGAACAATGCGGTAACCCTGAAGGAAAGCCTGCGGTCTTTCTTCATGGAGGCCCTGGGGGTGGTGGCAGCACATCTGTAAGACGGTTCTTTGATCCAGATATTTATCGCATTATTGTTTTTGATCAGAGGGGTTGCGGCAGAAGCAAGCCACATGCATGTTTAGAAAAGAACACAACTTGGGACTTGGTTTCTGATATCGAATTAATTCGTGAAAGGCTGCAAATTAAACAGTGGCTTGTTTTTGGAGGTTCATGGGGAAGTACTTTAGCTTTGGCATATGCTCAATCTCATCCTGATGCTGTCAGTGAAATGATCCTTCGCGGAATTTTTATGTTAAGAAAAAAGGAATTGGATTGGTTTTATCAGGATGGGGCTAGCAATATATTTCCTGATGCCTGGGAAAAATTTATTGAGCCGATAGAAAAATCCAAAAGAGATGACTTGATATCAGCCTATTATGAGATATTCAATGGCAAAGATGAGGAGAAAAAGATAGAGGCAGCAATAGCTTGGTCTAGATGGGAAGGCTCTACTGTAAATTTGAGCTATAACCCTGAGATGGTTGATAGTTTTTCTGAACCAGAGTTTGCTCTTGCATTTGCGTTAATTGAAAATCATTATTTTATCAACAAAGGTTTTCTATCCCATGAGCAACAGCTGATTGATAATATTAATATTATTAGAAATATCCCTGCTACTATTATTCAAGGTCGATATGATGTTTGCACACCCATATCAACTGCTTGGGAACTTCATAAAAATTGGCCAGAAGCAGAGTTAATTATCACTCCTTTTTCAGGGCACAGTGCATTTGAAAAAGAAATTACACATGAGCTAATTTTAGCAACCAATAAGTTTGCTAGTATTAGCTAGAAATTAAATGTAAAACTTCCCAGCCTCAAGTAGATAGATGATTCTTTGTTTCAGCATGAGCATCATAATCATGAATTCTTTTTAAATCATTTCCTGGAAGATTTGTATATTTCATTACAGCATTTCTGGCCGCAACGAGTAGAGAACTTTTAATATGATAGATTTTGCCTTGCATCATTGAGAGCCTTTGTATTTTTTTTGTTCGTTTACTTCTTACAAAATCATAAACTTTTTGCGCGTCTGATAAATTAAGAATCTTTGCCTTGCAAGCCATTGCAAATGAATATGAATCTTCAATTGCCATGCACGCTCCTTGCCCCAAGAATGGCACCATTGGATGTGCAGCATCACCAACTAAAGTAATATTATGAGTAATCATAGATTTTAGTGGCGGCCGAATATAAATACCCCACTTGTATAAAGGCAATGAACCTTCAAGTTCTGGAAAAATGCTTGAATCATAATTAGAGAAATCATCAAACAGATCAGCAGGAGAGCCCTCTTCTCTCCAAGATTCCTTAAACTTATAGTTTTCTTTTCTAACTGCTACAAAACTAACATCTTTATTATTATTGACAGGATAATTAACAATATGTCCTCCAGGACCAAGCGCAAAATGAATTTCTTGGAGGTCTGACTTGCCTATTCCCCTCCATGCACTGTAGCCACTATATTTTGGTTTTTGATTTAATGTAAAGAAGGTGTCTCGGATTACAGATTTGATTCCATCACATGCAACCAGATGTTTAAAAATATGCTTTTCTTTATTTTTAAATGTTGCTTCGCATTTTATAGAATCAAAGCTTTCAAGAGAATAATCATGAAAAATCTTTCCACTCAAACTTACATATCTTGCATGCAACAGTGACATTAGAGTTTGTCGTCGTGTTGTTAAAACCTCAGGAGTAGCAAACGAACAAATTTGTTTCTGGGGACCTTGAATCGAGGCCTTGTTGTGAACAAATGACTGATTTTTTAGGTCAGCATAAATATCTAACCTATCTAAAAGGCGCAATGCATTAACAGAAAGACTGATTGCAGCACCATGAGATGTCTCTTTTGGCATTCTTTCAAAAATAACTGCAGGGATGCCCTCTTTTAATAGAGCGCAGCCAAGTGTTAGACCTGCTATCCCCCCGCCTATAATTCCAATGTGATCTGAATAGTCTGTCATATAATTTTATCTATCTATCTTTCGCAATGCTCTTTCGTGTAAGAAGCCAATAAGATCAGGGAATCTTTGCGGAAATAATCTATGCAGTATATCGATAACCTTTGCATCTGCTCCAACTAACTGGCGTTTTCGATTTTTCAATATCCCATTAATAATAACTTTTGCTGCCTTTCCGGCAGATGTTTTTGCAATCTTATCAAATTGATCTGCCCTTTCATTGTGACGCTCCTGAGAATCATAGGCTCTTGAATTTCTGGCTATGTTAGTTTTTACTCCACCCGGATGAACTGAGGTAACATTAATTGAGGTACCTCTTAACTCTTGTTGAAGGGTTTGATTCAACGCTTTAACAGCATGCTTAGCGCAAGCATAAGGCCCATTAGTGGGGGTTGGAATAAAACCATTAACGCTTGATATATTAACAATGTGTGCATCGGGACGCTTTTTTAAATGTGGTAAAAAAGCCTTAGTACCATAAAGGACTCCATAAAAGACTATATTAAAAACCCAGTCAAAATCTTCATAAGTAATATCTTCAATGTTTGCCACAGATGCAACACCAGCATTATTGATAATGCAGTCCACATACTGATGAGCTTTGATTGTATCTTCTGCCCAAGCATACACTTGCTCTCGATCGGCCACGTCAACTATCTTAGTAGTAACATTGACTTTATTTTGTATTAAATCTTTGGTCTCAATCAAACCATTTTCATCAATGTCTGAAAGAGAAAGGTGGCTGCCATAATTTGCAAATTGAATCGCAAGACTTCGACCTATACCTGATCCTGCGCCCGTAATGGCAATTACTTTTTCATTTAGGTTTTTCATAATAAGTTTTTAATTCAATTTCTTGACTTACAGCAACCTCTAAGCTGTATAGTGCTTTATACATATTACTATTGAATACCTTTAGGAGAACAAATGAATATAAATAAACAAATTACTTCAACAGTAACTGATCAAGGAAAACTTGAAATTGCAATTACCGAGTCAGAAAGGCCAGTGCCGGGAGACAATGAAGTATTAATTGAAGTACAAGCCACCCCAATTAATCCTTCAGACCTAGGGCTATTACTTGGTCCAGGAGATATTAATACCCTTAAAGTCGAGGATTCAAAAATTACCATGGATGTACCTGCAGCCTCTATGGGTGCAATGCAGCCAAGATTAAACATTCCAATGCCAGTTGGTAACGAAGGCTCTGGCGTAGTTATCGAAGCAGGCGCAAATGCACAAGAATTAATGGGTAAAGTTGTCAGTGTCGTTGGCGGTGGTATGTATTCTCAATATAGGTGTCTTCCAGCTGCAAGCTGCATTGTAATGAACGAAGGCACTGAACCGAGAGATTGTGCATCAAGCTTTGTGAATCCCCTTACAGCTCTTGCTATGGTTGAAACTATGAAAATGGAGGGACACACAGCCCTTGTACATACTGCTGCAGCATCAAACTTAGGTCAAATGCTGGTCAAGATATGCGCAGATGATGGAGTACAGCTTGTAAATATTGTCCGTAAACAAGAACATGTTGAATTACTGAAGTCGATTGGCGCTGAGTTCATTTGCAACTCATCTGATGATGATTTTATGGATCAGTTAACTTTAGCAATCACAAAAACAAAAGCTACGCTTGGATTTGATGCAACTGGTGGCGGTGAGTTATCTGGACAAATACTTACTTGTATGGAGCTTGCGGCAAGAAAAAATGCAACAGAATATAGCCCCTATGGATCTTCAGAGCATAAGCAAGTTTATATCTATGGAGCGCTAAATGATTCGAGCGTCACACTCCCGAATGCTGTGAGAACTTTTGGTATGTATTGGGGTATTGGAGGATTCTTGTTAACCCCGTTCCTTGGGAAAGTTGGATTTGAAAAAGTAGGTGAACTGCAGGCTAGAGTTGCCAATGAAATTAAAACTACATTTGCAAGTAGTTACACTCAGGAGGTATCTCTAAAAGAGGCCTTAACTCTTGAGTCCTTGATGGTATATGCAAAACAAGCTACCGGAGAGAAATTCCTTATCAACCCCAATGGTTAGATAATTTTGTATAACAAAAAAGGGAGCTCAAGCCCCCTTTTTATTGAATTACAATTAAATTAAATTAACGCCAATGCCATCATAACCAAGCAAACAACAGAACCAAGCCATACTGCCGTTCTAATTCTTGCAAAACCTGCAATGTATGTAACAACATGCCCAACTCTTAATATAAGCCACCAAAATGCTGGTCCAGTTACATCAATGTCTAGCTGCATAGATAGAAGAGCCAAAGCTAAGAATATTGGCAAGGTTTCTTGTAAATTTGTGTTTGCTCTCATTGCTCTGCCAGCCATGACAGTTAACTCATGAGGCATTGGTTCATCTCTATTTGAGCCGAGCCAAGGAAAATTTTTCATGTTAAAAGATGCAGGTAAAAGCCAGGTTTGAAGAAAAGCGAGTAATAAAGCAGCAATAATATAAGTCGTCATAAATTCTCTCCGAAATTATTAAAATAACAGTTTAAATGATTGAGATGGCTCCTTCAAAGTAAATGACACTATCGCCAGAAATATAAACTCTATCATTAGCTAGTTTACAATTCAGTTTACCCCCTCGTTTGGAGAGTTGATGTGCTTGAAGCTGGTCCTTATCAAATTCATTAGCCCAATAAGGAGTTAACATAGTATGAGCTGATCCTGTAACTGGATCTTCTTCAATACCTGCTTCTGGGTAAAAACACCGCGAAACAAAATCTACCTCATTACCCGGAGCAGATATTACAAGACCCCTAGCATTAATTTTTTTTAGGAGAGCAAGGCAAGGTTGCATATCTTCAATTTGTTTTTGATTTTCAAAAACTGCTAAAAAATCATCCTTACCTCTGAGTAGTTTTAATGGCTCAATGTCTAATATTCTTATAAATAAAGGGTCTAAAGCGGTTAAGACTGGCTGATCAACAGGAAAATTAAGGCAAAGCCCATCGACACACTTTGTTACTTTTAAAGTCCCGCTTCTAGAATCAAAATTGATTTCTTCTCCAGCCAGGCTGGGGTAGTAATCAAACAGTATTCGAGCACTGGCTAGAGTAGCATGACCACAAAGGTCAACCTCAATTGATGGAGTAAACCATCTAATAGAAATTGGGCTTTCTTTGATACTTACAAAAGCTGTTTCAGATAAATTATTTTCTGATGCTATTGATTGCATGACATTATCTTCCAATGGCGATTCTAGAATGACAACCGCAGCAGGATTACCTGAGAATAATTTATCGGCAAAAGCATCAACTTGATACATTTTTAATTTCATGAGGTTATTTTACCTATTGAAGCTTTCAAGGCTAGAATGAATAAAAAGGACCAACTTGAATCCAGATAAATTAACAGTCAAAACAAAATTAGCTTTTGGGGTGGGAGCCACTGGTGAAGGTGCAACAAATTGGATTTTTGCTGGGCTCACCTTCTTTTTTTACAATCAAGTTCTAGGTTTATCTGGCTCACTGACGGGCCTAGCAGTTTTAATTGCTATTATTTTTGATGCTATTTCTGATCCTATCATGGGATCTATTTCAGATCGATTTATATCTAGACTTGGACGCAGACACCCCTTTATGTTTGCGGCGCCCTTTCCCACAGTGCTAGCAATCTATCTAATGTTTTTTCCACCAGATGGATTATCTGAATATGGCCTATTCGGATGGCTAATCATTTCAACCATCATGCTAAGGCTGAGCATCACTTTATTTGCGGTGCCTCATCTAGCGTTAGGGGCTGAGCTATCTGACGATTATTTTGAGCGAAGTAGAGTAATGAGCTACAACAACCTCTTTGGATATATGGGCGTTATTATCATGCATATATTTGTATGGTTTTTAATATTTCCTTACTTTGCAGGGGAGAAAATTGGGCAGCTCTATCAAGAATCCTATACACCTATTGCAATTTTTAGCATGGCATTGATTTCACTTTGCATCCTTGCTTCAGCCTATTTTACTAAAGATAGAGTCCCTTATTTAAAACAGCCCTCTAGAAATGAATCTCACATCAAGATATCCGATTTATTTAAAGACATTTATGGCGCTGTTAGTAATAAAAACTATGCTCGATTGCTGATTGGTATGTTTTTCCTTTCCATGCTCATAGGAACCCATGAAACATTGGGTATATATATGGGAACTTTTTTTTGGGAATTATCTCCAATACAAATTGGTTGGTTGATTATAAACAATATCATTGGGTATGCCTTTGGATTTATCCTGACAGCAAAACTTCACCAAAGATTTGATAAGCCTATTGTGATCGTGGCTACAGTTCTTGGTCTCACTATTTTTTGGTCGGCATCGGCTAATATTGCCCTGCTTGGCTTTGCTCCAGAGCGAGGCTCGTGGGAATTAGTTCTAATGATTATTTGCTTGGGTTCAATTGCATCAGCATGTGGTTCTATTTTACATATTAGTGTGATGTCAGCATTAGCCGATATAGCAGATGAGCACGAGCTAAAAACTGGGATTAGGCAAGAAGGAGTCTTCTATGCAGCGCGAGCATTTTTCAGTAAGACCTCAAACGGCATTGGTCATGTTATAGCCGGGGTTGCTCTTGATTTTATAGCTTTCCCAGAAAATGCTGTGCCAGGTGAGATATCTGCAGATACTATCTTTAATTTGGGTTTAATTGACGGACCATTTGCGATGATTTGGGGATTGGTGGCTGTCTTCTTTTATGCTAGATATAAAATCACCAGAACCTCTCATGCTGAGATCAAAAGAAAACTTTTAATAAAAAATTCCTAGAATTTTCCTCGCGTAAATCTCATTCGAATTGAGTAAACCCGTATCAAAGCAACTAACGTGAGAATAGTTTGGGTGAAAACAGAGATTAATAAAGTATTAGTCCAACTCCAATTATCTATAGTCAACCACAGTAAAAATGTTTGCAAAGGAAAGTTAATAATCATTCCCATCATTACCACTATAACGCTCTCTCTGAAGGCCGTTTTTTCTGTTTTATTCATGATTTCCTTGTTAAATTAATTCTTAAATTTTATTGCCGTTCCATAGGCGATTACCTCTGATGCGGCCGCGGCTATTGTTGATGTTTCATAGCGAAAATTTACCACCGCATCTGCCTCCATCTCTTTGGCATTTGCAATCATTCTCTCCATGGCTTCTTGCCTTGCCTGCATCAAAAGTATGGAATAGCTTTTTAACTCTCCACCAACAATATTTTTTAAAGTTGCCAAAATATCAGTTCCCAGATGTCTCGCTCTTACTGTGCTTCCCATAACAATTCCTTGATAGGACTCAATTTCTTTTCCTTCTATTGACGGGGTGCTAGTTACTACCATGTGTTGCTCCTATAATTTGTTATGATTTAAATAGATTTATGGATAATATAAAGCAAGAGCTGATTGAAACAAAATTTGCCATAGGGGCGATAGTCAAGCACCGTTTTTTAGATTTTCGTGGTGTCATATTTGATGTTGATCCTGAATTCAATAATACAGAAGAATGGTATCAATCTATTCCGACATCGATACGGCCAAGAAAAAATCAACCTTTTTATCATCTCTTTGCAGAAAATGGCCAGATTTTTTATGTTGCTTATGTATCAGAACAAAACCTTATTAGTGATGTCTCAGAGGAATTACCAAAGCATCCTGAAATTAAAAATATATTTTCCCATTTTGAAGATGGCAAGTTTGTGCCTTTAGCTCGAGCAGTAAACTAAACTATTCCTTATAAGCTAATTCCAAGGCAGTTGTAAAAACTTCCATAGCCTCTCTTAGGCTTTCGACACCAAGAAAAGTTGGGGCTAGCCTTATATTTGAATCTTGTGGATCATTAAAGTGAGGATAAGTGGATCCTGCCGGAGTTATTAAAACTCCCGCCTCCTTGCAAAGCGCAATAACTCTTTTAGCAATAGGCTTGGTGGTATTGTAAGAAATAAAATATCCTCCGCTTGGCTTTTTATAGTTACCAATCTCCGAACTAATTGAGTCAAGAGCATTAAACGCTATTTCAAATTTAGGCTTTACTAATTCCGCATGCTTTCTCATATGGTTCAAGACCTCATCTTTATTTTTTAAAAATTGAGTATGACGCAGTTGATTAACTTTATCTGAACAAACAATCATTGAGGCTCTTTGTTACTCTAAAAGAGTAAAAAGTTTTTTACCTGCCGCAGCGAATGATAACCCCCCACCACCAAAAGTAACTTTTGAGAAAGAACAAAATATTGCAGTTTGATCTAAAGTATCGCATCTTTCTGCTAATTCCCATGAAGGTGTTTGGCTGCTTGATGGCGCAAAGTCATGAAGCAAATAAGCATGATCCAATATAAATAAAAATTCATTTGAATAATCTTTTCCTAACCTAAAGAGATCTAAAAGGTTTTGATCTGAATAAATATCTCCCGAAGGATTGGAGTGACGCGGTACACATATTATGCCTTTTATATCTTGATGCTCAGTCAGCAAATCTTGGAATTTCTGAATGTCCACTCCTGTTCCAGTTAGAGGAACTGACAACATCTCTATCCCAAAATCGTTCAACAATCTGAAATGTCTGTCAAAACCTGGAACTGGACAAATAAACTTCAGATCTCGCTGATTTTTCCATGGATTTTCTAATCCAAAAAGGTAGTTAGCGAGGATGAGTTGATATATAAGTAGTAAGCTTGATTGTTCTCCAACCATAGTATTTTCTACTGGCGCCGAAAGCAAAGATGCGCCGAGCTCTCTTGCCTCAGGTATTCCCAATGGATCACCATAATTTCTAACATCAATACCGGTTGAATTTTCTACTTGTATAGACAAATTCAGAAGATCGTTGGATAGATCAAGTTGATCAGACCCAGGTTTGCCCCTTGTAAGATCAATTTTCATGTTTTTGGCTTTTAAAGAGGCAAATTTAGATTCTAGAGATTCTTCCATAGTATCATTGGGTATATAAGTAAATATATTTTATAGGATAAATTTATAAGTGACATATTTATGGATTCTTTTAGTGATAATAATCCTGCTTTTGGGTTATTTAATCTATCTAAATATCAAAGACAGCTCTCAAGGCTCTGATTCTAAAGAATCGCTAAGAGACATAGATAAGTCTGTTGAGCGACAAGAGGCTGCATTGTTTGATCTCACAAAAGATATTCAATCTTTCCAAGATCCTCTTAATAAACTTAACCGATACTTATCGGGAGGGACTTTAGCAGGCAAATTTGGTGAGTGGTCGCTTGAAGCTATAATTAAAGATATTTTCCATACTAATCAATTTATAGCTAACGCTGAAGTCATACCTGGTTCTGGCAAAAGAGTGGAGTTTGTAATAAAACTTCCCGAGGGCCTAATGCTTCCAATAGATGCAAAATTTCCTTCTGGTCTTTTTGATAATTATTTATATGCATCTGATATAAATGATCCACAATTAGTAAAAAAATCTATAGATGAAATCAAGCGGCATGTTCAAAATGATGCAAAAGATATCAATTCTAAATATATGCAATCTGGCATAACCATTGAGCTTGGGGTGATGTATATTCCAAGCGAATCACTCATGCAATTAATCGATTCAATTGGTAGCCTTAGAGAGGAAATATTCAGAGATCATCGAGTTTTAATTATGGGCCCTAATTCTCTTGCTGCTTATTTGATTAGCATTCATATGGGCTTTAGAACACTTGCGCTAAACGAAAGAGCAAGTGAAATAATGCAAGAATTTGGAAAGCTTAAAAAAGAGTTCTTAAACTTTGGGAGCTCTACAGAGGATCTTCAAAAAAGAGTTGATGCAATGATGAAAGCTGTAAATGAGCATGCAACTCGAGAAAGACAAATGGAAAAAGCAATTAAAAATATGGAGCGACTGGATTCTTGATCAATAATAGAATCGTCTCCACATATTAAGTCCAAATAACATTGCCAAAAACCATAATATTACTTCAGGAATATTGGGATTGCTGTTATACCCAAAAAAACCTTTTAAGAATAGCCCTATTGAGCCTTTGTCATGCAGCGGATGATAAATTGTTGCACCCGACTCTGTAGACTTAGTAGGCTGCAAGATATCCCAAACACGATAAATCTCGGATTTTTCTATCTGCTCTGATTTAACTAAATATTCTTCTGCTTCATGAGTACCATAAGCAATCATACCTGCAGAAAGGAAAACTAGTAAAAGAGTCGTGTACTTAAAGACACTGCGCAAGTCAATTTTTCTGCCCTGCCTAACAATCAAAAAGCCAATAATAATTGCAAGCACTGCTCCCACAATAAATCCAAAATATGAAAATGTACCTGTAATAGAGAAGCTAGATATAAGAAAAATGGCTGTTTCAAAACCCTCTCTCAAAATTGCAAAAAATACGACAAAAAATATGCCCCATGAAGATATCTCCATAGCATTAATTGCCTGACTCTCTAAAACCTTTTTATTGCTTACATTTTTTGAGAGCCAAAAAATAACATACCAAATTAAAAATGCTGTTAAGTATAAAAATACGGCTTCAAAAAGGGCTTGAGTAGAATTGTTCCCTAAAGCATTTTTGGCTTGTATGACTAGAAATCCAACGGCAATACTAGCCAATATTGAAGCAAAAACTCCATACCAAAGCTTAGTAATATGAGTTAACTGATTGGTTTTTTCAATAAGCAGATAAATAATTCCTACAACCAATGATGCCTCTAAAACTTCTCTAAAAACGATTATAAATTCAGCCATTTTTTGATCCTTAATTTGTATTTATTGAGAATGATTCTCATTTAGATTAACACATTGATAATGTAATGTTAAATTAAAAATGCATTTAGTAAACCTTGTTACAATATAGCTTCTCTAAATCTAATTTCGTGAAAAATGAATAAGACAGCCTTAAATGAGTCTCACTTTGCATTAGGGGCAAAGATGGTAAATTTTTCTGATTGGGAGATGCCAATCAGTTATACATCTCTTATCGATGAGCATAAAGCCGTTAGAGGTTCAGCAGGTATCTTTGATGTCTCACATATGGCAGTATTTGATTTTTTAGGCGGCGATCAAATTGGTTTTTTTGAAAAGATTTTTGCCAATGATATTAAAAAAGTTTCACAACAAAACAAAGCTATTTACGGCGCCCTGCTCGATGAAAATGGTTGCATATTAGATGATCTAATTATCTATCATTCAAATAATAAATTTAGACTTGTTTCAAACTGCTCAACAAGAGAGCAAAATAAACACTGGTATCAGAAATATGCCAAGGAATTCAATGTAGAAGTTGTTGAAAGATCAGATATGGGCATTCTTGCAATTCAGGGTCCAAAAGCGCTGAAGAAAATTGTAGAAATGGATGGGATAGATGCCAAGGTAAATGATCTCGATACCTTTGGCTGTTTTTTTGAGGGTGACAAATTATTTGCTAGAACCGGATATACTGGGGAAGATGGTCTTGAGATAATTATTCCTAATGCAGATATAAAAAATATTTGGGAAAATGCTATAAGGTTAGGCTGCGTTCCAATTGGTCTGGGTGCGAGAGATACCCTAAGGCTAGAAGCAGGTCTTAATCTATACGGGAATGACATGACAAATGAAAACCATCCATATGAATCTAATCTAGGCTGGACCATAGATATGAGCGATGAAAGCAGAGAGTTCGTTGGTAAATGCGCACTTTTATCAATAGACCAAAGCAAATCGAAAAAAATCGTAGGCGTAATTCTCCGAGATAAAGGAATACTCAGAAAAGGATATGAGATAAATCATGAACAGGGCAAAGGAATTATTTTAAGTGGCTCATATTCACCAACACTACAATTAAGCATTGGCTTGGCAAGAGTGGATCAAGGTTATAAAGAAAATGGGAAAGTAATTATCAGAAATAAAGCATTAAATATTGATTTTGTATCGCCTAGATTTCTTAGACAGGGTAAAATTTAGACATGAGTAATATACCTGGTGATTTAAAATTTCTCTCTTCTCATGAGTGGATCAGAGTTGAATCTGACGGCACAGTTACGGTTGGTATAAGTGATCATGCTCAAGATCTTTTGGGAGATATTGTCTTCGTAGAATTACCAGAGGTAGGCCAATCAATAGATGCAGAAAGTGATGCTGCCATAGTCGAATCGGTTAAAGCAGCATCAGATGTATACTCTCCCCTCTCAGGAGAGGTTATTGAGGTAAATGCACTTCTGGAAGACCAACCAGAAATAGTAAACTCATCTCCATATGAAGATGGCTGGTTTTATAAATTAAATCCTACTAATATGAACGAGTTAGAGAATTTGCTTTCTCCTGAAGATTACAGCGAAGCCTGCGAAGATTAGCTTTGTAGAAAAGTAATCACTGCATGGGGTGAAACCCTTTTTTTAAAAAAAATTATGGACAATTTTAATAACTTTGCGTTAAGACACATTGGTTTGAGTAAGACGGATATTGATGTCCTTCTTAATTACCTGGGCTACAAAGACATTGAAGAATTTTCACAATCTGTGCTTCCTGAAAATATCTTTCTGAATAATAAACTTGAGCTTGAAGATGCTATGTCTGAAGAAGAAGCGCTTAATAAATTAAAGGAAATTTCAAAAAAAAATACTGTTTTTAAGTCCTTTATTGGTCAAGGGTATTACGGAACATATACGCCTAAAGTAATTTTAAGAAATGTATTTGAAAATCCAGGATGGTATACCTCCTATACTCCCTATCAACCTGAAATATCACAAGGAAGATTGGAAGCACTTATTAATTTTCAAACTATGGTTGGAGATCTTACTGGGTTTGAAATTGCAAATGCCTCATTGCTTGACGAAGCAACCGCTGCAGCAGAAGCCATGACTCTTGCAGCAAGGGTTGGTAAATCTAAATCGATTAAATTTTTTGTTGATCAAAATTGTTTTCCTCAAACAATTTCAGTTGTAACTGCCAGAGCAAAGCCAATTGGTATTGAGGTAACTATAGGTGATCCAATGCTACTTTCTGAAACAGATAATGAGACATATTTTGGTGCCTTGTTGCAATACCCTGGCAATGATGGATCAATAATTGATTTTTCTAAACAGATTGAGAATATCCATAAGCAAAATGGGCTAGTGATAATGGCATCAGATTTACTTGCACTGACTTTATTAAAAAGTCCGGGTGAGCTTGGGGCCGACATTGCAATAGGTAGCTCGCAAAGATTTGGTGTGCCTCTTGGGTTTGGTGGGCCTCATGCTGCATTTATGGCAACAAGAGAAAAATATAAAAGATCATTACCTGGAAGATTGGTAGGGGTTTCAATTGATGAACATGGAAGGACTGCTTACCGGTTAGCTCTTCAAACTAGAGAGCAGCACATCAGAAGAGAAAAAGCCACAAGCAACATTTGCACAGCTCAGGCGTTGTTAGCAATTATGGCAGGATTTTATGCTGCATATCATGGCCCAGAAGGATTAAAAAATATTGCTCAGTCCATTCACTTAAAAACAATTGGTCTCGCGCATGAAATCAATGTACTTGGCTACGATTTAAAATCTAATTATTTTTTTGATACTTTCACAATTCGTACTGATGATCAAACAGAAGAAATTATTTCAGCCGCGCAAAGCCAAATGATGAATCTTAGAATGTTAGATAAGAATCATATAGCCATTTCGTTAGATGAGACTGTAACTGATAGTGATGTTGCAAATTTATTAAAACTTTTTACCAAGATAGGTAATGAAGAAAAAGTTATTTCTAGGCTAGAAATACCATCTAGTCTTAACAGATCATCAAAATATTTAACTCATCCAGTGTTTCATTTATATCGAACTGAAACTGAGATGTTAAGGTACATCAGAAAATTATCTGACAAAGATATTGCTCTTGATAGAGCAATGATTCCATTGGGCTCATGCACTATGAAGCTCAATTCAACATCTGAAATGATACCAGTTGGGTGGGATGAATTTTCAAACATACATCCATTTGCTCCGGATGATCAAACTGGAGGTTATAAAATTTTAATAAGAGATCTTGAAGCTCAGCTTTCTGAAATCACTGGTTACTCAGGAGTCTCATTACAGCCAAATGCTGGCTCTCAAGGCGAATATGCTGGTTTATTAGCAATTGACGCTTTCCATAGAGCTAATGGAGACGATCAAAGAAAAATATGCTTAATTCCTGAATCAGCTCATGGAACCAATCCTGCCTCTGCACAAATGGCAGGAATGGAGGTTGTGCCAATCAGTTGTGATAAAAAAGGTAATATCGATCTAGAAGACTTGCGTAATACTGCTGAAAAATACACTTCAGAATTAGCTGCAATAATGATCACATATCCTTCAACACATGGAGTTTTTGAAACAACTGTCACAGACGTGTGTCAAATTATTCATGATCATGGTGGGAAGGTATATATTGATGGGGCTAACTTCAATGCAATGGTAGGACTTTGCAAACCTGGTCAATTTGGAGGAGATGTATCTCACCTTAATCTGCATAAAACATTTTGTATTCCTCATGGTGGTGGTGGTCCAGGGGTAGGTCCAATTGGAGTTGTTGAAGACTTGCTACCTCATCTACCATCAAATCCATTATCTTATGATCCTGACTCTAGAAATGTTGGTCCAGTCTCATCAACAAATTTTGGAAGCGCTTCAATCCTACCTATTAGCTGGATGTATATTCAAATGATGGGAGCATCAGGTTTGAGGAAGGCTACACAGGTAGCAATTTTGAGTGCAAACTATATTGCTCAAAAATTAAGCTCTCATTACAAAGTCTTATATACCGGCAAAAATAATTTAATCGCACATGAATGCATTCTTGATATTAGACCCTTAAAAGAATCATGTGGGCTTGAAGTTGACGATATTGCCAAAAGACTTATTGATTATGGGTTCCATGCTCCCACCATGTCATTTCCTGTTGCTGGCACTTTAATGATTGAGCCTACTGAGAGCGAATCTTTATTCGAGCTTGATCGTTTTATTGAAGCAATGATAAATATTCGAGAGGAAATTGCACAGGTAGAAAAAGGGATGATGCTGATTGAAGAAAGTCCTTTAAGAAATGCGCCCCATTGTGCACAAGAAGTTACTAGAGATGATTGGCCATACAAATATTCTCGTTCTCTAGCAGCATATCCTGCTGATATGAATGGTAGAAATAAATATTGGCCACCTATCGGCAGAGTTGATAATGTTTATGGAGATAGAAATCTCATGTGCTCTTGCCCTTCTATGTCAGAATTTAAAGATAAAAGTTAAATTCTAGGCAAATTAATAATCTCCCACCCCCTTTGTTTTGATATAGCCTCTAGCTTGGGGTCAGGGTTAACAGCTTTCGGAAACTGAACTGTTTCCATCAAGGGCAAATCATTAATTGAATCAGAATAAAAAGTTACTTTTTTAAAATCGTTGAATTTATGTTTATGCATCCATTGCCTAACAAGTTCTAGCTTGCCTCGCCCAAGTGCTGATGGAGGCACAAACTTACCCGTACACTTATTATTAGAAAACTCAACAACTGTTCCGATGACATGTTTAATCTCTAATCTACGTGCAATGGGCCTAACAATAAGTTCATTGGTGGCGCTGGCAAGCAATATTTCGTTCCCTGCATCGTGATGATCATGAATCAATTTTAATGCAAAAATATTAATCATTGGTTCAATAATAATTTTGACAAAGGTAAGCATGATTTCATTAATTTCTTCTAATGTTTTGCCTACATATGCTTGTAAAGCAAAATCTGTATACTCATCAAAGTTTAATTTGCCTTCTTGGTAATCTTGAATATATTTTTCATTTCTTGACTTTGCAGCCTCATCTAAGATGCCTATATCAACCAGATAGTTAATCATCGTATAATCTGAATCACCATTTAGAATGGTATTATCTAAGTCAAAAATTACTAAATCAGGCTTGCTCATAAGGAGTTAATCTAACATGAATGATAAATCTTATAGAAAAAATGTTGGCTTAATTGTTTTGAATAAAAACAATCAGTTACTGATCTGCAGAAGAAAGGGGAAAAGAACTTGGCAATTCCCTCAAGGAGGCATAGATGTTGGAGAGTCTGAGGTTAATGCTGCATACCGAGAGCTCTATGAAGAAGTGGGTATTAAAAAAAATCATGTAAATATCATCCAAAAAAGTCACCAATGGTATCGCTATGAGCTGCCTGCAAGATACAAACCTTGGCCCAAAAGTTTAAAAAATTTTAAAGGTCAAACTCAGAAATGGTTCATGCTGAAGGCAAATAATGAGCTTGAAATTAATTTGGGTAATGAAATTCCTCAGGAATTTGTAGAGCATAAATGGGCAACCTATTGGCATTCATTGGCTTGTGTTGTTCCGTTTAAAAGAGGTGTTTATAGAAAAGTTCTTTCGGAGTTTCTGCCAAAATATATTCAACTTTCTAATGATTGAGATTCTCATTTTTCTTTCACTCGGAGCGTGCACCGGTTTTCTTGCAGGTATGTTTGGAATTGGTGGTGGAAGTATCTTGGTGCCCTCATTAATTCTAATTTTTTATAGCATGGGCTTTGAAGGCTCTATTATTGTACTAATGGCAATAGGTACGTCATTAGCAAGTATAATTTTTTCTGCAATTTCTTCAGCCTTATCTCATCATAAAAAAAGAAGTGTAAAGTGGTTGTTAGTTACGCCCCTATCAATTGGCATGATTATAGGTGCAGTTGTCGGTGCTGGATTTGCTGCCACCTTATCTAGTGAAATTTTAAAGTGGGTTATTACAGTTTTCTTAATTGTCATTGGTATGGAAATGATCATTGGATTTACCCAAACTCTAGCCAATAAGAAAAAAGGAATTCTTTCCTTATCAAAATTTATAGCTCCAGTGCATGGATCCTGGATAGGATTTCTATCGTCAATTATTGGCATTGGTGGCGGGTCATTTACGACACCGCTAATGATTGCCGGGGGCTATAATATACGCCAGGGAATTGGAACTGCTGCGGCTTGTGGAGTGCCAATATCTGCAGCAGGAGCAATGAGCTATATGTATTATGGTGAAATTTCAAACTTAGATCTTCCATCAGGTGCTTTTGGTTATGTTTTTTGGCCTGCTGTTGTTTCTATTTCGCTCGCAAGCATATTTACTGCAAATATCGGAGCTAATGTTAGCCACTCAATTTCAGAAAATACTCTCAAAATCTTCTTTGGCATATTTTTAATCATGGTAGCAATAATGGTGATAACAAATTGATTATTGAACTATCAGATTTTTTTAATAATCCCAGTTTAATTGAAGTGGGTAGGTTAAAAATTCAATACTATGCTGTTACTTGGGTTTTATCAGCTGTCTTAATATTTCAATATTTAAAAAATCATCACATAACAAAAGAATTACAGTTAACTCATGATCAAGTTAATGATATTGTTTTTTTATATGGGCTAATATTTGGTGCCATGCTTGGCGGCAGATTTGGTTACATGTTTTTTTACGGATGGGCTCAATTGGCATCTAATCCCTTGAGTTTATTTTTTATATGGGAAGGAGGTCTAAGCTTTCATGGAGGCCTTATGGGAGTAATTGTTAGTCTTTTTATATATTCTTATTTTCATAGAATTTCATTTTTAAGACTAGCAGATTCGATTTGTGCGGCAATACCAATTGGGCTTGGTCTTGTAAGAATTGGAAACTTTTTAAATGGGGAGCTTTTTGGTAGACCCACTGACGGATCTTGGGGCTTTATCTTTCCAACAGATCCTTATGGCTTCACAAGGCATCCCTCTCAGCTCTATGAAGCATTTTTTGAGGGATTGTTTTTATTTATTATATTGATGTTTGTCAGCTCTAAAAATAAAAATCATGGGGTGGTTAGTGGCACTTTCTTGCTAGGATATGGATTAATAAGATTTTTCATAGAATACTTTAGACAACCGGATTCTCACATAGGTTTTGTTGCTTTACAATTAAGCATGGGTCAACTTCTCAGCATCCCGATGGTTCTATTTGGACTCATATTACTAATGAGATCATTAAGAAAAAATGAAGCAATATCTTGAACTTTTAAACTACGTTCTTGAGCATGGCGAAGAGCGTGCTGACAGAACTAATACCGGAGTGATTTCATCCTTTGGGCATCAAATACGTTTTAATCTTGAAGATGGCTTTCCTGCAGTTACGACAAAATCTTTAGCCTGGAAAGGAGTGGTGTCTGAATTATTATGGTTTCTTGAAGGCTCTGATGATGAAAGAAGACTTGCAGAAATTAGGTTTAAAAAAAATAGATCAGAACTTACAGATTTAAAAAAATTCTCAACAATTTGGACAGATAATGCTGATAATCAAGGCATTGAACTTGGCTATGAAAACACTGATCTTATTAAGAAGCTTGGCCCAATATATGGTGTTCAATGGAGAAATTGGAATGGTGTTGATCAAATTAAAAAATTGATTGATGATTTATCGTCTAATCCAAATGGACGACGACATATTCTCAGTGCATGGAATGTTGAAAAGATTGACTCTATGGCATTACCACCATGCCACGTAATGTCACAGTTCTATGTTTCAGAAAGTAACCGACTTTCCTGTCAAATGTATCAAAGAAGTGCAGATATGTTTTTGGGCGTTCCATTTAATATTGCAAGCTATGCTCTGCTGCAATCTATAATCGCAAACATTTTAAACCTTAGGCCAGGAGAATTTGTTCATACATTTGGTGATGCGCACATTTATAAAAATAGTATTAATCAAGTCAAAGAGCAACTTACAAGAGAGCCAAAAAAACTTCCCAAATTAATCATGCCGAGCATTAATTCAATTGATGATCTGCAAAATCTTTCTGTAGATGATTTTATATTAGATGGATATGAGTCTCATCCAGCTATCAAAGCACCAATGGCAATATAATTTTTGAAATGATTATTTCTCACTTAGTAGCAGTATCAAATAATTTGGTAATTGGTGTGAAAAATGAGTTGCCATGGAAGCTCAAAAGAGACCTTCAACACTTTAGTGCCTATACTCAAAATAAAGCCATAATCATGGGAAGGAAAACTTTTGAATCAATTGGAAGACCTCTCCCAAATAGAAAAAATATTGTTATTTCCAAAACTATGAGGCCTGAAAATGGTATAGAAGTAACGTCTAATCTTGAACAGGCCATTCAATTAGCTGAAAAATGGAATATCGATCAAAAAAACAAAAATGAGGCAGTCTTAATTGGAGGAGGATATGTATTTGAAGAGAGCAAAGACCTAGTAAATAAACTTGTACTAACCCAAGTTGATTGCGATATTAATGGTGATGTATTTTATCCAAAGCTAGATTTTTCAACTTGGAAAAAAGAATCTGAAGAGTCATATAAGAAAGATTCTGAGAACGATTATGACTTCAAGATTGAGACATACTCAAAATTCTAAGAGTTCTTAGCCTTTGCTTTTGCCTGGGATTCCTCAATGAATTTTCTTCTAAGGGCCAGATTCTGCACCCTCACCTCCTCATTCTCAGCATATTTAATCCAAGAGTTAGCAGTTTTCTTAATGCGCTTATCATCGTCACGTGCGGCAGCTCTGAATTGTTTTTTGGCTTCATCAAACTGCTCTAATTCAAAGTATGCCTGACCAAGAACTAATTGAGCTTGAGACCTACTTTTAACTTTAGATTTCTTCAGACCAGCTTCAATAGCTCTAATCGAGTCTTGCATCCTATCTTCAAATAAATAAAGATTTCCCAAAAGAACATAGGTGTCACCGTCTTTAGACATTTTGGCAGCCTTTTCTAAAATTGGAATTGCTTTATCAATTTCTTGAGCCATTCTCCATGAGTCAGCCAATAATTTAAGATTCTTTTCAGTGTCTTTAACTACCGGAACTGTGGATTCTTTTCCAGTTTTTTCATCTTTTAGAATTACTTTCTTGTTTTGCCCAGCAACTAAAACTTGCGCTGCCCAATATGGACTTTTACTTAATAGCAGTAATTGTGCTAAAGCAAGATATTCGCCTTCCTTATCCAGCAAACCTTTTTCAAAGGCAGCCTTTAATGTAATCATGTAATCCTCTTCGCGATCCATTTGCTGATAAGTTCCGCCAAGCTGAAGAAAATAAATTTTCTTAGGGTAGTAATTAACTAAAATTTCATAAATCCCAAGTTGTTGTTCAAGAGCAAATTGGGCTCCTATTATTTTTTGGTCTTTTAATTCACTAAAGCATGCGGCTAATAAAACATACCAATTTTCTTTTGGTCTATAGCCTTCTTCCTCAGCAAGCTTAATTGCCTCTTCCATAGAGCTTCTAGCTTTAACATAATCTTCCTTTTGAAAGTAAGCAGACCCTAGCAGGTAATATGATTGGGCTGTGACTTTCTCAACCTCATCCATCCATTGCAAAATAAGATTAATTCCCTTATCCCAATTTTCTTTAACAAGATTAAGTTGAGCCAATGTTAATAATGATGCTGTTCGTAATGGAATTGTAGCCTCTGGCTCACTGAGCAATTGCTCATAAGCATACATTGCCCTGTCATAATTCTCTTCACTAAAATAAATGTAGCCCCAATAGTTCCAAATTACAGAGCGATCATAGCTCTTAAGTTCATCTTTTTTATTCAGTAACTCTGTAAGAATTAACTTTGCTTCATCCCAATCAGGATCATCTTCTTCTTTTTCAATAAACTTACCCTTATTCTCTGGGTCAGGAACCTGAACTATTTTTTGTCTCTCTAGAGCTTCAACTACTTTAACTACTTTTTTGGCGGTTGAGCTTGTAAGCACTCTGGCTTTTTTGTACGTTTTCTTTTTATCGCCATCTTGAGCAACAAGATCTAGTGAACCTGCTGAAAATGAAAAAATTAGCAAGAATGTAAAAAAACGTATGAAAGATTTAAACATTAAGAGTCCTCTAAAATAAAAGTAAACTTGTGCGGTACATCGTCAACTCTTACAGCCTTTCCATCAACAATTTTAGGCTTATATTTTAGTTTAGCAGCGGCTCTTGATGCTGCAGAGTTAAAGATAGAGCAAGGCCTAAATACAGTTTCAGGATTTGTTGGATCTCCACAGAACCCCTCTAGGGGAACTGCATTTTCTACTGTACCTGTTTCAGTAATTGTAAACGCCACAACAGCATAGCCCATAATGCCTCTTTCTTGAGCTCGTCTTGGATATATTGGAGTAACTTTAAACAATGGAATGTATTCACCATCTCTAAAAAATGAACCTCCAGCAGCAAAATCAGCTTTTGGTTTAGGCAAACTAACATCAACTCCAGTTAAAGGGGCTAAATCTAGTTCAGGCTGAGCAATATCCTCTGGCTGCTCCTCCGGCTCTTCTGGTTTATCAACATCATCAAACAGAGTATCAATGTCTCTATCAGGCATGATGACATCGCCTAGTTTTCTAGAATTATCTTCTGGTATGGAGCCATCACCCAAAGATATTAAAGCGACCATCAAAAAAAATAAACCAAGTGTAATAAAAGCCGCAAACCCAATGCCAGCTATGTACTTGTTGTAGTTAAATGCTCTTAAATATAATGCTGTAACTGGTGCAAAGACCTTAGATAGGGTTTGATAAAAAGAATTTATACTATTTGCAGCAGTGCTCAATTTTTTCTCTATTTTGGTTCAGATGCCAGCGATATGTTGTATACCCCAGCTTCACGAGAGCCATCCATTACTTTAATGATTGTATCTGCTTCAGCTTTTTCATCTGCTTGAATAACTACAGATCCCTGAGGGTTATCAGCCAGAAGTTTAACAACATTAGCTTTTACCTGCCTTGCATCAATTCTTCTGCCGTCCATCCAGATCTCACCGGATGCACCAACCGCAATTAAAATTGCAGCATTTTCTTGAGTCTCTGAAGTATTAGATTCAGGCCTATTGATTTCAAGACCAGGCTCCTTGATAAAATTTGCTGTAACAATAAAAAATATAAGCATGATGAATACAACATCAAGCATGGGTGTCATGTTAATCTCAGCTTCTTCTTCTTGAACAGCGCTTGATATGGCATTTCTTCTCACATTATTCTCCTATTAACTTCTAATTGTATCTTTGATTAAATTTTCTTCTCTATTGCGTGCTGAATTTAAATATATAGTAGCAAAAACACCAGACAATGCTGTTGTCATACCAGCCATAGTTGGGAGTGTAGCTTTAGATACTCCTCCGGCCATTGACCTTGCATCACCACCACCAGTAAAAGCCATTACCTGAAACACTTCAATCATACCTGTAACTGTCCCAAGCAATCCAAATAAAGGCGCCAATGCAACACAGGTATTAATGAGAGGCAAGTATCTGTTGACTTCGGTTCTTGCTTGAGATGTAAGCTTTTCTTTTATGGCATCAGCTTTCCAAGTAGTATGATCTGAAAGAGAATCCCACTCAGATTTCAGTTCATCCATATATACTTTATGCCCTGCATTAAAGTACCAAATTCTTTCAAGAATAATAGCCCACATAAATGCAGCTAGAATTGCAATTAGCCAAAGCACGCTCCCTCCAGCAGACATAAAGTCTCTAAGAGTATTGAATGCTTCAGTAATTGCGTACATTTACTAATTACTTAGAATCAGAATGCTCTGCAACGATTCCTGTACTTTGTTCTTCAAGAACATTAATGATTCCCCTTGCTGACGAATTAGCAAAAGAATGTAGAAGCGTTGTCGGAATTGCAACCACTAATCCAAGAACTGTTGTAACTAGGGCTTGTGATATACCACCAGCCATAATTTTAGGATCTCCAGTTCCAAATAGGGTAATTTGTTGGAAGGTTACAATCATACCTGTAACTGTCCCAAGCAATCCTGCTAGAGGCGCAACAACAGATATAATTTTAACTACAGGTATGCCTCGCTCAATAGCTGGCCTTTCCGCCATTATTGCCTCAGCTAACCTCAATTCAAGTGTTTCAATATCTTTACCCATGTGCTCTTCACCAGCAGCTAACACTCTTCCTAAAGGATTTGATTTATCGATTGTTTTAGATTTAGTCTGTTTGGAAACTGCAACACCCATTGTATATAAAGTAAAGAGCTTCCAGAACGCTATAGCGATACCAATAAGACCTACAAATATAATGATATAACCAACTTCTCTTCCTTGGTTAACTCTTTCCATAAGGCTTGGGTTCTGGATTAAATTAGCGAGCAAACTTCCTCCAACTGGACCTGTAGGATCCACGCCAAATTTCACTACTTCGCCTACCTCAGCATTTGAAAGTTTTTTGGCTGTGCTAACATAACGACCTTCTGGTTGCTTGCCTAAAAAAGCATATTGACCTTTGCTTCCAATGTATTCTAAGTAATTACCATCACATATTGCATTGTAAAGACCTACCCTTGTAACTTTACAATCAATTGATTCTCCATCTAGAGTAATTACGTTAGCATTAAAAGATACTACCTCTGATCCTGCCACCATCTCTCTTTGAAGCTCATACCATAAACCTTCTAACTCCCGAATTGTTGGTAACTCAGTCGCACTCGACATTTTTGATGAAAGATCATTCAAAAAAGTTTCTCTGTCTCTGCCATATTGTGCAGAAGTTAATGAGTCAGCAAATAATGCGCTTGCTTCACCGGCAGAACTCTGCAGATGACCAAATAGTTCAACAAGTGAGCCTAATTCTTTCTTGTAAGCTGCCTCTTTAACAACCAAGATTGCATCATTCTTTTTATACTCAGCCTCAAGCTGATCTGCAATTTTTTCTTGTCGAGCAAGCTCTCTCTTTTCTGCAGCAAGTTTCGCAGCTTGTTGATTTTTATTAGCTAAGAAATCCGCTTCTCTTTTAGCATTAACGCCTTGTTCGGTTGTTCTGCCCTGCTCTACTAGTTGAAGTAAACCTTGAATAGTTGTTGGCTCGCCTTCAGCGGTATCCTGAGAGAAAGCACTAAATGAAAATACCGCAGCTATTGTTAAAAAAGATCTATTTAAATTTTTCATGATGCGTCTCCTCTGTAGACAACTGGCAACATCATAATATCCATAGGAGCTAATTTTTGCGCCATTCTTATTCCATCTCTTACTTGGATTCGGTAGCTTCCAGGAAGCTCTTCCCAAGAACCTAGCTCATTATCATAATAGCCGGTTTGTCTTTCATCTTTAGTTTGAAAGAACATCCCTAGCCTTCCAACTCTGAGAATATTAACAACAACCTCTTGCCCATCTAAAACAATAGTTTCGTCATACGCATCTAACTTTCTGCCATATTCAGCTTCAATATTATAAGCCTCA
>AMWX01000013.1 GCA_000307935.1 SAR86 cluster bacterium SAR86E
TAAGTGCTCCAACCCTTGAATTTGTTTGCATTTAATTTCTTTATTGAGATTAGCTTTGTTCAGCAAAAAACTACTCATTGGCATCAGGGTCTGATTAATCAGTGAGGATTTTCCCGAACCAGAAACGCCAGTTATACAAGTAAAAACTCCTATAGGGATTCTTACAGTTACATGCTGTAAATTATTTTCATATGCATCAACTATCTCAATAAATTTATCAGGCTTTTTAGCGGTTTTTGGGAAATCAATTTTTCTTTCTCCAGATAAGTAAGCAGCAGTCATGGATTCTTTGCTTTTCAATATATCTGTTAATTTTCCTTGAGCGCAGATCTCTCCACCATGTTTACCAGCCCCAGGTCCAATATCAATAATGTGATCTGCACATCTAATCGCTTCCTCATCATGCTCAACAACTATTACAGTATTTCCTAGACTTTTGAGGTGATAAAGAGTTTTAATGAGGCGCTCATTATCCCTTTGATGAAGTCCTATTGAGGGTTCATCAAGAACATAGGTTACCCCAACTAGTCCGGAGCCAATTTGACTGGCTAGCCTGATCCTTTGAGCCTCTCCTCCCGAGAGAGTTCCAGCACCTCTATCCAAGGTAAGATAGTTAAGCCCAACATCTTCAAGAAACGTAAGACGTTCTTTAATTTCTTTTAGAATTTTTTCAGCAATCGTTGCTTTTGCACCCTCAAGTTTAATATTTTGAAAAAAAGATAATGCATCTGATATTTTTTGATTTGTAATATTTTGAATGGGAGTCTCATTAATAAAAATATTTCTCGATTCTTTTTTTAGTCTAGATCCTCCGCAAGCATCACAGTGACTATCTGAGAGCATCTTTGCTAGCTCATTTCTAATAAATTCTGAGTCTGTTTCTTTAAATCTTCTGTCGGTATTAGGAATAATTCCCTCAAAACGATGCTGCCGTACTATCTTGCTGCCACTCCTAAAACTTTTAGAGAAGTTTATCTTGTCTTTCGATCCCCACAAAAGAATATTTTGGATTTCTTCAGAATAGGATTTCCATGGAGTATCTAAATCGAAGTCATAATGCTTAGCCAAACACTTTAATTGATGAAAATAGAATCTATTTCTTCTATTCCATCCCTTAATAGCACCTTCATTTATGGTTGCAGAATTATCCGAGATTAACTTATTTTGATCAAAGTACTGAATAACTCCCAGGCCGTCACATTTTTCACAGGCTCCAAAAGGATTATTAAAAGAAAACATTCTTGGCTCTAACTCAGTTACAGAGTAGCCGCATTGAGAGCATGAAAAATTTGAAGAAAAAAGCAGTACTTCTGATTCTTCATCAAGAACTTCTATCTGAACAAGGCCATCCGATAGATTGAGAGCAGTATCAATTGATTCTGACAGCCTGGATCTATTATCATCATCCTTTTGTAATTTCAGCCTATCAACAATAGCTGAAATGTCATGTTTTTGATTTTTATTTAATCCTGGAAACTCATCTAATGGATAAACAACATCATTGATTTTTACCCTGACAAAACCTTCAGATTTCAAATCCTCATAAATGCCTAGATGCTCTCCTTTTTTACCTCTGATCACAGGAGCCATGACCATAATTTTTTT